>NZ_JBGFFH010000001.1:0-1201203 GCF_056175745.1 Microbacterium sp. LjRoot205 | reverse complement strand
TCGTCGAACAGTCGGATGCGGTCGGCGCTGCCGATCCCGATCGGGTCGCGGAACGCGGTCTCGGCGCCGTCGACGAGGCCGATCGTGCCCTCCTCGACCACGAGGAATCCGCCGGCGGCGATCTGCGTCCCCGGCAGGAACTGCCAGCGGTGGTCGTCCGAGTTGTCGCGGATCTCATAGCCGGAGATGTCGAGCGCGGCGTCTCCGGAGTTGTGGAACTCGACCCAGTCCGCGGGTTGCGAATCGACCTCGTTGATGACGATCGAACCGCCGACAGGAGCGTCCGGGGCGAACACGTTCGCCGCGCCCTTCGTGGACTCGGTGGTCTCGGCCCACTCGACCGTGCCCGCGACCTCGCGGGCACCCCAGGTGACAGCGGCGTGAGCGGTCCAGGCGGTCTCGTCGACGAGGGTCGCGCTCTGGTCGAACAGGCGGACCTGGTCGTCCTTTCCGAGACCGAAGGCGAAACCGCCGACGCCGTCCGCTGCCTCATCGAGCACGAGGTGGGCGCTGGGTTCGACGAGGGAACCGTCGGGGAACACGTACGACTCGTCGTCGCCGTCGTCCTTCACGACGAACCCGCTCAGATCGACGAAGACGTCGGAGGTGTTGACGAACTCGATCCAGTCTCCGGGAACGCCCCCGCTGGATTCGACTTCGCTGATACGGATGCCGAGTTCGGCTCCGGTGGCGGCGAGGGGCACGGCGAGCAGAGCGGCAGCGCTGAGCGCGCAGACCGTCGTGACCGCAGCCGCGGATTTCAAGCGGGACATGGGGCTCCTGGGGGAATCAGACGGGTATGACTCCACATCAGCGATGCCGCATGGCCGCCCGACGACCCGCAGGTGCACGGATGGTGAACGAGCGGTGGCGGTTCACATCCGAGCAGCGGGTCGCCGGTCAGGCGATGCGCGTTCCCGGAGGCAGCCGCTTGGCCGGCGTCCGGGTGCGCGACCACGCTCCGGCGAAGAGCCCACCGGCGATGAGGATCTGCACGCCGAGGCCCACGAACCAGCTCGGGACCGTGCTGGCGATGATCTTCTCGGGGGTCGGATACTCGAACACCTCGTTGGAGCACTCGTCCCAGCTCTGCTCGACCGGCGGCTGCTGGGCCGTGCGGACCCCGAGCTTGATCTGCCCGAACATGTCGACGGGGTAGCCGTCGGCGTTGAACTCGGTCGGTGTGGCGTCGGCGAGGACCACGAACGGGTTCGCGGCGAGAACCCACCAGACGTAGTCGAAGCGCGGAACCTCCTGCGTGTAGGTCTCCCAGGAATCGCAGTCCACGATGCCGTTCGCGTCGTACGGACGGCTCTGCTGCTCGACGTCGGTCCGCACCGCCAGGCCGCCGAGCGCGAACACGACCAGAGTGCCGATCGTGAGGCCGGCGACGACGAGGTACGTCGTCGCGACGGAGAAGAGCGGGCGGGCGATCAGGCCGCTCAGCCCGACACCGATCGCCGCGACGACGATGATCTCCACCACGAGCACCAGCAGCGAGACGAGCAGCACCACGGCATTCGCTCCGCCGCCCAGTAGCGAGATCGCCAGGAAGGGAATCGCGACGATCAGGAACGCGAATCCCGTCGCGACCGCGGCGGCGAGCTTGCCGAGCATGATGTCGCCGGTCGAGGCGGCCGTCACCTGGACGGCCGCCAGGGTCGCGGCGTCGCGATCCCCGTTGATGGCGTTGCCGCTGAGCGTGGGCGACACGAGCACGACGAGCAGGAGCACCATGTTCACGACGATCGAGAAGACGCCTGCGCCGACGAAATCGGCCCAGGAGTAGACCGCGAATGCGAGGACGGTGACGCCGAGAAGGAGCACCCCGAAGATTCCGAGGAGCACGTACCAGCCGACGCTGCGGAGTCTCTGCGTCAGTTCGAGACGGGCGATGATGCGGATGTTCGAGATGCTCATGCGCCTGCCTCCCCGTTGTCGGTCGCTGCGGGCGGGGAGGGCGGCGCCGTCGGAGGAGCCTGCGCCGCAGATCGCGCTGCGGCCGCAGCCGGGTCGTTCAGGGTGAGGAAGGTGTGCTCGAGCGCGCTCTGCGCGGGGGCGAATTCCGAGATCTGGAGACCCGCCTGCACCAGGGAGCGCAGGCCCAGTGCGGCCGCCTCCTCGGAGTCGAAGCCGACGAGCACTCCCCCGCGATCGGCACCGAGCGACTCGATCGGCAGTCCGAGGGTCTGAGCCACCTGCCAGGAGTCCGCGTTCTGACGTGCGGCATCGGCCCCCAGCAGCCGCACGCGCCAGGCACGCCCCGTCGACTGCCCCGGCGCGGCATCGACCACCGAGCCCGCGACGAGGAACACGGCGTCGTCGACGACCTCCTCGAGCTCCGACAGGATGTGACTCGAGATCAGCACCGTGCGTCCCTCGGCCGCGAAGCTCCGCAGCAGCGTCCTCAGCTGGATGCGCGCCTCCGGATCGAGACCCGATGCGGGCTCGTCGAGCAGCAGCACCTGCGGATCGTGCACGAGCGCGCGGGCGAGGCCGAGCTTCTGCTTCTGGCCGCGCGACAGCACTTTGGCCGGAGAATCGGCGAGATCTCGCAGACCGACGAGCTCGAGCAGCTGCGCCGCCCGGGCGGCTGCGTCCGGCACCGGGATGCCGTACAGCCGTGCCGTCGTCGTGATCGTCTCGCGAGCGGTCAGCGACGGCCACGCGCCGAGGGCGTCCGGCATCCACCCGAGCAGCCGTCTCGCCGCGAGCGGGTCCTCCGACGGGTCGACCCCGGCGATGCGAATCGTCCCCGCGTCCGGAGCCAGGAGCGACGCGAGCATCAGCAGCAGCGTGGTCTTGCCCGCACCGTTGGGGCCGACGAGTCCGGTCACCCGCCCTGGCTCGGCGCGCAATGTCGCGGAGCGTACCGCTTGCACGCTCCCGAACGATCTGCTGACACTGTCGACGATGATTCCGGTCATCGGGGCAGTCTCGCATCTGTTCTCGCCGGATCACGGGAGGCCGAAACGGATACACAGCGAATCGGCAGATGTTCAGGCTGCGGTGCGAGGATCGAGACGTGCGAACGATCCTCAACATCATCTGGCTGATCTTCGCCGGATTCGGTCTCTTCCTCGGCTACATGCTGGCGGGCATCCTGCTGTGCATCCCGATCGTGACGATCCCCTGGGCCATCGCCTCGTTCCGCATCGCCCGCTACGCGATCTGGCCGTTCGGACGCGAGATCGTCAGCAAGCCGACCTCGGGGGTCGGCTCGTTCCTCGGAAACGTGCTGTGGGTGATCCTCGCGGGTTGGTGGCTGGCGATCGGCCACATCGTCTCGGGTCTGCTGCTCTGCGTCACGATCATCGGCATCCCGATGGGCATCGCCGACTTCAAGATGGTGCCCGTCTCGCTGATGCCGCTCGGCAAGGAGATCGTGTCTCGCAAGGGCGCATTCGACCGCACCCTCTGAGCGAGGACCTCAGTCGCGGAAGAAGCTGACACCGAGATCGGGGTGGTCGACGAACACCCCGTCGACGCCGGTGCGCGCGATCGCGCCCCACTCCGCCTCGTAGTCGCCGTAGGCGCTCTTACCTCCGGCACCGCGGTACTCCGCCGAGAGGAACGCGTTCTCGGGGCGGCAGGTCCACGTGAAGACCGTGAGCCCTCGGGCATGGGCATCGGCGACGATCGAGTTGCCGGCGGCGAGCAGCATCCGCTTGTTCACACTGATGCCGTCGACCTGACCGACCAGTCCGTCGAGCCCCTTCGGTGTGACCGTGGCCTTGTAGGTCAGCGCGTGCTTGCCCTGCGCGACCAGAAGGTCGTAAGGGCGCCCGGAGGCCTCGATCAGGTAGATGTACGAGGCGGAGATGCCCCGCGCTCTGAGGTCGCCGAGAATCGTCGACTCGAAGCACTCGATGATCAGAGGAAGCTCGCCGCCCGCCCATCCGGCAGCACGCAGGTCGCGCTCGATCAGCGGCGCGAGGTCGAGGCCGATCCCCGCGAAGTACGTCGCGTGCTTGACCTCGAGCACGACGCCGATCTCGCGCCCGTGCTCGACCGACCCGGCGCGCACGATGTCGAGCACATCGGTGAGCCGCAGAATGGCCTGCGAGCCGTTGAAGGTCGCGCTCGTCAGCCGCACCTCTGGCAGTCGTTCGCGGCTGCGCAGCGTCGAGAGCTCCTCCCATGTGAAGTCCTCGGTGAACCAGCCGGTCAACGCCTGACCGTCGACGCGCTTGGTCGTCTTGCGCTCGGCGAACTCCGGATGTTCGGAGACATCCGTCGTACCCGAGATCTCGTTCTCGTGCCGCACGACGAGCACGCCGTCCTTCGTCGCCACCACATCGGGTTCGACCGCATCCACCCCCATCGCGAGGGCGAGCTCGTAGGAGGAGCGACTGTGTTCCGGACGGTAGCCGGGCGCACCGCGGTGCCCGATCACGAGGGGCGATTTCCTGGGCACGCTCTCAGCGTAGGACACCCTGATGACCCGGCATTCCGGGTATCGTGGAGGAAAGCGACCTACAACCCACTTTGGAGTGAGGCCCACATGAGCAACTTCGCCTTCAACAACCCGGCGTTCCAGCAGCAGGATCCGCGCAACGTCGCGACCTACCCGGGTGCGCCGCAGGGCGCTCAGGGTGCGCAGGCCGCGTCGCTCCAGCACGGAGCGATGGATGCCGCCGCCAACGCGCAGCTGGAGGGCATGTACGCCGCTCCCCCCGCCGGCGCGATCGAGACCGACCGCATGTCCGTCGAGGACACCGTCTGGAAGACCGCCGGACTCTTCGCCATCCTGCTCGTCACCGCCGCCGTCGGCTGGTTCGTGACGCTCGGCGGCGTCGTCGCTCCTGAGCAGAACCCCTACGACCAGTTCCAGCCGAACATGCTGCCCTGGATCGTCGGCGCGCTCGGCGGCTTCGTCCTCGCCATGGTGATCTCGTTCACGTCCCGCAAGAAGGTCCGCCCCGCGCTGATCTTCGCCTACGCGGCGTTCGAGGGCCTCTTCATCGGTGGCATCTCGGCGTTCTTCGAGGTCATCTGGCCCGGCATCGTCGTCCAGGCGACGCTCGCCACCGTCTCGGTCGTCGGCGTGACGCTGGCGCTCTTCGCGAGCGGCAAGATCCGCGCGTCGAAGAAGGCCACCAAGATCTTCATGATCGCCATGGTCGGCTACCTGGTCTTCTCGCTGCTCAACCTCGTCCTGATGTGGACGGGCGTGCTGCCCCAGGGGCAGGCCTTCGGTCTCTACAGCGCTGAGATCATGGGCATCCCGCTCGGCCTGATCATCGGTGTCCTGGTCGTCATCATGGCCGCCTACTCGCTGGTGCTCGACTTCGACCAGATCCAGCAGGGCGTGCGCAACGGCGCTCCCCGCAAGTACGGCTGGCTCGGCGCCTTCGGCATCATGGTCACGGTCGTCTGGCTCTACGTCGAGATCCTGCGCATGATCGCGATCGTCCGCGGCAGCAACTGACGCGAATCGCTTCGCCGTGAGGCCCGTCTCCCCCTGGGAGGCGGGCCTTATTGCATATCCGGGGGCCACAGCGCAAGGGGTTGGCTGATAATCAGCTGGGAGGGCACTATGGGTAACACGAGCCCTGGCACCCCGGGGCTCACGAAATAAAGGAGCTGAACATGAGCTTTCTCGGATTCCTTCTTCTCGGCCTCATCGCCGGAGCAATCGCAAAGCTGATCCTGCCCGGAAAGCAGGGCGGCGGATGGCTCATCACGCTGCTGCTCGGCGTCGTCGGCGCCTTCCTCGGCGGCTGGCTCGGAAGCCTGATCCTGAACCGTCCTCTGACTGAGTTCTGGGACCTCGGCACCTGGCTCCTCGCCATCGGCGGCTCGATCATCGTGCTGCTGATCTACGGCCTGGTCGTCAACCGCGGCAGCAAGGCCCGCAGCTGACACACCGCAGTACCGGAACCGCCCTCCTCTCCAGCGTCGCTGGCGAAGGGGGCGGTTCTCTGCGTATAGGGGTTGTGCTCAGCGCCCTTCGGCCTTGGCCCGCAGCAGTGCGCGCTCTCGATCGTTGCCCGCGAGCGACGCTGCCACCGCGAATTCGCTGCGAGCCTCGTCGTCGCGCCCGAGCCGCAGCAGCAGCTCGGCCCGCGTGGCGGGAAGAAGATGGTACCCCGCGAGCGCGCCCGAAGATGCGAGCCGGTCGATGATCTGCAGGGCGGAGGCCGGCCCCGTCGCCATCGCGACGGCCGCCGCACGATTGAGTTCGACCACGGGCGACGGAGCGATGCGGCCGAGCGCCTCATACAGCACCACGATGCGATCCCAGTCAGTCTCGTCTATCGACGCGGCGACCGCATGGCATTCGGCGATGGCGGCCTGACGTCCGTACGGGCCACGACCCGCGCCGAGGGCGTCCGCTGCGCCCAGGGCGGCACGCCCGCGGGCGATGCGGCCGCGATGCCAGCGACGACGGTCCTGATCGGCGAGAAGCACGGGATCGCCGTGCGCGTCCACCCGGGCAGGGAAGCGTGCGGCGGTCAGCTCCATGAGGGCGACGAGGCTGTGCGCGTCCCGCTCCCGCGGCATCAGAGCCGCCACCACGCGTGCGAGTCGGATCGCCTCCAGACTCAGCTCAGGGCGCATCCAGTCGGGCCCGCTGCTGGCCGCATGACCCTCGTTGAAGATCAGATACAGCACGCCCAGGATCGCTCCCAGTCGTGCCGTGTGCTCTTCGCGAGGCGGCATCTCGAAAGGGACGTTCGCCGCCGCGAGGGTCTTCTTGGCCCGCACGATGCGCTGCTGCACGGTCGCCGTCGGCACGAGGAAGGCCCGGGCGATCTCCTCGCTCGACAGACCGCCCACGACGCGCAGGGTCAACGCCACCTGAGCTTCGCGCGAGAGCACCGGGTGGCACGAGATGAAGATCAGCCGGAGCACGTCGTCGTCGACGGCATCCGGGTCCCAAGGGGGCGCGTCCGCCGCCTCGGCCTGCTCCCGCTCGAGGTCGTGGGCGAGCACGGCCATGCGGTCGTCCAGCCGTTCGCGGCGGCGCCAGCCATCGATCGCCTTGCGCTTCGCGACCGCCGTGAGCCAGGCCGCCCCGTTGCGAGGCACACCGTCGACGGGCCACTGTTGCAGAGCATCCAGCAGGGCTTCCTGCGCGAGGTCCTCTGCAAGGCCGAAGTCGCCCACCACGCGCGTGAGCGTCGCGACGATCTTCGCCGATTCGATGCGCCACACGGCGGCGACGGCTCGCCGCGCACCCTCATCAGGTGCGGAGCGAGCCGTCTCGCGGTGCGGTGTGTCGGTCATCTCACTGCTGTGCGCGACGCCTCTTCCTCTTCGCGCCAGCCCTTCTCCTTATCGATCCACTCGTTGTCGGCCGGGAAGTCCGACTCATCGGTCACGCGTCGCACCTCGAGGAACGACCCGGGTCCGAGCGGCGCCCTGCTCGCCCACTCCGCCGCCTCTTCACGACTCGAGACCTCGAGGATCCAGAAGCCGTTGAACAGCTCCTTCGTCTCTCCGTAGGGCCCGTCGGTGATCAGCGGCGTCTCGGCGCTGAAGTCGACGACGAATCCCTCAGCGGCGTCGCTCAGGCCCTCGCCTGCAGCCAGCACGCCGGCCTTGATCATCGACTCGTTGTACTTGCCCATGGCCTCGATGACCTGCTCGAACGGCATCTCCTTGTACGCCTCGACCGCTTCGTCGTTCGAGCGCATGATCAGCATGTACTTCATGGTGTTCTCCTTGGTGGTGGGGCCGCCTGTCGACCCTCTCATTGAAGACGTCGAACGGGGATGCCTCAGATCGACATCGTGCCGAAAGAACTTCGAGAGTCTCTCGAGGCCGATCAGCCGAGTTCCTCGACCGCCACGCGGATCGCGTCGGCCGAGGCCTGCAGAAGGGCTTCCTCGTGGTCGCTCATCGGTGTCTCCGCGAGCGGAACCGCGCCCGCCGCGCCCACGACCGACGGCACCGACAGAGCCACTCCGTGGATGCCGTACTCGCCGTCGAGCACCGTCGCGACCGGAAGAACGGCACGCTCGTCGTGCAGCACGGCCTCGGCGATCCGGGCGCAGCTGACGCCGATCGCGAGGTTCGTCGCCCCCTTGCCGCGGATGACGGCATACGCCGCGTCGCGCACCTCGATCGCGATGCGGTCGAGCTCCTCGGTGGTGAACGGCTCGTCGGCAGGCCAGTCCAGGATCGGCACCGACCCGATCGTCGCGTTCGACCACAGCGGGAACTCGGTGTCGCCGTGCTCCCCCACGATGTCGGCGTGCACGCTCGCGGTGCTCACGTTCGCGCGATGCGCGAGACGCCAGCGCAGACGCGAGGTGTCGAGCACCGTGCCCGAGCCGAACACCCGGTGGGGCTCGAGCCCCGAGACGCGCTGCGCCACGACCGTCATCACGTCGGCGGGGTTCGTGACGATGATGAACACCGCGTCCGGAGCGCGCTCGACCAGCTGCGGCATCAGCGTCTCGAGCAGTCGCGCGTTGATGCCCGAGAGCTCCATGCGGGTCTGCCCGGGCTGCTGCTTCGCCCCCGCCGTCACCACGATCACGTCGCTGCCCTCGACGACGGCGAGATCAGAACCGCCGCTCACCGCCGCCGATGTGAACTGCGTGCCGTGCGCCAGGTCGAGCACCTCGGCGTCGACCTTGTCCGTCGCGATGTCGTAGAGCGCGACTTCGGCCGCACTCCCCCGGATCAACGCGGCATAGGCCACGCTCACCCCCACGCTGCCTGCACCGATAACCGTGATCTTCGTCCGTGCCTTGGTCATACGCTCATCCTGCCCGAAATACCGCGAACGGGCACGGACCGCGTGGTCCGTGCCCGTTCATGGTCATGCGAGCGAAGAGCTCACTCCCACTCGATGGTTCCCGGCGGCTTCGACGTCACGTCGAGCACGACGCGGTTGACGTCGCGGACGCCGTTGGTGATGCGGTTCGAGATCTTCGACAGCACGTCGTAGGGCAGACGCGTCCAGTCGGCCGTCATGGCGTCTTCGCTCGACACCGGGCGCAGCACGATCGGGTGGCCATAGGTGCGGCCGTCGCCCTGCACGCCCACCGAGCGCACATCGGCGAGCAGCACGACGGGGCACTGCCAGATGTCCTGGTCGAGGCCGGCCTTGGTGAGCTCCTCACGCGCGATCGCGTCGGCTTCGCGAAGGATCTCGAGGCGGTCCTGTGTGACCTCGCCGATGATGCGGATGCCCAGGCCGGGTCCGGGGAACGGCTGACGGCCGACGATCGCCTCGGGGATGCCGAGCTCGCGGCCGATCGCGCGCACCTCGTCCTTGAACAGGGCCCGCAGCGGCTCGATGAGCTCGAAGTCGAGGTCGTCGGGGAGCCCGCCGACGTTGTGGTGCGACTTGATGTTGGCCGTGCCCGCACCGCCACCCGACTCGACGACGTCGGGGTACAGCGTCCCCTGCACGAGGAACTTGACCGGGGCGCCGCCCGAGGCCTTCGCCTCGGCGACGAGGTCGAGCTGCACCTTCTCGAAGGCGCGGATGAACTCGCGACCGATGATCTTGCGCTTCTCCTCGGGGTCGGTGACGCCCGCGAGGTGACCGAGGAAGACATCTGCCGCATCGACCGTGATCAGACGCACGCCAGTGGACTCGACGTAATCCTTCTCGACCTGCTCGCGCTCGCCCTTGCGCAGGAGACCGTGGTCGACGAAGACCGCGGTCAGCTGGTCGCCGATCGCCTTGTGCACGAGGGCGGTCGAGACCGCCGAGTCGACGCCGCCGGAGAGCGCTGAGATGACGCGGGCGTCGCCCACCTGCTCGCGGATGCGCTCGACCTGCTCGGCGATCACGTTGCCGCTGTTCCAGTCGGATGCGAGACCCGCGCCCTTGTGCAGGAAGTTCTCGATCACGCGCTGGCCGTGGTCGGAGTGCTTGACCTCGGGGTGCCACTGCACGCCGTAGAAGCCGCGCTCCTCGTTCGCGAACGCCGCGACCTTGGTCGCATCGGTCGTGGCGAGCACGTCGAAGCCCTCCGGTGCCTTGGCGACCTGGTCGCCGTGGCTCATCCACACGTTCTGCTCGGCCGGCTGGCCGCCGAGCAGCGTGCCGCCGTCACCCGAGACGACGGCATCCGTCGCGCCGTACTCGCGGAGGCCGGTGTTCGCGACCTCGCCGCCGAGGGTCTGCGCCATGTACTGGAAGCCGTAGCAGATGCCGAGCGTGGGCACGCCGAGCTCGAAGACCGCGGGGTCGAGGCGCGGAGCGCCCTCCTCGTAGACCGACGACGGACCACCCGAGAGGATGATCGCGACCGGGTTCTTCTCAGCGATCTCGGCGGCCGTGGCGGTGTGCGGCACGATCTCGCTGTAGACGCCGGCCTCACGCACCCGACGGGCGATCAGCTGCGCGTACTGCGCGCCGAAGTCGACGACGAGCGTGGGGCGCTGCTGGGTCTCGGACTGTTCGGTCACCGGACACCTTCCGTGGCAGGGGCGGGGGCCGAGGCGGCCTCCCTAGAAGCGAGGTAGGCCTTGACGTCGCGAGCGACGATGGCCTCCATGAAGAACGACAGCAGCGGGATCACGCCGCCGAGCGCGAGCAGGATGAAGCGCAGGAACGGCCAGCGCATGAGGCTCCACATCCGGAAGCACGCGAAGAGGTAGACGACATAGAACCAGCCGTGCGCGACGAGGATCGAGAGCGAGATGTTGAGTCCGTCGCCGGTCGATTCGAGGCCCTCGGGCCCCTCGACCACGGGTGCGAACCACAGCAGACCGCCGGATCCCCCTGCGAAGAGCTCGAGTCGGATCGGCGTGTACTTCAGCACCATCTCGGCGACCAGCAGGAGCAGCATGACTCCGGTGATGATCGACGCGATCTGGTAGAACTTCAGCGCACCACGGATCGCCGGAAAGCTGGCGACTTTCGGTTCGGGCATGACTCCAGTCTACCCGGGCGGAATCCGCGTCGATTCCGGCCTCAGGGCGTCGGTGGGCGCGCCACGAGCAGCTCGCCGACTCCGGTCGCGTCGAGCGCTCCGGCCGCGTGCGGAACGACGAGAGTGGCCCCCGTATGGTGCTCGACGCCTCCGATCACGACGTCGCCCGCGCTCACGATCAGGACCGAGAAGCCCTGGTCGATGACGGTCGGGCCGTCGACGGGGACACGCTCGAGACGGAAGTACTCGTCGGCGGGGTGAGGGAAGACCGAGTCGGATGCCGGAGCGGGGCCGATGAGCTCTCCGAGGTCGCTGCGCGACCGCCCCCTGCGGTTCACCGCGGCGAGCGCGACCTCGAAGCCGAGTCCGAGGTGACCGACCGCGGCTCCGTCGATCGCGTAGTCGTGCCACTCGAGGAGGATCGAGAGATCCTCGGGCTGCTGCAGTTCGAGCAGCAGGATGCCAGCGCCGATGGCGTGCAGCTCACCCGGGGGCACCCAGACGACGTCGCCGGGATGGACGTCCACCGCGTGCAGCAGGTCGAGCAGCGCCGCCGAGTCCTGCCGATCGACGAGGTCCGCCAGCACGTCGGCCGCGACGTCGTCTCGCAGTCCGACGTGCACCGTGCCGCCCTGCAGGATGTACCAGGCCTCCGCCTTGCCGTGTGCGGTGCCGAGGTGGGTCGCCGCGAAGTCGTCGTGCGGGTGCGCGTGCACCGGCAGGCGTTGCCCCGCGTCGAGGAGCTTGACCAGCAGGCGCGTGTCGGCGCCCCATCGTGCGACGTGGCGCTCACCCAGCCACGCGATCGGGTCGTCGGCGACCGCCTCTCGCAGCAGCCGTCCGTCGGGGAGTCTGGTGAGTCCGACGAGCGCCTCGCCGTTGACCGTGGTCGTCGACGCGATCCAGTCCTCGGGTTCGCGGGGTGCGGAGGCCCGCTCTCCTCGGAAGCCGCTGATGCGCGCTCCCCCGCGGTAGAAGCGCTCGGCCGGTCGGTTCGACGGCAGCAGGATCGGATTCACTCGGTCTCCCTCGATCGCACGGCTCCGGCGAGGAATCCCCCGACGAACGTGTCTCCGAGGCCGACCGTGGTCGGCGATGCGACATCGAGCGAGAACGCCGCGACGCCCACGGCATCGGGCAGCGCATCCTCGACGGCGGCGACGAGCGCCTGCCCTCCCCCGTGGCGGGGCAGGTCTGAGGTCTCCTCGACGTCGCGCTCGGTCAGCCGGTCGCCGATGCGGTAGCGGGTGGCGGCGACACGCACGGCGCTGTCGAGCGCGCCACGGTGCCGACCGGCATCCGGCCCTGTGGCGATCGCCCAGTAGCGTGTGTGCACGACCAGGGCGCGCGTGGGGATGATCATCTGCGCTTCGTGGAGGGCTCGGATGACGTCGGACTGGTCGAGCAGATTCACCGACCGGCCGACGTACTCCTGCAGCTCGTCTTCGTTCATGCCGTAGACGTCGATCTGCGGCAGCAGGCGAGCCCGGACCGTCTCGGCGAAGCTCCGAGTGTAGAAGCCCGCGTCTTCGTAGTAGACGAGGGAGTCATCGGGCAGGCTCTGCATCGCCGTTCGCACCTCGGCGAGCCGGAGCTCGAGCAGATCATGATCCTGCATCGTGTTGAACCCCGAGACGAGGAACACTCCCGCACCCGCGAGGGCGTCGGCGAGGTCGGGCGCCAGCAGCATGCGCCGATTCGGCGGGTCGTTCGCGAAGATCAGGCGGTTGGGTGCGGGCGACAGGACGTCGCCGTCTGTGAGCCGCACATGCGCGCCGACCGGGTACTGCACGATGAGGTGCGGATCGAGGGTGTCCTCCGTCGCCGAGCAGATGTACGACATCGACTCCGGAAGCAGCCGGCGCACGTTGTCGTCGATGCTCACCAGGTGCTGCACGCTCGGGATGCCGAGGGCATCGAGCACGAGACCGGCTCGCACCCCGGTGCCTCCGAGCGTGATCGTGTGCGCGAAGTGCGACACGAACGCCTCGATCACCTCGGACGAGGCGACGAACCGCTCCGCCCCGGTTCCCGAGGCGACGAACGCGAGCACCGCCACCAGCAGCGAGCGTTCGTCGATGATCGGCGCCGTGGTCGTCAGTTCATGCCGACGCACACCGTGCGCGTGCGCCAGCCTGTCGAACACCGACGAATCCCACGTGAGCTCGTAGTCGACTGTCCCGCCGAGTCCGAGTACGAGCGTTCTGTCCACGTCGCCGATCATCCTTCCGAGGTCCGAGGTTCAGTACAGCGACGCCTTGCCGTCTGCGCCGAACAGGTCGATCTTCTCAGCAGCCGTGGCCTTCATGGCCTCGAGGGCCGCCGGCTGGATCGCGTTGGGTTCGCGCAGACGCTGATCGGTGCCGAGGATCTCGCGCATGCGGTTGTGGTACGAGACCTTGATGTCGCTCGAGATGTTGATTTTGTTGACGCCCAACTCGACGGCGCGGCGGAGCTCGGCATCCGGGTTCGAGGAACCGCCGTGCAGCACCAGAGGGATGCCGACCGCGGCCTTGATCTCCTCGAGCAGATCGTGACGCAGCTCGGGGTTCTTGTCGCTCGGGTAGAGACCGTGCGAGGTGCCGATCGCGATGGCGAGGCTGTCGACGCCGGTCTCCTCGACGAAACGCACCGCGTCTTCCGGGTTCGTGTAGATGATCTCCGCGGCACCCGACTCGCCGTAGCTGTCGTTGGCGCCGATCGTGCCGAGCTCGCCTTCGACCTGGATCCCCACGGCATGAGCCGCATCGACGACCTTGCGGGTAAGCGCCACGTTCTCGTCGAACGGCAGCAGCGAGGCGTCGATCATGACCGAGGTGAAGCCGGCCTTGATCGCGGTGATGATCTGCTCGTAGCTGCCGCCGTGGTCCCAGTGGATCGCGACGGGCACGCTCGAGCGGTGCGCACGGGAGTGCATCGCCGCGATCAGATCGGTGGTGATGTGAGACACCTCGTCGGGGTGGATCGCGATGATGACCGGGGCGGCCTTCTGCTCGCTGATGTCCATGACCCCGTTGAACATCGCCCAGTCGCTGATGTTGAACGCCGGGATGGCGAAGTTGTTCTCGTTGGCGACATCGAGGATGGATTTGCCGGTGTAGAGCACGTGTTTTCTCCTGTTTCGTGGTGGTCGGTTGTCCGTCGGCGCGACGTCAGCTCTTCACGGACCCCGCCGTGAGACCGCTGATGAAGTACCGCTGGAAGATGAGGAAGAGGATCAGCACGGGGATGGACCCGAGCACGCTCATCGCCATGATCTGGTTCCACTCGTAGGAGTGCTGGCCCATGAGCAGCTGGATGCCGATGGGAACCGTGCGCATGTCGATGGTGCGGGTCAGGGTCAGCGCGAACAGGTACTCGTTCCACGCGATCATGAACGTGTAGATGCCGACTGAGACGATGCCGGGAACCGAGATCGGCACCAGGATCCGCCAGAGGGCGGTCATGGACCCGGCGCCGTCGACACGGACGGCCTCGTCGAGCTCCTTCGGCAGGGTGTTGAAGTAGCCGGTCATCATGATGATCGCGTAGGGCAGCGTGAACACCATGTAGGTGAGGATCAGGCCGAGGTACGAGTTGTACAGCCCGAGCGCGACCATGAGTCCGAAGTACGGGATCAACAGCGTGATCGGAGGCACGGCCTGCACGCTGACGATCACCACGTTCAGGATGCGCTTGCCCCGGAACTCGAACCGGCTGAACGCGTAGGCCGCCTGGATCGCCACCAGCAGGGTGAGGATCGTGACCGACCCCGCCACGATGTAGCTGTTCAGGAAGAACCGCATGGTCTCGGGGTTCGTGAAGATCGCGATGTAGGCGTCGAACGAGAACGTGTCGGTGATCAGCCGCGGGGGAAGCTCGAAGATCTGCGTGTTCGATTTGAACGAGCTCGACAGCATCCACAGCACGGGACCGGCGGCGAAGACCGCGCCGATGATGAGACCGATGGTCAGGCCCGTCTTGGCGACACGGCGCTGGGCGAGGGCGGTGAGAGCCATGATCAGTCCCTCGCTTTCTGGTGACGGACGTAGAACACGGCGAGCACCATCGACATCAGCAGGACCAGGACCGCGGAGGTCGCCGCGAGCGAGAAGTCGTATTTGGCGAAGGCGAGCTTGTAGGTGAAGGTGCTGAGCACCTCTGTGACATCGATCGGTCCGCCACCCGTGGTCATCCATATGAGGGCGAACTGCTGCGAGGTCCAGATCAGGTCGAGCAGCACCAGGCTGATGATGATGGGACGCAGCTGCGGGATGGTGACGTTCCAGAACCGCTGCACGCTGTTCGCGCCGTCGACGGTCGCAGCCTCGTGCAGTTCGGCCGGAACTCCCTGGAGGCCCGCGAGCAGGCTCACCATGAAGAACGGGTAGCCGGCCCAGATGTTGATGAAGATGATGGTGCCCAGCGCGAGCTGCGGAGAGGCGAGCCACTCGATGTCGGTGTTGAGCAGGAAGTTGACCACGCCGTTCGGGGCGAGGAGCATGCGCCAGAGCACGGCGATCACCGCGACGGTGAAGAGCCACGGCAAGACGTAGAGAGCCCGGAAGAGCGAACGTGAGAACCGACCGAGCAGGGGGCTGTTGAGCATCATCGCGAACGCGAGACCCAGCACGAGGTGCGCTGCGACGCTCGCCACCGTGAAGAGGATGGTGTTGCCCGTCGCCTTCCAGAAACCGGGATCCGAGAGGATCTCGACATAGTTCTGGATTCCGACGAACTCCGGCGACTTGTTCAGGATCACGTTGTCCTGGAACGAGTACCCGATCACCATCACGATCGGGATGATCATCAGCACGAACAGCAGGATGATCGTCGGCGAGAGGAATCCGTACGACTCCGTGGTCTTGCGCAGCTGTCGGCGTCGCCGCGACAGCGCGACCCCTGTGACGATCACCTCGGTGTCGTCTGACATCTTCAGGCTCATGGGAACCGGTGCTCCTTGGTTGGTCGGGTGCCGCACCGGACTCGTCGCGATGCGGCACCCCGTTCAGGTGGGGAGGCGGAGGATCAGAACTCCGCTTCCCAGGCCCCTTGCGCGGTCTTGAGCGCGTCGTCGATCGACTGCTGCCCGTCGAAGGCCGACTGCAGCTGCTCACCGAGCAGACGCATCAGCTCTTCGGCGACGGGGAGTCCGGTGAACTCGTTCGCCGGGTAGCCCGCCTGGTAGATGTCGAACGCCTGCTTGAACAGCTCGTCGTCGTTCACGAAGTCGGGGACCGACTTCGAGTTGCCGGGGAAGGCCTTCGCCATCGTCGAGAGCTCGGAGTTGGTCTGCTCGCTCATGAGGAACTCGACCAGCTTGAACGCGGCGTCCTTGTGCTCCGAGTTCTCGGCCACGCCGATCCCCCAGGATGCATACGGGATGCCCCGCTCGCCGTCGTATCCGTCTTCAGCCGGAAGCGCCGAGATCGAGAACTGCAGATCGGGGTTGGTCTCGCGGATCAGGTTGATGTGCGCCAGCGAGTCGATCATCATGCCGACGCGGCCGTTCGTGAACTCCTCGACCTTGTCCTGCTCCTTCATCGTGAAGGAGCCCGAGGCGATCGAGCCGTCGTCCCACATGCCGCCGATGAAATCGACCGCCGAGGTCACGTCGTCGTTCGTCAGATCGGGCTGGCCGTCCTTGAGCATCGAGCCGCCAGAGGCCCAGACCCACGACATGACGTCGTTCTGCACGCCGTTCGGAGCCTCCAACGAGAGGGGGAGGACCCAACCCGAGACGTCGCCACCGAGGGCCGAGACCTTCGAGGCTGCGTCCGCGAACTCCGTACGGGTGGTGGGTGGAGCAGTGACGCCCGCGTCGGCGAGCAGGGTGTCGTTCGTGAACATCGGGTAGACGAAGTTCACGACGGGGATCATGTAGGTGCTGCCGTCGACCTGGATCTGACTCGCCAGCTCGCTGTCGTCGTAGTCGTTCTCCTCCATGAGGGCGGTCAGGTCGGCGATGACGCCCTGCGACGCGAAGTCGTTGACCCATGCGCCGTCGAGGCCGACGACGTCGGGCATGGTGCCGGATGCCGCGCCGGCGAAGAGCTGCTCCTTGGTCGATGCGTACGGTCCGCTCACGAGCTCGACCGTGATACCGGGGTTCGCGTCTTCGAACTCGTCGATGAGCGCTCGGAACTCGCCGTCGGGGAGCTCCGGCTCCCACCACTGCGCGAATTCGATCGTGACGTCTCCGCCCCCGCCGTCGGTTCCGCTGTCGCCTGCCGCGCACCCAGCCACGGCCAGGACTGTCACGGCTGCTGTCGCGGCGCCGGCGAGCTTGAGAATGCGGCGCCCTCGTCCCACTGTGATCATCACTTCTCCTCTTCGAGATCGTGCCGCACACGCGCTTCGATGCTTGTTCATGCGGTTTTGAGCAATGTTATGCGTTCATTTGCCGGAACGTCAAGCATTTCTTTGCACTATTCGGTGGATGTAATCACAGATTCGTTCCCGTATCGCCGTCACGGCGCGGGCTGCAGACACGATCCGCGCCGCAGCGAATCTGCAGTTTTCTGCTGAACTCTGCCGAATTTCTCGCTCGTATGTGCTAGAGATGGGTGCATGGAAGCAACCGCACCGTCGCCCAAGCGCCGCCTTCCGGCGGGTCGGAAGGCGGATCTCGCCTCGTATGTAGAGCAGGTGGGAGAGGTGACCGTCGGCGGCCTCGCCGAGCATTTCCACGTCTCCATCGACACGATTCGCCGCGATCTCGACCAGCTCGACCGTGAAGGCGTCGTCATCCGCACACACGGAGGAGCTGTCAGCGCGGAGGGGCAGCTGAAAGACCGGGCGCTCGACGTCCGCCTGCGGATGCAGACCGAGGAGAAGGAGACGATCGCGCGCCTCGCCGCGGGACTCATCGACGATGGAGCAGTCGTGATGCTCAACGCCGGCACGACCACCCTGGCCCTCGCCCGGGCGCTCCGCAACCATCGGGATCTCACGATCGCGACGAACAACCTGCGGATCCCCGCCGAGATCTCCCCTTCCGCCTTCCGCGACCTCTACGTGTTCGGCGGCGCTGTGCGAGCGATCACCCAGGCCACCACCGGACCCGTCACGTTCATGATGACCCCGGGGGGACCCGAGGTGGACATCCGTTGCGATCTGGCACTGATCGCCGTCGGCGCCATCGACGAGGCCGGCTTCTCGACGTCGAACATGGGCGACGCGAACATGATGGCCGAGATGATCCAGCGCGCCGATCGCACCGCGATCCTCGCGGACTCGTCGAAGTTCGGGCGGCGACTGTTCGCCCAGGTGACGACTCTGGACCGCGCGGACTACCTGGTGACGGACACTCCCCCGGAATCGGCGTTCGCGACCGCCCTCGCTCAGGCCGAGGTCGAGGTCATCTCCGCCTGAACGGCGACCTCGCCCACGCACGACGAAGGCCGCCGGGATCGCTCCCGACGGCCTTCTTGTGTGTCAGGCGGGCATGCCGCCTGTCGAGGTCAGAACCAGCCGTTGATGAGATCCCACAGCCAGTCGATGATGCCACCGATGATGCCGCCCGCACGGTTGACGGTGACCGTGGCTGTCGCCTCGTCGCCGTCCGCCTGCGACACGGCGACCGTGTACTTGCCGGGCTGAGTGCTCTTCGGCACTGTCACGGACGTCGAGAAGGTGCCATCGGCCCTGACCTGGACGGTGCCGACCTCGACGGCCGAGCCCTTCTTCGGTCGCAGCTCGACGGTCACGGTCTCGCCGGGCTCGTAGCCCTCACCGGTGATCTTCAGCTTCTTGCCGGCGGCCACCTTCGAGGATCCGAGGTCGATGGAGCCGGCGAACTCGACCGGCTCCTCACCCGCGATCGTGAACGGCACCTGCACGGTCGTCCCCGTACCTGCGACGGCCACGGTGAGCAGCTGCTCTCCGAAGACGCCCGAGGGAACCGCGAAGCTGAGCGACGCGCGCCCCACCTCGTCGGTCGTGTCGACGATGGTCGGGTCGACTGCACCCGAGGCGAGCTGAGTGCCGCCGAGCGACAGAGTCACCTCACCCGGCGCCTGCTCCCCCGCGCTGAACGCCAGCGACGAGAGTGCGACGGTCACCTGGTCGCCGGCGCTGTAGCCGTCGGCATCCGGCGCGCTGACCGAGACACCCACCGCACGCTGCGCGAGGTCGGGCGTCGCCGTCTTGTTCGCGTCGAACCAGTCGACCATCGACTGCAGATCGATCTTGCCGGTGTCGCGCTTGCCCGTCCCCTCCTTGAAGGTGAAGAAGTTGTCTCCACCCGCGGCGAGGAACGAGTTGGCTGCGACCGTGTAGTTCGCCGCCGGGTCGATCGCGGTTCCGTTGAGGGTGATCGACGTGACGCGCGAGCCCTGGGCCGCGGCCGGGTCGTACGTGTAGACGAGCCCCTCCGAGACGCCGAGCTTGAGGAACGGACGGGCCGACCCTGCGGGCTGCCACTGCTCCTCGAGCACGCCCTTCAGCTGCACACCGGTGAGCGTCAACGTCACCAGCGTGTTGGCGAACGGCTGCACCGTCGCCGCCTCGCGGTAGGTGACGTTGCCATTCGGGTCGCTCGCATTCGACGACGCGTATGTCAGGTTCGCACGGATGCCACCCGGGTTCATCAGCGCGATGTCCGCACCGGTGGACCACTTCTGCACGTCGGCGACGAAGTTGCCGATGGTGGACTCGCCACCGCGGTTCTCCGAGCCGTTCGTCTGGCGAGCCCGGTTGAAGTCGGCCGTGATGTCTCCGACCTTCACCGCACCGAGCACATCCGCCTCGGCCTTCGCCTTCGCCACGATGTCGGCGACCTCCGGAACCGCTGGGTAGAGCGGCTGGCCGGCGGCGGTGAGGGGCTTGATCTCGTTCGTGATCGAGATCAGGTCCTTCGTCTTCGGGTCGACCTGGAGGTTCATGAGCCCCAGGTTCTCGCCGTACTGGCCGGCCGAGACGACGGGACGACCGTCGATGACGTGGTTGTACGCGAGGTGGGTGTGCGCCGACACGATCGCGTCGACATCCTCATCGACCCCGTAGACGATCTCGCCCAGGGGCGAATCCGGAGTGATGCTCGACAGTTCGACGCTGGACGCGCCCTCGTGGACGAGGAGGATGACGACATCCGCCTCACCGTTGGAGGAATCCCCGTCACGCAGGTCGTCGGCCACGGCGTTCACCGAGTCGACGATGCTGCGCACCTCGAGATCGGCGATGCCCTCGGGGGAGACGAGCGAGTCGAGGTCCTCCGTGACAGCCCCCACGAAACCGACTCGCACGCCGTCGAGTTCCTTGACCCAGGCCGGGGCGAGCGCGGGCTCGCCGGTCTCTGTCACGAACACGTTCGACGAGATGTACTCCCAGTCCGCGCGGTCCTGCACACGGTCGCGCAGGTCCTCCCAGCCCTGGTCGAACTCGTGGTTGCCCGCCGCGCTGACGTCGAGACCTGCAGCGTTGAGCGCGTCGATCGTCGGGTTGTCGTCGTTGATGAACGAGGTGAACGTCGACGCGCCGATCAGGTCGCCGGCTCCGGCGAAGATCGTGTTCGGGTTCTCCTCACGGAACTGCTTGACGGCGCCCGCGACCACTGCGGCACCGGCGGCAGCGCCGTCGGCTTCGATCCGACCGTGGAAGTCGTTGATCGTGACGACGTCGATGCTCACCGGCGGGATCTCCGAGGAGACGCCGACGATGATCGGGTCGTGGTCGCTGGAGCGGAACGGCGTCCCCGCCTCGGTGGCACCGAACGCGTAGCCGCGATCGCTCCACTCCGGAGAGTTGATGCTCCACACCCCCGCGCCCGTGATCGACGCGGCCAGCGACGGCGATGCGAGCACGTGGTCGAGCGAGCCGAGCTCGCCGTCGAACGAGTAGGTGTGCTCGTCGGGTGCCTTCTCGCGCGCGACATCGCTCCAGCCCTCGCTCGTGAAGACCTCGATCGGGTCTTCCTTCGCGTAGGCGTTGAAGTCGCCGATGAGCAGGATGTCGCTGCTTCCTGTGGTCTCCTCGATCTCCGTGGTGAACCCCTTGAGCGAGTTCGCCTGCTTCACGCGGTCGGCGTTGAAGAAGCCCTGTCCGTCTGCGGGCTCTGCGCCCCCGCCCTCGGGCGCCGACTTCGACTTGAAGTGGTTCGCGACCACGGTGACCACACGGCCGTCGATGTCGAAGGCCTGCGCGATCGGCTCGCGGGCGTTGCCCCACACCGTCTCGTCCGTGACAGTGAGGCTCTCGCCCACGGTGCTGACGTCGTCCTTCTTGTAGATGATCGCGCTCGTGATGAAGTCCGTGGTCGCCGAGTCGTTCAGCTCGTCGGGGGTGCGGACGTAGTCCCACTCCTCGCTGCCCAGAGCATCGTTGAGTCCGTCGACCAGATCGGCGAGCGCCTCGTCGAGCGAGCCGCCGAGCTTGATCGAGTTCTCGATCTCCATGAGAGAGACGATCTCTGCGTCCAGCCCGTTGATGGCCGCGACGATCTTGGACTTCTGGATGT
Source organism: Microbacterium sp. LjRoot205 (assembly GCF_056175745.1). Taxonomy (NCBI): domain Bacteria; kingdom Bacillati; phylum Actinomycetota; class Actinomycetes; order Micrococcales; family Microbacteriaceae; genus Microbacterium; species Microbacterium sp. LjRoot205. The sequence goes on along the minus strand of NZ_JBGFFH010000001.1, from coordinate 1,179,921 downwards.
CGAACTGGGCCGCGTTCGCCGCGCCCCGAGCGTTCGAGTTCTCGCTCTTGAGCGTCGTGAAGTAGTTGAACACGTTGAACGACGCGACCTGCACGTCGCCGCCCACGGTCGGTGCCGTGTCGGGGCGGGGGTTCGTCGCCTCGAAGCCCGCCTTCAGGTCGGCCGACGACGTGCTGTCGATCGGCACGACCGGCTGCAGACGCCAGTCGTCGAAACCGTACTGGAGCACATATCCGCTGTCGCTGAAGTCGACGGTGTCGCCGTTGCGGACGACGACGTCCTTCGTGAAGTACGGCTGGTCGTTCGGGTGCCCGCTGTTCGAGACCTGGATCGACCATCCGTCGTCGAGCAGGATGCGGTTGGCCCGATTCGCCGCCGCGATCGCGGAGGCCTCGGCGCCGGGACGCACGGTCTCGGTGCTCTTGACGTTCAGGTCGGCTCCGGCGTTCAGCCAGAGCGTGCCGAAGTTGTAGAGCTGGTGGCTGGACGCGAGGCGGTAGGTGCCCGCGGGCGCCACGTACATGTTCTCGTACTGCTCGCGATCGGTGCCGACGGTGACGTCTGGCAGAGGTGTGGCCTCGGGAACACCGGCCGCTGCCTGCACCACCGAGATGCCTGACAGCGCAGTCGGGTTGATCTGGGTCTGGCCGAAGTACTCGCTGACCGAGCCGGTGATCGAGACGAGGTCGCCGATCGCGAGCGTGGGCGCGAGCGCGTTGAGGAAGACGAAGACGCCGTCCGATGCTCCCGGTGTGGCGTCGGTCGCTCCGCCGGATCCCTCGGTCTGGATGACGATGCCCTTGTAGCCGCCCGTCCGGTAGTCGGCCGTGACGACACCCTCGACCGTGACGGTCTGGCCGTTCAGCGGCGAGACGTCGGTCGTGCCCTGCACGTCGGCGATGGACACCTCGGTGGGCTCGGGTTCGGGCTCGGGGTCGGGATCGGGAACCGCGCCGGCGTTCTGCGGCGTGATGGTCGGCGACAGGCTGAAGTCGGCCTTGTTGTCGTCGGTGTCCTTGCCTCCGGTGCGGTTGAGCGACTTCACGTCGGTGTTGCCCGTGGGCGGCGTCGCCGCTGCGGTCTCGAAGGTGTTCGAGGTGCCGTAGCCGAGCACGTCGATGACGCCGTCGACCCCGGTGACCGAGCCGGGGGTCAGCGTGACCGCCGCCGTGCCCTCGACCAGTGCGAGCGTGCCGTTCGTGCCGCTCGGGTTGAGGGTGCTCACGGCATCGGCCGTGGGGAGGGCGGCGCCGTTGGCTCCGTTGCTGCCTGCCTGCACGAGATAGTGGCCCCCGGCGGGGATGACGCCGGTCAGCGGTGCGACTCCGTTGGAGCCTCCCGTTCCCGTCGCCGATCGGTACTGCAGCGAGAGCCCGTCGAGGGTGACGGGCGCGGCCGTGGGGTTGTAGAGCTCGATGAACTTGTTCGTGAACGCCGCACCGGCGCTGCCTCCGGAGAGGTACGCCTCGTTGATCACCACCCCCGTCCCTGAGACGTCTGCGGAGGCTGGCGCGGCGATCAGGGCGCTGGCGCCGAGAGCTGCGACGCAGGTGGCGGCGAGGACGCCGAGACGCCCCCGACTTCTGCGATCTGACCCGGGAACCTGCTGGTTCGCGGCGTCGGGAGCGGACATCATCTGTGTTGTCTCCTCGGGTATGGTCTGGCGACGGCTCTCGTGAAACCGCGTCTGTGCGAGCTCTCAGCCGACGCACATGTGAGCGAGCATACGGACGCCTTCGGACATCCTCAACGGAGTTTTCCGATTGGTAACCAAGCCCTCACCGAACGTCCCAAAGGGCCCCTGACGAAGGTGGAATATCGCGTGGAGAAGCGCTCAGATGCGCGCGGCCGATCGCGCGAATGCGCGGTGACTCAGGCCGTCCCGCCGGTGCCGGCGGTTGCGTCCTCGAACTCCTCGACCTCGCGCTCCCACTGGTCCTTCGCGAGTCGGTACCAGAGGTAGAACGCGAACCCGGCGAAGATCGCCCATTCCGCCGCGTAGAAGATGTTCAGCCAGTTCACCGGCGACTGCTCGTCGGGCGCCGGTGACGAGATGTCGGTGAGACCCGCCGTCGCCGTGACGGAGGCCAAGTACGGCCGATAGACATCCAGGTCGTCGACGTCGTGCCAGTGGCTGAGGAGCGCCGCGGTCGACATCCGGTCCATGCGCTGCGGATCGTCCTTCGGTGGCAGGGAGGGGCCCTCGTCCGAGATGACGCGTCCGACGATCGATGCTTCTGCGTCGCCCTCGTTCAGCTCCGCCACGGCCGCATCGGCGACCGCGCGGTCGGCGGTCCAGCCGATCGCGACCGCTATCGACGTGCGCTCCGCGACTCGCAGCTGACCGGTCACCCAATAGCCTTCGACATCGTCGTTGAATCGGCTCGACACGATGAGGAAGTCATCGGGGATCCACGTTCCGGTCGTCTCGACCTTCTGCCCGACGAGCGGCTCCGGCAGATACTGCCCCGGCTCGACGACATCGGTCAGCGGCCGCACCTGCTCGGTCGCTCCGGCGGGCGGCGGATCGGTCTCGATGGCACGTTCGAGCTGCCATTGGCCGAGCCACGCGAACACGCCGGCGACGACCAGGCACAGCACGAGCATCCCGATCCAGCGTCCCCGGAGCATGACCTCTCGGAGGGTCGGCGGGAACAGAGCAGCAGAAGTCACAGCGTCGTGCGTGGCTCAGGCCTCGTAGGGCGCGAGGACGACCTCGACCCGCTGGAACTCCTTGAGGTCGGAGTATCCGGTGGTGGCCATCGACTTGCGCAGCGCCCCGATCAGGTTCGACGTGCCGTCGGCGACGGGGGCAGGACCGTAGAGGATCTCCTCGAGCGTGCCGATGCCGCCGACCTCGACGCGGCGGCCGCGCGGGAGCTTGGGGTGGTGCGCTTCGGGACCCCAGTGGAAGCCGCGACCCGGTGCGTCCGTGGCGCGGGCGAGCGCGACGCCGAGCATGACCGCGTCGGCGCCCATCGCGAGCGCCTTGACGATGTCGCCGGAGGTGCCGACGCCGCCGTCTGCGATCACGTGCACGTAGCGTCCGCCGGACTCGTCGAGGTAGTCACGACGGGCGGCGGCGACGTCCGAGACGGCCGTGGCCATCGGGGCATGGATGCCGAGCGTGGCCCGGGTGGTCGATGCCGCTCCCCCGCCGAATCCGACGAGGACGCCGGCCGCGCCCGTGCGCATGAGGTGCAGTGCCGCGGTGTAGGTGGCGGCTCCGCCGACGATGACGGGCACGTCGAGGTCGTAGATGAACTTCTTGAGGTTCAGCGGTTCGTCGACGCTCGAGACGTGCTCGGCCGACACCGTGGTGCCGCGGATGACGAACAGGTCGACGCCGGCCGCAGCGACGGTGTCGTAGAACTCCTGCGTGCGCTGCGGGGTCAGGGATCCGGCGACGGTCACGCCGGCCTCGCGGATCTCGGCGAGGCGCTGCGTGATGAGCGCCGGCTTGATCGGCTCGGAGTAGAGCTGCTGCATGCGCGCGGTCGCCTCGCCCTCGTCGAGGGCGGCGATCTCGGCGAGAAGCGGCTCGGGGTTCTCGTAGCGGGTCCACAGGCCCTCGAGGTCGAGGACGCCGAGTCCGCCGAGCTGCCCGAGCATGATCGCCGTCTGCGGGCTCACGACGGAGTCCATCGGGGCGCCGAGCACCGGGATGCCGAATCCGAAGGCGTCGATGGTCCAGGCCGTCGACACGTCCTCCGGGTTGCGGGTGCGCCTCGAGGGCACCACCGCGATGTCGTCGAACGTGTACGCGCGACGCGCACGCTTGCCTCGGCCGAGCTCGATCTCCATGGTCACCACTCCAGACTACCGGGCGCACGCGATGACACCGACGGCTGGGAGACTGAGAAGGAGCTCGGGAGGCAATATGTCGGATTCGATGGAGGTCGCCGTCATCGGCGGCGGCGTGATGGGCCTCGCGACCGCGTGGGAGCTCGCCCGGCGAGGGCTGAAGCCTGTCGTGTTCGACCGTTTCGCCCGCGGACACCACCAGGGGGCCTCGCACGGCGCGACACGCAACTTCAACAACGCCTACGACGAAGAGCACTACCTCGACCTGCTCGTGCGCGCGCGTGAGGGGTGGAATGCCCTGGGGCAGGTCGACGGCGAGCCGCTGCTGCGCCTCCATGGCCTCGTGACCCACGGCGATGTCGACGTCGCCGTGATCGAGCGGCGTCTGATCGATCGCGGCATCCACGCCGAGACGCTGACGGCCGGCGAGGCATCGTCTCGCTGGTCGGGCATGCGCTTCGGCGATGATGTGCTGTTCTCCCGCGATGCCGGTGTCGCCCGTGCATCCGCCGCGCTGGGTGAGCTCGAACGACGCATCGTGGCCGCGGGAGGCGAGGTGCGCTGGGAGACCCCGGTGGCGCGCATCGAGGAGACCGACGAGGGCGTCGACATCATGCTGTCCGAAGAGCGGATGCGGGCAGACGTCGTCGTCGTCACGGTCGGCGCCTGGACCGAGCGGATGCTGCCCGGCATCCGCCTGCCTCGGCTGGAGGTCACCGAGGAGTTCCCCGCGCACTTCCGCCCCAGAGGGGACGACGTGTGGCCGTCGTTCAATCACTACGTCGACCCCGACCTCCACCCGGCGACGGTCTACGGCATGCCGACCCCCGGCGAGGGCGTCAAGGTCGGCTTCCACCGCGTGGGCGACGTCGTCGACCCCGATGCCCGTCCGCACGCGGTCACGCACGCGGGGGCTCTCGCGGACTACGTGCGCGAGTGGATGCCGGGTCTCGACCCGGCATCCGCCGTTCCCGTCAGCTGCACCTACACCTCGACGGATGACAGCGCCTTCGTGCTCGATCGGCGCGGACGGATCGTGGTGGGTGCAGGCTTCTCGGGTCACGGGTTCAAGTTCGCACCGGGGGTCGGCGCGACGCTCGCAGACCTTGCGCTGGACCCGACGGCCCTCGCGGCTGCGCCCTTCCGCCTGTCCTGACTCAGCGCGCCCGCGCCACCCGACGCTCATCCCACACCGGAGCGTCGGACTCGTACACCTCGCCGTCTGACCCGAACACGAGGAACCGGTCGAACGAGCGCGCGAACCAGCGATCGTGGGTGACCGCGAGCACGGTTCCCTCGAAGCGCTGCAGGGCGTCTTCAAGGGCCTCCGCCGACTCGATGTCGAGGTTGTCCGTCGGCTCGTCGAGCAGCAGCAGCGTCGCGCCGGACAGCTCGAGCAGCAGCACCTGGAACCGCGCCTGCTGCCCGCCGGAGAGCGATTCAAAGGCCTGCTGCGCCTGGCGGACGAGCCCGTACCGGTCGAGCGCCGAGCTGGCTGCGTCCCTCGGCATCCCCGCCCGCCGCTCGTCGCCTCTGTGCAGGATCTCGAGCAGAGTGCGGCCGACGAATTCCGGATGCGCATGCGTCTGGGCGAACAGCCCCGGCACGACGCGCGCGCCGAGCGTGGCCCGCCCGCTGTGATCGACGGGAGCCAGCTGCTCCCCCGTGGATGTCACGTGGCCCAGCGACGGATCCGGGTCGCTGCCTCCGCGCGCGAGCAGGCGGAGGAAGTGCGACTTGCCCGAGCCGTTCGACCCGAGCACCGCCACCCGATCGCCGTACCAGACCTCGGCATCGAACGGCCGCATCAGGCCGCTGAGCTCGAGCCGCTGCGCGACCACCGCGCGTTTGCCGGTGCGTGCTCCGCGCAGTCGCATGTCGAAGTCCTGAGCCGGCGGCCGCTCCTCCGGCGGGCCCGCCTCCTCGAACTTGCGCAGACGGGTCTGTGCCGCCTGATACCGCGACGCGAACCCGTCGTTCGCCGATGCCTTGACCTTGAGGTTCGCGACGAGGGTGCGCAGCTTCTCATGCTGCTCGTCCCACCGACGGCGGAGCTCGTCGAGCCTGTCCATGCGGTCGCTGCGCGCCTGGTGGTAGGTTGCGAACCCGCCACCGTGCACCCATGCCGAAGCACCGGCACCGCCGGGTTCGAGAGTGATCAGGCGGTCGACCGCCCGCGCCAGCAGCTCCCGATCGTGCGAGACGAGCAGCACGGTCTTCGGCGTCTGTCTCAGCTGCTCCTCGAGCCAGCGCTTCGTGGGCACGTCGAGGTAGTTGTCGGGCTCGTCGAGCAGCAGCACCTCGTCCGGTCCGCGCAGCAGCGCTTCCAGAGCGAGCCGCTTCTGCTCGCCGCCCGACAGCGTCGTGAGGTCGCGGAACCGCGCACGCTCGTAGGGCACGCCGAGAGCGGCGACCGTGCACTGATCCCACACGGTCTCGTGCTCGTACCCGCCGGCGTCCGCATACTCCGCGATCGCCGTCGCGTAGGCCATCTGGGTGTCGTGCTCATCCCGTTCGATCACCGCGTCCTCCGCCGCCTCGAGAGCCACCGCCGCCTGACGGATGCGCCGAGGCGCCACTCTCACGAGCAGCTCGTGAACGGTCTGGCCGGCCTCGCCGTGGCCGACGAACTGATCCATCACACCGAGCCCGCCGTCGATCGTCACGACTCCGGCGTCTGCGGCCTGATCGCCTCGGATGATGCGGAGCAGCGTCGTCTTGCCTGCCCCGTTGGGTCCGATGAGCGCGCTCGTCGAACCGGCTCCGACGCGGAACGTCGTCTCGTCCAACAGCGGTCTGCCGTCAGGAAGGGTCAGCGAGACCCCTGCAACATCTATGTATCTCACCGTGCGTGGCCGTCCTTCCGCCCGCATGGCGAGCCGACCAGGCTATCAGCTGCCGGAGCCGACGGCGGGTCAGGAGCGACGGCCGACCACCTGGATCGCCTCGGTGCGGGGCGCCACCGGGAGAAGCATCCGGAACTCGGTGCCGACGCCCTCCCTGCTCGTCACATCCATCGAGCCGCCGTGGGCGAGCACGATCGCCCGAGTGATCGTGAGCCCCAGCCCGACGCCGGGCACCGCGTTCCGGGTCGCGGTCGACGCGCGGAAGAACCGGGTGAACAGCATGCCCTGCTCGTCTTCGGGGATCCCCACGCCGGTGTCGCGCACCGCGAGCTCGACGGCTCCGTCGACCTCGCGCAGGCTCGCGGTCACCCGCCCTCCCGCAGCGGTGAACTTGATCGCGTTCGACAGCAGATTGTCGAGGGCCTGCCCGATACGTCCCGAATCCACGGTCATCAGCACCGGACTCGTCGGGACCTCGGCGAGGATCTCGATGCCCTGCCGCTGCGCGTGCGGCCCCGAAGACGCGACGGCGCTGCGCACCAGCTCGGCGACGTCGGCTTCTCGGCGTTCGAGCGGGAAGCGACCGGACTCGACCTGGGCGGTGAAGAGCAGGTCGCCGACGAGATTCAACAGCCGCTGCGCGTTGCGCTCGATGATGTCGACGAACTCCTGCTGATCCGACGTGAGCGGCTGGGCCGGATCGTTCTGCAGGAGGTCGAGGAATCCGATGATCGCGCTCAGCGGTGTGCGCAGCTCGTGCGAGATCATCCCGACGAACTCGTCCTTCATGCGTGCGACCTCGACCGCCCGGGTCTCGTCCGTGATCACCAGCAGGTAGCCATGTCGCGAACCGTCGGAGTCCTGGTAGGGGGTGACGGTGACGCGGGCGGGGACCGTCGACCCGCCCTCCCTCGCCACGTCGATGTGCGAATCCACCGGCAGCCCGGCGTCAGCGTCGTCGAAGAGTGCGCGCAGCCCGGGGTGGAGCTCATCGCCCGGCGTCGGCCCATGCTCGGGGACGAACGGGGCGAGCGCGTGCGAGGGGAAGAACCGGTCGATCTGCACCGCGGCGAGCGCGTCGGGCACCTCCATGCCGAGCAGCCGCACAGCGCCCGGATTCCAGGCCGTGATGGTTCCGTGGTTGTCGGTGGCGATGACGGCCTGTCCGGTGATCGAGTTCCACAGGCTCGTGAAGGACTCGGAGAGCGCGCGGTACTGCTGCTCGCTCGACTTCAGCTGCTCGAGGATCTCCTCGTTGGCCGCCAGGGCCGACGTGCGCTCGACGACGTGGGCCTCGGCCTGGGTGGTGCGAAGACGCTGCTGGCGCGACAGCTCGTTGACGATGGCCCCCACCGTCGCGAAGACCAGCGGACCGATCACACCGCGCAGCCAATCGGCCGGGGCCTCCGGCGGGTCGATGAGGTTCGGCATGACCAGGGCGATCGACGAGAGGACCCCCACGATGACGACCTGCCTGCGACCGGGAGCGGCGGCGATCCAGACCACGGGGAGGAGGACGAAGGAGGAGAAGAGCGATGCCGGCCCTCCGGTGCCGGTCCGGATGGCTCCCAGTGCGACGATGTCGATCATCGGGATGAGCATCACGATCCAGCCCTCGTACACACCCCGCACCGAGAGCACGGCCGCAAGCGCTGTGACGGCGGCGATGGTGACGAGCCCGAAGACCGCGACAGCCGTGTCCGTCACCGGGATCCCCGGGACGGTCCACATGAGCACGGCCGCGATGGCGACCGCGATCGCCGTCGGCCCCTGCTTCATCAGCGGCGTCGGGTTGTCGAAGTAGCGGCGCCAGCTGCGCTCCATCGACTGCTGCACGGTGCTGGTCGGAGTCATCGTGTCGCTTCTCGCAGGAGCGCTCGCAGATCCGCACCGATGATCGGCTTGGGAAGCGCGGCATCGGCGTCGGGGTAGTCCGCGACGTCGAGCACCGAGCTCACGATGAGGAAGCAGTCGGGGAAGCGGGTCTTGATGAGACGCGCCAGCTCCGTCCCGCTGATGCCGGGGAGCAGCAGGTCGAGCACCGTGACGGCCGGAGAGATCGTCGCGAACGCAGCGATCGCCGTCTCGGCATCCGCCGCTGCGAACACGTCGAACCCCTCGCGGTCGAGGTAGCGCTTCAGCAGCGCCGTCTGGTCTGCGCTGTCCTCGACCACGAGGGCCAGCGGCCGCGCGGTCATCGCAGGAACAGCTCTCGCGCGATCACGATGACGACGACGATGCCCATGGCGAGGAGCGCCTGCGGGATCAGGAGCTTCTCGCGACGGGCGTCGGCGGCGATCTCCTCCTCCTCGGCGCTTCTCGAAGGTGCTTCGGTCATGAGTCGACCCGTCCGATCTTCTCGGTCTTGATCCATGCGGCGTCGGCGTGGCGCCACTCTTTGATGTACGAATCCACGGTGATGGCGCACAGAAGCGACCCATACCCGCAGACGTAGAGCAGGAGGCCGGCGAAGAAGCGGCCGCCCGGCAGTCGCTCCACCGCGCGTGCGAGCCAGATGCCGAGCATCGAGATCGGCCCCCAGAGATAGAAGATGACCGCCCAGGTGAACCGGGTCTCATCCGTGACGGCGATTCCGAGGTCGCTCAGCCCCGCCTCGAACAGCCAGGGGAACAGCGCGATAGCCATCAGGATGAGAGCCCCGAGTCCGGGGAACATCAGCGCCTCGCGCCAGGATTGACGGCCGATCCGCCCGTCGAGCTGCACCGCGTAGAGCATCGAGTACAGATAGATGCAGGCTGCGGAGATCCACATGAACCGGAAGACGAACTCGGCGATGTCGCTGTGCAGGACGAGCAGCACGAGCAGCGCCGTGGCGGCGAGGATCATGAACGCCGGCAGCAGCAGGATGGTGAACCACGCGAGACCGAATGCGAAGCTGCCCAGGTTGTGCACGCGGCTGGGTCGGAACCAGAGATGGCGGTAGATCGAGGTCAGCTGCACGTTGCCTCTCGCCCACCGCAGGCGCTGCTTCCAGAGACTGTCGATGGTGCGGGGCTCCTCGGCGAGCACGACCGCGTGGGGCTCGAAGACCATACGGCGCCCCGCCAGCTGACCCTCGAACGTCGTCATCGTGTCTTCGGCGAGCGTGCCGGTCGGGATCCGACCGCCGATGGCTTCGAGGTTCGCCCGCGAATGCAGCTGCGCGCCGCCGGCCAGGCACGCGATCGCTCCCCCGACGTTCTGGGTGCGCCGGGCCGAGAGCTGTCCGATGACATACTCGATCGCGATGAACCGGGTGAGGTAGTTGCGGTCGCGGCTGCCCTCGGCGATGTAGGCCGTGACGGCCCCGACCTTCTCATCGGCCAGGTGCCGGCTCATCTTCCGCAGCGAGTCCCGCGCGAAGATCACGTCGGCGTCCATGATCAGGACCGCTTCGGTCCACTCGTCCGCGAGCACGATGTCGAGCCCGTGATTCAGCGTGTGCGCCTTGCCCTCGCCGCCCTTGTCGCGGCGGAGGTGCACGACGCGTCCGGGGTATGCCGCAGCCTTCGCCGCGACCACCTCCGGGGTGTCATCCGTCGACGCATCGTCGATGACGAAGATCCGCAGCCGGTCGGCCGGGTACTCGAGTTGCGTGAGGCGTTCGATCGCCTGCCCGAGCACGAGCCCCTCGTTCCAGGCGGGGATCAGCACGGCGATGCGGGGGTGGTGCGGAGCTGCCTTGCCGTAGTGGTTGCGGAAGGCATGGATCGGGAGCACGAGGAACTGCAGGCCCGTGTTGATGACAGGCAGCGTTCCGACCAGCACGCAGAGGAGCAGGAACACGACGACGACGGTCTCGACCCAGTTCAGCTCGGGCATCAGCGAGCCCTCCATCCGTCGAGGATCTCCACCACGCGCGAATAGCGTCCGACATCGGAGGCCACATGGCTGTCGGTCGACGCGACGATCTCGGCGCCGGCGCCGTGCAGTGCGTCGAGAAGCGGGATGCCGGGGCACCCCCACTTTTCGTTCACCTCGACGATCGTGTCGGTCTCGGCCGCCGTCTTCGCCCAGGCCGCGATGCGATCGGCACCGAGGTCGTTCTCGGAGAGACCGATCTTGGGCAGGATCGAGAAGCAGTGCGCCAGCTGGTTCCCCGGGTGGCGGCGCATGGCCGAGATCAGCGCGGAGACCAGCTGATCGAGCGCGTCCTCCGGAGCCCAGCCGCCCTCGATCCGCTCTCGGACGACGCTCGGACCGAGCGGTCCGTCGACGCCGGGGAACTGATGATCGGCGATCAGGATGCGGTCGATCCCGGTGGGCAGCTCGGGGATGTCGAGGTCACCCGAGGCATCGAGGATCTTCGCCTCCACCCCGGTCAGCACGGTGAGACCGTCGGGCACCTGCAGCGACCGCACGGCCGCGAGATAGTCGGGCACCCAGGGTGTGGATCGGCGCACATGGTCGACCAGGCGCACGGTGGCGAGCCCCGCCGCGGATGCCGCCGCGACGTTCTCGGCGAGAGTCGAGACCGCGTCGTCCGAGAACGTCGAATGCACGTGATGATCGCCTCGGAGCAGCGCGTGAGTCACAGCTCCTCCTGATGCCCCGCGTGCGCGGAGACGAGGACCTCGTCGACGTCGAGGATCACGTCCTCGAGGAACCGCACCGAGGCGACCTCGCGGAAAGGGATCGTCGACGGGATCTCACGCCCCAGGAACAGATCGGCGACGAGCGAGGGGATGTCGACGCCTGCGGCGATCGTGAGCGGAAGAGCCCCCGGGAACCGCGGATTGACCTCGAGCAGCACGGCACGGCCTGCGCGGTCCCGCCGGAGCTGCACGTTGGCGACGCCCACGAGTCCGATGGCACGCGCGATCGACGCCGCGGCGCTCTCGAGATCTTCGTCGTGCACCGTGCGTCCGGCGATCGCGACACCCGAGTCGACCCTGGCGCGGGTGCGCGGCACAGCCGCCACCACCGCACCCGAGGCGTCTGCGATCACATCCACCGAGTACTCCTCGCCGGGGAGGAAGTCCTGCACGATGAGTCCCTCATCCTCGGGCAGCGCGTCGAGCGCCGCGCGGTCGGGGACGACTCGCACGCCACGGCTGCCCGCACCCTGGCGAGGCTTGGCGAAGGCCGGGAACTCCCAGTCGACCGCCCGGGCGTCGGGACCCGCGAGCACGGTGCGCGGGGTGAGCCCCGTCGCCTCGCAGCGCTCGGCGAGCAGCAGCTTGTCGAGCGCCACCGAGAGCGTGTCCTGCGAGGGCGCGGCGAGCACGGCCGGGGCCAGCTCGTCGCGTCGGCCGGCGAGTGCCGCGAGCTCGACATCCACCGTGGAGATCACGAGGTCGAGTCGGTCCTCCTCGACCATGCGGGCGATCGTCGAGACGAATTCCTCGTCGCGCCCCGGTGGCACGAGACGCCGGTGCGTCGGCGGGACGAGGTAGATCCCGCTGGCCCAGCCGTCCATGTCGGCCGCGAAGACCTCGAGGTCGGATCGGCGCAGGAGCGAGCGGATCACGGCCACGCCGGCAGGGCCTCCTGCACCGGTCACCAGCACGCGCGCGGTCATCAGCTCTCCCTTCGAGTGAGCTCGTGGGCGCCGATGAACTCGGCGGTCTCGCGCACGACCTCGAGCGGCTCCACGGCCGCTCCGCCGCCGAAACGCGACCAGTATCGAGCGGTGGCCGTCACGAAGTCGGGGTCCAGGTAGTCGCGCGTCGCCGTCTGCGAGCCGAAGCACTCGAGCAGGCGCAGCTTCTGAGCGATGTACTGATCGATCCGCACGAAGCGCGTCGGACGGAAGTCGATGGTGGCCGAGGGGCTCTGGTAGCAGGCGACGGTGCCGACCCTGCGGGTCGCGGCGATCGTCGCCTCGCTCACGGCGCGGTGATCCTGGTGACGGTCGTTGGACGAGTGGGTGTAGACGATCGTCGGCTGCACCTCCTGAACGACCTCCTCGATCAACCGCACGGTGGCACCGCCGCCGGAGATCTCGGTGTCCACGAGGTCTTTCACGAACAGGCGCGCGTCGAGGATCTCGGCCGAGGCGAGCGACTCGTGCTGCCGACTGTCGGCGTCTCCACCGCGCGCACCGCGCGAGAGGGTGAGGATGGTGATCGAGTCGCCGGCCTGGGCGTGCGCCGCGAGGATCCCGCCCACGCCGATCTCGACATCGTCGGGGTGCGCGCCGATGGCGAGCACGACCTCTTTGGTGCGGCCGGCTTCACGTCGCGCGCGGCCCTCGGTCGCCAGCCGCTGCACGGCCTCGACGAGCTTCAGATTGTCGAGCGGCTTCGTGAGGAACTCGTCGGCCTGCGCGCGCAGGGCCGACACCGCGTACTCGACCGAGACGTGCGCGGTCATCACGATCACAGGCAGCAGGGGATCATTGCGACGCAGCTCTGCCAGCAGCTCGAGCCCGTCGAGACCGGGCATCTCGATGTCGGTGACGACGACGTCAGGGGTGAAGGTCTCGAGTCGCTCGACGGCAGACTGCCCGTCGTGCGCGACCGCGACCTCACAGCCGGCCCGCCTCTCGAGCACGGTCTTCACGAGCAGGGCGACGTCAGGGTCGTCATCGACGACGAGGACGCGGGGAGCATCCTGGGGCATATCTGCGGCTCTCATTGGGGAAGTCCCCTGCCGATCAGCGTCCGGCATGTCACTCCCTGCGCCCTTCGCGCCGAGAGCTCGAGGGGAAGTCGAGCGGGTGTCTCTAAATACTGGCATATCAATAGACCGCAACGACCGCGCAGCACGACAGAGGGCCGGATGCTGTCGCATCCGGCCCTCTGTCTCTTCTGTCTCAGCGCTTGTAGTTCGGCGCCTCGACCACGATCTGCACGTCGTGCGGGTGCGACTCCTTGAGCCCTGCCGCGGTGATGCGCACGAACTTGCCGCGCTGCTTGAGCTCTTCGATGGTGCGCGCACCGACGTAGAACATCGACTGGCGCAGTCCGCCGACGAGCTGGTAGGCGACGGCCCCGACAGGACCGCGATACGGCACCTGACCCTCGATGCCCTCGGGGATGAGCTTGTCGTCGCTCGGCACGTCGGCCTGGAAGTAGCGGTCCTTGGAATACGAGGTCTGCTTGCCGCGTGTCTGCATCGCTCCGAGCGAGCCCATTCCGCGGTACTGCTTGAACTGCTTGCCCGACTGGAACACGATCTCGCCCGGCGACTCGTCGGTGCCGGCGAGCAGCGAGCCGAGCATCACGGCGTCAGCACCGGCGACGAGGGCCTTGGCGATGTCGCCCGAGTACTGCAGTCCGCCGTCGGCGATCACGGGCACACCGGCGGGGCGTGCCGCGAGCGATGCCTCGTACACGGCGGTGACCTGGGGCACGCCGACGCCCGCGACGACACGCGTGGTGCAGATGGAGCCGGGTCCGACGCCGACCTTGACGGCGTCGACGCCCGCGTCGACGAGCGCCTGAGCGCCCTCGCGGGTCGCGACGTTTCCGCCGATCACATCGATGTGCGCGAAGCTCTCGTCGGCCTTGAGCCGCTTGACGAGGTCGATCACGCCCTGAGACTGGCCGTTGGCCGTGTCGACCACGAGAACGTCGACGCCGGCATCGCGCAGCGCCTCCGCGCGCTCCCAGGCGTCTCCGAAGAACCCGATGGCCGCGCCGACGCGCAGGCGACCCTGGTCGTCCTTCGTCGCCAGCGGGTACTTCTCGCTCTTGTCGAAGTCCTTGATGGTGATGAGGCCGGCGAGCCTGCCGTCGTCGTCGATGAGCGGCAGCTTCTCGACGCGGTGGTGCGCGAAGAGCGCGATGACCTCGCCCGCGGCCACGCCCACCGGTGCGGTGACGAGTCCCTCCGACGTCATGACGTCCTTCACGAAGGTGGTCTGACGCTCGAAACCCGACACGAACCGCATGTCGCGGTTGGTGATGATGCCGACGAGACGGCCGTCGGGGTCGACGACAGGAAGGCCCGAGATGCGGTACTTGGCGCAGAGCGCGTCGACCTCTTCGACGGTCGCATCCGGCGACGTCGTGATCGGGTCGGTGATCATGCCCGACTCGCTGCGCTTGACGCGGTCCACGTGCGCGGCCTGATCGGCGATCGAGAGGTTGCGGTGCAGGATGCCGATGCCGCCCTCTCGTGCCATCGCGATGGCCATCCGAGACTCGGTGACGGTGTCCATCGCGCTGGACAGCAGCGGTGTCGCGACCGAGATCCGGCGGGTGATCCGCGACGAGGTGTCGGCCTCGCTGGGGATGACGTCGGTGTGCCCCGGGAGGAGCAGCACGTCGTCGTACGTGAGTCCGACGAAGCCGAAGGGGTCGTGCTGGTCCATGGATTGTCCTCCTGCGGGCGCGATCTGGGGGCGAGGGTGTACCAATTCTAAGCGTCGGGACCCTGAGGAAATTCCCGGCCGTCGCGCGCTCCCGCGCAGCACGACACGCGGAGACGCTCCGGATTCGCAACTTCGTGATGGGATCGTTCTCACCGTGAGCAGATCGTGCCTTGGTTGAAACAGAGCCGACACATTACGCTCATACCGTCGTACATCAGGGCCGATGCACAACTCCGTCATGGCCTGTGTACTGGGCTGGAGGTTCTGTGCGTCCGACGATCTCGGCGAATCGAAGCGGAATGCGGTGGGTCATCATCCTGCTCGCGTCGCTCCTCGCCATCGCTTTCCTGTGGTTGCAGCCTCCTGCAGCGGCCTCCGCCGAAGAGACGGACGACGGGCAGGAGATCACCGACTTCTACTTCGCCGGCGTCATCACCTTCGACGACGACCCGGTCGAAGGCGTCGTCATGACGATCGAGGGCGGCGGCTTCGAGGGCGAGACCGAGACCGACGCAGAGGGCAAGTGGCGCCTGTACGTGCCCGAGAAGGACACCTACACGCTCACCGTCGACGAGGAGACGCTCCCCGACGGTGTGATCGTCGACGCGGCGCAGCTGCCGGAGGGCACTCAGCCCATCGCCGGCACGACGGCGTCGTTCGAGGTCGAGTTCGGTCTGACCGGCACCAAGATCCTCAACCTCTTCCTCGGCGAGGGCGAGAGGATGACGACGTCCTTCATCGATCAGCTCCTCTCGCGTCTCGTGGGCGGTCTGAACTTCGGTCTGCTGCTCGCACTCGCCTCGATGGGCGCCGCGCTCATCTACGGCACCACCCGGCTGTCGAACTTCGCGCACGCCGAGATGGTCACCTGGGGCGGCCTGGTCGCCCTCGTGACGACGAGCTTCTGGCATCTGCCGCTGTGGCTCGGGATCATCGCGGCTGTCATCGGCGGCGGCCTCTTCGGCTGGGCACTGGACGCCGGCATCTGGCGTCCGCTGCGAAGACGAGGGCTCGGGGTCGTGCAGCTGATGATCGTCAGCATCGGCCTGTCCCTCGCCCTGCGCTACGCCTTCCAGTACATGATCGGCGGCGGCACCCGCCAGCTTCCCGGTGCCAGCCCCGAGCCCTTCCGGTTCGGTCCGATCTCGCTGTCGTACATCGACCTGATCGGAATCGTCGTCAGCATCGTCGTGATCGTCGGGGTCGCGTTCTTCCTCACACGCACCCGCATCGGCAAGGCCACCAGGGCGATCTCCGACAACCCGCAGCTCGCGGCCGCGTCGGGCATCGACGTCGACAAGGTCGTTCGCTACGTCTGGATCCTCTCCGGCACCCTCGCGGCGATCTCCGGCATCCTCTGGGCGTACTTCCGCCCCGGTGTGAAGTGGGACATGGGCATGCAGATGCTGCTGCTCATCTTCGCCGCCATCACCCTCGGCGGCCTCGGCACCGCGTTCGGCGCGCTCGTCGGCTCCCTCATCGTCGGCATCGCGGTCGAGGTCTCCACCCTCTGGATCCCCTCGGATCTGAAGTATGCGAGCGCCCTGGTCGTGCTCATCGTGATCCTCCTCGTCAGACCGCAGGGCCTGCTGGGACGCAGGGAAAGGTTGGGCTGATCGCCATGGACTTCGGAAGCATCTTCTCGAACACAGCCGCTTATCTGTTCAGCCCCGTCACCCTGGCGTACGCTCTGGCGGCGACCGGTCTGGCCGTGCACTTCGGATACGCGGGACTCCTCAACTTCGGTATGGCCGCCTTCATGGCCATCGGCGGTTACGGCTACGCCATCTCGGTGCTGACCTTCGGTCTCCCCTGGTGGATCGGCATGCTGATCGGCCTGCTCGGCGGCGCGCTGTTCGCCGTCCTCCTCGGCATCCCGACGCTGCGGCTGCGAGCCGACTACCTCGCCATCGCGACGATCGCGGCCGGTGAGATCGTGCGGCTGCTCTTCACCACCCAGATCTTCGACGAGTACACCAACTCGGCCGACGGTCTCGCGCAGTTCAACGGCGGGTTCCGCGATGCCAACCCCTTCCCACCGGGCACCTACGGGTTCGGGCCGTGGACCTACAGCGCGAACGACCTGTGGAACCGCGTGTTCGGACTCCTCGTGCTGCTCGTCGCGATCCTGCTGGTCTGGTCGCTCATGCGCAGCCCGTGGGGGCGCGTGCTCAAGGGCATCCGTGAGGACGAGGACGCCGTGCGCTCGCTCGGCAAGAACGTCTTCGCCTACAAGATGCAGGCGCTCGTGGTCGGTGGTGTGATCGGCGCGGCCGGAGGGATCGTGTTCGTCCTCCCGTCGGCTGTGGTCCCCGGCAGCTACACGACCTCGCTCACGTTCTTCCTGTGGACCGCCCTGCTGCTCGGTGGAGCAGCCACGGTGTTCGGCCCGACGCTGGGCGCGATCCTCTTCTGGGTCGTGTTCGCGTTCATGGCCAACCTGCTGCCGTCCATGGCGAAGGCGGGAATCCTGCCGATGTCCGACAGCCAGGCCTCGACCCTGGTGTTCATCTTCGTCGGCATCGCCCTGATGCTGCTCGTGATCTTCCGACCTCAGGGCATCCTCGGAGACAAGAGGGAGATGACCTTTGTCAAATGAACTGACCCCCGACGAGAGCGCCGAGACGGCGCCCGCAACCGGGAGCATCCGACGCCCCAAGACCACCGGTCTCGCGAAGGGCCCCGCCGCCCCCGGCGTGCCGAAGGTCGATCCGATCCTCGTGGCAGACGCCGTGCAGCGACGCTTCGGCGGCCTGACCGCCGTCGACGTCGATCACGTCGAGATCCCGCGCGGCGCGATCACCGCGCTGATCGGTCCGAACGGCGCGGGCAAGACGACGCTGTTCAACCTGCTGTGCGGGTTCGACAAACCCAACGCCGGCACCTGGTCGTTCGACGGGGTGAGCCTCTCGGGCGTCCCCTCGTTCAAGGTGGCGCGCATGGGACAGGTGCGCACGTTCCAGCTGACCAAGTCGCTGTCGCTCCTCACGGTGCTCGAGAACATGAAGCTCGGGGCTCCGGGCCAGCGCGGCGAGGGCTTCTGGTCGAGCCTCTTCCCGTTCCTGTGGCGCAAGCAGGACCAGGAGATCGAGGGCAAGGCGCGCGAGCTGCTCGCCCGCTTCAAGCTCGATGCCAAGGAGAAGGACTTCGCCGCATCGCTCTCGGGCGGGCAGCGCAAGCTCCTCGAGATGGCCCGCGCTCTGATGAGCGACCCGACCCTGGTGATGCTCGACGAGCCGATGGCCGGTGTCAACCCGGCCCTCACGCAGTCGCTGCTCGACCACATCCTCGATCTCAAGGGCCTCGGGATGACCGTGCTGTTCGTCGAGCACGACATGCACATGGTCCGCCACATCGCGGACTGGGTCGTGGTCATGGCGGAGGGTCGCATCGTCGCCGAGGGACCCCCGGACGAGGTCATGGAAGACCCCGCGGTGGTCGACGCCTACCTCGGCGCGCACCAGGATCTCGATCTCGGTGCCGTCACCGGTCGCATCCCCGTGATCGAGAATGCCGCAGCCGCCAAGCTCCGCGAGCAGATCGAAGCAGAAGCCGAGGCGGAGCTCGAAGCGACGAGCACCCGCGATTCCGACCAGAAGGGCACCGCATGAGCGCCGCCACCCCCGCAGCGTCGTCGCCGTCACCCGACGACATCGTCGTCGAGCTCAAGGACGTGCACGCCGGATACCTCCCCGGAGTGAACATCCTCAACGGCGCGAACCTGGTCGCACGTCAAGGAGAGCTGATCGGCATCATCGGCCCCAACGGCGCGGGCAAGTCGACCCTGCTGAAGGCGATCTTCGGCATGGTCAACATCCGCGGCGGCGACGTCACCCTGAACGGGGACAGCATCGTCGGGTTGAAAGCAGACAAGCTCGTCAAACGCGGCGTCGCCTTCGTGCCGCAGACGAACAACGTCTTCCCCTCGCTCTCGATCGAGGAGAACCTGCAGATGGGGCTCTACCAGAACCCCAAGATCTACGCAGAGCGCCTCGAGTTCGTCACCGGCATCTTCGCCGAGCTCGGCAAGCGCCTCAAGCAGCGCGCGGGCTCGCTCTCGGGCGGTGAGCGCCAGATGGTGGCGATGTCGCGGGCGCTCATGATGGACCCGTCGGTGCTGCTGCTCGACGAGCCCTCCGCCGGCCTCTCCCCCGTGCGCCAGGACGACGCGTTCATCCGCGTCTCCGACATCAACAAGGCGGGAGTGACCACGATCATGGTCGAGCAGAACGCACGTCGCTGCCTGCAGATCTGCGACCGCGGCTACGTGCTCGACCAGGGCAAGGACGCGTACGAGGGCACAGGGCGCGACCTGCTGAACGATCCGAAGGTCGATGCCGCAGCATCCGCCCCTTCTCTCTGTCTGCGGCTCTGTCCGGGTCTCAGTCCGGGCCTGCGGGACGGGGGGGTCGGCCACGCTCGGTGGCCCCCGTGCCCTTCGCAGGTGCTCGGGACACGACGAAGGCCCCGGATGCTGAGTCCGGGGCCTTCGCTCGTGATCAGTTGGTGCGGGAGATCAGGTTCTCGGCGTCGTACACGTACGTGCCGATCGAGGCGCCCTGCGGGTCGCCGTTCTCGTCGAACGTGATCTCGCCCGAGTATCCGTCGTAGTCGGCCGTGCCGCCTCCGTTGATGATCTCGGCGCAGTCGGCGAAGCTGGTGCACTTCTCTCCGTCGCCGGTGCCACCCGAGACCTCAGCCATCTTCGCTGCGATGTCCGCGCCCTCGGTCGAGCCGGCCGCGAGCGACGCGAGCGAGACGAGCACGACGGCGTCGTACGCCTCAGCCGCGTAGGTGAAGTCGTTGACCTCGGGGTTGCCCTCGCCGGTCCAGTACGCCTGCAGACGGTCGGTGAAGTCATCCTCGAGTGCCGGGCCGGGCTTGGTGCCCTGTGCGCCCTCGAGCGAGAACGGGAAGTTCGTGTCGGGCGAAGAGCCGTAGTCCGACAGGTTTCCGTCGACGAGGTAGAACTTGTCCGGCGAGATGCCCGCGTTCACGAGCAGCGGAGCGATCGTCTTGAACTGGTCGAACGACACGATCGCGACGGCGTCGGGGTTCTGCGCCTTGATGGTCTCGACCTGTGCGTCGAACTGACCGTCACCGACGTTGTACGACGCGTCGGCCACGACCTCGCCACCCGCGTTCTCGAACGTCGACTTGATGTTCTCGAAGAGACCGGTGCCGTAGGCGTCGTTCTGGTAGATCACGCCGAGGGTCTTGTGCCCGTCTTCGGCGATCAGGTTGCCGAGCACCTCGCCCTGCAGCAGGTCGCTGGGAGCGGTGCGGAAGTAGAGTCCGTTGTCGTCCCAGTCCGTGAAGTCGGGGCCGGTGTTCGAGGCCGAGATCTGGAGGATGCCTGCGCTGACGTTGCCGTCGAGGATCAGACGCGAGACGCCGGACGCCGCGGCACCGACGATGGCCGTGACGCCTGCGCTCTGCAGCTTGCTGATCGACGTCTCGTAGGCCTTGGTGTCGGTGTCGCCCTCGTCTTCAGCCGTCAGGTTGATCGTGATACCTGCAGCAGCGTCGTTGACCTCCTTGACGGCGAGGCCGACGCCGGATTCCATGGGCGGGCCGAGGAACGACAGCGAACCGGTCTGCGGCAGCAGCGAGCCGAGCTCGAGCGTGAGGTCGGCCGTCGATCCGCCGCCTCCGCCGTCGGACGGCTCCTCGGAGGGCGTGCTGCTGCAGCCTGCGACGACGATCGCCGAGGCGCTCAGCAGCGCGACTCCTGCGAGAATCTTGGCGCTGCGCGAGCGCGTGAATGCGGTCATGATGCTCCCTTGCGTGACTGGCCGTGGATTGTGACCACGGTCGGGTGCTCTAACACTAGGACTGAAAGGCTTCGCGTAGGGGTCGCCGATGTTTCGGTGCGTTAACGATCCGACACCGAGTTCCGCAGGCGTGAACCGGGAGTTCAGACCAGTGCCGGCTGAGCGATCCGACGCCCTCGCCGCGCGGCGAGCAGCAGGTCGATCACGAACACCAGGATGGCGACCCAGACGATGATGAACCCCGCCCACCGCTCGGGAGGCATCGGTTCGCCGAGCACGACCGCGCCGATGATGAACTGCATGATCGGCGTGATGAACTGGATCATCCCGATGACGGTCAGGTTGATGCGTCGGGTGCCGGCGGCGAACAGCAGCAGCGGCACCGCCGTCGCCACTCCCGCGAAGGCGAGGAGCACCGCGTGCCAGACGCCGTGGGAGCCCATCGTGATCCCGTCGGGGGTGGCGGCGACGAGGATCAGCTGCACGACGGCGATCGGGATCAGCCAGAACGACTCGAGGGTGAGTCCGCTGACCGCGTCGACTGCGGGGCCGATCTTCTTCTTGATGAGTCCGTAGACCCCGAACGAGGCCGTCAGCGAGAGGGCGATCCACGGGAACTCGCCGTAGAAGAGGACGATCACGATCACCGCGACGGCGGCGATGCCGATCGCGGCCCACTGCAGCCTGCGGATGCGCTCCTTGAGCACGAACACCCCGAGGAGCACCGTCGTGATCGGGTTGATGAAATACCCGAGGCTCGTCTCGACGATGTTCTCCGAGAGCGTGCCGATGAGGAACACCTGCCAGTTGACGTAGATCAGGACGCCGGCGAGAGCAGTCCATGCCAGCAGCCTCCGCTGCCGGATGATCGCGCCGAACGCCGCCCAGCCGCGCATCACGGTGAGAAGCAGAAGACAGAAGACGAGCGACAGCAGCACCCGCCACGCGACGACCTCCCACGGCCCCGTGGGTGCGAGCAGAAGGAAGTAGAGGGGCAGCACGCCCCAGAGCAGATACGCACCCCCTGCGTACGCGACTCCCGCCGTCTGAGTGGCTCGGGAGGCGGCGTTCGTCGGGGTCACCGCACAACCCTATGCCCGTCGGTGAGCGGCATCGCACCCGAAGCCGTCGCCGACCGGACATTGGCAGGAATCGATGCAACGGTGGCGCCTCCCCCGCCGTTCAGCGGCCTCGCCGACCCCTGAGCACGACCGCGACGAGGAGGGCGGTCGAGAGCGCCATCGCCGCATTGAGTCCGATCGCCATCTGCAGCCCGGCGAGAAGACCCGCGCCGGCGAACGCCGCGACCACAGCCGCCATCACCGGCGTGCCCAGCGCGATGCCCACCTGCTGGCTCATCGTGACGAGACCGGTCGCCAGGCCCTGCTGTTCAGAGGGAACCGACCCCGTCGCGGTCACGACATAGCCGACGATGGCGACGAGATTCGCCACGCCACCGAGGAACGTCAGAACGAGGAGCGGAATCGCCCAGGCATGCCCGTCCGATGCGAAGGTGAGCGGCAACGTGGCGCCGGCCTGCACGATCAGCCCGACGACGATCGCGCGCGACGATCCGACCCTTCCGATGACGCGGGGCGCGAGAAGGCCACCGAGCACGGTGCCGACACCGAGCACTCCGAGCATCAGTCCGGCAGCGATCGGGGTGTACCCGAGGATCTCCTGCAGATAGATGGTCAGCAGGAAGACGAGTGACGTCTCAGTGGCGAAGGCGAGGAGACCGGCGAGGTTGCCCCAGGCGATCTCGGTTCTCCTCAGCAGCGAAGGTGCGACGAGCGGTTCGATCGCTCTCTTCTCGGCGAGCGCGAACAACACGAAGAACACCGCGGAGACCCCGAGCGGCATCCACGTGCCCGGTTCGCCCCAGCCGACGCGCCCCGCGGAGTCGATGCCGAAGACGAGTGCCACCAGAGCGGCTGTCACGGTGATCGCGCCGACGACATCGAGCCGAGCCCGTGCGACGCGACGCGGCTCGTGAAGGACGAACGCCCCTACGAGCAGGGCTGCAGCGGCCACCGCGACGTTGATGAAGAACGCCCAGCGCCACGAGACGCCTCCGGTGAGCAGCCCGCCGAGCACCGCTCCCGCCGTGAAGCCCGCCGCCATGAGCGCACCGTTGAGCCCGAGCGCCCGCGAACGCGCCCGCCCCTCGGGGAACATCGTGGTCATCAGCGCGAGAGCCGCAGGAGTGACCATCGCCGTCGCGACGCCCTGGCCGACGCGGGCGGCCAGGAGAACACCCGGTGTGATCGCGAGTCCGCCGACGACCGACGCCGCACCGAGCAGCGCGAGCCCGGCGATGAACAGTCGTTTGCGCCCGAGCAGATCGGCCACCCGCCCGAAGAACAGGGTGAACGACGCGGCGCACACCGCGAACGCGGTGACGATCCACTGGAGCGACGCGGTGTCGAACCCCAGTTCCCGCCCGATCGGAGGCAGCGCGACGTTGAGGATCGAGAAGTCGACGGCGAGAGTGAAGTTCGCCGTCAGAAGGACGCCCATGGCGAGCGCCTGCGACGGGGTGAAGCGATCGGTCGCCGGCGGCGCCGTGGCGGGGAGAGTCGAGTCGGTATGAGTCACGCTGCTCAGACTCCGCCCCGCGGCGCGGGGCAACCAGTCCCCTCTCGTGACTAGCACCGCCAGGGACAGGCGGCGCGTGCGGCGGTCGTGGAGAATGGCTCCATGGATCCGCACCCCGCGTTCACCAGGCCGACCGCCTCAGAACGGCCGGTGACCGAGCTCGGCGAGTTCCTGCGCTCCCGACGGGATCGCGTCACCCCCGACGACGTCGGGGTTGCCAGCTTCGGCCGGCGCAGGGTTCCGGGCCTCCGTCGCGAAGAGCTCGCACGACTCGCCGGGGTCTCGGTCACCTACCTGACCCGCTTGGAGCAGGGCCAGTCGCAGAACGCATCCGACGCGGTCATCGACAGTCTCGCCCGCGCGCTCCAGCTCGATGCCGACGAGCATACGCATCTCCGAGCGCTCGCACGCCCGCGATCAGCCGCTCCCCGCCGTCCCCGAAAGACCGAGCAGCCGCATCGAGGCGCCTCGCAACTGCTGCACGCCATGGGAGTTCCTGCTGTGCTGCTGGGCCGTTTCAACGACATCCTCGACTGGAACAGCGCCGGCCACCTTCTGATGGCGGGCCACATCGAGGTCGATGCGCCGTCTCGGCCGGCCGGGCGCCCCAATCACCTCCGGATGCTGTTCCTCGATCCGCACACACGAGACCTGTACGCCGACTGGAACGAAGAGGCCGCGGTGGCCGTGGCATCGCTGCGCTACGTCGCCGCACGATTCGTCGACGACCGACAGCTCGCCGAACTCATCGGCGAGCTCAGCCTGAGCAGTCCCGACTTCGCGAAGCTCTGGGCCGGACACATGGTCAAGCTCTGCACGAGCGGCAGCAAGCGCTTCCGCCATCCTGTCGTCGGCGAACTCACGCTCGGCTACGAGGTCCTTCACTTACCCGAGGGAGATGGCCAGCGGATCCTCGCATACAGTGCGGCTCCGGGCAGCGCTGCCGCGGCGGCCGTCGATCTGCTCCAGTCGCGCTGAATCCGGCCGCGGTCGTCTGACACGGTCCGGACACGCAGGAAGGCCCGGATGCGTGATGCATCCGGGCCTTCCGAAGACGTTGTCTCAGCGGACGACGACTGCGAGCACGTCGCGAGCCGACAGGACGAGGTACTCGTCTGCGCCGAACTTCACCTCGGTGCCGCCGTACTTGCTGTAGAGAACACGGTCGCCCACGGCGACGTCGAGCGGAACGCGGTTGCCGTTGTCATCGATGCGGCCGGGGCCCACGGCCACGACCTCGCCCTCCTGGGGCTTCTCCTTGGCGGTGTCGGGGATGACCAGGCCACTCGCGGTGGTCTGCTCTGCCTCGACCTGCTTGATGACGATGCGATCCTCGAGCGGCTTGATGGAAACCGACACGGTCTACCTCTTCTTTCTTGACGCTGACAGGAAGACTTTTCGCACTCTCAACCCGAGAGTGCTAATTCAGTCTAGGCGCTCCGCTGGCACTCACGCAATGCGAGTGCCAATCGGACGAACTGGCCGCCGCCTAAGCTGGAGGCGTGGAGATCTCCGAGCTGCGCGCCCTGCTCACCCCCGAAGGCCTGAAGGCGCTGGACGAGCTCGGCCCCGTCGATGAGATCGCCGACGTCGCTCGGATCGTGTCTCGGCTGCGCGCCGCAGGGCACTCCCCCGAGCTGGTCTCCGCCGTGGTGGGGCAGGCACGTCTCCGCGCCAAGGCGAGGGGCAAGTTCGGCGACTTCGCGGCGCGGATGCTGTTCACCCGCGCCGGGCTCGAGCAGGCCACCCGGCTGAACGTCGCCGCACGGCACGCGCAGCGGCTGCGGCGGCTCGGCATCACCCGTGTCGCCGATCTGGGCTGCGGCATCGGCGGAGACGCCCTCGCGTTCGCGGGCGCCGGACTCGACGTGATCGCCGTGGATGCCGACGAGGTGACCGCAGCGATCGCCGCCTACAACCTGGCGCCCTTCGGAGACAGCGCGGTCGTGACGCACGGCACCGCCGAGGCCCACGTGCCCGCCGACGGCGACGAGACTCAGGCGATCTGGATGGACCCGGCCCGCCGCACCGGGGGTCACAGCGAGACGCGGCGGGTGTCGTCCGATGACTACTCTCCCCCGCTCGACTGGGCATTCGACGTGGCCTCCCGCACCTCGACCGGCATCAAGCTCGGGCCCGGCCACGACCGGGACTCGCTCCCCGTCGACGCCGAGGCGCAGTGGGTGAGCGCAGAGGGCAGCGTCGTCGAGCTGGTGCTGTGGACGAGAGCGCTCGCTCGCGACGGCATCCGCCGGTCCGCTCTCGTGATCCGCGGCGAGCGCTCGCACGAGCTCACCGCAGGAGCAGATGCGGAGGATGAGCCCGTGCGTGAGCTCGGCGCCTTCCTCCACGAGCCGGACGGCGCGGTGATCCGTGCGCGCCTGATCGGCGACGTCGCGCGCAGTCTCGACGCGGGGATGCTCGATGAGCGCATCGCGTACCTCACCTCCGACACGGCGCTCACGAGTCCGTTCGTGCAGTCGTTCCGGGTGCGTGAGACGATGCCTGCCAATCCCAAGGCGATCAGCGCCGTCCTCAAGGCGAACGATGTCGGGTCTCTCGAGATCAAGAAGCGCGGTATGGACATCGACCCCGCCGCCTTCCGCAAGAAGCTGACGCTGCGGGGCGATCAGGCGGCGACGCTGATCCTCACCCGCATCGGCGATCAGCGCCGCGCGATCCTCGCCGATCGGGTGCCTGCCGCCGAATAGCGCCAGGCGAGGCCGCCCTAGCCCTCGGAGTCGTCGGACGGGATCTCGACCTGGATCGGATCCTGCTTCTCGCCGCCGAGCTCGAGCGTCTCCCCCGGCTCCACCGTCTGCTCGGCGGCTACTGCTGCGTTGTCGCCGGAGACGACGAGGTATGGCGTACCGCTCGGCGTGTAGGCGAGGCGCACGCTCCACTCCGCGGCGACGGTCCCCGTCTCGTCGACGGTGACCCCTCGGGTCTCGATGCCGTCGCCGGAGAACTGCTGGTCGCCCGACACGCGGCATTCGACGCTCTCGACGGCGTCGATTATCAGACAGTCCTGGATGTCGTCGCTCTCGAGGCGCTGTGCACGCCAGACAGGGGCATCGCGGAAGTAGCCGACGACCGAGAACGAGTACTCCTCGAAGCCCTCCTCGATCAGCTGCTCGGCCCGTTCCCGCTCGTCCCCTTGGAACTGCGACAGCCAGGAGTTCTGGTCCGAGCGCCAGCGCTGGATGATCCCGACGACCTCGCCGTTCATCGCCCGCGCGGCGGATGCCCAGATCTCCTCCGGACTCTCCTCGCCCTCGCCGGGTGCGGTGACACTCGCACTGATGCCGATGCCGTTCCCGTTGTCGAGATCCGCAGCCGGCTGACACTGATCCGCCGACTTGCCTGCCGCGTCGAGCGTGATGCAGATCGTCTCGCCGTCTTCCTTGGTGGCGTACCAGACGAGGGCGTCCTCGTCCCGTCCGATCGCGCGCAGGCTGCCGGGATCGAACCCGCCCTCCGCCTGCAGCTCGGCGCGACGCTGCTGCTGCTCGGAGGTCAGCGCCACGGCGTCACCGGTGTGCCCGAAGACCGCCCATCCGACGCCGAGACCGATCACGAGCATCGCGGCGGATGCGGCGACAGCGGCCTTCCAGTGCTGTCGGATCGCTGTGCGAAGTCCGCCGGCCTCGCGAGGCTGCTGCCGGCCGGCTTCCTCATCGGCGGGGCTCCCGCTCGGTGGGCCGGAGACGGGCGGCTCGGCATGCGGGAGCGGAGCATCCTCTGCTCGACGCGGGGCGTCGACCGCGTCGGCGCCCGGGCCGGCCGCAGCTGCGGCGAGGACCGTCGCGTCCGGTTCGACGCGCATGGACTCGAGTTCGCGCAGCCTGGCCGCTTCGACCTCGGTCAGGCCGCCGTCGCGACCATAGGCCTTGCCCTGCAGGGCGCGCAGCTCGGCAGACTCACTCTCCTGCAGCATCGTCGCTCTCCCAGCCCCTCGTCACGGTGAGGTACTGCTGACCGTAGCCGAACTGGTACTCATAGCGGGTCGTCTCGCCGTCGTCTGCGACGTCGAGCACGAGCGTCCGGTCCGCATCCGCGAGCATCAGGCTGTCGTCGCACACCATCGGAGGGTCAGGCATGGACCCGTCATAGACGAGACAGTATCGCTGGGTGGAGGTGTCGATCCCGGTCCAGATCGGCACCTCGTCGTCATAGCCGACGACGAGGATCGTGCGGCGATCCAATCCGGTCTGCGCGGCGAGCGTCGTCGCGGCTTCCGCCTCCGCCTCGCTGGCGAACATCGACGTCGACTGCGACGACGTGATGTAGCTGCGGGTGATGACCGCGGGCTCGCCATCCTGCGTGAGGTACATCTGCGCCTGGATGTCGTAGGTCTGGGCCTCGCTCACGGGCTTCGCGAGCGTCGCGTCCACACCCTGGATCGTCGCCTGCTCCCGCGTCGTGCACGCGGGAGCCGTCGCGTCCTCGTGGCCGAGCACGAGGCACACGTCCGCGCTCTCGTTCTTCGTCGCGAACCAGATCACGACGCCCTCCTCCTGGGCGACGGCTCGCACGGAACCCGGGTCGAAGTCGCCCGACGCGACGATCGCGCTCTGCCACTCCCCCTGCTGCGCACTGAGCTGCATCGGGGCAGGACCACGATCGGCGAAGATCAGCCAGCCGAGCACGAGGCCCACCACGATGAAGGCTGCGGTGATCGCGACGGCAAGACGCCAGTGCCGTCGCAGCGCGGCGAGGGCGGAGTCGCCGTGGGGCGCCCCGGTGGTGCGGTCCTCAGACACCGCGGCCCCGGCTCCCTCGACGACGGTCGACGCGGCGGGCTCGATGTGTGCGGGCTCGATGTGTGGGGGTGCAGGCGCAGCCGGCTCCGGTTCTCTCGGTGCGGGCGGCTCCGTCCGGCGGAGCTTGCCGGCCTCGAGTTCGCGCAGCCGCGCGGCCTCGACCTCATTCAGCGCACCGGCTCGACCGTAGGCCCGCGCCTGGAGAGCCCTCAGCTCGACGGATTCATCCGCGTCGAGCATCCGCTATCCGAGTCTCTCGAACTGCATCCCGGCCCAGACGAGCCAGCCGAGGCTGTAGACGGTCGCGCACAGACCGAGCACGAGCGCCCAGCGTGCGATGGCGCGGCTCTCGACCGGTCGGCGCAGCGACATGATCGACGCGATCACGGCGACGATGGCTATCGGTATGCCCCAGCCGACGAAGAAGGACGAGACCAGGGCCACGATGGCGGCCATCAGAGCCCAGGGCGCGAGGCGGGTGTCGTCGACGACGGACGCGTCGGTCGACGGCGCCCAGTCGGTGCCGCGCCCGATGTCGTCTGCCACGGGCCCGCTGACGACCACCGGTTCGACTCCGACCGGTCCTGTCGGCAGCTTCGTGTATCCCTCGCGGCGGGACCCCGGTATCCGCGCCGAACCGGACGGATGCTCGACCTCGCCGCTGGGGCGCTCGATCCTGGTCGGAGGCAGCACGGCATCGGACCCTGGTTCTGCGCCCACGGGATCGGGCGTGCGTGGCGCGTCGCTCATCACATCACCGCGACGCGCTCGTCGACCTGGATCTCGGTGACCGGAAGAGTGGAGTCGGCTCCGAACGCGAGCGTCGACGGGCGTCGGCCCGACGAGATCAGCTCCGCAGCGAGAGCCGCGATCATCGCCCCGTTGTCGGTGCAGAGCGACAGCGGCGGGATGCGCACGGTCACGCCCGCCTTCTCGGCCCTCGCGAGCGCGACCTCGCGGAGTCGTCGGTTGGCGATGACCCCGCCGCCCAGAAGCAGGCGCGGCACGCCGAGGTCTGCGCACGCGGCGAGCGCCTTCGTCACGAGCACGTCGACGACCGCCTCGCGGAAGCTCGCGGCGACGTCGGCGACCGGCACAGGCACACCGTCGGCCTCGCAGCGTTCGACCCAGCGTGCGACGGCCGTCTTGAGCCCGGAGAACGAGAAGTCGTAGCGGTGCTTCGCCAGGTCGGATGCGCGAGACAGACCCCGCGGGAACCGGATCGCTTCGGGGTCTCCGTCGAGTGCCGCTCGGTCGATCTCGGGGCCACCGGGGTACGGCAGCGACAGAAGTCGGGCGACCTTGTCGAACGCCTCCCCCGCAGCGTCGTCCATGGTCTCGCCCAGCATCTCGACGTCGGTCGTGAGGTCGCGCACGTGCAGCAGCGACGTGTGCCCACCCGACACGAGCAGCGCGATCGTCGGGTACTCGAGAGGCTCGGAGTCGGGCGTGAGGATGTCGGCGGCGATGTGGCCCACCAGGTGATTGACCGCATACAGCGGCTTGTCGAGCGAGACGGCGAGGCCCTTCGCGGCGCCGACGCCGACCATGAGCGCCCCTGCGAGGCCCGGCCCGCTGGTCACGGCGACCGCATCGAGGTCGTCGAGTCGCACCCCGGCCTCCGCCAACGCGGCGTCGATCGACGGCTGCAGGGCTTCGAGGTGGGCTCGGGCGGCGACCTCGGGCACGACGCCGCCGTAGCGGGCGTGCTCGTCCATGCTCGACGCGATCGTGTTCGACAGCAGCGTGCGTCCGCGGACGATGCCGATGCCCGTCTCGTCGCAGCTCGTCTCGATACCCAGCACCAGCGGCTCGGTCATGCGGTGGCCTCCTTCGCGGCATCCTCGGCAGGCTCGTCACGATGCGCCGAACGCGGATGCTGCAGCACGAGGCGCATCACGATCGCGTCGACGTCATCGGGCTGGTAATAGCGAGGGCGGCGGCCGATCTCCTCGAACCCCTCGGAGAGGTAGAGGCCCTCGGCGCCCGGATTGTCGGCGCGCACCTCGAGAAAGACCTCTCGGGCTCCGCGTTCGGCTGCGGCGTCGAGAAGCGAGCGCAGCAGCGCGCGCCCGCGACCGGCGCCACGGTGCTCGGCGTCGAAGGCGATGGTCTGGATGTCGGCATCACTCGACCCGTGCAGCGCGCGGACTCCGCCGTAGCCGATGATGACGCCGTCGTGCTCGTCGACCAGATAGAGGCCGTGCGGGCTGGCGAGCTCCAGCGCCATGGCCTGGGAGCTCCACGCGTCGGTCGGGAACGAGCGATGCTCTATCGCCATGATGGCGTCGAGGTCGTCGGGCGTCGCTGCACGCAGAGTCATCGCCCCACCTTCTTCGGCGCTCCGGGCACGGTGACATCGGGCTGTCGCAGATACAGCGGCTCGGCCCCCGCGAGCGTGCGCCCCGCCGCCACCGCGCGGGCGCCCACGCGGGCGAGGTCGACAGCCGACAGCGTCTCGACATCGATGCGACGGATGCCACCGAGATGCTCGTCCGCATCGACCCGCGCGACCAGCACCGTGTCGGCGACCATGTTCGGGATGCCGTCGGCATCCGTCCCCTCGAACACGGTGACGGCCACCTCTCGCCGGCGGGCGTCCGTGACGATGGCGAACGGGCCGGTCACGGCGTCTCGATCGATCGCGGTGAGCGCCGCGGCGAAGTGGCTCGGCACGGGAACGACCGGGATGCCGCGGCCCATCGCGAACGTGCGCGCGGTCGCGATGCCGATGCGGAGTCCGGTGAAGGGGCCAGGGCCCATGCCCGCCACCACGTGGTCGATCGATCCGCTCCCGGTCTCGCCGAGAGCTCGCACGAGCAGCTCGCCGATGACCTCCGCGTGACCGAGAGGGTCGGCGGCCGAGGCGTCGGACAGACGGGTGCCGTCGTCGTCGATGAGGGCGACGGCGGTGCCCAGGGAGGTGTCGACGGCGAGGATCACCTCTCCAGGGTAGTCGCCGTTCAGCCGGTGATCGCTGAGCGCCCTGCGCGCGTGATCGTCACGTGCCGCGGGGCATCCGCGTCGAGCTCGGAGGGGTCGAGATCGTCGTCGCCGCCGACCGGGCGCTCGAACTCGATGTCCCACCAGGTCTCGGCCAGGTCCTCAGCCATACCGCGTCCCCACTCGACCACGACCACCGATCGTGCGAGGTCGAGGTCGAGGTCGTCGAGCTCGGCGCCTGAGCCGAGGCGGTAGGCATCCACATGCACCAGGGGGGCCCGTCCGACGAGCGAGGGATGCGTGCGTGCGATCACGAACGTGGGGCTCTGCACCGGCCCTCGCACTCCGAGTCCTTCCGCAAGCCCTCGAGTGAACGTCGTCTTCCCGGCCCCGAGGGGACCGGTGAGGATCAGCAGATCTCCGGCTTCGAGCTGCTCGCCGATGCGGAAGCCGAGCTGCTCCATGGCATCGGATGTCTCGATCTCGATGTGCCCGAGGAGGGCCGGGTCGACGCTCATGCCGACCGCCGGGGCACGCGCGGGCCGATGCGCGTGACGATCTCGTAGTCGATGGTCGACGCGGCGTTGGCCCACTCGGCTGCGGAGGGAACCCCGAGGGTCGGGTCGCCGAACAGCACGACCTCGTCTCCGATCGACACCGGGGAATCGCCGACGTCGACGACGAACTGGTCCATGGCGACCCGGCCGACGTTGGTGAACCGACGACCGCCGATCGACACCGGCAGACGTCCGGAGGCGTGGCGAGGCACCCCGTCGGCGTAGCCGAGCGGCACGAGCACCAACGTCGTGTCGTGCGGGGCGCGGTGGTCGTATCCGTACGACACCCCTGCGCCGGCGGGCACGCGGCGCACAGCGGCGATCGCGCCTCGCAGGGTCATCGCAGGACGAAGCCCCAGCTCGGCCGACGAGCGGTCCTCGAAGGGCGAGAGGCCGTAGATGCCGATGCCGATGCGCACCGCATCCAGTCGCATCTCCGGCAGGTCGATCGCGGCCGCGGTCGCCGCGATGTGCCGGATCTCGGGGTGGATGCCGAACGAGGCCGCCGCGGCGACCGCCTCCTCGAACTTCGCCAGGGCCTCGCGGTCGTCCTGAGGCGAGGTGTTCGAGAGGTGACTGAAGAGCCCGATGATGCGCAGCCGTCCGATGCGCTCGAGACGCGCGGCCTCGGCGAGCACGCGCCGCCAGTCGGCCGGTGCGATGCCGTTGCGCGAGAGCCCCGTCTCGAACTTCAGGTGCACGCCGACCGGACGATCGACCGACGCGACGGCACCGGCAGCCTCGAGCTGGTCGAACGACGAGATGCCCACCTCGACGTCATGAGCTGCCGCCTGATCGAACCGCTCGCCCGGAGCGTGCAGCCACGCGACGATCGGGGCCGTGATGCCCTGGCGGCGGAGCTCGAGAGCCTCGGGGATCTCGGCGACACCGAGACGGGTCGCGCCGCCGGCGAGGGCCGCGACGGCTACGGCCGCGGCGCCGTGACCGTAGGCGTTCGCCTTGACGACCGCGATGACCTGCACGCCGGTGAGACGGCGGAAGTGGCGGACGTTGTCGCTGATGGCATCGAGCTCGATGCGTGCCTCGCGGAACGGAACGGTCACAGGGGCTCTCCTTCGGCGACGACGAACGCGGCGGCGAGTCCTGCGTCATGGGTGAGGGTCAGATGGAGTCGGGTGATCCCACGCTCGGCGACGACGTCGGCGGTCGAGCCCGACAGCACGAAGTGCGGGCGGCCCGATGCCTCGGAGGCAATCTCGATCTCGATCCAGTGCACCCCGTCAGAGCCGCCCAGGGTCTTGATCAGGGCCTCCTTGGCGGCATACCTCGCTGCCAGGGACGGAAGGCGCAGCGCCCGCTCCCCCGGCGCGAACAGCCGCTCCAGCAGCCGCGGCGTGCGCTCCATCGTGCGCTCGAACCGCGGGATGTCCACGAGGTCGATGCCGGTCCCGATGATCACCCGTTCAGCCTAGTCGCGGCATCCGCTTCGTTCGGCTCCTGCCCCGCCCCGACCCCCGAGACGGGGTCTACTCGACGGTGACGGACTTGGCGAGGTTGCGCGGCTGGTCGACGTCGAGGCCCTTGGCCGTGGCGAGGGCCATGGCGAAGATCTGCAGCGGGACGACAGCGAGCAGCGGCTCGAACATCGCTCCGGCGAGCGGAATCCGGATGACCTCGTCGGCGAACGGCAGGACCGCCGCATCGCCTTCTTCGGCGACCACGATCACGCGCGCTCCGCGAGCACGGATCTCCTGGATGTTCGAGACGACCTTGGAGTGGACCACGGCCGAGTGGCGCGGAGACGGCACCAGGACGAAGACCGGCTGCCCTGGTTCGATCAGGGCGATCGGACCGTGCTTGAGCTCTCCGGCGGCGAAGCCCTCGGCATGGATGTACGAGATCTCCTTGAGCTTGAGCGCACCCTCGAGCGCGATCGGGAAGCCGACGTGGCGACCGAGGAACAGGACGGAGCGGGTGTCGGCCATCCAGCCGGCGAGCTGCGTGACGTGCTCCTGCTCGCTCTCGAGGACCTTGGCGATCTTCTCGGGGAGGGCTGTGAGCTCCGCGACGTCGACGGATGCGTCCTGCACCGATCCGCGCACGCGCCCCATGTGCAGACCGAGCAGCAGCAGAGCGGTGATCTGCGCCGAGAACGCCTTGGTCGACGCGACCGCGACCTCTGGACCCGCATGCGTGTAGACCACGGCATCGGACTCTCGCGGGATGGTCGCTCCCTGGGTGTTGCAGATCGACAGGGTGCGCGCTCCTCGCTCTCGCGCGTACTTGACGGCCATCAGCGTGTCCATGGTCTCGCCGGACTGGCTGATCGAGATGACGAGCGTGTCATCGCCGATCACCGGGTCGCGGTAGCGGAACTCGTGCGCCAGCTCGACATCGACGGGGATCCGCGCCCACTGCTCGATCGCGTACTTGCCGACGAGCGCCGAGTACGCGGCCGTGCCGCACGCGGTGATGATGATGCGGTTGATGCCGATGAACAGCTCGTCGAGGCCGTCGAGCTCGGGGATGACGACCTGATCTCCCCGGATGCGACCGCGGATCGTGTTGGCGACCGCCTCGGGCTGCTCGGCGACCTCCTTGGCCATGAAGCTGGACCATCCGCCCTTCTCCGCGGCGGCGGCGTCCCAGGAGACGTCGAACGGCTCGGCCTGGACCGGCGTGCCGGCGAAGTCGGTGACCGTGACGGCATCCGGCGTGATCGAGACGATCTGATCCTGCCCGATGGCGAGCGCCTTGCGCGTGTGCTCGATGAATGCGGCGACGTCGGAGCCGAGGAAGTTCTCGCCCTCGCCGAGGCCGATCACGAGCGGCGAGTTGCGTCGCGCGCCGACGACGAGTCCGGGGTGGTCCTGGTGCATCGCGAGCAGGGTGAACGCACCCTCGAGGCGGTTGACCACGGCGCGGAACGCACCCTGCAGGTCGCCGCCGTTGGTGCGGTACTCACGACCGAGCAGCGCTGCTGCGACCTCGGTGTCGGTCTCGCTGCGGAACGCCACGCCGTCGGCGAGCAGCTCGTCACGCAGCGAGGCGAAGTTCTCGATGATGCCGTTGTGGATCACGGCGAGCTTGTCGTCATCGGCGAGGTGCGGGTGCGCGTTCTCGTCGGTGGGGCCGCCGTGGGTGGCCCAGCGGGTGTGCCCGATGCCCGTGTTGCCGTCTGCGAGGGCGGCATCCTTCAGCGAGTCGCGCAGCATCGCGAGCTTTCCCGCCTTCTTGCGCATGCCGAGCGAGCCCTCGCCGTCGATGACCGCGACGCCTGCGGAGTCATAGCCCCGGTACTCGAGACGGGCGAGCCCTGCGAGCAGGATGTCCTGGCTGGGGCGCGGGCCCACGTATCCGACGATTCCACACATGTGGTCAAGAGTAAGGCGGGACTTTTGCGAAGGTTCCGAACGAAACCTCGAGCCTGCTCAGAGCTTGCGGAGAAGCACGCTCTCGACGCTGTGATCGACGCCCTTGTTGAGCACGAGACGCGCTCGGTGCTTGGTCGGCATCACGTTCTCGACCAGGTTCGGCATGTTGATCTCGTTCCAGTAGCCGAGTGCGGTCGTGATCGCCTCCTCGTCGGTGAGGTGCGCGAAGACGTTGAAGTACGACGAAGGATTCGAGAAGGCTCCCTGGCGCAGGGCGAGGAAGCGATCGACGTACCACTTCTCGATGTGCGAGGTGTCGGCGTCGACGAAGATCGAGAAGTCGAAGAGATCGCTGACGGCCACATCGTTCGGTGCGGGCGGCGGCTGCAGGACGTTCAACCCTTCGACGATCACGACGTCAGGACGCCGGACCACCACGTGCGCATCGGGGACGATGTCGTAGCGCATGTGCGAGTAGAACGGCGCCCGCACCTCTGCGGCCCCGCTCTTCACCTCGGTGAGGAATTCGAGCAGCGCTCGCCGGTCGTAGGACTCGGGGAACCCCTTGCGGTCCATCAGACCTCGGCGCTCGAGCTCGGCGTTCGAGTGCAGGAACCCGTCCGTCGTGACGAGCTCGACGCGCGGGGTGCCCGGCCACCGACTCATCAGCTCACGCAGCAGACGAGCGATGGTCGACTTGCCGACCGCGACGGAGCCCGCGACTCCCACCACGAACGGGGTCGTCGAATCGTCCTCCTGCAGGAACGAGCTCGTCGCGGCTCCCAGGCGCTTCGTGGCCGTCGCGTAGAGGCTGAGCAGCCGACTCAGGGGTAGATAGACCTCGCGCACCTCGGCGAGGTCCAGGCGGTCTCCGATGCCGCGGAGCTCGACGACCTCGGTCTCGGTGAGCGGCTGATCGAGACCCGCCGCCAATCGCGCCCATTCGTCGCGTCCGATCTCGCGATACGGAGACAGAGGCAGCGTGGGGTCGGCGGTGGTCACGGATACATCGTAACGGCGCACGAGTAGTCTCTATCCGTGCGCCTCGGAGTCCTCGACATCGGTTCCAACACCGTCCACATGCTCGCCGCCGATGTTCGCCCCGGGGGTCGGCCTCTGGCGACGACCAGCGATCGCACCGTCCTGCGGCTGATGCGGTACCTCACAGACGACGGTGCGATCTCCGAGGAGGGCGTACGAGCACTCGAGGCGGCTGTGGTTCGGGCGCGAGAGGTCGCGGAGGCCGAGCGGGTCGACGAGCTGCTCGCCACCGCGACGAGCGCGGTGCGCGACGCCCGGAACGGGGCCGACGTGATCGCCCGCATCGAGGCTGCCCTCGGCCAGCCGTTGCAGGTGCTCGACGGAGAGACCGAGGCCCAGCTCACCTTCCTCGCCGTGCGGCGCTGGTTCGGCTGGTCGGCCGGACAGCTGCTGCTCCTCGACATCGGCGGCGGATCGCTCGAGGTCGCGGCGGGCGGGGATGAGCTGCCGGATGCCGCGGCATCCGTCCCCCTCGGAGCCGGCCGGATGACAGTGCAGTTCCTCCCGCATGATCCGCCGGGTGAAGACGACGTCGAGCGTCTTCGGGAGCACGCGACCGCGACGCTCGCCGAAGTGCTCCCCCAGTTCGCCGCGCTGCCTCGCCCCGATCACGTCGTCGGCTCGTCGAAGGCGATCCGATCGCTCGCCAGACTCGCGGGCTACCCGGTGCCGGGGTGGTCGGGAATCCAGCGCATGGTGCTCCCGCGGGCGTCGCTGGGATCATGGATCCCGCGGCTGGCCCGTCTGCCCGCGTCCGCACGCGGCTGACCTGTGGTCGATGCCGCGCGGCGCGCTCGACGGTTCAGAGGGAGAGTCGCTCCCGCACGACGGCGACCAGCCGGTCGGCGTACGCCTGAGCGGATTCGGCATCCGCCGCCTCGACCATGACCCTGACGAGGGCCTCGGTTCCGGACTTGCGGAGCAGCACGCGACCGGTCTCGCCGAGTTCGGCTGCGACCTCGCGCACGGCCGCCTGCACGACGGCGTCGGACTCGAGCGCGTCCTTGTCGACATCGCGCACGTTGATGAGCACCTGCGGGTACACGGTCATCACGCTCGCGAGTTCGGCGATCGTCTTGTTCTGACGTGCCATCTCGGCAACCAGGTGCAGCCCGGTGAGCAGGCCGTCGCCCGTCGTGGCGAACTCGCTCATGATGACGTGGCCCGACTGCTCGCCTCCGAGGGCGTAGCCGCCACGGTCCATGTCCTCGAGGACATAGCGGTCGCCGACCGCGGTCTGGCGCACGGTGATGCCGTGCTCGCGCATGGCGACGTGCAGGCCGAGGTTGCTCATCACCGTGGCGACGAGCGTGTCATCGGTCAGGTGACCGCGCTGCTTCATCGACACCGCGAGGATGGCCATGATCTGGTCGCCGTCGATGACGTTGCCCTGCGCATCGACAGCCAGGCACCGATCGGCATCGCCGTCGTGGGCGATCCCGATGTCGGCCCCGAGCCGCACGACGGCCTCGGCGAGCTGGTCGAGGTGGGTCGACCCGACGCCGTCGTTGATGTTCAAGCCGTCGGGGTCAGCACCGATCACGGTGACATCGGCACCCGCATCGCGGAAGGTCTCGGGAGACACCCCTGATGCGGCGCCGTGGGCGCAGTCGAGCACGACCTTGATGCCGTTCAGCCGGTTCGGCAGCGAGCCGAGCAGGTGCACGACGTAGCGGTCTTCGGCGTCGGAGAATCGATCGATCCTGCCCACGCCCGCACCGGTGGGGCGCAGCTTCTCGCCCGCCATCGCCTCTTCGATGCGCTGCTCGACGACGTCGGGCAGCTTCACACCGCCGCGGGCGAAGATCTTGATCCCGTTGTCGGGTGCCGCGTTGTGCGAGGCGGAGATCATCACACCGAAATCGGCGTCACGGTCGGCGACGAGGAACGCGAGCGCAGGAGTCGGAATGACACCGGCCTCGAGCACGTCGACGCCGGAGGAGGCGAGCCCTGCGGCGACCGCCGCCGTGAGGAAGTGACCGGAGACACGAGGGTCACGGGCCACCACTGCGGTGAGTCGCTTGCCTTCGGCTTTGCGGGCCTCCGCAGTACGGCCCTGGCCCAGGACGACAGCAGTCGCCTGGGCCAGGGTGAGCGCGAGGTCGGCGGTGAGGATGCCATTGGCGAGTCCTCGCACACCGTCCGTGCCAAAGATCGGCATCGGAGCGGTTGACCTTAACGCTTCGAGTACTGAGGCGCCTTACGGGCCTTCTTGAGTCCAGCCTTCTTGCGCTCCTTGACGCGAGCGTCGCGCGACAGGAAGCCGGCCTTCTTCAGCGTCGGACGGTTGTTCTCCTCGTCGATGCCGTTGAGCGAACGGGCGATGCCGAGACGCAGCGCGCCGGCCTGACCCGAGGGGCCACCACCGGAGATGCGCGCGATGACGTCGTAGCCGCCGGCGAGGTTGAGGATCGTGAACGGGTCGTTGATCAGCTGCTGGTGCAGCTTGTTCGGGAAGTAGTCCTCGAGCGTGCGGCCGTTGACCGTGATCGTTCCCGAGCCGGGGACGAGACGCACGCGGGCGATGGCCTGCTTGCGACGGCCGACAGCGGCACCCGGGACGCTGAGCACGGGGCGGGGAGCCGCCTCGACTGCGTCGGTCTCGGGAGTCGAGGTCGAGAAGTTCTGGGGGTTTTCGGTGGTGTCCTGGATGTCAGCCACGAGTATGTCCTTAAGTCTTTACGGCGCTTACTGGGCGACCTGGTCGAGGGTGTACGTCTGCGGCTGCTGCGCGGCGTGCGGGTGCTCGGCACCGACGTACACCTTGAGCTTCGACAGCTGCTGACGGCCCAGGCTGTTCTTGGGGAGCATGCCACGGATGGCCTTCTCGACAGCGCGGATCGGGTTCTTCTCGAGGAGCTCGGCGTAGGTGACCGACTTCAGTCCGCCCGGGTAACCCGAGTGGCGGTAGGCCAGCTTCTTCTGGAGCTTCTGACCGGTGAGCGCGACCTTGTCGGCGTTCACGATGATGACGAAGTCACCCGAGTCGATGTGGTTGGCGAAGGTGGGCTTGTGCTTGCCACGCAGGAGCGTAGCGGCGTGCGAGGCCAGGCGGCCGAGAACGACGTCAGTGGCGTCGATGACGACCCAGTCACGCTGGACCTCGCCGGCCTTCGGGGAGTAAGTGCGCGTCACGATAGTGCTGCTTTCTTGTTCGAACGGAGAAGTTCGTGAATCCCACTCCGGGGTGGTTCTTCCCTACAGGGATGAACACGCCAGTGGAGGGCTCACGTTCGTTAGTGCTCGGCAGTCGAGTACCAAAGTGACAGCTTACGTCATTCCGGGCGTTCTCCCAAACCGAGCCGGTCTGCGATCAGTCGAACCGGGTCGTCACCAGGATCGGACGATGGTCGCTCATCCCCTGCGGAAGCGTGGTGACCCGCTGGATCTCGAAGCCGACGGACGTCGCGAAGTCGTAGTGTCCGCGGAACACGCGGTACCGGGTGTAGGTGTGGTCGTCGCTCAGCGTCAGCGCGTACCCGTGCTCGCGGATCGTCTGACCGAGGTTCTCCTTGAACACCGGATAGTTGTAGTCCCCGACCATCAGCTGCGGCAGCTCTTCGCCGAGAGTCGCAAGCTCGGTGAGGGCCGCCCGGATCTGGTGCCGACGCAGGGAGTTCAGCGCTGTCAGCGGCGCCGCGTGGAACGACGCGGCGATGAACTCGCGCCCCGCGTCGATGTCTCTCAGGCGCGCACCCAGAACCCGCTCATGCGCGGGCTTCGCGATCCGGTCGTGCAGCGACTTCTTCAGCTCGATCGTCTTGACCTCCTGGAGATGGAACTCGCTGGCCCGATAGAACATCGCGAGTCCCAGGCGATTCCCCTGCGTCGCGTCGGCGATGGTGAGGTCGCCGATCGCCTCGGGCAGATCCGCGACATCGCACTCCTGGAGGCACAGGATGTCAGGATCGTGCGCCGAGACCAGCGCCGCCAGTTCTCCTGCGGCGCGGTGCTTCTGCAGGTTGTATGAGATGACCTTCATCGCACCTCACGCTAGTGGCTCAGTCTTGGATTCCGGTGGAAATCGCCGTTCGATCGGTGGAGTTCACCCGTTCGGCATCACTCGTCGTATCCCCATCGGAGTCCCAGGATCCCTGGGCCGAACCCGTGCCGAGCGAGATGGACCGAGCCCCCGTTCGTCGAGCGCATCACCGAGATGTACTCCCCCTCGGTCTCGATGTACTCCTCGCACCAGCTGGGGAGGGCGTCGGGATGGAAGCGCACCCAGATGAGGCTCTCGCGAGCCGATCTCGACGTCGCATGCCAGGCCGACTGCCGCGGCGGATATCCGGGCGGGAAGGTCTCGGTGAACTCGAACAGCGTCGTTCCGCCGGTGGTGATCGGCTCGTCGAGCGCGATGACCACGCCAGACACGAGCCGGCCCCGATGCAGGTATTCCCGATCGATCCTCCCACCGACGACGTCGGAGATCGCCGACATGACATCGGTCTCGATCGGCGCCACGTCGATGAGGGGCACCTCGGTGATCGTGCCTCTCGTCGCCTGCACGAGCGAGCGCATGATCGTCTTCTCGACCGCGCCGTCGGCACCGACGAACACCGTCATGTGGGTCGAGAGGTCGCGCAGGGCGTCCTGCGGAGCGGCACGCAGCTCTCGCAACGTCTCCTCGGTCTCGCGCTGCTCGCGCTCCTCGTCGAACGGCAGACGCGGAGATGCGATCGGCCCCAGACGAGTGGTCGGGATCAGCAGGCTCCCGAGGTGTCCTCGATGCAGACCGAGGCGATCCTCTATGCCGTCGACGACGCTCAGCGATTGCGGGCCTTCGGGCTGCCGATCACCGGAGCGCCAGTAGCTCAGGGTCGCCATGGATACCGGGTTGCCGTCGTCGATCAGCTGGCTCCGCAGCCGCGCGAGGGTGATTCCCCGGTCGGAGATCGCCGCACGGAGCGCAGCGGCGAATGCGCCGCCCTGATCCTCCAGCCGATCCGTCACAGTCCCCCGCCGCAGTGTGAAGATTGCCCTTCGTACGATCAGCATACGGTTCAGCAGTGTCACACCCCTCCGGCCTGCACGAGTCGTCACCGCCGCGCCCGGCCTGGGGGCCCGCCGTCCGCGGCGGTGCTG
The DNA here is from genome assembly GCF_056175745.1 of Microbacterium sp. LjRoot205. Lineage (NCBI taxonomy): Bacteria > Bacillati > Actinomycetota > Actinomycetes > Micrococcales > Microbacteriaceae > Microbacterium > Microbacterium sp. LjRoot205. Next base: position 1,138,915 of record NZ_JBGFFH010000001.1, on the reverse strand, counting down.
CCGCATCGTGGCCGCCTCCGGGAAGGGCGGCCACGAACGGGTCACCTGCGGCGTCGGCGCTCCCGCGTGTTCGCGGCGGGCTTGTCTTCGTCCACGCGTCCGACGTCGCCCGGGAACAGGGTGTCACGCGCGAGCTGTCGCTCTCTGCGGCTGCGTCGTGCATCCGCCCACCCGACCGCGAGCCCGAGCGCGATCAGCACCACGGCGGTGAGAAGCACGGCGCGCGTGTCCATGGCGGCCCACTCCGCCCAGAGCGCCCCCATGCCCACGACGACGGCACCCGCGCCGACGGCCGTCAGACCCAGCTGAAGGCGCACCATCGATCGGTTGCCGGAGAGCAGCGGCTCGACCAGGCTCACGTCGACACTGCGTGATGCTCCATCCGAGACCCAGCTCGCCAGAGCACGCTCGCGGGCGAACTGCAGGACCACTCCTCCGACCCAGGCGAGGATGCCGAGGGCTGCGCACACGGCGAGCGCCGCTCCGCTGCTCAGGCTCAGCACGTCGATGCCGTTCTCGATCGGCTCGTTCCAGTAGACCGGATCGCAGTTGCGACACTGCTGACGCATGAAGACCGAGATCATGAAAGCGCCCAGGGAGACGAGTGTGGCGGTGAGCAGCGCCCGGGCCACGCGACCGAGAGTCCGCCTGCTCGGAGTCGAGAGCCACTGCGGAACGACCGCTCGGATCGCCGCCTCGCGACGATCCGAGTCGGACGCCTCCGCTCGAGGGACGAGCTGCTTCCACCGCGACCAGTGGTCGCGCATCCGCGCATCGTCGCGTCCGACGAGTCGTCGCCCCAGCCTCCGCAGCATCGCTGCGGCGAGCGCCAGCACCGCGAAGACGAGCAGCACCGCCCAGACCACGCCGTCTTCGCGCAGGTCCTCTGTGAAGACGACGGCGAGCGCGAAGAGGGCTCCGAGCCCGACCAGGCACCAGAACAGCACGGTTCCCGTGGTCTGGAGGTATGCGGCGGGGGTCTTCGCGAGCTCCGTCCTCAGTGATCGCTGCGGCACGGCATCCGGGTTCTCCCGTGCGCTCGCCTCGACCGCACGGAGGGCGGCGAACCGCTCGGCGACCAGCACGAAGGGCACGACGATCGCGAGCACCGCGGCGATGAGCAGGATCACCCCCATGCTCGCGCGGAACAGCGGATCGAGGTCGATCTGCCAGTACAGGGAGGACAGTGCCTCCTCCCCCACGATGCCGACCACGACGATGCCGAGGAACGTGTAGAGCGTGCCGATGCTCAGGCCGACACAGGTGTCGAGCGCCGCCCGCCAGAACGCCCATCCTGGCGACGAGACCTCGACGAACACGGCCGTGGGCCGGGTCATGCGCTCGTGCCGTCGCGGCGAGCGCGCGTCTGCTCCGCCCTGGTCGACAGGAGCTCGTCAGCCGGGTATCCGACCTCGGTGAGCGTCAGCCCCCTGGCGGCCAGCACCTTGAACTCGCTCGTGCGGGTGAGCGCGTCGCGCAGCACGACCAGATCGTCGACGTCGAGACGCCCCTCACCCACGGCGACGCATGCGCCCACCAGCGCCCGCACCATGCTGTGGCAGAACGCGTCGGCCTTCACCTCGGCGACGAGCACGCCCTCGGAGTCCCGCGACCATCGGTAGTCGAGGAGGGTCCGGATGGTCGTGGCCTCCTCGCGGGGCTTGCAGTATGCCGCGAAGTCGTGGAGCCCGATGAGCGTCCGCGCCGCGGTATCCATCGCCTGATCGTCCAGAACACCCCGGTGCGCGGTCGTGTCGTGGCGTCGAAGGGGGTCATAGCCGGCGGTCGAGTCGGCGAGCCGATATCGGTAGCGACGCCAGACCGCCGAGAAGCGGGCGTCGAATCCGTCGGGAGCGACGGAGGAACGGGTGACGGTCGCATCGGGGTAGGCGCCGAGCACACCGCGCATGCGCCTCGCGATCGACGCCGCGGGGTCTTGCGGGGCGCGGCCCTGACGCGACTCGATGCGCGACCACTGCGCCTCGTCGAGGTCGACGTGCGCCACCTGCCCCACGGCGTGCACTCCGGCATCCGTCCGCCCTGCGACGACGAACTGCACGTCGGAGCCGACGATGCGAGCGAGCGCGGCTTCGAGAGTCCCCTGCACGGTGCGCAGGGTCGGCTGCTTCGCCCACCCGCGGAAGTGGGTGCCGTCGTAGGCGATGTCGAGCCGGATGCGCACGGATAAAGCCTAGGGCGTACCCGCGCGCGATCCGGCTCCGCTCAGATCCCGCCGTCGATCGAGCGGATGACCTCGCCCGGCTCGTCCGGCACCATGACCTGGGTGTCGCGGTTCAGGCTCTCGCCGCGGAAGAACCGCTTCGAACGCGGGAACAGGTACCAGGCGAACATGAGCACGAGACCGAAGGCGAGCGAGCCGATGCCGATCACGAACGTTCCACCGATGCCGAAGAGCACGGTGTAGCCGTAGTCCACATCCCACATGTCGATCGCCGACTGCACGAACGCCCCCGTCAGCATGAGGCCTCCCAGCAACGGGAAGAGGCCCTTGAAGAAGAAGTCACGCGCCGAGGTCGTGAGGTCCTTGCGGAAGTACCAGACGCAGGCGAAGCCGGTGATCGCGTAGTAGAACGCGATGGCGAGGCCGAGCGACAGGATCGAGTCCTGCAGGATGTTGTCGCTGATCAGGGTCATGCCGACGTAGTACACCGAGGCGACGACGCCCATGACGATCGTCGAGAACGACGGCGTCTTGTAGGTCGGGTGCACGTCCTTGAACTTCGCGGGCAGAGCGCGGTAGACGCCCATCGCGAGTGTTCCGCGTGCGGTGGGCAGGATCGTCGTCTGCGTCGAGGAGATCGCCGAGATGATCACGGCGACCACCAGCACCCAGCCGAAGGGTCCGAGAAGTCCGTCCTTGATCGCGAGGAAGAAGTCGTCGGCGTTGGCCTCGTTGCCGAGCCCGGTGCCGGTGTCGCCGAGGCCGGCGTACATCATGGCCGCGATCGTGACGCCCACGTAGGTGAACAGCAGGATGACGGTGGTCAGCAGCGCGGCACGACCCGGGATGCGCTTGGGGTCCTTCGTCTCCTCGTTGAGCGCGAGGCAGGTGTCCCAGCCCCAGTAGATGAAGAGGGCGAGCAGGATCGACTCGGTGAAGCCCGACCACGAGGTGAAGCCGAACGGATTGAGCCATTCCATGTCGAACGGGGTGGGATCGGGCGCCGTTCCTGCGAAGAACTGCCACAGGGCGGCCACCACGAAGATCGCCAGTGCGAGGTACTGGATGCCGAGCAGGACGTTCTGGATGCGCTCGCCGATCTCGACACCGCGCCAGCTCACCCACGTCATGGCGGCGATGAAGAGCACGGCCACCAGGATGATGCGCCAGTCGTTGTTCTCGAGGTCGAAGCCGATCAGCGACCAGAAGTAGACCGAGGCGATCTGGGCGAGGTTCGCGAGCACGACCATTCCGGCGACCGCGACTCCCCAGCCGCCCATCCAGCCGACCCAGGGCCCGAAGGCCTTGGTGCCCCACGTGAACGTGGTGCCGCAGTCGGGGACGGCGTTGTTCAGCTCGCGGTAGGCGAAGGCGATCAGCAGCATGGGCACGAAGGCGATGATGAAGGCGATCGGCGCCTGTGCTCCGACCGCGAGCACCACGAATCCGAGCGTGGCCACCAGCGAGTAGACCGGTGCGGTGGATGCGAGCCCGATGACGGTGGACCCCCACAGCCCGAGCGAACCGGATGCGAGCCCCTTGCCGTCGGGGCGTTCAAGATGGATCGGCGTCGTAGCTGACATGCTCAGAACATACGGCTACCACGTATATCGCGTCAATCCTTTTCTTTCACCGACGGATTTCGTGCTCATCTGCGCCGAGAGGCGACGGAATCCGTCGAACTAGCCCCGATCGATCATGTCATCGGCGTGCTCGGCGACCCACTCGACGAGCGGCAGCATCCGCCGCATGAGGTCACGGCCGAGCGGAGTCAGGCTGTACTCGACGTGCGGGGGCACCGTCGGGAAGGATTCTCGGCGCACGAGCCCGTCGTCCGCCAGGGTGCGCAGGGTGGAGGCGAGCATCTTCTCGCTGATGCCGCCGACCTCGCGGCGCAACTCGCCCCAGCGACGGGTCCCGTCGGAGAGCGACGAGAGCACCAGCACTCCCCACTTGCTCATCACGTGGTCGAGGATCACTCGTGTGCTGCATCCAGGCTCGAAGATCTGCGGGGTCGCTTCCCGGATCTGCGCATAACTAACAGTCATGTACGTACCTTACTTCAAAGTGGGTACCCATCAGTTGGAATGTTCGTCGCGGGTGGGGCGGTTGTCGCTCATGTCACCTACGAAAGGACACCCCATGACCATCCTCGTCACCGGCGCGACCGGCAACCTCGGACGCCTCGTCATCGCCAGCCTCCTCGAGCGCGGCGCCGACCCGCAGTCGATCGTCGCCGGCGCGCGCGACGTCGCGAAGGCCGAGGATCTCGGCGTGCGGGTCGCGCGACTGGACTACACCGACCCCTCCTCCGTCGCTGCAGCCGTCGAGGGCGTCGACAGCGTCCTGCTCATCTCGGGTTCGGAGGTCGGCCAGCGCGTCGCCCAGCACCAGTCCGTCATCGATGCCGCCAAGGCCGCCGGAGTGACGAAGTTCGTCTACACCAGCGCTCCGAAGGCGACGACGAGCGATCTCGTGCTCGCCCCCGAGCACAAGGCGACCGAAGAGCTCATCGCGGCCTCGGACCTCCCCTCGGTGATCCTGCGCAACAACTGGTACACCGAGAACTACGCCGCCGACGTCGCCCGTGCTGCCGAGACCGGCGTGCTCGCCTCCGGAGCCGGTGACGGACGAGTCGCCTCCGCGAGCCGCAAGGACTTCGCCGAAGCGGCAGCCGTCGTGCTGCTCGAGGACGGTCACATCGGCCAGGTCTACGAGCTCGGCGGCGACCTCGCGTGGAACTACACCGAACTCGCCGGTGCGATCGCCGAGGTCACGGGCCGCGAGGTGGAGTACCAGCCGCTCACCGCCGACGAGCAGCTCGCCGGCCTCCAGGCAGCCGGTCTCGACGTGGGCACCGCAGGATTCGTCGTCGCTCTCGACGCCGGCATCGCCGCAGGCGCGCTCGCAGACACGGACGGCACCCTCGCCCGGCTGATCGGCCGACCGACCACGCCCCTCGTCGACGGCATCCGCGCGATCGCCTGATCAGCCGTTCACCCTGATCACCCGTTCGCCCTGATCACCCGTTCACACAGCGAGAGGCGCCGATCCTCACCCAGGATCGGCGCCTCCGCGCGCTCACGCGCACTCAGTCCGACGATGCCTCCCGCGGATGGACGTACGCGATCGTGAGCGCGATCTCGACGGGCCCCAGCCCGTCGTCCGCGAGGACCTTGTCGATCGCCGCGCGGACATCTCGGAGCAGCTCGAGGGCATTCGCCGAGTACTCGACACCGAGCGATGCCTCGACCTCGACCCCGTCGTCATCCGTTCGGACGGCCACGAGAGCCTCATCGCTCCGGCTGATGCCGATCGCCACGGCCCCTTCTCCGACGATGTTCGACACCAGCGAGCCCGCTCGGTAGACGTTGCGCACGCCGGGCGTCGCCAGCACCGCCGCCTCGATCCGCTCGGCGAGTCCCGGTAGGGCTGTGGTGCTCATGAGGTCTCCTCCGCTGCACTGCTGATCCGTTGGATGTCTCGCACCGTGACGTCGATCGAGGTCACGGTGAGGTCCGTCTGCCGGTGCAGACGCTCCGCGATCTCGGCGCGAAGCCGCTCGACCGCGGTCGGGATGGACTCCCCGTAGATGGCGTTGACCTCGATCGCGATCCGGATCGGCTCGCCCACGACGGTGACGTCTCCGTCGAGAGTCGACCGACCGACCATGATGCCGGGCACGGCGTTCTCCGCCGAGCGGATGAGTCCCCGAACCGCGCCTTCCGTAATGCCGAAGTCCACGGAGGGGTCGGATTCGTCGAACGGGATGCGGCGTCCTGCACGGGCATCCAGCGCGATCCCCGAGAGGATCCGGTCGACCCAGCTGTCGTCGACCTCCGGCCTCGCCGCGGCATCCGCTTCGATCAGCTGTCCCCCCAGACCCTGCAGCCGCTCGAGCGCGTCCAGTGCGAGCTGGCACCCCGGCGAGCCCTCGATCGACGGGTCGACGGGAAGCCTGCCGGCCTCGAGATAGTCGCTCAGCTCTTCGAGGGTGTGCCCGTCGAGATCGCTCGGCTCGAGTCCGAGCTGACGCACGTCGGGAGCCTTCTGCTCTTCAGTCATCGCCAGGCCTCCATTCGCACGATCATGAACTTTCTGGCTCGAGCGAGAAGGCCACGTGCCGTCGACACCGAGATGTCGAGCTCCGACGCGATCTCGTCGTACGAGTAGCCGCCCATCTCCCTCAGCACCCAGCATTCACGCTGAGCAGCGGGCAGCTCCTGCAACGCCGCGCCGAGCGCCTCGATCCCCGCGCGCGCCTCCACCACGCGCGCGGGCGCGCTGTGCGACGGAGCCGCCTGCTCCATATCGTCGACGTCGAGCATCGGTCGCAGCGCGCGGATGCGGTCGACCGCCTTGCGGCTCACGATGCGCATCAGCCAGCTCTTGACCTTCGCCGGGTCCTCGAGCTCGGAGAACCGCTGCCATGCGGTGACGAACGTCTCCTGGACGATGTCATCGACATCGGCCGACGCGTTCAGCATCCGCTGCGTGTACGCACGCATCATCGGCGTGTACCGCCGCACCAGCACGGCGAAGGCGGCCACGTCGCCGTCCATCGCCCGACCGGCGACGATCCGGTCATCCGCCTGCTCGAGAGCAGAGCGAAATCGTTCCCCAGCCATACGTCGACTCCCTCTTCCATGCCCCGTGAGAAGTTCGGAGCAGACGCACCGTCGGATCGGATCGACGATCCGACGGAGCGGTCACGAGATGCTGATCCGGTCACTCGTACGCATCTCGAGGGGCTACAGGACACGTGTCTCCGTGCCGTCGTCTGTGGCGACCGTGTCGGCGGTCGTGTCGTCGTCGGAGGGGATGTGCACGTCGTTGATGGTGACGTTGACCTCGACAGCCTGCTTGCCGACGTACTCGCTCATCGCGACGGAGATCGCAGCTCGCACGTCGTCGGCGACCTTCTGCAGCGACACCGGGTACTCGGCGACGATGGTCACATCGACGGCGACCTGGGTCTCGCCGACCTCGACGCTGATGCCCTGGGTGAGGTCGGTGGAGTTGAGCGCGTCGCGGATGGCACCGACCGCGCGCGCTGCTCCGCCGCCGAGGGCGTAGACGCCGGGAACCTCACGAGCCGCGATGCCGGCGATCTTGGCGACGACGCCGTTCTCGATGATCGTCTGGCCGGTCGAGGCGACGGTCGAACCTGCCGGGGCGACCTGGACCTTGGGCTGCTGTGCGTTCGAGACGTTCGCCATCATGTGCTCCTTCATCAGTGTGTGGGATCCCCGGCGGGGAGGGCCGCAGTGCAGCGACACCACTAAGACGGATGCTACGAACGATTCGTCACAAATTGGACGTGAATCATGACGGAGGCCGCTCCCCGAGTGGGGAGCGGCCTCAGATCAGAGTCGATCTCAGCGCGCCGTGCGGGCGAATGCCACGGATGCCAGCGCCGCGGCCTGGTCGCCGAGCACCGCGTCGTCGAACACGACCCGCGGCGAGTGGTTCCACTCGATCGTGCTCGGATCCGCATCGGGCGGCGAGGTCATCAACGCGATGAACGTGCCGGGAACCTCGTTCAGCACGAACGCGAAGTCCTCCGACCCCATCATCGGCGTCGGCATCATCACGACCCGCTGCTCCCCGAACGCACCCCGCAGGACGTCGACCGTCTCGGACGTCTCCTCCGGGTCGTTCACCGTCACCGGATACATCGTGTCGAACCGGACCTCCGCCGTCAGCCCATGGGCGGCCGCCACTCCCTCGATCACTCGAGGGAGCCCCTCCTGCAGCGTCGCGAGCGATGCCGGCGACATGTTGCGGACCGTCGCCGCCAGCTCGACCTGCTCGGGAATGACGTTGACCGCCCCGTCTCCCGTCGAGAGTAGGGTCACCGACAGCACGACGGGGTCGAACGCATCGAACCGCCGTGTCACGAAACTCTGCAGCGCGAGCACGATCTCGGCCGCCGCGGGCACCGGGTCGAGCGTCTGGTGCGGCTGCGATCCGTGCCCTCCTCGCCCCCTCACCGTGACGAAGAGCTGATTGGATCCGGCAGCCACCGCTCCGCCTCTCGTCGCGAAGATGCCCCGGGGCCCCGGGGCCACGTGGATCGCGTAGGCGGCGACCGGCCGCTCTCCCGCAGCGTCGAGCAGCCCCTCCTCGATCATGATCTTCGCGCCGCCATGCCCCTCCTCCCCCGGCTGGAACATGAAGATCACCGAGCCGTGGAGCTCATCGCGCCGTGCGGCGAGCAGCTTCGCCGCACCGACCAGCCCTGCGGTGTGCAGGTCGTGACCGCACGCGTGCATGGTGCCGTTGACGGAGGCGAAGTCGAGGCCGGTCGTCTCCTCGATCGGCAGGGCGTCCATGTCGCCGCGCAGCAGCACCGCAGGCCCCGGCAGCCCGCCGCGCAGCACCGCGACCACCGAAGTCGTGCGGGTGCCGGTGGAGATCTCCAGCGGCAGCCCTGCGAGGGCATCGAGCACCTTCTGCTGCGTGCGAGGGAGGTCGAGTCCGAGCTCGGGGTCGGCGTGCAGGGCGCGCCGCAGCGCGACGAGGTCGGGCAGGATCGCGACGGCATCCGCCGCGAAGCCTGGGGTGGTCAAGGGTCAGCCTTTCGTGAGGGAGGTGTCGGTCTCGTGCGGCATCCGCATGAACGCCAGGGCGAGCGCGGCGACGATGAATGCCCCGGCGCAGACGCTCCAGATCGTGATGTAGCCGCCGATCGACGAGCTGAGGGATCCGGATGCCGTGAAGCCCGCGAGCAGCACGGCGAACACCGCACCGGCAGCAGAACCTCCGAGGGTGCGCAACGAGTTGTACACGCCGGTCGCGATGCCGGTCGAGTCGCTCGGAGCCAGTTCGGCGACGAGCGCGGGAAGTGCACCGAGGAGGAACCCCATGCCGATGCCGTTGATCGCCGAGATCACGAAGATCTGCCAGAGCTCATCGTGGAACGCGATCTGGATGAGAGATCCCGATGCGGCGAGAACCGCACCCGTCACCAGCACCGCACGGATGCCGATCCGGCGCGCGATCGGCGCGAAGGTCGCCGCCCCCACGGTCGCGAGGATCGTCACGACCGCCGTGACCGCCGACGCTGTTCCCGCGGACGCCGCGAAGCCGTAGCCGGCGGTATCGGGATCGGCCGTCAGGAACGTCGTCGAGGGAGCCTGCGCACCGAACATCACCATGCCGAACAGGAATGCCGTGAGGTAGACGGGCCCGAGGCGCGGCGAGACGATCAGCCGCACATCGATCGCGGGTGACGTGACGCGCAGCTCCCACAGCACCCAGAGCACGAAGATGACGACTGCCGCAGCGAGGGTGGCGATCGTCGCGGCCGAGGCGAACCCGTCAGTCGACGCCAAGCGCAGACCGAACAGCAGCACGACCATCGCGAGTCCGATGCCGATGAATCCGACGACGTCGATCTTCGCCCCGGTGCGCGAGGTGGATTCGGGCACCTTGAAGAAGACCGCGTAGACGCTGACTGCGACGAACAGCACGGGCACCAGCAGTGTCAGCGTGAGTGTGGGCAGGATCGCGGAGAAGATGCCGGCCGAGATCGTCCCGAGAATGGCGCCGCCCGTCAGGCACGACACGAGCAGGCCGATCGAGGTGCGAGCCGTCTCGCCCTTGATGCGGTTGTGCACGAGAGCGATCTCGAGCGGCAGCCACACCGCGAGTGGCCCCACGAGGATGCGAGCGGCGAGCACCAGCGGGTAGCTCGGCAGGAACGCGGTGACGAGAGTGCCGATCAGCACCGCGACCACGGCGATCCGGAGCATCCGGCGATGCCCGAAGATGTCTCCGAGCTTGGAGAGCAGCGGCACGCAGACTGCTGCGGCCAGGGTCTGGACCGTGAGGAACCAGGTGATGTCGGCGTCGGAGACCTGGAGATGGCCGGCGATCTCGCCGAGCAGAGGGGCGTAGAACCCCTGGACGAATCCGCTCGCGAGTTCGCAGAAGACGAGGAAGCCGACGACCGCGCGAGCGCTCACGTTCGGCAGGGATCGGGTGAGGGGTGGAGTGTCAGTGGTCAAGGGGAAGCCTGTTCATCAGCGTCTGCAAGGCGACGCGGCGGGGTGCTGACGAGAGCGTCGATGATGTCGACGTAGTGGCGCTCATCGATGTGGATGCGCTTGACGGACTGCCGGTACAGGGTGAGCCCGGCGATCGTGTCGAGGAGGATGTCGTGGTGGACGTCCTCCGGGAGCTCGCCGCGGGCGATGGCTCGATCGATGATCTCGACGCCCTGCCTACGGCGGTGCTGGAAGAAGGAATCCCACAGACTGGGAAAGACATCCGGCTCGAACATCGCGCGCAGGCCGTGGCTCTGTTCGGGAGACAGCTCCTGGTTGCGCTGGTTCTGCAGCACGTGTTCGAGCAGGTCGGCACGGATGTCTCCGCGATCGGGCATTGCTCCGATCTCGACCTGCGATCGGAGCACCGCGGCGACGAGCGCGCCCTTGTCGGCATAACGGCGATAGATCGCGGTCTTGCCGCAGCCGACCGCCTTCGACACCTGCTCCACGCTGAGTGCCTGATAGCCGTTTCGGCCGAGCATCTCGCCTGCCGTCGCGAGGATGCGTCGAGTGAGGTCCTCGTCGGTGGGACGGCCGGGCTTCTCGATCGGATCGGAGGTCACGGCCCAACGATACGATACGGAGTGTTTCGTAAGTATTACGGATATGAAACGATGTCACTCGCGCTCACAGTGCACTCTTAGGTTCGGAGTGCAATATTGCACTCTATGAGTGAGAGTGCAGATTCACTGCGAGAGCAGCGCAGGCGCGAGACGACGCGCGCGCTCACCGATGCGGCACGCCGACTGACGACGGAGCGCGGCTTCGCCGGTTTCACGGTCGAGGAGCTCTGCGCCGAGGTGGGCGTCTCGCGGCGCACGTTCTTCAACTACTTCGAGAGCAAGGAGAACGCCGTCTTCGGGTTCGCCGCGATCGACTCCCGACAGGAAGGGCTCGAAGCGGAGTTCGTCGCCCAGAGCGGCGACCTCCTCGATGATTTCCTCCGGCTGACGATCGCCCGATTCGAGCTCTTCAACCCGCTCGACGACGCGCCCGCCATGTTCGCGGTGATCGAGCAGGAGCCTCGGCTGCTCAAGGCCGCGTTCGAGCAGCTGGCGAAGAACGAGCGTCGCGACATGGAGCTCGTCGTGCGGCGAAGCGGCGAGGGCGCTGCCGATGCCGAGTTGCACGCCGAGGTCATGGTCCACACCGTCGGCGCGCTGGTGCGCCTGTGCATGGACCAACTGCTGCACCATCACTCGACCGATTCCTTCAGCGATCTCGTCAGGCGTCGCCTCGAGATCGCTCGCGCCGTGTTCGCACCGTCACAGAAAGCCGACTGAATGTCCGCCACAGCCACCAAGGACGCGCCGTTCCTGCTCACCAAGCGGCGCATCTGGATCATCTTCAGCGCCCTGATCGCCGGGATGCTGCTCTCGAGCCTCGACCAGACGATCGTCTCGACCGCCATGCCGACGATCGTCGGACAGCTCGGCGGCGTCGACCATCAGGTCTGGATCACCACCGCCTACCTGCTGGCGACCACGATCGTCATGCCGATCTACGGCAAGTTCGGTGACGTACTCGGCCGACGCAACCTGTTCCTCGTCGCGATCGCGCTGTTCACGCTCGCGTCGGTCGGCTGCGCCTTCGCCACCGACTTCTGGATGTTCGTCACCTTCCGCGCGCTGCAGGGCCTCGGCGGCGGCGGACTGATGATCCTGTCGCAGGCGATCATCGCCGACATCGTCCCCGCGAACGAACGCGGCAAGTACATGGGTCCGCTCGGCGCCGTGTTCGGTCTCTCTGCGGTGGCCGGTCCGCTGCTCGGAGGCTTCTTCGTCGACCACCTGACGTGGCAGTGGGCGTTCTACATCAACATCCCCGTCGGCATCGCGGCGTTCATCATCGCGCTCGTCGCGTTGAAGCTGCCGAGCAAGAAGGCTCAGAAGCCGATCGACATCTTCGGCGTGATCTTCCTGTCGATCGCGACCACCTGCCTGATCTTCTTCACCGACTTCGGCGGCGACAAGGAGTTCGGCTGGGATTCCCTCGCGACCTGGGCCTGGGGCGCGGGTCTCGTCGTGGCCGCGACAGCCTTCGTGATCACGGAGGCGAAGGTGCAGGACCCGATCATCCAGCTGAGCCTCTTCCGCAACCCGATCTTCGTCAACGCGACCGCGATCGGACTCGTGCTCGGCATCGGCATGTTCGCGGCGATCGGCTTCGTGCCCACGTTCCTGCAGATGTCGTCCGGCACGTCGGCCGCGGCATCCGGTCTGCTGATGATCCCGATGATGGTCGGACTGATCGGAACCTCGATCTTCTCGGGCATCGCGATCTCGAAGACCGGCAAGTACAAGGTCTACCCGATCGTCGGCACGATCCTCACCGGCATCGCGATGGTGTCGATGACCACACTCTCGGCCGAGACGCCGATCTGGCTGATCTGCGCGTTCCTGTTCGTGTTCGGCGCCGGGCTCGGCCTGATCATGCAGGTGGTCGTCCTGGTCGTGCAGAACGCGGTGCCCGCCGGCGAGATCGGCACCGCGACCAGCACGAACAACTACTTCCGCGAGGTGGGTGCCTCGCTCGGCACCGCGGTGTTCGGCACCATCTTCACCACCCGTCTGACCGAGAACCTGCTCGGTGTCTTCGCCGATGCCGGGGCATCGCCGGAGGACGCATCGCAGGCGGCGTCGACCATCGACCCGGCGACGCTCAACGCGCTTCCCGATGAGGTGCGAGACGGAATCGTCACGGCCTACGCGGATGCTCTCGCTCCGGTGTTCTGGTTCCTCGTCCCGTTCATCGTGCTCGCCCTCGTGCTGTCGCTGTTCCTAAAGCAGATCCCGCTGTCTGATCAGGCCGGGCTCGTCGCCCGAGGCGAGGCCATCAGCGGCGAGGAGGCCGAGCGCCTCGAAGCCGAGCAACGAGGAACGCCCGTCCGGACCGCCGCCGGTTCGGATGGCAAGGCGCATGTCGCGGCCGAGAGCGACGCCCCTCCGACCGCTCGCTGACGCCTCTCCACAGATCACGCACGGGCCCGCTCCTCACCTCGAGGAGCGGGCCCGTGTCGTCTGCGAAGTCAGGGAAGGTCGCCCACCTCGAGCTCGTCAGGGTGATCTGCGTTGTCGCCGTCAGCCTTCTGATCCTCACCCGGGGTCGCGGGGTCGATCTCGGGATCCGGGTCGTTCGTCACGAAGTCGGCGTCCACGCCGGTCGCGTCGATCTCGGCACCTTCGTCCGGGCCTGCCTGAGGGTCTGACATGATCGCTCCTATCGTCGGGGTATCGGACGATCAGTGTGACCGGGTCGGGCCCCGAGCCGGCATCCCCTTGACATCGTCGTGCCGTGCAGCAACCGTTCCGATGGCCGTCGTGCGACCATCGGATCATGAGCGATGCCCCTCTCGTCCTTCCGACTCTCTCCGGCAGACAGGTGCGGCTCCGCGCATGGCGCGACACGGACGTCGCCCTCGTGCAGGAGGCGTCGCGCGACACGCTCATCCCGCTCGTGACCACGGTCCCGCGGACCCCCGACGAGACCGCGGCCGTGGCGTTCATCCGTCGTCAGCATCAGAGGCTCGAGTCGGGCGCGGGTTATGCGTTCGCGATCGCGGACCTCGATGATCGCGCGGTCGGTCACATCGGTCTCTTTCCGGTCGGTCGCACGCGCGCGAGCCTCGGATACTGGGTCGCTGCGTCACAGCGCCGGCGCGGCTTTGCGGCCGACGCTCTCGCCACCCTGACGTCGTGGGCATCGACTCTCGAACGCCTCGACCGTCTCGAGCTCTATGTGGAGCCGGCCGACGAAGGATCCTGGCGCGTGGCGGAGAGCGCAGGCTATGAACGCGAGGGCCTTCTGAAGGCCTGGCAGAGGATCGACGGGCGGCCACGGGACATGTACATGTATGCGCAGCTCACCGAGCGCGCGCGGGTCGGAGCCGGTCGCTCCTGAGCCCGGATACGACAAAACCCCCGGAAAACCGGGGGTCTTGATCTGTAGCAGGAGCGGGGCTTGAACCCGCGACCTCACGATTATGAGTCGTGCGCTCTGACCAGCTGAGCTACCCTGCCACACCGCATCCGCATCGCAGATACGAACGCTGTGAGCCCCGAGTCAGGATTGAACTGACGACCCCTTCCTTACCATGGAAGTGCTCTGCCACTGAGCTATCGGGGCGTGCTGCCCCTCGCGGGGCAACCACACGAGAATACCATCACTGTGGCGTCCTCATGAAATCGAGGTGTCAATACGAGGTGCGACCCGCGTTCTCACGCAGCCACGGCAGCGGGTCGATGGTGCCGCCGTTGATGATGATCTCGAAATGCAGGTGCGCGCCGTACGAGCGGCCGGTGTTTCCGGTGTGCCCGACGATGTCGCCGACCTTCACGGTCTGCCCGGCCGTGACCTGCAGCGACCCGTACTGCATGTGCGAGTAGTGGCTCGTGACGATCTGTCCGTCGATCACGTGGTCGATGTAGACGGTCACGCCGTAGGCGCCACCCTGCTCGGTGGCAGTGCGCACGACGCCGTCGGCGATCGCCTGGATGGGCGCACCTTCGCCGGGGACGAAGTCGATGCCCTCGTGCAGGCGACCCCAGCGCATGCCGTATCCCGAGCTCATCCCCACGCCGACCTTGAAGGGCCACTGGATGGCAGCCTCTGCGTCGTTGGTGAAGACCTCGTTGGAGTAGTTGATGCCCTCTTCGGACGCCACCTGGATCAAGGAGACGGTCGAGAAGCTGTCGGAGCGCGCGAGCGACTCGTTCTGCACGTCGGAGGACGTGACGAAGGCCTGGATCTCATCGTCGGCGCTGTCCGCCGACTTGGAGCCCGATGCGGCGACGAGAGACGTGGCCGCGAGCGACGGCGAGCCCTGCACTGCGGCGACGGCCTCAGCCGGAAGGGTCATTCCGACCGCGAGGAGCCCGGCCAGGCTCATCACACCGACGGTCGCACCGACCGTGAGGAACTTGCGCGCCGATGGACGACGACGGGCGACGTGCTCGACAGGCGTCTCTTCGGCCGCAGGGGCGTCAGGCTCGACTGTCGGCTCGGACGCGCTCTCCGAGGCGACGCGACGGAATGCGCGGGCCGCGGTCTCGAACGCGTCATCGGTGCTCGGACGGCGGTCACCGGCGTCGTCGCGCTCGGCGCGCAGAGGCTCTGAATCAGCGTCTTCGACCATCGCGGGCATCGCCGCAGGCTCGACGACAGGTTCGACGAGCGGCTCGACGACGACCTCGGGAACCTCAGTCGGCTTCACCGCGACGACGTCTGCGGAATCGGATGCTGCTGACGCTGCGGCGACGGCGGTCGCCGCGATGAGCACCTCTGCGGTGTTCAGCCGTTGGCGGGCGGCGCGGCGCGACGTCGGAGTCTCGGATGCGACGGACGCGGATTCGGATACGGGTGCAGCTTCGGAGACGGCTTCCGTCACTCCTGCCGCAGAGGCCTCGAAGGCCGCAGTGCGGGGACGGCTGGACCGGCGCGTGGGCGCAGAGGCAGCCTGGGGATTCTCGAAGGGCAAGTCAGATTCTCTCGGGTTTAAAACGTCAAGCTCGGGGGCGCTTACGACCTTCACCGATTCGGGCCGATGAAAGTAACGATCGGATAAACCCTAGCCTGATCCACCTGTGAATGCCATGAATCGTTCACGTTTCATCGCGAAGAATATCGATCACGCGTCGGTGGACCTCGGTTCCACCCGCGATGAGCATGGGTCTCGTCGAGTCTCGGTCGATCAGCGAGACGCTGCCTCCGGCCTCGACGACGAGCAGCGCGCCCGCCGCGTGATCCCAGGGCTTCAGACCGCGCTCGAAGTAGCCGTCCAGGCGTCCGGCGGCCACGAACGCGAGGTCCAGCGCGGCGGAACCGGCGCGTCGGAGATCTCTGGCGATCGGCATGATCCTGCGGACTGTCGCGAGGTCGCCGTCGTGCGTCGCCGGGTCATAGCCGAAGCCGGTCGCCAACAGCGCACCGGCCGGCGTCTCGGTCGTGACCGAAAGCCTCGCCTCTTCCAGAAACGCGCCGTGGCCCGTCGCTGCGGTGAACATCTCTGCGGATGCCGGGGAGTAGACGGCCGCGGCGAGCGCCTCCCACTCCCCCGCGACAGCGCTGCCGCGCACCGCCGCGATGCTCACCGCGTAGGAGGGAATCCCGTAGGCGTAGTTCACCGTGCCGTCGATCGGATCGACGACCCAGGTGATTCCGCTCTCGCCCCGTTCGGCCTCGGATTCCTCACCGAGGAAGCCGTCGCCCGGCCGAGCCGCCCGCAGCCGTTCACGGATGAGCATCTCGACCTCGCGGTCGGCGTCGGTCACGATGTCTGCGAGCGTCGACTTCGTCGCGGCGAGGTGCACGCCCTCGGCGCGACGCAAGCGCGCCAGGTCGCCGGCCTCGCGTGCGATCCGAGAGGCGAGGTCGACGAGCTCGAGTTCGAGGCTCACTGCGGCGGGAACGGCGGAGCCGGCGGATAGGCAGCGGGCGCCCGCGGCACCGGAGGCGCGGGCTGCGTCTGCGAGTACGGCTCAGGGGCAGTCGGGAAGGGTGCGACCGGGAACGGCTGCGGGGCGGGAGGTGCGGGCAGCGCCTGCTGGGGGGCCTGCGGAGGCTGAGCCGACGGGTGACCGGTGTAGTAGGCGTTCCAGTCCGGCGAGCCGTCAGGCAGCACGGGCAGCGGGGTGCGACCGTCGGCATACGTCGGCCATGCGGGGGCGGCGGCGACGCCGTGATCGGCAGCCCGGGGGCCCGCAGGCTTGCGAGGAGCGAACAGAGCGTTCAGCAGGGGGATCAACGTGGTCCCCACCGCCGCGAGGATCGTGAGCGCCACGACGATGCGCCAGTAGAGCTCGCCGTAGTCGAACGTGTTCGGGAACGTGAGGAAGAAGATCAGCATGCCCACGAGACCACCGAGGAACACGATCGTCGCGATGTAGATGATCCGGGTGAACGTCGTCACGTGTCGCTGGGCGGCCGGAGTGAACAGCCGCACATGCAGCAGAGCGAGTTGGAGGATTCCCACGACCAGGAGCAGTTGGAAGAAGCGCTCGGCGCCGGTGAAGAACTGATCGTCCTCCGGCAGCCAGATCTTGACGGCTCCGACCAGCAGAGCGACGATCCAGCTGACCATGCTCGACAGAGCGAGCCAGTCGGGACGGTTCGGTGCGAGTCCTGCCTCGAGGATCGCGATGCCTGCGAAGGCGGCGAGCAGGAGGATCGTGAGGAAGGCCCGGCCGATCAATCCGTCCTGATCACCGACCAGCACCCACACGACGCAGACGAGTGCGGCGGCGATGAGCGCGCCGATGGCGATCCAGATCGCCCCTCTGATGAGGAGGGACATGTTCTTCTTCTCGATCGGCACAGGGGGCTGCGGGGATATCTCCGGCTGCGTCATCGCGTTCCTCTCGTTGGGCGGCGTTGCGTTCATCCTTGCATGCGCCGGCGCGAGGGCAGCAGTGGCGGCGCGATCCGTGGATACATCGGGGCGAACCGGCTCGTGTGCAGTGATCAGCTCTTGCGTGCGGAGGAGGCGGCGAAGGCGGCGATCCGGGCCTGGGCATCCGGCGTCGCCATGGCGGCCCCGATCGACCGCGCCTCCTCGCTCAGCTGCTCTGCGAACGTCCGCTCGGGCTGCGAGCGGACGAGTCGCTTCGCGTGTCCGTAGGCCTCCGCCGCCCCGGCAAGCCAGAAGCGTGCGACCTCCTCGGCACGGGCTCGGACGAGATCGGCTTCGTCCGCGGAGTCGGACCCCTCGACGGCCTCTGCGACGAGGCCCCACTCCACCGCCTCGGCGGCCGACAGCAGGCGGTCCTGCAGCACCAGCTGCAGCGCTCGACGCTGTCCGACGGCTCGAGCGAGCTGGGCCGAGACCGAGAGGTCGGGGGTCAGCCCGATGTTCGCATACAGACTGCCGAGGCGAGACCGCGATCCGACGACGGCGTAGTCACTGCTGAGAAGGATGCCGAGTCCACCGCCCGCCGTCGTGCCATGCGCCGCGGCGACCACGGGCACTGCGGACTCCGTCAGGGAGCGGATGCCGGTGTTGATGACTTCAGCGAGCGCGGTGATGTCGTCGGCCGACCCCATCGTCGTCGCCATGTCGATCACGTCGCCACCCGCGCAGAACGCGGGACCTGCCGCGTCGATCAGGATCGCCGTGACATCCGACCGTGACGTGGCCTCTGCCGTCGCATCCCGCCAGGCGTGCGCGAGATCTGCGTTGAACGCGTTGAGCCTCGCGGGGCGGTTCAGCGTGAGCCTGGCCAGCCCCTCATCGACGGCGAACAGGATGGCATCGTTCATGGCTTCTCCTTCGAGCACAGGACGTTGGCCACCAGGCTAACCGCGATCAGCGCTCGTCCCGCACCCGCTTGGTGAAAGCCTCCATACGCCGTCGAGTGCCGTCGAGGCGCATGTCCACCTGTCCGGGTGCCAGCACCTCGCTGGGGGCGAGGGGGTGTGCGAGCCTCACGTTCTCGTGGCACGAGAGATCAGCGCAGATGTAGGTTCCCACTGAATCTCCGCGCATCCCGGCCTCGCCGGCTCGCCGGGCCGAGAAGAGCGCGACCTGGTTTCCGGGCTGCATCGTGTGGCAGATGTTGCACATGCCCGAACGCCCGCGGCCGGGGTCGGAGACTCGGAGGACGACTCCGAAGATCTCCCCGTCGTGCTGGGTGAGGACGTAGCCGCGGCGCCCAGCGCTCGGATCGCGCCATGCGAAGAAGTCGAGGTAGTCCCAGTCGATCAGCACCAGATCGAGGGGCATCTCCATGACCCTCAGCTCGTCCGCATCCGCGTTGACGAAGGACGCACGGATGTCTGCCTCGGTGAGCGCTCGCATCCGACCAGTCTATGAACCCCTCAGCCGCCTGCGTCCGCACATCGCCATCACGAGACCCCTGCAGCGGCCGGGGTGAGTGCTCGGGCAGGCGCGCGCTGCGTGCGCCCCCCTTATGATCCTGACTCTCAGGCGGTCTTCAACTCCCCGCCTCCCGAGACACCGACGCAGCCGGTCGGACTACTCAGCGGCGCGCTGCATGGCCTCGTCAGCTTCCGAGACGATGTTGCGCATGGCGACAGCCGCCGCATCCGCGTCGCCGCTCGCCACTGCGAACGCGACATCGCGATGCCACTGCACCGCGTTCTGGTCGGCCACGTGAGGCATGAGGGAATGAGCGGTGCGCCCGCGGAGGACCGCCTCCACCGTGCCGCCGAGCGCGGCGAGCATCCCGTTGCCCGAGGCCTCGAGGAGGAGCCTGTGGAATCGGATGTCGGCTGTCAGATAGCGCTCGCGATCGGCCTCGTGGTCTTCTTGCCCCATCGCGACGACGAGCGACACGAGGTCGACCTTCTGCTCGGAGGTGGCCGTGCCTGCAGCGAGCCCGGCAGCGAGTGGCTCGATGACGGAGCGCAGTTGGCTGAGCTCGCGCAGCTGTTCGTCGCGGCCCGGTCCCGCGAGGCGCCACGCGATCACCTCAGGGGCATAGACGTTCCAATCGGCGCGAGGCCGCACCTCGACTCCCGACTTGCGACGCACCCAGACCAAGCCGAAGGACTCGAGGACTCGCACTGCTTCCCGCGCCGCGGAGCGTGAGACACCTCTTTCGCTGGCGAGCTCGACTGTGAGCATGCGCGAGCCCGGGGGGTGCTCGCCATCGACGATCGCGCGACCGAGCTCGGCGACGAGCGAGTCGTGGACGGGGCTTGCGGGGCCGGCGACGGTCATATGTCGAGTATGCCGGTCGCGACTGCGTGACGTGGGACGTCTCACACGATTGTTTCGTTTATGTTGCGCATGACGTGGTATGCGTGCTTATTATGTACGGCATAAGGTCGTAAACCACGCCCGGATCAAGGAAGCTCATGGCACTCTTCACCCCCGCCGCCGACGCGCTCATGATGGCAGCCGCCGACACCGCAGCCCCCGACCGCCCCGCCGGTCAGCTGATCATCGCCGCCGTGCTGGGGATCGCGATCATCATCGTCCTCATCACCTGGGTGAAGCTGCATCCCTTCCTGTCGCTCACCATCGGCGCGCTCGCCACAGGTGCGATCGCCGGCATGGACATCGCCGCGTCCGTCACCAGCTTCTCGACGGGCTTCGGCACCACCATGGGCGGAGTCGGCATCCTGATCGCACTCGGCGCGATCTACGGAAAGCTCCTCGCCGACTCCGGCGGCGCCGACCGCATCGTCGACACGCTCGTCAGCCGCGCCAGCGCGCGTTCGCTGCCCTGGGTGATGGGACTCATCGGCGCCGTCATCGGCCTTCCGATGTTCTTCGAGGTCGGCCTCGTGCTCCTCGTGCCGGTCATCATCCTCGTCGCACGCCGCTCCGGTGCGCCGCTCATGCGCATCGCGATCCCGACGCTTGCGGGCCTCTCCGCCATGCACGGCCTCGTGCCGCCGCACCCCGGTCCTCTCGCGGCGATCGACGCGCTCGGTGCCAACCTCGGCCTCACCCTCGCCTTCGGTGTGATCGTGGCGATCCCGGCCGTGATCATCTCGGGTCCCCTGTTCGCACGCTTCGCGGAGCGCTGGGTCGATGTGCCGGTGCCCGAGCTGTTCGTCACCGAAGAGGACGAAGGACAAGAGCAGCGTCGGCGCCCGTCGTTCGGAGCCACGCTCTTCAGCATCCTGCTGCCCGTGTTCCTCATGCTCGCCAAGGCTGTCGCCGACATCTCGGCCGCGGGGTCGGATGCCCCCTGGAAGCTCGCTCTCGACTTCCTCGGCACGCCGGTCATCGCACTGCTCATCGCCGTGCTCGCCGGCTTCTTCATCCTCGGACGCGGCGCCGGCTTCGACCGCACGAAGATCAACGACATCGTGGGGTCGTCGCTCGGCCCGATCGCCGGCATCCTGCTGATCGTCGGCGCTGGTGGCGGGTTCAAGCAGGTGCTGGTCGACACCGGTATCGGCAACGTGATCGCCGAGTTCGTCTCCGGGTCTTCGGTCTCGGTGCTGATCCTCGCCTGGCTGGTGGCCGTGGTCATTCGCATCGCCACCGGGTCGGCGACCGTCGCGACGATCACCGCCGCCGGCATCCTGCAGCCGCTCACCGAGACCCTCGACTCGCCCATGGTCGCGCTGCTCGTGCTCGCGATCGGCTCGGGATCGGTGTTCCTGTCGCACGTCAACGACGCGGGCTTCTGGCTCATCAAGGAGTACTTCGGCCTCAGCATCCCGCAGACTCTGAAGTCGTGGACGGTGCTCGAATGCCTCATCTCGGTCACCGGTCTGGCCGGGGTCCTCGTCCTGAGCCTCTTCGTCTGAGCGCGCCATGATGTCCGTCAACGCACCCGTCCTCGTCTTCATGGGCGTCGCCAGCACCGGCAAATCGACCGTCGCCGCCATGCTCGCCGGACGCCTCGGCTGGGCCTTCGAAGAAGGCGACGATCTGCACCCCGAGGCGAACGTCGCCAAGATGGCCGCTGGCCATGCGCTCGACGACGACGACCGCTGGCCGTGGCTCGACCTCATCGCCGAATGGATCGACGAGCGCATCGAGGCCGGCGAGCCCGGCATCGTCACCTGCTCGGCCCTGAAGCGCAGCTACCGCGACGTCCTGCGCCGAGATGCGGTCACGTTCGTGCACTTCGCGGGCGAGCGCGACCTGATCCTCGATCGGATGCTGCGCAGGGAAGGCCACTTCATGCCGACGACCCTTCTCGACTCGCAGTTCGCCACCCTGGAGCCGCTGGAAGACGACGAGAGGGCGATCGAGATCGACATCGCTCTGACGCCCGCCGAGCAGGCCGCACAGATCGCCTCGCGGCTGCGCCTGCACCCCGACTACTGAGACGATCCCTCGGGTCGCGACACTCAGAGTCATGGGGAACTCGATGCGGCACCCGGTAGGAGCACTGCTCGTGGCGCTCCTGCTCAGTACCGGACTCGCAGGATGTTCACCGCAGACCGCCGGAGGTCCGAGTCAGCACGGTACGACGAGTGACGCACCAGGCGCCGAGACCGGGGCGAACGCTCCCTCAGCTTCCTCGCGAGCGTGCGAGGAGTCGGTGATCATGCTGACGGTCGACTCCCCGTCGCCGCGGGCGGGACAGACCGTCACCGTGTCCGTCGATCCTGCCGGGTGCAGCATCGACGAGCAGTGGGCGGGAGAACTGATCGTCCGCACTTCCGGTGGTGACACGACGACCGGCTCACGCCTCGAGATCGGAGCGGCCTCCGTGTCGGTAGACCTGCCACCCGATCTCACGGGGCCAGCGCTGCTGATGCTCGAGCCCGATCAGGACTGCGAGCAGGCAGGTGCGCCCGGCGACTGCCACTATCCGTACGTCGAGGTCCAGATCGGGCCCTGACCACGGGCGGAATGGACCCAGTCGTCATCGGGCGTTCGCGCATCGACGACGTTGGGCAGCCCTCACTGCGTCACCCGACTCGCCCGTCAGCCGACCCACCCGTCACCCGACGAGCAGTCCCAGCGCCGTGATCCCCTCGACGACGAGGTCGTGATCATCCGCTGAGGGAAGCCCCGACACCGTCGCGACGGCGACGACGCCCACCCCTTCGACACGAACAGGCACAGAGCCGCCGGCGACGGCATACGTGACGGGGTCGAGCCATCCCGGCTCGAACATGTCGCGCCCGCCGCCGGCGACACGTGCTTCGAGCAGCGCAGTGCTGGTCTCGAACCTCAGGGCAGTCGCTGCCTTCTTCTGCACCCAGGCGTCGTTGTCAGCCGTCGCGCCAGGCAGCGACGCGTGGAACAGGACGGCCGACGCAGTGCGCACATCGACCGCGACGGGAGCTCCCTGAGCCAGCGCGCGCTCGGCTATGGAGCGCCCGAGTCGCCACGCGTCCGCTCGGTCGAATCGCCGCACGACCAGTTCGACGTGCTCCTTCTCCAGCTGCGCGAGCCTCGTCTGGTCAGTCATCAGCAGCGCCTCTTTCGTAGATGGTTCGCCTGAGACTGTAGCCGCCGCACAACGCTGCTCACGACGCGCGCGCCGCATCCTCAGCACCCCAGCACGATGCGGCTCCCCTCCGATGGACGGAATCGGTCAGCCGAGCTCGCCCGATCCGTACGGACGCACCGGTTGCTGCTTCTGGAACTCGTACTCGCCTCCCTGGCGTCCGCCGAAGGGACGCCCATGGTCGGCGAACTCCTCGCGGTAGTACGCCAGGCGCCATGGCCCTATCTCGATGCGAGATCCGGTGCGCAGGATCCTGGCGTTCTCCGTGCTGTGCGGCAGATTCGGTCGGCCGCCGCCGGTCGCCGCATACGAGTAGAGGACGTACTCGTCGTCCTCATTGTGACGGACTTCGGCGTGGCGGGCTTCGAGTCCCTCCAACCGGAGGTCGGCGTCCGGTCCGGAACCGATGACGGTGCGCCCCGGGAGCAGGTCGAACTCACGCGGCCTGCTGGAGTTCCAGTCGCCTGATCCGACCGCGAAGATCAACCGCGGACGACCGGAGCCGGGAATGTAATGGGTCGTCGTGACTCGCCGCCGAACTCTCCGGGCGACTGTGGGGACGAGGGGAAACGGCGTCGACGGAGGGACGGGAAGCCGGAAGCCGCTCCCGCGTTCCCGATGCTGCGCCTCGGACAGGAGCGTCGAGAGATGCCCCAGTTTGATGTGCGAGGATCCGGCGATCGCCCGGCCCATGGGCCCCGATCTCACATCCCCGAACTGAACGAGAGTCCCCCGCGGCCCCTCCACACGCACACGGATTCCGCGTCGCGCGAGCCCATCGGCGAGCGGCACGAGCTGAGTCAGGTCTCGACGGCTCATGCTTCCGAGTCCAGGGGTGGATTCAAGGGAGACGACGACCTCCTGACCCTCAGCCCTGACGCTGAACCGTGTCGGAGGGCCGCCGTCGGGGCTGGTCTGCTCGACCTGCAGGTCGATATCGAGGCGAATCATCGGAGGAGCTCGTGCTCAGACCGAGCCCGCGCCACCGGACGCGCTGTCGCTGGTCGTCACCCGGAGCGTGCCGTTGAACTTCCAGGTCGCCCGCGGCGCATCAGGCCCGATATCCCGAGGCACTTCGACGGTCATGTCGTCGAACGTGTAGTTGACGGCGGCTCCTCGACCGGTGAGGTAGGCCCACATCTCCCGCCCGAGGTCTGTCCAATCGGTGATCGAGGCACCGGTCGGCCCCGACGCCGAGTCGAACAGCTCTGTCGGTTCATTCGGATCGCTCATGGCGTGCTCCTTTGCTAAAACCATGTCCTGTGGATCAGATTATGCGCCTGCCGTTCCGAGGTGTCCAGGGATTTCTGAACACTGTCTAGAAATCTCAGCGTGGAGCCGGTGGATCGGCGCCGGCGTGTGCGCGCAGTGACTCAGTGACCCGTCGGAGATACCTGGTGATCACATCCTGTTCCTGTGGCGTAAAGGAGTCCAGCTCCGCATCGACACCCATGATCATGGGGATCAGGCGACCCATCGCTTTGTCGCGCGACTCGGGGCGGGGAGCGACGAGGATGCCGCGACGATCGTTCGGCCGAGGCTCTCGAGACACATGCCCGAGCGCGACGAGTCGATCGACGGACGTGGTGGTCGCTCCCGCAGAGAGCCCCACTCTCCGAGCGAGCTCGGTCGGAGCGAGCGGCCCGCTCATGATCAGGTGCTCCATGACCTGGAGGTCGGTGGGATTGACGCCCAGCTCGTCGGCGAGGGAGGACTCGAACAGCTCACTGAGTTCGAGGAAGTCCCGCAGCAGCGCCGTCGCCGGTCGGGCAGGCGCGAACGCCGCTCTCTCGGCCTCCGGTGATGGACCCTCGCTCGCTTGCATGACCTCCACGATATCGCTATTCTCTTTCGATAGTCATATAATTCGACTATCGAACTACTATCCAAGGTGGGGAATTCTCGTGAGTGCTCTGACCCGTTTCCTGACGTCCGCCAAGACATCGTGGATCATCCTCGTCGTGACCGCCGTCGCAGCCGCCGCGCTCTTCGCGCTCGCGGGGAGCGAGGAGTCCGAAACCGCCCCTTCCGTGGGGCTCCCCTCGTCGGCGGAATCGGTCAAGGTCGATGAGCTTCTGGAGGAGTTCACGAGTGCGGAGGCGACCTCTGCGCTCGTCGTGTTCGCCGCCGAATATGGCGAGCTGGACGCTGACACCCTCGCTCTGATCAATGAGAAAGCCTTCGGTGATCTGGCGGATCTCTCACGCGACGGTGCCGTCCCACCCGCGCAGATCTCAGACGACGGAACGGTCGCACTGGTGATCGTGCCCCTCGAGCCGGAGCCCGACGTCGCCGCACAGTCCGACCGCGCACAGGAGATCCGCGACATCTCCGCCGCAGACATCGATGGGGTACGCGTCTATCTGACCGGCGCAGAGGGTTTCGAAGTCGACATCGCCGCTGTCTTCGACGGAGCGGACTTCACCCTGCTGCTCACCACCGTCATCGTCGTCGCGGTGCTTCTTCTGATCACCTACCGGAGCCCCTGGCTGTGGATCGTCCCACTGGTCGTCATCGGGCTGGCAGACGCCCTCGCCGGGATCGTCGCGCGACAGGTGGCCGGCGCCGTAGGCATCCAGCTCGACGCGTCGATCACCGGCATCCTGTCGGTGCTCGTCTTCGGCGCGGGAACGAACTACGCACTCCTGCTCATCGCCCGATACCGGGATGAACTGCGGTTGCACGAGGATCGCAGGGAAGCCATGCAACGGGCTCTTCGCGGAGCGGGTCCCGCAATCATCGCCAGCGGATCGACCGTCGCTCTCGCTCTTCTCACGCTGCTCCTCGCCGAGATCGCCGGCAACCGCGCGCTGGGGCTGGCGTGCGCCGTGGGAATTCTCGTCGCCATGTTCTTCGCTCTCTTCGTGCTCCCCGCCGCCCTGGTGCTGTTCGGTCGCGGTCTCTTCTGGCCCTACATCCCCCGGTTCAACTCGCCCGATGCCATCTCGCGCAGCGTCTGGGGCAAGCTCGGTCGCGGAGTGTCCAAGCGACCGGTCCTGGTGGCATCCGTCGGCTTCGTGGCGCTCGGAGCAATGGCCAGCGGCCTGCTGTTCGTCCAGACCGGGCTGTCGCAGAATGACCGTTTCCTGCAGAAGCCTGAGGCGGTGCAGGGTCAGGAGGTTCTCGCTGACGCGTTCTCGGCGGGAACCACCTCCCCCGCTATCGTCGTCGTTCCTCTCGATGATGCGGACGCAGCCGCCGCTGCCCTCGGAGATCTCGACGGCGTCGATTCGGCGACCATGGGAGAGACGACGGATGAGCTGGCGCGGATCGATGTCACCCTCGATGCCAGCGCCGAGACCGAGGCGGCGTTCGCGACAGTCGAGCGCATGCGCGACGCCCTCGACGACGTCGGATCCGGCGAGGGCCTCGTCGGTGGCCTCGACTCTCAGGCGCTCGATGTCGCCGATGCGCAGGCTCGCGACCAGGCGCTCCTCATCCCGCTCATCCTTGCGCTGGTCTTCGTCGTCCTCGTCCTTCTCCTTCGGGCGTTCGTCGCTCCGTTGCTGCTTCTGATCGCCGTCGTGGCCAGCTTCTTCTCGGCCATCGGGCTGAGCTGGTGGCTCTTCCAATCCCCGCTCTTCGAGTTCCCCGCCATCGACACGAACGTGCTGCTGTTCAGCTTCCTGTTCCTCGTCGCGCTCGGCGTCGACTACAGCATCTTCCTCGTCACTCGAGCGAAGGAGGAGGCCGCGCACCTCGGGACCACGCAGGGAATGATCCGCGCTCTCGCCGCGACGGGCGCCGTGATCACCAGCGCCGGCATCCTGCTGGCCGCGGTGTTCGCCGTGCTCGGAGTCCTGCCACTCATCACGCTGACGCAGATCGGCATCATCGTCTGCATCGGCGTGCTGATCGATACTCTTCTCGTGCGAACCGTCATCGTCCCGGCGCTCGCCTTCATCACCAAAGACAGCTTCTGGTGGCCGCGCCGTCCGCCGCTTTCCGATGCCGAGGCCACCCGGAACGGTGCCGACGCGCTCTCCGCCGAGCAGAGGCCTGACGTCGTGAGCGTCGGCTAGGACGGCAGATCCTCGCCGCGACCGGGCAGCGGAAGAAGACTCCGCCAGAACAGAAACGAGAAACGCCCCCGCGGTGCGGGGGCGTTTCTCATCGTGTGCGGAACTGTTCAGCGTCGACCTCGCATGGCCGAGGAACTTCTCTGGTGGCGAGTGAGGGATTCGAACCCCCGAATGCTGAGCAGTCTGATTTACAGTCAGATCCCTTTGGCCGCTTGGGTAACTCGCCAGAGCGCACCCGTCCGACTTCGACAGCCAACCGGGGGCACGATAGATAATCATACCTGCCGAGGGCAGGCGTGAGAAATCGAGCGCTCAGCTCCCGAAGACGCCCTGGACGGGGTCGGCCAGGGACTCCGGAGTCCGCAGCAGGCCGCCCTCGGCGCGGCACGTCGCGGCGGCCACATCCATCGCTCGAACGAGCAGCTGCCGCCACCCGTCAGCGTCGGACGGGGTGCCGTTCGCCAATCCCGCCGCCACAGCGGCGAGGGTCGCATCGCCCGCTCCGACGGTGTCGACGACGCGTCCTGGCAGCGTCGAGATGGGCGCCGTCACGATGCCGGCATCCGACTCGAGTGCGGCGCCATCAGCACCAGCGGTCGCGAGGACCGCGCTGACACCGAGGGCGCGCAGCCGTGCCCGGAGGGCGTCGAGATCGCCGTCGTAGAGAAGCGACGCATCATCGGCGCCGACCTTGACTATCGATGCCCCGGCAGCCGCACGCTCGAAGCCGCGGACGAACTCGGCGCGATCACTCAGCATGCCCGAACGCGGGTTCGGGTCGACAGCGAGTCGAGCATCACCGACGGCCTCGAGCAGCGTATCGACCTCAGCAGGCACATCGAAGGGGAAGCAGCTGACAGCCACGAGACCCGAGTCGGCGATCGCCTGGACGGCTTCGCCCGAGTACCGGATGCTGCGCCTCTGCGCCGCCTCGTTGAAGACGTAGACGGGCTCGCCGTCCGACGCACGCTGCACGATCGCACGAGACGAGCCCAGCGGCGCCTCGCTCGCGATCAGTCGCACGTCGTGATCGTCGAGGTACTCGCGGATGTGCGCACCCGCTTCGTCCTCTCCGACCATCGCGATCAGCGTCGTCGGCACGCCCAGCCGGCGAAGGCCGACGGCGACGTTCAGCGCTGCGCCGCCGACCAGCTCTCGCACTCCACCGCCGTCGTGGATCTCGTCGATCAGTGCGTCTCCGACGACGACTGCACCGGGTGCTCGGGAGGATTCATCACTCATTCTGCCGACACTACCGCGAGAGCGGCTTCTGGGCCCGCTTGCGCGGCTTCCCTGCACTGCATCCCATCAGCGCTACGGTGAGCGCATGAACCCTCGAATCGCCGCCGGAGCTGCGGCTCTCCTGCTCGTGACGCTGCTCACCGGCTGCGGTTCCACCGGCTCAGGATCCGCCGGCCCGAGCGAATCCGGGGAGCCGTCGTCGAGTTCTTCGCCCGATGGATCGGCAAGTCCGTCGCCCTCCCCCACTCCGACCGAGACGCCGATCGCTCTGCCCTCCGATTGTCGCGCCATCCTGTCGGACGACGTGCTCGCCCAGCTCGACGGCATCCCGCTCAACGATGCGGCCTTCGGACCCTCCGGAGTGGGCGACGACGGCACGCTGACCTGCATCTGGGCGGACCCGAAGGCCGACACCACCCGTCTCGTCACGACGATCTCTCTGATGAACCGCGGCCCGGCCCTCGACATGCTGAACGCTCTCGTCGCCGACGAGGGCTTCACGTGCTTCACGCCGGACGGCGGCACCCGCTGCGAGAAGACCTGGCCGAACACGCAGTACCCGGTCACCGACGGGCGCACCCTGTTCTGGCGTGACGACGTGCTGATCGACTCCGAATACTCCAACCTGGCCCCCGAGGGCTATACCTCGAGCATCGTGGCGCACCTCTTCGACTGACGGCATCCGGACACGAAGAAGGCCCCGGGCGAATCGCCCGGGGCCTTCTCACTCACTCAGTACGTCAGTTTTTCGACTCGCTCGCGCTACGCGCGTTCTCGCTCAATCTTGACCCGCAAGCGGGTCAATTGTACGTACCCGGCGTGATGTCGTCCGTCGAGAACGCGTCGAAGTCGACGTAGCCGAAGTCGCCGTCAGCGTACGCGCCGTCGGATGCGAAGATCCGGTTCGGGTAGCGCTCGCTCTTGGCTTCCTCGGTGGCCTCGACCGTGACGTCGCGGTACTTCGAGAGACCGGTTCCGGCGGGGATGAGCTTACCGATGATGACGTTCTCCTTGAGGCCGACCAGCGGGTCGCGCTTGCCCTGCATCGCAGCCTCGGTGAGCACGCGGGTCGTCTCCTGGAAGGAGGCGGCCGACAGCCACGACTCCGTCGCGAGCGACGCCTTCGTGATACCCATCAGCTCCGAACGGCCGGACGCCGGGCGCTTGCCCTCTGCCACAGCCTCGCGGTTGATCGCCTGGTAGCGCTTGAGGTCGACCATCTCACCCGGAAGCAGGGTCGTGTCGGCGTGATCGACGACGGTGACCTTGCGGAGCATCTGACGGACGATGACCTCGATGTGCTTGTCGTGGATCGGCACACCCTGCGAGCGGTACACGCCCTGGACGCCACCGACGAGGTAACGCTGCACCTCGCGGGCACCCATGACACGCATGACCTCCTTGGGGTCGAGCGTTCCGACCAGGAGCGGCTGACCGACGCTGACGTGCTGACCGTCCTCGACCAGAAGCGTCGCACGCTTCAGAACCGGGTAGATCACTTCCTCGTCACCGTTGTCGGGCGTCAGGATGAGCCTCTTGGCCTTGTCCGTCTCGTCGATAGTGATGCGACCGTCGGCCTCTGCGATCGGCGACGCAGCCTTGGGGGTACGCGCCTCGAAGAGCTCCTGCACGCGGGGCAGACCCTGCGTGATGTCATCGGCCGAAGCCGAACCACCGGTGTGGAAGGTACGCATCGTCAGCTGGGTACCGGGCTCACCGATCGACTGGGCCGCGATGATGCCGACGGCCTCTCCGATGTCGACGGTCTTACCCGTCGCGAGCGAACGGCCGTAGCACTGCGCGCAGACACCGACAGCGGAGTCACACGTGAGAACCGAGCGCACCTTGATGCTCTCGACACCCAGCGCGACCAGCTTGTCGATGAGCACGTCACCCACGTCGTCACCGGCAGAAGCGAGAACCTCGCCCTTGCTGTCGACCACATCGGAGGCCAGCGTACGAGCGAACACCGAGTTCTCGACGTTCGCGTCGCGCACCAGCTCGCCCTGCGAGTTCGGAGCGGCGATCGGGAGCTCGAGGCCCTTCGACGTGCCGCAGTCCTCTTCGCGGATGATGACGTCCTGCGAGACATCCACCAGACGACGGGTCAGGTAACCCGAGTCGGCGGTACGCAGAGCGGTGTCGGCCAGACCCTTACGGGTACCGTGCGTCGCGATGAAGTACTCCGCAACCGACAGACCCTCGCGGTACGAGGAGATGATCGGACGCGGGATGATCTCACCCTTGGGGTTGTTCACCAGACCACGCATACCGGCGATGTTCCGGATCTGCAGCCAGTTACCACGAGCACCGGACGACACCATGCGGTTGATGGTGTTGTCCTCGGGGAAGTTCGCCCGCATCGCGGCCTGAACCTCGTCCGTCGCCTCGGTCCAGATCTTGATGAGCTCCTGGCGACGCTCGGTGTCGGTCGTCAGGCCCTTCTCGTACTGGGACTGGACCTTCGCGGCCTGCTTCTCGTAGCCGGCGACGATCTCCGCCTTGTTCGGAGGCGTCAGGATGTCGCTCAGAGCGACGGTCACACCGGAGCGAGTCGCCCAGTAGAAACCGGCGTCCTTGATGCGGTCCAGCGACGCAGCCGTCTCGACCTTGGGGTACTCCTCGGCCAGCTTGTTGACGATCTGCGACAGCTTGTTCTTGTCAGCCTGCTCGCGGACGAACGGGTATCCCTTGGGAAGCGTGTCGTTGAAGATCGCCTGACCGAGCGATGCGTCGACGAGACCGTGACGCTCGTAGCCCTCGGGAGCTTCGCCCTCGAGGAACGTCAGACCCGGGATGCGGATGCGGACCTTGGCCTGCAGGTCGAGGGTTCCCTCGTCCTTGGCCAGGATCGCCTCGCCCACCGAACCGAATGCACGGCCCTCACCGGCTGCGCCCGCCTTGACCGTGGTCAGGTGGTGCAGACCGATGATCATGTCCTGCGAAGGCAGGGTGACCGGGCGGCCGTCGGACGGCTTCAGGATGTTGTTCGACGCGAGCATCAGCACGCGGGCCTCGGCCTGAGCCTCGACCGACAGCGGCAGGTGGACAGCCATCTGGTCACCGTCGAAGTCGGCGTTGAACGCCGCGCAGACGAGCGGGTGCAGCTGGATGGCCTTGCCCTCGACGAGCTGAGGCTCGAAGGCCTGGATGCCCAGACGGTGCAGGGTGGGTGCACGGTTGAGCAGCACCGGACGCTCGCGGATGATCTCCTCGAGCACGTCCCAGACCTCGGGACGGGTGCGCTCGACAGCGCGCTTGGCTGCCTTGATGTTCTGCGAGTGACCGAGGTCGATCAGGCGCTTGATCACGAACGGCTTGAAGAGCTCCAGAGCCATCTGCTTGGGCAGACCGCACTGGTGCAGCTTGAGCTGCGGTCCGACGATGATGACCGAACGGCCGGAGTAGTCGACACGCTTTCCGAGCAGGTTCTGACGGAAGCGACCCTGCTTGCCCTTCAGCATGTCGCTGAGGGACTTCAGGGCGCGGTTGCCGGTTCCGGTGACGGGACGACCACGGCGACCGTTGTCGAACAGTGCGTCGACGGCCTCCTGCAGCATCCGCTTCTCGTTGTTGACGATGATCTCGGGGGCACCGAGGTCGATCAGACGACGAAGACGGTTGTTGCGGTTGATCACACGACGGTAGAGGTCGTTGAGGTCGGAGGTCGCGAAGCGGCCACCGTCGAGCTGCACCATCGGGCGCAGCTCCGGCGGGATCACCGGAACGACATCCAGCACCATGGCGGCCGGGCTCATGCCGGTCTCCAGGAACGAGTTGACGACCTTCAGACGCTTGATCGCGCGGATCTTGCGCTGGCCCTTGCCCTCGGAGATCTGCAGGTGCAGGCTCTCCGCCTCGGCTGCCAGGTCGAACGCCGCGAGGCGACGCTGGATCGACTCGGCGCCCATGTAGGCCTCGAAGTACTGACCGAAACGGTCCTGCAGCTCGTGGAAGACGTCGTCCTCGGGACGCAGTGCGCCGACCTCGAGGGTCCGGAAGTCTTCCCACACGCGCTCGAGCTTGGCGATCGCCTCGTCGGCACCCTTGCGGATGAGCGACATCTCCTTCTCGGCGGCGTCCTTGACCTTCTTCTTCGCGTCGGCCTTGGCGCCCTCCGCCTCGAGGGAAGCGAGCTCCTCCTCCAGGCGTGCCAGACGCTCGGCGATCTTCGCGTCGCGACGGTCTCCGAGCGTCTTCAGCTCGAGACGGATGTTGTTCTCCTGCGTGCCCAGGTCGCGGTGACGAGCATCCTCGTCGACCGAGATGACCATGTAGGCGGCGAAGTAGATGACCTTCTCGAGGTCCTTCGGCGCCATGTCGAGCAGGTAGCCCAGACGCGAGGGAACACCCTTGAAGTACCAGATGTGGGTGACGGGAGCGGCGAGCTCGATGTGACCCATGCGCTCACGACGGACCGAGGACTTGGTGACCTCGACGCCGCAGCGCTCGCAGACGATGCCCTTGAAGCGGACACGCTTGTACTTTCCGCAGGCGCACTCCCAGTCGCGGGACGGGCCGAAGATCTGCTCTCCGAAGAGACCGTCCTTCTCCGGCTTCAGGGTGCGGTAGTTGATGGTTTCAGGCTTCTTGACCTCGCCGTAGGACCAGGCGCGGATGTGGTCCGCGGTGGCCAGGCCGATGCGAAGCTCATCGAAAGTGTTTGACTCGAGCACAAATTCTCCTGTGTAGGAATTCTTCTGAAGAAATCGGGGAGGTGGGCCGCCGACCGGGCATGCTGCTCAGTCGGCGGCCTGAACCTTAGATCTCGTCGATCGAGGCGGCCTCGAAGCGGCTGGAGATGTTGATGCCGAGCTCCTCCGCAGCGCGGAAGGCCTCGTCGTCGGTGTCACGCAGGTTGACGAGCGTGCCGTCTGCCGAGAGGACCTCGACGTTCAGGCAGAGCGACTGCATCTCCTTCATGAGCACCTTGAAGGACTCGGGGATGCCGGGCTCCTGGATGTTCTCGCCCTTGACGATGGCCTCGTACACCTTGACGCGGCCGAGGATGTCGTCGGACTTGATCGTGAGGAGCTCCTGGAGCGCGTATGCGGCACCGTAGGCCTCGAGGGCCCACACCTCCATCTCACCGAATCGCTGGCCACCGAACTGCGCCTTACCACCGAGCGGCTGCTGGGTGATCATCGAGTACGGACCAGTCGAACGCGCGTGGATCTTGTCGTCGACCAGGTGGTGGAGCTTCAGGATGTACATGTAGCCCACCGAGATCGGCGCCGGGAACGGCTCGCCGGAGCGGCCGTCGAACATCTGGGCCTTTCCGGTGGAGTCGATCAGGCGCACACCGTCACGGGTCGGGATGGTCGAGTCGAGGAGACCTGCGATCTCCTCCTCGCTCGCACCGTCGAACACCGGGGTGGCGACCTTGGTGCCGGGCGCGGCCTCGAAGGCGTCCTTCGGGAGCTTCGTAGCCCACTCCGGGTTTCCTTCGACCTTCCAGCCCTGCTTCGCGATCCACCCGAGGTGGGTCTCGAGCACCTGACCGAAGTTCATTCGACCCGGGATACCCAGCGGGTTCAGCACGATGTCGACGGGGGTTCCGTCCGCGAGGAACGGCATGTCCTCGATCGGGAGGATCTTCGCGATGACACCCTTGTTGCCGTGACGACCGGCGAGCTTGTCACCCTCGGTGATCTTGCGCTTCTGGGCGATGTAGACCACGACTCGGCGGTTGACACCGGAGCCGAGCTCGTCGTCGCCGTCCTCGGCGTTGAACTCCTTGACGGCGATGATCGTGCCCTGCTCACCGTGGGGCACCTTCAGAGAGGTGTCACGGACCTCGCGGCTCTTCTCGTTGAAGATCGCGCGGAGCAGACGCTCTTCCGCCGACAGCTCGGTCTCGCCCTTCGGCGTGACCTTGCCGACGAGGATGTCGCCGGGGCGGACCTCGGCGCCGATGCGGATGATGCCGCGCTCGTCGAGATCCTTCAGCAGCTCAGGGCTGACGTTGGGGAGATCACGGGTGATCTCCTCCTTGCCGAGCTTCGTGTCGCGGGCGTCGACCTCGTATTCCTCGATGTGGATCGAGGAGAGGGTGTCGTCCTTCACGAGGTCCTGGCTGAGGATGATCGCGTCCTCGAAGTTGTAGCCTTCCCACGTCATGAACGCGACGAGGAGGTTCTTTCCGAGGGCCAGCTCGCCGTTCTCGGTGGCGGGGCCATCAGCGATGACCTCTCCGACCTCGACGCGGTCGCCCTCGTTGACGACGACCTTCTGGTTGTACGACGTGCCCTGGTTGGAGCGGTCGAACTTGCGCAGGTGGTAATCCTGCGTTCCACCCTCGTCGAGCATGACGGTGACGCGGTCTGCGGAGACCTCGGTGACGACACCCGGCTTCTCAGCCGTGAGCACGTCGCCGGCGTCGATGGCGGTGTAGCCCTCCATACCGGTTCCGACGAGCGGCGAGTCGCTGCGCAGCAGCGGCACAGCCTGACGCTGCATGTTGGCGCCCATGAGCGCGCGCTGCGCATCGTCGTGCTCGAGGAACGGCACGAGCGAGGTCGCGACCGACACCATCTGGCGAGGCGAGACATCGATGTAGCCGATGTCCTCCGGGAGGAACATGTCGACCTCGCCGCTGCCGCCCTTGGGGCGGGCCAGGACGTGGCTCTCGATGAAGCGACCGTTCTTGTCGAGCGGGGCATTGGCCTGCGCGATGTTGAAGTCGACCTCTTCGGAAGCCGTCAGGTAGTCGATCTCCTCGGTGACGACGCCCCCGGTGACCTTGCGGTACGGGGTCTCGATGAAGCCGAACGAGTTGATGCGCGCGAAGGTCGCGAGAGCACCGATCAGACCGATGTTCGGGCCTTCAGGGGTCTCGATGGGGCACATGCGGCCGTAGTGCGACGGGTGGACGTCACGGACCTCGACACCTGCGCGGTCACGGCTCAGACCACCGGGGCCGAGAGCCGAGAGGCGGCGCTTGTTGGTCAGACCCGCGAGCGGGTTGTTCTGGTCCATGAACTGCGAGAGCTGCGAGGTTCCGAAGAACTCCTTGATCGCTGCGACGACGGGGCGCACGTTGATCAGGGTCTGCGGCGTGATCGCCTCGATGTCCTGCGTGGTCATGCGCTCGCGGACGACGCGCTCCATGCGGGAGAGACCGGTGCGGACCTGGTTCTGGATCAGCTCGCCGACCGCGCGGATGCGACGGTTGCCGAAGTTGTCGATGTCGTCGGTCGCGATGCGGATGTCGGCCTTCTTGCCCGAGCGGATGCCGGGGAAGGTCTCTTCCGTGCCTGCGTGCAGACGCACGAGGTACTTGATAGTCGCGACGATGTCCTGAACCGTGAGGACCGAGTCGGTCAGCGGTGCGTCGAGACCGAGCTTGTGGTTGATCTTGTAACGACCCACCTTCGCCAGGTCGTAGCGCTTCGGGTTGAAGTAGAAGTTGTCGAGAAGCGCACGCGCGGCCTCGGCAGCGACCTGCTCGCCCGGACGCAGCTTGCGGTAGATGTCGCGGAGCGCATCTTCCTTCGTGACGATGGTGTCCTTCGCGAGCGTCTCCTCGATCGAGGTGTAGCCGGCGAACTCCGTGAGGATCTCCTCGCTGGTCATGCCCAGCGCCTTGAGGAACACGGTGACCGACTGCTTGCGCTTGCGGTCGACGCGGACGCCGACCTGGTCGCGCTTGTCGATCTCGAACTCGAGCCATGCACCACGGCTCGGGATGACGCGCGCCGACACGATGTCCTTGTCGGACGTCTTGTCGGGGGTCTTGTCGAAGTAGACACCCGGGGAGCGCACGAGCTGCGAGACGACGACGCGCTCGGAGCCGTTGATGATGAACGTGCCCTTGTCGGTCTGGAGCGGGAAGTCGCCCATGAAGACCGTCTGGGTCTTGATCTCGCCCGTGAGGTGGTTCATGAACTCGGCCTCGACGTACAGCGGAGCGGCGTAGGTCTTGCCACGCTCCTTGCACTCCTCGATCGAGTACTTCTCCGGCTCGAGGTACGGGTTCGTGAACGACAGCTGCATCGTTTCGCCGAGGTCCTCGATCGGGGAGATCTCCTCGAAGATCTCGCCGAGGCCGCTGTTCTCGTTCACGTCTGTGCGGCCGGCCTTCTTGGCCTCTGCGACACGAGCCTTCCAGGCGTCGTTGCCGACGAGCCAGCCGAAGGATTCGGTCTGCAGAGCGAGAAGGTCAGGGACCGTCAGCGTGTCGGAGATCTTGGCGAACGAAAGACGGGATGCTCCGCGTCCGTTCTTAGTGGTGGTGGTGGTGGATGCGTTGCGAGCAGCAGCCAAGGGAATAACCTCCGTGAGCCCCGCAGGGCTTCTCGATTCCTTTGTCGTCAGGTGAGTGTGCGCCCGGATGCTCAACGAAATGCCGACCACCATATGAGGGCAGGGAGAAGCGAGCGCAACTACCAACTATACGCGCGAACTTGCGACATGGCAAGCTCAATCCTTGACGTTCTTCGGATGCTGCGGTATTGGTGCCCTCAGGACGCCTCGTCGGACGTCGGTCAGACCCAGGTCCAGGTGACGAGGATCGACTCGGCGACCGCCTGCCGCTCGTCGGGAGTCACCGTGTCGCTGAACGAGAACGTGACGACGTAGGTCTGGTCGTCGGTGCTGACGTAGTACTGCTCGACGCTGTAGGTCGTGCCCTCGCTCGTCATCGACGCCGACAGGTGAGCGGACTCGGAGTCTGCGATCGTCACCCGGTCGTTCACGACGATGTCGGTCGCGCCGGCTCCCTCGAGCTCGGTCACTCCGGCGCTCTCGACGAGGTCAGGAGTGACGAGGCCGGCGGGCGACTCGAGGACGTTGACGTTGTCGGCGAACCCGTCCGTGTCCTGTCGGTTCGCGGCGAGCGTGTCCGGGCTGAAGCCGGCGATCTCCTGATCGGGCACGGCCCACCCCTCGGGGACGACGTAGGTGTACCCGTCTCCGGCGATCGTCTCTCCCGTGGCGGGTGCCGCGTCGAGACTCGTCGATTCCTGCGTGCTCGGAGCACTCGACTCCGCCGGCTCCTCGCCCGTCGAGGTCGACGACTCCGTGGTCGAGAAGGAGCATCCGGTCAGGACGAGCGATGCAGCGAGGAGGATGACTGCCGCGGACGGAAGGGGAGAGCGCATGGCCACAGCCTATATAGCGGCTGTGACCATGCGCTCTCGGAGCCTCAGGAGGCGATGTTGAGTTCGTTCCCCGGGATCGACGCCAGCAGGCGGCGCGTATACGGGTCGCGCGGGTTCGTGAAGATCTCCTCCGACGAAGCCGCCTCGACGAGAGATCCGTCCTTCATCACGCACACGTAGTCGCTGATCAGTCGCACGACCGCGAGGTCGTGCGAGATGAACAGATAGCTGAGCCCGTACTCGGTCTGCAGGTCGCCGAGCAGTGTGAGGATCTGGTCCTGCACGAGCACGTCCAGCGCCGACACCGGCTCGTCGCACACGATCAGATCGGGCGAGAGGGCGAGCGCCCTGGCGATCGCGACACGCTGCCGCTGCCCGCCGGACAGCTCCGACGGATACCGCCGCAGCATGGACTGCGGCAGGGCCACATCGTCGAGCAGCTGGCGGACGCGCTTGCGCCTGTCGGCGCTGCTCCCCCGCTTGTAGAAGTCGAGCGGCTCGGAGATCAGGCGCTCGATCGTGAACATCGGGTTCAGGCTCGAGTACGGGTCCTGGAAGATCGGCTGCACCCGCTGACGGAAGTCCTTCGTCTCCGCGCGGTCGAGGGACGCGATGTCCTTGCCCCCGTACCGGATGAGGCCGCTCGTCGGCTCGATGATCTTGAGCAGCATCCGCGCCGTGGTGGTCTTGCCGGACCCGGACTCGCCCACGATGGCGACCGTCTCACCCCGAGGGATCGCGAGAGAGACGTCGTTCACGGCGACGAAGTCCTCCTTCTGCCCTCGGACCGGATACACCTTGGTGAGGTGCTCGAACTCGACGATGTGGTCGGCGGCCGGAACCCCGGGCGTCACCTCGTCCGCCAGGGCCGGAGCATCCGCCCCCTGAGCGGGCCGGTCCTCGACACGGAACGCCTCCGGCCGCAGGCGCGCTGCCGCGACCGACGGTGCCGCCGCCACGAGCGACTGCGTGTACGGATGCTGCGGCGCCTCGAGGATCTGCTTGGCCGGCCCCTGCTCGACGACCTTGCCCCGGTGCATCACGACGACGCGCTCGGCGCGCTCGGCCGCGAGACCGAGGTCATGCGTGATGAGCAGCACGGCCGTGCCCAGCTCGCGCGTCATCTGACCGATCTGATCGAGGATCGTGTGCTGCACGGTGACGTCG
Source organism: Microbacterium sp. LjRoot205 (assembly GCF_056175745.1). Lineage (NCBI taxonomy): Bacteria > Bacillati > Actinomycetota > Actinomycetes > Micrococcales > Microbacteriaceae > Microbacterium > Microbacterium sp. LjRoot205. The sequence continues at coordinate 1,100,263 of NZ_JBGFFH010000001.1, read as the reverse complement.
AGCGCACTCGTCGGCTCGTCCGCGATCAGCAGACGAGGTTTGCACGCCAGACCGATCGCGATCAGCGCGCGCTGGCGCATGCCGCCCGAGAACTCGTGCGGATACTGCTTCGCACGGCGTTCGGGGTCGGGCAGGCCCGCGGCGCTGAGCGCCTCGACGACCTTCTCCTTCACGTTCTGCCTGGTGGCGAGACCGTGCGCGAGGAGGGTCTCGGCGACCTGGGTGCCGATCTTGGCGACCGGATTCAGGTTGGACATCGGGTCCTGTGGCACGAGGCCGATATCACGCCCCCTGATCGTGCGCAGCTCGTTCTCGGAGGCGCGCGTGATGTCGCGGCCGTCGAGGCGGATGCTGCCGGCGGCGACGCGGCCGCCCCCGGCGAGCAGCCCGATGATGGCCATCGCGGTCGTCGACTTGCCCGACCCCGACTCCCCCACGATCGCGACGGTCTCACCCGGAGCGATCTCGAGGTCGACGCCCTCGACCGCGTGCACGACGCCGTCCATGGTGGCGAAGTCGACGGCCAGGCCCTCGACAGACAGCAGGGGCGCGTTCGGCGCCCGGTTCTCGTTCGCAGCGTTCATCGTGCTCTCGTCCTCGGGTCCATGGCCTCGCGCAGCGCCTCACCGAACAGGGTGAAGCCGAGCGCGGTGACCGCGATGCAGATGCCGGGCAGGAATGCCAGCCACGGCGCGATGGCGAGCTCGGCCTGCGCGTAGGTGAGCATGCGCCCCCACTCGGCCGTCTCGGGGCGACCGCCGCCGAGACCGAGGAACGACAGCGCCGCCGCATCGATCACAGCCGTCGCCAGCGTGAGCGTCCCCTGCACGATGACCGGGCCGATCGCGTTGGGCAGGACGTGCGACATGGTGATCTGACCGCGTCCGAGGCCCAGCGTCTGGGCCGAGAGCACGTAGTCGCTCGATCGCTGCTGCAGCATCGACGCGCGCAGCAGGCGCGCGAAGATCGGAACCTGCGACGCACCGATCGCGATCATCACCGCGAAGGGCGTCTGACCCAGGATCGCGGCGATCGAGACGGCCAGCAGCAGGTTCGGCACCGACAGGATGATGTCGACGATGCGCATGATGAGCGTGTCGACCCATCCGCCGAACGTGCCGGCGAGAAGACCGAGGATCATTCCGCCGACCAGACCCAGGGCGGTCGAGATGACACCGATCAGCAGCGACGCCTGCGCACCCCAGATGAGCTTGGAGAGCACGTCGCCGCCGAAGCGGTCGAGGCCGAGCGGGAACTCGGGGAGCTCCCCCGGTCCCGGGATGTGCGTCGGCGTGATGAACTTCGCGCCGGGCAATGCGGTCTCGGGGTACGGAGCGAGCACGGGAGCGAGCACCGACACCAGGATGAACACCAGGACGATGCCGGCGCCGATCCAGGCGGTGGGGTTGCGGCGGAGGCGGCGGAACACATCGTGCCAGAATCCGCCGGGGCCCTCTCTGAGCCCTGCTCGGCCGACGGCGACGGTGTCGACGACCTCGCCGCTCGCTGCGGATGGTCCTTGCGCGGGTGGGAGCGAGATGGTCATGACGCCACCCCCTTTCGGAGAACGAGACGGGACATCACTGCACCCGCACTCTCGGATCGATGAAGCTGTACGACACGTCGACCGCCAGGTTGATCAGCGCGTAGGCGATCGCGATGAAGATGATGAACCCCTGGAGCACCGGGAAGTCCCGCGTGAAGATCGCCCTCGCGAGGAAGGATCCGATGCCGGGGAACGCGAAGACGGTCTCGGTGAGCACCGCGCCCGAGATGAGGAGTCCGGTCTGCAGACCGATCGTCGTGATCACGGGCAGCATCGCGTTGCGCAGGATGAAGCGACTGCGCAGAGTCGACGAACCGACGCCCTTCGCGCGGCCCGTGCGCACGTAGTCGGCGTTCTGCACCTCCAGGACACTCGCCCTGGTGATGCGGACGATGATCGCGAGCGGGATCGTGCCGAGCGCCAGCGCCGGGAGGACGAGGTGCATGAGCGCGTCCCAGGACGCGTCGAACTCGCCGGTGATGATGCCGTCCCAGACGTAGAACCCCGTCGGGTGCGTGGCATCTATTCGGGGGTTCTGACGGCCGTCCGAGGGAAGCCACCCGAGCTGCACCGCGAACACGTATTTCAGGATGAAGGCCAGGAAGAACACCGGGATGGTGATGCCCACGAGGCTCAGCACCACCGACGCGTGGTCGGTGAACTTGCCGTGGCGGCGAGCCGCCCAGTAGCCGAGCGGGATGCCGACGCCGACCGCGAAGATGAGCGCGAGAACACTCAACTCGAGCGTCGCGGGGAAGCGACGGAAGAACTCCTCCGTCACGGGCCGGTTCGTCTGGATCGATGTTCCGAAGTCGCCCTGGAGGAGGCGGCCGACCCAGATGAAGTACTGCTCCAGGATCGGTTTGTTGAAGCCGTAGAGTTCGTTGACCCTGGCGACGGCCTCCGGAGTCGCCTTCTCGCCGAGAAGAGCGACGGCCGGGCCGCCTGGCAGGGCCCTGACCCAGGCGAACAGCAGGATGCTGAGGCCGATCAGAGTGGGAATGAGGAAAAGCAGTCGCCTGCCGATGGTGCGCAGCAAGAGGTCTCCGTTGATCAGAAGGTACGCCGGTCCCGGGCCTCCGCGGCGAGCGCGGAGACCCGGGTGGGCATCTCAGTCGGTCAGACCTACTCGGTGAGGACGATGTCCGTGAAGACCTCGTCGTTCACCGGGCTGGCGGGATAGCTCTCGACGCGAGGGTCGAATGCCAGTGTCGGCGCCGGGTGCGCGATCGGCACACCCGGGATGAACTGCGCGACCATCTCGTTGATCTCCTCGTAGAGGGCCGTCTGGTCCTCGAGGTTGGAGACACCGCGAGCCTCGTTCAGCTTCTGGAACAGCTCGGGGTTGTCGAAGCCCCACTCCGAGCTCTGCTGACCGAAGAAGACGCCGACGAAGTTGTCGGTGTCGTTGTAGTCACCGGTCCAGCCCAGCAGGTGGATGCCGTGGTCGGCCGTTCCCGTGGTGCGGTCGAGGTACTCGACCCACTCCTCCGAGACCGGGGTGGTCTCGACGCCGACCTCGGCCAGCTGCGACGAGAGCACCGTGAAGATCTGCTCGGGGTCCGGCATGTACGGACGCGAGACGTTGACCGGGTAGTTGAAGGTCAGCTTCAGCGGGTTGGCCTCGTCATAGCCTGCCTCTGCGAGCAGGGACTTGGCCTTCTCGGGGTCGTAGTCGTAGGTCGTGACGTCGGGGTTGTAGCCGTTGACGGTGTCGGGAACGAACTCGATCGCCTTCTCGGTGCCCTCGGGGAGGACCTGGCTGATCAGCGCATCCTTGTCGACCGCGTACGAGAGCGCCTCACGGACCTTGGGGTCCTGCAGCTCGGGGATGGCCTGGTTGAAGGCGAGGTAGAGGATCGTGAAGGGAGGGCGCGACACCATGGTGAAGCCGTCGTCCTCGAGCGCCTTGGTGTCGGCAGGACCCACGAGGTCGTAGCCGTCGATCGATCCGGACTCGAGAGCCTGGCGACGCGCGGTCGGGTCGTCGATCGTGCGGAAGATGATCTCGTCGATCTGGCCCGCCTCGCCCCAGTAGTCGTCGTAGGCCTTGAGCGTGACCTGCTCGCCCGGCGCCCACTCGTCGAACTGGTACGGGCCGGTGCCGACCGGGTGCCCCATCGCGTACTCGGAGAGCACGGGAGCCTCGGCGGAGCCGCTCACGTCGTCGGCGCCGAACTCCTGGAGTGCCGACGGGCTCTGCATCGAGAACGACGGCAGCGACAGCGACGCGACGAATCCGGCGAACGGCTTGTTCAGGTCGATCGTGACGGAGTAGTCGCCGTCAGGGGTGCAGGACTTGTAGACGGCGTCCGCCGGGCTGTCGGCGTAGCCCTTGAAGAGCTTGTTGTAGTAGTAGCCGAACGCCTCTGATGCCGCGAGGCCGGTCCAGTTGTACCAGCGGTCGAAGTTCGCGCACACGGCCTCGGCGTTGAACGGGGTGCCGTCGTGGAAGGTGACGTCCTCCTTCAGAGTGAATGTGTGGCTCATGCCGTCTTCCGACGACTCCCACGACTCGGCGAGCAGCGGTGCCGGGTCGGCCGTGCCGGGTTCGGTGCCCACGAGGCCCTCGAACATCTGCCGCGAGACGCGGAAGCTCTCGCCGTCCTGTGCGAATGCCGGGTCGAGGCTGGCCGGGTCGGAGGATGCGGCGAACACGAACGTGCCGTCGACATCGCCCGCAGCCTCTCCGCCGTCGTCGCTGCGCTCGCTGGCGACGCATCCCGAGAGGACCAGCGCCGCCAGTGCGGCTCCGGTGACGGCGAGGAGTCCTCGCCGACGCGTGACTGAGTGGTGCATTGTGTGACCTTCCTGTCGAGCGCTACAGTGCGCGTCCCGAAGACATCGTCGACTTCGGAACGGTGATGCCTCGACGCTACCCAGTGCGCATTCCGATGCAAACACCTCCAGGTTGCATTCCTGTTACGGAAGTTACGTGGTCGTGCCCATCCGGTAATGTCCACAACGTGCCCGACACATCTCCCCTCGCCGTCTGCGTCGGCGAGGGCCTCGTCTCTTTCGTCCCCGCCACTGCCGCTCCTCTCGAGGACGTGCGCACCTTTCACCGATCGCTCGCCGGGGCGGAGTGGAACACCGCGATCGCACTGGCGTCGGCAGGAATCCGCACCGCTGTCGTGTCCCGCGTGGGCGACGACGGTTTCGGTCGGTTCCTCACGGCCGAGCTGCGCAGACACGAGGTCGACGATTCGGCCGTCGACGTCGACGCCGAAGCCCCGACCGGTCTCTACGTGAAAGAGCTGTCGCCTCGCCCAGACGGCTCGGTCGACGGGACGATGCACTACTACCGCTCGGGCTCAGCAGCCGCGGCGCTGTCGCCCGCGACCCTCGAATCCCCCGCCGCATCCGTCCTTCTGGGTCAGGCGGCGCTGGTGCACACCTCCGGGATCACGCCTGCTCTCTCGGCTTCCGCGCGGGCTGCACAGGATGCGCTGTTCGATGCACCCCGCGACGGTCGGCTGCTCAGCTTCGACGTGAACTGGCGCCCCGCGCTCTGGCGCGGACGCCAGGACGAAGGGCGCGCCGTGATCTCGGACTACGTGCGCCGCGCCGACATCGCGTTCTGCACTCGACCCGACGCACAGTCGGTGTTCGGCACCGCCGAGCCGGATCGGCTGCGCGAGCTGTTCCCCGAGCCGAGGTATCTGCTCGCCACGAGCCCCGACGGCGCCGTGGCGTTCGACGGAGCGGAACGCACCGACAGCAGGTCGCTCGACGTCCCCGTCGTGGAATCCATCGGAGCCGGCGACGCGTTCGCCGCCGGGTTCCTCGCCGGCGTGCTGACCGGACTCTCCCTCACCGGCAGCCTCGCCCGCGCGCACAGGATCGCGACCAGAGCGCTGGTCAGCACCCGCGATCACATCGACTGATCGGCCCCTACCGGCGGCGCCGAGACGCCGCGGCGTCGTGCGTGAGCTGCAGCGGGATGACCACGGGTTCGCCCCGGTGCTGCACGACGCGCACGAAGAGGATGTCGACCAGCGCCAGCTGTGCGATGCGGCTCGACATCGCGGCCATCCGGAACGGCGACTCCTGCGCGTAGGTGATCAGCACGATGTCGGCGGCGAGCGCGAGCGTCGAGTCGGGCGCGCTCGTGATCGCCACGGACAGCGCACCCGCGTCCCGGGCGATCTCGACGGCGCGGACGACCTCCTGGGTCTCGCCGCCGTGCGAGAAGGCGATGACGACGTCGTCCGAGGTCCGCAGCGATGCCGTCGTGAGGGCCAGATGCGGATCAGCGGAGTGCGCGACCGAACAGCCGATGCGCGCGAGCTTCTGCTGAAGGTCCTGGGCGGTCAACGACGAGGCCGCCTGCCCGAACAGATCGACGTGGCGGGCTGCCACGACGGCCCTCGCGACCCGGTCGAGTGCGTCCGCGTCGAGCCCGCGCGCCGTCTTCTCGATCGCGTCGATCTCCTGAGCTGCGAGCTTCGCGGCGATCGCCGACGGCTCGTCGTCCGGGTCGATCGCCGTGGTGTCGAGGCCGAAACGCGCCCGCTGCGCCTGGGCGAGCGTGACCGTGCGAGCGACCGCCACCCGCAGCTCCCGGTACCCGCTGAAGCCGAGCGACTGCGCGAACCGGGCCACGGTCGACAGAGACGTGTGACAGAGCTGCGCGAGATCGTTGATGGCGAGATCGACGACGAGCGTGGGGTCGCCGAGGATCGTCTCCGCGACCCGTGCTTCTGCAGCACTCAGTCGAGGAACGGATCGGCGCACCAGCGCGAGAACATCGTCGTCCACGGTGTCATCCTGCCTCAGTCAGGCGGTCCTGCGCTCGCGGGCGACCGAACGGCGCGGTGCGAAGCCCCGCCGGTGAGTCGATCTCTGGCGGCCTGAGCACCGATCCTGCTCGCGGATCCGACCTCCACGACGGGGAGCGGCAGTGGCCGCCTGGCCGCGAGTCCGACGTTGACCACGACGGCTTCGGGGTCGCGCAGAGCGGCGCGTTCGACCAGCGAGCGCTGCGCGTCATCGGCGTCAGGCCGATCCAGGAGGATGACCGTCAGCCCCTCGGCGAGGACGGCTCGCTCGAGAGCGGAGTCCTGCTCGTCGATCGACGAACGCGCGACGTCGACACGAACACGGTGGCCGTCGGCTGCGAGCGTCTGAGCCACATACGCGGACGCGCTGTCGACAGCGAGAGTCGAACGACGGCGGGCGTCGACCACCGCGAGCGCCTCGGCATCCGCGGTCGCGCCGGTGATGGCTCGTCGGACGATCTCCGATCCGTCGTAGCCGACGGGAGGCGCGGTCGTGGCACGAGTGCGGAGGGTCTCGGCCAGACGGGCGACCCGCTGGGCCGCAGCGGCGAGTCTCTCGCGCGGCAGCGAGCCGTCGCTCACCGCCGCGAGGATCCCGTCGCGAGCGGCGAGGAAGTCTCGTCTGTCCTGATCGGGGAGCGTGGCTTCACCCCGGTTCGTCGGGTTGCCGATGCACAGCAGATCGACGCCGGCCGCCAGGGCGCGCGCGGCGCCCTGGCCGATGCCGACGGTCTCGCGGATCGCCGCCATGTCGAGTGCGTCCGAGATGATGACGCCGTCGAAACCCCAGTCCCGCAGCATCCCGAGCACCCGGGGATTCAGCGTCGCCGGTTCCTCCCCCCACGCCGGAACGACGATGTGCGCGGTCATGATGGCGTCGACCCCCGCGGCGATCGCGGCACGGAACGGCTCGAGGTGCACGCGCTCGTACTCGGCGATGTCGAGCGAGATCTCGGGCAGCGCGTGGTGCGAATCCAGATGCGTGTCGCCGTGTCCGGGAAAGTGCTTGACGCATGCGGCGACGGCATTGCTCTGCAGTCCGTCGACCGCCGCCTGCACGTGACGGGCGACGAGTTCTTCGTCGCTGCCGAAGGAACGGACCCCGATCACGGGGTTCCGTGGATCCGTGTTCACATCGGCGACGGGCCCGAGCACCACGTTGACGCCGACCGAGGCGACCCGTCGGGCGAGCTCCGCACCGGAGTCCCTCGTCGCATCGACATCGTCGACGATGCCGAGCTGGGCGGCCCCCGGGAGGGTGGAACCGGTCGCCGACTCGAGGCGCGTGACGTTGCCGCCCTCCTCGTCGATCCCGATCAGCGCGTCCGGGTTCGCGCGAAGGATCTCGTCGCTCAGGGCAGGCAGCCCATCACCGACGTTCTGGCTGAAGTACACCGCTCCAGCCAGGCCGTCGCGCAGCTCGGCGAGGAGCCAGTCCGGCGCCTCGGTGCCGAGGAAACCCGGCCAGAGCACCGCGTTGGCGAGGCGGACGAGTTCGTCGGTCATCCCTTCACCGCTCCCGCGACCATGCCTGCCGAGAGGCGACGCTGCACGATCACGAAGAAGACCATGACGGGGATCGTGATGATCGTCGACGCGGCCATGATGCTGCCCCAGTCGTTGGAGTGCAGACCGAAGAAGGACTTCAGGCCGATCGAGACCGTGTACTGGTCGGTCTCGCTGCCGAGGATCGTCATCGCGAAGATGAACTCGTTCCAGGCCGTGATGAAGCTGAAGATGCTGGTGGCCACGAGGCCGGGCATCACGAGAGGCAGCAGGATCGAGCGGAACATCCGCCACCAGCTGGCCCCGTCGATGTACGCGGCCTCTTCGAGCTCGACCGGCACCGCGGCGACGAACCCGCGCAGCATCCAGATCCCGAACGCGAGCGAGAGCGCGACGTAGACGACCATCAGACCGAGGATGCTGTTGAGCAGTCCGAGGCTCTTGACCTGAAGGAAGAGCGGGATGACGAGAGCCTCGAGCGGGACCATCTGCACGACGAGGATCATCATCAGGATGGTCGTGCGGAACTTGAACTTGAACCGGGCGACCGCCACTGCCGCGAGCAGACAGACCAGAGCACTCACCAGAACCGTCACCAGGGCCACGATGGCCGAGTTGCGCAGGTAGGTGCCGAAGCCGCCGTCGGTGAGGACGAAGGCGAAGTTGTCGAACGTGAATTCCTGGGGCAGCAGCGACTGACCGCCGCTGGATGCCTTGGCATCGAACGCGCTGGAGACCATCCAGTACACGGGGAACAGCGTGAAGATCAGGACGGCGGCGATCGCGATGCCGGTGCCGAGGCGCGACATGGCGGACGGGCGGGGGTTCACAGCTCGTCCTCCTTCATCAGGGAGCGGATGTACACGATCGTGATTCCGATCAGCACGAGGGTGAGCAGCACGGCGAGGGCGGCGCCGAACCCGTAGCGGTTCTGGCCGAAGGATTCGACGTACGACCAGACGCCGAGGTTGAGCACCGACCGGTTGCCTCCCCCGCCGCCCGGCATGAGGTAGACCTGCGCGAAGACCTTGAAGTCCCAGATCGTCGACAGGATGATGACGACGGAGAAGACGGGCTTGAGCGTCGGGAAGATGATCTTCCAGAAGCGCATCCAGGCGTTCGCGCCGTCGAGGGCCGCCGCCTCGAGCATCTCCTTCGAGACTCCGAGGAGACCGGCAAGGACCGTGATCGCCACGAACGGGAAGCCGTGGTGCACGACGTTCAGCAGCACGATCGCGTAGAACGACCACTGGTTGGTGAACCAGTTGACCGGTTCGTCCATCAGACCGAGGTTCTGCAGGGTGGTGTTGAAGATGCCCCGGTCGGCGTCGAAGATGAACGTCCAGACGTAGGTGCCGGTGACGGCCGGCATGGCCCACGCGACCATGATGCAGCTCGAGACGATGGTGCGCCAGACCGTGCCCAGCTTGGCGAGCAGGAGCGCGACCAGCGTGCCGACCGCCACCGTGACGAACACGGCGACAGCGGCGAAGCCGACGGTGTTCGGCAGGACGACGGTCCACAGCGTCGGGTTGGTGAGCGCCTCGACGTAGTTGTCGACGCCGATCCAGTTGTTCTCGCCCGTGTTGATCTCGCGCAGACCGTAGTCCTGCAGCGAGAAGATGAAGACTTGGATGAGCGGCCAGAGCATGAGCACCGCGAGGATGACCAGCCCGGGAGCGAGAAGAAGCCAGGGGCGGGCCGTGAGCAGCGAGAATCCTCGCCGCCGGGGCTGGCCGCCGGCCACGGAGGCGGAGGTGGACTCCGCCTTCGTGGCCGGCAGTGGCGCTTGCACCATCGACATGAAGGGATACAGCCTTACTTGTTGAGCAGCTCGGTCATCTCGGCTGCGGCATCCTTCGTCGCCGTGGCGACGTCCTTCTGCCCGCCGAGGATCGCCTGGATCATCGAGTTGGTGGTCTTCTTCGCCTGGACGGCTCCGAAGTTCGGGGTGACGGGCACGGATGCGCCGCCCTCGACCATCTGCTGTGCGAACGGAGCGACGAGCGGGTCGGTCGAGGCGAGGGCCTCTTCCATCGCCGACTGGACGCCCGGGAAGTAGCCGGTCTCGTCAGCCCACTGCTCGGCGAACTCGCCCGTGGTCATCAGCTTGACGAACTCCCACGCGAGGTCTGCGTTCTTCGTCGTGTTGAAGACCGACAGGTGCGAGCCTCCGAGCACGGACGGAGCGATTCCGCCGTCCTCGCCCGGGATCACTGCCGCGCCGATCTTGCCGTCGAGTTCGGGGTTCGCCTCGATCAGCGCCTTCGGGGTCCACGAGCCCGAGAGCATCATGGCGACGTTCCCCTGCGTGAACGAGTCACGGAGGTCCGTCTCCTTCCACGTGGTGGCGCCGGCCGACGAGAAGCCGTGCTGGGTCGCGAGTCCGGTGTAGAACTCGATGCCGGCCTGCGACTCCTCGCTGTCGAGCTCGCTCGTCCAGGTCTTGCCGTCGAGGGTCGCGACCTCGCCGCCCGCGCCCCAGACCCAGGGGTACACCTGGAACTCGGCGTCGCCCGCGACGGGGAACGGCAGCATGTCGGGCTTGGCTGCCTTGATCGCCTCACCGGCGGCGACGATGTCGTCCCACGTCTTCGGAGCCTCGAGACCGAGCTCCTCGAACACGTCGGTGCGGTAGACGATCGAGCGGACACCGGCGTACCACGGCATGCCGTACAGCTCTTCGTCGTAGGTGCCGGCGACCGCGAGACCCTCGACGAGGTCGTCGCGCAGGCCCTTCTCAGCGTCGACGTACTCGTCGAGCGGCTCCAGGGCACCTGCGTCCGCGAACTCCGCCGTCCAGGTGGTGCCCGTCTCGGCGATGTCGGGCGTGGTGCCGCCGGCGATCGACGTGACGAAGCGGTCGTGAGCGTCAGCCCACTGGATCTCCTCGATCTTGACCGTGGCCCCGGTCTCGTCTTCGAAGGCGCTCGATACCTCGTCGTAGAACGCCGTCGCGTCGGGGTTCGTGCCCTTCATGATCCAGACGGTGAGCTCCTGGCCCTCTCCGTCGACGGCTCCGCCGGTGTCTGCTCCGCCACCGGCACAGGCCGCCAGGCCCAGTGTGGCCACGGCGCCCAGCGCCATGACCGGAAGAATGCGCTTGTGCATCAGGGATCTCCTCTTTGAACGTCCTGGCGGCATCGGGTGCCTACCACGTAGGAAAAAGTATTCATCACTAACTAATTCCCTGCAAGTTATTCTCGGAAACGTCATGCGGCCGTAACATCGGCCTCCGCGGGTAGGCTCACGGCATGTCAGGGGCCCTCGACGACGCGAAGCGCTCGACGGTCGCGCGCCACGCGGATCTTCCTACGCCCAGTGCGTTCTCGACTCTCTTCAGACTCCTCGGAGTCGCCCTGGCGGTGATCCTCGTCTCGTCCGTCGCGGTGGCGGGCTTCGTCGCCGCGGACGTGCTGAACCGGGTCGGCGAAGGTGCGGTCACCCTCGAGGACGACGTGGACGTGGCTCCTCCGTCGCTGGGCGCGTACCCGAGCGACAGGGCCTTCAATCTTCTCATCGTCGGGACGGACGAGTGCGGAGAGGTCTCGACGAAGATCCTCGGCGATCGATGCGCCCAGAGCGAGCAGGGAGCCCTGAACGACGTGACCCTCCTGGTCCACGTCTCGGCGGCGCCTCGCGCAGTCACCGTCGTGTCGTTCCCCCGCGACCTCGGGCTGGAGGTGCCCGAGTGCGAGAGGGAAGACGGTTCGACCGCGTCGGCGATGTCGAAGGGGCGGATCAACGAGGTCTTCGAGCACGCCGGTGTCTCGTGCGTCGCGAAGACCGTGACCGATCTCAGCGGACTGCCGGTCGAGTTCGCCGCCAAGATCAGCTTCGACGGCGTGATCGCGATCACCGATGCGATCGGCGGAGTCGACGTGTGCGTCGCGGGTGAAGGCATCCACGACACCCTCGCCGGTGTCGACCTGTCGGTCGGCACGCACACGGTGTCGGGCGCAAGCGCCCTCGCATTCATCCGCACACGGCACGGAGTCGGCGACGGGAGCGACCTCGCCCGCATCTCGAATCAGCAGCAGTACATGTCGCGACTGGCCAAGAAGATCCTGAGCGCCGAGACGCTGACCGACCCGTCGAAGGTGCTTCGGCTGATGGACACGGTCGCCGACAACATCGTGCCGAGCGAGTCGCTGAGCAACGCCCTGACCCTCACACAGCTGGCGCTCGCCCTGAAGGATGTCGAGTTCTCGGACTTCGTGTTCGTGCAGTACCCGAACCTGACGGACCCGGAGGACAGCGACAGGGTCGTACCCGATTACGACGCCGCGGCCCCGCTCTGGGCGGCGCTCATCGCAGGAGAGCCCATCACGCTCGCCGGTGACGTCGCGACGCATCGGAGCGTGGAGCTCGCGACGCCGCCGCCCGTCGACGAGCCGGTCGAGACGGCGACCGAGGCGCCGGAGGCGCGGGCGACCCTCCCCCCGGAGATCTCGGGGCAGACCCTCGACCAGGAGACCTGCTCGGTCGGCGTCCAGGCGGAGTGAGCGCGTAGTCTCGGAGGATGGGCAGGACGCGCGCGAAGGACACCGAACACCCGCAGGCCCGCCTCGACCACGGAGGCATCGCCCGTATCGTGCCGTCGGAGTTCACCACCGGGTTCGAGCTCATCGTCGACGACACCCCGCAGTCGCACGTCGACCTCGATGACCCCACGCACCTGCACTTCGAGTACATCGTGCGCATGGGCGCAGTCATCGACCAGCTCGCGGGCGGCCCCCTCACCGCGGTGCACCTCGGAGCGGGAGCGCTGACGATCCCCCGCTACATCGAGGCCACACGGCCCGGTTCGCGGCAGCAGGTGATCGAGCTCGAGGCTCCGTTGGCCGCACTCGTGCGCGAGCATCTTCCGCTGCCGAGAGGCGCGTCGATCAGACTGCGGATCGGTGACGCCCGCGAAGGCGTCCGCCGTCTTCCGCCGGCCATCGTCGGCAGCTGCGATCTGGTCGTGTCCGACGTCTACTCGGGCGCCCAGACGCCTGCCCACCTCACCAGCATCGAGTTCTACCGCGAACTCGCCGAGCTGCTCGCACCGGGAGGCGTGCTGCTCGTGAACGTCGCCGACGGCCCAGGCCTCGCCTTCGCTCGACGTCAGGTCGCGACGATCGCGGAGGTGCTTCCCGAGATCGGCGTCCTCGCCGACACCCAGGTGCTCAAGGGCCGCAGGTTCGGCAACCTGGTGATCGCAGCGTCTGCCGCTCCCCTCCCGACCGAATGGCTGCCGAGGATGCTGGCCGCCGGACCGCATCCGGCGAAGATCGCCCAGGGCTCCGAGGTGACCGCGTTCGTGCAGGGTGCACGCGTGGTCACGGATGCGGATGCCGTGGCCTCGCCTCGCCCGGATGCCTCGCTGTTCCTCCGCTGAGCACCTCGATCGAGATCGGATGCGAGGGCGCGGGGCGTGCCGCCCCGACGACGGCGCCGTCGCGAGGCACACTTGACGGGGGACGCTGCGGAAGGAGAGCAATGAGTTTCATCAGAGGCTATGACCACGAGAGCCTTCGCGAGCGCGTCGATCTCGATGAGTGTGCGGCACGGCTGGAGGAGATCGACGGTCAGCGCAGCCTTCCGGCCCTGCTCGAGCGCGTCTGGCTGCTGAAGGTGCTCGACCGCCTGGACGAAGCCCTCCCCCTCGCTGACGAAGCCGTGCGACAGGCTCGCATGGCCGGAACCCGCAAGGACGTTCTGCGTGCCCGGGTGCTGCACGCCACGATCCTGCAGTACCGCGGCGCACACACCGCCGCCGCACAGGAGCTCGCCACGTGCGCAGCCGAGGCGGAAGGGCAGCGCTGGGTCTCGATCGCGGCTTTCGCCCATCACCACCACGGCAAGAACGCGTACGAAGCCGGCGACTACGAGACGGCCCGCGAGAGCTTCAAGCAGTCCCTCTTCCTGCGTCGTGAAGCGGGAGCCCAGGACGGAGAGCTCGAGACGGTGCTGCTCGCGATCGAAGCCGCCGAGCGGCGGCGTACGACCCAGCTCGTCGCGGGCTGACGGCACATCGAGCCGGCTGACGGTGCATCGAGCCGGCTGACGCTGCGCTGAGCGGTCCGACGCTGCGCCGAGCGGTCCGACGCGGCGATGTCGGCGGTATGGCTTAGCCTGATCGCATGGCGGAACTTGACCGGGTGCGCGTCTGGGGCGAAGCACTGATCACGATGCACCTCGACGACAGCTGGTCGTTCGGTTTCGACCACGCCAAGCGCCGGGCGGGGCAGTGCGACTACACGAAGAAACGCATCACCGTGTCGCGATATCTGGCAGCCCGGTTCGAAGACGACGAGATCCATCAGGTGCTGCTGCACGAGGTGGCGCATGCGCTCGCCGGTCATGAGGCGGCGCACGGCGCGACCTGGAAGCGCGTGGCCCGCGACCTGGGTTATGTCGGCGGAACGACCCATCACGGCGAGACCGCGGTCGAGCTCGCGCCGTGGGTGGGCAGATGCCCCGCAGGTCATGTCACGTACCGGCACCGGCGCCCGTCACGCGCCACGTCGTGCGCGCGGTGCTCGCGCTCGTACGACGCCCGTTATCTCTTCGACTGGACACGTCGCGAGATCTCGGCTGACACGAAGCTCGCCGCCCAGATGTCACGCTGACAGCGTCGACACGCTGCGAGGTCGGAATCACGTCGGGCAAGACCGATGCGGGCGCGAGATCGACGCCGCATCCCTCACATCGCGCAAGACCGCCGTCAGCGCGGTTGAGTTCCCGTCTCGGGATCGGCCCCGCGCGCTGACTCTGCCTGTGGCCCGTCCTCGACCTGAACCTCGTGTTCGGCGATCTCGTCGTGCACGACTCCATCGACCGGATCCGCGTCGTCGGAGTGTTCGGGTGACGCACCGCTGTCGCTCGTGCGCCCGGCGCGCCGGCGGAGGAGCGCCGCCGCGGCGCGCCAGCCGAGGAGGAAGACTCCGAGCACGAGTGTCGCGACGATGATGAACGCGATCTGAGCGGTGTCTCCCGTTGCGACCCGCAGCAGGAGTCCCCCCGCGACCGTGACGAGCCAGACGACGGCGCCCCATCCGAGCGACCACGGACGACGCGGCCGGGCCGGCAGCAGAGCCGCCACGACGTGCCCCACCAGCAGAGCGACGATGAAGGGCCAGGCGGTGATCAGGAACCCTCCGGGGCTCTCGCCGTGCGAGGCACGGCCGATCACGGCGAAGACGAGCACCAGGACGGCATCGACGATGAATGCGGGGACGAACCTCATGCCACGACCCTACGTCGCACGAGGCGAAACCCGTGCCGAGTGCGCGGCCTGTTGCCGACCGCACTGCGAAGCGACGCCGGCGAGCACACATTCGCGGGCTTCCGGCGATCTCGTCGTCGCGAGCCGGAACGAACCGGTCAGTCGAAGGCGACGAAGACCCCATCGCGCAGCACGGGCACGGCATCGATCGCATCGAGCTCGGCAGCGCTCGACGTCGTCGTCGGGACCGCGCCGGAAGCCCGCATCCGATCGGTCGCGGCGACCCCTTCTGCGAGTTCGCGTGCCGATCCGCTGGCGCTGACCATATGACGCAGCGCCCTCTTCAACGCTCGGAACCCCTCGGCTGCCACGGCCGCATCGGGCGCGGTGTGGTCGATGCCCAGATCGGTCAGTGCAGCGATGATCGCGCCGGCACCCAGGTGGTCTTCGACTGCGAACCGCACTGCACCGTCGGCGTCGGCCTCGCCCGCCGCGATCACGCTCACCGATGTGCGCGCCTGATTGCGATCCTGCAGCGTGGCGATCGCTCGCGCCACCGCCGAGGCGTTGCGGAGGCTTCCGATCAGCACCACGGCATCGCCGCCACGGGTGGCGACCGCGGCGCCATTACGAGACCACCCACGTGCGTCGTCGAGCGAGACCGTGGACCCGGCGGCGACCGCATCCGCCACCGTGGAGGAGAAGCGGAGCACGTCGACGACCACGACGACGTCGGCCGGAGCGAGGCGATCGAGCCCTTCGACGCCCCAGTCGAGGCGCACCTGATACGTGGACTGGTCGAACGGAGACGGCATCCGTCCAGCCTAGAGCGACCGGATACGCCAGAACGCTCCGATGACCGATTCGGTCACAGAGCGTGCTGGCGCCCGGCCGCCGTCAGTCTGCAGCGAGCGCGTCGACCGGCGCCACCCGCGTGGCGAGACGGGTCGGCGTCGCAGCAGCGACCAGGGTCAGCACAGCGGTCGCCGCGACGATGATGACGACGGGCAGCCACGGCACGTGAGGTGCGACGAGCCCGGCGGGTTCGAAGTCGGGCAGGGTCGGCACCGATCCGAGCAGCGACTGCGCCGCGATCCATCCGTAGGCGATGCCGAGGATCAACCCGGTCACCGTGGCGGCCACCGTGATGTGCGCGGCCTCCAGCAGCACCATGCGGCGCACCTGACCGTTGGACAGTCCGATCGAACGAAGGAGACCGAGTTCGCGGCGACGCTGCACCACGCCGATCGTCAGGAGATTGACCAGGCCGACCGCGGCGATCACCGCCGACACGGCGACGAGCACCATCATCACCGACGCGAAGGCGTCGAACGGGGTGAAGAACTCGGCGGGCGTCTCGCCTTCGACCTGACCGATCAGCATCTGCTTGACCGATTCGAGAGCGACGGCGAACATCGTGACGAGCGTGACCCCCATCACCACGCCGATCGCCATGCGTGAGGAGCGCTCCGGATAGCGCAGGGCGTTCTCAGCCGCGAGCCGTGCGGTGGCACTCGAGCCGAACATCCGCCCCACCAGACGCAGCACGGGCGGCATGAACAGCACCGATCCGAGCGCGAGCCCCGTGAAGGAAAGCAGTCCACCGAAGAAGGCGACGACCACTCCGAGGGGATGCGCGAGTCCCACGACGACCCCCGCCGCCAGCAGGACGCTGCCGGCGCCCAGCAGCACCCACGCACCGATGTGACGCCCGGGGCGGGACATCTCTTCGTGGCTGCGCTCGACCGATCCGCCGATCGCCTGCAGCGGTGTGACGGCGAGCACGCGTCTGGATCCTGCCCAGGCCGCAGCCCAGGTGGTCAGGGCGACGCCGATCACGGGCAGGGCGATGAACGGCTGTGCGAGGGAGAACTCCGTCGGCACGTTCTCGATCAGTCCGGAGCCGATCTGCACCCCGACAGCTGCGATCGCGAGGCCCGAGAGCAGGCCCAGTGCCGCGCCGATGACGCCGACCACGAAGCCCTGCCTGCCGACCTGCGCCCGCTGCGAGCGCGCAGTCGCGCCGATGAGGCGCATCAGCGCGATCTGACGAGTGCGCCCCGCGATGATCGTCGAGAAGGTGTTCGCCGTGACGATCGCCGCGACGTACATCGCGACACCCGTGAGGAGCACCGAGAGCAGCCCGACCACGAACGCGAGCGTCTCGCTGTCGCCGATGAACGGGTCGGCCTGCAGCACCGCTCCGAGATAGGCCGTGGTCTCGACCAGCACCACACCGAAGGCGGCCGAGAGCGTCGCGACCAGGATGCTGGCTCCCATGCCACGGTCGCGCAGCCATGCCAGGCGCGGACCCGTCGCAGACGTCTGAGCGACGACCGTGCGAACCGGAGAGTCGATGACGGCGCTCATGCCGCGACCTCGGCGGCGAGCATGTAGGCCGAGATCTGCTCAGCGCTCTGACGCGGGTGATCGGCGACGATCCGTCCGTCGCCGAGGAACAGCACGCGGTCGGCGTAGCTCGCCGCGATCGCGTCGTGCGTGACCATCGCGATCGACTGCCCGTGCTCGCGGCTCGCGGTCGCGAGCAGCTGCAGGACCTCGCGTCCGGTCTTCGAGTCGAGGTTGCCGGTCGGCTCATCCGCGAAGACGAGGTCGGGCGCGGTGGCGAGAGCGCGGGCGATCGCGACCCGCTGCTGCTGACCGCCCGACAGCTGATGCGGTCGGTGCTGCAGCCGCGATCCGAGCCCGAGCGTCTCGATCAGACCGTCGATGCGCGCCTTCTCGATCGCACTCGGTCGGCGTCCGTCGAGCTCGAAAGGCAGCATGATGTTGCCGAGGGCGGTGAGCGTCGGCACGAGGTTGAACGCCTGGAAGATGAACCCCACTCGGCGCCGGCGAAGGATCGTCAGGTCGAGGTCTCCGAGCTCGGTGATCTCGGTGTCGCCGATCCAGCTCCTGCCCTGCGTCGGGGTGTCGAGGCCGGCCATGATGTGCATCAGCGTGGACTTTCCCGAACCGGACGGACCCATGATGGCGGTGAACTGCCCGCGGCGGATGCCGACGCTGACGTCGTCGAGCGCGTGGACGGTGCCCTCGCCGGATCCGTAGGTCTTCGTGAGGTGCTGGACGCGGGCTGCGAGCCCGAGGTCGGTGGTCGTGATCTCCATGCCTTCGACGCTACGGACGGCGGGTGCCCCGCCGCGTCGCCCTGACGACGCATCCGTCTACATCGCAAGGATGATCCCGCGGGCGCTCGTCCGGTCAGGCGAGCCCGTGCTCGAAGGCGAAGACCACGAGCTGCACGCGGTCCCGCAGGGTGAGCTTCGTCAGGATGCGGCTGATATGGGTCTTCACGGTCGCCTCGCTGAGGTACTCGCGAGCGGCGATCTCAGAGTTCGACAGACCCCTGGCCGCGAGCGCGAAGATCTCCCGCTCGCGGTCGGTGAGCGCGGAGAACTGCGCGGGCACCGGCTTCGGCTCCTCGGCGAAGTGCTCGAACAGCTCACGGGTCGCGGACGCGGCGATGACACTCGATCCCGAGTGCACGGTGCGGATCGCGGCGAGGAGGAACTCGGGATCGGCGTCCTTGAGCAGGAATCCGCTCGCCCCCTGACGGATGGCGCGCGCGGCCGCCTCATCGAGGTCGAAGGTGGTCAGCATGACGATGCGCGGCGGGTCGGGCTGAGCGAGGATCTCGGCGGTCGCGGCGAGACCGTCCATGACAGGCATCCTGATGTCCATCAGCACCACGTCGGGTCGAGTCGCGCGCACGAGAGCGACTCCCTCGCGGCCGTCTCCCGCTTCTCCGACGACGTCGAGGTCGGGCTGCGAGGCGAGCAGCATGCGGACTCCGGCGCGGAACAGCGCCTGATCATCGACGAGGACGACCTTGATCATGCGACTTCTCCGATCGGGAGCGAGGCGGCGACGACGAACTGTGCGCCCTGACGCTCCGCCTGAAGGCTACCGCCGACGAGCTGAGCCCGTTCGCGCATGCCGATCACTCCGTGGCCGACGCCGATCTGCGGCTGCTCGCTGCCCACGATGTTGCGCACCTCGATGTCGACGCGATCAGGAAGCCAGGCGAGATGCACATCGACCGCCCCGTCGCCGTGTCGGATGGCATTGGTGAGCGCCTCTTGCAGGATCCGGTACACCGCGAGCTGGATCGCCCCCGGCGGCTCGCCGGGAGGCATCGGGTCGACGGTGATGCGAGGCTCGACGCCTGCCTGTCGCACCTGCGCGAACAGCGCTTCGAGATCTGCGAGCGTCGGCTGCGGGCCGTCGCCCTGTCGGTGGCGCAGCTGGGTGAGCAGCAGACGCACATCACTCAGGGCGCTGCGAGCGGTCTGCGCGATCGTTCCCAACGCCTCGGTGGCCATCTCGGGCTTCGTGACCGCCGCGTACCTTGCCCCGTCTGCCTGGGCGATCACCACGGCAAGCGAGTGCGCGACGATGTCGTGCATGTCTCGGGCGATTCGCACTCGCTCCTGCTCCTCAGCCGCGAGCGACTCCGCCTCCAGCTGGGCGGACCGTGTGCGTCGGGCGCGGAGGATGACACGCCACAGCAGGCCGCAGACCCACGCGAAGCCGAGAGCGAGCACCGAGACGACGAGGAGCAGCGTGCCGGTGGTCAGCTGATCCCAGCCGCTGGTTCCGGAGGTCACGCCGGTGACGACCACCAGGTAGACCGCTGACACGAAGGCGCCGAACAGCGCCGAGCCGAACCCCCACCACAGCACGACCCGCGATCCCCACGCGGCGGTCGCATAGAGCACGAGGAGGATGGCGACGTCGATCGGCAGCGGCCCGAATCCGGAGAGCATCTGCACGATCGCCCCTGCCCAGGCCGCGGCGAGAGCGAGCCCGGGAGCGAGCCTGCCGATCGCGACGCCGCCGAACATCAGGATGCCCGCGATCACGATCGCCGCGACCGCGGCACCGTCGATTCCCTGGCCGATCGTCCCCGGACCGTAGAACACGACAGAGAAAGGAGTGAGGATGCTGAAGAGCAGCGTCGCCCCGACGATGTCGAGCACGAGCGCCGTACGGGAGAGCGGGCGGATCACTCCCCCACGCTACGCGGCACGGCGTCCGCCTCGCATCCGCCTGCAGATGTATCCGCTCGCAGATGCATCCGCGGAGCGCGTCAGGCGCGGGCGATGATCTCGCCGTGCGGCACGAGGTACCACCCGTCGCCGTCGGCGGCCCAGCGCTTCCACGCGTCGCTGATCGCCTGCAGGTCGCTCGACGTCGCCATCTCACTGTCGACCAGCTGCCGCGCGAGCGCCGACCCGAGGATGCGGTCTGCCCACATTCCGCCCCACCAGGCTCGATCCTCCGGGTTCGCGTACGTCCAGTTGGAGGTCGTCACCGTGATGTCGTCGAAGCCGGCCGCCCGCGCCCAGGCGAGGAGGCGACGCCCTGCATCGGGCTCGCCGCCGTTTGCTCGTGCGGCGCGGCGATACAGGTCGAGCCAGTGGTCGAGCTCCGGGAGCATGGGGAACCAGATGAAGCCCGCATAGTCGGCGTCGCGTACCGCCACGACACCGCCGGGTGCCGCGACCCGGCGCATCTCGCGCAGCGCCTGCACGGGATCGCCGACGTGCTGGAGCACCTGGTGCGCGTGCACGACGTCGAAGGCGTCGTCGGCGAAGCTCAGCGCATGCACGTCTTCGACCGCGAAGTCGAGGTTGTGCAGACCTCTGCTCGACGCGAGATCGCGTGAGAGTGAGAGCGCGCTCTCATCGATCTCGGTCGCCGTCACGTGGGCGACGACGCCGGCGAAGTCGACCGTGATGCTGCCGGGCCCCGCTCCGACGTCGAGAAGCGCGGTGGTCTCGGTCAGGTACGGACGGAGGTACTCCGCGGAGTTGGAGATGTCGCGGCTGCTGTGGGACCGGAGGACGGTCTCGTGATGCCCGTGCGTGTAGGTGGCCATGCCTCAGTCTGGCAAGAACCCCTCGTCCGACCGAATCGATCGTCAGTGCAGTTCGAGGACGGCCCGTCTGATCGACTCGCGATCCGGCTTGCCGGAGGCCAGCACGGCAAGCTCGTCGACCATGATCAGCCGCACGGGACGCGCATGCTTGCCGAGCTCCTCCGCGACGAGATCCCGCGCGTGCGAGAGCTGCTCGGCCTCGCTGCGCCGCAGCACCTCGCCGCGCGGCGCGACGATCACCGAGGCCTCGCCCCATCGTTCATCCGGCACGCCGACGACCACGGCGCCCGCGAGTCCTGGAACGCTGCGGACCAGCCGTTCGACGCGGTCGAGGGAGATGTTGATCCCGCCGGACACGATCACGTTGTCCGCGCGACCGTGCACCCGCACCACTCCGTCGTCGAAGAGCCCGAGATCGCCCGTGTGGTACCACCTGATGCCGTGCTCGTCGCGCGAGAAGTTCTTCGCGGTCAGCTCCCCGTCGCCGAGGTACCCGTCGGCGAGCATCGGACCGGCGATGCGCAGCTCCCCGTCCACCGTGCGCACCGCGACCGTATCGAGGGGAACGCCGTCGTACACGCATCCGCCGCAGGTCTCGGTGGAACCGTACGTGCGGACGAGCCGGACGCCGAGATCGGCGGCCCGCTCCCGCAGCGGCTCGGGCAGGGACTGCCCCCCGACGAGGATCGCGCGGTAGGCCTGCAGCGCGGCCCGCACCGGTCGGTCGTCGGCGGCGTCGAGCAGTGTCGACAGCTGCGCGGGCACGAGAGACGTGTACAGCTCGGGGATCGCTGCGGAGCCTCCCGACGGACGGAGCATCGACAGCGTCGCATCGGCGAAGGACTCGGGTGAGAACCGACCGCCGAGCGCGACCGGGTGCGTACCGGCGATCAGCGACCTCACCAGAACCTGCAGCCCCGCCACATATCCGGCCGGAAGCGCGAGCAGCCAGCGTCCGCCGCCGACCCTCGCGGTGGTGGCCTCGACGCTCGCCCGCAGCGCCTCGCCGCTCAATGCCACACGCTTGGGGACGCCGCTGGAGCCGGAGGTCGCGATCACCACGGCCGTGCCGTCCGGCACCGATCTCGGCGCGTCACCGAGCATCCCGAAGCCGAGCGCCGGCCCGCCGTCGAGCGCCCGCGCCAGGGCGTCGCGCAGCTCGGCCGGGTCCTCGGCGTCCGTCGGCGTCAGCGCGACCATGTGCGTCTCGATCCGCTCAGTAATGCCAGGGGAACGACGACCAGTCGGCGTCGCGCTTCTCGAGGAACGAGTCGCGGCCCTCGACCGCTTCGTCGGTGCCGTAGGCGAGACGCGTGGCCTCGCCCGCGAACACCTGCTGACCGACGAGCCCGTCGTCCACCGCGTTGAATGCGAACTTCAGCATGCGGATCGCCGTGGGCGACTTGGTGAGCACGGTGCGCGCCATCTTCAGCGCCTCGCGCTCGAGCTCGGCGTGCGGAACGACCCGGTTGACGGCTCCTGCCTCGTACGCCCGCTGCGCCGAGTACTCCTCGGCGAGGAAGAACACCTCTCGGGCGAACTTCTGCCCGGTCTGCCGAGCCATGTACGCCGAGCCGTAGCCCGCATCGAAGCTTCCGACGTCGGCATCGGTCTGTTTGAACCGCGCCTCCTCCGCCGAGGCGATCGTGAGGTCGCAGACCACGTGCAGCGAGTGCCCGCCGCCCGCCGCCCACCCGGGGACCACCGCGATGACGACCTTGGGCATGAAGCGGATGAGGCGCTGGACCTCGAGGATGTGCAGGCGACCGGCACGCGCGGGGTCGTGCACGGTCGTCTCGTCGTCGGAGTACTTGTAGCCGTCGCGGCCTCGGATGCGCTGATCGCCGCCGGAGCAGAACGCCCAGCCGCCGTCCTTCGGACTCGGACCGTTGCCCGTCAGCAGCACCGCGCCGATGCGGGGGTTCTGCCGTGCGTCATCGAGCGCGCGGTAGAGCTCGTCGACGGTGTGCGGGCGGAAGGCGTTGCGCACCTCTGGGCGGTCGAACGCGATACGGGCGACTCCGCCGTCCGTGCTGACGTGGGCGGTGATGTCGGTGTAGTCCTCGGCACCGGGCGCGAGCACCCATTCGTCCGGGTCGAACAGGTCTGAGACGAATGTGCTGGTCACAGCATCCAGCCTATTCCCGCCGGGGTTGCAGACGCAGACGGCGTCGCCCCGAAGAGGCGACGCCGTCTGGGATCTGCAGTCAGGGTCGGCGGGCGCGAGCCGTCTTGATCCATCCGTCCACGATGTCCCAGATCGGGAAGGCAATCAGGCAGAAGCCCGTGATCACTGTGAGGATCCGCATGGTCTCGTCGGTCACCCCGTTGTCGGTGAAGACGAAGCTCAGGAACTCGGGGTTGATCAGTGCTCCCTGCAGCAGCAGCGTGATCGACCAGGCGGCGAAGACCGCGGCGAGCAGTGTGTTGACCACCGCAGCACCGACCGTCCACCGTCGCTTCGCGTAGACCACGACCGCCAGCAGCGCCTCTGCGGCGAACAGCACGAAGAAGAACGTGATGCCCCACGGCCAGAGCCCCGGGTCGAGGATCGCGATCGGATCACCGCCGGTCGGGAAGAAGCCGAGGAGTGCGTCCCAGAACACCGCGCCCACGCCGAGCAGCAGGAAGATGATCGATGCGATCGCATCGGCCCGCCCCGCGCCGTTCTGCGTCGGCTCGGGGAGCTGGTCGACGCTCCACTTCACGCCGGTGTCCGTGCCGGCGCGCTCCAGGATCACGAAGACCAGCGTCACCCAGAATCCGATGTGCACGACCGAGCCGAGTGTCGCGACGACTGCGGTGCCGATGATCTCGCCGGTCGGAGCACCGTCGAGCAGCTGCCCGAGGACCACTCCTCCGAAGACGCACGCCGGGACGATCCACAGCAGCAGCTTGAGCAGCCGCCCCCAGACGAGGTAGTACTTCGGCCCGATCAGATGCAGTGGACGGTCGGCGTAGCCCGCCGCGAGGATCACGGGGTTTCGCCGCTTCGAGCTCTGCCCGGACGTCGTCCTGCACCTCGGGCGTGAGGCTGCGGATCGTGGCGCTGATGTAGCGCTCGGTGAGCGTGGCTGTCGTGGTCATGTCAGTGCTCCTCGACTGTGAGGGTCGCGATCGCCGCGGTGAGCGATCGCCATTCTTCGGTCAGGGTGTCGGCGAGCCGGATGCCGGCGTCCGATGTGCGGTAGAACTTGCGAGGTCGCGCCTCGTCGGTGTTCCACTCGCTCGTGAGGTACTCCTGCTTCTCGAGCCTGCGAAGCAGCGGGTACAGCGTGTTCGCATCGGTGGCGAAGCCGCGGCGCTCCAGGTCTTCGAGCAGTCCGTAGCCGTACCCCGCAGTGCGCAGCAGCTGCAGGCAGGCCAGCACCACGGTGCCGCGGCGCAGTTCCTGCAGATGCGTGTCGAGGGTCTCGTTCATGTCCGTCACATTACTGTGCGTCACACACCAATGTCAATCACACATAGGTGTGACGCGCCACGAGCTTCCATCCGAGCCGTCAGCCTTCCCGATCGAGCAACTACCGTGGGTGCATGACGATCGGGATCTCCCGCGTCGATCCCTTCGACGACGGCGCGGTGGATGCATGGTGGGGTTGCTACGCCGCAGCCGAACGAGCCGACCGTGGCGCGGACGCCGTCGTCTGGTCTCGGGCAGAGTGCCGCAGCGAGCTGCAGCAGCAATCGGCGGTCGTCGATCGGCGCGCGTATCTGCTCCACGACGGCGCAGACATCGTCGGATCCGCGAGCCTCGGGCTGCCGCTCAAAGACAACACGCACGTCGCGCACCTCGCGATCAGCGTGCCGCCCCGCCACCGACGACGCGGCATCGGCGCGGAGGCGCTGGCCCACCTCGAGCGCGAAGCCGTGACATCCGAACGCACGACCACGCAGGGTTCGGCGTCGTGGCCCTACGAGCTCGGATCGGAGGGGGCCGGCTCCCCCGGCCGCGAGTTCGCGAGGCGCCACGGCTACACCCTCGCTCTCGGCGACGTGCAGAGCAGACTGCCCCTTCCGGTCGACCCCTCGCTGCTCGACCGGATCGAGAACGACATCGCCTCGGCCATCTCGCAGTACGAGATCCGCAGCTGGGTCGGCCGCATCCCCGACGACGTCGTGGAGCGCTGGACAATCCTCGACGCCACGCTCGAGACCGAGGCGCCGACCGGCGAGCTCGACATCGAACCGCAGAAGCCCGACGTCGACAGCATCCGCGAGAGCGAGGAGCTGCTCGATCTTCAGGGCCGCATCTCGTTCGGCACGATCGCCCTCTCCCCGGACGGCGACGCCGCCGCCTATTCGCAGCTCGTCGTGTCGACCGACGACGGCAACGCGTATCAGTGGGGAACCCTCGTGCGCGCCGCCGACCGAGGCCACCGGCTCGGCATCGCGGTCAAGGTCGCCAACCTGCGGATGCTGCACCGCGAGGCCCCTCAGGCACGCGCCGTCTACACCTACAACGCGGAATCGAACGCGCACATGCTCGCCGTGAACACGCTGCTCGGCTTCCGCCCGAGCGAACGACTGGGCGAACTGCAGAAGCGCCTGATCTGAGGAGCATCCGTCGGCACGGCGGATCCCGGAGGCAGCTCCGACAGAGCAGAATGAGCACATGCTCCCACCGCTCGCAGATCTGCTCGGCTCGGCCAGGGTCGTCTCTCTTCCGATGCACACCCGCTTCCGCGGGGTCGACACTCGCGAGGCGCTGCTGTTCGAGGGCCCGGAGGGATGGGCCGAGTTCTCTCCGTTCCTCGAGTACGACGATGCCGAAGCGGCGACCTGGCTCGCGGCCGCGATCGACTTCGCGTGGCGGCCGCAACCGGCACCCCTGCGCGAGCGCATCGGCGTGAACGCCACGATCCCCGCCATCGAGGCGTCACGGGTCGCCGACGTGCTGGCCAGGTTCGCCGGGTGCCGCACGGCGAAGGTCAAGGTCGCAGAGCCCGGCCAGACACTGGCGGACGACGTCGCTCGCGTGCGAGCCGTGCGCGAGGCGATGGGGCCGGAGGGACGCATCCGTGTGGATGCCAACGGAGCCTGGAACGTCGACGAGGCCGAGCATGCGGTGCACGCGCTCAACGAGTTCGACCTCGAGTACGTCGAGCAGCCCTGTGCCACGGTGCCCGAACTCGCCGAGCTGCGCACCCGCGTGAAGTACATGGGCATCCCGGTCGCGGCAGACGAGAGCATCCGCAAGTCGTCCGACCCGCTCGCGGTCGCTCGGGAGAAGGCCGCCGACCTGCTCGTGATCAAGGCGCAACCCCTCGGAGGCATCACTCACGCGCTGCAGATCGTCACCGCCGCCGGCCTCCCCGTGGTCGTCTCGAGTGCACTCGACACCGCGATCGGACTCTCGCAGGGTGCGGCGCTCGCCGCCGCGCTGCCGACGCTCGACTACGACTGCGGGCTCGGCACCGCATCCCTGTTCCTCGACGACGTCGCCGACCTGCGCCCGGTCGACGGCTCGATCCCCGCTGGACGCGTGACGCCGGACGCCGCGGCAGTTGCTCGACTCGCCGCAGACGACGATCGTCGCGACTGGTGGCTCGATCGCCTCAGCCGCTGCTACGAGGTGCTCGCCGCGCGCTGAGCAGCGACGTCACTCCGCGAGCAGCAGCTGCACGAGCCTGCCCAGCTCCTCGCTGCCAGAGTGCCGCAGCTGATCGGAGTCCTGGCCCGCCATCGCACCGCGAACGGTCATGCCCTCCCAGAGGATCATCAGCATGCGCGCGGCCTCCTCGGCCGGAACCTTCAGCTCGAGTGAGCTCACCGAGACGATGTCCGTGATGATCACCGCGATGCTCGAGACCATCTCGCGCTCCTGCACGAGGTAGGCCGAGCCGAACTGATGATCGCGCAGCGCGCGGATGCGGATCTCACTCATCAGCATCACACCGAGCCGGTCGTCGCCTCCCGCATCCATGATGCGCTGGACGAGCTCGACCGGGTCGCACCCCTCTGAGAGGCCGCCCTCAGCAGCGATCTCCTCGACGCGGGCACGCACCCCGTTGACGCGCTGCTCGCCGACGCTGCCGGCGAGCATCAGGAACAGCTCGTCCTTCGACTCGAAGTTCGAGTAGAACGCTCCACGCGTGAAACCGGCGCGATCGCAGACCGCTTCGACGGAGGCGCCGTCGAGTCCGACCTCGGCGAAGACCTGCGCGGCGGCATCCAGAAGCCTGGCGCGCGTGTTCTCTCGGCTTCGCGTGGCGGGTGTCGTCATCGAATCCTCCTGCCTCTCATTCTCACACCCCGCACACAGACTCCGGGGCTCGGATCACCTTACGATACATCTATGTATTGGATACACCTGTGTATCCGGCCCGCATTCCCTGAGGAGCCTCGTGTCCACACTCCTGTCCTCGCTCGGCCGCTGGTCTTACCGGCACCCGTGGCGCGTCCTCGTCTCCTGGCTCCTCGCACTCGGCATCGCCGGCGCCGGCGCCCTCGTTCTCGGGGCCGGCACGGACAACTCCTTCTCGATTCCCGGAACCGAGTCGCAGGCGGGTCTCGAGCAGCTCAACCGCTCTTTCCCCGCAGTCAGCGGAACCAGCGCGCAGATCATCGTGGTCGCCGCGGACGGCGACTCGATCACGGATGACACGTATCGGAACGACATCGACAATGCCGTCGACCAGCTCGCCGATCTCGACGATTCCGTGCTCTCGGCCACCTCCCCGTTCGACGAGATGGTCAGCGGCATGGTCAACGACGACGAGACCGCCGGCATCATCCGCCTGCAGTTCGACGGCCAGGCGAGCGATGTATCGGACGAGACACAGGACGACCTGCGAGCCGTCGTGGCCGAGCTCGCCGACGAGCTTCCGGACGGATCGCAGACCTCTCTCGGTGGCGAACTGTTCGCCACCTCCATCCCCGGTGTCACACTGACCGAGGCCGTGGGACTGCTCATCGCGTTGCTCGTGCTGATCGTGACCTTCCGTTCGTTCGTCGTCGCAGGGCTCCCGCTGCTCACGGCTGTGCTCGGCGTGGGCATCTCGATGGCCGGCATCTTCGCGGCGACCGCATTCGCCACGGTCTCGTCGACCACTCCTCTCCTCGCCCTCATGCTCGGGCTCGCGGTCGGCATCGACTACGCGCTGTTCATCATGGCCAGGCACCAGGATCAGGTGCGCGAGGGGGTCGACCCCGAGGAATCCACCGCCCGCGCCGTCGGCACGGCCGGCTCCGCCGTGGTGTTCGCGGGCGTGACCGTGCTGATCGCCCTGATCGGACTCGGCTTCGCCGGCATCCCGTTCCTGACGACCATGGGCATCGCGGCGTCCGCCGCCGTCGCGGTCGCCGTCGCGATCGCGGTGACGCTCACCCCTGCGCTGCTGGGCTTCATGAAGGGCAGGGTGGCGGGTCGGCCGCGCAAGGCTCCGAAGGCGAAGAAGGGCAAGCCCGCTCCGGTTCCGCGGGTGCGATTCAGCGAGCGCTGGGTGACCGGCGTCACCACACGCCCGATACTCGTCTCACTCGCGGTCGTGATCGGCCTCGGCATCATCGCGGTGCCGGCCCTGAGCCTGAACCTCGCACTGCCCAACGCCGGCGTGCTGCCGAAGGACTCCGAGGCGCGGCAGAGCTACGACCTCGTGGCCGAGGAGTTCGGCCCCGGCTTCAACGGGCCGATGATCCTCACGGGCACGATCGTCACATCGACGGATCCGCTCACGCTGATGGAGGATCTCGGCGACGAGGTCGCGAAGATCGACGGCGTCAAGGAGGTCGCCCTCTCGACGCCGAACGAGACGGCCGACACCGGCATCGTGCAGATCATCCCCGAGACGGCGCCCGACGACCCTGCCACGGCCGACCTCGTGCGCGAGCTGCGGTCGCACCACGACGAGTGGCTCGACGAGTTCGGCATCGACCTCAAGGTGACCGGATTCACCGCGGTCGGCATCGACATCTCCGACCAGCTCGGCAACGCGCTGCTGCCCTTCGGCATCTTCGTGATCGGCCTCTCGCTGATCCTGCTCACGATCGTGTTCCGCTCGCTCTGGGTGCCGATCACCGCCGCAGCCGGATACCTGCTGTCGATCGTGGCCGCGTTCGGCATCGTCGGCGCGGTGTTCGAATGGGGCTGGTTCGCCGACGCCCTGCACGTCGCGAAGGTGGGCCCGATCATCAGCTTCATGCCGATCATCCTGATGGGCGTGCTGTTCGGACTCGCCATGGACTATCAGGTCTTCCTGGTGTCGCGCATGCGCGAGGACTTCGTGCACGACCCCGACGCGAAGAGTCCTGACCGAGCCGTCCGTCGCGCCGCCGCGCTGCGCGCCGTGCGCAGCGGGTTCACGGGGTCTGCGAAGGTCGTCACCGCGGCAGGACTCATCATGTTCGCGGTGTTCGTCGCGTTCGTCCCCGAGGGTGACTCGTCGCTCAAGCCCATCGCGCTGGGCCTCGCAGCCGGCATCGCGATCGACGCGTTCCTGGTGCGGATGACGCTGATCCCCGCTCTCATGGCCATCCTCGGCGAGCGGGCGTGGGAGATCCCGGCGTGGCTGGAGAAGGTCCTCCCCCGCGTCGACATCGAGGGGGAAGCGGTCGAACGCGAGCGCCACCTTGCCGGTTGGCCGGGAGACGACTCGGTCGTGGCCGCCGACGATCTCTCGGTGACGGATGCCGGCATCGACCGCCTCCACCTGCGCCTCGCTCCCGGCGGATCAGCGGTGCTCACGGGCTCCTCCGCCGGTGCGCTGCGCGCGCTGGCTCTGACGATCGCCGGCCGCGCGACGCCCGATGACGGACGCCTCCGGGTCGCCGGCCATCTGCTGCCGGGTCGAGCGGCGTGGGTGCGCGCACATGTCGGAGCGGTCATGACCGCCGATGCCGCCCGCCTGTCGGCCGACCTCTCCGAGGCGCTGCGCGGACGCCCTGCACTCGTGGTGATCGACGGAGCAGACCGACTCTCGCGCCCCGAACGCGATCAGCTGGCGGCGCGACTGCGCGACTCTCGCAGTACGACAGCGATCCTGCTCACCGCGCTCGACCCGAAGATCGGCCTCGAGATCCTCGCAGACGCCGGCCGCTCTCCCGCCGACGTGATCGACGTCGACGCGCCCTCAGCACAGACACGACCCGAGTCCTCGGTGCCCCGCACCGCCGACGGCACCACCGAATCGACCGAGGTGAACGCATGACCCTCCCCATCGAACGCGCCCGCTCGCGCAAGCCCATCACGTGGCTGACGATCCTCGGCATCCTGCTGCTGCCCGCAGCCGTCGGCGGCATCCTGGTCGCGGCACTCCAGAACCCGACCGAGCGCCTCGACTCGATGACCGCCGCGATCGTCAACCTCGACGAGCCTGTGGAGATCGACGGACAGCTGACGCCGCTGGGTCGGCAGCTCGCATCAGGGCTCGTCGAAGGATCGGACGAGCTCGACTCCAACCTCACCTGGGTGATCTCGAACGAGGATGACGCGGCCGACGGGCTCGCCGACGGGTCGTATCAGGCCGTGATCACGATCCCCGAGGAGTTCTCAGCTGCCGCCACCTCTGCAGGGCAGGCGATCTCGGACGGCGGAGGCGATGCCGAGCAGGCCACCATCCGGGTCACCACACCGGACGACGGGCTCGTGGCCGACGATCTCATCACCGGTCAGATCGCGGATGCGGCCGCCTCGAGCATGGGCACGCTGCTGTCGGAGGCGACGACCGAGAACATCCTCGTCGGCTTCACCACGATCGGCGATCAGATCGGAGAAGCCGCCGACGGCGCGGCCGAGCTCGCCACCGGCGCACGGGATGCGGCGACGGGCGCGGCCGCGATCCCCGACGGCGCGACGCAGCTCGCCTCGGGTGCCGCCGAGCTCGGAAGCGGTGCGTCCTCGCTCGCGTCAGGGCTCGACACGCTCGCTGCGAAGACCCGCGAGGCTGCGGGGGGAGCGAGCCAGATCGGCACGGGGCTGACCGCAGGGGCCGCAGAGCTTCAGAACCAGGCAGGGCAGATGCCCGCGCTCGTGGGGGCGATCACGACCGGAACCGATGCGGCGACGGACGCGGCGACGAAGACAGCGGCCCTCGCGCAGACACTCGGCACGATGGCTGCGAGATGCGACCCCGATGTCTCGGGAGAGCTGTGCGCGCAGCTCGCGACCGAAGCGGCGAACGCGGGAGCAGCGGCGAAGTCCGCGGGAACCGCGTCGGGATATCTCACGGCGGTCGAACCGCAGATCGCGACCCTGCCCGGCGCGTTCACCACCCTCGCGACCCAGCTCGGTGAGGCCGGCGCCGGCGCGACGACTCTCGCGGACGGCTTGAACCAGCTGGCGTCCCAGGGCCTCGACGAGTCCGCCGCCGGCGCACGTGCACTGTCCACGGGAGCCGTTCAGCTGTCCGACGGGACGACCGAGCTCGCGACCGGAGCCGCCGACCTCGCGACCGGCCTCGACACCCTCGCCACCGGAACGGACGATCTCGCCGGAGGCCTGCGCACCGCATCCGACTCCCTCCCGTCGTTCAGCGACTCGGAGTCGACCTCCCTGGCCTCGGTGATCGCCGACCCTGTGGCGTCGAAGGGAGCCGACGGTGCAACGATCTTCGGGCCGACGGCGATCCCGCTGCTCGCGGCCGTGGTGCTGTGGTTCGGCGCTCTCGCCTCGTTCCTCGTGATGCGGGCCCACACCGCACGCACGCTCACGTCGCGGCGCTCCTCTGCCGGGCTCGCGCTGCGCGCTTTCGCCCCGGCGGCCGCCATCGGCGCCGCGCAGGGCCTGCTGGTCTCACTGATCGTGCAGATCGTCGCGAGCTACGACGCCGCCACCTGGTGGGCGTTCGCCGGAATCGCGGTGCTGGCGGGAATCGTCTTCGCCGCGGTCAACCAGGCGCTCGTCGCAGTCTTCGGCGGCATCGGTCGCTGGATCAGCGCTCTCGTCGGGGTGCTCGCGATCGCGACGGGACTGATCTCGACGGTGCCCGGCTGGCTGGCGGATCTCGGTGCGTCTCTGCCGACCTCCCCCGCGTTCGCCGGGCTGATCACCGCGAACGGAGGCGCAGCCGCCGGCCTCATCGTGTGGGGTGTGCTGTCGCTCGTCGTGACCACCATCGCGGTCGCCCTGCGTCGCACGACGTCAGTGAAGGCGGCCATGGCGACCGCCTGAGCGTCCTCTCCGGGCACGCAGCCCTGGCACACCTTCGGATCACATCCGACGATGCGCCGTGCATGGCACTCGATGCACGGCGCATCGTCATACAGCTCCGAAGCCGCGCTCGCCCGGGCAGAGGCGGTATTCGCATACTCCCCGACGCACGTACGATCAGAAGATGCGTCGCCCGTTCATGACCTCTCCCGCCCAGCTCGAGTCACTCGAGGGGCAGCAGTATCTCGTGCTGCGCCCGACGAGAGCGGTGTCGGACGTCTACCGGGCCGAGCAGAGGTCGGCACTCGGCCGAATGGATGCTCCGCACCCGCACACCGAGCACGTCACGCTTCGCGCATTCCACGAGCCCGAGCGCCGGGAGGAGCTGCTCGCCCTGATCCGCGAATGGGCAGTGGCGCAGCGCCCGATCGAGGTCGTCGCCGAGGCCGTCGACGTGTTCCCGGCTCCGTGGCAGGTCGTCATCCTTCGCCTGAGACGAACCCCCTCGCTCGTGTCGGCCTACGCGAACCTCAGCGAAGCTCTCGAGGGCACCGACTTGCGTCGACTCGACGAGCGCAGCACGGAGGACTGGACGTTCCACCTGTCGGTGATCTACGCGAAGACGCTCGCCCCCGCGGCATGGACGGAGCTGTCGCACAAGTCCCGTCGCTCGCTCAGCTCACGCCCCGCCGAGACCATCAGCGAGGCCGAGCTCGTCTGGTACGAAGACGGCGCCGAACACTCCGAAGTCATCCCGTTCGGACTGCGTTCGTTCAGATGAGAACCGCTCGGGCGCTCAGCTGAGGCCCGAGTAGGCGTGCAGACCCTTGAAGAACACGTTGACGATCGTGAAGTTGAAGAGCACGGCCGAGAAGCCGACGATCGCCAGCCAGGCCGAGGGGTTGCCACGCCAGCCGCGCGTCGCGCGCGCGTGGATGTACCCCGCATAGAGCACCCAGATCACGAAGGTCCACGTCTCCTTGACGTCGAAGCCCCAGAAGCGGCTCCAGGCGTAGTAGGCCCAGATCGAACCGGCGATGAGCGTGAACGTCCAGAGGATGAAGCCGATGATCGTGAAGCGGTAGGCCATGCTCTCGAGGCGCTCCGACCCGGGGAAGGTGCGCAGGAACCCGGGGCCGGTCTTCTCGGCGCCCTCGGAGATGAGACGCTCCCGGCGGGACTGCATCAGCTGGATCACCGACAGAGCGAAGGCCAGGGCGAAGAACGCGGTGCCGAGGGAGGCCACGAAGACGTGAATCACCAGCCACACGCTCTTGAGCGGGTCCATCAGAGGCGAGACATCGACGTAGAAGTTCGTGGCCGAGAGACCCAGCAGCACGACGACGAGACCGGTGATGAACGTGCCGAGGAAGCGCAGATCGATGCGCGTCAGCACCACGAGGAACACCGCGACGATCAGCAGCGTGCCCATCATCGCGAACTCGTAGAGGTTGGCCCACGGCACTCGCCCGGCCGCGAGACCACGCGTCACCGTGGCTCCGAGGTGGAAGATGAACGCGAGCACGGTGAGCGAGGTGCCGATGCGCGCCATCACGAAGCGCTGAGGGGCGACATCCGAGCCGGATGCCGAAGCACTCTTGGCGCCGCGCGAACCCGCGCCGGCACCGACCAGTTCGAACTCCCGCACGCTCGCCGCATCGGCCGACAGCTGCGACCGGCGGGCGAGGTCGAAGGCGAAGGCCACGAAGGCCGCCGCATAGACCGCGATCGCCGTCCAGAGCAGGATCGGCGAGATCACTTCGAGATCGAACATGGTGTCAGTCTACTTTCGGGGTGTCGGATGCAGGGTGCTCGGGGTCACCGTCGCGGACGGCCTCGGACGCCGTCGCGGCGTTGTCGGACTCGTCGCCGGTCGCGACCGGCGCCTCGACCGCAGTCGTCACTCCCGCGGCGTCCATCAGACGCGCGTGACCGGCCACGAGGTCGTCGACAGCCGTGGCGAGAGTCGGATCCTCGCCGCGCGCGAGACCGGCGTACTCGAGAGAGACGATGCCGTCCTGCCCCGTCGCCTTGACCCACACTCGGCGCCGAGGGATGAACAGGGCGAGCATGAGTCCGCCCAGCGCGAGAAGTGCGAAGCCGAGCACCCACGGACCCGACGCG
Source organism: Microbacterium sp. LjRoot205 (assembly GCF_056175745.1). Taxonomy (NCBI): domain Bacteria; kingdom Bacillati; phylum Actinomycetota; class Actinomycetes; order Micrococcales; family Microbacteriaceae; genus Microbacterium; species Microbacterium sp. LjRoot205. The sequence goes on along the minus strand of NZ_JBGFFH010000001.1, from coordinate 1,066,105 downwards.
TCGCGGTGGATCTGCAGCGAGGCGAAGCGCTTGACCGACTGCGAGGCGTCGGTGGCCCCCGCCGGCGATTCGTCCTCGAAGGTCACGGTCCCCATGCCGTTCGGCAGGTCGGCCGTCTGTCCGGGCGTGAGCTCGATCGATTCGAGGTCTGTCGTCCGTCCGGTGACCTTGGTCATGCCGGTGGTGTCGAGCACGTAGACCGAGCGGGGGATGCCCTCGTTGATGCCCAGGTCGCCGGTGTAGACGTCGAGGGTGAGCGTCGGGTTGGTGAGGTCCCCGAAGCCGGAGAAGAACGCGCCCGTGTCGAGCACACCCGTGGTCGGGTAGAAGAAGCCGACGAGGCCGACCTGCTCGCTGAGACCGTCGGGGATCTTGATGACGCCGAGCGACGTCATGTTGTTGTCCTGGGGCAGGAAGGGCGTGCTGTTCGTGAACACGACCTCCCCGTCGGGGTCGCGCACGGTGATCGTCGGCGCGTAGCCGTTGCCGAGCAGGAAGACGTTGTCGTCGGCGACGCCGAGAGGCTCGTTGACCTTGACCGAGCCGGTGCGCTCCTCGCCGTTCTCCTGCACCGTGACGTTGGCCGAGAAGTCGCCGGCCTGACCCGAGCCGGGCTCGCCGAAGGGCTGGTAGGTGACGTCGAAGCTGTCGAGGCGCATCGAGTACGGCGCGAGCGCCCCGTCGCCGACGAAGCGGCCGCGGTTCATCGAGTCGTAGTCGAGCAGCGTGTTCGCGAACGTCTCGCCCTCGACCAGCACGCGCTGGCCGGTGTAGGCGAACCCTCCCCCGACCCCCACGGTGATCAGCACGCCGACGAGGGCGAGGTGGAAGAGCAGGTTGCCCGACTCGCGCCAGTAGCCGCGCTCGGCCGAGACCGACGCGGTGCGGCCCGAGTCGTAGCGCTCGACGCGGTATCCGAGCGCTTTGAGCTGCTTCGTCGCGATGTCGATCGTCGCCGCAGCGTCGGCTGGCGCGTCTGGCGACGTGCGCTCGACGGCACGGAAGTCGGCGAGTCGCTTCAGACGTGCGGGCGTGCGAGGGGGCCGCGCCTGCAGCGCCTTGGCGTGGTGACGGATGCGCGGGATGACGCAGCCGACGAGGGAGGCGAACAGCAGCAGGTAGATGGCCGAGAACCACGGCGACAGGTAGACGTCGAACATCTTCAGCCCGTCGAGCACGGGGAAGAGATCGGGATTGTCGCGCTCCCACTGGGTGACGCCATTGGGGTCGGCCATCCGCTGGGGGAAGATCGAGCCGGGGATCGCCGCGATCGCGAGGACGAGCAGCAGGATCAGCGCGGTGCGCATCGAGGTCAGCTGACGCCAGCCCCAGCGCAGCCAGCCCACGAACCCGAGGCGTGGCTGGGTGATCGACTCCTCGCCGTCGACGTGGTCTGACGGGCGCAGCGGATCGCTGGACCTCTCGGTTGTGCTGCTCACGTCATCCTTCCGATGCGTCGTGTTCTCATCAGAACGGGAGGGGGACACTGCCGATCACCACCGTCAGTCGAGACATGATGTCGGTCCAGAGGCCGGTCAGCATCAGCAGGCCGAGCACGATCAGCAGCACGCCGCCGATGACGTTCACGACGCGGATGTGGCGACGGAGGAACCCGATCGTCTTGGTGGCCCACCCGAACCCGAGAGCGACCAGCAGGAACGGCAGGCCCAGGCCGAGCGAGTACGCCAGGCCGAGCATGCCGGCACGCACCGGGTCGCCCTGGTTGAACGAGAGGGCGAAGATCGCGGCGAGCGTCGGCCCCATGCACGGAGCCCAGCCGATTCCGAGCGCGATTCCCAGCAGCGGTGCGCCGATCAGGCCGGCCTTGGAGTCGACCTGGAAGCGCAGCTCGCGCTGGGCGAAGCCGAAGAGACCGAGGAACACGAGTCCCATCAGGATGATCACGCCGCCGAGGATGCGGGTGATCAGCTCACCCCACTGCAGCAGGAAGACGTTGGCGAGCCCGCCGAGCGCTGTCAGCGAGACGAACACGAGACTGAAGCCCAGGATGAACAGCAGCACACCGAACACGAGTCGTCCGCGAGCGGGAGCTTCGACCGTCGCGACGCCGCTGCCGTTCTCCGACCGCTCTCGTCGAGGGGTGACCGCTCCCCCGAGAAACCCGAGGTAGCCCGGCACCAGCGGAAGCACGCACGGTGAGAGGAAGGAGATGAGCCCAGCGAGCATCGCTACCGGGATCGCGAGCCACAGCGCTCCTGAGTCGATGATCGTCCCGGGGTTCATGCCGCTTCCGCAAGACTCATGAGTCCTCCGCGAGCGCGTCCTTGACGAGCGTCGAGAGGATCGAGGTGCCGTCGATCGGCCCGATGATGCGGGCGGCGACCCGGCCCTGCTTGTCGAGCACCAGAGTGGTCGGCGTCGCCTGGATCGGCACCGACGACGCGAAGGCGAGCTTCGCCTCGGCGGTGTCGACATCGATGAGGCTCGGGTAGGTCACGCCGAACTCCGCCGAGAACGCCTTGGCGGTGTCGGCCTGATCGCGGGTGTTGATGCCCAGGAAGGCCACGTCGTCTCCGCCGTGCTCCTGCCACACGCTCTCGAGGTCTTCTGCCTCGACCCGACACGGTGCGCAGCCCGCATACCAGAAGTTCACGACCGTCACCTTGCCCGCGAGCTCGGAGCTGCTGAAGTCGTCGCCGTTCTCGGTCACGCCGCCGAATTCGACGACGGGTTCGCCGCGCTCGGCGACCGGGATCTCGACGATCGCCCCGTCGGCCGCGACGTAGCCGGGATTGTCTCCGCTCAGGAACGAGTCGTTCACGGGATCGGGAGCGCAGGCGCTCAGACCGATGGCTAGTACCGCGGCGAGCGCGGCACCGACCGCACGGCGAGAAGGCCGGATGCGGGAGGGGCGGCCGCTGCGGATCGGAAGAACCGTCGAGGCGAGTGGCACGATTCCCAGTTTACGCGGGGGTTCCTATGCATGGGCCGGACGCCCCGGCCGTGGAAGCCCGCTGTCAGAGCCGGGCGAGCACGTCGGCCACACTCGCGCGGAAGCGAGGACACGTGGCGATGTCGTGCGAACGGCATCCCATCGCATGCTCGGTCATCTCGCGTGATCGGCGCATGTCCTCCATCCGCCGATCGAGATCGTCGAGGTGCTGCTGCAGCACCTCGTGCCGACCGGCGCTTCCGTCGTCGAGGAGCACGGCGATCTGGTCGAGGGTCATTCCGGCCGCCTTGCTGCGCTGGATCACCGCTATGCGCACCACGTCGTCCTGCCCGTATCGGCGCCTCCCGGCGGAGTCGCGTGCGGGTCGCAGCAGCCCGACCGTCTCCCAGTGCCTCAGCACGTTCGTGGGCAGCGCGAAACGGGCAGCCACCTCGCCGACGGACCAGGGACTCTCGACACTTGACTTCATGTTGACATGAAGTCACAGACTGAGGACGAAAGCAACCGCCGCCCCTCGGAAGGACACCACATGTACGACGCGATCGTGATCGGAGCAGGCCCCGCCGGCCTGCAGGCGGCACTGACCCTGGGACGGATGCACCGCTCGACGCTGCTGCTGGATTCCGGTGAGTACCGCAACGGCACGGTGCTGCACATGCACAACGTCGTCGCGAACGACGGAACTCCCCCGGCGGAGTTCCGCGCGACCGCGCGCACTCAGCTCGCCGAGTATGCCGACGTCGAGATCCGTGACGTCGGAGCGCAGTCGGTCTCGGGCGCGGAGGGCGCGTTCTCCGTGATGCTCGCGGACGGAGTCTCCGCCGAGGCGAAGAGCGTCATCCTCGCGACCGGCGTCGCCGACGATCTGCCATCCGTGCCCGGCCTGCGGGAGCTGTGGGGAGTGAAGGCCTTCAGCTGCCCGTTCTGCGACGGCCACGAGCATGCGGGGCGCTCCATCGCCATTCTCGGCCCCGCGCCTCGGGCCGAGCACCTGATCGGGCTTCTGGGTCGCATCGCAGGAGACATCACGGTCTTCCCCGTCGATCAGGCGTTCTCCGCAGAAGACGTGCAGACTCTCGAAGGGCTGGGAGCGCGGGTGAGCGTGGACCTCGTGACGGCGGTAGCGCCGGACGGCGACGATGTGCGGGTCACCACCGATTCCGGCGATCGGACTGTGGCCGGCGTCTTCGTGGCATCGGGCTCGCTCCGCCACCGTGCGCCGTTCGCCGACCAGCTCGGGCTGCACATGCTGCCGTCCGGGTCGATCGAGATCGACGACTTCGGTCGCACCTCACTCGCCGGCGTCTTCGCCGCGGGCGACCTCGCACACCGTGCGTCGCTTCCGGGGCCGATGGCCTCGGTGCTGCTGGCCGCCGCGGCCGGTCAGCTCGCGGCGGTCGGGGTCATCCAGTCGCTGATGGCTCCGTGATCGCGAGCATCTTCGCCGCAGCGCAGTGATGGTCGCTTCCCGACTCGGGGAGCGACCATCACTGCGACCAGAGCCGCTAGCTCAGACTTCAGACCGCCCCGACATCGACTGCCCCACCCGTCGCCGCGGGTTCGGCGTACGCGACCTCGCGCCACACATCGCCGACGAGCTCGAAAGACGTGACGCTCGACAGCGCGCAGCGCCGAGTGCGCGGGTCGTGCTGCAGCGGCAGGCCCGCGACGCGGAGGTGGGTGATCCAGATCGGCGCCTGGTGCGAGACCATCACGAGGTCGCCGTCGTCGACGGATCGCCATGCCTCGGCCATCATGCCCAGCATCCTCTCGGCGATCGATGCGTACGGCTCGCCCCAGCTCGGCAGCGACGGCTGACGCAGGTGCCACCACTTGAGCGGGTTCATCAGCGAGCGGCGCATCTGCGTGCCCTCGAACACATTGGTCGGCTCGATCAGGCGGATGTCGATCTCGGGTGTGAGTCCGAAGCGCTCGGAGAACGGCTCCGCCGACTCCTGTGCCCGCTCGAGCGGCGAGGAGTAGAGAGCTGCGACCGGGCGATCGAGACCGGCGATGTGATCGGACGCGGCTCGCGCCATCTCCCTCCCCGCCTTGCTGAGGTGATAGTCGGGCAGCCGCCCGTAGAGCACGCGCTGGGGATTGTGCACCTCGCCGTGACGGACGAGGTGCAGTCGCGACGCCACCACGTCAGACCGCGCGGTAGCGGGACTCGCCGAAGCCGATGATCAGATACCCGATGTAGGGGAAGACGAAGAGCAGGAAGAACGAGAAGAGCCCGCCCTTGCCGAAGCGCTCACCCAGCTTGATCGCGACGATGATCCCGAAGATGAAACCGACGATCGGGATGAGGTAGAGCAGCGCGAGCCAGCCGGACATCCCGGCGATCTTGACGAGGAAGACGACGTTCACGATGGGGATGATCGCGAGGATGCCGGGGTAGCCGGCCTTCGTGAACACCTTCCACAGGCCGATGACGACGAGGACGTAGAAGACGAGGGCGATCAGGCCCGTCGTGCCGGAGAAGATCGATGCGTAGAGATCCGAGATGCCGTTGGAGTCCATGATGACCCTTTCGCTGGTCGAGCGGCTGTCGTGGCGATCCTACTGACCGATATGCCACCGGCGGAGGAGGCGACACCGCCCCCGTAGAATGGGCGGGTTCATCATTTCCCAGATCAGGAGGAATCCTCCGTGCTTCGCACCCACTCGGCAGGCTCACTGCGAGCCGAGCAAATCGGTCAGACCGTCACCCTCTCGGGTTGGGTCGATCGCCGTCGTGATCACGGAGGAGTCGCGTTCATCGATCTTCGGGACGCATCGGGCATCGCCCAGGTCGTCATCCGCGACGAAGAGGTGGCGCACCCGCTGCGCAACGAGTTCGTCCTCAAGGTCACCGGCGAGGTCTCGCGTCGCCCCGACGGCAACGCGAACCCGAACCTGCCGACCGGCGAGATCGAGCTCATCGCGACCGACGTCGAGGTGCTGAACGAGTCCGCTCCCCTGCCGTTCCAGGTGTCGACCGCTGTCGCCGACACCGAGACCGTCGGCGAAGAGGCCCGCCTCAAGTACCGGTATCTCGACCTGCGTCGCCCTGCCGCGGCATCCGCTCTGCGCCTGCGCTCGAACGTCTACAAGGCCGTCCGCGACGTGCTGCACGGCGAGGACTTCACCGAGGTCGAGACCCCGACCCTCACGCGCTCGACGCCCGAGGGCGCCCGCGACTTCGTGGTGCCCGCACGTCTGCACCCCGGTAGCTGGTATGCCCTGCCGCAGTCGCCGCAGCTGTTCAAGCAGCTGCTCATGGTCGGCGGCGTCGAGAAGTACTACCAGATCGCCCGCTGCTACCGCGACGAGGACTTCCGCGCCGACCGTCAGCCGGAGTTCACGCAGCTCGACATCGAGATGAGCTTCGTCGACCAGGAAGACCTCATCACGCTGATGGAGTCGCTCATCCAGGCGATGTGGAAGACCATCGGCGTCGAGGTCCAGACCCCGCTGCCGCGCCTGACCTATGCCGACGCCATGGCGAAGTATGGCTCCGACAAGCCCGACCTGCGCTTCGGGCTCGAGCTCGTCGAGGCGACCGAGTACTTCAAGGACACCCCGTTCCGCGTCTTCCAGGCCGAGTACGTGGGTGCCGTCGTCATGCCCGGTGGCGCGGGCCAGCCGCGCAAGCAGCTCGACGCGTGGCAGGACTGGGCCAAGCAGCGCGGCGCCCGCGGTCTCGCCTACGTCCTCTTCAACGAGGACGGCTCGCTGGGCGGCCCCGCAGCCAAGAACCTGTCCGAGGCCGAGCAGGCCGGCCTCGCCGAGTTCGTCGGCGCCTCTGCCGGTGACTGCGTGTTCTTCGCCGCCGGATCGACCAAGGAGAGTCGCGCTCTTCTCGGCGCCGCCCGCGTCGAGATCGGCCGCCGCCTCGGCTATCTGAATCCCGACGAGTTCGCGTTCACGTGGGTCGTCGACGCCCCGATGTTCGAGCCGGCCGCGGATGCCGTGGCATCCGGTGACGTCGCCGTCGGCGCCGGAGCGTGGACCGCCGTGCACCACGCGTTCACGGGGCCCAAGCCCGAGTTCCAGGACACGTTCGACACCGACCCCGGTTCGGCTCTCGCCTACGCCTACGACATCGTGTGCAACGGCTCGGAGCTCGGCGGCGGATCGATCCGCATCCACCGCGAAGACGTGCAGAAGCGCGTGTTCGAGGTCATGGGCATCAGCGACGAGGTCGCGCAGGAGCAGTTCGGATTCCTGCTCGACGCGTTCAAGTTCGGCGCACCGCCGCACGGTGGAATCGCGCTCGGCATGGACCGCGTGCTGCAGCACCTGGCGAAGACCGAGTCGATCCGCGACGTCATCGCCTTCCCGAAGTCGGGCAACGGCTTCGACCCGCTGACGGCGGCTCCGGCGCCCATCACGGCCGAGCAGCGCGCCGAGGCCGGCGTCGACTTCGAGCCCGAGGACGACGAGGCCTGACCCTCTCACGCAGAGGCCCTCTCCCGCTCAGGCAGGAGGGGGCCTCTTCGCGTACCCCGGTCGTTCGGCCGGAACGATGCGACGCGACTCGACCTCACCACGTTTCGTCTCGGGCGGCTCCGCCGGCCTCGCTCAACGACCGATCTGCGCGAGCGGCCGCCCCGCTCATCTCCCGTTCGCTGAGCGAAGACGACGAAGTCGACTGAGACGAAGCGTCGCGACCCGGCCTCGCTCAACGACCGATCTGCGCGAGCGCGGGAGCGATGTTCTCGTTCCACACGTCGACGCCGAGCTTGGCGATCAGGGCGACCACCACGACGAGGAACACGACGCGGATGAAGGTCGTGCCGCGTGAGATCGCCATGCGCGAGCCGAGATAACTGCCGGCGACATTCGCCACCGCGAGGATTCCGCCCAGCAGCCACAGCACGGCACCGTGTGGGATGAAGAGCAGCAGCGCGCCGGTGTTCGTGGCGAGGTTCACGATCTTCGCCTTCGCACTCGCCTGCAGGAAGTCATACCCCAGCAGTGCGACGAGCGAGATCACAAGGAACGTCCCGGTGCCCGGCCCGATGAGCCCGTCATAGAACCCGATCACGAGACCGGCGAGCCCCGCCATGATGTGGTGCTTGTGGCCCCTGAAGCGCAGCCGCGTCGCGGCGCCCATCTGCGGGCGGAACGCCGTGAAGAGGGCCACGACGAGCAGTGCGATCACGATGATCGGCTTGAATGCCGCGGCCGGCAGCACCGTGGCGACGGCGGCTCCGCCGAATGAGCCGACGAGCGCGATCACCGCCATCGGCAGCGCCGTGCGGATGTCGGGTTTCGCTCGGCGGTAGTAGGTGACGCTGCTCGTGGCCGTGCCGAAGACCGAGGCGAGCTTGTTGGTGGCGAGTGCCTGGATCGGTGAGATGCCGGGGATCAACAGCAGGGCGGGAAGCTGCAGCAGCCCTCCACCGCCTACGACGGCGTCGATCCAGCCGGCGGCGAAGGCCGCGATGACGATGAGGATCAGCGTGCCCCAGGTGAGCTGCTCGAGCCCGAGCACACTGCCGATGTCCATCCGTCCAGGATGTCAGACGGCGTGACGCCCCGAGCACCATCGCGGCCCGACCCGCCACACTGCGGACACCTCACGTTCACCGGGACCGCGATGATCGGCAACCCTCGGCTCATAGTGTCCTCTCGCAACCCGAATCCGGCTCACAACGCCGGACACCGAGAGGACCCTGATGACCAACTTCCACCGCCGCGCGCGCATCGGCGCCGGCATCGCCCTGTTCACCACCGCCGCGCTCGGCCTGACCGCCTGCGCCACCGGTGCTGAGACCCCCGCTGCCGGCAGCGACGACGTCGACGCCGCAGCCGCGACCTCTGTCGAGGACTTCGGATCGTTCGCGGATCTCGAAGAGGCGGCGAAGGCCGAAGGCCAGCTCAACGTCATCGCCCTTCCGCGCGACTGGGCCAACTACGGCGAGATCCTCGACCTCTTCGCCGAGAAGTACCCCGAGATCACGATCAACGAGGCATCGCCCGACGTGTCGAGCGCCGAAGAGATCCAGGCAGCGAAGACCAACGAGGGGCTCGACACCGCACCCGACGTGTTCGACCTCGGCCTCACGGTCGCGCTGCAGAACACCGACACGTTCGCGCCGTACCAGGTGCAGACGTGGGACGAGATCCCCGACGCGCTCAAGGAGCCGACCGGGCTCTTCGTCGGCGACTACGGCGGATACATGTCGATCGGCTACGACTCGTCGAAGTTCGACGCCCCCGAGTCGCTCGACGACCTGAAGGACGCCGCCTACAAGGGTGCCGTCGCCATCAACGGCGACCCGACGCAGGCCGGTGCGGCGTTCGCCGCTGTGGGCCTCGCCACGGTGCAGTCCGACGGCACGCTCGACGACTTCCAGCCGGGTATCGACTTCTTCTCAGAGCTCCAGAAGGCCGGAAACCTGCTCAAGGTCGACGTCACCACGGCGACCGTCGCGAGCGGCGAGACTCCCGTCGTCTTCGACTGGGACTACCTGAACGCCTCGCACACCGCCGACAACGAGGACTGGAAGGTCGTCGTGCTCGACGGCACCGGTTACGCCGGCTACTACAACCAGGCGATCAACAAGGATGCCCCGAACCCGGCAGCCGCACGCCTCTGGCAGGAGTTCCTCTACAGCGACGAGGTGCAGAACCTGTGGCTCAAGGGCGGTGCACGTCCGGCTCGTATGGAGGCCATGACCGAGGCCGGCACGATCGACGCCGACCTGGCCGCGGCTCTTCCTGAGGTCCCGAGCGAGACGGTCGTCCCGACCGAGGAGCAGTCGACGAACGCCGGCACGCTGCTCGGCGAGAAGTGGGCAGCGGCGGTCCAGTGACCACTGCCACCACGACGGGGGCGGATGCCACGGCATCCGCCCCCGTCCCCCTCGCTCCGGCCGGCGCCGGGCCCGTCGTCTCGGGGGCCCGGCGCTCGGCGCCGTCCGCGGCCTGGCTCGGTCTCGTGCCCTTCACCGCCTATGTGCTGCTCTTCCTCGCCGTTCCGACGATCCTCGCGATCGGCTCGGGCTTCTTCACGGAGGACGGCTCGTTCACCTGGTCGAACGTCTCGGCCCTCGGCGATCCCGTGGTCCTCACGACGTTCGCGAACTCGGGCGGGCTCTCGCTGCTGACAGCCCTGGTCGGCGCGATCCTCGGAGCCCTCGTCTGCTACGCCCTGCTCGGCATGAACCCCGACGGCGCCGTGCGCTCGACCGTGGATGCCGCGGCCGGCGTGCTGGCCCAGTTCGGTGGTGTGATGCTCGCGTTCGCCTTCATCGCGACGATCGGCATCCAGGGCGTCGTCACGCTCTTCCTCAAGGACGACCTCGGCGTCGACATCTTCGCGAACGGCACCTGGCTCTACGAGCTCCCCGGCCTGATCCTGCCGTACATCTACTTCCAGATCCCCCTCATGGTGATCACGTTCATGCCCGCCCTCGCCGCGCTCAAGCCGCAGTGGGCCGAGGCGAACCTCACGCTCGGCGGCACACGCTCGAGCTTCTGGCTGCGCATCGGCATCCCGGTGCTGGCGCCCTCGTTTCTCGCGAGCCTTCTGCTGCTGTTCGCGAACGCCTTCTCTTCCTACGCCACGGCCGCAGCACTCGCCAGCCAGGGCGCGCAGATCGTCCCGCTTCAGATCCGGGCCGCGCTCACCAGCGAGACCGTGCTCGGCCGCGAGAACCTGGCCGGCGCACTCGCGCTCGGCATGATCGTGATCGTCGGAGTCGTCATGGGCCTGTACTCGATCATCCAGCGACGAGCCGCGAGGTGGCAGTCATGAACCGTCTCGGCCCCTCTCTCGCGACCCGCTGGATCATCGGCATCGCCGTCGGCGCCTTCTTCGCCATCCCGCTGATCTCCACGTTCCTCTACACGCTGCGTCAGACCGACGGCACCCTCGGCCTCGAGCGCTGGTTCGCGCTGTTCGACCCTGCGAAGTCTGCGGCCATCAAGCCGATCTGGATGGGGCTCGGCAACTCGCTGATCCTGGCCGTGGTGACGGTCGCGATCGTGCTCCTCCTGCTCGCGCCGACGATGATCCTGGTCAACCTGCGCTTCGCGAAGCTCAAGCCGGTGTTCGAGTTCGCGGTGCTGCTGCCGATCTCGATTCCCGCGATCGTGCTGGTCGTCGGGCTCGCGCCGATCTACCTGCAGATCGGACGCGCTCTCGGCACGGGCACCTGGACGCTGGCCTTCGCCTACGGCATCACCGTGCTGCCGTTCGCGTATCGCTCGATCCAGGCCTCCATCGACGCCGCCGACCTGCGCACCCTCGCCGAGGCCGCCCGATCACTCGGTGCGAGCTGGCCGACCGTCGTTCTCACCGTGCTCGCGCCGAACCTGCGCCAGGGGCTGCTCGCGGCGTCGCTCATCTCGATCGCCGTCGTGCTCGGCGAGTTCACGATCGCGTCGCTCCTCAACCGCCAGGTGTTCCAGACGGCGATGGTCGTCGTCCAGAAGCAGGACCCGTACGCACCGGCCATCTTCACCCTGCTGGCGCTGCTGTTCGTCTTCCTCCTGCTCCTCCTCATCGGCCGCGTCGCGCGCGGCAACGGAAAGGCCCGCTCATGACCCTCCCCCAGACCGCCGACAACATGCTCCTCGCCGAGGCCGGCGAGGGCACGCGTGTGCAGCTGCAGAGCATCGTGAAGAGCTACTCGGGCAACACGGTGCTGCACGGAGTCGACCTCGACATCGCTCCCGGCGAGTTCGTCTCGCTGCTCGGTCCGTCGGGTTGCGGCAAGACCACGCTGCTGCGGGTGCTCGCGGGGCTCGAAGGTCTCGACAGCGGCGCGGTGCTTCTCGGCGGGAGCGACGTCTCCCGCGTCCCGACGAACAAGCGCGACATCGGCATGGTCTTCCAGTCCTATTCGCTGTTCCCGCATCTGCGCGTCGCGGAGAACACCGCGTTCGGGTTGCGCCGCCGTGGACTCGGCAAGGCAGAGGCCTCGAAGCGTGCTCTCGACGCCCTGGCCCTGGTGGGGCTCGCCGACTTCGCCGACCGCTTTCCGCACCAGCTCTCCGGTGGCCAGCAGCAGCGCGTGGCGCTGGCCCGTGCACTCGTGACCGAGCCGAAGGTGCTGCTGCTCGACGAGCCGCTGTCGGCCCTCGACGCGAAGGTGCGCGTGCAGCTGCGTGACGAGATCCGCCGCATCCAGCTGCGGCTCGGCATCACCACCGTCTTCGTGACGCACGACCAGGAGGAGGCGCTGGCGGTCTCCGACCGGATCGCCGTGATGAACGCAGGGACCATCGAGCAGATCGGCACCCCCGAGCAGCTGTACACGACGCCGTCGACCGCAGGTGTCGCCGCCTTCGTCGGTCTCTCGAGTGTCGTCTCGGGCGTCGCCGAGGGCGACCACGTCGTGGTGTGGGGACAGAAGCTGCCGCTGCGGGCTCCGGCCGACGGACCGGTCGACGTCTACCTGCGCCCGGAGAACGTGCACTTCGCGTCCGAGGCGGATGCCGCGACCGATGCGCTCGTGCAGGAGAGCACGTTCCTGGGCAGCATGCGCCGCACGCTCGTCCGCACCGAATCGGGCGAGCTGGTGCGTCTGCAGCACGCCCCCGGCATTCATCCGGCGTTCGGAGATCGTGTGCGGATCGCCGTCGCGCCCGAGCCCGTGGCCGTGCATCCGCGCGGCTGAATCGCGCTCTATCCGTGGGCCAGTACTCCGGGATACCGTGATCCCGAGGGGCGCCGCCCCTTCGACACGACAGAGAAAGGACGCCTCATGGCAGGCAAGTTCGAGCTGTACGCCGACCGCTCAGGTGGGTACAGGTTCCGCCTCAAAGCCGGAAACGGTGAAGTCATCGCGACCAGCGAAAGCTACACCACGAAGGCCGCCGCCAAGAAAGGGATCGAGTCGGTGAAGACCAACGCCCCGGGCGCAGAAGTCGTCGACGTCGACTGACTTCCGAGTTCACGCGTCACACACAGAGACCCCCTCCTGCTGTTTCCTCAGGAGGGGGTCTCTGTGTGTGAAGCGTCAGACGATCAGAGCACGCGGGCCAGGAAGTCCTGCGTGCGCGGATGCTGCGGGTTGGCGAGCACCTCGCGCGGGTCGCCCTCTTCGACGATGTGTCCGCCGTCCATGAAGATCAGTCGCGACCCGACCTCGCGGGCGAAGCCCATCTCGTGCGTGACGACGAGCATCGTCATTCCCTCATCCGCGAGTGAGCGCATCACCTGCAGCACCTCGCCGACGAGCTCCGGGTCGAGCGCCGACGTCGGCTCGTCGAACAGCATCATGTCGGGGTTCATGCACAGCGCGCGCGCGATGGCGACGCGCTGCTGCTGACCGCCCGAGAGGTGTCCGGGAAAGGCGTCAGCCTTCTCGGAGAGGCCGACGCGTCCGAGCATCTCCTTCGCGACCCGCTCAGCCTCGGCCTTCGACCGCTTCTTCACGCGCTGCTGCGCGATCATGAGGTTGCCCATCACGTCGAGGTGGGGGAAGAGGTTGAAGCTCTGGAACACCATGCCGATGCGCGTGCGCACGCGGTCGATGTCGACGTCGGGGTCGGTGATGTCGATGCCCTCGATGAGCACCTTGCCCCCGGTCGGCTCCTCGAGCAGGTTCACCGAGCGCAGCAGCGTCGACTTTCCGGAACCCGACGGGCCGATGATGCAGACGACCTCGCCAGCGGTGACGGTGAGGTCGATGCCCTTGAGCACCTCGTTGTCGCCGAAGCTCTTCACGAGCCCCTGCAGGTCGATCGCCGGCGCGTGGACGTCAATCAGATCGGTGATCATCGCTGCCTCGACATCCTTCGTTCCAGGTACGCGCTGAAGCGCGTGAGGGGGATCGTCACGATCAGGTAGAGCGCCGCCGCCATGATCAACGGCGTTCCGTTGGCGTTCTGCGTGCTCGCGTCACGCGCGAAGTTCGTGAGTTCCTTCGACCAGATGAAGGAGCCGGCGACGAAGAGCAGCGAGGTGTCCTTCAGCAGCAGCACGAACTCGTTGGTCAGCGGCGGGATGATGATGCGGAACCCCTGCGGCACCACGATCCAGAACGTCGTCTTCATGGGCGACATGCCGAGCGAGCGGGCGGCCTCGGTCTGCCCCTTCGGCACCGCCTGGATACCCGCCCGGATGGTCTCGGCCATGTAGGCGGACGCCACGAGGATCAGACCGATCAACCCGAGCACCACCGGTCCACCCAGCTTCGTTCCCGGCACGCCGAGTCCGATCGGCAGGATGAAGGCGATGGCGAAGATCGTGAGGATCGCGGGAAGCCCGCGGAACAGCTCGATCCACGCCGTCGCGATCCATCGGAAGGGCCCGATGCTCGACAGCTTCAGCAGCGCCAGCACGACGCCGAGCAGCAGGCCACCGGCGAACGCTACGGCCGTGAACCACAGCGTGTTCACGAGCGCCGTCGTGATGATGCCCGGGAGCATCTTCGCCGCGATCTCCGGATTGAAGTAGAGCTGCGCGATCCGCGCCCAGTCGGTGCTGACGATCAGCCAGACGGCGACCGCGATCAGCACCGCATAGACGGTGTACCGGTAGAGCTTGCTCTTCGTGGTGCGCCTCAACGCCATTGTCAAGGTCTCCCTGTCCTACGTCGCTCGCCGATTACTTCGCGGTGAAGTAGGTGTCGTAGATCGTCTGGTAGTCGCCGCTGTCGCGCAGATCCTGCAGCGCTCCGTCGATCGCCTCGCGCAGCGCGTCCTTCTCGTCTTTGGCGAACGCGAAGCCGTAGGACTCGCCGGTCTCGTACTCCTCGACGATCTTGTAGGCGCTGTCGGCCTTCTCGTGCTCGAGGTTCACCGGCTGGTCCTGCAGGATCGCGTCGATCTGACCGGCCTGCATGGCGGGCCACAGCTCGCCGTCGGACGGGTACTGCACGAGCTGCGCGCCCTCGGCGTTCTCGGTCGCGTACGCCTCACCGGTCGTGCCCTGCTGCACACCGACGTTCTTGCCCGAGAGGTCGTCGATCGACTCGATGCCCGAGTCGGTGCGCACGAGCAGCGACTGCAGCGACTCGTAGTACGGCTCGGAGAAGTCGATGTTCGCCTTGCGCTCGTCGGTGATGGTCATCGCCGAGGCGCCGACGTCGCACTGGCCTGCGGCGAGGGTCGTGCCCGACTGCAGAGCGTCGAATCCGACGTCCTGCACCGCGAGCTCGAGGTCGAGCTCCTTGGCGATCGCATCGAGCAGGTCGATGTCGAAGCCGGTGTACCCGGTGCCGTTGTCGCCGCCCTCGAACTCGAACGGAGCGTAGGGGATGTCGGAGCAGACCGTCAGCGTGCCCGCCTCGATGAGGCCGTACTCGTCGCCGGCCGCCGGCTCTCCCGAGCCTGCGTCTCCGCTGCCCGTCGCACAGCCGGCGAGGGCGAGAGTGGCGGTCGCGGCGAGCGCGATCCCGGCGATGATGTTGCGACGGCGCATGTCAGCTCCTGAACGACGAGGGTGTGAGTGCCCACGGACGGGTAGGAGAACATCTAAACATGCACCACCGGGCCCGACCGGTCGCCAGCCGCCTTCCGCGGATCACATTTGTGTTGCAAGTGTGACGGGATATGACATGGCCCGGGACCGGCGCGGCACCGATTGTTCACCTTGCCTGAGTATCCTCTGTGCCAACTCCCGGGCGGACGCGCTCGGGTCGCACAGGAGGATCGACCATGGCCAAGAAGAGCCCAGCCCACCGGAATGCCGAGGCAGCACTCGATGCCGCCAAGGATGCCGCGAAGGATGCGAAGAAGCTGATCAAGACCCTTCCGAAGAAGGCGGCCAAGAAGCTCAAGCCTCTCGTCGAGGACGCGAAGGACGCGGCGAACGCCTCGAAGAAGAAGATCGCCGACCGGCCCAAGAAGGTCGCGAAGTCGGCCACCGCCGCCACCGAGCGACTTCAGGAGGCCGCCGCGCGCCTGCAGGCGCCGAAGAAGGCCGACACGAAGAAGGGCGACAAGAAGAAGTCCGACAAGAAGGACGAGAAGAAGTCCGAGGCGAAGAAGTCGGTCGCTGAGAAAGCCGAGACGAAGAAGCCCGAGGGGAAGAAGCCCGGCGCGAAGAAGGGCGACGCGAAGAAGTCCGAGACGAAGAACACCTCGCCCTCGAAGAAGGCCGACGCCACGACGTCCGACGCTCCCTCGTCGCCCGCAGTGACGACCACCGAGGCGAAGACAGCCCCGGTCGCACAGAAGGCAGCGAAGCCGGCGACCGCAGTGACGCCATCGACGACGAAGGTCGCCCCTGCTCCCGCGGTCCCCTCCACGACCACGGCGACGGCTGCCGCTCGTCCGGCGAAGAGGACGGCCACCGCGAGGACCGCGACGCCGAAGTCCGCCGCACCGTCGTCAGCCCCGGAGTCCGAGCTGAGCGATCTCACTGTCGTCGAGCTCCGGGCCCGTGCTCGCGCCGAGGGCCGCACCGGATACTCGCGACTGTCGAAGGCCGCGCTGCTCGACCTCCTTGCGAACTGACGTGCAGGAGGCGCTCGACCGCGCTGCCGAGGCGCCACTCCCCCGCACGCTGATCGACATCCTCCGGGACACCACCGAGCAGTATCCCGACGCGTCAGCGGTCGAGGACGCCGACGGCGCGGTGAGCTACGCGGAACTGCTGGCGCAGGTGTGGCGCACGGCTGCCATGCTGCGAGAGCAGGGCGTGAGTCAGGGCGATCGCGTCGGCATCAGGATGACGTCGGGTCGCCGTGACCTCTACATCGCGATCCTCGGCGCGATGGCGGCCGGCGCGGCATACGTCCCGGTCGACGCGGACGACCCCCAGGAGCGGGCCGATCTCGTCTTCCGTGAGGCGCGCATCGTCGGCATGATCACCGATGCGGGATACCTCCCCGCGGACACCTCTGATGCGAGGCAGCTGTTCTCCAGCGCGGCACCCCACCCGAGCACGTCGGCGGTGCCCGTCGTCACCCCGCCCACCGTCGACGACGACGCCTGGATCATCTTCACCTCCGGCTCGACGGGGGTCCCCAAGGGCGTCGCCGTCTCACACCGTTCCGCAGCGGCCTTCGTCGACGCCGAGGCACGCCTGTTCCTGCAGGATGCCCCACTGGGCCCCGGCGACCGCGTGCTCGCGGGCCTCTCGGTCGCGTTCGACGCATCCTGCGAAGAGATGTGGCTCGCCTGGGGCCACGGCGCATGCCTCGTTCCGGCGCCGAGGGCGCTGGTCAGGTCGGGCGAGGATCTGGGCCCCTGGCTGCTCGGGCACGGGATCACCGTCGTCTCGACGGTTCCCACGCTCGCAGCCCTGTGGCCCCAGGATGCGATCGAGAACGTGCGCCTGCTGATCTTCGGAGGCGAGGCCTGCCCACCAGAACTGGTCGCCCGACTGGCATCCGATGGACGCGAGATCTGGAACACGTACGGCCCGACCGAGGCCACCGTCGTCGCCTGCGCCTCTCTCATGGACGGCACCGGCCCCGTGCGCATCGGCCTGCCTCTGGACGGCTGGTCGCTGGCCGTGGTCGACGCAGAAGGTCAGCGCGTCGCCGACGGCGAAGCGGGCGAGCTGATCATCGGCGGCGTCGGCCTCGCCCGCTACCTCGACCCGGTCAAGGACGCCGAGAAGTACGCCCCGATGCCGACGCTCGGCTGGGACCGCGCCTATCGCTCCGGCGACGTCGTGCGCGTCGAGCCCGAGGGCCTGATCTTCCAGGGCCGTGCCGACGACCAGGTCAAGATCGGCGGTCGCCGCATCGAGCTCGGCGAGGTCGAGGCGGCGCTGCAGGGGCTGAGCTCGGTCTCGGCGGCGACCGTGGTCGTGCAGAAGAGCGATGCCGGCATGCCGATCCTCGTCGGCTATGTGGTTCCCGACGACGGATTCGACCGGCAGGTGGCGCGCGGCGAGCTCGCCGAGATGCTGCCGGCTCCCCTGATCCCGCTGCTCGCGATCGTCGATGATCTGCCCGTACGCACGTCGGGCAAGGTCGACAAGGCGGCTCTTCCGTGGCCCCTCGATTCCGGCGACGCTGGCGAATCCTCGCTCTCCGGAACCGCCGCGTGGCTCGCCGAGCAGTGGTTCGCCGTGCTCGGCATCCGCCCGAGCGATGAGGACGCCGACTTCTTCCAGCTGGGCGGAGGCTCGCTCGCCGCCGCCCAGCTGGTCTCGCGCCTGCGCACCCGCGCACCCGAGTTCACGATGACCGACGTCTACGACCTGCCGAGACTGCGTCAGATGGCCGATGCCGTCGACGAAGAGGCCGACGATGAGGACACCGCGGAACGGGTCTTCAGCCAGCAGACACCCACACCGCGGCGGATGCAGTGGGTGCAGACCATCGCCGGGTTGCCGCTGTTCGTGTTCACCGGCATCCGCTGGCTGCTCTTCCTGCTCACCGCGAGCTGGATCCTGCGCCTGTCACCCGGATTCGAGTTCCTTCCCGCCGTCCCGGTGTGGACGATCATCGTCGGCCTGGTGGTCTTCGTGACCCCGCTGGGCAAGATGACGATCGCCGCGGTCGCCGCCCGCCTGCTGCTCGCGGGACTCCGGCCCGGCGACTACCCGCGGGGCGGCGGCGTGCACCTGCGCCTGTGGCTCGCCGAGCAGATCGCGCAGCAGGTCGACCCGGTGGGACTCGCAGGCGCGCCCTGGGTCGTGTACTACGCCAGGGCGCTCGGCGCGCGCATCCACAAGGACGTCGATCTGCACACGGTGCCCCCGATCACGGGCATGCTCGACATCGGGTCCGGCGCCTCGATCGAGCCCGAGGTCGACCTCACCGGGTACTGGATCGACGGCGACACCGTGCGCATCGGCGGCATCCGCATCGGCGCCGACTCGACGATCGGCGCACGAAGCACCCTCGCCCCCGGCACGAAGATCGGCCGCGGCGCCGAGATCGCACCCGGTTCAGCCGTGTTCGGCCGCGTGCGGTCGGGGCAGCGCTGGGCCGGATCCCCGGCGGCCCGCGTCGGCGGCGTCTCGAAGCCGTTCGCAGCCGGTCGCCCGCCGAGCCGCACCCGTTGGCTGTGGGCCTACGCCGCGTCCTCGGCGTTCCTCGGCATCCTGCCGGTCATCTCTCTGGCGACCGGGGCGTGGGTGGTGGCGCTCGGCATCCGAGGAGCAGACTCCCTCACTGCCACCGTTCCCGGCATCCTGGCGCTGCTCGTTCCTGCTGTGCTTCTCTCGGGCGTGGTCTTCGCCGCCCTCGTGCTGGTTCTCGTGCGCGTGCTCGGGGTGGGTCTCGGCGAAGGCGTGTACCCGGTGCGCTCTCGCGTCGCGTGGCAGGCGTGGACGACCGAACGCCTTCTCGATTCTGCTCGCACCTTCCTCTTCCCGCTGTACTCCAGCAGCTTCACCCCGTTCTGGCTGCGTGCCCTCGGCGCCGACGTCGGTCGCGATGTCGAGGCGTCGACCGTGCTGCTCATCCCGAAGCTCACGACGATCGCCGACGGCGCGTTCCTCGCCGACGACACCATGGTCGCGACCTACGAGCTGCAGGGCGGGTGGATGCGCCTGGGCACGGCGCGGATCGGCAAGCGCGCCTTCCTCGGCAACTCCGGCATGGCGGCCGGTGGGCACAATGTGCCCCGAGACGGCCTGGTGGCCGTGCTGTCCGTCGCGCCGCCCAAGGCGAAGGCCGGATCGTCGTGGTTGGGCTCGCCCGCCGCTCGACTGCGTCGTGTCGTCAACGACTCCGACCTCGAGCGCACCTACCGCCCCCGCACCGGTCTGCGGGTGGCGCGAGCGCTCTGGGAGCTGGGCCGCATCATCCCGGTGTTGGTGACGTGCACGATCGGACTGGCCGTGATGCTCACGCTCGCCGCCGTGGTCGAGGCGTGGGGGCTCGGATGGGCAGTCGTGCTCTCGAGCGCCGTCATGCTCGCCGCCGGCGCGATCGCCGCCCTCGTCACGACAGCGGCGAAATGGATCATCGTCGGGCCGATTCGCGCGGGAGAGCATCCGCTCTGGTCGAGCTTCGTCTGGCGCACCGAGGTGTCTGACACCTTCACCGAGATGGTCGCCGCCCCCTGGTTCGCGAACGCGGCATCCGGCACCCCCGCCCTCGCCATCTGGCTGCGCACGCTCGGAGCCAAGATCGGTCGAGGGGTGTGGACCGACAGCTACTGGCTGCCCGAACCGGATCTCGTGACGCTCGGCGACGGCGCCACGGTGAACCGCGGATGTGTGGTTCAGACGCATCTGTTCCATGATCGAGTGATGAGCATCGACGCAGTGACCCTGGAGAACGGTGCGACCCTCGGGCCGCACAGCGTGATACTCCCCGCGGCGACGATCGGGGCGGATGCGACGGTCGGCCCTGCGTCGCTCGTGATGCGCGGGGAGTTCGTGCCCGTGGGCAGCCGATGGAGCGGAAATCCCATCGGCCCCTGGCGCGCGGTCAAGGTGCGCTCCTACCAGGCGTCGGACGCATGAACGTCGACCCCTACACCCCGCACAGCGGCGATCGACGCTACGGGGTGCTGCACTACGACCTCGCCATCGACTATCGGGTGACCACGAATCGGCTCGCGGGCATCGCCACGATCCGGCTGCGGATGCAGGAGACGGCCAAGCACGTGTCCTTCGATCTCGTCGGGCTCAAGGCCACGAAGGTGCGGGTGAGCGGCGACCGAGCCGCCTCGTTCCGTCAGGACGACCGGCGACTCAAGGTGGCCTTCGGCGGCGAGCGCGAAAGCGGGCAGGAACTCACCGTCACGATCGAGTACTCGGGGGCCCCCTCGCCCCGACGCACCCGGTGGGGACTCCTCGGCTGGGAAGAGCTGGAAGACGGCGTGCTGGTCGCGTCGCAGCCCACGGGCGCCCCGACCTGGTTCCCCTGCAACGACATCCCGTCGGACAAGGCGACCTATCGTCTGGAGTTCACGGCCGACCCCGAGTACACCGTCGTGAGCGGCGGCGCAGCCACCCGGTCGACGCAGCGGGGTCGCACGCGCTGGACCTTCGACCAGCCGGTGCCGACGGCGACGTATCTGATGACCGTGCAGCTCGGTCAGTACGACGACGACAGGGTCGAGCTCGGCGCGACGCCGGGGCGCCTGTTCCACCCCCGGGCGCTCGCGCCCCGGGTGCGCTCCGACTTCGCCGCGCTGCCGCAGATGATGGAGACGTTCGTCGAGGCCTTCGGCCCGTACCCCTACGAGTCCTACAAGATCGTCGTCACCCCGGACGTCCTCGAGATCCCGCTCGAGGCGCAGGGCATGGCGATCTTCGGCGCGAACCACGTCGACGGGTCGGGTGGCAGCGAGCGGCTGATCGCGCACGAGCTCGCACACCAGTGGTTCGGCAACAGCGTCGGCGTCGCCCGCTGGCAGGACATCTGGCTGAATGAGGGATACGCGTGCTACTCGGAGTGGCTGTGGTCGGAGGCCGCGGGAGGCCCCACCGCCCATGCGAAGGCCCGGTCGCATCACGCCAGCCTCCGCATCCTCCCCCAGGATCTCGTGCTCTCGGATCCCGGCCCCACCGACATGTTCGACGACCGCGTGTACAAGCGCGGCGCACTCACCCTGCATGCTCTGCGTCTGACGATCGGCGATGAGCGGTTCTTCACTCTGACGCGGGAGTGGACGTCGCGCTTCGCCGGGCTCGCGGTGACGAGTGACGACTTCCTCGGGCTGGTCGACGAGATCGCCGACGGCCAGGCGCGCGCGCTTGTGCGGACCTGGATCGACGAGCTCCCGCTGCCCGCCCTTCCTGCTGCGCGGCCCCGGCGCTGACGCTGACGCCGCGCTGACGGTGACGCCGAGCTGACGGTGGAGGATCAGCCGACGGCGACGCTCAGCACGAATCCGGGGGGCCCGACGAGCGTCGCGATCTCCAAAGGACTCGCACGCCCGGGAAGCACTGCTGACCACGCGCACGGGTCCGCGTCATCGGCGCTCGGATGCAGGAGCACCTCCGACGGGTCGATCTCAAAGCCTCGACCATCCGCCTTCACGGCTGCTTCGATGCGCGTCCACGCCGCGAGATCGGGGGCGGCGCCGTCGGGGAACATCGACCCCATTCCGTGGAGGCGTCCGGCCGCCGCCTCATCCTCGACATCCACGCCCAGCAGGATGGACCCCGCTGTCGCCGCGACCACGACAAGATCCTCCGCGTGGCTCACGCTGAGCGACACGCTGGCCGAGCGCGGTCGGCCGTGGTCGGCTCCGCATCTGTCGCAGCGACTGGAGAGCAGGACCTCGTCGGAGCCTCGGATCCTGCGCACGAGCGCGCGGATCAGCGCCCTCCCCGCCAGGAAGCCCTGAGCGCGGCTGCCACTCAGCTGGCGGAGGCGGTCGACCTGCCCCTGCCCCATCGCGGCGGCATCGATCTCGGTGAACCCCCGCAGGTCCGAGGGCCGCGCCCACACGACGATCACGTCGTGCCAGATGATCTCGCCCATGACTCCGCCTGCTCCCGTCGGATCGGCAGCTGCGGTCCGGCGGCTCAGACCTCGAAGTCGACAGCCACGCGCGACGCGACCACCGAGCGCACGTATGCCACGACCTCTTCATGAGCGGGGTGCACCTGGTACTCCTCCAGGGCCTCGATGGAATCGACGTCCGCGACGAGCGTGACGTCCCAGTTCGCGTCCGGATATGCGATGTTCGCGCCCGCGGAGATCGAGCGAAGCTGCGGCACGACACCGTCGAGTGCGTTCAGCCTGCGGGCGACCTCGGAGGCCTGTTCGGAGCGCGTCGCGGGGTCCTCTGCGGCGAGCTTCCAGGTGACGACGTGACGGATCATCGCGCTTCCTTCTTCAGTGCGTCATGCTGCACAGCGGCTTCGAGAGCATCGCGCAGTCGGTCTGCCGACAGGCGCCAGTGCGCGTGCAGCTCTCCGTCGATGAGGACGACCGGGATCTTCTCCCACCACAGCTCGTAGAGCGCAGGGTCGTCCTTGATCGACGCCTCGACGATCTCGATCCGCTCGGCAGCCGCGTCGGGGAGTTCGGCGACGACGGAGTCGATGATCTCGGACGCGACGTCGCACAGGTGGCAGTCGGGCTTGCCGATGAGGGTCAGCGTGGTCACGCCGACGGCACCTCGACCTCGCGGCCCTGGGCGATCCACTCGCCCGTTCCGCCCTCGACGTTGGTCGCGTCGTACCCGCGGGATTCGAGCGCCTCGACGACGCGCGCCGACCGTCCGCCGGCCTGGCAGATGACGTCGAACGACTCCGCCGGGAGCTCTTCGAGTCGGTTGCCGATCTCGGACATCGGGATGTTGACCGCCCCGGGGACGTGTCCGGCGGCGTACTCATCGACCTCGCGGACATCGATGAGCGGAGTGTTCGAACGCTCGGCGAGTTCGGTGACGGTGATCGACTTCATGGCATGCTCCTGCGACGAGTGGGAAACCGGGGGGTAGAGACACAAAGCGCCCGTCCGGAGACAGGCGCTCGTGTCTGGTCGCTTACTTCTTGTTGCGACGCTGGTGGCGAGTCTTACGAAGCAGCTTGCGGTGCTTCTTCTTCGCCATGCGCTTGCGGCGCTTCTTGATGACAGAACCCACGGAAACCTCACTAAGTCAGTGGCTGGGTGTCGTCGGTGACGGACACCCGGGTACGGGCACGGAAAAAATGCCTCGGATCAGTCTAGCAAACAGTGAAGCTCTCGCTGCACGCGCCCACGGGACCGAGCGGAGAGCGTCAGCCGACGTCGGCTATCGGTCGCTGCAGAGCATCGGCCACCGCGGATTCCGGAACCCGGAAACTGCGACCGAAGCGAATGGCTGGCAGCTCCCCAGCGTGCACCATTCGATAGACGGTCATCTTCGACACGCGCATCAGTTCGGCGACCTCAGCCACCGTAAGGAACCGGACATCTGGAACCTCGGGCATCCCACGTACCCCTTTCTCGATTTGTGCACACTCTAGGGGGAATCTGGGACGCGTGTAAACCCATGTGGCCTGTGTGATCAGTGAGCATCGCCGACGGTGGCGAAGGCACGCACCGGGAACGTCCCGAATCCACGCACGGCCGGAGGAGCCGCCGTGAACCGCGCACCACGGGCGGGCACCTCGGACAGGCGGGTCAGGTGCTCGACCACATGGATGCCGGCGGCCAGCAGGATGCTGTGAGCCGGCCGCTCGCCGCCGCTCTCCGTGTCGTCGATGTTGAGCGAATCGATGCCGACGAGTGCGACCCCGGCATCGGCCAGGAACCGCGCTCCTTCTTCGGTGAGGAACGGTGCCCCGCGGCCGTACTCCGGAGTGCCGAAGTGCTCACTCCACCCGGTGTCGAGCAGCACCGCGGCGCCTCGGAGCTCACGGTCCGCGAGCGTCACAGCGTCGATCCCCCGGCGCTCGGCGCTCCACGCGTCGTGCAGATGGAAGACCTCGGCGCGTAGCCCGACGAGGGAGCAGAGCTCGAGCGAGGCCAGGTCCCCGCCGTCCTCATACCGGTGGAAGGGCGAGTCGAGGTAGGTGCCCGTGTTGCCGATCATCGTGATGATGTCCATCGCGAACTCCGTGCCCTGCGCGTACTTCGAGCGGGAGTCCTCGCGCGTGAGGTGCGGAGTGATCGTGGGGGCAGGGAGGCCGGGGTAGGTCACGAGCCCCGCTTCGATCGTGTGGCTGAGGTCGATGACCCGTGGTGACGGAGCGCTCCCCTCCACGCCTCGGCTGCCACGGTGCGCCTCTTCCACGATGCGGAGCCGCTGCAGCTCGACGGCGCTCACGAGAGTGAGCCCGAGATGCCGCACCAGCAGCGCTCCGATCGCATCGGAGTCGATGTCGGGACCGGGAAGGTCGAGACGGAAGCCTTCTCCCGTCATCCCCCCGCCATTGGCGAACGAGATCGTGAAGTCGAAGTGCGCTCGGTACGAGGGCGAAGCTGTCGTCATGCTCACATCATGGCAAGCGCGAGACACGGTCGGCGAGACCTGTTGGTTCTCGCCGTTCGCGCACTCCTGACTCGGCGCCCCTCACGAGCGGAGCATGCGGGTCACAGCGGAGACATAGGACGTGTGCCGCAACCGTTCAGACTGCACTGGGATGCTGAATGCACGACTCACGATGGCACCGTCCGAGTCGCGCGGGCTGGGGCCCGCGGCCACGCCCCCGAAGACAGACCCCCCGCTGTCAACGGGGGCGAAGTGCGTCCGGGGGCGTCAGCCGCCGAGGCGCTTGAGCGCGGTGGTGACGACGTGCCTCGCCGACGCGGCGGCACGACCGACGACCTCGGCCGCGTGCGCGGCTCCGTCGGGAAGCGGCAGTCCGGGGTAGTCGATGTCCGGCGCATCGTCGCCGTATGCGTCCATGAGGAACGGGACGAGCCAGTCGTCGACGACCTCCAGCGGCTCGACGGCGAGGCTGTAGAAGCGGCGCTGGCCGTCTTCGCGCACGCTGACCAGTTCAGCCTCGCGGAGCACCTTGAGGTGCTTCGAGACGGTGGGCTGGCTGATGCCGAGCTCGGCGACGATATGGCTCACGCTCGTGCCGGCGTCCCCTTCGGTGGTGCGTCGCAGGAGAAGCTGGAGGATGTCGCGCCTCGTACCGTCTGCGATCACGTCGAAGATGTCCGTCATGTGATCAGGGTAGTCGTCCCCGGCACGGAGTACCATGACGAAGGCTCGGCGATCGGCGTCGTGCAGCCGCGGTGCGCGGCGAGGGGAAGCGAAGGGGGACTCGATGTCGGGCATCGCTTCGGCGTCGTCACCTCGACAGCGTCTTGAGAACGCCGCCTCCTGGGGCAAGCACATCGTCACCTCGTCGCCCTCGCGCTTCGCGATCGTCATCTTCGCGATGCTCATCCTCGTCTTCACGGTGCTGCTGTCGCTGCCGATCGCGTCGGCATCGCGCACGGTCACGCCGCTGGCGGATGCGCTGTTCACGGCTGTGTCGACCATCTGCGTCACGGGCCTCGCCACCGTCGACATGGCGAACCACTGGTCTCCGTTCGGGCACGTGCTGATCTTCATCGGCGTGAACATCGGCGGACTCGGCGTGCTCACCCTGGCGTCGCTGATGGGCCTGGTCATCTCGAAGCGCCTCGGGCTGCGGGCCAAGCTCATGGCCGCCGGAGACACGAACCCGCTGCGAGCCCACGGCGGCGTCGTGAACGAGAGCCAGACCGTGCGGCTGGGCGAGGTCGGTCAGCTCCTGCGCACCGTCGCGGTGTCGTCGCTCATCATCGAGGGCGTCCTCGCGATCCTCCTCTACCCCGCGCTGGTCCTGGCGGAGGTCGACCCGATCGCCGCCCTGTGGGAAGCGCCGTACTTCGCCGCCATGGCATTCACGAACACCGGGTTCGCTCCCAACGACGGCGGCGTGGCCGTCTTCGCCGACGACTACCTCGTGCTGTCGCTGCTGATGGTGGGCGTCTTCCTCGGGAGCATCGGCTTCCCCGTGATCTACACCCTGGCCAAGCACGTGTGGCACGTGAAGAAGTGGTCGCTGCACACCAAACTCACGCTCGTCACCACCGTGCTCCTGTTCGTGTTGGGTGCCGCGGTTTTCCTGATCCTCGAGTACGCGAACCCGAAGACGTTCGGCTCGATGGATGCGGCAGACACGACGTTCCAAGCCTTCTTCCTCTCGGCGATGACCCGTTCGGGCGGCTTCAACGTGATCGAGATGGACGACCTGAACGGGTCGTCGCTGCTGGCCGCGAGCATGCTGATGTTCGTCGGCGGCGGTTCGGCATCCACCGCCGGAGGAATCAAGGTCACCACTCTCGCCGTGCTCGCCATCGCCGTGTGGTCGGAGGCGAAGGGGCGCCAGTCGGTCGAGGTCTTCGGCCGCCGCATCCCCAGCGACGTGCAGCGTGTGGCGCTCAGCGTCGTCGCCTGGGGAGCCACGATCGTCGCGCTGTCGACGATCATCATCGCCCAGATCACCAAGGCCGACATCAGTCATGTGCTGTTCGACGTGATCTCGGCGTTCGGCACCGTCGGCCTCTCGACAGGTCTCACCGCCGAGCTCCCCGATTCCGCCTCGTACGTGCTCGCGACCACCATCTTCATGGGGCGCGTTGGTACAGTGACTCTCGCCGCGGCAGTCGCCGCGACGTCGCGATCGCAGTATTACTCGCTGCCCGTGGAAAGGCCGATCGTTGGTTGAAGTGCTCCGGGGCGACGCTCCCGTACTCGTCATCGGCCTGGGCCGCTTCGGCGCCGCGTGCGCCGGCGAGCTCGACCGACTCGACCGCGAGGTGCTCGCGATCGACGGCAATCTGGAGCTCGTGCAGAAGTGGTCCGACCGCGTCACGCACACCGTGCAGGCCGACGCCAAGAACATCGACGCCCTGCGTCAGATCGGCGCGCAGGACTTCCAGGTCGCCGTCGTCGCCGTCGGCTCGTCGATCGAAGCATCCGTGTTGATCACCGCGAACCTCGTCGACCTCAAGGTGCCGCAGATCTGGGCGAAGGCCGTTTCGCAGTCCCACGGCAAGATCCTTGCCCGCGTGGGTGCCAACCACGTCATCTACCCCGAGCGCGAAGCCGGCGAGCGCGTCGCTCACCTCGTCTCCGGCCGGATGCTCGACTTCATCCGCTTCGACGACGACTTCGTGCTGGCGAAGATGTACCCGCCGAAGTTCATCCGCGGCGTGGGTCTGAACGAATCCGGCGTGCGCAGCAAGTACAAGGTCACCGTCGTCGGCGTGAAGAGTCCGGGCAAGCCGTTCCGCTACGCCGAGGCGAACACGATCGTCACCAACCACGACCTCATCATCGTCTCGGGCACCAACAGCGACATCGAGCGCTTCGCCGCGCTCGACCGCTGAGCGGCAGCCCCGCGGGTTCAGGCGTCGATGTCGAGCGTGATCTCGACGACGTCGTCGATGCCGATGCCCTCCCGATCCTGCAGCGCCTTCTTGATCGGCACGATGTACCCGCCGTCCTTCGGCCACAGCGCCGTGGTCACGGTCGTGCGTCCGATCGTCACGGATGCGGGGATCATCCCCCACCCGTAGGTGACGACGCCGGCGATCTCGCCGATCATCTCGCTCTCGGCCGGCGGCACGGTGACGAAGTGGAACGGCGCCGGTCCGCGCCAGAACCAGATCTCTCCCGAGAACCGCAGCTGCATGTCATCCTCCTGCGGCGAGTTCCTTCGCCCGCGCCAGCGCCGCGTCGGCGGCCTGCGCGAACGTCCGGTCGAGGTGCGCGTCCTGCAGCACGGCGACGGCCCGCTCGGTGGTGCCCTTCGGACTCGTGACCCTGCGACGGAGCTCAGACGGCTCCTCCCCGGACGCGTCGAGCAGCGCGGTCGCACCGATGAAGGTCTGCTCCACCATGACTCGCGCGTCGCTCTCGCTGAACCCCATGCCGACGGCGGCCTTCGTGAGCTCCTCGATGAGCAGGTAGACGTAGGCGGGGCCCGAACCCGAGATCGTCGACAGCGCGTCGATCTGCGACTCGGGAACCTCGACGACAGCGCCCACGGTCGCGAAGAGGCGGTGCACGAGGGCGAGGTCGTCGGCGGATGCGGCCGCCCCCGCGGCGAGGCCGGTGACGCCCTTGCCGACGGTCGACGGCGTGTTCGGCATCGAGCGGATGACACGGACATCGGCGCCGAGGTTGTCGGCGAAGGTCTGCAGGGTGACCCCGGCCGCGAGACTCACCACGATCGCGTCTTCGGGCAGAGAGGGAGCGATCTCGCGCAGCAGATCGGGGACCATCGCCGGCTTCACCCCGACCAGGACGACACGCGCCGACTGAACCGCCCGCGCGTTGCCGTCCGGCGTCTCGGAGAGCGCGATGCTCGTGACGCCGTCGAGGTCGGCGAAGGCCGCCGCCTTCTCGGGCGTGCGGTTCGTCGCGGTGATGCCTCCGTCGACGGGGATGCCGGATGCGACGACCCCTCGCAGGATCGCGCCGCCCATGGAACCGGCACCGAGGAACGCGAGAGCAGGAAGAGATTCAGCCATGTCGTCATCCTACGGCGGGCGCACCGGGCGACCACGGGCGAGCCGATCTAGACTCGTCGCATGAGTGCATCCGGCGGCGGCAAGGCCATTCTCGCGGCGTTCCTGGCGAATCTGGGCATCGCCCTGGCGAAGTTCATCGCCTGGGCGCTCTCAGGATCCGCGTCGATGCTCGCCGAGGCGATCCACTCGGTCGCCGATTCCGGCAACCAGCTGCTGCTCATGCTGGGCGGCCGCAAGGCGAAGCGCGAGGCCGACCGAGCGCACCCGTTCGGCTATGGCCGAGAGCGTTACGTCTACGCGTTCGTCGTGTCGATCATCCTGTTCTCCGTCGGTGGCCTGTTCGCGATCTACGAGGCGATCGACAAGCTCACCCACCCGCACGAACTCGACAAGACCTGGTGGTGGCTGCCGCTCGTCGTGCTCGTGGTCGCGATCGGCCTCGAGTCGTTCTCGCTGCGCACGGCCGTCAAGGAGAGCAACCTCGTGCGCGATGAGGGCCAGTCGTGGGTGTCGTTCGTGCGTCGCGCCAAGGCGCCGGAGCTGCCCGTCGTGCTGCTCGAGGATGTCGGGGCGCTGACCGGTCTCACCTTCGCACTGCTCGGTGTGGGATTGACCATCATCACCGGCAACCCCGTGTTCGACGCACTCGGAACGCTGATGATCGGCATCCTGCTCGTGCTCATCGCGATCGTGCTCGGAGTCGAGACCAAGAGCCTCCTGGTGGGCGAGGGAGCCACCCCGGCCGATCACGATCGCATCGTCGACGCGATCAACGCCGGCGACGAGATCGAGAAGATCATCCACATGAAGACGCTCTACCTCGGACCGGACGAGTTGATGGTGGCGGCGAAGATCGCACTCAATGCCGACAAGCCGCTGCGCGAGGCCGCGGTCGACATCGACGCGATCGAGGCCCGCATCCGCGAGGCCGTGCCGACGGCCAGGGTCATCTACATCGAGCCCGACGTGTACCGGCCGTCGCTCGACCCGGAGCCGTCGACCGACGTGTTCGTGCTCAAGTCCTCGGACTGACTCCCCCGAGGTCCGCGACCGTCAGCGGCGCTGCTCGAAGAAGTCCCGCAGCAGGGCCTTGGCGGCGTCTGCCTCGACCCCGCCGATGACCTCGGCGCGATACGGCAGCCGACGATCACGCAGCACGTCGTACATGGATCCGGCGGCCCCCGCCTTGTCGTCCCAGGCTCCGAAGACGACCCGAGTGATCCGCGCCTGCAGGATCGCCCCGGCACACATGAGGCAGGGCTCGAGCGTGACGACGAGGGTGTGGCCCTCGAGATTCCACGAGCCGACGGATGCCGCGGCGGCACGCAGTGCCTCGACCTCGGCGTGACCGGTCGGATCCCCGGTCGCCTCACGATTGTTGCGACCGTCCGCGACGATCCGCCCCTCGGCGTCGAGCACCACCGCACCGACGGGGATCTCCGACACCGCTGCCGCCTCGGCCGCGAGCTCGAGAGCGCGGCGCATCGCGATGAGGTCGGGGGCGGTCATGGGTCGAGCCTACGACAGCCGCAGAGGCCACTCCCGTGCAGCCGATGTCGTACGCGAGCGTCCGGCGCATTAGCCTGTAGGCATGCGTGTTCACGTCGCCGACCACCCTCTCGTCACTCACAAGCTCTCGGTGCTGCGCGACCATCGCACACCGTCGCCGGTCTTCCGCCAGCTGACCGAAGAACTCGTGACGCTGCTCGCGTACGAGGCGACCCGCAACGTGAAGGTCAGCCCGGTCGAGATCACCACTCCCGTGACCACCACGATGGGCGTGAAGATCTCGGAGCCTCGCCCGATCGTCGTACCGATCCTGCGCGCAGGACTCGGCATGCTCGAGGGACTCGTCAAGCTTCTGCCGACCGCCGAGGTCGGATTCCTCGGGATGGTCCGCGACGAAGAGACCTTCGAGCCGACGACCTACGCCGAGCGCCTCCCCGATGACCTGAGCGATCGCCAGTGCTTCGCCATCGACCCGATGCTCGCAACCGGTGGCTCGCTGGCTGCGGCCATCCAGTTCCTCTTCGACCGCGGGGCCAAGGACGTCACGGCGATCTGCCTGCTCGGCACGCCGGAGGGTCTCGCCGCGATCGAGGCGCTCGTCGGAGACCGCGATGTGACCATCGTGCTCGGCGCGCTCGACGAGCGTCTCAACGAGAAGGGCTACATCGTCCCCGGACTCGGCGACGCCGGCGATCGGCTCTACGGCACCGTCTGACGCATCGGCTGCTCGCGCTAGCCGAGCAGCGCCACGCCGAACCCCGCGACGACGTCGCGGACCTCGGCGAGATATCGCTGCGCCTGCTCGGTCAGGGGGATGGCGGTGCGTCCGACCCATCCGATCTCGATGTGGTCGTCGACGTCGAGAGGCACCGCGACGATCTCAGGATCGAGGTCGTCGCTGATGATGCCCGTCGAGATCGTGTACCCGTCGAGTCCGATCATGAGATTGAAGATCGTCGCTCGGTCGGAAACCCTGATCTCGCGAGCGCTCGAGAGGGTCGAGAGGATCTCCTCGGCGAAGTAGAACGAGTTGTTCGCCCCCTGATCGAAGGTGAGCCGCGGCAGGCCGACGAGATCGTCGAGGGTCGCCCGCTCGCGGGAGGCGAGCGCGTTCCGTCGCGAGACGAAGATGTGCGGCTCGGCGACGAAGAGCGGATGGAACGCGAGCCCCGAGTCGCGCAGCAGCTTGTCGATGACGTTCCGGTTGAAGTCGTTGCGGAAGAGGATGCCGAGTTCGCTGCGCAGCGTCCGCACGTCTTCGATGATGTCCCACGTGCGGGTCTCCCGCAGTGAGAACTCGTACTCGGCCGCGCTCGAGCCCTTGACCATCCGCACGAAGGCATCGACAGCGAACGAGTAGTGCTGCGTCGACACCCCGAGGAGTCGGCGCGACGGCGGCCGCCCCAGGTAGCGCTGCTCGAGCAGCTCGGCCTGCTCGACGATCTGTCTGGCGTACCCGAGGAACTCCGAACCGTCACTGGTGAGCGTGACGCCCCGGGCCGAGCGGGCCAGAAGGGCACGACCCACCCGACTCTCGAGGTCTTTCATCGCCGCGGACATCGTGGGCTGAGCCACGTAGAGCATGTCGGCCGCGGCGGTGATGGATCCTTCCGCGGCGACCTCGATGAAGTACTGGAGCTGTTGCAGCGTGATGCCGCTCGATCGCCTGGGCATAGGAGAAGGCTATAGCACCGCATAGTGGAGCTGAATTACCCGATGACCCTCGTTCGGCAGCACCATGAGAGCACAGCATTCGCGAGGCCCTGTCGGCCTCTCTCCCGGATTGGCCCCTCATGGCGAACGAGATCACGTTCAGCATCACCACCACGCGCTTCGACGAGGACTACGCCCCGTCGGACAGTTCGCGGATCACCACGAACTTCGCCAACCTCGCCCGCGGCGAGCGTCGCCAGCAGAACCTCCGCAATGCCCTCACGATGATCGACCGACGGTTCAACGATCTCGCACGCGGCGACGGACTCGACGGCGACGGCCCAGACGGCGGCCGCTACTCGGTGGAACTCGACATCGTCTCGGTGCAGCTGCGATTCGCCGACGGCGAGGACCGGGAGTTCCCCGTCCTCGAGGTGCTGGACATCCACATCGTTGACCGGCTGACCGGCGAACGCCACCAGGGCATCGTGGGGAACAACTTCTCCTCCTACCTGCGCGACTACGATTTCAGCGTCGTCCTGCCCGCGGCGAGCGCAGCCGCCGGCGGGTTCGCGACACCCGACGACTTCGGCGAGCTGCACGGCAAGCTCTTCCAGCACTTCCTCGAGTCCGACGCGTATCAGGAGCGGTTCTCGACCCTGCCGGTGATCTGCATCAGCGTCTCGACCAGCAGGACGTATCGCCGCAACGGCAACGTCCACCCCGTGCTCGGCATCGAGTACGTCCAGGACTCCTTCTCGCTCACCGACGAGTACTTCGGGAAGATGGGCCTGCAGGTGCGGTACTTCATGCCGCGCGGCAGCTCTGCCCCGCTCGCCTTCTACTTCCGCGGCGACCTTCTGAGCGACTACTCCGATCTGCAGCTCATCGGCACGATCAGCACTATGGAGACGTTCCAGAAGATCTACCGCCCCGAGATCTACAACGCGAACACACCCGCCGAGAGCGTCTACCGTCCGAGCCTGGCCCACGAAGACTTCCAGCAGACCGAGATCACCTACGACCGCGAGGAGCGCAGCCAGCTCGCGGTCGTCCAGGGACGCTACGCGGATGAGCACTTCGTGACGCCCCACCGGCGCGTGCTGGATCAGTGGGCCGCCGCCTACCCGGCTCCGGTCCGATGACCGGCGCCGGCTCGACGACCTTGGAAACCCTCCTCCCAACCTCGATCGTCGGGAGCCTGCCCAAGCCGGCATGGCTCGCGAGGCCTGAGGTGCTCTGGTCGCCGTGGGAGTTGCAGGGGGATGCGCTCGTCGAGGGCAAGCATGATGCGTTGCGCGCCGCGGTGCACGAACAGCGGCGGCGCGGCATCGACATCGTCAGCGACGGGGAGCAGACCCGCCAGCATTTCGTCACCACCTTCATCGAGCATCTCGACGGCGTGGACTTCGAGAATCGCGAGACGGTGCGCATCCGCGACCGCTACGACGCGAGCGTGCCCACAGTGGTGGGTGCGGTGAGCCGTCCGAAGCCCGTGTTCGTGGACGACGCGACGTTCCTGCGTCAGCAGACCGATCAGCCGATCAAGTGGGCGCTCCCTGGCCCGATGACGATGATCGACACCCTGGCCGACCGTCACTACCGCAGCCGCGAGAAGCTGGCGTGGGAGTTCGCGACCATCCTCAACCAGGAGGCGAGGGAGCTCGAGGCTGCGGGAGTGGACATCATCCAGTTCGACGAGCCCGCGTTCAACGTCTTCTTCGACGAGATGAAGGACTGGGGAATCGCGGCCCTCGAGCGCGCAGTCGAAGGGCTGAGCGCCGAGACGGCTGTGCACATCTGCTACGGCTACGGGATCAAGGCGAACAACGAGTGGAAGGCGACTCTCGGCGCGGAGTGGAGGCAGTACGAGGAGTCGTTCCCCCTTCTGCAGCGGTCCTCCGTCGACATCATCTCGCTGGAGAGCCACCACTCTCATGTTCCTATGGACCTCATCGAGCTCATCCGCGGCAAGAAGGTCATGCTCGGGGCGATCGATGTGGCGAGCGAGCAGGTCGAGACTCCGGAGGAAGTCGCCGACACCCTGCGCCGCGCGCTCGAGTTCGTCGACGCAGAGCTTCTCATCGCCAGCTCGAACTGCGGCATGGCACCCCTGCCGAGGCATGTCGCGCTCGACAAGCTGAGCGCTCTGTCTGCGGGAGCGCGACTGGTCCGCGAGGAGCTCGGCGCCTGACCGGCGCCACGCCCCTGAACATCGCCGCGCGTGGCCCCCGGCTGTGACGCCCCGTCGGGGCGACTCACACGCCCAGGCGGTAGCCGCGCTCGTCTCCGTAGTGGGTGAAACCTGCCCGTTCGAGGATCGGTGCGGACGTCGCTGTGCGCCCCTTGACGAGTGCCGTCTCCGCCCCGAGGGATGCGCTCACCCGCAGCCGCTCGGCGAGGACCGCCCGGTAAGCGCCTCTGCCCCGCGCGTGCTCGAGCGTGGCGGCACCCCACAAGCGGGCGAATCCGTCGACGATCGTGCACCCGCCGGTGCTGACGGCCCGGCCGTCGAGCCGCGCGAGAACACGGGAGTGCGTACCCGCGTCGAGCGTCGACGCGATCTCTTCGAGTTCGATCCGAAGCCCTTCTTCGTCGAGGGGCTGCTGCTGCCACACCGGCACGTTGATGGCGTCGACCTCGCGGACCTGCTCGAGTGTGCGAACGACCTCTGCGGTGGGCTCCGGCGGGACGTCGATCGACGCGCGGTCGATCGGACAGGCGAACACCGCGACCGTGTCGATGTGCTCGGCTCCGCGTCTGCGCAGCTCGGCTTCGAGGTCGGGGCGATCGGACGCGTTGGTCCAGAAGCGCAGCTCGCGCTCCCCCCACGATCTGGTGCGGTCGATCGCGTGGTCGAGAACAGTCGCGGCATCAGCGTCCGAGTCGACCTGCGATCCGCGCACCCCGCCACCGAACCGTTCGGGATACCGCACCAGCTGCAGCTCCGTCTTCTCTCGCTCGCTGTCACGGGGGAACCACACCCAGGCCGCCGAGGCGCGAAGGATGTCGTCTGTCGTGTGCATGGTGGCTGTTCCTCGCCGTGGGGTCGGTCGTCGCTCAGCTCGCCGCGCCGACGAGACGGGCGAAGGCGCTCATCCGCGCGACCCCCTCCGGTGTGCGCGGGAGGTCGTCGAGCAGTGCCGGGGAGTGGATCAGGTAGGCCGCGACCTGCGCTCTCGAGATCGCCACGTTCAATCGGTTCTGCAGCAGCAGGAACTCGGGACCCCGTGGGGCATCCCGACCGCTGGAGGCCGCGAGGGACGTGATCGAGACCACCGCCTCCTTGCCCTGGAAGTTGTCGACCGTGCCGACCGGGACGTCGGGGAAGCCTGCCTCGGCGAGTGCGTCGTGCACGGCCTGACGCTGCGCGTTGTAGGGCGCGACCACGATGATGTCGCGCTGCGCGAGCGGCCGGACCGTGACATCGGCATCGTTGTCGGTGAACGCGCGTCCGACGAGGTCTCGCACGAGTGCCACCACCTCGCGCGCCTCCTCCGGCGACTGCGTGGCGTTGCCGCGGTGTCGGAGCGGGACGATGTGCAGACCGGGATCGATGCCGTCGAGCGCACGCCGTTCGGTGCCGGGAGCCGACGCGAGCTGCCCGGCGTATGCGAGCTTCGACACCGGCGCGGCGAGGCGAGGATGCATGCGCCACGAACGTGCCAGAAAGTAACCGTAGTCGGGTCGGACCACCGCGTCGCCGTCCATGACCCATCCGAGAGCCGACGTGTCGACGGGCTCGGAGTGCGCCCCCTGGCTGACCTGGGGAAGCTGCTGCGGATCGCCGAGCAGCAGCAGACGCTGCGCGCCCGCGGCGACGGCGATCGTCGAGGCGAGGGAGAACTGCCCCGCTTCATCGACCACGAGCAGGTCGAGGCCCCCGCGCTCCACGCGTGCGGTGTTGCTGAAGTCCCAGGCCGTTCCGCCGACGACCGCTCCGTGCTCGGCATGCTCGCCGAGGAATGCGGCCATGCCGTTCTTGGGAATCGCCGTGTACGAGGGATCGGATGACGGATCCTTCGGCGCCTTCCCGACCTGCGCCGCGGGAACGCCGTCGGCCACGACCCGCTCGAGCAGATTCTCGATGATCGCGTGGGACTGCGCGACGACGCCGACCCGGAAGCCGTGCTCCTTGACCAGCCGCGCGATCACCTGGGAGCCCGTGTAGGTCTTGCCGGTGCCAGGAGGACCCTGCACCGCGAGATAGCTGCGATCGAGGTCGAGGACCGCTCGCACGATCGCATCGATCGTCTCGTCCCCCTGGTCAGGCAGGGGGCCGCCCGAGAGCGTCCGCGGAGGGATCCTGCGCAGGATGTCGGTGGCCGCGTCGGACGGGAACCCGGGTGCTGCCGCGTGGACCGTGTCGGCCCATTCGTCGATCGCGCCCTGCAGCGAGACGACGCGCGGCGGAGCCGCGGGGGTGAGAGCGAGAGGCAGTTCGTCCCACGTCTGTCCCTGGATCGCCGTCTCGGTGATCAGATAGCCGTCGTCGAGCACCTCGGTGACAGTGACCGTATGCGGCACGTGCACCGCGCGTGACGGAGCCTCGGTGTCGAACGGAGCCGGCACGGGATAGAGCGCGAACGGTTGCGACCCCGCTCCGAGAGTGGTGCCGGGTGACACCTCTCCCCGGATCTCGATGTCGCGCGACATCACCCGGCGCCCCTCGCCGACGCTCCAGTCGCGCTGCACGGTCGAGGACATGCGGTCGACGCGCACGACATCGCGAGTGCCGTCCCACATAGTGACGGGCTCGCGCAGTCGCTGGAAGTGCGACACCCAGAAGCTCTTCGCCTCGCGAGGGAAGTAGTCGATGGCGGCCGCAGCGAGGCGATGCACCTGACCGTCGCCGCCCGCCGCCGCGGCCCGCTCCGCGTCGGCGAGGAGTGCCACCGATCGCGGCGACGGCTCGTAGATCACCTCGTCGGCCTCGTCGGGCGGGGCGGGGTTCACCCCCTCCTTCCGGGCGATGTCGATCAGCCAGTTGCGAAGGCGCCTCGTCGACACGCAGTCGTAGCGGTTGTAGTCGGCGAGATCGGCGAAGACCGCATCGGCCTCGTCCTGCTCCCCTGCCGCCGCGAACTCGCGGGCCGCCACGTACTGCACGATCGAGTCGTCGCCCTTCTGCACGTCGCTGGTGCGCACGTCCTCACCCATGTAGAGCGGCTCGAGCTTCTTGATCGAGTACGACCGCGACCCCACGCGCACGGTGCGCAGCACCAGCGGATACAGGTCGACGAACACGCCCTCGCGCAGCAGGCGGTCGATCTCGCCCTCGCGCACGCCGTGGCGTGCCGCCATCGCCACCAGGTGCGAGGTCTCGTACGGCGCGTAGTGATAGATGTGCATGCCGGGGTGCGCTGCTCTGCGCACCTTCACGAAGTCGAGGAATCGCTCGAACGCCTCTCGCTCCGCAGCGAAGTCGTGGGCCCACAGCGCCGTGTACTGGTCGGCGTTGTCGACCCATCCGAAGAGGTAGTCGATGCCCCAATGAGCCTCGCCGTCAGGCGCCGGCTCGGTGTAGAGCGGGTCGCCCTCGAAGTCGAAGAAGATGTCGCCGTGACTGGGCACGGGGAGGGTGTGGATCGCCGCGGCGTAGTGCACGTCGTATGTCGGCGCACCCTCGGCATCCGCGCGGATCTGCAGCCTCGCCTGCGCCCGCAGCGTCTCGAACGTGTCGGTGTTCATGCCGTCAGGAGGCGTATCGGCGTCGGCCAGCGCGTCGATGGTCTCGATCCCGGCCGCCCGCAGCCGGGCGCGCTGCACGGGCCGCATGCGCGCGACCATCAGCAGGTCGCGGTGTGCGATCACCTGCTCCTCGCAGGTCGCGCATCGTCCGCAGGCCACGATCTCGAGGTCTCCGCGGTCGTCGCCCCACGCCAGCGGGGCGCCGCTGGAGCCGTCGTCGACTCGGCGATCCGCGATGAGGGCGCGCAGGCGCGCTCGACGCACCTGGAACAGCGGAAGGAGGTCATCCACCGCGTGGGTGCTCAGCGTTCCGTCGCCGAGGATGAGGTCGACCTCATCGGACCGCGGAATGCCCAGCCGGTCGAGCTGATCGACATATGCCGCGAGCTGCATGAGGGCGGTGACGCGCGCCTTGCGGGCGAGCTTGGAATCCTGCACCCGCCATCGCCCGTCGTCGTCGCGCTTGAGGAAATCGGCGAACCCGACGAACTCGGGTGTCGCGAACGCCGCCTGGAAGACGACCAGCGCATCGGATCCGAGCGCATGCACCGTCTCGTCGACGGCAGCCGCGAGCGCCTCGGCGTCGATCGACGACACCTTCTCGACCCGGTGCACCCGATCGCTCCCGAGATCGTCGATGTAGCGGGCGAGGACGTTCTGCTCGTGGACGTCTCCGAGCAGCGCGGCCCTGGCGAGAGTCGCGTCTTCAGGCTCCTCCACGGCCGGGACGCGGCCCAGCTTCGCATCGATCGCGCGGCACCAGGCGAACTCGCATTCGGCGGCCGCCTTGAGGTCGCTCGCGCTCCAGATGACGCGCTGCGCCTGAGTGTCGATCCGCACGATTCTCCCGTTCCCTCGGATGCTTCGACACTAGCCGCGGCATCCGACACGGGATCACGCCGAGAGGCGTGTCAGCGCCACCACGTGTCGTCGGGGGTGACCGGGAGGTGACGCTTGTGCTGCGTGGCGAGGTATCGGGACTCGATCCGCCCGGCGACGTCCGGGTCGACCTCGCGACCTTCGAGGAAGTCGTCGATCTGCTCGTAGGTGAGGCCCAGCTCGTCTTCGTCGGCTCGGCCGGGCTGGCCGTCCAGGAGGTCGGCCGTCGGCACCTTGTAGGCGAGACGATCCGGCGCCCCGAGCAGCAGCAGCAGTGACCGGCCCTGCCGCTTACTGAGACCCGAGAGGGGAAGGATGTCGGCCGCGCCGTCGCCGAACTTCGTGTAGAAGCCCGTGACCGCCTCAGCTGCATGGTCGGTGCCGATGACGATGAGACCGTCGTGTCCGGCCAGCGCGTACTGCGTCACCATGCGCACTCGCGCCTTGATGTTGCCGCGGTTGAAGTCGCTGATGTCGCTCGTGACCGCGAACTCGATGTCCTCCTCGACGCCGTCGACGCCGTTCTGGATGTTCACCTCGACCGAGGAGTCCGGTGCGATGAACTCGAGCGCGGCCTCGGCATCAGCGGCGTCCTTCTGCACCCGGTACGGCAGCCGCACGGCGAGGAACTTCGCCTCTCCGCCCTCGGCGCGTACGCGTTCGACCGCGAGCTGTGCGAGTCGCCCCGCGAGTGTCGAGTCCTGGCCGCCGGAGATCCCGAGCACGAAGCCCTTCGCTCCGGTCACCCGCAGGTAGTCGACCAGGAACGCCACTCGGCGCTCCACCTCGACCTCGGGGTCGATCTCGGCCTTCACGCCGAGCGCTTCAGAGATCTGCTGCTGCAGGGTCATTTGTTCCTCCGGTCTGCCCGACGCAAGTATCCTCCCCCAGTGTTACATCGAGATGACGTCGGTCGCACGCGCTCGGCTTCGCGGCGATGGATCCACCTGGCAGGATGGCGGAGTGAAACTTCTCGTCGCAGCCATGGCATCCGAACTCGCAGCGTTCCCGGACGAGCTCGAGGGATTCGACCAGCTCGTCACCGGCGAGGGCAAGATGCAGGCCGTGTACGCCCTCACCCGTGCGCTCGACGCCAAGGAGTACTCCGAGGTGGTGGTCGTCGGGACCGCCGGCGGCATCGACCCTGAGCTCGATGCGACCGTGCACGAGATCGGGAGCGCACTGCAGCACGACGTGTTCGACCTCGACGGCGTCGCAGGGCAGCACGTGTCGCTGCCCGCGCGCGTGTCCACCGGCCGCGAGGGCGTGCTGATCGCGACCGGCGACAGCTTCGTCGGCGATGCCGGGATCACCGCCGTCATCCGCCCCTCGGGTGCCGGCCTGGTCGACATGGAGACCTATGCGTACATCTGGGTCGCCGAGCAGTTCGGAGTGCCGATCCGCGCGTTCCGCGCGATCTCCGACCGGGCGGAGGATGGCGCGCTCGTCGACTTCCGCGAGGCGATCGCACGGTGCAGCGTGCAGCTGCGTGAAGTGATCCGCCGGGAGTACGGCGTCTGAGGACGGGCATCGGCTGAGCCCGCTGCGCTGGCGAGGGGGCGCGCCGCGTCTCAGCGCGCCTCGATCACGCTCGGACCGCTCGACGTCGCACGCACCCGCAGCTGCGCAGGGATCTGCTCCTGCATCGCCTCGACGTGGCTGATGACGCCGACGGTGCGACCGCCCTGGCGCAGCTCGTCGAGCGTGCGCATGGCGACGTCGAGGGTGTCGCCGTCGAGCGAGCCGAAGCCCTCGTCGATGAACAGGGTGTCGAGACGGATGCCGCCGGCTCGCGCCGTGACCACCTCGGCGAGTCCGAGCGCAAGGGCGAGGGAGCTCAGGAAGGTCTCCCCTCCCGAGAGCGACTGCGCCGGCCGGGCCTGGCCCGTGAATGCGTCGAACACGACGATGCCGAGCCCTGACGCGGCCCCGCGGGCGGCGAGCGCGTCTGAGTGGCGGAGCTGATAGCGCCCCGTCGACATGTCGCTGAGCCGGCGGTTCGCGGCGTCGACGATCTCTTCGAGTTCGGCGGCGAGGACGAACGTCTCGAGCGTCATCTTGCGGGCGTTCGCCCCGCGACCGGCGATCGCGTCGGCGAGGCCTCGCAGAACCTCGTAGTCGGCGGCGTCGTCTGCGATGCGGGCGTGCTCTGATGTCGCGGCCTCGATGACCGCGACGAGCTGCTCGGACACCCCTGCCGCCCGCCCCGCCTCATCGACCGCGACGGACCAGCGCTGCCGCGCGGCGAGGGAAGACTGCTCGGCAGGACCGAGATCGATCGTCTCCTCCGGCAGCGTGCGGAGCTCGAGGTCGAGGAGGATCGCGCGCTCCTTCTCGCGTTGGACGGCGTGCTGGGTGACTCGATTCTCGAGAGCCGCCTGCGCTGCGGCCGTGCGGAGCGACAGCTCGACCGCCGCGACGCCGTCGAACTCGGATGCTTCCAGCGCCGCATCCAGTTCGGCCTTCGCAGCTGTCGCGGCCTCAGCCTTGCGTGCCCGCTCTGCCGCCGCCTCGACGAGCGCGAGAGCAGCCTGGACTTCGACACGCGTCGCCGTGAGCCTCTCGGCCACGGACTCGTAGTGCCCTTTCGCTTCTGCGATCGTCTCTCGCGTATCGGCGACCCGCTGCGCCACGAGCGAGTGCGCTTCGCGTGCCGCGGCCAGCGCCGTGGAATCACGGTCGCGGTCGCTGTCGAGACGGCGGATGCGCGCGAGGAGGGCTTCGCGCTGCTGATCGAGTGTGACCAGCTGGTCGGCCGCGTCTGTGCTCTGTGCATGCGCCGCTGTCGCGGTGTCGAGTTCTGCGACAGCCTCGTCGACCTCTCGACCGTCTGCGCGGCTGATCGCCGCGGCGAGGTCGGCGCGCAGTGAGGATGTCCGTTCTGCCGCATCCCGCTCGCGCTGCGCGAGGACATCACGTGCGGCTTCAGCCTCGTCGACGTCTTCTGCCGAGACGGGATCGGCATGCACGGCGGGAGCCGGATGCTCATGAGATCCGCATACCGGGCACGCCTCGCCCTCGTGCAGCGAGGTCGCCAACTCCCCCGCGAACCCGTCGAGTCGGCGCTGTCTGAGCTGAGCGAGCGCGGTCTGAGCTGCAGCGAGCGCGGCGCTGGCGTCAGCGAGTTGCCGTTCGGCGTCGTCATGAGCGGCTCTGAGACGGACTGTCTCGACCGCCGCCGCATGCCGCGCTGCGGCAGCATCCCGTGCTGCGGCCAGATCTCCGGCGCGATCAGCGAGCTGCCTCGCCGCGTCGCGCGCGAGTGTGAGCTGTTCGAGCTCTGCGGGAAGCGCGACACGATCGGCCTCGGCCGCGTCGATGCGAGCGGTCGCCGCCGCCACGGCATCGGACGTCGCCGCAAGCTCGGCATCGAGCGCCGACGCGGAGCGTTCCAGCTCTGCCGCACGCTGCCACAGACCGGTCTGCGCCGTGCGCTCGGCCGCCCACTCCGTGAGATCGTCCGCGACGATGCCGTGAGCCTCCCAGGCCGCCCGTGCGCGTGTCTCGGCCTCGATCGCGGCGTCGAGCGCCGATGTCGCCGTCGTCGCGGCGGAGATCGGGCCCCGCAGCAGCTCCGCGGCCCTGGCTTTCTGCAGTTCACTGCGCGCGGCGGCGATGTGCGGCTCATCAGCCTCGAGACGTGCGAGCGCGGCTCTGGCCCGATCCCGCTCGAGC
Organism: Microbacterium sp. LjRoot205; assembly: GCF_056175745.1. NCBI lineage: Bacteria > Bacillati > Actinomycetota > Actinomycetes > Micrococcales > Microbacteriaceae > Microbacterium > Microbacterium sp. LjRoot205. Next base: position 1,024,018 of record NZ_JBGFFH010000001.1, on the reverse strand, counting down.
TGCGCCCGCTGCTCCTCACGCGCGATCGCGAGGGCCGCGTCTGCTGCGTCCGACTGCTTCTCCGCCTCGATCCGTTCAGCCGCTCGACGTTCTGCGCGGTAATCCGCACGAGCCTTCGCGCGACGCAGACCGTCGAGGCGCTCCTCTGTCGTCACCGCGACAGGCTCTGAGTCGGCCGCGCCCGCGTCTTCTCCCTGCACCTCGCCGTCGTGCCCGAGGCCGGCGCTGCCGACGAGCCTCTCGCCCTCGTCGAGGCGGGCAGACACCGTTGCGAGGCGTGCCCCGAGACTCTGCTCGGCCGCCTTGCGTCGTTCATCGAAACGCGCCTGCACGTCTTCGAAACGCTCGGTGCCGAACAGCCGCCGCAGCAGCGACTGTCTCTCTTTGCTCCCCGCCAGCAGGAACTCCGAGAACCGATTCTGCGCGAGCAGGATCACCTGCAGGAACTGCTCGCGACTGAGCTGCAGGATCTCGTCGAGCTCGAAGGCCGCCTCGCGCTCTTTCGCGGCGAGACCGATCCATTCGCCGCCGACCGAGGTGTCGAGCTGCACGGCCGCCGGCTGCACCGTCATGCCGCCGCCGCGCTTCTTGGGGCGCTCGTATTCCGGTGAACGCCTGACGCGGAATCGGCCCGCCGGAGTGCTGAACTCCACCACGACCTCGGTCACGTCGTCGGGCTCGCAGTGATCGCTGCGCAGCCGCTTCTCGCCACCCTCGTAGCGCGGGACTCCGCCGTAGAGACCGAAGCAGACGGCATCGAGGATGCTGGACTTGCCGGCGCCCGTGCGACCGGCGATCAGGAAGATGCCGTCGTCGGCGAAAGCATCGAAGTCGACGGTCTGCCGCTCGCGGAACGGACCGAACCCTTCGACCTCCAGTCGGTGCAACTGCATCAGAGAGTCTTCTTCACTGTCGGAGAATGATCGCGGTGACGCATCGCCGGGCTGGATCGAGTCGTCACCGGATCAGATGAGGGCTTCGGCGCGGACGCGGTCATCGAGGACCTCGCGGATCAGCTCGCGCTCGCGCTCGGTCGCCCCGTGGCCCGCGCGGACGTGCTCGAGGAAGGCCTCGATGCGCTCGGGGTCGCTGACGGCACCGCTCAGCCGATCGACATAGGAGCGCTCGACTGCCGCGGATGTGTCGGAGGGCTGATGCTGCACCATCGCGCAGTGCGGATAGCGCTCTCGGAGTCGACGCATGGGCTCGGTCTGGGCGAGTGCGTCGGTGTACACCGCACAGACCCAGTCGTCGGCGTGCGCCGCGATGTTCTCGGGAGACAGGATCTCATCGAGGGTGCCCGTGAGGGTGACCAGGCGACGAGGGACGGGAAGATCGAGCCACTCGACCGATGCGAGGCCGGTGGCATCGAGGTCGACCAGCCACGAACCGCGGGGCTTGCTCTGCTCGCCGAAGCTGTAGTGCAGCGGAGCGCCCGAATAGCGCACTCGTTCGCTGATCTTCTGGCGCCCGTGGATGTGCCCGAGAGCGACGTAGTCAGGACCGTCGAAGACCGACAGCGGCACGACGTCGAGACCCCCCTGCCGCACCTCGCGCTCGAGACCGACCGTGGCGTCGACTCCGGCGGAGAAGCAGTGCGCGATCGCGACGGATCGCCCCGGGTGGGCCTGCATCCCCACCCGGACGAGACCCATCGCATGAGACAGCGTCTGCGCCTGCGTGCGCAGATCGGCGCCGATCCAGTGCTGACGCACGATGGCGGGCTCGAGGTACGGGATGCCGTAGAAATGCACCGGACCATCGGCGTCTGCCAGCGTCACCGGCGTGCCGATCGCGAGCGGATCGGTCAGCACGTGGATGCCGTCACGGAGCAGCCGCGCCTGGAACCCGAGACGCGCAGCGGAGTCGTGGTTGCCGCTCGTGACGATCACACGGGCACCCGTCTCATGCAGCGCGACGAGCACGTCGCCGAGAAGCGTGTACGCGGGGCCGGCCGGCGTCGCCGAATCGAAGACGTCACCGGCGACGATGACGACGTCGACCGCGTTCTCACGAACCTGCACCGTGAGCGCTCCGAGGACCTCGGCCAGCGCGTCCATGGTCGAGTTGCCATGGAAGGTGCGGCCGATGTGCCAGTCGGAGGTGTGCAGGATTCGCATACTCACACGCTACGAACCCCCACCGACATTCGGCCTCAGGCGTGCCGCGGCATCCGTTCCTGGGCCCGGAATCCGTGGGATTCCGGGCGGAACGGATGCCGCGAGCGTCTCAGTGCGCGCCGACCGCGAGCCCCGGCTGCGACGGCATCAGCTCGTCCTTCGAACCGCGCACCATGACGGCGGCGATCACGGCAGCGCCGACCATGAGGATCGACGCGACGATGAACACCCAGCCGTAGGCGTCGGTCAGCTGCGTCGGGGAGACCTCCGTCTGCGCATGCCCGCCCACCGACGCCGCGTACACGGCCGTGAACACGGACAGCCCGATCGATCCGCCGATCTGCATGGCCGAGTTGGCGACGGCCGATGCGATGCCCGCGTCATGCGGTGCGACTCCGGTGAGTGCCAGGTTCTGCAGCGGGATGAACACGAAGCCCATGCCGATGCCGAGGAGCAGAAGCGCCGGCGCGATCTGCACGATGTACGCCCCATCGGGGGTGATCCCGGAGAGGAGGAACAGACCGGCCGCCGCGACGAGCGGCCCCACGATCAGCATCGGCCGCGGCCCGATCACCGTGAGGAGCTTCGTCGCGATCGGGGCGATGATCATCGTCGCGATCGGCAGCGGCAGGGTCGCCGCTCCCGCCGGGAGCGCGCCCATGCCGAGCACGAACTGGAGGTGGAAGGTCAGGTAGAGCGTCGCGCCGATCATGATCGCCCCGGCCACGCCCTGGATGAGGAACGCTCCGCCTCGCACTCGATCGGCCACCACCCGCAGCGGGAGGAGCGGCTGCGACACACGACTCTCGACCCACACGAACACGCCGAGCAGCACGACCCCCAGAGCGAGGAACGTGATCGTCAGCGGATCGCCCCAGCCGTTCTCGGCGAGGCTGAAACCGTAGACGAGCGATCCGAGACCGAGAGTCACGGTGATCGCGCCCCAGACGTCGTACCGGTTGTCGCCCTCGGCCTTGCTCTCGGTGAGGAAGAGCGCTCCGCCGACGAGGCCGATCGCGACGAAGAACAGATTGACCAGCAGGCACCAGCGCCAATCGGTGAACTCGGTGAGGAATCCGCCCAGCAGCAGGCCGACCGCTGCGCCGGTTCCCGCGACGGTCCCGAACACGGCGAACGCCGTGTTGCGCTCGCGGCCCGAGGGGAAAGTCACGGTGAGCAGCGCGAGAGCCGCCGGTGCGAGAAGTGCGGCGAAGACGCCCTGCAGGCCGCGGGCGAGGATGAGCTCCCAGCCCGACTGTGCGAGGCCGCCGTAGAGGGATGCAGCGCCGAAGCCCACCATCCCGATCATGAAGACACGCTTGCGCCCGACGTAGTCGGCGATGCGACCACCGAGCAGGAGCAGTGCGCCGAAGGCCAGGGCGTAGGCCGTGACGACCCACTGACGCTGGCCGTCGGTCAAGCCGAGGGACGCTTGGGCCTGAGGCAGGGCGATGCTCACGATCGTGCCGTCGAGGACGACGATCAGCTGCGTGAGGGAGATGACGACGAGCGCCCACCACCGGGTCTGGGGGCGGGCGCGCAAGGACGATGACATGGAAGAACCTCCGGTGTCGGGGACGATGCCGGAGGTTTCGAGCCTCGGACCAGCGCGCTTCATGAGCGCCTGACCACCTCAGCCGACGGGGCTGAGCAGAGAAACCATATTACCCGAGATGAGGCTGTGGGATCGCGAGCGGAAGGTCCCCTGACCCACCCTCGTCACGATGATCGACACGTGGTGATGCGAGATGCGCGATGCGCGATCACATGTGCGGCGTGCGGGGCTGCGCGATGCGGATCCGGGCTGCCCTCCGCCCGACATGAGCCGGAATTGCCCCTCCGGCTGGGGGTGTGCCCGCCTCGTCGTGACTACCGACTTCCGCTCTACTCCTCCAGATCGTGGAGCCAGTTCGCCTGCTGGATCCGATTGTCGAGTTCGCGCAGCTCCTGCGCGACCGCATCCGCGCGCGAGCGCAGCTCGGCGACGGGAAGCGCAGAGATCTGACGCAGCTCCGACCGCATCTGACGCAGGAACTGGTCGTTCGCCCCGGATGCCGCCGCGGCGGCGTCTGCGAGCAGCGAGTGCTGCAGCCGGAGCACGTCGCGGGCGGCGAGGGCATCGGTCATGGTTCCGTCGGTACCCAGATCCAGACGCGAGTTCGTCGCGTTGATCCGCCTGATGAGGTCTCGGAGCAGCAGCAGATCGGCGTCCGCCTGAACGAGAAGCGCGGCGGCATCCTCGGCGGGCTCCTCGCCCTCCTGGTACCTGGCGTTCGCGGTGATGCGCGCACGCAGCTGCTCTATGCGGCGCTGCAGGTCTGCGCGGGCGGTGAGTGCCTCTGCGAGTTTCATGACTTCATCCTGTCAGGCCGCCACCGTGTAACACAGCGTCACACGAGCTGCGTCATCGAGAGCGCAGGAGAGCCGAGTGCTCGGGGTGCGCCTGGAACCAGTCGGAGACGTACCAGCACACCGCATCGACCTTGCGATCTCCGCGTTCCTCGATGTCGGCGACAGCGCCCTCGACGAGGACACCCGCATAGCCGTGGCCGCGGAAAGTGGGGATCGTGAAGGCTCTCGTCAGGGCGATCGTGTGTCCGTCGTCGCGGTAGTCGAGCACGCTCACGAGCTGCCCGTCTCTCATCAACGTGTACCGCGATGCGTCCTTCTCATCGGTGAGGAGGAAGCCTGCGGCGAGGGTCGAAGTGGTCATCTGTCCACGTTACGCCCGCCTCCGGCACGGTCGGCCGTTTTGACACGCCCGGACTTCTTCCGACATAATCCCCCCATGACTACCAACGCAAGCCCTTTGTCCGCCCAGGAGGCGAACAGGACTGCCGGGATGATGATGCCCGGTCGCGTTGGCATGTGTTGCCGAATGTGTCGCTGAACGAACAGCCACTCCGTCTGACCTGACTTCTCGCGATCTGCGAGGTATGGGTCATCGAGCATCCACCCTTTGCTCGCTCTTCCGGCTCGCCCGGTCATTCATGCAACGCATCAGAGCCTCTTCCCGGCTCACGTCCTGAGGACTTCATCATCATGTCGAACACCGCACTTCTCGAGCGTCCCGCCACCGCCGCCGTCCGCACCGCCGCTCCGGCGCCCGCCGCAGCCCCGCTCGATGCAGATCTTCCCGCTGTCCGCTCGCCCCGCGGCTTCGCCCTCTATGTCGGCCTCGACGAGATCAAGGCCGCAGAAGCCGGAGTCAGCCTCCCGCTCCTCGTCGACGCGCTGCGTCGCACTCTCGCCGAGCTCGCTCCCGGCGCCGAGACGCACGCCACCGTCGCGCTCGCCCCGCACGGCTCGGGTGGTCGCGACCTCGACGTCGTGCGTCTCGCACTGCACGAGCCCGGTGCGATCGCCCGCACCAAGGCCGCCGCAGAGGAGGAGACCACCGACGAGGAGGGCGGCGTCGTCGTCGACATCTCGCGCAAGCGCGTCCTGATCGACGGAGAATCCGCAGCCTTCACCTACAAGGAGTTCGAGCTGCTGCAGTACCTCGTGCTCCGCGAAGGACGCACGATCGAGCGCAGCGAACTCGTCTCCGCACTGTGGCAGGCGCAGGACGACGAGACCCCCGGCGAGCGCACCATCGACGTGCACGTGCGTCGTCTGCGCGCGAAGCTCGGCCGCTACGAGGACATCGTCCGCACCGTGCGCGGCATCGGCTACCGCTTCGACCGTCACGCCGACGTCGTCATCCGCTACGGCCACGGCACACCCTCGCCCGACCGCTTCTGATCCGAGTGTCAGCCCCGCCACGTATCGTGGGGCGCATGACCCTGACCGCGGATGCCGGAGCCGCCGACGCGGCTTCTCAGAGCGCACCGCGGGAGACCGTGTATCGGCCGACCGCACCCGTCGATCTCCGCGCGACGGTCGGCATGCTGCGGCGAGGCCCCGGGGACCCCACCATGGTCTGCGACGGTCCGGTGATCTGGCGCACTCTCCGAACTCCGCTCGGCCCTGCGACGCTGGCGCTGCGCGCGCAGAGCGGAGAGATCAAGGCCACCGCGTGGGGCCGCGGAGCCGAGCACGCACTCGATACCGTGCCCGACCTGTGCGGCGCCCGAGACGACCCGTCGGGTTTCGATCCCTCGCTCCATCCCCTGATCTCCGAGGTGGCCCGCCGTGCGCCCGGCATCCGCCTGGCTCGCACCGGCGTCGTGTTCGACGCTCTCGCCTGCGCCATCATCGAGCAGAAGGTGACGGGTCTCGAGGCGTTCCGCGCCTGGAGGCTGCTCGTCACGAAGTTCGGCGAGCGCGCACCCGGTCCGACCCCGCGGCCGATGCACGCCGCCCCGACCGCAGAGCAATGGCGTCGCATCCCCTCGTGGGACTGGCATCGGGTCGCGGTGCAGCCGCCGCAGTCGAAGACCGTCGTGCGCGTCGCCGAGCGGGCGGAAAGCATCTCGCGCGCGCTTCTGGCCGCACCCGGCGGCGACGAGCGTGACCGCGTCCTGACGAGCTTCCCCGGCGTGGGTGTGTGGACCTCGGCCGAGACGCGCATCCGGGCGCTGGGCGATCCGGATGCGGTGAGCGTCGGCGACTACCACCTCGCACATCAGGTGGGATACGCCCTCACCGGCCACCGCACCGATGACGAAGGGATGCTCGACCTGCTCGCCCCCTGGGCGGGGCACCGGCAGCGCGTGATCCGTCTCATCTTCGCGAGCAGGGTGAGCGAGCCCCGACGAGGGCCACGGCTCTCTCCCGAAGATCACCGCACTCGCTGACCTCCCGTGGCGGGCGGATCGCCTTTAGGCTGAGCCCATGTCGCGCAACGCACTCCGCTTCTCCGTCACCGCAGGTCTTCTCATCGTCGGTGTCGTGATCGGCCTGATCTTCCAGAACGTCTGGCTCGGCATCCTGCTCGCCGCGATCGTCTGGCTGGGCTGGTTCATCGGCTACGAATCCCGCCGGGGCCGCAATGCCGGCGTCAACGACGAGGACCACGGCGTCGAGCTCTGAGCGTCAGTAGTAGACGGCGAGAGGACCGGAGGGCCCCTCGACCACCTGCACGGACGTGTCGAACACGCGGGTGAGCACCTCACCGGTCATGATCGCGGAGGGAGGGCCGAACTCCACCACCTCACCGTCTTTCATGGCACAGATATGGTCGGCGTAATGACCTGCGAAGTTGATGTCGTGCAGGACGATGACGATCGTGCGCCCGAGCTCTTCGGCCGCACGACGCAGGTGCTTCATCATCTGCACGGCATGCTTCATGTCGAGGTTGTTGAGCGGCTCGTCGAGCAGCACGAACTCGGTGTCCTGCGCCAGCACCATCGCGACGTAGGCTCGCTGCCGCTGGCCTCCGGAGAGCTCGTCGAGGTAGCGCCCTTCCAGGTCGCCGAGGTCGAGGAAGTCGATCGCCCTGCTGATGATCTCCTCGTCAGCGCGGGTCAAGCGGCCCTGCGAGTGCGGGAAGCGCCCGAAACCGACGAGCTGGCGCACGGTGAGCCGCGTGACGAAGTGGTTCTCCTGGCGGAGCACCGAGACGATCTTGGCGAGGTCCTTCGACTTCGTGGTCGCGACGTCGTATCCGGCGATCTCGATCGCCCCGGCGTCCATGCCGCCGAGCCGACCGATCATCGTCAGCAGCGTCGACTTGCCCGCTCCGTTGGGACCGATCAGCGCCGTGATGCCCCCGGCGGGGATCCGGAGATCAACGGGGCCGATCGCGACCTGGTCGCTGTAGTCGCGGCGGACGCCCTCGAGTGTGATCACAGCCTGCCCTTTCTGAGGATGACGATGAGGAAGACGGTTCCGCCGACGAGCTCGATGAGGATAGAGACCATCCCCTGCGCGTAGAAGACGTTCTTCATGACGAAATAGGCCCCGGCGAGGATCGTGAAGGCCGTGAGCACGGCCACCGGGAAGATGAGTCGATGATCGTACGTGTCGGCGAACTGGTACGCGAGGGTCGCGACGAGGAATCCGAGGAACGTCATCGGACCGACCAGCGCGGTCGATGTCGCCATCAGCACGGCGACCAGGAAGAGCACCATGAAGAGCTCGCGCTTGTGGTCGAGGCCGAGCGAACGCGACACGTCGGGTCCGAGCGCGAGCAGGTTCAGCCTCCGGGACCTCATCCAGAGCAGCGCCGAGGCCGCGATGCACAGCGGAATGGCGAGCGGCAGGTACGACGCGTCGGCGTTCGAGACGTTGCCGAACAATCGCGCCGCGAGCACATCGAACTCACTGGGCGTGAGCAGCCGCTGCATGAAGGTCGAGATCGCTCCGAGACCGCCGCCGATGATGATCCCGATGAGCAGCATGATCTGCAGGTTGCCGTAGCGCCCGGACAGCAGCCATCCGTAGAGCGCCATCGCAAGCCCCACCATGATGACGACCTGCAGGCCGAACTGCCAGACGCCCTGGATCGCCACGAGACCGGCGACGCCGAACAGATACACCGTGGTGGTCTGCACGACGCGATACAGCGATTCGAATCCCATGATCGACGGCGTGATGATGCGGTTGTTGGTGACCGTCTGGAAGCTCACGGTGGCGATCGCCTGCGCCACCGCGACCACGGCCATCACGGTCACGTTCGTCACGCGCAGCTTCGCGATGCGCCAGAATCCGGGTGATCCGATCGGCATCGGGTTCTCCCACGCGAGCAGAGCGAAGGCGAAGGCCACGGAGAGGGCGACGAGGATGCCGAGCACGATGACATATCGCCGTCGTGCGCGCGGAGTCGTGAAGGATCCGGAGGTGCGGGTGCCGGCCGCGATCGCCTCAGCCACGACGACGCTGCCTCAGCAGGAGCAGGATGAAGACGATCGCGCCGACGATGCCGAGGATCAGCGACACCGGCACCTCGAACGGCATGATGATCGTCCGTCCGATGATGTCGCAGACGGTGACGATCGCGATGCCGAGCAGGCAGACCCACGGCAGGTTGCTGCGCAGATCGTCGCCGCGGACCATCGAGACGATGTTCGGCACGATCAGCCCGAGGAAGGGAAGGTTGCCGACGATGACCGTGACCACGCCCGTGGTGACGGCGATGAGCACTGTTCCGAGCAGGATCACCCGGTTGTAGTCGACCCCGACGTTCGTCGCGATCTCCTCCCCCAGCCCGGCGATCGTGAGACGGTCGGCGACGACGAACACGACGACTCCGACGATCGCCACGATCCAGAGCATCTCGTACTGCCCTCGGAGCACCGATGTGAAGCTGCCCGCGAACCAGACGCCGATGGCCTGCAGCGAGTCGGTCACGAGTGCGAAGTAGGTCGACACCGATCCGACGACGGCACCCAGCATGATGCCGACGATCGGGACGATGAGAGACGACTTCAGCGAGACGCGGCGCAGGAAGGCGAAGAACACCATGGTGCCGATGAAGGCCGCGATGATGGCGCCTGCCATCCTCAGCGGGATCGAGGGGTTCGGCACGAGCACCATGACCGTCAGCAGACCGAGGCCCGCCCATTCGGTGGTGCCGGTGGTGGTCGGCTCGACGAAGCGGTTCTGAGTGAGGAGCTGCATCACCAGCCCCGCCATCGCCATGGCGGCGCCCGCGAGGACGAGGGCTACCGTGCGCGGGACCCGGGTGATCTGGAACATCTCGGCACCGTCGGCGGCTCCCGCGATGTCGTAGACGCCTGTGAACAGGGACACGACGAGAAGTGCGAGGACGACGAGGATGCCGACGAGGAGCTTGACGTCGAAGAGCCGCCCGGCAGACCGGGGCGGCTCGGTGGAGAACGCGGTGCGAGACATCGTGAGTCGCCGGCCGGCGGCATCCGCCCTCGAGCGGATGCCGCCGAGCGGACTACTTCTGGGCGGCCTCGAGGGCGTCGGCGAGGTCGTTCAGGAACGTCGTGTACGTCTGGATGCCCTCGTTGAGGTAGGTGTCGGTGGGCATGTAGACGATCTGCTCGTCAGCGACTGCCGTGACGCCGGCGAGCGCCTCGGAGCTCTCGAGGATCTCGGATGCCTGCACGTAGTCGGGGGTCTCTGCGGCGAACACGGCGTCGCGGTCGAGCACGAGAAGCCAGTCGGGGTTCGAGGCGGCGATCGCCTCGACCGAGATGTCGTCGCCCTGATGGTCGTCCGAGGCATCGGCGACCTCGAGCGCCGGGGTCAGGCCGAGGATGTCGTAGATCGGTCCGAGCGAGCGGCCCACGGTCGGTGCCAGATACCCGATCTCGCCGCCCGAGGTGTTCACGGCCATGACGGTGTCGGCGTCGTCGTAGGCGGCCTTCGCCCGCTCCACCGCCGCGTCGAAATCGTCGACCAGTGACTGCGCCTCGTCCTGCTTGCCGAAGATCTCGCCGAGCACGGTCACCTGTCGCTTGAGCTCGTCGTCGAAGGGCTCGCCCTCGCGAGGCTCGAGATCGATGATCGTCGCCTCAGGCACGAGTTCGGCGATGGCCTCGTTGTGCTGCGTGAAGCGCTGTCCGCTGATGATGAGGTCGGGTTCGACGGCGACGATCGCCTCGAGGTCGGGCTCGCTGTGCAGGCCGATGTCGACGATCGAGTCGTCGTCGAGGTACGACACCGTGTCGGGCATGAGCGCGACCGCACCGGCCGAGAGCTCGACTCCCCAGTCGGAGAGCGTCTGGAACGTGCGGTTGTCCAGTGCGACCACGGATGCGGGAGGCGTGGCGATCTCGTGCGATCCGGTGTTGTCCTCGATCGTGACCGAGTCGGCGGCCGGGGCGGTCTCGGCCGGCTCGGCTTCGGCTCCGGAGGCGCAGCCCGCGAGGGCGAGAAGGCCGACGAGACCGACGCTCGTGGCGCTGAGGATTCTGGGCATGGACATGGAGAGACTCCTGTTCTGCGGTGGTGAGTGCGCGCGGGCGGCGCGGGACAGGCGGAGTTAGGCTCCCCTAACTCCGCCTCCAAGATAGGTTAGCCTTACTTTATGAGCGATACGAAATCCGGCTTCTCCATCGAGCGCCGAGGCCTCGATCTGCGCTTCCGCACCGTCACGCTGAGCGCCCGGGAATGGCTGGCACCCGACTTCGTGCGTGTGCGCCTCACGGGCGGCGACCTCGAGGGCTTCGACTCCCCGGGCTCCGACGACCACATGCGTCTGTTCTTCCCCTCCGGCCCGGTGGGATCGGTCGAGGAGATGCGGGCTGCACCGAGTCGTGAGTACACACCTCTGGCCTGGGGCGCGGACTGGTTGGACGTCGAGTTCGCCGTGCACGGCGATTCGGGTGTCGCAGCCCCCTGGGCGGCGACTGCTGCTCTCGGGTCATCGATCGGCGTCGGCGGGCCCCGCGGGTCGGCGGTGCTGAACGGCACCCCCGGCTCCTGGCTGCTCGCCGGAGATGAGACGGCCATCCCCGCCATCCGACGCTTCGCGGCGCTCATCCCCGCCGGCGTCGCCGCTCGAATCGTGGTCGAGACGGTCTCGGCCGGGCGTGAGATCGACATCGAAGCCCCTGTCGACATCGAATGGCTGCATCGCGGCGATGCTCCCTCTGGCTCCGCGCTCGTCTCGTTCCTCGACGACCTGGCGGTGGAAGATGCGATCGGCGACGACCCGTTCGTGTTCATCGCGGCCGAACAGTCGATCGTCAAACCGGGACGCGCGTTGCTGGACCGCTGGGGCATCGACTCCGCGAACGCCGTGGTCAAGGGCTACTGGAAGCGCGGCGAAGCCGAGTACCACGCGCCGCACTAGTGCCGCGCGTGCCTCGACTGGAAGACTGGACGCATGGCACTTCTGGATCATCTGGGCATCACCGTCGACGACCTCGAACGGGGCAGAGCCCAGTTCCACCCCGTGCTCATGGCGCTCGGCTACGTGAGCGGCGGCGAAGACGACCATTCCATCTCATGGAACAACGGCGACGAGACAGAGATCATCCTGTACGCATGGGATGAGGACTCCGGCCCTCACCGCCACGGCCGGGTCGGCTGGCAGCACATCGCGTTCGCCATGCCCTCGCGCGATGAGGTGGATCGCCTGCATGCAGTGGCGCTCGATGCCGGATGGACGGCCGTCCGAGACCCGAAGGAGTACCCGCGGTACACCGACCGCTACTACGCCTCCTTCGTCGAGGATGCCGACGGCATCCGCGTCGAGTTCATGCACAACCCCCCGCGCGATTCCGCTTGACTCCCGGGCGTGTCGCGCCCTAGTGTGGCAAAGCTGTGCCGATCGCGCACAGCATTCACGCCGAGGAGACGACGGATGACCGCCCTGCGGACCTTCCCCTTCGCCGCGGTCTTGCCGCTTCAGCCGAAGCGCAATGACCGCTACGAGTCGTACCCTCCGGCGCGCGCCGTGTGACAGCATCCGCTGCTCCCATGCCCCGCACCGTCAGGTTCGGGGCATTTCTGTTTCTCACGAGACTCCCGACCTGTGGCTGAACATCACACAAGGAAAGGAATCATGGAGAGGCTCTCCACACGGCTGCTCTCGTGGGCGTCGATGATCGATGAGAAGACACTCGATCAGGCGCACACCACCGCGCGCATGCCGTTCATCCACCCGCACCTGGCTCTGATGCCCGATGCGCACCTCGGCAAGGGAGCGACGGTCGGCTCGGTCATCCCGACGCTCGGCGCGATCATCCCCGCCGCAGTCGGTGTCGACATCGGCTGCGGCATGATCGCGGTTCGCACCCAGTTCACGAAGGGTGACCTCGCCGGTCGCGATCTCGCCGAGCTGCGCGAGCAGATCGAGCGCGCGATCCCGCTGTCGGCGGGGCGCTACAACAACAAGATCGTCGCGAGTGCCGAACCGCGCATCGCAGAGCTCGAGACGCTCGCTGAGCAGAGCGAGTTCGACCCTGAGAAGTACGCCAGGAACTGGCGACTGCAGCTCGGAACGCTCGGCTCCGGCAACCACTTCATCGAGGTGTCGGTGGACGAGCTCGACCGCGTGTGGCTCTTCCTGCACTCGGGTTCTCGAGGCGTCGGCAACCGGATCGCCGGTCACCACATCGCCGTCGCGCAGCGGCTGGCGAAGCAGTGGTGGATCGAGCTGCCCGACCCCGACCTCGCGTACCTCGTCGAAGGCACTCCCGAGTTCACCCGGTACATCCGCGAGCTGCGGTGGGCCCAGCACTTCGCGCTGCTCAACCGCGAGGAGATGATGGATCGGGTCGCACGGCAGGTGTCGGAGTTCCTCGGAACCCCCGTCGAGGAGCAGGAGCGCATCAACTGCCACCACAACTTCACCGAGTCGGAGAAGCACTACGGCAAGAGGGTGTGGGTGTCGAGAAAGGGTGCGATCCAGGCGGATGCCGGTCGTCCGGGACTCATCCCGGGCTCGATGGGAACGGCGTCGTACGTGGTCGAAGGGCTCGGTGACCCGCAGTCGCTGAACTCGTCACCGCACGGCGCCGGCCGGGAGTACTCGCGGTCGGCGGCTCGGCGCACCTTCTCTCACGAGCAGCTGCGTGAGGCGATGGAGGGGATCGAGTTCCGCGACACGAGCGCCTTCATCGATGAGATCCCGCAGGCGTACAAGCCGATCGATCAGGTGATGACGGATGCCGCGAGCCTGGTCGAGATCAGGCACACGCTGCGTCAGCTCGTCAACGTCAAGGGCGACTGAGCACGGGGGTGGGCGAGTGATGAGAAAACCCCGCCCACCCCTCCTGCACGACCACCCTGCGACTCGCAGTTCCTCCCACTGCTCGGGATGACGGTATACAGCGACCTCGATTCCGCTGCTCGGCGTGGAACGATGCGAGGATGACATGGTGCACCTCATGACCGACGCTCAGATCTGGACCATGATCGGGTGTTTCACCGCGCTCATGTTCGGCATGCTGACCGTCGTCTCCACACTGTTCATCCGGGTCGTCCGCACCGAGATCGGTGGCCTCCGCAACGAGATGAACGCCCAGATCGGGGGTCTCCGCGGCGAGATGAACGCCCAGATCGGCGGACTCCGCGGCGAGATGAACGCCCGCTTCGACACCGTGAACACGCGCATCGACGGACTCGACCGCGACATGCAGGCCGTGGTCAAGCGCTCGTTCGGGCTCGACCGCGACTGACATCGGCCCACCACCTCATGCCTTCGTCCATCGCCTCGGATGACGTCTACGACGCATTCCCCGAGCGACCCTGCGGCACAGCCGTGCTGCTGCTCGCGGGTTCGAGTGGGCGCCTCGAGTCCGCTCGCGCCGATCTGCTCGGCCATCGGGGCACTCGGGTGCGAGCGATCCGCTGGTTCGGCGGCATCGGCCAGCGACCGGCGCCCCATGAGGTGCCGATCGAGATGTTCATCGATCAGATCGAGCTGCTGCGACGAGATCACGATCGCGTGGCGATCCTCGGAACGTCGTTCGGCGCCGAGGCGGCCCTCGTCACCGCCTCCACCGTCGAGATCGACGCGACCATCGCCGTCTCTCCGTCGTCCGTCGTCTGGTCCGGGCTGGCGGAGGGCCGCTGGTCCTCGCACTGGACTCTGGGCGGTTCTCCGCTGCCGGCGGTCGTGTTCGACCCGGCGTGGACGCCGATGAGCGATCCGCCGGAGTACCTCTCGCTGTACTCGACGAGCCTGACCCTCGACCCGACACTCACTGCGGCGGCGACGATTCCTGTCGAGCGGATCTCCGGCGATCTGCTGCTGATCGCCGGAGGTGACGACCGCGTCTGGCCGAGCGCCGCGTTCACGACGGCGATCTCACGGCGCCGACATGCCCATGGCAGAAGCACGACGATCGTCCAGCATCCGGACGCAGGGCATCGTCTGCTCCTGCCCGGCGAGGCCCCCGCGGCCGGCGGCATGCACATGGCTCGGGGCGGCACACCGCGCGCCGATGCAGCGCTCGGCGCGCAGGCCTGGCCTCAGATCTCGCGGATCCTCGGCCTCGATCCGGGCTGACGTCAGGCGATCGGAGTGGCGACGGCCTCGGCATCCGTCCGGTCGGTGAAAGCCTCTTTGGGAACGAAGACGAGGATCGCGGCGGCGACGAGCGCCGTCACGCCGCAGACCACCCAGACCGTGACGTAGCCGGCGAATGACCCTGCGGTGCCCTCGACCGCTCCGCTCACGCCGTTGAGCAGTGCGATCCCGAAGATGCACGAGGCGATCGCTCCGCCGACCGTCTTGACCGAGTTGGTGAGCCCCGTCGCGACACCGGTCTGCGTCGCGGGCGCCGCCGACGCAGCCGCCGCGGGGAGAGCCGCAACGAGAGCCCCGGAGCCGAGTCCGACGATGACCATGTTGGTCACCACCTGCACATAGGAGTCATGGAAAGGCAGGAACAGCAGGAACCCGATGCCGACGAGCAGAGACGCGCCCATGAGAGTGATCCGCGGGCTCACCAGCCGAGCGACGAGCGGGAACAGCAGTGCGCCTGCGATCATCGCGATCAGATACAGCCCGATGATGAGCGACGTCGCGAAACCCGTCGTTCCGAGTCCATAGCCGTAGACACCCGGATCGGTGCGCGCGAACGTCGACAGCGGTGCCTGGGCCCCGAGCACGCTCACTCCGAACAGGCCTGCGGTGAGGAACACAGGCCCGAGGGCCGGTGAGCGGAACATGCGCACGTCGATGAGAGGGTCATCGCAGCGCAGCTCCCAGAGCACGAACGGGATGACGAGCAGGAGGCCGAGCACGACCACCGCCCATGACCAGGGGTTGACGAGTCCGCCCTCGAAACGGAGCAGGCTCAGCCCGCCGGTGAAGCAGATCAGGGCGAGCGAGATCAGCACGACGCCGACCGTGTCGAACACGCCGCCGGTCGGATCGGGCGACTCCTTCACCCCGAACAGGATCACGAAGAAGCAGACGACGATCAGCACCGCGGGAATGAGGAGCACGACCGTCAGCGGGAGGACATCGATCAGCGCGCCGCCGACGAGAGCACCGATGATCGCGCCGCCTTCGAGCGCCGCCACCAGCAGCCCTGCCGCTTTCGCCGTGATCGAGGAGCGTCCCTCCATCCGGCGTGAGCGCGACCAGATGAGCGCGATCTCGAGCGGCAGCCAGACGACGTAGAAGCCCATCAGCGTCCAGCCGATCAGGAACACGGGGAACGAGTCCGTGAACGGCAGCACGAGTGCCGCGACGGCGGTCAGCGCCGTCGAGATCAACAGCATCCGCTTGTGCCCGACCATGTCGCCGAGCTTCGCGAACGCCGGCACGACGAGAGCCGAGAGCATGAGCTGCGTGCCCTCGAGCCAGTTCACGTCGGCGTCGTGGATTCCCAGATGCCGCGCGATGTCGGTGAGCATGGGCGTGTAATAGCCCTGCAGCACGCCGCTGGTGAACTCGACGAAGGCGAGGAAGCCGACGACGGTGGCGAGGGTTCCCAGAGTGCGGGTGCGCGTCATCGCGGCTCCTCGGTGAAAGGGCTGACTCGGGCGCCGAGACGCCCTCGAAGGGGTGAGATCACCCTAGCCGCTCGAGGAGAGCCCGATGGAACCGCTCCCCCCGCTCGAGCGCAGCGATCTCGACGTTCTCATCGACGCCATGGATCGACGCCCGCTGCGCGTTCGACATGTCGAGCGGTGCGAAGCGGTAGACGGCCGGCGCGAAACGGTGGAAGTGACGGGAGTCCGTCGCCGCCATCATCACGTACGGCACGGCGGGGACCCCGGGGTGCGAGACCGCGAGCGCGTCGGCGAGCACCGCGAACTGGGCGTTGTCGGTCGCAGATTCGGGCGATGGTTCGCTCGCCTCCTCGACGCGGACCGTGACCAGCGGATCCCGGATGCGCCGACGCACCCGCAGCACGGTCTGCTGCGTCGTCTCACCCAGAGCGATGCGCAGATTCACGGTCGCCGACGCCTGCGAGGGGAGGACGTTCGCCGCCGTGCCACCCGACTGCATCGTCGGGGCCACGGTCGTGCGCACGAGAGCGGCGGGCTCACCGCCGAGCGCGGCGAACAGCTGACCGGTCAGCAGCGGCGCGGATCCGAGCAGACGCAGCAGATGTCGCGCCGGACCGGGCGTCTGAGCGCCGAGCTGCGACAGCATCCGCCCGATCGCCTTCGAGGGCCGTGGTCGGAACGTCCGCGGCCCGAGCCGATCGACGGCTCTCGCCACCCTCCGGACGGCGGTGAGAGAGGGAGGCGCCGACGCGTGGCCGCCCTCGCCGCGCGCCGAGAGGGTCAGGGTCATCACACCCTTCTCCCCGACGCCGATCATCGCCGCTCGTCCCGGTACGAAAGGCAGCGGGGCGTCGACGACCGCGCCGCCTTCGTCGACCACGAGCCACGGGATGATGCCGCGCTCGCGCAGCACCCGCGCGATCTCCTCGGCCGCTCGACCGAAGGTCTCTTCATTGCCTCCGAATGAGAGGTAGACGTCTCGCGCGGGGACGAACCCGTCGGCGAGCAGATTCTCGACCGCCTCGAGCACGACGATCAGCGGACCCTTGTCGTCGAGAGCCCCGCGCCCGTAGACCACCCCGTCGGCGATCACGCCCTCGAACGGGGGGTGCGTCCATGCATCGCTCTCATCCACCGGGACGACGTCGTAATGCGCCATCAGCACGACCGGCCCGTCGGCCTCAGCCTCTCTGCCCGACCAGCGGAAGAGCAGCCCGAAATCGGTATGCCGCTCGAGTGCGAGGTGCTCGTGAACGAGCGGGTAGAGGTCGGCGATCAACGCGACGAACGCCTCGAACGGCTCGGATCCGCGTTCCTCCAGCTCCGCCGACACGGTCGGCAGCCGGATCATCTGCGAGAGGCGTTCGGCGATTCCGGGGCGAGGTTCTGTCACGTCGGCCATCGTAGCGCCGGGCTCGTTGCCTCCCACCGGCACTCCGGACGCACCGGAAGGGCTCAGCCGCGTCCCGCGGGTCCTCGGCACCGCGAGACAATAGAAGGATGAGCCTGTTCGCCCTGGCACCCAAGCGCGGTCCGCGCTGGCACCTCGCCACCCAGGCAGCGCTGGGCATCGCGGTGCCGATCGCCGTCATGACCATGATTGGTCAGCCCTCGCTCGGCTACATCGCGGCATCGGGCGCATTCACGGTCCTCTTCGCCGGCACCGCTCCTGTGGTCGAACGGGCGAGGATCCTGCCCTTCGTCGCCGCGGGCCTGATCGCCAGCGCCGCACTCGGAGTCGCTGCCTCCGCGAGCGCCTGGCTCGTGAGCATCGGCGTCGTGGTGGTCGCGGTCGTCAGCGCGGCTCTGGCGTTCGGCTTCCGGCTCGGTCCTCCGGGGCCCCTCTTCTTCGTGCTGGTCTTCGGCCTCTCGGCTCATGTGATCGTCAGTTCACCGATCGCACCGATGGTCTACATCGCCGCGCTCGCGGCGGGATGCGTGTTCTCCTATCTGGTCGCGATGGCGCCGCTTCTGCTCCCCCGTGCGCGTTCGGTCTCGGCCAGGCCGCTGCGTGAGCTGCTGCCGGGGCCCGCGTTCACGGCCGATTCACGCATGCTGCTGATCCGGGTCGCGATCGTCGCGATCATCGGCGTGCTGCTCGGGCTGGTGATCGACCCGACGCGCACGTACTGGATCGTCGGATCGGCCGTCGCCGTGATCGGCGTGGCAGCCGCCCGCCGCGCCGCCGTGCAGCGCGGACTGCACCGCATGCTCGGGACCGTCGTCGGCGCAGGGGTCTACGCGCTTCTCTCCCTGCTGCATCCGTCGGGTCTCTGGCTGGCGCTGCTTCTCGGCGCCCTGCAGTTCACGATCGAGCTCGTCGTGGTGCGCCACTACGCTCTCGCGCTCGTCTTCATCACGCCGCTCGTGCTGCTGCTGACAGGTGCGGCGACCGGCGAGATCGGTTCGATGGACGTCGCGTGGGAACGTATCGTCGACACCCTCGTCGGGGCTGCGCTCGGTGCGCTCTCCGGTCTGCTGCATCCTCGGTCCACGACGCCTCGCACCTGATCCTCGACGGCGGCCGCCGCACGGGGCATACTCGCACCATGATCCGCGCGCCAGAGATCGACGACTACCACGGGAGACTCCGCCCCGAAGATCGCGAGATCTGCGAGCGCCTCGCCGACGAGATCGACCGGGGGCTTCCCGAGGCGTCCGCCAAGGTGTGGCACGCGCACCCCGTCTGGTTCCTCGACGGCAATCCGATCGTGGGATACGACCGGTTGAAGGATGCCGTGCGACTGATGTTCTGGAGTGGCCAGTCGTTCGCCGAGCCCGGACTCGTCGCGGCCGGATCGTTCGAGGCGGCCGAGGCGAGGTTCGTCGACGTCTCGGAGATCGACACCGACCGTCTCGCCGTCTGGCTGTCGGAGTCACGGGTCGTGCAGTGGGACCACGAGCACATCCGCACGAATCGGGGCCTCGTCAAGCGCACCGAGTTCTGACCTCGATCCGGGAACACGACGGGCCGGCGCCGGGTTGCACATCGAGAGCCGAGAGGAGAGCGATGGAACTCACGCTGGTCACATCCGCGTTCTGCGGCGCCTGCTCTCGAACCCGTGCGGTCGTGGCTGATGCGGTGCGCTACCTTCCCGATGCGACCGTCACCGAGATCGACGTCGCATCGGAGCCGGATGCGGCGGAGGCGCTCGACATCCGGTTCACCCCCACGGTCATCATCCGCGATGCCGCGGGTGCGGAGGTCTTCCGGGCAGAAGGCGTGCCGACCGTGCCTCAGGTGCTGACCGCGGCGGTGAAGGCGCTCCCCGACTGAGCGACGACGCCGCTCTTGCGGATGTCCGACCCCCGGCGCAGAATGAGCCGCAGCGGGGCCGACGAGGGCCCTGCCTGACAGAGCTGGGGGCAGTCATGGCGACACTCAATCCGTATCTCTCGTTCCGCACCGAAGCGAGACAGGCGATGGAGTTCTATCAGGGCATCCTCGGCGGGGACCTCGAGATCACCGTGTTCGGCGAGTTCCCCGACATGGTGCAGAACCCCGATCAGAACGACCTCGTGATGCACGCGCAGCTCACGACGCCCGACGGCCTCGTGCTGATGGCGTCGGACACCCCCGACGGCATCCCCTTCGAGCCGCCTCAGGGATTCTCGGTCTCCCTGAGCGGCAATACGCAGGAGAAGACGCAGCAGGTCTGGGATGCGCTGTCGGACGGCGCGGCGGTCACGATGCCGCTCGACGCCGCGCCGTGGGGCGGCAGTTTCGGGATGCTCGTCGATCGATTCGCGATCCCCTGGATGCTGCACGGCGACCCCGAGTGAGTCGCACACTGCCGATCCGCTGACTGCGAAGACCCCCTCCTGCGGGCGTCCGCAGGAGGGGGTCTCCGTGATGTCAGGTCGCCCAGGTCGCCACGGGGCGGCTCGACTCAGCTCAGCTCAGGGCCTTCGCTTCGATGAACGCACGGAGCTCCTGCTCGTCGTCTGCCATCTCGGTCCGGTGCTGCGGAGCATCGAGCATGGCGCGCAGCTCCGAGGAGCACTCGAGCTCGACGCCGATCGCCTCGCGGATCGTCTCGGCGAACTTCTGCGGCTTCGCGGTCTCGAGCACGAGCATCGGCACACCCGATTCGAGATTCTCGCGGGCGACCTTGACCCCGTCTGCGGTGTGAGGGTCGATGATGTCGCCCGTCGCCTCGTAGACCGCCTTGATGGTCGCGAGTCGGTCGGCGTGGGTCGAGGTGCCGCTGACGATGCCGAACTCGTCGACGAAACGAGCCAGGTCGGCGGTGAAATCGAAGAAGCCCTGGGTGTCGAGATCCTGCCAGGCCTTGACCACGCGTGCGGCATCGCGCCCGACGAGCTCGAAGATGAAGCGCTCGAGATTCGAGGCCTTCGAGATGTCCATCGACGGGCTCGAGGTGGCGAGCGTCTGCGCCGCGCTGCGGGGCCGGTAGACACCGGTGCGGAAGAACTCGTCGAGCACGTTGTTCTCATTGGCGGCGAGCACGAGCCGACGGATCGGGAGGCCCATCTGCTTCGCGAAGAACCCCGAGAGGATGTTGCCGAAGTTCCCCGACGGCACGGTGAACGAGACCTCGGTCCAGCCGCCGGCATCCGTCGCGCGCAGCCATGCCCAGAAGTAGTAGACGACCTGAGCGGTGATGCGGGCGAGGTTGATCGAGTTGACGGCACCGAGGTGCTGGGCCCGCTTGAAGTCGAGATCGCCGGCGAGCGACTTGACGAGGTTCTGGCAGTCGTCGAACACGCCGTCGACCACGATGTTGTGGATGTTCTCGTCGGCGAGCGAGAACATCTGCGCACGCTGGAATGCGCTCATGCGTCCCTTCGGAGACAGCATGAAGACCGAGATGCGGTCCTTGCCGCGCAGCGCGTGCTCGGCAGCCGATCCCGTGTCTCCGGAGGTCGCGCCGAGGATGTTCAGGACTGAGCCCTTGCGCTCCAGCGCGTACTCGACGACCTGGCCGAGGAACTGCATGGCCATGTCCTTGAACGCCAGCGTCGGGCCCTCGGAGAGACCCACGAGCGTGAGGTCGTCATCGATCGAGCGCAGCGGCACGACCTCTTCGGGGAACTGGTCGTATGCCGCCGCGGTCATGCGCGCGAGATCGGCACGGGGGATGTCCGTCGCGAACAACGCGAGCACCTCGGCCGCGAGCTGCGGGTAGGTCAGCGCCCGCCAGCGCTCGAGGGTCTCACCGTCGACCGTCGGCATGGTCTCGGGCACGGCGAGCCCGCCGTCTGTCGCGAGCCCTTCGAGCAGGGTCTCGCAGTACGGCAGCGGCTGCATGCCGCCTCGGGTGGAGATGTACTGCACGGGAGCTCCTCGGTTCGGGATCGGCACGGGGCTTCCATTCTCGCAGGTGGCCGCGGGGTGGTTGCACGGCCACCACGCGTACTCACGACATAGCGCGTTCGTCGCGCGGAGGCAATGGTATTTCCCTGTGAGCTCGGATCTCTTAACGTGGACCCCATCAACAGAACAGGAGCCCTCATGACTGCGAAGACCCATACCGCGCATGACCACAAGCCCGCCGACGGCCAGGCTCCCACGACAGCCACCACGCCGGCAGAGCCCCTCTACGAACGTGTCGACCTCGATCGGTACGTCGTGCTCCACGAAGGTCCCGTCGGATACGTCGAGCACGTGCATCCGGTCTTCGTCTGCTACGTGGGCCACCCCTATCATCACGCCGACGAGATCGCTCAGGTGTATGACTTCCACGACGCTGTGCGGACTGTTCTGCACCGCGCCGTCTCGAAGCGGCGCGCTCAGTGAGCCGCGAGATCTGGCCCGGTTCCCCCTACCCGCTCGGTGCGACCTTCGATGGCCAGGGCGCGAACTTCGCCCTGTTCAGCGAAGGCGCCGAGAAGGTCGAGCTGTGCCTGTTCGATGACGACGGCAACGAAGAGCGGATAGCGCTCGAAGAGGTCGACGCGTACGTGTGGCACGGGTATCTGCCCTCGGTTCAGCCGGGGCAGCTGTACGGATACCGCGTGCACGGCACCTACGACCCCGCCCAGGGAAAGCGATTCAACCCGAACAAGCTCCTCCTCGACCCCTACGCGAAGTCGGTCGCAGGTCGTGTGGAGTGGGGACAGCCGCTGTTCGGCTACGACTTCGGCGACCCCGACTCCCGCAACGACGAGGACTCCGGCGCGACGATGGTGAAGGGCGTGGTCGTGAACCCGTTCTTCGAATGGGCTGGCGACCGCCTCCCGAAGATCCCCTACGCGCAGACAGTGATCTACGAGGCGCACGTCAAGGGACTCACCCAGCTGCACCCCGATGTCCCCGAGGAGCTGCGCGGCACATATGCGGCGATCGGTCACCCGTCGGTCATCGCGCATCTCGTGCACCTCGGAGTCACCGCGATCGAGCTGATGCCGGTGCACCAGTTCATCTACGACTCGACGCTCGAAGAGAAGGGCCTCACGAACTACTGGGGCTACAACACCCTCGCGTTCTTCGCGCCGCACAACGACTACTCCTCCAGCGGGCAGCACGGTCAGCAGGTGCAGGAGTTCAAGGCCATGGTGCGCGCGCTCCATGCAGCAGGCATCGAGGTCATCCTCGACGTGGTCTACAACCACACCGCCGAGGGAAACCACATGGGGCCGATGCTCTCGATGCGGGGCATCGACAACGAGGCGTACTACCGCCTCGAAGAGGACCGCCGCTATTACACCGACTACACCGGCACAGGGAACAGCCTCAACGCGGGCAACCCGCATGCGCTGCAGCTGATCATGGACTCGCTGCGGTACTGGGTGACCGAGATGCACGTCGACGGCTTCCGCTTCGACCTCGCCTCGACCCTCGCGCGCGAGTTCTACGACGTCGATCGACTCGCGGCCTTCTTCGAGCTCGTGCAGCAGGATCCGATCGTCTCGCAGGTGAAGCTCATCGCCGAGCCGTGGGACGTCGGTCCGGGCGGATATCAGGTCGGCAACTTCCCCCCGCAGTGGACGGAGTGGAACGGCAAGTACCGCGACACGGTGCGCGACTTCTGGCGTGGCGAGCCTCAGGCGCTCGGCGAGTTCGCCTCCCGCCTCACCGGGTCGGCCGACCTCTACGAGCACTCCGGTCGCCGCCCTGTGGCGTCGATCAACTTCGTGACCGCGCACGACGGCTTCACGCTGCGCGACCTCGTGTCGTACAACGAGAAGCACAACGACGCGAACGGCGAGGACAACAACGACGGAGAGTCCCACAACCGCTCCGACAACCACGGCGCGGAGGGTCCTACCGAGGACGAGGGGATCAACCGCATACGTGCTCGTCAGCAGCGCAACTTCCTGGCGACGCTGCTGCTGTCGCAGGGAGTGCCGATGATCGCGCACGGCGACGAGCTCGGCCGCACCCAGGACGGCAACAACAACGGCTACGCACAGGACAACGAGCTCACCTGGGTCGACTGGGAATCGGCCGACCTGCCGCTCGTGGAGTTCACCGCAGCGGTGGCCAGGCTTCGCCGCGACCACCCGACGTTCCGACGCAGCCGCTTCTTCGACGGGCGTCCGGTGCGGTCGGACGACGGCGAGCGCGTGCCCGACGTCGTCTGGCTGCGTCCGGATGGCCGCCGCATGGAACCGGAGGACTGGGATTCCGGATTCGGTCTCGCGATCGGAGTCTTCCTCAACGGTCAGGGCATCCGCGAGAAGGACCGACGTGGTCGCCCCGTCACCGATCAGAACTTCCTCGTCTACTTCAACAGCGGCACGGATGCCGTCGAGCTCGCGCTGCCCGATGAGCGGCACGGCCATGCGTGGGAGGTCATGATCGACACCGCGGGCGAGCGAGCCGACGGCGGATCACTGGATCCGGGTGCGTCAGTCCCGCTCGAGGCCCACTCGCTCCTCGTGCTGCGCGACGTCGACCGGACGGTGGTGTCGACGGACAATTCGGTCGAAGCGTCGCTGCGCATTCAGACGGAGCAGGCCGAGGCCCCGGCGCCGGCCCCCACCCCGGAGCTGCCTCGATGACGTATCGCCCGCTCTCGACCTACCGTCTGCAGATCCGCTCAGGCTTCACCCTCGACGACGCGGCATCGGTCACGACGTATCTGGCCGATCTCGGGGCGTCGTGGGCCTACCTGTCACCGCTCCTGGCCGCCGTGCCCGGGTCGGACCACGGCTACGACGTCGTCGATCACTCGCGAGTGGATGACGACCGCGGCGGCCCCGACGGCCTGAAGCGGTTCGCCGCCGCCGCGCGAGCAGCCGGACTCGGCATCCTCGTCGACATCGTGCCGAACCACGTCGGCGTGGCGATCCCCCGCGCCAACGTCTGGTGGTGGGATCTGCTGAGACTCGGACGCACGTCACGTCACGCGGTGGCGTTCGACATCGACCGACGACTGTCGGAGGGGCGGGTGCGTCTGCCGATCCTGGGTTCGTCGCTCTCAGAGGTCCTCGAGTCCGGTGACATCGTGGTCGACACCACTCCCGCCGACGACGCCCCCGACGGCACGCTGTCGTACTTCGACCATGTGCTGCCGTTGGCGCCGGGCTCCGGTGAGTTCGCGGAAGACCTGCCGAGGCTCCTGGAGGCCCAGCACTACGAGTTGCGGTTCTGGGAAGACCAGAACACCGACCTCGACTACCGCCGCTTCTTCGCCGTGTCGGAGCTCGCCGGCATCCGCGTCGAGATCCCCGATGTCTTCGACGAGTCGCATGTCGAGATCGCACGGTGGATCACCGACGGTCTGGCCGACGGCCTGCGGGTCGACCACCCCGACGGACTGACAGACCCCGGCGGCTACCTCGAGCGACTCGCGGACATCACCGGCGGCGCATACACGGTCGTCGAGAAGATCCTCGAGCCCGGCGAGCAGCTGCCCTCGTGGTGGCGCACCGACGGCACGACCGGATACGACGCGATGGGCGAGATCGACCGCGTCCTGATCGACGGCGACGGAGTCGCAGCGCTCGACCGACTCGACGCGCGGCTGCGCACGGAGACCGGTCTGCCCGCAGCGGAGCCCTGGCACGACCTGATCCATACGACCAAGCGGATGATCGCCGACGAGCTGCTGCAGTCCGAGGTGCGCCGCCTGGTGCGGGCGCTGCCGTTCGGTGTGGTCGGCGCCGAGGATGCGCTGGCCGAGATCGTCGCCGGCTTCCCCGTCTACAGGGCGTATCTGCCGGCGGGGCGCGAGCACCTGCAGCACGCGATCGACGACGCCTCCCGACGACGCCCCGACCTCGCGGCATCGATCGCCGAGCTGACGCCCCTGCTGCTCGACACGACTCTCGAGGTGTCGGAGCGCTTCCCGCAGGTGACGGGCGCCGTCATGGCGAAGGGCGTCGAGGACACCGCGTTCTACCGCCACACCCGTCTCGGGACCCTGACGGAGGTCGGCGGCGACCCGTCGATCACCTCCGTCTCGGTCGGCGGGTTCCATGACGCGCAGCGAGCGCGACTGGCGTCGTGGCCGCACTCTCTCACCGCACTGTCGACCCACGACACGAAGCGATCCGAAGACGTCCGCGCACGCCTCTCGGTGCTCGCAGAGGTTCCGGATCGATGGGCCGAGGTCCTGACCGATCTTCGGGCCGTCGCGTCGACCGGACACGGCCCCCTCGATTCGCTGCTCTGGCAGGCGGCGGTGGGAGCCTGGCCGATCTCATCGGAGCGACTGCTCGCGTACGGCCTGAAGGCGGCGCGCGAAGCCGCGGAGTCGACCGGATGGCAGCATCCCGACCTCGAGTTCGAGAAGGGCATCGAATCGATCGCGAACGCGACGAACGGAGACGCCCGCGCGATCCTCGAGGGGTTCGTGGCCGAGATCGTCGATCACGGCCGGGTGAACTCGCTGTCCGCCAAGCTTCTGCAGCTCGCAGCCCCCGGTGTGCCGGACGTCTATCAGGGCACCGAACTGTGGGATCACTCCCTCGTCGACCCCGACAACCGGCGGCCCGTGGACTTCGCCGAACGATCGGCGATGCTCCGGCGACTCGATGAGGACGTCGCCCGCGGCGTCCTCCCCCCTGTCGACGACTCGGGTCTCGCGAAGATGCTCGTCACCTCTCGCGCGCTGCGTCTGCGCAGGGACAACCGCGAGCTGTTCTACCGGTATCGCCCCGGTGGCGTCGCGGGGGAGGCATCGGATCATGCGGTCGCCATGGACCGGGGCGGCGTGCTCGCCGTCGCGACGCGTCTGCCCGCAGGACTCGTCCGTCGAGGCGGCTGGGGCGACACGGTGCTGCTGCGCCGGGAGCTGCCCGCGACCGACGCGATCACGGGGCGTCGGTTCGACCGTGGGCCGATCCGTCTCGCCGACCTTCTCGACACCTATCCGGTGGCGCTCCTGGTGGATGAGCGATGATCTCGGTCTGGGCTCCGCGCGTCGACAGGGTGCAGCTGCGGCGTCTCACCCCCGCCTGCACGACGATCTCGGAGCACGATCTCGACCCGGCGGATGACGGGTCCGGGTGGTGGCGCACGGATGTGGCGATGGCCGAGGGCGAGCGCTACGGCTTCCTGCTCGGCGACAGCACCGAGCTGCGCCCCGACCCTCGGTCGCGCCGACAGCCTCGAGGCGTGCACGGGCCCTCGGCCCTGTTCGACCCCGCCCGCTTCGAGTGGACCGACACCGGCTGGAGCGGACGGCCGCTCGACGGCGGTGTGATCTACGAGCTGCACGTCGGCACGTTCACGCCCGAGGGGACACTCGACTCGCTCGCCGGGCACCTCGATCACCTCGTCGAGCTCGGCATCACCCATGTCGAGCTTCTTCCGGTCAACGCGTTCAGCGGTGAGTGGAACTGGGGATACGACGGCGTGCTCTGGTACGCCGTGCACGAGGGGTACGGCGGCCCGGCCGCGTATCAGCGGTTCGTCGATTCCGCTCATGCGCGCGGCATCGCGGTGATCCAGGACGTGGTCTACAACCACCTCGGCCCGAGCGGCAACTACCTGCCCGAGTTCGGCCCCTACCTGCGCGAAGGCGAGCACACCGCGTGGGGCGACTCGGTGAACCTCGATGAACCGGCCGTGCGCGAGTACATCATCGAGAACGCCCTGATGTGGCTGCGTGACTTCCACGTCGACGGTCTGCGTCTCGACGCCGTGCACGCCCTCCACGACGACAGCACACCGCATCTCCTGCATGAGCTGTCCGAGCGCGTGGATGCACTGTCGCGCGAGGTCGATCGCCCCCTGAGCCTGATCGCCGAGTCCGATCTCAACGACCCCGTCATGGTCCTCCCCCGCGAGGCCGGCGGACACGGTCTCACCGCTCAGTGGTCGGATGACTGGCATCACGCAGTGCACGTCGCGCTCACCGGCGAGACCGACGGGTACTACGCCGATTTCGCGGCACCGGATGCTGTCGCGAAGGTCACGCAGGACGGGTTCTTCCACGACGGCACGTATTCGTCGTTCCGCGGGCGAGCGCACGGCACCCCGCTGCCGCCGAGCGTTCCCGCCTGGCGTCTGGTCACGTTCGCGCAGGATCATGACCAGATCGGCAACCGCGCGGCCGGAGACCGGCTGACGGCATCGCTGTCATCCGACCGGCTCGCCGTCGCCGCGGTGCTGACGTTGACAGCGCCGGGAACCCCGATGCTGTTCATGGGCGAGGAATGGGGAGCATCGACTCCCTGGCAGTTCTTCACGTCTCACAAGGAACCCGAGCTCGCCCGGGCCACGGCGGAGGGGCGGATCGCCGAGTTCGCGCAGATGGGATGGGACCCGGCCGCTGTGCCCGACCCCCAGGACCCTGCGACCTTCGAGCGGTCGCGGCTGGACTGGAGTGAGCTCGAATCACCGCACCATGCTCGGATGCTCGATCTGTATCGACGTCTGATCGCGCTGCGACGTGAGGTGCCCGAACTGACCGACCCCGAGATGTCGCACAACGTCGTCTCGGTCTCTCATCTCGAGGGCGCACCAGAGCACCGGGCCTACCGCATCGAGCGGGGTGAGCTCGCGGTGCTCGTGAACCTCACCACGGAGGAGGTGGAGTTCGACCTCGGCCCCGACTCGCGGATCCTGCTGGAGACGGCACCCGGCCGGATGGTGGCACGGACCATCGCGCTGCCGCCCGAGTCAGCGGCGATCGTCGCGCCGCCGCGCTGAACCGTCTCAGGCGCCGAGCACCTTCTCGAAGCACAGTGAGAGATCGCTGCCGACGTAGTGCCCGAACAGCGGAATCGGCACGTACCCTTCGCGCTGGTAGAAGCGCACGGCATCCGGCTGAGCGGTGCCGGTCTCGAGCACCAGAGACCGGATGCCGAGCTGTCGCGCCTCGGTCTCGAGGGCGCGGAGCAGGGCGACGGCCGCCCCTGTTCCGCGCGCGGACGGCGCCGCATACATCCGCTTGATCTCTGCGACATCCGATCCGAGGACCTCCGGATGCAGGGGTCTGAGACCGCCGCACACGACGGCGTGACCGCCACCGTCCCTCGCCACGAGGAAGATCGGCACATCGTCGGCCGAGGGGATGACGCCCGGCTCGTGGTCATCGCTGCCGTACCGCGCGTCCAGCTCTCTGCGTTGAGCGGCTCTGAGCCGCTCTGCGTCCGGATGCGACCACGCCACTCGCTCGACCGTCACGTCCATGTCGTCCCTTCGATTCGGTGCCAGCGCCGTTCACGATATCGAGGGGAGATTTCGCAGATGTTGCCGATCCGCACTGATTCAGGGTTCTCTGAATTCAGATTTCTGTGTACTGTTGCTGCGTG
Source organism: Microbacterium sp. LjRoot205 (assembly GCF_056175745.1). Classification (NCBI taxonomy): domain Bacteria; kingdom Bacillati; phylum Actinomycetota; class Actinomycetes; order Micrococcales; family Microbacteriaceae; genus Microbacterium; species Microbacterium sp. LjRoot205. The sequence goes on along the minus strand of NZ_JBGFFH010000001.1, from coordinate 994,952 downwards.
ACCCTCACCGCCTCGCTCACCCATACCGCCGCGGTCGCCCGCCTCGGGCATGCACTGTCGGACGCGACTCGGGCAGGCATCCTGCTCGCCCTCCGAGACGCCCCCGCCTATCCCTCCGACCTCGCGGACGAGCTCGGGGTCAGCCGTCAGCTCCTGTCGAATCACCTCGCCTGTCTGCGGGGATGCGGTCTCGTCGAGAGCGCCCCCGACGGACGCCGCAGCCGCTATGCGCTCGCAGACCCGCACCTCGCCACAGCCCTCGACGAGCTGATGCGCGTCATGCTGATCGTCGACCCCGGCTGCTGCGACGGAGACGGGTGCAGCTGCTGATGTCGGTGACCGCCCTCACCCCCGAGCGGCGCGCGACGCTGCATCGCCGCATCCGGCTCATCGTGGCCTTCACGATCGTCTACAACGTGATCGAGGCCGTCGTCGCGATCGCCGCGGGGTCGGCCGCCTCGTCTGCCGCGCTGATCGGGTTCGGACTCGACTCGAGCATCGAGGTGCTGTCGGCCGCCGCCGTCGCCTGGCAGTTCACCCGCCGCGATCCCGAGCGCTGGGAGAAGCCCACCTTGCGGGTGATCGCCGTGGCTTTCTTCGCGCTCGCGGTCTATGTCGCTGCGTCGTCTGCGCTGTCTCTGCTCGGCGGAGACCGGCCCGAGCACAGCGCTGTCGGTCTCGTGCTGACCGCGCTCAGTGTGGTGATCATGCCGCTCGTGTCGTTCGCCGAGCGACGGGCGGGTGTCGAGATCGGATCCGCCACGGCGGTCGCCGACTCGAAGCAGACGCTGATCTGCACCTACCTGTCGGCCGCGGTGCTCATCGGACTGGCCCTCAACAGCCTGTTCGGCTGGTGGTGGGCGGATGCCGTCGCCGGACTCGTCATCGCGATCTTCGCCGTTCGAGAGGGCCTCGAGGCATGGAAGGGCGACGCCTGCGCGACCTCGGTCGGCATGATCCTGGAAGACGAGCACGCTCGTCACACGCACGACGACGCACGTCATGAGCACTGACTCCGGAAGAAGTTCAGCGAGATCCTGACCTCAGCGTCACTTTCGGTCGACTTCGGGGTCTTGCACATGAGACCCGAAGTCGGCCTGGGGGAACATGAGCCCGCTTCCGGTCTGAGCCGCACTCTCCCCTGTTGAGCGGCTCGCGGGTGGGGCACCTCCCACAGCCCCACCCGCCCTCCTGCTCGTCACGGGGTCGGCGCGCTTGCGTCAGATCCAGCCGCGCTCCTCGGCCATCAGCACCGCCTGCTGCCGTGTGCCCACCGACAGTTTCGCGAGCACCGCGGAGATGTGGTTGCGCACCGTGCCCGGGGCGAGGGACAACGCCCTCGCGATCTGGGTCGTGGTCTCACCACGACGCCCCGCACGCAGCACGTCCAGCTCACGATCGGTGAGGGGCGAACGCTCATCGCTCAGCGCGTCGGCCGCGATCTCGGGATCGACATAGCGAGCTCCCGCCGCGACCCTGCGGATCACATCGGCGACCTGATCGGCGCCTCGGGACTTCGGGAGGAAACCTGCGACGCCCGATGCGAGCGCGCGCCGCAGCACCCCTGGGCGGGCGTGACGGGTGACCACGACGCAGCGCGTGACGATCGCCCGGTTCAGCCGCTCGGCGACCTCGACGCCGTCGAGCCCCGGCATCTCGAGGTCCAGCAGGCAGACATCGGGGGTCAACCTGAGCGCGGCAGCGAGCGCCTGCTCTCCGTCGGCGCACTCGGCCACCACCTCGATGTCTCCCTCGAGGCGCAGCAGCGCGGCGAGAGCCGAACGGATCATGCCCTCATCGTCCGCGAGGAGCACCCGGATCATCGCGTGCCCTCCTCGTCAGCAGGCTGCATCTCAGATGCCGGCACCGTCACCGAGACGATGAACTCACCGGCGTCCTCGCGGATCTCCAGGGTTCCGCCCGCTTCCGAGATGCGTCGTCTGACCCCGTCGAGCCCCGACCCCACCGGCTCTCCCCCGGCGCCGGCCGCCACATCGTTCGCAACCTCGTAACGCCAGCCGTCGGCGACCCGGCGGAGGGCGAGACGCGCGCGGCGCCCGGCGCCGTGCCGCAGGACATTGGTCGTGGTCTCCCTGATCACGGGTCCGAGAGCCGACGATGGCGCGTCGTCGGCGTCCGGTGCGATATCGGCCTCGACGTCGAGTCCGGCCGCGGCGAGAAGATCTCGCGCATTCGCGACCTCGTCGCCCAACGGCACCGAACGGAAGCGCGTCGCAAGGTCGCGGGTGCCCTGCCGCGCTTCGTCGACACTCACTCTGGCTGCCTGCAGCTGCTCCAGAGCCGCATCGGGGTCGATCCCCATGAGGCGCTCGGCCAATTCGAGCTGCAAGGCGATCACCTGCAGGTGGTGCCCCTGCAGGTCGTGCACATCCGTGGCGACGCGCAGCCGCTCCTGCGTCGCAGCGAGTCTCGACTCGGATGCCCTGGCGCGGTCGACGGTGACGAGCACATCCCACCACCAGAGGGAGCTGACCGACATCGCCGGGATGATGATCGCATACAGCGCGGGGATCCAGCCGGCGACGCCGATGTCTGCAGCGCCCCTCGCCGCGTCGACGAAGGCGACGAGAACGAGCAGCAGGGTGGCGAGCGCGACGATCCGCAGGCGGATGCCCTTGGGCCAGTTGAGCAGCACCACCGACTGAGCGACAGGCATGAGGGCGAGCAGCCAGCTGTCGATCACCAGTCCGGCGACGGCTCCGTAGCCGACCGCTGTCAGCAGAGGCAGCGCGATGCGCGTCCACGCGATTCCGGGCTCCGCATCGAGCCGGTGGCGGTACCCGGCGAGCAGCACCATCGTCGAAGCCCACCAGACGAGCCCTCCCAGCCCCACGATGAACGGAGCCGCCACGTCGCCCGGTACGGCGAGGGCCTGCAGCGTCCAGATCAGCACCAGGAACAGCTCGAGGAAGACGACGGCCGAGAATGTGTACCACCAGGTCGCGGTGATGCCCCGGGCGAGTTGGCGCGCGCCGGGCGGCGGGTCGCCGGAGTGGTCGGCGACCGGAGAAGTGCTGCTCATGCCCCCAGAGTACGGGCGTGACACATGTCACGGATGCCGCAGGCGAACCACCCGGAAAGCAGTGACGCTGCGACACTGCCGCGGTCGGGCGAAAGGCGGTGGACTGGATGCATCGCGACGGAGACACCGTCGCTCAGACCGGCAGGAGCCACCCCATGAATCTCATCGAGACCTTCCAGGGCTTCGTCGCCCAGGTGCCCGAACTCGTCCAGCCGCTCATCGTCGCCCTCGCCGGGGCGATCCCCTTCATCGAGGGTGAGGGTGCCGTGTCGATCGGCATCATCGGCGGCATCCACCCCGTGGTCGCGGCGATCGCGGCGATCATCGGCAACTTCCTCTGCGTCGCTGTGCTCGTCGTCGCCAGCTCGGGGGCGCGCACAGCGATCGTGAACCGGTCGCGCAGCCGGCAGGCTGTGGTCGCCGGAGGCGGAGCCGTCGAGACGGTTCCCGCCGACTCCGCGGATTCCGACCGCGGCAGTGCCCGCCGCGAGAAGTTCCAGCGGGCCTTCGAGCGCTACGGAGTGCCGGGCGTCAGCCTGCTCGGCCCGCTGCTCCTGCCCACCCATTTCACGGCCACCATGCTCGCCGCGTCGGGCGTCGGCAAGGTCCGCATCCTCGTCTGGCAGGCTGTCGCGATCATCGGCTGGACCACGATCGTGGCTGTGATCGTCGGCGGCGCCGTGTACGCGATCCGCTGAGCCCAGGCGCCGGACGCACAGAAGAAGCCCACCCGCGGAGAGCGAGTGGGCTTCTGCTGTGCGTGTCTCACGTCAACGACGTCCGGTGCTCGACCGTCGCCTCGCGGCGATGCCTGTGGCCAGTCCGCCACCGACGATCAGCGCGAATGCGAGGGACAGGAACGCTGCACCCGATTCGCCTCCCGTCAGCGCCAGCCCGCCGGGGGCCGCGATCGGGCTCGGCGTCGGAGTCGGCGTCACGACCGGTGACGGCGTCGGAGTCGGGGTCACGACCGGTGTCGGCGTCACGACCGGTGACGGCGTCGGAGTCGGCGTCACGACCGGCACCGGGTTGGCGGTGTTGGTCAGGGTCAGCTCGACACCGGCAGTGGTCTGCGGTGTCACCTCGTAGGTGCCGTCGCCGCCGTCGACGACGCCCTCGCCGGCGATCGTCCATTCACCCCACGTCACGCCCTGGATCTCCGGCAGATCGATCTCCTCGATCACGAAGGTCGATCCGAGGGGCGCACGCGCGCTGACCACCGGCTGCCCCACGGGAACCGACATCGTGGCGGGCGGGGCATCCGATCCCTTGACCGAGTACCGCACCGTGTAGGTCGCGTCGCGCACGGCGTCCGCCTGTGCACCGGTGATCTGCTTCGTGATCGAGAACGTCGTGTAGGCGACACCGCTGCCGTCGCCCCCACCGGACTCGACGACCGTGTGGGTCGCCGACGTCTCGAACGTGTCGACGATCGCGTGGTTGCCGAAGATGTCACCCTCGGCCACGGGTGCGTCTGCCTGCGTGAAGTAGACCAGCTCGTATGCGAACCCTCCGGCCGGCAGACCGGACGCCACGAACTCGAACGAGCGCCCGTCGTCTGCCAGGTCGATCACGTAGGCCGAAGGGTCGACCTCGCTCGCGTCCCCGACCAGCGCGCCGTTCACGACCGCACGCTGAACCAGCTTCACGTCGCCGGTGTAGTGATGCCCCGTGAGTCCCGCGTCGAGCGTGTCGGTGATCGTGAACGACCCCTCATCGACATAGCCGCTCGGAATCCCGATGACCCACTTCAACAGTCCATCGGTCGCGGTCTCCCCGCCGTACTTGTAGGGCTCTTCCTGTTCGGCCGGGTCTTCGGGCACCACTCCGCCGTCGCCGGGGAGATCGACGATCTCGACCGTGTCGCCCAGGTCGAACTCGACCGTCTCGCTGGTCGTCGTCTGCGAGGCCCGTGCCTCCATCCAGAACGTGCCTCCGACCTTCTCGAGACCCTCGACCGCTTCGGTGAGAGTGCAGACCATGTCGGGCCCGCCACCCGCCGCCACGGCGCAGTTCGCCATGACCAGACCCGTCACGGGATCGGCGATGGTGAACTCCCCGGCGGACTGCCGACTGAACTCAGCGGGGAGCGTCATCCCGAAGGTCTCCCCCGCCTGTGCTCCGGCCGGCACTGTCCACTTGCCGGAGATCCTCACGTTCTGCCACTGCACGAGCGGCCCGCCACCGTGCTGATTCTCGAGGGACACACCGCTGATCGCGCCGGGATACGTCACCGTCGGAGCCGCGGTGGCCGGAACAGCAGACCCCAGAAGTCCGGTCACCGCCATGACCATCCCCACGATGATCGCCGCGATGCCCCGACCTCGCGTCTTCGCTCCCCCGGTCGTCTTCGCCTCGCCTGTCGTCCTTCTGCGCGCACGCACGAAACCACGCTCCCCAGTCATCGTCTTCCCCATCCGATTCGAGTCGCTCCCAGTCGCGACCCATCTAAGAGATCAGGAAAATGCCCGGGGATTACGCGGCAACCGGTATACAACCTCGATATACCGGAATGGGTTACTGGCAGTGCGTGGTTCCCGCCTCAGCGCACAGCCCCGGCACTCAGTCCCCCCACGAGCCAGCGCTGGAAGAACACCGCGGCGGCGAAGACCGGGATCACCCCGATGAACGACGCGGCCGCGATCTTGCCGAAGTGCGGTGTGCGGTCTCCGTAGAAGAGCGACAGCGCGACCGGGAAGGTCTGCGAGTCCACGCTCTGGGTGAGGAAGGTCGCGAGAAGGAACTCGTTGTAGTTGAGGATCGCGACGATGATGCCGATCGCGACGAGGCTCGGCAGCAGCAGCGGCACGACGACCGACCACAGCATCCGCAGAGTGCCCGCTCCGTCGATGCGCGCCGCCTCCTCGATCTCGACCGGGAGCCGGCGGATGAAGCCCTCCAGCAGCCAGACGGCGACGGGGACGTTGACGAGTGCGTAGACGAGCGTGAGTCCGAGAAGCGTGTTGTTCAGCCCCACGGATCGCAGAAGCGTCAGCAGCGGCACCACGGCGACGATCGGCGGAAGCAGCCACGGGCTCATCAGTGTCGCCGCGAGCGTGCGGCCACCTGCGTTGTGGCGCACGATGGCCCACGCGCCGGGGACTGCGATGACGAGTGAGACGGCAGCGCCGCCGAGAGCCGCGGCCAGGGAGTTCAGGATCGAACGCGGGATGTCGGTCGACAGCACGTCGCCCCAGTTCTCCCAGTGCGGGGCGGCGCTCCACAGGACTCCCGAGACCGTCTCGTCACGCCCCATCAGCGACACCGAGAACAGATACGCGAGGGGGACGAGGGTGACGGCGAGCGCCGCGAACAGCACACTGCTCGCGACCGGCCGCAGACGGGTGCGCGACTCAGTCATGCCGGGCCTTTCGTGCGAAGACCGCCACCACGAGGGTCACCACGGTCACGATGACCGCGAACACGAGGGTGATCGCGGACGCCCGACCGATGTCGAACTCCTTGAGGGCGACCTGCTGGATGAGATAGGTCGTCACGGTCGAGGCCTGACCGGGTCCGCCCGACGTCATCACGAACACGAGGTCGAAGACCTTCAGCGCGATGACGAGCCGGATGAAGAGCGCGGCGATCACCGTGCCCGCGATGGCCGGCCAGGTGATGTGCCGGAACAGACCGGCTCCATGTGCTCCGTCGAGGGACGCCGCCTCTCGCACGGAGGGGTCCTGCGTGAGCAGCGCGGCGTAGACGAGGATCACGATCAGCGGCGTCCACTGCCAGACGTCGGCGAGGCCGATCGCCGGGAGCGCCCATGCCGTGGTCGACAGCGGCGCGAGCGAGACGCCGGGAAGCACGGTGGCGAGGAGTCCGCCGCCGGGATTGAACACGAGCTTCCACAGGGTTCCGACCACCACCGGAGGTGTGATGAGAGGAAGCAGGAGCAGCGTGCGCACGACGGCGCCTGCGCGGGTCGCACGCTCCAGCGCGACGGCGATCGCGACCCCCAGCACCACGCTGACGACGGCCACCACGACGGCATACGCGACCGTCCGAGCGAACGACGCGACGACGTCGGCATCCGCGAGTATCGTCTCGAGATTCGCGGTTCCCACCCACTCCTGGAACGGTCTCCCGAGTGTCGAATCGGTGAAGGCCGCGGCGAGGATGAAGACGAGCGGATACGCACCGAGCACGACGATCGACAGGATGGTCGGCGCGGTCAGCAGTCGTGCGGTGCGGGACCGCGACGGACCGCCCGCCCGTCGCGGCACGGGGCCGGACGCGCGGGCGATGCGCACGCGGATCGACGAGGCGTCAGCCAAGGATCTCTTCCCACTCGGCCTGCACTCGGTCGAGCGTGTCCTGGGCGGTGCCGCCCTCACCCGCGATGAGCTTGGCCAGCTCGTCGGTGAGGATCTGCGCGGCCTGCGAGGCGTTCTCACCGGTGGGCCAGGCCAGCGAGCCACTCAGCGTCGTGCGGTTGACCCGCTGCAGGTCGGGGTAGGTCTCGCCATACGCCTCGCTCTCGAGCGAGGACTCGCGGTTCGGGTCGATGCCCGTCTGCGGGTCGGCGACGATGAGCTCGGAGTTGACCTCGCTGGACGAGGCGTACTCGATGAAGGCCTTGGCGAGGTCCGTCTTCTCGGTGTTCGCGGCGACGACCCACGTGAAGCCGGCCACCAGCGAGGCGCGCGCCTCGGTGTTCTCGCCGCCGACGGGCAACGTGGTCACGCCCCACTTGCCCGCGACCTTCGAATCGGGGTTGGTCTCCGAGCCCACGCCCAGGTCGGTCCAGTTCTCGATGAACGCGACCTTGCCGTCGTACCACGCGCCGTTGCCGACGCCGAAGTCGGTCTCGGCAGCCGTCGGGAAGGCGTAGGGCACCGCATCCACCAGCGCCTCGGCAGCGGCCACCGCTTCCGGGGAGTTGATCGTGGGCTTGCCGTCCTCGTCGACGAACTCGCCGCCGAAGCCCGCCAGGCGGTTCGCGTAGGCGGCGCCGAGGATCAGCGGCGACTTCTGACCGAAGATCGCGGATCCGTAGACGCCGTCATCACCCTCGTTCTCGGTGATGGTCTTCACGTCTGCGAGGTACTCGTCCCAGGTCGCGGGGGGCTCGGTGATGCCGTTCCGCTCGAGGATCTCCTTGTTGTAGAAGAGCACGTGCGTGTCGCCGTCGAAGGGCAGGCCGTAGCGGCGGTCGCCGACCAGCGTGTAGGGATCGTTGATCGAGGGGATGAAGTCGTCCTCCTCGAGCGACGGGGTCTCGTCGATCCAGTCGGTGAGGTCCTGGATGGAGCCGCCCTCGGCGAGGTCCCCGATCGACACGTACCAGGGGGCCGCCACGTCGAACGTGTTCGCTCCCGACTGCTGGTCGAGGGCGAGGGTCGAGCCGATCTCGTCGTAGGGCACGATCGTGAGGTTCACCTCAGCGCCGGTCTCCTCTTCGAAGTGCTCCTTGAGCCAGTTTCCTGCGCCCTCGTGCGACGTGATGAGCAGCGCATTGAGGGTCTGGCCCGAGAAGTCGCCGTCTGCGCCCTCACCACCGGACTCGGGGCTCTGGGTCGCGCAGCCGGCGACCGCGATGGTCGCGGCCGTCAGAGCGGCGGCACCGAGGAGGACGCGGCGGCGACGGCGGCTCGGAAGGAATGACATGGGGGCTCCTCAAGGCGTCGGGTCGGGGAAGCAGATCGGCGCTCACGCTAGGAGCCGAGGGACGACCACCGCATCGCGGACGTAACAGTTCGTCGTGGAGCGACGCGAAGAGTCATCCGGCGGGTCGCCGCACTGCTCGAGTGGCTATGGTCGCGACGTCCCCGATCTCCTGAGGAGCACCATGTCTCGCCGCATCATCCTGAACGCCTTCGACATGACCTGCGTGACTCACCAGGCTCCAGGACTCTGGCGGCACCCTGAGAACCAGGCCGATCGGTACCACGATCTCGACTATTGGGTGGATCTCGCGAAGACCCTCGAGCGGGGCAGGTTCGATGCGATCTTCATCGCTGACGTGCTCGGGACGTACGACGTCTATCGCGACTCCGCCGCCACGGCGCTCGGTGATGCGACGCAGGTTCCCCTCGGCGACCCCGTCGTGCAGATCTCCGCCATGGCGCACGCGACCGAGCATCTCGGATTCGGTGTGACCGTCGCCACGACCTATGAGCAGCCGTACGCGCTGGCGCGCAGGTTCTCGACTCTCGACCACTTCACACGCGGCCGCGTGGGATGGAACGTCGTGACGAGCTACCTCGACTCCGCCGCCCGAAACCTCGGACTCGACACGCAGATCGCGCACGACGACCGGTACGAGATCGCCGAGGAGTTCCTCGACGTCACGTACAAGCTGTGGGAAGGGTCGTGGGAGGACACCGCCGTGCTGCGCGATCGGGAGGCCGGCGTCTTCGCGGATGCGTCGCGCGTGCACCCGATCGGCCACGAGGGGCGGCATTACCGGGTTCCCGGCATCCATCTCGCCGAACCCAGCCCGCAGCGCACGCCGGTGATGTTCCAGGCTGGTGCCTCCCCTCGCGGACGCCAGTTCGCCGCGAAGCACGGCGAGGCGATCTTCATCAACGGGCTGCGTCCGGAGGCGACGCGTCCGGTCACCGACGACATCCGCGATCGCGCCGAGGCTCTCGGGCGCCCACGGGATTCGGTCAAGATCCTCACCCTGGTCACGGTCGTCGTCGCGGCGACGGACGAGGAGGCTCAGGCGAAGCTCGATGACTATCGCCGCTGTGTCTCGGTCGAGGGCGCGCTGGCACTCTATGCCGGATGGACGGGACTCGACCTGTCGCAGTACGACCCCGACGTCCCCCTCGAATACGTCGACACGGATGCCGGGCGATCCGCCCTCTCGGTCTTCACCAAGGCCGATCCGGAGCGCAAGTGGACGCCTCGCGACATCGCCCACTACGTCGGGATCGGCGGCATCGGTCCCGTCATCGTGGGCAGCCCGCAGACCGTGGCGGACGAGCTCGAACGATGGGTCGAGGTCGGCGGTGTCGACGGCTTCAACATCGCCTACGTCGTGACACCCGGGTCGTTCGAGGACATCGTGGACCACCTCGTGCCCGAGCTCCGCCGCCGCGGGCGCACCTGGGACGACTACCCCGAGGGCACGCTGCGCGGACGACTCAGCGGCGACGGCTCCCCCGTGGTGCCCGAGTGGCATCCCGCGCACGCCTACCGCGGCGCCTACGAGGGCGGCGCGTCGGCTCTCGACGGCACGCTCGGCGGGCCGCTGGTGGATGCAGCGGCCGCTTCCGCTCCGGCGGAACTCGACGACCTGACAGAACTCACCGAGAAGGAGGGCGCCCGATGAGCGTCATCGCAGAGACCACCCACCGCAGCCGATGGACGGGAACGGCGGATGCCGAAGAACGCGCGCACTGGCGCGGCATCGCCGAGCGCGTCGCCGCCGAGCTCGAGAGCGATGCGCTGCAGCGCGACCGAGCGAATCAGGACCCGACGGTCGAGCTCGACCTGCTCCGCGAGGCGGGGCTGGTGACGCTTCTGCAGCCGGCCGAGTTCGGGGGTGGCGGTGCGCACTGGGAGACGGCCTTCCTCGTCATCCGCGTCCTGTCGCGCGCCGATGCGTCGGTCGCCCAGGTTCTCGCGTACCACTACATCAACTCGGGCAACATCGGCTTCGCAGCCGACCCGTCGGTGCAGGAGAGATGGCACCGCAAGACCACAGAGGGCCGATGGGTGTGGGGCGACTCCGTGAACCCGACCGACCCCGACCTCGAACTGACCGTCGACGGCGAGGGGTATCGACTCAACGGTCTCAAGCGCTTCTCGACCGGTGCCTCGGCCGGCGACGTCGTGCTGGCGGCCGCACTCGTGCGCGGCGGCGAGCGCGACGGTCAGGTGCTGTTCGTCGTGCTGGACCACGACCGCGACGGCATCCGATATCTCGGCGACTGGGATGCACTGGGACAGCGGCTGTCGGCGAGCGGGTCCGTCCGCTTCGAAGACGTGCGCGTCTCTGCCGACGACCTGCTCGGCGAACTCGGGGACGAGCCTTTCTCGACGCTGATCACGCCAGGCATCCAGCTCGCCTTCGGCAACCTCTACCTCGGTGTCGCCGAGGGAGCACTCGCCCGGGGACTCGACATCGTCCGTGCACGCCCGCGCGCCTGGTTCCTCAGCCAGGCCGACTCGTACCGCGACGACCCGTTCGTGCAGCGCGTCGTGGGCGAGTTCTCTTCGCGGATCGCGGCGGTCGAGGCGCTGGCGGACCGCGCCGGGCGTCTCTTCGACGAGGTCGTGGATGAGGGAGACGGGGTCACGGCGGCGCGCCGAGGGGAACTGGCCATCGAGATCGCCAAGGTCAAGGTCGTCTCGACCGAGGTCGGCATCGAGGTCGCGAACAGGATCTTCGAGATCACCGGCTCGAGTTCCGCGCGTGCGGATGTCGGGCTGGACCTGTTCTGGAGGAACATCCGCACGCACTCGCTGCACGATCCGATCGATTACAAGAAGCTCGAGGTCGGCGCCTGGACGCTGAACGGCGAGCTCCAGCCGATCTCGCTGTACACCTGATGGGCGAGCAGACGCGGCGGCTCGATGCCGTGCGGGAGCGACTGCGCCCGGTCATCGCAGAGATCGCGGCGGGCACGGTCGCGCGGGAGAAGGATCACGAGCTGCCGTTCGCCCAGGTCACCGCCCTCCGCGCAGCGGGCTTCGGTCGGCTCCGGCTGCCGATCGAGCACGGCGGTTTCGGGCTGGACTGGGAATCCTTCGCCGAGGTGCTGATCGAGCTCGCCGCGGCCGACTCGAACCTCCCGCAGATCTTCCGTGGCCACATCGCTTACGTCGAGCACATCCTGGCTGCGACGCCGAGTGAGCGGCGCTCCCGCTGGCTCGAGCGCATCGCCGACGGAGAGCTGGTCGGCAACGCGTGGTCGGAGAACGGTGCCGCCGCAGTGGGGACGAATGCGACGCGCGTGACCCGACGCCCTGATGGAAGCTGGCGCGTCGACGGACGCAAGTTCTACACGACGGGCAGCATCTTCGCGGAGTGGATCGACGCGACCGTCGACCTCGACGGCACGACCGTGACCGCCCTCATCCGCAGGCATCAGGACGGAGTGGAGATCTCCGACGACTGGGACGGCTTCGGACAGCCGCTGACGGGCACCGGCACTGCCGTGTTCACGGACGCCTCGGTCGATGAAGACGACGTCGAGCCGTTCACGTCGCGGTTCCCATTCCAGACGGCGGTCTATCAGCTGACGCTGCTGTCGGTGCTGGCCGGGATCGCCGCCGCGATCGAGCGCGACACCGTCGCTCAGGTGCGGGCACGCACTCGCACCTACAGCCACGGCAGCGCCGAGCGAGTGGCCGACGACCCTCAGATCCTGCAGATCGTCGGCGAGCTGACGGCGACGAGTGCGACGGCCAGGGCGCTCGTGCTCGACGTCGCTCGAGCGGTCCAGCACGCAGCAGACGTGCTGGGCACACCGGAGACGGAGGCTGCCGTGATCGCGGCCGAACTCCGCTCGGCGCAGGCGCAGATCGTGCTCACCGACCTGGTGCCCCGCGCCGCCTCTCGGCTGTTCGACACGCTCGGCGCATCTGCCGTGAGGTCGGGCACCGCTCTCGACCGCCACTGGCGGAACGCTCGCACCGTGTCATCGCACAACCCGTGGATCTTCAAGGCCCGACAGCTCGGCGACCACGCCGTGAACGGCCGGACGCCCGAGTTCGTCTGGTCGGTCGGGCAGGCGAAGGTTCTGGAGGCGAGCACGGCCGAGCGCTGAGACGTTCACCGAGGCTGCCCACCTCGCCCCTCTCGAGGCGGACGGAACGACGCATGCACCCGGTTCTCTGGCCGAAGCCGCATGAGCCGGGTGCCTCGTGAACCACGCCCCTCGAGCTACTCGATGGGAAGATCGTCGACGGAATGCGGCGAGATGCTGGCGCTCGTTCGGCGCTGCACCGTCCGGCGTTGCACCGTGCGGAGCAACGCCGTCGCGCCGGTGACGAGCAGGAGCACACCGATGGTCAGGATCATGAGAGTGCTGATCGTGACGGGTGTGAGGGTGAGCGCCCAGTCGGCGACGCCCGAGCGGCGGTCATCGTCGGCGATGAGCCAGAGCGAGGTCGCCGCCACGGCGGCGAACAGGACGCCCCAGACGATGGCCGCCCAGCGGGTGCGAGGCGGGGTGACCGCTTCGGCGTGGGGTGCGGATGCAGCGGTCGCCCCTGCTGCGCCCGCCTCGGTGGTCGTCTGAGTGCTCATCGCTCGTCCTCTTCCTCAGCCTCGATGAGGGTGATGTCTATCTCGCCGCTGGTCTGCGCGATGGTCACACGCTGCACGGTCGTCGTCGGTGCGTTCTCGGCCGAGATCGTCTCGGCCACGACCGATTCGCCGTCGCGTTCCGTCGCCGTCCATGTGCCGCTGTCGATGATCGCGCCGGTGCCTGCCTCGACCCGCGTCCAGCTCACGTCGGCGGTTCCGACGGTCGCCCGCAGCTGCAGCTGCACACCGGGGTCGACGGAGATCCAGGTGCTGCCGGCACCCTTCTCCACGACGATCGGCCGCGGAGCGTCGTCATGCCGGTTGAGCGAGATGGAGAGGTCACCGAACGGCTGGCGCACGTGCGCGGCCTCATTGTTCGAGATCGATGCCCAGCCGATGCTCACGCCCTGGAAGGCGGAGGACCCGCCGGCCACCAATCCGGCGACGAGCGTCAGCACGGTCGCGAAGGCGAGGAAGCCGCTGCGCCGTCGGAGGGCACCGGCGACGATCATCCCGATCGCGAGCACCAGTGCGGCCGACAGCAGGCCGAGGGCACCGCCGACTGCGGCGTCGCCGGTGCCGAGCCCGACCAGAGCGCCGACGACGATGGCGAGGCCGATGACCGAGGCGACGATCGCGAGACCCGCGCGTGGGCGGGAGGCGCGACGAATGCGGCGGCGCTCCGCGGCCTCGGCGGCGAACACGGCGGCCTCCGCCTGACGCTCGCGTCTGACCTGATCGCGCGCCATGCGTTCGGCATCCTGCTGCCGCCGGCGCCACGCCTGGTCCTGCTCCTTCCACGCCCGGTGCTGGATCCGCCACGCGGCGACCTCGGCCGGGTCCTGCACCCCGGAGGGAAGCGGCGCGGGTGGTGCGGGCGGTGCGTCGTCGATGAACGCGGCCGGTGCGGCGTACACCTCGGACGAGGCGGCGGATGTGGCATCCGCCCCCTCGGCGGTACCCGAACCGCCGAGGGGGACGGATGCCTCCGGGGCCGCCGGATCTGCGGAAGCCACCGGCAGATCAGGCGCGGAAGCACCCGGGGTGCGGCTTGCAGCACGCACGATCAGGAAGAGCAGGCCTCCAACGATGACCAGCCCGACGATCCAGCTGAAGACCGCCAGCGCCGACCAGCTCTCGTATCCGAACCCGAACAGGCGTCCGGTGAGCGGAGCCGTCGGGATCAGCCCGACGACGGCCATGCCCAGAAGACCGAGCTGGACGGGCTGGTAGTCCCGCCGCAGCAGGTCGCGGACGTGGACCCGGCCGTCGAGATCCGGCAGCAGCGCCCAGGCGAGGGCGTAGAGGAAGATCACCGGCAGGCCGAAGAGCGCTGCGACCACGAGGACGCCGCGCACGATCAGCGGGTCGATCCGCAACCGGGCGGCGATGCCGGCGGCGACCCCACCGAGCCATCCGTCGGAGCGGACCACTCCGAGACCGGCGACCCACAGGAGGAATCGCTCGGCGCCGTGCGGAACGGCCGTCCTCGGCGGGCTGGCCTGGTCGGCGGGAGGCGGTGGCGCGGTCGGAATCGTCATGTGTCAATCCTGTCTCCCCCGGTCGGATCCCTGCCATGGGGTGAACCCCTGAGCGACCCCTGATTCTCTCCAGGGGAGGTCACGGATCCGCGCGCCGGATGATTGGATGTCGACATGTCCTCTTCCGCGACCGCGTCTGCGCGACCCTCTCGCTCCGCCGTGTCGTCGCGAGCGGGAGGAGACCTCCAGCCCGAGCCGCGTCAGGCCCTGACACGCGACCGCGACTGCCTGGTCGCAGGCGTCAGCGCGGGTCTCGCCCGTCACCTGGGCGTGCGGGTGTGGATGGTCCGTGCGCTCTTCATCGCTCTCACGATGTGCGGCGGGGCCGGCATCCTGCTCTACGCCTGGTGCTGGGCGTTCACGCCCTGGGCCGACGGCGACGGCACCCCGTCGCGACGGGTGCCCGTGGCCTGGATGCTGCTCGTCCCTGCGAGCGTCGGCATGCTCATCGTGCTCTTCTGGCGCGGCGGCAGCGACTGGCTCTCGGGAACGATTCCGCCTGATGCGGCGGCCGTGGTCGTGTTCGGCACCGTGGGGGCGGCGACCGGGGCCGGGCTGTGGGCGACCCTGATCGATCGCACCGACACCGCCCGGGGACCTCGACACACGATGCTGGTCAGGATCCTCTCGATCGCGCTCCTCGCGATGCTGTTCGGCCTGCTCCTGACCCGGCCTGTCGGCAGCACCGGTGTCGCACTCGTGCTGGTCCCGCTCGCCGGCATCCTCGCCGTGCTGCTGTCGACCCTGATTCCGCGGTGGCGCGACCTGGCGGGCGAACGCGTGCGGCGCATCCGTGAGGAGCAGCGCAGCGAGATGGCCGCGCACCTGCACGACTCCGTGCTGCAGACCCTCGCGCTGATCCAGAACAGGGCGGGCGCATCGAGCGAGGCGGCTCGGCTCGCACGGGCGCAGGAGCGCGAGCTGCGAGCCTGGCTGTACGACGGCGATGCCCCGGCCGACAGCGATCTGGCGACCGACCTGCGCGACTATGCCGGGGGCCTGGAACTCGACTACCCGGTGCGGATCGAGGTGGTCTCGGCGGGCCTCTCCACCGAGCGTGCGAGCGGGGAACTCGCCGCGGCGGCGCGAGAGGCGATGCTGAATGCCGCACGGCACGCGACGGGGGAGGTCTCTGTCTACATCGAGGGCAATGCGACCGACGTCGACGTCTTCGTGCGTGATCGGGGTCCGGGCTTCCGACTGGACGACGTGCCGGGCGACCGCCTGGGCGTGCGGGAGTCGATCATCGGTCGGATGCGTCGAGCCGGGGGCTCGGGCACCGTGCGCAGCGATGAGAGCGGCACCGAGGTGCATCTGCGACTGTCGACCGTGCCGCGGGGCGCGACGAACGCGCAGGCGCCGAACGCGCCGGCGAACACGGATGAAGGCGAGGACGCTCGTGGCTGACAGCATCCGCATCGTGATCGTCGACGACCATTCGATCTTCCGCTCGGGACTCCGCGCCGATCTCGATGCGAGCGTCGAGGTGATCGGGGAGGCAGCCGACGTGCCGTCCGCCATTGCGATGATCCGCGAGACCGTGCCCGATGTGGTGCTGCTCGACGTGCACCTTCCGGGTGGCAGCGGCGACGACTCCACCGGCGGCGAGTCGGTGATCCGCGGCTCGCTGCCCACGACGGCCCGGTTCCTGGCGCTGAGCGTGTCGGATGCCGCAGCCGACGTCGTGCGGGTGATCCGCGCCGGTGCGCGCGGCTACATCACCAAGGGCTCATCCGGCGGGGAGGTCAGCCGCGCCGTGCACGCCGTCGCCGACGGGGATGCGGTGTTCTCGCCGCGGCTCGCCGGGTTCGTGCTCGACGCTTTCGGCGCGGTCGCCGGCGAGATCGCCACGACGACCGACGAACTCGATCGACTGTCGGCACGCGAGCAGGAGGTGATGCGGCTGATAGCCCGCGGATACGCCTACAAGGAGGTGGCCGCAGCGCTGTTCATCTCGATCAAGACGGTCGAGACGCACGTCTCATCGGTGCTGAGGAAGCTGCAGCTGTCGTCGCGCCACGAACTCACGGTGTGGGCCTCGCAGCGTCGACTGCTCTAGCGGGGGCTGTTCCTCGGGATGCCTCGGGCAGCGTGCGACTCAGCGTATGCCGGGGTCGGCCGTGAGCTTTCCGAGCAGACGCTCGAGCTCGCTGAGGTCGTGCAGCGCTGGCCGTGGCAGAATGCTCGGCGATGCTCGATCACGGCGATCCGAGTGCGACATCGTCACGCCCCCAGACACGCGAACGGACCGAGATGGCTGAAGCGACAACAATCCTCGACCGGGTGGCGACGGCTGCCGAGCATCGATCGATCGCGGAATCGGTGGGCTGGCACGACGCCTTCGACTGGGCGACGATCGCAGATTCCCTGGCCGGCTCGACGTTCGGCGTGGTCGCGTATGCCGGAGACGCGGCTGTAGGCATGGGGCGCGTCGTCGGAGACGGCGTGAAGTACTTCTACGTGCAGGACCTGGCCGTCCTCCCGGCCTTTCAGGGGACCGGCCTGGGGGCGCGCATGCTGGATCGCCTGACGGAGCGAATCGCCATGGTCTCCCCGGCAACGGCCTTCGTCGGACTGTTCTCGACCGCCGCGGGCACCGACCTCTACACCTCTCGCGGTTTCGGCCCCGGCGACATGACCGGGCTGTTCAGGCTCATCGAGCCAGCGCCGCGGGACGATGGGCAGAACGGATAGACGCGGGACGACAGGACAGCGACCGGCACGCGCTGAGCACGTTCATCTGAGGGCCACGGTGCGGCCCCAGTCATCCCGCCTCGACGACCCCGGCCCTGATCCCCCAGAGCACGGCCTGCAGGCGGTCGCGGGCTCCGGTCTTCTGGAGGATGCCGGCGAGGTGGTACTTGACGGTCGTCAGTTCCACGAAGAGACGGTCGGCGATCTCGGCATTCGACAGCCCCTCGGCGAGGAGTCGGAGCACATCCAGTTCCCTCTCGGTGAGCGGAGGCCCCTCGGCCGGAACCTGCGCGCTGCTCGCTCGACGGCGGTCGGCGAACTCGTGCAGGATGCGGCGGGTCAGGCGTTGGTCGAGTGTTCCGTCGCCGGCGGCCACCGAGCGGACCGCGGCGAGCAGCGTGTGCTCGTCGGCGCCCTTGAGGAGGAACCCGGCGGCGCCTGCCTCGAGAGCGGCGAAGACATCGGCGTCGACATCGAAGGTGGTGAGGATGAGCACGTCGGTCGCCAGGGCTGCGTCTCCGACGATCTCGCGTGTGGC
Source organism: Microbacterium sp. LjRoot205 (assembly GCF_056175745.1). NCBI lineage: Bacteria > Bacillati > Actinomycetota > Actinomycetes > Micrococcales > Microbacteriaceae > Microbacterium > Microbacterium sp. LjRoot205. Next base: position 976,926 of record NZ_JBGFFH010000001.1, on the reverse strand, counting down.
TGCGATGCCGTCTGTTCCCGGCATCCGGATGTCCATGCAGACGACGTCGGGGCGGAGGCTGCGGGCGAGACTCACGGCGTCGGCGCCGTCGACCGCTTCGCCGATCACCTCGATGTCGGCCTCGGCTCCGAGGATGACGGCGAGCCCGGCGCGCACGACGGCCTGGTCGTCGGCGATGAGAACACGGATCATGGGGTGCTCCGTCCGTCGTAGGGGATGCTCAGGCGATTGGTCCATCCGCCGTCGTCGTCGGGCCCTGTTGACAGGTGCGCCCTGATGAGTTCGGCCCGCTCCGCCATGCCGGAGAGCCCGTAGCCGGCGCCCGAGCTGTCGGTCGTCTCCCGCGTCCGGACTTCGGCGGAGGGCTCGTTGGCGACCGTGATCTCCACGGCATCCGCTCCGAACCGCACGGTCACGGCTCCCGCCGCGCCGGGCGCATGTCTCGCGACGTTCGCCAGCGACTCCTGCACCATCCGGTACGCGGTGGTCTCGGCGAGCGCACCCACCGGACGCGCATCCCCGACGGAGGCGAGTGCGACGCGCTGGCCCCGTTCGCGCGCGATATCCACGAGCGCAGGGATGCCGGCGATGGTCGGCACCGGGCTCGGGGCACCTGAGGGTGCGTCGTCATCGCTGCGCAGGAGCCCGACCGTCCGTCGGAGGTCGGCGAGCGCGATGCGGGCATCGTCCTGGACCGTCTGCATCATCTCCCGCGCCCGGTCGAGATCGCTGCGGGTGAGAGCGTTGGCGGCCTGGGCGCTCACGATGATCCCCGAGAGGTGATGCCCGGCGATGTCGTGCAGTTCCCGCGCGAGGGCCTCGCGCTCGGCACGCACCTCGCGCTCGGCGCGCTCGTGCCGCTCCCGCTCGGCCATCCTCGCCTGCTCCTGCAGCGCATCCGCGAGACGCTCGCGCCCGCGCACGTACTCGGCGACGGCCGCCGGTGCCGCGTACTGCAGGGCGATGCGTGCGATCACGGTGAGGATCAGGACGAGCGCCGATTCGCGTGACCCCAGGAGCAGCGCACTCGCGCCGACGCCGGTGGTCACGAGCGCGCCGAGGGCGAGCGCCGTCAGCGCCGGGTTGCGCGGGCTGCGCCGAGCCATCGCATAGGCGGCGAGGATCACGCCCAGCGAGCCGACCCCCAGCTCCCCCGCCGAGGTCGCCAGGATCACGGCGTCGAGGAGCACGGCGCCGGCGAAGACGATGATCGGTGCGCGCTGGCGGAAGACGAGTAGGACGGCCTGCAGGGCGACCAGAGCGGCGTGCACGATCGGCGACACATCGCCCGGCACTGTCGCGGGGAGCTCGTCGAGCCACAGATCGGCGCCGAGGTAGCCGACGGCCGCAGCGAGCACGAGAATCGGCGGGATCGCGCGGCGCACGCGTTCGGCGCGCCGGGAGGGCGGCTCCGCAGGGGACATGGACTCAGTCAACCACGCCGGGCCCCACCCCCGTCGGGAGGCAGGACCCGGAGTGGAGCGAGGTGTGATCACCGATCGCACAGTGTCTCATCGAGCGCCTCGACGACGATCCGATACTGCTCGAGCAGCACCTCGTCGTCATCCGGGGAGACCACCGCCCAGGGAAGCGCGGTCACTGCGATCGTGACGGCGGTGCCGTCCGGTGCGACGGCGTTGCGCGTCTGGGTACCGGGGATGTCGCCTCCGTGCCCCCAGGCGAATCCTCCGCAGCTGAGCGGGTACCGCTGCAGACCGAGTCCGTACTCCGCCTCGGGCCAGAGCTCATCGCCCGCCGGCACGGTGGTCTTCATCGTCTCGAGCCCGGCACCGCTCAGCAGCTCGCCGTTCAGTAGAGCGCGCATGAAGGTGTTGAGCTCTGCCGGAGTGGACACCATGGCTCCGGCCGACCAGGCGAATGACGTGTCCATGGCGGAGATGTCACGCAGCTCCCCCGGAACGTCGGCGTGGTAACCGGTGGGGTGCTCACCGCGGAGCGGGAGCTCACCGGGGGCGGGGAAGTACGTGTGTTCGAGTCCCAGCGGCGTCACGATGCGCTCATCGATCTGCTGGGCGATCGCGCGGTCGGTCACCGCCTCGATGAGCAGCCCGAGCACCAGGTAGTTCGTGTTGCTGTACTCCCATCTCTCCCCCGGCGCGAAGCTCGCAGGGCGAGTGAGGGCGATGTCGAGCATGTCCCGCGGAGAGATGTACTTCTCCTGCGCGCCGAAGGCATCGGCCGCGATCCGGTCGGCGTATTCCGGCAGACCGCTCGTCTGCTGCAGCAGCTGGTGCACGGTGATGCCGGCGCCGTCGATCCCCGCTCCCCTGATCAGCCCGGGAAGATACGTGTCGATCGGAGCGTCCAGGTCGACGAGGCCCTCGTCGACCAGCTGAAGCACGATCGTCGCGACGAACATCTTGGTGTTGCTGGCGATCCGCACTTCTGCGTCGGGTGGAGGCGCCTGGCCGGTCTCGATGTCGCCCTCGCCGGCGACCGCGTTCTCGACCTCACCATCCGGCGAGGTCACCGATGCGAGGGCCGCCGGGTAGCCGGCGTCGACGAGAGACTGCAATCTCGTCTCGAGCGCGCTGGTCGCCTCCGCATCCGCGGACGAGGCCGGTCGATCGGACGCCCGGAAGAGCGCGCCCGCTGTGATCGCTCCCGCGACGAGCACGGCGGCGGCCGCGATCGCGATCACCGTCCGCATCCTGCGTCTGGGGGCGGGATGGTTCTGGGGTGTGGGGATGTCGTTCATGTCGTGTCCTTTCCCGTGAGTCGTGTCGGATGCGTCGGGCATCAGAGGTCGCGCCGGGACAGAGCGACGGATGCCGCGGCGAGCGCCGCCGCGGAGAGGGCGGCGAGGGCCGCCAGCGCCACTCCGACAGGCACCCCGGCCGACCCGCCGTGAATGACGTTCTGCGCGAGCGCGACCGGCAGGAACTGCGTCCAGACGGGCGCGGAGCCGCCGCCGATCAGCGAGGTCATGGCGGTGACGAGCGGTTCGGCGAAGAGCACCGCGAGCATGGTGAGGATGCCGGCGAGCTGCGTCCGCACGAGGATGCCGACCGCGAGGCCGATCAGTGCGAGGCCCGCGACTGCGACGACGCCCCGCCCCAGGGTGGCGACGACGTCACCGACGCCCGCGGTGAAAGGCGTTGCGGTCGTCGCGAGCGCGACGAGCAGGGCGGCGAGACTGACAACCGCCATGAGGGCGCCGATGACGACACCGACGACTGCGACGGCCATGGCCTTGCCCGCGACGATGCGACCACGACGGGGCGACGCGAGGGCTGCGCCGACCATGCCGCCGTACCGGTCGTCACTGGTGCCGGCGAGGGTGCCGAGCAGGACGATGGCGAGGAGCGCGATGCCGATCGACCCGCCTCCCATCGACGCGCCGAGCGGATTGATCGCGTCGAGCTGCGCCGCCGGAGATGTCAGGTCGAGCACGGGGAGGTCGGCACCGAGCGCCTCTGCGCCGGGACCGATGTCGCCGCGAGCCAGCGCCGGGAGCACGGTCACGAACATCAGCTGCGTCAGGATGAGTCCGATCACGGCGACGAGCGCACTGACCTTCGTCGCTGTGGTCGTGGTCAGTCCGAGGAGTTCTGCGCGGAACATCAGCGCACCCCCGCGATTCCGGTGACCTGGAGGTAGTAGCCCTCGAGGTCTCCGCTCGCTGTGGCGACGGCATCCGCCAACGTCACGTCGGCGACGACCCGCCCCTCGGCGATCACGACGATGTCGTCGGCGATGTCCTGCACGTCGGAGAGCAGGTGTGAGGAGAGCAGCACCGTCCCTCCGGCATCTGCGAAGGCCCGCAGGCGATCACGCAGCCAGCGCATGCCGGCGGGGTCGAGGCCGTTGGAGGGCTCATCGAGCACGAGCAGCTTCGGCTCTCCGAGCAGCGCTGCCGCGACCGCGATGCGCTGCTTCATGCCGAGCGAGTATCCGCCGGATCTGCGGTCGGCGTCGGCGGTCATGCCCACCTCGGCGAGGACCCCATCGACGCGCTGGGGGGCGACGTCGGCGCGGGCCGCGGCGATGCGCAGGTGCTCACGTCCGGTGCGGGCGGGGTGCAGACCGCCGGCGTCGAGAACGGCGCCGACCATCGTGGCCGGCCGCTCGAGGTCGCGGTAGGGGCGCCCGAAGACCAGGGCCTCGCCCTGGTCCGCGGCGATGAGTCCGAGCAGCAGGCGGATCGTGGTGGTCTTGCCGGCGCCGTTGGGCCCGAGCAGGCCGACGACTCTCCCTGACGCGATCGTGAAACCGACTCCGTCGACGCGAGAGCGTCCATGGAAGGACTTGTGCAGTCCGCGCGCCTGGAGCGGCGGAGATGTGGAGATGTTCATGTCTCCAGCCTCGCCAGCGCGGCTCTCGAGCACCCCCGCCGGCCGCACGGGATCGCCCTGTCCGAAAGGACAGTCGTGGTCGGATCCGGATCCCGGGAACGGAACAGCGGAGGCCTCGCGAGGGCCGTCGTCCCGCTCCGGACCTCCCCCTGCATCAGCGACGCATCAGGCCTCGCCCTGGTTGACATGCCCGCGACCCGGCTTCGGGATCCCGGCTGGCTGGCTGCGGGGACGCTCGCGCGCCGGCCACCGGAATCGCTCGACGAATCCCGCGACGGCCTTCGAGCGCGTCGCGAGGACGATCGCCACTGCCTTCCACCGGCGCCGCCGAGCGGTGAGCAGGGGGACGAGCACACCGAGCGGGACGAACACCGCGGCGTGGATGAGCGCGTCCTCGAGCCCGAAGTCGACGAAGGGCACGAATGCCGAAGATTCCGTGACCAAACCGTTGCATTCGTTATCTCGCCGTTATAGAGTGATCGCACGGTGAATGTTTGCTGTGGCATACACCGCATGTGATTGCAGGACACTCTTGGTGCAAGGGACAAGGGCCGGTCGGGAGCCTCTCCGACCGGCCCTTTACTGTTGCCAGTACGCTGTTCTCCATGACCGATCGCAAGCTCGCCCTCGAGGCCTGGGAGAGCCTGTTCCGCGCACAGCACGAGCTGTTCACCGAGATGAACACCGACTTCGATCACACCGATCTCGGGCAGGCCGAGTACGACGTCCTGCTCACCGTGACCCGCTCCCCCGGCATGTCAGCTCGCCTGCGCGATGTCACCGCGAACATGCTGATCAGCCAGCCGAGCGTCTCTCGTCTCGTCGACCGCATGGTCGCCCGCGGACTCGTCGCGAAGTGCCCCGACCCCGATGACGGGCGCGGCGCGCTGATCAGGGCCACGGATGCCGGTGTCCGAGAGTTCCGCAGCGTCGCCACGGTGCATGGCCGTTCGATCGCCGAGCGGATGTCGCGACTCGACGACGCCGAGCTGAGGACGCTGCGCGACCTGGCGGAGAAGCTCCGCAGCCACTGAGCGGCGCGCGGGCCTCGGCCTGACGGTAGAAGCCTGCCGCACGGGAGGATATCTGCGTCACGGGAGAAGCCTGCCCCACGGGAGGAGATCTGCGTCACGGGAGAAGCCTGCCCCACGGGAGGAGATCTGCGTCACGGGAGGAGATCTCGGGCTGAGACCTCCTCCCCAAGCGCATTTCTCCTCCCGAGGCGCATCCCGAGTCGTCGACTCCTTCGACGGCATACCCCGATCTCTGGCAGGGTGGAGCGTGAACGCCCGCGCGGCCGCGCCGGCATCCGAGACCGCCCCCTCGGGGGGAACCAGGGAGGTCATCCATGGAGATCGCCGGAGTCGTAGGCATCCTCATCATCGTCGGCATCGGCATAGCCATCGCTATCGTCGTCCTGCTCATCCTGCTGCTGTTCGCACGCAGCTGGATCAAGGTGGCGCGCGCCGATGAGGCGCTCGTCATCTCGGGACGCAAACAGAAGGTGGCGCGCGCCGTCATCGGCGCAGACGGCTCGACCAGAGACGAGATGTCGGAGTCGCCCGTCACGGTCATCGTGAACGGCAAGTCGCTGGTGAACCCCATCACGCAGCGCCACGAGATCATCTCGCTGCGCTCGCGTCAGGTCTCGCTCAATGCCGAGGCCCAGTCGCTCGACAGCGTCACGCTCAACGTCGACGGTGTCGCGATCGTGAAGATCGGCTCCGACCCCATCCTCGTGCGTCGCGCCGCCGAGCGCTTCGCCTCGCAGGACAAGGCCATCGAGCAGTTCACCACCGAGCAGCTCGAAGGTGCGCTCCGTGGCATCGTCGCGACCCTGTCGGTCGTCGAGCTCATGCGCGAGCGCAAGAAGTTCTCCGACCAGATCGCCGCCGACGTCTCGCAGGAGCTCGCCGAGCAGGGTCTGATCCTGGACTCGTTCCAGATCAAGGGCATCACCGACAAGGTCGGCTACATCCAGTCGCTCGGTGCTCCCGAGATCCAGGCGAAGCGTCAGTCGGCGGAGATCTCGCAGACCAACGCCGACCGTGCGATCAACCAGAAGAACATCGCCAACCAGGAAGCCAACCTGGTCGAGCAGACCGCCCTCGACACGAACACCGCCAACGCCAACGCCGGCATCGGCCGTGCGCGCGCCGAGGCCGAGCAGGCCGAGAACCTCGCCCGCGAGCAGGCTCAGCAGGCCGTTCTGCAGCAGCAGGCCGAGAACCGTCAGGCTCAGCTCGACGCCGATGTCAAGCGCGTCGCCGACGCTCAGCGATACGAGGCCGAGACCCGCGCACAGGCCGAGCTCTACACGCGTGAGCGTGCAGCCGAGGCCGGCGCGATCGAGCAGGTCAAGCAGGCCGAGGCCCGCACCCGCATCGCCGAGCAGCAGGCACAGGCCGACAAGGCCAAGGCCGACGGTGAGGCCGCAGCCGCGATCGCGCGTGCGACCGGTGAGGCAGACGCCCTTCGCGCGCAGGCCGAGGCCGAGTCCGAGGCCCGCCGCCTGCGTGCGAACGCCGAGGCAGACGCCATCCGTGCCGAGGGTGAGGCGCGAGCCGCCGCCGTCGAGGCCGAGGCGAAGGCCATCGCGTCGAACCAGGACGCGTTCCTGTCGCAGCGCGTGCTCGACGTGCTGCCGTCGATCATGGCGGAGTTCTCGAAGGGCTACGCCGCGATCGGCAACGTGTCGATCATCGGCAGCTCGGGCGAGGACGGCGCGTCGAACCTCGTCGGCGCCGACAGCGCGAAGGCGCTGAAGTCCGTGTTCGACAGCGTCAGCTCGGCCACCGGACTCGACCTCGCGTCGATCATCCAGGGTCAGGCCGTCGGCCGCGGAATCGGCGAGGGGGTGGCTGCGGCATCCGCGCCGTCTGCTCCCGCGACGCGCACGTCGACCCCGACCACCCCGCCGCCGCCCGCACCGCCGGCTCCGGCAGCGGAGTAGTCAGCACACAGCACACAGCACACAGCGGATGCCGCGGCCGGATCGGTCGCGGCATCCGTCGTCTCGGGGAGAGCACCGTTTACTGTTCAGCATGAATCGGGGCGTCGGGGGCCGGGGATCGCTTTCTGGGACAGGTCGAGCATCTTCATGCTGAATTGTGAACGCCGTTCTCCGGCGGGGCAGACTGGAGTGATGACGCCCGCCGCCTTCGACCTCGCCGCCATCGGCGCGGGCCTCTCGTTCGCGGCCGCTCTCGACGAGCTCTCGACTGCCCTGGACGAAAGCGGGTCGGTGGTCGTGAGCGCACCGCCCGGCACGGGCAAGACCACCCTCGTGCCGCCGCTCCTCGCATCGCGATCGACCGGACGAGTGATCGTCACCCAGCCTCGTCGCGTCGCCGCCCGGGCAGCTGCGCGGCGCCTCGCGCAGCTCGACGGCTCGCCGCTGGGCACCCGCGTCGGCTTCACGGTGCGCGGTGAGCGCTCGGCGGGACCGCAGACCCGGGTCGAATTCGTCACCGCAGGAGTGCTGCTGCGGCGCATGATCGACGACCCGGGCCTCGACGGCGTGGATGCCGTCATCATCGACGAGGTGCACGAGCGCGCACTCGAGACCGATCTGCTGATCGGCCTGCTCTCGGAGGTGCGCGAGCTGCGGGACGACCTCGTCGTCGTCGCGATGTCGGCCACGCTCGACGCCGCGCGCATCGCCGCAGTCCTCGGCGCGGATGACCATCCGGCTCCGGTCGTCGACCACGACGTCCCCGCTTTCCCGCTCATCGAGCGCTGGGCGCCGAGCGCGACACCGCGCCTCGACGAGCGCGGAGTCACCAGAGGGTTCCTCGACCACGTCGCCCGCACCACCACGTCAGCGGCCCTCGATCTGCGACGCGAGAACCCCGACGCCGACGTGCTGGTCTTCGCACCGGGCGCACGCGAGGTGTCGGAGATCGCCCGTCGCATCCGCGACACGAGCGATGCGTTCGACGTGCGGGAGCTGCACGGCCAGATCCCCGCGGCGGAACAGGATGCCGTGATCCGCGGCCGCTCCTCGAACGACCGCCCGCGCATCATCGTCACGACATCGCTGGCCGAGTCCTCGCTCACGGTGCCCGGTGTGCGTCTGGTGGTCGACAGCTGTCTCTCGCGGCATCCTCAGCGCGACGCGACCCGCGGCATGACGGGTCTGGTCACGACCGCCGCGTCACGCTCATCGTGCGTGCAGCGCGCCGGCCGAGCCACACGCCAGGGCCCCGGCGTCGTCATCCGCTGCGTCGACGAGCGCTCCTCCGCGGCAGCCCCTGCACGCCCGGCTCCGGAGATCGCGGTGACCGACCTCGCGGATGCCGCTCTGCTGCTCGCCTGCTGGGGCGCTCCGGGTGGCGCAGGTCTGCGCATGATCGATCCGCTGCCCGCAGACAACCTGGCTGATGCCGTCTCGGTGCTTCGCAGTCTCGGCGCGATCGACCACGAGGGTCGCGCGACCGCCGAAGGCCGTGCCCTCGCACGAGTTCCTGCTGACCCCCGCCTTGCCCGCGCGCTCCGCGACGGGAGCCCCGTGGTCGGCAGCCGCCTCGCGGCCGAGGTCGTCGCGGTGCTCGGCGGCGACCTGCGTATCGCCGAGGCCGACGTCGCTCACGCACTCATCACCCTGCGAGGCGGACGCACACCGGACGCGCGACGATGGCGCGACGATGCGAATCGCCTCGAGCGCATGGTCCGTCCGACACCGGACGCACGCTCGGGCCTCGACGGCGTAGGCTTCGTCATCGCCCTGGCGTTCCCCGAGCGGATCGCCCATCGCGTCGAGCGCACCGCCGAAGGGGCGACGTTTCTGCTGGCATCCGGAACCCGGGCCGGGGTGCGCGGCCCGCTCGGTGCCGTCGAGTGGCTCGCGGTCGCTGACGTCGCGCGCGCTTCGGCACGGGCGACTGCCGGCTCAGGCGCGATCATCCGATCGGCGGCCGTGCTCACCGAAGCGCAGATGGAGCGCGCCGCGAATCACCTGATGACCGACCGCGTCGAGGCGGAGTTCACGGCCGGCCGTGTCCAGGCGCGGCGGGAGCGGCGCGTCGGCGCGATCCTGCGTTCGTCTTCGCCTGTCCGGGCATCGGCCCAGGAGGGGCGCGACGCCGTGCGCCGCGCGATCAGGCGTGAGGGGCTCGACATGTTCACCTGGTCTGACTCGGCCGCCGCGCTGCGCTGCCGACTGGGGCTGCTGCGACGAGAGCTGGGCGCCCCCTGGCCCGATGTGTCGGATGCCGGGCTGCTCGACGCTCTCGACGAATGGCTGGCTCCCGAGCTCGACGTGCTGGCCGGCGGCACGCCTGCGGGGCGGATCTCTCTGACGTCAGCGCTGCGGCGCCTGCTGCCGTGGCCCGACGCCGCGCGACTCGACGAGCTGGCTCCGGAACGCCTCGAGGTGCCCACCGGCTCGCGCATCCGCATCGACTACCCCGACCCCGCCGACGCCACGGCGCGCCCTGTCGTGGCCGTGAAGCTGCAGGAGTGCTTCGGCTGGGCGGAGACCCCTCGGCTGGTCGACGGGCGAGTGCCTGTGCTGTTCCATCTGCTGTCGCCCGCGGGTCGTCCCCTCGCGGTCACCGATGATCTCGCCTCGTTCTGGTCCGGTCCATATGGCCAGGTGCGCGCCGAGATGCGGGGGCGCTACCCGCGGCATCCGTGGCCTGAGGATCCCTGGGCCGCCGTGCCCACGAAGCACACCAAGAACCGCTCGGCGCGCTGAGCAGCGGCCGGCGCTGATGCGTCAGGGCGTGCGGCGCCGCAGGGTCAGCGACGCGAGCACGAGGGCTCCGATGCCGAAGGCGACGACCACGAGCAACGGGGCATAGACGTCCCACCCCTCGTCCCCGGCGGTCACGGCGTTGATCGTGTCGATCGCATAGCTCAGCGGCAGCCAGTCGGAGATCGCGTACAGCACATCGGGCATCTGATCCCGCGGCATGAACAGCCCGCCGAGGATGATCTGCGGGAAGACGAGCAGCGGCATGAACTGCACCGCCTGGAACTCGGTCTGGGCGAACGCGCTCGCGAGCAGTCCGAGCGCTGTTCCCAGCAGCGCGTCGACCACGGCGACGAGTCCGAGCTGCCACAGCTCGCCGTCGACATCGAGGCCGCAGACACCGACCGCGAACGACACGGTGATGACCGCCTGCAGCAGCGCCATGACTCCGAAGGCCAGGGCGTATCCGAGGATGAAGTCCGCCTTGCCGAGCGGAGTCGTCATGAGACGCTCGAGGGTTCCGGAGCGGCGCTCGCGCAGGGTCGTGATCGACGTGATGAGGAACATCACGATGAACGGGAACAGCGCGAGGATCGCACCGCCGAACTGATCGAACACACCGTCCTGGTCGCTGAACAGCCACGCGAACAGACCGACCAGCAGGCTCGGCGCGACGAGCATGAGTGCGATCGACCGCGGGTCATGGCGCAGCTGACCGAGCACCCGGCCCGCTGTGGCGAGGATCCGACGGCCGTTCATTCCGCCGCCTCCCGACGCTCGCGCCTCGTGGTGCCGGGAGGCTGGCGGTCCTGCATCCGACTGTCGCGTTCGATCAGAGCGAGGAATGCCGCATCGGGGTCGCCGGTGCCGGTCTCTGCGAGGAGGGCCTTCGGGGTCGTGTCGGCGATGATCCGCCCGCTGCGCATCAGCACGAGCCGGTCGCACCTCAGCGCCTCGTCCATCACGTGGCTGGAGACGATCATCGTCACTCCGCGTTGAGCGAGCCCGCGGAACAGATTCCACAGCTCGACGCGGAGCACCGGGTCGAGGCCGACGGTCGGCTCGTCGAGGACGATGAGCTCGGGAGACCCGATGAGCGCCATGGCCAGCGAGATCCGTGTGGTCTGGCCGCCGCTGAGCGACTCGACGAGCTGACCCGCCTGCGCTCCGAGACCGACCTCCGCGATCACCCGATCGACATCGCCCTTCGGCGCCTTCAGCACTGCCGCGAGGTACGAGAGGTTCTGACGCACGGTGAGGTCGCCGTACACGGCAGCGCCCTGAGTGCCGTAGGCCACGCGATGGCGCAGCTGCGCCGATCCGGCCGGTTCGCCGAGCACCGTCACCGTGCCTGCGGCGACCCTCTGCACGCCGACGATCGCACGCATCAGGGTGGTCTTGCCGCATCCGGAGGGCCCGAGCAGACCGGTGATCTCGCCCTGCGGGATCGTCAGGTCGGTCCCGTCGAAGACGACGGTCTTCCCCCGGCGCACGTGCAGCCCTGCGACCTCGACCGCCGCTTTATTCATCATGTGATGAATTATGCGCTCGCCGACGGGCGAGGTCAACGGGTTCCGTGGTGGTGGGTGTGGAGTCGGGTCGGCCCCGAACTACTCGAAGAGATACCGCTGCACGGTGGGACCGACGCGCGCGACGATGTCGTCGACGGATGCGGAGGCCATCGGTGCGAGCTTCAGCACATACCGCGTGAGCAGCAGCCCCGCGATCTGCGACGCGACGAGGGCCGCCCGCAACTCCGCATCCGCGACGCCGAGCGTCTTCGCGATCTTGCCGATGAGCTCGCGCGCGAGGAACCCGGCCAGCAGCGGCGTCGTGAGCCGGCTGCCGATCGCGGTGCGCATGAGCATCACCCCGCGTCGGCGGATGTCGGGCTGCTCGAACGCCTCGAGAACATAGCGGACGAGCCGTTCGCCGACTTCCCCTCGGGGGCCGGCGACGATTCCGGGCACATCGATGTCAGGTCGGAGCGGGATGCCGACCGCCTCCGCGAACAGATCGGCCTTGGTGCCGAAGTAGTGGTGCACGAGCGCGGAATCCACGCCGGCCCTGCTGGCGATCGAGCGCACCGTCGACCCGTCATACCCCTGCTCGCCGAACTCGTCGACGGCGGCACCGATGATGCGCTCGCGCGAGTCCGAGCCACCCCTCGGACGACCGCGCTTCCTCGGCGCACGCTGCTCGGTCATGGCGTCAGCCTACGACCCGCGACCGGGGTGCCGGGACGCGACCCTAGTCGAGCAGGTGCCGCAGATACCGCGGCGGGTCCTGCAGGAACGAGCGCCAGTGGTTCACGAGCTCGAGGTCGTTCCACTCGGCAGGACGGATGCCCCAGTCACCCACCTCGAGGATCCTTGCGCCCGGCAGCGCAGCGAGCACCGGCGAATGCGTGGCGCACAGCACCTGACCGCCGTCGTCGACGATGCGCTGCAGGACGGCGATGAGGGTGAGCGTCGACTGGAACGACAGCGCTGCTTCGGGCTCGTCGAGACAGTAGAAGCCCGGCTCGTCGAATCGGCTCTCGAGGAGGGCGAGGAACGACTCGCCGTGACTCATCTCGTGGAACGGCAGGTCTCCCCGCGGCGAGGGGTTCTCTTCGAGGTACGTGTAGAAGGAATGCATCGTCTCGGCCCGCAGGAAGAATCCCCAGCGGTTCGCTCCGACACCTCGCTGCAGCTGCAGCCATTCCGACAGCGGTGATTCCGTCGGTCGCGTGCTGTGTCTGGCGAACTTCGACCCCCCCTCGGGCGAGAGTCCGTATGCGATCGCGATCCCCTCGACGATCGTGGACTTGCCGCTGCCGTTCTCGCCGACGAGGAACGTCACCCCGGGCGAGAGGTCGATCCCCTCCTCCAGCACCTGGGCCACCGCGGGGATGCTCATCGGCCAGACCCGCCCGACTTCCGGCGCGTCGTCGCTCGCTCGCACGGCGACGACCGGCTGCTCTCGTCGACGACGGCTGCCGGGGGTCCAGATCGATTCCATGCGTTCCTCCTCCGAAGGAGGCTAGCCGCAGCCACCGACGCGACCGTCGGGAGGTCGGATCAGCACTCGATCACGTTGACAGCGAGGCCGCCCTCGCTGGTCTCCTTGTACTTCGTCGACATGTCGATGCCGGTCTGGCGCATCGTCTCGACGACCGCATCGAGCGAGACGTAGTGGCTGCCGTCGCCGCGCAGCGCGAGACGGGCGGCCGTGACCGCGGTCGACGCCGCGATGGCGTTGCGCTCGATGCAGGGGATCTGCACGAGGCCGCCGATGGGGTCGCATGTGAGCCCGAGGTGGTGCTCCATCGCGATCTCGGCGGCGTTCTCGATCTGCCGGTTGGTGCCGCCCATGACGGCCGTCAGCCCTCCGGCGGCCATCGCGCAGGCGGAGCCGACCTCGGCCTGGCATCCTCCCTCGGCACCCGAGATCGAGGCGTTCGCCTTGAACAGCGAGCCCAGTGCCGTGGCGGTGAGCAGGAATCGCCTGATGCCGCGGCGACGGTTCGCATCGGCGACAGCCTCATCGTCATCGGCCCCGCCGGCGTCGATCGCCCGTGTGCCGTCGAAGCCGAGCAGCGCGCTGCCCACCAGCTCTCCGTACGGCGTCACGGCATTGCCGGCGCCGAGGCCCGAGTCTGCGAGGAACCGCCACCAGTACATCGCGACGGCGGGGAGGATGCCGGCGGCACCGTTCGTCGGAGCGGTGACGACCCGACCGCCCGCGGCGTTCTCCTCATTCACCGCGAGCGCGAAGGCGCCGAGCCACTCCCCCGGCAGCTCGCGATGACCGTCGGCCTCTGCCTCCTCGAGCTGGGCGCGGATCATGCTCGCGCGTCTCTTGACCTTGAGCATGCCGGGGAGCACACCGTCGGAGTGCAGTCCGTTCTCGACGCACGCGGCCATGGCATCCCAGATCGCGTCGAGTCCGGCTGCGACCTCTTCTTCCGGGCGCTCGGCGGTCTCGTTGAGTCGCGCGACCTCGGCGATGGACAGCCCGTGATCGTCGCACAGCGCGAGCAGAGACGCGGCGTCGGCATACGAATAGGGCAGCGGCGCCGAAGCGAGCTTCGCGGCTTCTCCATCCCGCCGGATGAACCCGCCGCCGACGGAGTAGTAGGTCTCCTCGGAGACGACACCCGCAGCGGCGTCCCACGCGGTGAGCGTCATGGCGTTCGGATGACCGGGCAGACGGGTGCGCGGCTCGAACACGATGTCGGTCTTCGAGAACGGGATCTCGTGAGACCCGTCGATTCGCAGCGTCGCCCCGTCGCGAAGGTCGGTCCACGCTGACCGCACGTCAGCCGGATCGCAGGTCTCCGGCGCCAGACCGCGCAGCCCGGCGACGACCGCATCGGGTGTGCCGTGTCCGATTCCGGTGGCACCGAGCGAGCCGTAGAGGGTGCATCCGATGCGCGCGACGCGATCGAGCGCTCCTGTCGCGCGGAGCCGGTGCGCGAACTCGAGCGCCGCCCGCATCGGCCCGACCGTGTGGGAACTCGAGGGGCCCACTCCGATGGAGAAGAGATCGAAGGCCGAGACGTACGCTGTCACCTCCTCAGCCTACGTCGTGGCCGAGATGACGGGTCGGGGCATCGCCGTCAAGGCCCTTCTCGCCGCGGAATCGGAGATCGATCCTGGTCATGCATCCGATGCGAAAGGGACGACCATGACGAACAGCACTCCTGAGCAGGACCCGACCTCCGGCCTCGACCCCGAGGCCCAGACGCCGACCCCGACACCGTCGTCGGGCGATGCCGGCGAGTTCAAGGACACGGGCAGCACCGCCGAGAAGCCGGCCGAGGCCGACTCTCCTGAAGACGCGGACCCCTCCGAGGTTCCGAGCAACGACGAACTCGAAGAGCCGAGCACTGAGAAGGAGCCGTCGGAAGAGCCCAAGGCCCCGACGCGCAACGACCCCGAGCCCGACCATGAAGCGGTCGGGATCGGGGTCATCGACGGTCCGGAGACCGAAGAGGGCGACTGAGCGACTCCTACCTCGCTCGCCACCCGGCCGCTCCCGTCGCGATGCACCCTGCGACGGGAGCGAGTTCGGGGAGGGCTACTCGACGAGCTTGCCCTCGGTGTCGACCTCGCGCATGAGCTCGGCGATCTCCGCGGGGATCTCGGGGATCGACTCGTGCGTCACGCCGCCGGTCGGCGACCAGACGAGATTCACCTGTAGCGTCGGGTCGGTGTCGGGGTAGTCGCTGCGGTTGTGGCATCCACGCGTCTCCCGACGCTCCAGCGCCGCCTCGAGCGTGGCCCGTGCGGCGAGAGCAGACGCCTTCAGGTCGAACGCGTGCGCGAGGTCTTGGAAGCCGGCGATGTCGGGGTGGATGCCGATGTCCTCCATGCGTCCCTCGATCATGTCGAGTTCGGCGAGACCTGCCCGCAGTCCCTCCTCCGAGCGGACGACACCCGCGTGCTGGGTCATGGTGTTGCGGATGGCGCGCTGCAGCGCCCGCACGTTCTCGCGGCCGTCGGCGACGAGAAGGTCGTCGATCTCTGCTCGGGCCTGCGCCACGGCATCGGCCGACCGACGCTGGGCGTCGAGCCCCGCCGCATGCGCCATGGCCGCCTGACCGACGATGCGGCCGTAGACCAGCAGCTCGATGAGCGAGTTGCCGCCGAGGCGGTTGGCCCCGTGCAGTCCGCTCGACGCCTCGCCGATCGCATAGAGTCCGTCGACGTCGGTCTGGTGGTCGTCAGGGCGCACCCACACGCCGCCCATCGAGTAGTGCGCCGTGGGAGCGATCTCGATCGGGTCGGTGGTGATGTCGAGCATCTGCAGCTCCATCATCGTCTGGTAGACGCGCGGCAGACGGGTCATGATCGTCTCGCGAGGCAGGTGCGAGACGTCGAGCCAGACGCCGCCGTTCTCCGTTCCGCGGCCCTCGGCGATCTCGGTGTACGCCGCGAGCGCGACGCGATCCCGGGTCGAGAGCTCCATGCGCTCGGGGTCGTACTTCGACATGAATCGCTCGCCGAGCGCGTTGCGCAGGATGCCGCCTTCACCACGTGCGGCCTCGGAGATCAGCGTGCCTGCAGCGTTCTCGGGCTCGATGATTCCGGACGGGTGGAACTGCACGAGCTCGGGGTCGCGCAGCCGGGCGCCCGCCTCGACCGCGAGCCGGAACGAGTCGCCGGTGTTCTCGTCGCGACGCGAGGAGGTGCGGCGCCAGATGCGGTTATGGCCGCCGGCGGCGAGGATCACGGCATCCGCGTGGATCAGATAGCGCGTGCCGTCTGACTGGTCGAAGCCGTAGGCACCGAACACGACGTTGTCTCGCACGAGCAGGCGCGTGATGTACACGTGGTCGAGGATCGGCACCTCGAGCTGCTCGGCCTTCGCGACCAGGGTGCGCTGGATCTCGAGACCGGTGTAGTCGCCGGCGAATGCGGTGCGACGGAACGTGTGAGCT
Organism: Microbacterium sp. LjRoot205; assembly: GCF_056175745.1. Lineage (NCBI taxonomy): Bacteria > Bacillati > Actinomycetota > Actinomycetes > Micrococcales > Microbacteriaceae > Microbacterium > Microbacterium sp. LjRoot205. The sequence goes on along the minus strand of NZ_JBGFFH010000001.1, from coordinate 960,488 downwards.
CCGAAGAACCGCTGCGAGATGCGTCCGTCGTCTTCGCGGGCGAAATCCATGCCCCAGCGCTCGAGGTCGCGGATGCCGCGCTCGGCGCCCTGCGTCACAATCTCCACCGTGTGGGGATTGGCGAGCAGATAGCTCTCCTTGATGGTGTCGGCCGCGTGCTGCTGCCAGCTGTCTCCCTCGTCCATGGTGCCGAGCGCGGCGTTGATGCCGCCGGCGGCGAGGGAGGTGTGGGCATCCTGTCGGGGGCGCTTGCCGACGGCGAGGACGTCGATGCCGTGCTCGGCGACCTCGATCGCCGCCCGCAGCCCGGATCCGCCGGTGCCGATGACGAGGACCGTGGTGGAGATCTGACGTTCGCGAGTACTCATGCCTTCCACGCTAGGTAGGGTGCCCTGATAACTCCAATGCATTGTTCTACTGGTATCGATACAGTGAACACATGAACCTCGAGCAGCTCCGCGGGTTCGTCGAGGTCGCCCGCCTCGGCCACTTCACCCGCGCCTCCGAGCACCTGCACCTCGCACAGCCGTCGCTGAGCCGACAGATCTCGACCCTCGAGCGCGAACTCGGCGCCGAGCTGTTCCACCGCGCACGCGGCCACATCGGCCTCACCGCGGCCGGAGAGGCTCTGCTCCCCCGCGCTCAGCGGATGCTCGCAGAGTCAGACGCGATTCGCGAGGAGATGGCCGAGCTCGCCGGGCTCCGCCGCGGACGCGTGCGTCTCGGAGCACCACCCACTCTCTGCATCAGCCTCGTCGCCGAGGCGATCAGCACCTTCCATGCCGCGCACCCCGGCGTCGACCTGCACCTGACCGAGAGCGGGTCGAGGCTGCTCGTCGACCAGCTGGCCGTCGGGGCCGTCGACATCGCGCTCATCACGGAGTCGGAGGGGCCCCCGCCCTCGGGATTCAGTCTGACTCGCATGCCGCTGCTGACCGAGGAGCTCGTCGTCGTGTCTGCGGCGTCCGAGCCTCCGGTGTCGACGTCGTCGATCATGAGCCTCCACCATCTCGCCACGCTGCCGCTGATCGCCCTCGACGAGACCTATGAGCTGCGGGCGACCACCGACGCGGCCTTCCGCTCGGCGGGACTGACTCCGACGGTCGTCCTCGAGGGCGCAGAGATGGACGCGCTGCTCCGCTTCGTCGAACGCGGCGTCGGCGTGGCCGTGGTTCCGGCGATGGTGCTGCTCGATCAGCCGGCGCTGCGCTCGGTCAGGATCTCGCATCCGATGATGAGGCGCACCGTGAGCCTGGCCCACCGCGCCGACGTCACACCGGCCGTCGCGGTCGCCGCGATGCGCCACGTCATCGTCGGCACAGCGGCAGAGGTCGCCCGCCGCGACCCGGCCATCACGAGCCTGCTCGACTGAGGTCGCTCAGGCGGTGAACAGGCGGGTGAGCCGGACCACCAGCAGACCGACCGACACGATCAGCCCCAGGTAGGCGAGCACGAGACCCGTGATGGCCGCAGCGCGGAACGCACCGCGCCGCCGAACCGATGCGTGTCCGATCAGCACAGCGGTCGCGGCGATCGCGATCGCGACGAGGTAGCCCACGACGCCGCTCGGCACCACGAACGACGACAAGATCGCCAGCACGCCGCATACAAGGCCCGCGACATGCCACACGCGGTTGTTCTGGGCCTGCTCGGGAAGCGTCATGGGCACGAGCCTATCGAGTGGGGTCGGCCGCGGAGGCACCCGTCGGAACTCGGCGATCACAGGCCTGCGCGAAGGATCCGGTCAGGCGTCCTCGTACTCGTCGGGCGACCACTCCTCGCGCCACTCGATGACCGGTCGGTCGCCGTCGAATCGGATCGGCAGCCAGACGTAGTCGGCGATCGAGGTGTCGACGTAGGCGAACTCCTCCATCGGCTCGTCGCCGTCTCTGCCCGGTGCGAAATGCTCGATGAAGGCCTGACGAGCTCGGTCGCCATGGTCGAGGTAACGCGGAAGCCAGCGATCGGCGATCGCGATGTAGAGATCCTTCTTGCCCGGGTGCCGGAACACCGACGAGATCTGCGAATGGAACGATGTGCGGGACTCATCGCTCGGATGCAGGTCGCCGAGCACTTCGAACGGGCCGTGATAGCTGCGCGCCACGGCTGACTCCGAGGGGTTGGGGTAGTACCCGGTCGTCCCGGAGGTCAGCAGATAGTGCAGCCCGCCGCGTTGGAAGTGCGCCGGCGCCTCCCGCACGAACGGGGGCTGCGGCTGCGGGAAATGCGTCGAGTAGTACCCCGTGACGTCGGTGTAGTCACTGGTCAGATCGGCGCAGATCATCTCGGAGTGCACGCGCTCGAAGTAGTAATAGCCCTTGCCGTCGTGCGGGTCGACGACCAGATCGAAGTCCCCTGCGCTCATGTCGAGCGGGCGCAGCCAGGTGCGCTGGATCTCGTACGGGCCCAGGATGCTGTCGGCGGTGAGCACCGTCGAGCGCTGCACCGATCCCTTGGTCATCACCTTGACCCAGCACACGAATTTGCCCGTCTGCGCATTGAAGATGATGTGCGGACGATCGAGGCCCTGCGACGGATGCAGCGGCGAGGACTCGTCGTCCTCGTCGGGTGGGATGATCACGCCACGGTCATCCCAGTTGACGAGATCAGTCGACGAGTAGCAGCGCACGCCCCAGTGCCAGATCCCGCTGCCGGGAGTCGAGAACTCCTTGTTCTCTCCGTACCAGTAATGCACGCCGTCGACCGTGAGGACAGAGCCGCCGTGGGCGTGGATCCGCTCGCCCTTCGTGTCGAGCCACACCTGCCCAGGCCGGATGTGCTGCTGCGTCATGATGCTCCCTCGGTCTCGAGAACGGGCTCCGGCCTGCGCCACCCGAAGAACGGACGCTCGGGGTCGTCGGCCACCGCTCGGAAGGTCGTGGTGAACGAATGACGACCCGGTCCGACGGGGATCTCCTCCGCGGATCCGGGCAGCACCAGAACGCCTGCGGATGCCGCGGGCACCTCGACCTCGATCGACAGGCTCTCGCCGTCTCGTCGCCAGGAGATCGCCGCCGTGCCTCGCACACTGTCGTACCGCGCACCCGCATGCTCGAGCCCACCGCCCGGCCGCGGCTCGAAGCGGATGCGCTCCCACCCGGGTGCGTCAGCGGCGAGACCGGCGACCGCGCGATGCAGGAAGTCTGCGACGGCTCCCAGCGCGTAGTGATTGAACGATGTCATGTCGCCGGGGTTGATCGATCCGTCGGGCAGCATGCTGTCCCACCGCTCCCAGATCGTCGTCGCACCCATGCTGACCGGATACAGCCACGACGGAAGCTCGTCCTGCAGCAGCAGGTGGTACGCGTAGTCCATGCTGCCGGCGCGCACCAGTGCATCGCAGATGATCGGGGTCCCGACGAAACCCGTCGAGATGTGGAACCCGCCGGCTCCCACCAGCTCCTGCAGTCGAGCGCCGGCTCGCCGCACCTGTTCCTCGTGCTCGAAGAGCTCGAACACGAGCGCGACGGCGATCGAGGTCGGGGTGTCACTGACCACTCGACCGGTGTCGCTGAGGAACTCGTTCTGAAAGGCGCGCGCGGCACGCTCGGCGACTGTGCGGTAGTGCGCGGCATCCGATTCCTCGCCGAGCAGCGTCGCCGTATCGGCCAGGATCCGAGCCGTGCGCACGTGATAGGCCGTCGCCACCAGGTACTTGTCGGTGTGCGACTTGCCGGGGTCCTCGGGCGGCGCCGTCGGGTCGAGCCAGTCGCCCAGCTGGAAGCCGGTGTTCCACAGCCCCGAGTGCCCGGTGAGGTCGTCGACGAGGTCGACCCAGGCGCGCATGCTCGCATACTGGTCGGCGAGGATGCGCAGGTCGCCGTCGTTGCGGTACAACTCCCATGGGACGATCACGGCCGCGTCACCCCAGGCAGCCGTGGGGAAGTTCGGGAAGCCGCACTCGACCCACGGAACGAAGTTGGGCACGTGTCCCTGATGGTGCTGTTCGAACGCGAGGTCGCGCAGCCAGCCGGTGAGGGTGCCGTGGGCCGCGAACAGCCGCAGCGCGGTCGGGGCGAAGACCTGGATGTCACCGGTCCACCCCACCCGCTCGTCACGTTGCGGGCAGTCGGTCGGCAGGTCGACGAAGTTGTCGCGCATGCTCCACACGACGTTCGAGTGCAGCTTGTCGAGTCCGTCGTTCGAGGACTCGAACCAGCCGGTGCGACGCATGCCGGTGTGGATCACGACGGCCTCGACGTCGCCCTCATGGAACTCGCCGGGCCAGTTCTCGAGCTCGGCGTACTGGAAGCCGTGGATCGTGAACCTCGGCGTGTAGGTCTCCTCACCGCGCCCCGAGGTGATGTAGGTGTCGACCGACGTCGCTGCGCGCAGCGGACGGGTGCCGAGCTCACCGTTCTCGATGACCTCTGCGTGGTGCAGCCGCACGGTGTGACCCGCCTCCGCCCGCACCTTGATGCGCAGCACACCCGAGATGTTCTGTCCGAAGTCGAGTCGGATGCGTCCGCTCTGCTGGCGCGTGATCGAGACGGGTCGCAGCGTCTCAGTCTCCTGCACCGGCAGGGCCGTCGGCGGCTCTATCGCCGCGGGGAAGTCGGACCGGGCGAGCACGGCCGCCGGAGACCAGCCGGAGGCGTCGTGACCGGGGGTCGACCATCCGTCGTCCGTGAGCCGCGCATCGAAGGTCTCGCCCTCATAGAGACCGACCGAGGTGATCGGCGACACAGACGTGCTCCACTCGAGGGGCACCCGGTGGTGGGAGCCGTCAGCCGTGGTGACCTCGAGCTGCGCGAGCAGCGCGACGTCCGATCCGTAGATGTCCCACACCCCGCCGTCGAATCCGATGTGACCGCGGTACCAGCCGTCGGCCAGCCAGGCGCCGATCACGTTCTCGCCGCTGCGCAGCGCCGCCGTCACATCGTGCGTCTGATAGCGGAGGCGGTGGCTGTAGCTCGTCCACCCGGGGGCGAGCACGTCGTCACCGACGCGTTCGCCGTTGACCTCGAGCTCGTAGACGCCGTGGGCGGTCGAGTAGACCCGCGCTCTGACGATGCCATCGGGCAGGGCGCCTTCTGCGATCACCGCACGCATCAGGTAGGCCGGGCGGGGCGCATCGCGGGCGGCTTCAACGGAGGGCGACACGAAGTCGACCGCCCAGTCATCGCCGAGTCCCGCCTCGATCCTGACGGGCTCACTCCACACCTCCGAATCGACGGCGCGGATACGGAGCTCGCCTCCGTCGCGCGGAGCGAGCGGCGCGAACGGCCACGCCACGCGCTGCGTCGTGGTCGCCTGCACGACGCGGGGGGCGCCGGCGTCGGGGGTGAACTCCAGCTCGAACGCCGGGGCCGCGGCATCCGCCAAGAAGGAGATCCGCGGCTCGACCTCTCCGATCCCGACGGTCTTGCCGCCGCGTCGATTCTCCAACCAGATCTCGATGATGTTCGTCATGTCAGCCCTTCACCGATCCTGCGGTCAGGCCCTTCATGACCTGCTGGTTGAGGAACACGTAGATCAGCAGTGTTCCGAGCACGTTGACCGAGATCGCGGCGAAGGTCGGTCCGTACTGCACCGCTCCGTACTCTCCGGTGAAGTTGAGCAGCCCGACCTGGATCGTGCGCAGGTCGCTGCTGTTGGTGAACGTCAGGGCGATCAGCAGGTCGTTCCAGAGGAAGAAGAACTGCACCAGACCGATCGTGAAGAGGGCGTTCTTGACCAGCGGGAGCCCGATGGAGAAGAAGGAGCGGAAGATCGAGGCTCCGTCGAGGGTCGACGCCTCGAAGATCTCCCGCGGCACCGAACGGAAGAACGTCGCCATCATGAACACCGTCAACGGCATCCCCAACGCCACATACGTGATGATGAGCGGCCAGAGCGTGCCGGTCATGTTCGTGCGGAAGTAGATGGTGAACAGCGGCAGGAGGATCATCTGCGCGGGCACCATGATGCCCGCGAGGAACAGGAGCAGGACGGTGCCGCGGCCCTTCCACACCATCACCTCGAGCGCGAAGCCGGCGGCCGTGCCGAAGACGAGGATGATCGCCAGCGACGGGAACACCGCGATCACGCTGTTGACGATGTACTTGCCGAACTCACCCGTGGTGAACACCTCGATGTAGTTCACGATGTCCCACGACTGCGGCAGGGCCCAGAACGGCTCGTTGAGGAACTCGTTCTGCGTCTTGAACGACCCGAGGATCATCCACAGGATCGGGTAGATCTCGACGATGAGCAGCACGGCGATGAGCAGCCGGATCGGAAGGCGGCGCAAGAAGTCGCGGGCTCCCCGGCGGTTCGGGTCGACGTCGCGGCGGGTGGGCAGCGGCGTGCCCGTGACGATGGCGGTTGTCGCACTCACTGGTTCAGTCCTTCGTCAGATCGCGGCGGGTGGAGCGGAAGATGAAGACCGTGAACAGCAGGCACAGGATCGTCAGCATGAGGGCGATGGTGCTGCCGTACCCGTAGTCGCCGTAGGCGAACGAGGTGCGGAACATGTACAGGGTCAGCGGTGTGGTCGCGTTGCCCGGCCCGCCGTTGGTCAAGGCGACGACGGTGTCGAACACCTTGAGCGTGCCGTTGATGCTGAAGATGATCGACGACAGCAGCACGGGCAGCGACAGCGGAAGGATGATCGTGCGGATGAGCTTCCATCCGGATGCGCCGTCGATGCGCGCCGATTCGATGAGCTCATCGGGGATGTCGACGAGGCCGGCGTAGAGAAGCACGGCATAGAAGCCCATGGACCTCCAGAGGTCCATCGCGATGATGACCCAGAACGATGCGTCGGGGGTGCCGAACCAGTCGAGGTTCTGCACGCCGAGGATGCCGAGGAACGAGTTCACCGGACCGACGGTCGGCGCCGCCTCGAACAGGCGCTGGAACAGCAGTGCGACCGCCACCGTGGGCAGCACCACGGGGAAGAACACGATCGTGCGGATGATGCCCGACCCCTTGCGGAGCCAGAACACGTACATCAGGGAGAGCAGGTACCCCACGATCACCTGCAGCGCCGTGAGGATGAGGGCGTACTTCAGCGTGAAGAAGATCGCGTCCCAGGCGGCCGGGTCCTGGAAGAACTTCGTGAAGTTGGCGAACCCGTTGAAGGTGAAGCCGGTGATGGGGTTGCCGTCCTGCACCGTGTAGAACAGCGACCACACGATCGGGACGAGCATGACGAGCGAGTAGACGAGCAGCGCGGGTCCGAGAAGGACGAAGATGGCGCGCTTGTCACCGAGGACTTTGTGCATGGTGGATCTCCTGATGCGACGACGACGGTCCCGGGGCGAGCGGCGCCCGCCCCGGGAGTGGGTCAGCCTTCGTCGTTGGCTGCCTGGACGAGCTTCATGAACTCTTCGCCGGAGAGGCTGCCGTTGGCGAGGCCTGCACCGTTGTTCTGGCTGATGCCGGTGGCCTTGGGCGTGAAGAGCGCCTCGAACCAGAGCACGCTGGACGGAGCGTTCGCGATCTCCTCCTGCACCATCTGGGTCGTCGGGGGCAGGTCGGACGGCGGGTTGTCGACCACGAAGCCCGAGACCACTCCGCTGTCGTTGAGCGCGGTGTCGCCGTAGCCCTCGGCGATGCACTTCAGCCAGGCGGCCGACTCGTCGTCATAGTTCTTCTCGGCGAGCATCACCGGGATGCCGACATTGGCCGGGATCTGGTCGATGCTGCCTGCGCCGCCCTCGACCTCGGGGAACCGCGCGAAGCCGATGTTGTCGGCGCCGATCTGGTTCTGCGCCTCATCGTTGAAGTTCGCGAGGACCCAGCTGCCCATGTAGTAGAACGCAGCCTTGCCCGACAGGAACAGGTTCATCGAGGCGTTGTAGTCGATCGAGCCGACCGCGTCGCCGAAGTATCCGGCCTTGCCGAGCTCGGCTACCGCGTCGGCAGCTTCGACGTACTCGGGGTCGGTCAGCTTGGCGTCGCCGTCGGCGACCTTCTGCAGGGCATCGGGGCCGAGCGTGCGGAAGATGTAGTCGCCGACCAGTCGGGTGACCGGCCAGCCGTCCTTCCCGGCGGTGGCGAACGGCTGCACGCCCGCGTCGCTGAGCGTGGACGCAGCCTCGACGAGGTCGTCCCAGGTCTCGGGCACCTCGACGTCATTCGCCTCGAGGAGCTCCTTGTTGTACCAGAAGCCCTCGATGTTGAACTCCGTCGGCAGCGCATAGAGCGCACCATCGCCGTAGAGCGCCTTGACGGTCGACTCGGCCGCGGGAACCAGACGATCCGAGACGCCCAGATCGTCGAGAGCCTTCGAGAGGTCGAGCACCTTGCCGCCGTCGATGAACTCCGACATGAGCGCAGGAGTTCCCGCGGCCATCTGCATGTCGGACAGACCATCCTGGCTGGCGAGCAGCTGGAGCTGCTGGTCCCACTGGGTGCCCGAGATGTCGTCGGACTTCAGCGGAGCGGCGTCGGCTGCGGCCTTGCACTGGTCGCCCGCGAGGGTCTCCAGCGTGGTGATGATCGTGGTGTTCTCGGTCTGGCCGAGGTAGGTGAACTCTCCGTCTCCGGCGCCGGATTCCGATCCGGATCCTCCGGAGCTGCCCGAGCAGGCCGAGAGCGCGAGTGCACCGACACCGATGAGCGCGATTGCGGGGGCAAGGCGACGGGCGCGCCTCGTTGCTGTGGTCACTGTTCCTCCTTGAAGAGCGACGCCTCTTTTGAAGCGCTTCATTCACACCATGCCATACAGAAAAAGAGACTGTCAAGAACGTTACCGATCAGAAATGAAGCGCTTCATGAATTGACATGCTCTAGAGTTGATAAGCCAGGTCATGGCGAGGATGCCGAGGAGGAAGACGTGACCGACACTCCCCCTTCCGGGCGATCGAAGCCCAGCATGGCGGACGTCGCGGCCCACGCCGGTGTCGCGCTCGGCACGGTCTCGAACACCCTCAACAACCCCGAGAAGGTGCGCGAAGCCACGCGGCGCAAGGTGCTCTCCTCCATCGCCGAGCTCGGGTTCGTCCGCAACGACGCCGCACGTTCGCTCGCCGCGGGCAACAGCACGTCGGTCGGCCTGGTGCTCGCCGACCTCGGCAACTCGTTCTTCGTCGACATCGCCCGTGGAGCCGAGCGTGCGCTGCGCCGCCACAAGATGGACGTCCTGATCGTCAACTCGGACGTCGACCCCGACCGCGAGGTGCACAACCTCGAGCTCCTCGATCGTTCGCGGGTGGCCGGCATCATCCTCGCCCCTCTCGACACGGCGCTCGCGAAGTCGCCGCATCCGGAGAACCGCACCACCCCGACCGTCCTGGTCAACTTCGAGTCACCCTCGCTCGCCTACCCCGGAGTCACCGTGGACGAGCGCCACGGAGGCGCACTGGCCGCGTCGCACCTGATCGCCCTGGGCCGCCGGCGGCTGCTGTTCGTCGGCGGACCGAGGTTCCTGACAGCGGTCAACCAGCGCTGGGAAGGGGCGGAGCAGGCCACGGCCGCCCACCCCGAGGCGACCATCGAGATCCTCGAGACCCGGGGCGTCAACATCCGACACGGCCGGGATGCCGGGCGGCAGATCCTCGCACGCGGTGCGGGCACCTATGACGCCATCGTCGCGGCATCCGACCTCGTGGCGATCGGACTGATCCAGATCCTCAACGAGGTGCCCGGATTCTCGGTGCCGGGCGACATCGCGATCACGGGCTACGACAACAACCACTTCGCATCCGAGAGCGCGATCCCGATCAGCACCGTGAGCCAGCCCGGTGAGGAGATGGGTGCCGTCGCCGCCGACCTTCTGCTGGAGCGCATCGCACACCCGGGGGCTCGGGCACGGAGCGTGACCCTGGAACCGCGCCTTCTCCCCCGCACGTCCACCCTCGGCGAGATGTGGCGTCGGGACTGACCCGAGCGCTCTCGCCCGGCACGCAACGCAAAACCCCCGCCGCTTTCGCGACGGGGGTTTCTGTGATGTGCGCCCGAAGGGACTCGAACCCCTAACCTTCTGATCCGTAGTCAGATGCTCTATCCATTGAGCTACGGGCGCTCCTGGACCGCTCAGCGGGCCGTAGAACAGCCTACAACAGACGCGACACGAAAGCGAAACGAGGGCTCACTCGTCACTGTCGGGCGTGTTCTGCTTCTTCTTGCGCTTGGCCTTCGCGCGCTGCAGAGACGACAGAGCCTGCAGATCGACGAGGCGCAGCGCCTGCATCCGCGCCTCGCGCATCCGTTCGTAATCGGGATCCTGATCGGGCCTCATGCCCTCGACACGCAGTCGACGATCGAGGTTGTGCCGCACATCGGCCCAGGCGCCCTCGCGGGCCTCTTCGACGATGACGCGCAACGCGGCCTCGTCTTCCATCATGTCGCGCAGCTTGGTCGCGACCCCGTGCGACTGCTTGGCCCGCCGACGCAGGTTGCGCACGTCGCGGTCCCGGTAGTCATGGGTGCCCGAGGGGTCGGAGTGACGCCCGCGAGCGCGCTTGCGCAACTCGGTCATGTTGCGCTCGACCTCTTCGGACTCCTCAGCCATCGCCCGCAGCGCTTCGCGCGCATCGGCGATGTACTTGTCCGTGTCGAAGACGCCGTTCTCGGCGATCGTGCCGATGAGGATGTGATTCTTCACGGCGAGGCGCGCCGCAGCGGTCGCGATCGCGACGCCTTCTGCGATGGCATCTGCAGTTCGTCCCACCGCTACCTCCTTGCTTCGAGCGTACCGGTATCGCTCTCGGTTGCAGTGGGCCAGAATGGATCGGAATCGGGTCTCCGCGACCTGCTCCGCGACCGGCTGCTCCTCCGATCGCCGCCAGGAGGGGTGCAATGAAGCGTCTCACGCTCACCGGAAGCACGACGGTCATCACCGGCGCTGCGAGTGGGATGGGCGCCGCCATCGCCCGCCTGCTCGCGCGCCGGCGCGTGCATCTGGCGCTCATCGACCACAACGCCGAGGGGCTCGCGGCCCTCGCCGCCGAACTCGGGGGTTCCACCGTCACCACGCACGTCGTCGATCTGCGCGACGACGACGCCGTCTTCGCCGCGGCCGACGAGATCACCGCAGCGCATCCGCGCGTGAACGCTCTGATCACATGCGCGGGCTCGTCGATGCTCGGAGATCTCGAACAGCTGACCATGGAGGAGATGCGCTGGCTGACCGATGTGAACCTCTGGGGAACGGTGTCGATCACGAAGGCGCTGCTGCCCGCCCTGCGTGCGGCACCCGCTGCGCACATCTCGCACCTTGCGAGCGTGTACGCGCTGGCCGCGCCCGCCGGACGCATCCCGTACTCCCTGAGCAAGTTCGCGGTGCGCGGGTTCTCCGAGGCGCTGCGACACGAACTCGAGGGCACCTCGGTGACGGTCGGTGCGGTCTACCCCGCCGGCGTGCGCACGGGCATCATCCTGCACGGAAGATATGCGGCCGCGATCGATCCGGCGGTCGCCGCGCGCGCCGCAGCGGCGCAGGCAGCGATGTATCACACCGAGCCGACGGATGCCGCCGCGCTGATCGTGCAGGCGACAGAGCGTCGCCGCGCGCGGACGATGGTCGGCAGGGAGGCGCGGCTGATCGATGTTCTCGCACGCCTCGCACCGACGGGCTACTGGCGGGTCATGCGCGGCCCTCTGCGCGAGGCCATCGACACGACCACCCCGATCGCCTGACTCAGCGGATCGCGCCGACCCAGATCCCCGACGCCCACGACTGCTGCTCGCTGTCGCACCCGATGGACCCGGGGTAGCCGCGCACGACCGCCATGCAGTTGGCGAGGAACTCGGGGTCTCCGCCGAAGGACGAGTAGTAGACGTCCGACGAGGTCAGGGCGCCCCAGACCCGGAACTGATAGATGTGGGCCAGCTCGTGCGCCATCGCCCAGTTCAGCCGGTCGACGCTCCAGTCCACGATGTCGGCGCGGTACTTGATGTAGCCACTGCTGTTCGCGCACGCCGGCGCGGTGCCTCCCGCACATGAGGCCGATTCGTAGAGGCCGACGCCTCCTCCTCCGACCCGGTCGAGGGCGGCGCGCACCCGCGCGAATCCATCCGGCCCGCTCGACGACCAGGCCGGGCCCGACGGCGCCGCGTACTGCGCCGCCTCCCAGCTGCCGATGTCCTGCCCCACCCTGTCGATGAGCGCATGCACGGTGGCGGTGGCGGCGATGACCGTGGCCGGGTTCTTCCGCTCGGCGAGGACGGACTCCTGCGCTGACATCGCGGCCGCCCGGTGCGCCGAGGTGTCGATCTTGCCGTCTGCTCCCTCCATCGCCACTCTCAGCGCGGTGATCTCAGTGACGAACGCCGGCCGTACCTCGAGCACGGCGGCGCGCGCAGCGGTGTCCTTCTCGGCGATCGCGATCGACCCTTCGAGATGGTCGGTGCGCATCTGCGCCGTGCGAGTCGACTCTGCAAGCGACTGCAGCTCGGCGATCACGGTCGCCCTGTCCTCGTCGAGAGCGACGGCGCGAGCGACGACGCCCGCACCCAGCATCAGCGCGGCGACCATGGCGACAGAGAGGACCCGTCGGATCACAGAGTTCCCCTCATGGCAGCAGACCCGAGGTGTCGGAGAGCAGCGTCTCCTGTTCGGCGATGGCCGTGCGCAGCGTGGTCAGCTGCCCTGCGAGGCGCAAGTTCACCTCGTGAGCGGCGTCGAGCCGCTCTTCGGCCTGCACGACGGCAGCCCTCGCCTCGGCGAGTGCATCCACGCGCTGCTGATCGGCAACCGCGATGAGCACCGTTCCACCGAGGAGCAGCAGCCCACCGGCGACGACGGCGACGCCTCTCATATCGCTCCCCAGGACACGACGACTTCCGGAACGATTCCGTACGGCCAATATATCCTCGCCGGGAAGCACTCTCCAGACCACTGCGCGCTCAGCGCGGGGCGGGACAGACCGGACGCTCAGATCGAGTACGCCTGATCGCTCAGGCGCCGTTCTGCGGCTTCCTGACCGCTGGCGAGGTGCCGGGGGATCATCCAGCGGAGGGTGTCGGTGTCACGCGCTGCGACAGCGTCGAGAATGAGGCGGTGCTCCTCGGCCATTCCGAGCAGATCGTCGTGCTGTCCGAACAGCCAGCGCAGGCGCGTGACGAAGACGGCGATGAGTTCGCCGAGCATCTCGTTGCCGGCGAGCTCGGCGGCGATCTCGTGGAACTCGCCCGCCGCTATGCGGGCGGCTTCGACCTCGTCGGCGGATGCGGCGGCGAACTCGCGCTCGTAGGCCGCCCGAAGCCGCGCGATCCCCTCGTCGGTGTGGCGCTCAGCGGCGAAGACGAAGATCAGCGTCTCGATCGCCTCTCGGACCTCTCCGAAGTCCCGGATGTCATCATGCGTGAACTCCCGCACCACTGCCCAACTGCGTGGTCGGGCGACGACCACTCCCTCGCCGACGAGCGTGCGGATCGCCTCGCGCACGGGCAGCCTCGACACGTTGAGCTCCGCAGCGATGTCGCGTTCGATGAGCCGGGATCCGGGGGCGCGTCGACCGAGCACGATGTCGTCGCGCAGAACGCGCGTCACCCTCACCGACTCGAGTTCGCCGGTAGTCCCCACCCCCACCATGCCGGAATTATCGCACTCGCCGATCCGTCCGACAAGTTTGGTATCCCAACGGAACGCATATGTTACCGTTCCGTGCCTCGTCGGACGGCTGACATGAGAGGGGAGCAGATGCCGCCGGCATCCCTCCCCTCTCCCCTCACGTCAGGGCAGACGGTTGGCGATCGCGAGGTTCGCCGTCAGCTCGTCGGCGTTCTGTCGCACGACGTACGCCGGCCGGCCGCGCTCCACGCGCCAGGACTCGCTGAGGGATCCGACGTTGACCGTGTCGAAGCCGGCCTCATCGTAGAAGCGGGTGACGAAGGCGACGGCCTCGGCATCATCACCGGCCGTGGCGAGCGCGCGTCGATCGGGCGTGCCCGCCGGCGACCCGTCGGTCGTGATGTCGGCCGCGAGGATGTGGTTGAACGCCTTCGCGATGCGCGAGGTCGGCAGCTGCGCCTGCAGAAGCTCCGACGTGGTCGTCTCGCCCCGGTCGAGGGCGTCGATGTGCCCGTCGCGCTCGAAGTAGTAGTTGTTCGTGTCGAGCACGATCTTGCCGGCGAGCTGCTCGACGGGCAGCTGGTCGATCTTGCCGAGCGGCACCGTGACGACCACGACGTCGCCCGCGGCGGCGGCGTCGGCAGCAGTCGCGGCCGTCGCCCGATCGCCCAGCTCCGCGACGAGGCCCGCGAGGGTCTCCGGTCCGCGCGAGTTCGCGATCACGACGTCATAGCCGTGGGCCACGGCGACGCGTGCGACCTGGCTGCCGATGTGTCCTGCACCGATGATTCCGAGAGTAGTCATGCTCGGGCCAACGTGTGCGCGGCCCTGCTATTCCCCCATGACGCCGCGTGTCGCCGATCACACCGTGAGCAGGAACCGCTCCTCGATCCGGCGGTAGCCGAGGCTCTCGTAGAGCGTGATCGCCGAGGTGTTGAAGCCGAAGACATGCAGCCCGATCGAGTCTGCTCCCAGCCGTGCCGCCTCATGCTCAGCCGCGAGCATGAGGTCGCGACCGTAGCCCTTGCGACGTTGCTCGGACGCGATCTCGATGTCGAGGATGAACGCATGCGGACGCCCACCCCGGCGGCGCACCCCGATCCACAGCACCCCGACCTCGGCGCCGTCGACGTGGGCCGTGAAGAGCTCCTGCCCCTCCGAATCGATGCCCTCGGGAAGTTCGAGCTCCATCTGCCGGTGCGACTCGACCACCGCATCCTCCGCCGAATACCGGCCGGAAGACACCAGATCCTCGGCGAAGGCCGCTTCGGATGCCGCGGCGAAGCTCGTGAATCGCTCGGGCGTCATCGGTGTCACGACAAGGCCACCGGGCGCGCGAGGCGCGCGAGACGGGAGAGGTTCGAGAAGCATCTGGATCGACGCGACCTCGAAACCTCGTCCCTCGACGAAGGCTCTGCCCGCGGTGTCGGAGGAGTGCAACGCGATGCTGAGGCGACCGACGTGCTGCCTGCGTGCCAAAGACCGGAGCTCGTCGAGCAGCTCGTCGAGCTGTCGCGCGGTCGGATCGATCGCGAACGCGAGATCGACGATGATCAGCACCCCGCTGTTCGCGGCGAGCCACACCGTGCCGATGCGGGTGCCCTCTTCATCGATCGTGAGGATGAGCGAGGTCTCGGTCTCGTGGCCGGCCGAGAGCAGGTCACCCAGGACGGCATCGACGTGCGAGCCGGCATCCTCGCCGACGGACATCCCCGACTCCTGCCGAAGCGTCACGAGCCGCGCTCTGGTGGCCTCGAGCCAGTCGTCGAAGTGGTCTGCGCTGAGCGGGGTCAGGTCAAGAGGCATGATTCCATCCTGCACCGCATGGCCGCCGAGGCTCATGCCTTGTGGAGTGCGTCCTCCACGGCGACCCACGCCAGCATGGCGCATTTCACTCGCGCCACATAGCGCGAGACGCCCCCGAGGGCGGCGGCGTCGCCGAGCAGCTCCTCATCCGGTTCGATCTTGCCTCGCGAGCGCATCGCCTCGCGGAACGCGGCGATGCGGATCTCGAGCTCGTCGACCGTGAGCCCCTCGGCGAGTTCGGCGAGCAGGGACGCGGAGGCCTGCGAGATGGCGCAACCGTGGCCCTCCCACGCGAGCGCCTCGATGCTGCCGTCGTCGGCGCGATGCACCTGCAGGGTGACCTCGTCACCGCAGGTCGGATTCACCTGGTGCGACTGCGCGGCGATCTCGCCGCGCAGCCCGAACCCGTGCGGGGTGCGGGAGTGGTCGAGGATGAGTTCCTGATACAGGTTCTGCAGGTCGCTCATGCGCCCCTCCGGAAGAAGTCGATCGCGCCCTGGACGCCGTCGAGCACTGCATCGATCTCGGCCTGGGTCGTGTACAGATAGGTGCTGGCCCTCGTCGACGAGGTGATGCCGAGACGACGATGCAGCGGCTGCGCGCAGTGGTGCCCCACCCGCACGGCGATGCCGCGATCGTCGAGGAATTGGCCCACGTCGTGCGAGTGGATGCCGTCCACGTCGAAGCTCGCGAGCCCGACGCGCGGCAGGTCGATGCCGGCGCCGAGCACGCGCACCCCGTCTATAGCTGTGAGCCCCTCGACGAGTCGTCTGCCGAAGGCGGCCTCGTGCGCGGCGATGCGCGGCATGCCCACCGCGGTCAGGTAGTCGATCGCCGCGGCGAGCGCGACCGCCTGCGAGACCCGCTGGGTGCCGGCCTCGAAGCGCTGGGGCGGCGGCAGATAGGCGGCCTCCGCGGTGGTGACCGTCGTGATCATCGAACCGCCCGTGAGGAACGGCGGCATGGCTTCGAGCAGCTCGCGCCGACCGTAGAGCGCGCCGATACCGGTGGGGCCGAGCATCTTGTGACCCGACAGCACGGCGAAGTCGACATCGAGCGCGCGCACGTCGAGCGGCAGATGAGGAGCCGACTGGCAGGCGTCGAGCACGACCATCGCGCCGACCGCGCGGGCCATGGCGACGAGCTGCTCGACGGGGTTGATCACGCCGAGCACGTTCGACACGTGTGTGAACGCGACGAGCTTCGTGCGTCCGGTGATGAGGTCGGCGGCGGCATCGAGTCGGAGGGCCCCGTCGTCATCGAGCGGGATCACCCGCAGGGTTGCGCCCGCACGTGCCGCGAGCTCCTGCCACGGGATGAGATTCGCGTGGTGCTCCATCTCGGTGGTGACGATCTCGTCGCCCGCACGCAGCCGAAGACGCTCTGCAGCCGCTCCCCCGCGTCCCAGCGACGCGTTCGAGATCGAATAGGCGACGAGGTTGAGCGCCTCGGTGGCGTTCGACGTCCAGACGATCTCGCCCTCGTCGGCGCCCACGAACCGCGCCACGGTCGCGCGGGCATCCTCGAAAACCTCCGTCGCCTCGGCGGCGAGGGTGTGTGCACCGCGATGCACGGCGGCGTTCAGCGTCGAGGCGAACTCGCGTTCGGCGTCGAGCACGGCGAGGGGACGCTGCGAGGTGGCACCCGAATCCAGATACGTCAGGGGATGTCCGTTGACCTCGGCGCGCAGGATCGGGAAGTCCTCACGGAGGCGCCGCACCTCCGCATCGGTCAGAGCGCCACCTCCCGATGGGGCGATCACGTCGGATTCGCGGGAAAGGCTCATCCTTCTAGCTTCTCATCTGGCGCACCCTGCGGGGCGCCCCTTCGCGCAGAGGAGTCGGTCAGGGCACCACGAGGATGTGGTCGGTATCTGCGAACCCGAACGTCCCCGTCGCCGGGTCGACATAGCGCAGCGTGACCCGATGGAGTCCCGGCCGGATATCGACGAACGACACGATGGTCGACGCGCCCGTGAGCACCACGGTCGACGCAGGACCCCCGTCGACGGATACGGATGCCGTCGACCCGGCGTTGCCCCGAACATCGAGCGCGAGGTCATCGCGCCTCCCGTCGCCGTCGGAATCCGTGCGCGAGATGACCCCGTCCGAGTCCTCACCCAGTCCCGGGACGGGGAAGTACACCGGTCCGGTCGGCTCGCTCGCCGTCTGCTCGCCCGTGGTCGGCGAGGTCTGCCGCATCGAGATCGAGATGCCCTGATGAAGGAACTCGATGTCGGGACGAACCGAGAACGTTCCGTCCGCAGTGACGACCGTCGTGGCGATCACGCGGCCCGTCTCATCGACGATCTCGACGGCTGCACCCGGCGTCCCGGTGCCGGTGATCACCGGCGGAACGGCCGTGGTCGGCAGGATGCTCCAGGAGATCGTCACGGGCGGATCGACGGGAGGGTCCACCACCGGAGGCTCCACCACCGGCGGGTCCACGACGGGAGGCTCGACGACCGGAGGGTGTTGCGCGGGGGCCGACGGCGGTCGTACCGGGGGTGGGGTGCGCACGTCCCCCGGTGTCGAAGGCTCGGTGGTGTCCGCGGGCGCCGGGGGCACGGCGATCGGGTCCTCGACGGCCTCGCGATCGGGCTGCGGCTCAGGGACCGACGCGGGCGGCTGCGGTTCGACAGGAGGCTCCGCCTCGATCGGAGGTTCGGTCGGTGCCGGAGATTCGACCGGTGCCGGGGAATCGACCGGTGCCGGAGCCACAGCCGATGCGGGCGATTCGATCGGAGCCGGCGACGCGACGACGAGTGCGGACGACTCGTCGGCATCCGGGGATCCGACCGGCGCCAGCTGCGTGGCGACCGCCGCGACCGCGACGACCGCCGTCGCCGCGGCGACAGATCCGCCGACCACGAGCCACTGCGACGTTCCTCGGGGCATCCAGCCCGTCATCGAAGCCGCCATGGCGGGCGCCGGCGATCCGGCCGAATAGGCCGCCGCTGCAGGTCCGCCGATGACCACGGGCAGCAGCACGGCCCGCAGCTTCGACGAAGCCCGCTCGATCTCGGCACTGGCCATCGTGCATCGTGTGCAGCGTTCGAGGTGCGCGTCGAAGCGCGCGCGGTCGGCGCGCGCCACATGGCGCTTGCGACCCTGCGCCACGATGCGCTCACACGTCCACCGACATTCGGGGTCGCGTCCGGATTCTGCGATGTGCGCCTGCAGCCATGCGAGCTTGAACCCCTCCCTCGCCCGCGCTGCCAGCACCGAGACGGCGTTCGGGGTCATGCCCATGAGCGGTGCGATCTCTCGCGGCTTCATGCCCTCGACCTCGAGGTACCAGAGCAGGGTGCGCCATCGCTCGGGGAGATCCTTGAACGCCGCTGTCAGCAGCGCCTTGTCTGACAGCAGGTCGAGCGAGTCGTCGGTGTGCTCGACCGGCAGCTCGTCGATGTACTCGAGCGCGACGACGTCCTTCTGCTTGCCTCCCCAGGTGGCCGCGGCACTGCGCACGGCAGCGAAGATGTAGGGCCGGAAGGCGTCGGTCGGACCGCCGCCGTTGCGGATCGCGCTGAAAGTCTTGGCGAATGCCTCGCTGACGAGGTCCTCCGGATCGATGGAGCTCGTGATCGAACGCGCGGCGCGAAGTGCGGCCGGCGAATGACGATCCCAGAGCACGCCGAACGCCCTGCTGTCCCCCGCGCGGGTGGCGAGCACGAGCTCGTCGTCGCTCACCTCGGAGGCGGTCCGCATGCGTCGCTCGCGCACAGTCGAGGCGCTCACGGCGTGGCCCCGGGGGCGCGCATCGAGTCAGGAGCAACGGGCGGGTTGTTCACTGGGTTCCCTTTCGATTTCTCACTACCAGCCTTGCGATCCAGCGATCTGACCGGTATGTAGATTCGTATGAAGGTTCTCCGCGTCGAGTAGAGAAGGTTCCATGGCAGCCTCCGAGGTTCACCCCGCAGATCCGACGTTGCGAGACGCTCTGCGGGTCAGTGGCGGGCGGCTCTTCACGGCTGCCCGAAGCGCCCGCTTCGACTCGAGGACGTTCGCCGGAGTGGAGTTCTACGATCCGTCGACACCGGCCCCCGCGTACATCGACCGGATCGTGCTCGGTGCCGGCGTCGCATCGAGTCACGTGACGGCGCTCATAGCCGAGCTGGCCGACGCCGGGGCGGCCGCTCTCGTGCTGCGTGCCCCCATGGACGACGATCCTCGGGACTGGACGTCGACCGATCAGCACCCCGCCCTCGCCGTGCTCCGCCACGGCGAAGGAGACTGGGCGCAGCTCGCGAACGTCCTGCGGTCGCTGCTGGGTGCTCACTCGATCGGGCAGGTCACCGGCGTGCGGCTGGGTGATCTCTTCGGTCTTGCCGACGCGGTCGCCACCCTGGCAGGCGGAGCGGTCAGCATCGTCGACTCCGCGGGCCAGGTCGTGGGGTACTCCACGCACAGCGAGCAGCCGATCGACGACGCACGACGACGCACCACTCTCCTGCTGCAGGAGGACATCTCGATCACGTCCGACTCCCGCTACCGATCGCTGCTCCGTGTCACCGAGGCGCGGCACTTCCCCTCGAGCACCGACCTGTTCGGCCGGGTCGGGATCGCCGTCAGAGCGTCGGGAGAACTGCTCGGCTCTCTCTGGGTGATCCAGGTCGACCCGTCGCACGCCGCCCACACCCGAGATCTGCTGCAGGAGATGGAGCCGATCGTCGCCCAGCATCTGCTGCGCGCACGCGAGGACGCGGGCGACCGCGACCAGCGCACCTCCGGGCTTCTCCGAACGCTTCTCGAGGACCGTCGGCATGCCCGCGGCGCGGCCTCGCAGCTGCTCCTCCGACCCGAGGCCGGTTGCACCGTCGTGTGCCTGCGGGTGAACACCTTCGACGAGGTCGAGGCTGTGCGTGGATTGCACCGCGTGCTCCATCTGGCGATCAGCGTGTCCAGCGCCGCGTTCCCGGGTTCGCACAGCGCGATCGTGGGCTCCCAGGTCGTGACGCTCATCCCCGGCCCTCACCAGGCAGCGGCCGAGACCTTCACCCAGGCGATGGTCCGCGTCGACAACGCGCTGATCGCAGGCATCGGCAGGCGTGCGAACGACATCAACGGCATCGCTCGTTCGTACCGCGAGGCCGGAGCCGTCGCCGGCGCGCTCATGAGTTCGCCGCGCCATGACAGAGACCGTCACGCCCTTGTCGCGACCTTCGACGAGATGCGCAATCGCCTCGCCATCCTGCAGGTCGGCGATCTCATCGAGGGCCTCGACGCCGCGGTCGGCGATGCGGCGAGCATCCTCGCCGCACATGACGCGGCGCAGGGCACCGATCTGACGCGCACCGTGCGCGTCTACCTCGACCAGCTCGGCAGCGTCCGCGAGACGGCGAATGCGCTGCACGTTCACCAGAACACCGTACGGTACCGGCTCGATGTCGTGCGCACCGAGCTGGGGATCGATCTCGATTCGCCCGACACTCGGCTCTGGCTCTGGCTCCGTCTGTCAGCCGACTCGCGCACAACGGACTGAGCGCTCATTCGATGGCCGCCGGCAGCAGGATGGTCACGCCGGCGCGCTTCGTCGTCGGGTCGACGTATCGGGCGGCGACGAACGGCTCATCGGCCCCGGAGCGGATGACGATCCCGTCGCGAGCTGCGGCCGGAAGCCACACCATGCGCGACCGCCCCTGACCATCGAGCAGCTCGACCCACGTATCCGGCTCGGCGCGCAGATGCAGGCAGCTCACAGCGCCGAGAGAGACCCCGGGGCAGGTGTCTGGGTCGGCGGGCGCGATGGTCGGTGTCGCGAAGGTCAGCGGCCCGATGTCCTCCGCCCACTCGGTGACTCCGGTCACGGCGTCCTGCTGCCCCACACTGAGCGTCATGCCCTGGTGAGTCTCTTCGCCCGAGACGTCGAGCACGAACGCGCCGAACTCATCGACGATCGCCTTATGCAGCACCACACCGTTCTCGTCGACGGCCGTGATGATCGCGCCGGGAGTGCCGATCCCCTCCAGCAGATCCGGGATCAAGGAGTTCTGCGCGATCGGCTGCGTGATGCGAAACTCCGGTGCGTCGACGGGAGGTGATGCCTCCGCGCTGCCCTCGGTCGGCCCCGTCGTCTCGGGCGCGACCGTCGACGGAACCGGAGTGCCATCGCTGCCCGGAACCAGCGGGTGGCCTTCCTCCGTGACTCGTGCCGAGCTCTCACGCGGATCGCTCTCCGTCGAATCCGACATCGACTCCGATGCGGGCGCCGGCTCGTGCTCCGGTGCCGGCTGCGCCTCGGGCGTCGGTTCGGCCGCAGGCGGCAGGACCACAGGGTGGGGCAGCTCTTCGAGAACCGGACCGGCCTCACCCCCGATCGTCACCTCAGACGATGACGAAGGGAGTTCGGTGCGGTCGGAATCCCCGGCGGACAGAGTCAGCACGCTGCCGGTGAAGATGACAGCGCCGACGACGACGACAGCGGTGGCCGCCAGCGCCGCGAGGCCTCCGGCCGGAACCGCCGATGCTGCTCCGTGCGCGGCGGCAGGAGTGCCGGCGCCGAACGATGCCCCACCGTCCGTCCCGAACGCCCCGGCTGACCCGACCGACGAGGCCGCCCCCATGACGTGGGCCTCTGCCGTCCCATCGCCTGTGTAGATCGCCGCCGCCGCGCCGCCGAGCAGTGCCGCGGGCAGGATCGAACGCAGCCGCTGCGACACGGTGTCGATCTCCGCAGCGACGATCCGGCATCCGCCGCACGTGTTCATGTGCTCGCTGAAGCGGTCCGCGTCGCCGGCACCCATCGAGCGCTCTCGCCTGGCCACCACGCGCTCGCAGAACCACCGGCACTCCTCCGACCGGGAGGGGTCGTGGATGTGCGCCTCCAGCCAGGCTCGACGGAAGCTGTCGCGTGCCCGTGCGGCCAGGGCGGAGACCGCGTTCGAGGTCATTCCCATCAGGGGCGCGAGTTCTCTCGGCTTCATCCCCTCGACCTCGAGATACCAGAGCAGGGTCCGGTGCCTCGCCGACAGCGTGCCGAACACCGCGGCGATGCTGGACCGCTCGGCGATGCGCTCGAAGGCGTCGCCGTCCTCCGCTGACAGGTCGCGCTCTGACACCAGGTCGATCGAGAGCGCGGTCCCGTTCCGAGCCCAGCGGGCGGCGGTGTTGCGCAACGTGGCGAGAAGATAGGGCCGGAAGGCGTCGCTCGGTCCACCGCCCGCCTTCGTCACCCGGAGGATCGACGCGAAGGCCTCGCTCACGAGATCGTCGGGATCCGACGACGGCGAGATCGCCCTGGCTGCACGCCGAGCCGATTCGACGTGCCTGCGCCAGAGAAGCGCGAAGTCACCGATGTCCCCACCGCGCACGGCCTCGATGATCTGAGCATCGGATGGTTCACCCGGGATGTCGTCTTCACCATCGATGTGCGTGCCGAGATTCATGCTGCTCCGGATGCTGTCAGGACCGGCGCCTCACGGGGAGCGCCGGAGACGAATGAGGGACGAGGCAGTGGGGATGCCTCGTCCCTCGGACCCTCGTAGGGGTCGATTCCGCGGGGAGAGGGTTCGGCCGGGGAGCGGTCGATCTCTGCCGTGCGGGCGTCGGCCGGGAACCCGACGCGCGGCCGATGGCCATACCTACAAGACCGATATGACCGGAAAACATGACGGGGCCCACCGGAGTTCTTCGACGAAAGGCACATCAGTCGACGCTCCCCGCCGGGCCCACGGGTGCGAGCGACAGAAAGCGCATCCTGTTCTCGCCGTAGAAGCAGGTCTGCACCATGAACTCGCCCGTCATGCCGACGAGCGCCTCGACGTTCGACCACTTCGGAGTGTGCCTCTCCTCGACGACCTCGTAGACGACGTCAGAGCCCTCGACCATGACGCGCTGACCGAGATCCCACCCGAGAATCACGTCGCCTCCGCAGTTGTTGTGGGCGGCGAAGAGCGGAAGCACGTCGTCTATCCGATAGCTGACCATCTCGGTGAACGTGCCGTCGCAGTGGTCGAGTTCGACCATCCCGCCCTCACCCCCGAGCCGGATCGTCGGCAGCTCGTCGGGGGCGAAGATCTGATGGAACTGCTTGAGCACCGAGACCTTGACGTCACCGGTCACCTTGTCCACGAGATCGGGGGCGAACACGGATGCCGAGAGGAAGGACATCCCGAGTCCGACGAGCACGATGCTCGCGAACAACAGACCGAATCGTCGCCGCGGCCGGCGACTCGGAACAGTCCCACCGGAAGCTCCTCGGTTCGAGTCGGTGCGGTCCACTGTCATGTCGACTGTCATGAGTCGGATTCAGCGGCACGATGCGTGGCTCGTCGGCCGCTGCGGTTCTTGCGCCCGCGCCGGGGCATGACGACGATGAAAGTGAGCACCGGGACCCCGACGACGAGCAGTGCCCACCACGGGAATCCCGCCGGGTCGGTCGTATCCGCGATCGTGGTGACGGAGGATTCCTCGGTGGGAGCGTCGATGCGCTCGGCGCGCACCAGAAGACGGTGGGTGTTGACGCCCGTGGGCGTGCAGGTGACGAGCGTCAGGTAGTCCTTGCCGACGACCTGGCGCAGATCCTCGGCATCGTTCGGAAGAACGGTCTTCGTCTGGTCGACCTCGTAGTAGAGGTCTCGGCCCAGGGTGCTGACGACGATGATGTCGCCCTCGACGAGTTCGTCGATGTCGTCGAAGAGGGTTGCCTGCACGAAGCCGTTGTGCCCGGTGAGCACCGAGTGGGTGCCCGAGCCGCCCACGGGGAGGGACGATCCGTAAAGGTGCCCGATCCCGCGCGACAGTGTCTCTTCGTCGGTGCCATGGAAGATCGGCAGGTCGACGTGGATGCTCGGAATGCGGATCCGTGCCATCGTGTCTGTTCCGTCGGCGCTCAGGGTGTCGAAGTATGCCGACGCGCCCTCCCCGATCGCTGTCTGCTGACCGTCAGCGCCGAGTGCATAGGGGTCACGCAGCGGTCCGGTCGGCAGGTTCTCGTTGTACTCGTCGGCCGCGGCGAGCATCTCGTCGACGGCCGCATCGGGAATCTGCTCGACGGACTGCACGTAGCCGTCGACATCGGTGTCGTGACTCCACGCGGAGAACCACGAGGCTGCGGTCGGATAGACGAGCACCACGATGCCGATGGTCGCGATGAGCATGACGATCGACTGGCTCCATCCCCACCGCGCCTTGTGCGCGGTGGCACGCGTGGAGGGTCGCGTCGGAGAATCCGGTGTGGACGCGTCGATGAGGGTCATGCTGCGCTCTCTGATCGAAGAAGGGGAAGAAGAAGGTGAAGACGAGTGGGCCGTGCGGGGGAAGGAATGTCTTCACCTCCCCCGCACGGCCGGTCTTCGGGTTACGCCTGTGCTGCGGCCTTGCGGCGGCTGCGGATGGCTAGGAGGACCGCTCCACCGAGCAGCATGACGCCACCGGCGAGGAACAGGGTCGTGCCGGTGCCACCGGTCAGCGGCAGGGTGAAGCCGGCGTTAGAGGGAACGTTGACGACCTCGAGGTCGACGCCCACGGCCGTGGTGGCTGCGGTGACGGTGAACTCGATCGGAGCCGCGAGCAGCTCGAATCCGTCGGGTGCGACGATCTCGGCGAGCCAGTACGACTGGTAGCCGTCTTCGCCCACTGCCACCGTGGCGTTGTCCGCCCAGTCGGAGTAGCGCAGACCCGAGATGGTCACGGTGCCGTCAGCGGCGACCGCGAACTCCGTCGAGCCGGCGAGGGCGATGGCGTTGGTGCCGTCGATCGCGTCCTGCTCGGTCGGGTACACCGAGAACACGGCGCCGGTGAGCGGTGCGCCGGCCTTGTCCGTCTTCTCGACCGTGATGTCGCCCCACTTGGTGATGACCTCAGGGGTGACCGTGGGTCCGCCGGGCTCACCGGGCAGAACCGTGTACGAACCGGCGTTCGGGTAGAGCACTGCCGTGTTGGCGATCTCGCCGACCGTGTTGACCTCGGTCGTGACGACGACCTGCACCTGCGTCGCGGGGTGAGCAGCGAGCACTGCGAGGCCCGACGCGGTGAACTCGACCGTGACCGCGTTGGTCGCGGCGTCGTGCACGATCGTGTAGTCGCCCGCGGCGAGCGGGGTTCCGTCGACGAGCGAGACAGCGGCGCTGACGTAGTCGAGCTTGTCGTCGAGCGTGTCGACGATCTTGTAGCCGTCGATGACGGCGACATTGGGGATGTCACCCGTGATGGTGAAGTCGATCTCGTCGCCGAGCTTGACGTCTTCCGAGTCCTCGACGGTCTTGGTCGCCTCGGTCAGGGCGTTCTTAGGGTAGACGTGCACGTCGTACAGCCAGCTGCTGTCATCGGCCGGATCGGTCAACGGCACGGTCACGAGGAACGGCGCCACACCGGTCGAGCCCGCCAGCGGTGCGGTCTCCACCACGAAGTACAGACCCAGGTCGAGGTTCGCCAGAGCGATCTCGCCGTTCGCGTCGGTCAGCGTCTGACCGCCGACCGCGCTGGCCGTGTAGCCGGCAGCGGTGATGTCGGCGACGCTGTCGGGGTCGAGGTCGGCGAGATCGTTCGCGTCGATCCAGCCCTGGTTGCTCGTCAGATCGATCGTGTCGACCTTGTAGACCGTGAAGCCCACGCCGGGCAGCGGTGCCAGTGCGACGTTCTGCTCGGTGCCGTCGTTCGGCAGGCCGGTCGGCGTCTCAGGCGCCTCGAACTTGTGGATCGTCAGCGAACCGACAGCATCCGGGTCGACGAGGTTCGGTGTCGCAGCGCTTGCGGGTGCTGCGAGGGTCAGCGCGGCGACGCCTGCGACGAGCAGACCTGCCGCGACGCGGGATCCGCGTCCGTTGTTGGGAGTGTTCACTGTGTCTCTCTCTCGGTGGCCAGGTCGCCCTGGTGGTGTACAGATGGTGGTCGGTGAGAAGTGCAGATCAGATCTGCGGGTCATCGGCGTCGGCACGTGCACTACGTCTGCGGACCCAGAGGGCCAGCGCGCCCGCGCCGAACACGGTCAGGGAACCGGCGAGGATGTAGGGCAGCGCGCCCGTCCCCCCGGTGGTCGGAAGGCTCATCGCCGGAACATCGCGCACCGTGATGATCTGGCCTGTGGCGGTCACCGCCGCGTCGCCGCCTGCCGTGATGCTCACGGTGCGGTCGGGGTTGATGGTGAACTTCACCGGCGCTGCGAGCAGGCTGAATCCGTCTGGTGCCGTCAGCTCGCTCAGCCAGTACGTGCCGGCGGGGATGCTGTCGATCTGGAACAGTCCCGTCTCGATGCCGTCGATCGTGAACGGCAGCGCGGTGCCCGGCTCGCCGTTCGCGTCGGCGAGCACGGCGAACGAGGAGCCGTCCATGCGCACCCACGTGTTCGCGGATGCCTCGCCGACCTTCTCGATCTGCAACGGGATGCGGAACGGCTCGATCGGCGTCTCGGTGCTGTCGTTGTTCGAGCGCACCGGGCCGCCCTTGGGGTCGGTTCCCGTGGAGTAGGCCGTGTTGATGACCTTCTTCGCGTCGACATCGGCCTGTCCGATGACGTACGGCGCATTCGCGATGCAGTGCGAGACCTGAGTGGGCGCGATGGTCGTGGGCGTGCACGTCACGGTGATGTTGCGCTGCGTCAGCCGGTCGTCGACCACCGTGATGTTCGCGACCGTGACGTTGCCGGTGTTGGTGACGTCGAACGCGTACATGATGTGATCGCCGAGCCCGGTCACGCCGTCCTGGTCGACGTCGACGACCGAGGCCGTCTTGTCGAGCACGATCTCGGGCGTCCATGTGGCCGGGATGATCTCGTCGTCCGTGTCGGTCACGGTGGGGCCGACGGCCGGAGTTCCGGTGGCGCGTGCGACGTTCGTCAGCGGTGCGTTGTCGATGTCGCCCTGCTGCACCACGTAGGTGGCCGTGCAGGTCATCTTGGCGCCGCTGGCGAGCGTGGAGCCCTGCGGCGGAACGCAGGTCAGGGCGCTCATGTCACCGACACCGGAGAACGCGTCCTCGGTGATGCGCACATTCGTCAGGTTGGTGTTGAGTGTCGTGTTGGTCGGTGCCTTGGGAGTCGTGTTGGTCGCCACGAAGGAGTAGGTGATGACGTCGCCGACCTTGGTGTACACCTTGTCGGGGTCGGTGTCGCTGGTCACGGCGACCCCGTTCACGGCGGTGATGCTCTTGACGATGTCGATCGACGGCTGGATGACCTCGAGCGAGGCGTCGGCCGGCGGGTTCAGGTTCGTCGTGATGTTGGCCGGGCCGTTGATGTAGGTGCCGTTGACCGTCGAGGTGACGTCGACCGTGATCGTGCACGAGGCCTGGCCCAAGGCGAGGTCGCCGCCGGTGACCGACACCGAGGTTCCGCCTGCGGGTGCCGTGACCGCATAGGCCGCACCGGCGCGCTGGACGCAGGTTCCGCCGACGTTCGGCGCCGCCGCGATCTTGAGGTTCACCGGCAGCGCGTCGGTGATGAACCAGTCGTTCTTGGCCATGAGGTCGCTCGTGTTCGTGACCGTGAGCGTCATCTTCGAGGTCGAGCCGTTCGTGATCACCGTCGGGCTGAACGCCTTGTCGAGCTGAGGAGTCACATCGACGATCTGCGGCAGGTCGAAGGCGACGTCGTTGCCCGAACCCGTGGCGGTCGCGTTGAACAGCGTCAGGCCGAGGTTGGCCGTGGTTCCGACGGGCACCTGATAGGCAGCAGACTGCAGCTTCGCGGTCTGCGTGCCCCAGAAGGTGTTGTTCGTGCAGGGGTTCAGACCCGTGCTGAGCACGATCGGGTTGCCGTTGACGATCAGGCTGAACGTCTCCTTGGGCTGGTTCGCACCACCGGCGGCGGGGCAGTTGACCGCGGCGAAGTACGCCGACACGGCGTAGTAGTGTCCGGCGACCGCGGGGATGGTGTTGACCGTGCGGAACTGCGTACCGGCGGCGATGACGCCGTTCGTCGCGTTGGTGTACGAGGTGAGCACCTGGTTCGTCGCGGCCTGAGCCGCCGTCTGCCCTTGCGCTGTGCCCAGTGCCGCCGCCATCTGCTGAAGCGTGGGCCAGGTCGTGGTCGGGTTGTTGAGGCAGCCGAGATCGGTGACGGGCGCCGTCGGGGTCACGCTGCTCATGACCCATCCGTTGCACTGGTTGCCGGCGGGCGTGTACTGAGTCGAGGCGGTGTACGTCGAGTTGGCCGCGGCCGCGCCACCCGTGTAGTTCAGGATGCTGATCGGCAGGAGCGACGCGTTCTGGT
This sequence comes from Microbacterium sp. LjRoot205, assembly GCF_056175745.1. Taxonomy (NCBI): domain Bacteria; kingdom Bacillati; phylum Actinomycetota; class Actinomycetes; order Micrococcales; family Microbacteriaceae; genus Microbacterium; species Microbacterium sp. LjRoot205. The sequence continues at coordinate 932,089 of NZ_JBGFFH010000001.1, read as the reverse complement.
TCGAGAAGTTCTCGGTGTACACGGGCGTGCCCGGCTGCGGGGTGCCAGGAGTGCCAGGCACCGTCGCCGCGGCCGTGATGCCGCTGTTGGGGGCGAGAGTCGCGCCGGCGACGAGCACGCCGGCGATGGCGAGCACGCCGAGCAGCCGCGTCATCGCCCGTCGGCGAGGCGCGACTCCGGAGCGTGATGACCGCTCCGTCGTGCGGTGGTGCGAGCGAATGCTCATGAATGTCCCAATCCCGGCGCGCCGATCCCGTCCGCCACGTACGGCGAGCAGGAGAGGCGCATGCCTTGTCCCCGAAAAGTCGTGTGTGTCCCCAGTGCGAACAGGAAGCAGAAGCTGCCTGTCACATACCCAGACCTGGATGCGGAGTTTTTATGACGGGCGCGAGAAAAAACTTTTCGAGGGTCTCCGCGGGCCTGCCCTAAGCTCGCAGCATGTTCAGCGCCGAGACCCTTGCGACCTTCGTCGTGGCCGCGTTCGTGATGGTCGTGATCCCCGGGCCGACGGTGCTCTTCACGATCGGCAGAGCGATGGCCCTGGGGCGGCTCGGCGGGTTCCTCAGCATCCTGGGCACGGCGCTCGGGTCGATCGTGCTGGTCGTCGGCGTCGCGCTGGGGGTGGGCACGGTGGTGGCGCAGTCGATCGTGCTCTTCACGATCGTGAAGGTGCTCGGCGCCGGCTACCTGGTGTTCCTCGGCATCCAGGCCATCAGGCATCGCAAGGACTCCGCGGCCACGATGACCGGGCCGGTGGCGAGGCGATCAGGCGTGCGGCTGCTCGTCGAGGGTTTCGTCGTCGGCGTCACCAACCCCAAGTCGATCGCCTTCTTCCTGGCGATCCTCCCGCAGTTCGTCGACCTGCACGCGGGGTCGGTGCCGATGCAGCTGTTCGTGCTCGGCGCGATCGTCGTCGCGATCGGTGTCGCCTGTGATGCGATCTGGGTGCTGCTCGCCAGCGGCGCCCGTGAGTGGTTCGGTCGATCTCCTCGCCGCGTCGAGGCCATGGGCGCCACCGGAGGTGGGCTCATGATCGGCCTCGGCGCGTTCCTGCTGCTGTGGAGCGAGAAGCCCGCTAACGGCTGAGGCGCAGCGTCACATCCGTGCGAAGCGCGCGCGGACCATCGAGAAGATGCCGTAGATCGCGAGTCCGACCCCGACGAGCCAGAGGATCGCGCGGCCCTGGGGCAGGTCGATCAGACTCCGCAGGGCTCCATCCAGGCCGGCAGCCTTCTCGGGGTCCTGCGTCCACGCCGCGACGACGAACAGCAAGCCAGTCACGGTGATCGCGATGCCCTTGGCGATGTAGCCCGCGATGCCGAGGGCGATGATCCCGGGCCGCGAGGGCCCCTCCGGAACATCCATCGTCTTCTCGAAGCCCCTGGTGAAGCCGATGACGATGAACCCGACACCCACACCCGCCACGGTGAGCCCGATGATGATGAGCAGCACGATCCCGCCGGGAGCACCGAGGATCACCGCGCTGAGGGCGCGCAGCGTCGTCTCGGACTCGACGTGCCCTCCGAAGGCGAAGATCAGCGCAAGGCCGGCGATCACGAGGTACGCGCCCGCGATGCCGATCAGCTTGATCCTCATCCCCCACTTGCGGGGCTCCTTGCCGCGGGCGAGGAGCCCGCTGGCGATCTGCCACACGGCAAGGGCGACCAGCGCCACCGCGACCAGCCCGAGAACCAGCCCGCCGACGGGGGTCGAGCGGATCTGCTCCATCGCTCCGTCCTGGTCGGCGTCGCCGCCGCCGCCTGTGGCGATGGAGACGGCGATCGCCCCGATGATGATGTGCACGAGACCGACCACGACGAAACCTGCCCGCGCCACCCGTCGGAAGGCATCGGATCGCTGCGCGGTGCGCGCGGCACCCTTCGCTGAGGTCATCCGAGCAGGATATCCCCCGCCACGAAGAACGCCGGAGGGGTTGCGCGGAGCGCGCTCGACACTCGTCAGCCGGTGCGCTCCACGGGCTGGCGCAGGATCGTCCGGAGCTTCGACGGATCGACGCGCCTGACATCGCTGAGGTAGACCTCGTGGTGCAGCCCCGTCATGGCCAGACCGTTCTCGGGGATGAACCGGTGGTGCAGCTCGTCGAGCACCGGGGCCTCATCGTCGTATGAGCCGACGTGAAGGGTCTGCACGCACAGTCCCTCGTCGAGCGTCTCGAGCCGCACGGACCGCAGCGCGGGAGATGCCTGCTTCTTCCTCGCGAGCTTCTCCTCGACCGTGTCGACCGCGCGATCGAACATCTCGCGGGTGACGTGCTCCGACACCATGATCATGAGCGTCCATTCCCACGCCGACTTGTCGCGGCGCGATGTGAACGACTCCATGTCGGGTGCGTGCCACTGCCCCTCGAGAGGCATCACGACCGTGTCGATCCCGAGCTGTTCCCTGCTCGCGAACTTGAGCGTGTAGGCGACGGGGAAGAGGGCGGACACCGCATCCTGATACGCCTGGGCGCTGTTCGGGTCGCCCGCGCCGTCGACCATCAGGTACTGCATCGGGGGCACCTCGAGGATGCGGAACTCACCGCGCTTCGCCCGATAGGCGTCGAGGGTCTTCTTGGGATCGAGCGCCATCGCGGGTCCTCTCACGGCGGCATCGGCATCCGACCGTCGCCACAGTGTCGCACGGGCCGCAGACATCGGGTGGGCGGCGCGACAGTACGTGCCGCCCACCCGAGTCGCGTCACGCCGGCTCGACCGCCAGCCAGAGCTCGCACGACGCGTGCGAGCCGGTGAACTCGAGGTACCGCACGATCGACGGACCAGGGCGCAGCCGCCAGGGGTTCGACGGGAACCACTCGGTCGCCGTGGCCGCCCAGAGGGTCTGCAGGGTCTCAGGGAACGGACCTGACGCGGAGAAGACCGCCCACGCGCCCGCCTCGACCCGGATGGCGTCGAGGTCGTCGGGAACCACGGTGGATGCAGACACGGAGACGCCATGCAGATAGGTGAGCTCCGTCCCCTCCGGCGCGTCCGGTGCGACATCACCGGTGACGGCGAGGATTCCGCCGGGCTCCGCGTCGCTCATCGCCTTCAGCCTGAGATGCTCTTCGGGTGCGATCGAGGCGATGTGCGCCTGGATGTGCGGATTCGCGCCCTCGTGGATGAGCGGCACTCGCGCGGCGTGGCCGACGAGCACGAGCTCGGGGGTGGTGGTGATGGTGACGTCCATCTGGGTGCTCCCTTCGACGCTCAGGCGGAACCGGAGCGTGGGTTGTGTGCGGAGAGGACCCCCGTCGCGGCGCGCGTCGACCGGACTGATCCCGTGCACGGCGCGGAACGCGCGGCCGAACGCCTCGTTCGAGCCGTAGCCGTGTCTCACCGCGACATCGAGCACGTTCGGGGCGCCGGCGGCGAGTTCTGCTCCGGCGAGCGTCATCCGGCGGCGGCGGACATACTCCGACAGCGGCATCCCGGCCAGAGCCGAGAACATCCGCCGCAGGTGGTACTCCGTCGTCCCGTGGACACGAGCGAACCCGGCGACGTCGATCTCGTCTGCGGCGTCGGCCTCGACGAGATCGACCAGTGCGTTGAGCGTTCCGATCATGAGGTCCTCCTTTCCTCACCATCGTGCGATCCGAGGGTGTGCCGCGACCCGACTTTCCGCGTCGGATCCGATCAGTCGCCTCGCGAGGTCAGCTGCGCTCCCCCGGATCCGCGAGCAGGTCGGCGAGGGCCAGTTCGGCCGCGCCGATCAGCAGCCTGTCGGCGCCGAGAGCGGCAGGACGGATCTCGAGCGTCTCCGCGCTCTCCGGCATCGCCAGCGCTCGCACGTCGTCCGCGATCTGCGTCGCCCTCAGATCGGCGATCGTCGCGAGGAACCCTCCGAGCACGACGAGAGCGGGGTTGAGCACGTTGACGGCGTTGGCCAGCGCCCCCGCGAGCACACGCGCCTGACGCGTGATCTCATCAGCCACCACCGCCGATCCGGATTCCGAGAGCTCGGCGTCGAGCGTCTCGTCATCCGCCGTATCGAGGCCCACCGCGTCGAGCAGCAGACGGCGACTCACCTCGGCCTCGAGCACGCCATCGGCGGTGCGGCGATCCGCGTCTGCAGAGATCCGCGGCCTGTTCTGGCCGAACTCCCCCGCGTATCCGCCCGCGCCGGCGACCGGCTTGCCGTTGACGATCAGGCCGCCGCCGATGCCCGACGCACCTCCGTTCAGGTAGACGACGTCGTCGATGCCGCGGCCGGCGCCGTAGCGGTGCTCGGCGATGGCCCCGAGCGTCGCATCATTGTCGACGAAGGCGGCAGACGACGTGGCCGCGGAGACGAGGTCGGCGAGCGGCACGTCGGTCCAGCCCAGATGCGGCGCGTTGCGCACGACCCCGTCGGAGGCGCGCACGAGACCGGGCACGGCGACGCCGATGGCCGCGATCCGCGTATCGGCGAGCGGCCCCTCGCGCCATGCGGCGATGCGCTCGGCGATCGTCGCCGCGACGACTCCGGGTGTCGGCACCGTCTCGTTCGGCAGGCGTTCGCGCACGAGGATGCTGCGGTCGAGGCCGACCGCAGCGATCTCGATCGCATCGACCTCCGGGTTCACCGCGATGGCGACGATGCGAGCAGAGGCAGTCACGACCGGCGACGGTCGACCCACGCGACCGGCGACGTCCGGGACCCGCTCGTCGACGAGCCCCCGTCTGACGAGCTCTGCGACGAGGTCGGCGATCGTCGAGCGGTTGAGCCCCGTCTGCTCGGTGAGAGCTGCTCTCGACTGGGCGCCGTTCTCGTGCACGAGCCGCAGGATGAGGGAGAGATTGTGGGGGCGGGTGCCCAGCGCGGGGCTCGACTGCGACGGCATCCCTTCACTGTAGGGGGTGGACGCGCCCCCTGTCATGAGATATGTTGTCAAGCACAACTTATTCGATGACCTGCACAGGAGCAGCCATGAGCACCCCCACCCGCGATGACAAGTTCTCCTTCGGCCTGTGGACCGTCGGCTACAACGGCGCAGACCCCTTCGGCGGCCCCACCCGGCCCGCGCTCGACGTGGTGCACGCCGTCGAGAAGCTCGCCGAGCTCGGCGCCTACGGTCTGACCTTCCACGACGACGACCTGTTCGCCTTCGGATCGACCGACGCCGAGCGCCAGACGCAGATCGACCGGCTCAAGGGCGCCCTCGACGACACGGGCCTCGTCGTGCCGATGGTCACCACCAACCTGTTCAGCGCACCCATCTTCAAGGACGGCGGCTTCACGTCGAACGACCGCGATGTGCGCCGGTACGCCCTGCGCAAGGTGTTCCGCCAGCTCGACCTCGGCGCGGAGCTCGGCGCCAAGACGTTCGTCATGTGGGGTGGGCGCGAGGGTGCCGAGTACGACTCCGCGAAGGACATCCGCCAGGCACTCGAGCGCTACCGCGAGGCCGTGAACCTGCTCGGCGACTACGTCACCGACAAGGGCTACGACATCCGGTTCGCGATCGAGCCGAAGCCCAACGAGCCGCGCGGCGACATCCTGCTGCCGACCCTCGGACACGCGATCGCCTTCATCGATTCGCTCGAGCGCCCCGAGCTCGTCGGCGTGAACCCCGAGGTGGGTCACGAGCAGATGGCCGGACTCAACTTCACCGCCGGCATCGCGCAGGCGCTCTTCCACGGCAAGCTCTTCCACATCGATCTCAACGGTCAGCGCGGCATCAAGTACGACCAGGACCTCGTCTTCGGTCACGGCGACCTGCACAACGCCTTCTCGCTCGTCGACCTGCTCGAGAACGGCGGCCCCGGCGGAGTGCCCGCCTACGACGGCCCTCGCCACTTCGACTACAAGCCGAGCCGCACCGAAGACGAGAAGGGCGTCTGGGACTCTGCGGCCGCGAACATGCGCACCTACCTGCTCCTGAAGGAGCGCGCTGCGGCGTTCCGCGCCGACCCCGAGGTGCAGGAGGCACTCGCGGCGGCTCGCGTCGACGAGCTCTCGACGCCGACCCTCAGCCCCGGAGAGAGCTACGACGACTTCCTCGCCGACCGCTCGGCATACGAGGACTTCGACGCGAACTCCTACTTCGGCGACAAGGGCTTCGGCTTCGTCCGACTGCAGCAGCTCGCGACCGAGCACCTGCTCGGCGCTCGCTGATCGACATGCCGCTGGTTCTCGGGGTCGACTCGTCGACCCAGTCCTGCAAGGCCGTCGTCGTCGACACGGCGACCGGAGCGGTCGTCCGCGCCGGTCGAGCGACGCACCCTGACGGGACGTCGGTCGACCCCGAGGCCTGGTGGCGTGCCCTGAACGCCGCGATCACGGAGGCCGGCTCTCTCGACGAGATCGAGGCCTGGTCGATCGGCGGGCAGCAGCACGGCCTGGTGGCGCTCGACGAATCCGGCCGTGTCATCCGCGATGCACTGCTGTGGAACGACACGCGCTCCGCCGGCGCGGCGACGGATCTGATCGCCGAGTACGGGGCAACCGAGCTGGCCGCGCGCACCGGGCTCGTTCCCGTGGCCTCGTTCACGATCACGAAGCTGCGCTGGCTGCGCGATCACGAGCCCGAGAACGCGGCACGGGTGGCCGCGGTCGCTCTTCCGCACGACTGGCTGACGTGGCGCCTGCGCGGCTTCGGCCCCGAGAACCCGGTGCTCGACGAGCTCGTGACCGATCGGTCGGATGCGTCGGGCACCGGCTACTGGAATCCGTCGACGGGCGAGTACGACCGTGAGCTGCTGGTCGCCGCTCTGGGGCACGATGCGATCCTGCCCCGGGTGCTCGCACACGACGAGTGGACGACGGATGCCGATGGTCGGCGCGTCGGCGCCGGAGCCGGAGACAACGCCGCTGCCGCACTCGGACTCGGCGCCGTGCCCGGGGATGTGGTCGTGTCGATCGGCACATCCGGCACTGTGTGTGCGATCAGCACCACCCCGCTGAGCGATGCGACCGGAACTGTGGCAGGGTTCGCCGATGCCTCGGGCAACTTCCTCCCTCTCGTCGCCACGCTCAACGCGGCCCGGGTCGTCGACGTGACGGCAGCACTGCTCGGTGTGACGCACCACGAGTTCAGCGATCTCGCTCTGCAGGCCACGCCGGGCGCGGACGGACTCACGCTGCTCCCCTACTTCGAGGGCGAGCGCACACCCAACCTGCCGGATGCCACGGCATCCCTCTCGGGCATGACACTGGCATCCACGACGAGGCAGAACCTGGCACGCGCTGCGGTCGAGGGGATGCTGCGCGGACTGGGCGCGGGCCTCGACGCGCTGCGCGACCTCGGCATCCCTCTCGAGCGCGCCCTGCTGATCGGCGGCGGCGCGCAGTCGGAGGCCGTGCGCCGCGTCGCGCCGGAGATCCTGGGTCTCCCTGTCGAGGTGCCGGAACCCGGTGAGTACGTGGCGCTCGGCGCTGCGCGCCAGGCTGCTCTGATCGTCGACTGATCCTGCGCACCTGCCCCTCGGGAGGACAGCCCCTCGGGAGGAGATGTGCGCCTCGGGAGGAGATCTGCGCTTCGGGAGGAGCCGTGAACGGCATCCGTCCTCCCGAGGCGCAGTACTCCTCCCGAACCGGTGGCGACTGCGTCGGACGCGCACTGCGAACCACGTGCGAGGCAGCGGATGCTGAGGCGGATGCCGGCAGCGGATGCCGAAGGCGGATGCCGAAGGCGGATGCGGTCAGCCGGCGAGCACCCGAGCGTCGCGCTGGGCGATGATGCTCAGCTCGGCAGCGGCGAAGGCGTGCTGCTGCGTCATCGCATGCTCGGTGCGGTCGAGGCAGTCGCGGATCAGCCGGCCGAAGAACGGGAACCCCGTCCTGCCCGTCGCATCGAACCGGAACTGCCCGTCCTGATTGACGAGCAGCACCTGACCGCCGCCGTTGTCGGTCGTGATGTCGGCGTACTTGCGCAGCTCGATGTACCCGTCGGTGCCGAGCAGCACGGTGCGCCCATCGCCGAAGACGTCCAGTCCTGCCGGGGTGAACCAGTCCACGCGCACATAGCCGGTCGTGCCGTTGTCGAGCACCACGTGTGCATCGCCGAAGTCCTGCAGCCCCGGGGTCTCGCGATGCGCGTAGTTGGCGACCGTCGAGCTGACCACCTCCCCGCCCGTCGCACCGGTGTAGTGGAGCATCTGCTCGAAGTTGTGGCTGCCGATGTCGCAGATGATCCCGCCGTACTGCTCGGGGTCGTAGAACCAGTCGGGGCGCCCGGTGCCGATGCGATGAGGGCCGAACGACGCGACCTGGAGCACGGTTCCGATCGCTCCCTGATCGATCAGCTGGCCGGCGAGGATCGCCGCCTCGGAGTGCACCCGCTCGCCGTAGTAGACGGCGAACTTCTGCCCGGTGCGCTCGACGGCCTCGCGGGCCGCGGCGAGGTCGTCCATCGTCGTGATCGCGGGCTTGTCGGCGAAGAAGTCCTTGCCGGCGTCGAGGACGCGGACACCGAGCCGAGCCCGCTGATTGGCGATCGACGCGCTCGCGACGAGTCGCACGTGCGGGTCGTCGAGCACCTCCTGCTCGCTGGCGGCCGCCCGCGCCTGCGGGAACCGCTCGACGAAGTCGGCGAGCTTCGCGGGGTCGGCGTCGTAGACGAGCGACAGCGTGGCACCAGCCTCGAGAAGCTGCTCGACCATGCCGAAGATGTGGCCGTGGTCGAGCCCCACGGCGGCGAACACGAACTCACCGGGGCCGACGACCGGCTCCGGCAGCGGATCGAAGGTGTAGGTGCGGGTCATCGCAGGGTCTCCTCATCGTTCACGCCACCATCGTTCACGCTATAGGTGCGCAGGCGTCCGCACATGCCGAATGCGCGCTCTCCCACCGAGGGTGCGGCCCGGTGCACGCGGGCGTCGGCCAGATGCGCCACAGAGCCCGATGCCACCGCCTCGGCGAGCGCGAGCGAGTGCTCGGCCTGACCCAGTGGGCCCTCTCGCACCAGGTCGGGCCATGTCCGGGCACGGTCGAGCACGAGCGCCGCAGCAGCATCGTGGAAGGCGGTGAGAGCGGTGCGGTCGCCGGCGGCGACGGCGTCCCGCAGCGTCTCGAACCCCGTCACCGCGAGGTCGCGTCGTCGTCCGGCTCGTACTGCGCGTTCGCCGTCGTCGTCCCCGAGCGACACCGCTGCGGCATACGCGTCGGGGTCGCCGACGACGTCGGACGGAAAGGTCAGCACGGCATCGCCTGCCTCGGGCAGCCCGGCATTGCTCATGAGCACGACCACGCGCAGGTCTCCGCGGTTCACGGCGCGGTGGATCGTGCCGGGGGTGAACCACACGACCGACCCGGCAGTCAGGGTCGTCTCACGGACTCCGTCGGCGTCGATCGTCTGCAGCGCGCCCTCACCCGAGATCACGACATAGGCCTCGGTCGAGACGAGGTGCATGTGGGGGCTCCCTCCGCAGATGCCGTCGGGCGCGGCATCGGCATACACGTCGAGATGAGACAGCGAGGTGCCACCCGGGAACGAGGATGCGGTCACGATGCCGCCTCCACCAGCGACGAGGTCTTCTCGAAGAAGTGGGGAGCGTGCGCGACCAGCTGCCCGGCTCGGTAGTAGGGGTCGGACGCGGCGATCGGCAGCGACACGAACTGGCGTTCGAACCCCGCCTTGTAGATGGCGGTGACCACCTCGACCGCGTTGCGGCCGTCCTGACCCCCGGCGATCGGCGGCCGGCTGTCGCGGATCGCGGCGATCAGATCGCCGATCTGACCCTCGTGGCCGAGATGCGCGAGCGGTGTGCGGCCGGCGACGAGAGCCTCGATGCGCGCCACGACGTCGGGAGCCCCGCCGTCTTCGGGGAATCCGTCGCGCCGGGACTGCTCTGCGACGACGGAGAACGGCTGCGACACCCGCGCATCCGCACCCTGGATCACGATCGCCTGCTCCTCGCCGTGGTGCACCACCGAGCTGGTCAGCTGGGCGAGGCCGCGGTCGTACCGGAAGATCGCGACCGAGAGATCCTCGACCTCGGCGTTGTCGTGCTGCGCGTTGGCGAGCATGGCGGTGATCTCGGTCGGAGTCCCCAGCAGCCACAGCAGCAGGTCGATGTGGTGGATGGCGTGGTTCAGCGTGCATCCGCCACCCTCTTTCTCCCACGTACCGCGCCACCAGAGGTCGTAGTAGGGCAGCCCTCGCCACCAGGCCGAGTCGACGCGCACGTGCGAGATCGAGCCGAGCAGACCGGAGTCGACGACGTCTTTCAACGCGGCGAGGTCGTCACGGAACCGGTTCTGCGCGACGACAGACAGCACTCTGCCCGAGCGCTCCTGTGCCGCGAGCATCGCGTCGCACTCTTCGAGCGAGGGGGCCATCGGCTTCTAGACGAGCACGTGGATCCCCGCGTCGAGGGCGGCGATCGCCAGCGACGCGTGCGTCGACGGCGGAGTCGCGATGCTCACGACGTCGAGGCCCGCGTGGGCGATCATCTCGAGCGGATCGTCGAACGTCGCCGCATCCGCGAGTCCGAAGGCCCCGGCCTTCTGCGCCGCCCTGCCCGGGATCACGTCGGCGAGCGCGACCACCTCGCACTCGTCGCGGAACGCGAGGTATCCGCGGATGTGCGCGTCGGCGATCCCGCCGGTGCCGATGATGCCGATCCTGAGCATTCGCTGCCTCCTCGATGAGGTGTTACTACGTATTACTAAGACGTAGTAGATACTATCGAGAGGCACACCCGTCACGTCAAGCCCGGAAAGGACGGATGCCGTGGACAAGAGGCCGACGAGCCATGACGTCGCACACCTCGCCGGGGTGTCGCAGTCGACCGTGTCCTTCGTCTTCACCGGGCGCGCCGGAATCTCGGAGGCCACCCGAGACCGGGTGCTGCGAGCGGCATCCGAGCTGAACTACCGGCCGAACCTCGCCGCCCGCTCCATGCGCACGCACCGCACCGGGCGACTCGCGGTCGTCGTGCCGATCGCCACCATGAACCCGCTCACCCTGCTGTCGGGAGCGATCTCCGCCGCCCGCGAGGAGGGCTACGTCGTCGAGGTCGTGAGTTTGCCCGAGGACCCGACGGCCCGCGACGAGCGCCTCTCCGAGCTCGTCGACTCCGGTCAGTACGAGGGGGTGCTCGCATTCACCCCGCTCCCCTTCGCTGACACGAACGGGGGCGGCGGGCCCGTCGTGCTGTCGGTGGGCGAGTTCGACGACGCCATGCACATGACCGGCGAGTTCACCGATTCCCGTCCGATCGCCGAGATGATCGAGCGACTCGCCGCGCAGGGCCACAGGAGATTCGTGCACCTGGCCGGCCCCGACGACTTCCCGTCGGCGCGAGCCCGCCGCGCCGCCTATCTCGACACGATCGCCCGACTCGGACTCGAGTCACTGGGGGTGTTCGGCGACGAGTGGAGCGGCAGCGCCGGTGAGGCCGCCGTCGACGCCCTGCCGGCGGATGCACCGCCCCTGGCCGTGATCGCGGCGAACGACGTCATCGCGACGGGCGCCATCCGCGCGGCGACCAGGCGCGGATGGACGCTGCCCGACGACGTCGCCGTCACCGGGTGGGACGACCACCCCCAGAGCGCGTTCCTCGTGCCCTCGCTGACGAGCGTCTCGCAGGACCGCGAGAGACTGGGGGCCTACTCGATGCATCGCCTCATCGCCGCCGTGCGCGGTGGAGAGCCGCCGACGAAACCCGACGGTCTGCTCACCGTGATCTGGCGCGAGTCGACCGAATCCCCCCGCTGACCGCCGTGAACCGGAGACGCACATGAAGATCCTGATCCCGAACACCATCGAGCTGCCGCTGACAGCAGACGTCGAGACCGTCGTCTACGACATCGACGCGGACGTCCCCGATGAGCACCGCGACGCGGAGGTGCTGGTGGTCTGGCACAACTCCTCGTCGTGGCTGCAGCACGCAGCTCGCGTGCTCCCCCGGCTGCAGCTCGTGCAGGCTCTGGCCTCGGGAGCCGACGCGGTGCTGAACGCCGGGTTCGCGGCGGACGTGCGCATCTGCTCAGGTCGCTCGCTGCACGACGGTCCGGTCGCCGAGCACGCCCTGGCGCTGATCCTGAGCGCGGTGCGCCGACTCGACCGCCTGCGCGACGCCCAGCGCGAGCACCGCTGGGACGACGAGTTCATCGACGAGCAGAGTGCTGTCGAGACCCGGGCGCTGCACACGCTCTCCGGTGCTCGGGTGACCATCTGGGGCTTCGGATCGATCGCTTCGACGCTCGCTCCGTCGCTCACCGCACTCGGGGCCGAGGTGCAGGGCATCGCCCGCACCGCCGGCGAGCGGTCGGGCTTCGACGTGCACGCGGATGCCGATGCGACCGATGTGCTGGCAGACACCGACGTGCTGGTGTCGATCCTGCCCGCCACCGACGAGACCGCCGATCTGTTCGACGCCGAGGTGTTCGCCGCACTCAAGCCCGGTGCCGTGTTCGTGAACGTGGGTCGGGGTGCCACCGTCGACGAGGGCGCCTTGATCGCGGCACTCGAGTCAGGGCAGCTGCGCGCCGCAGCGATCGACGTCGCGAAGTCGGAGCCGCTCCCGGCATCCGATCCGCTCTGGGACGCGCCGAACCTGCTCATCACACCGCACATCGCCGGTAACCGGCCGGTGGGTGCCGCCCGACTCGTCGACGACAACGTCACCCGCCTGCTCGCCGGCGACGGTCTCGTGAACCAGGTGCTGCCATAGGGTCTGGACACCTCGCCGGGAGCGGCGCATGCTGAACCCATGACCGCCTTTCAGACAGCACACGCGTTCAGCGGATTCAGCGTCGACGACATCGGTGCCGCCCGCTCCTTCTACGGCGACACCCTCGGCATGGACGTCACCACCAACGCCATGGGGTTCCTCGACATCAGCCTGCCCGAGGGCGGGTCGATCCTCGTCTACGCCAAACCGAACCACGAGCCCGCGAGCTTCACGATCCTCAACTTCCCGGTGGATGACGTCGAGGCCGCCGTCGACGAGCTCAACGGCCGCGGGGTCGTGACGAAGATCTACGACGACTCGGAGTTCGACACCGACGACAAGGGCATCCTTCGGGGCGGCCCGGACCGCGGACCCGACATCGCCTGGTTCAAGGACCCCGCAGGCAACGTGCTCGCCGTGCTCGCCGCCGGCTGATCCTGCGTCAGCCGAGCAGGCCGTCGAACAGGGCGTTCACGGCAGGATCGACCCGCTGCAGGTCGGGGTGCGCGTCGTGCCAGTCGATGATCTCTCGCGCCGCCGTGTGCAGAGGTATGACGGGGGTGAAGTCGGGCACGACCCGGCGGATCTTCGTGTTGTCGAAGACGACCGAGTGCGCCATGTCGCCCGAGAGCTGACCGGCGCGATCCGGTGCGGCATCCTCGATCGCCGCGCTTGTGGCATAGCGGATCTTCGGCTCGGCCCCGGCCGCGCGTCCGAGGATCGAGTAGATCTCGTTCCATGTGTAGACGAAGTCGCTGGTGATCTGGAAAGTGTCGCCGTAGGCGAGCGGGTTGCCGAGCAGCCCGGCGAATCCGACGGCGAAGTCGCTCGAGTGGGTGAGGGTCCACAGCGACGTGCCATCGCCGTGCACGATGATCTCCTGGCCACGGCGGATGCGATCGATCGCCGTCCATCCGCCGAAGGCCGGGATCGTCCACTTGTCGTAGGTGTGCGAGGGGCGCAGCACCGTGACAGGGAAGCCGCGGTCGCGATAGGCGGCGGTGAGCAGGTCTTCACACGCGATCTTGTCTCGCGAGTACTGCCAGTACGGGTTTCGCAGCGGCGTCGACTCGGTGATCGGCAGGCGGGCGACGGGCTTCTGATAGGCGGATGCCGAGCTGATGAAGACGTACTGCCCCGTGCGACCCTCGAAGCGGTCGATGTCGCGCTGCACCTGGTCAGGCGTGAACGCGATCATGTCGGCGACGACGTCGAACTCGCGCCCGGCGAGCGCGGCGTCGACCGCGGCGGCATCCGTGATGTCAGCCGTCAGCACCTCGACGCCCTCCGCGGGCTCCCGGCGCGACTGCCCGCGATTCAGCAGCGTCACCTCCATGCCTCGGGATGCGGCGAGCGCACTCGCCGCCGAGGAGATGATTCCGGTTCCACCGATGAACAGCACCTTCGTCGCAGCCATGCATCGACTCTATCGACGGGTCAGGCAGGGGGCTCCGAACCGCTGAGGTCATGCTCCCTTGATCTCCGCAACGAGCCGCGGATCAGACGAGGTGCTCGAAGAGGGCGCGAACGGCTGTCTCGACGGCATCCGGGTCGCCCGCGCGCATCGCGTGCGCGGCGGCTTCGGCCGCGACGGATCGCGCCTGAGCCACACCGTCACCGCGGGTGATCCCGGAGAACTGCAGGGCGCACTGGGCCAGGATCGTTGCCTCGACGAGATGGATCGCCTGGCGCGGATGCTCGATGAGGTCGGTCACGGCAGTGAGGAACCCGATGACTGCCGCGTGGCGGCTGGTGTCCCCGACGGCGCCGCCGATCACTTCGACGTGGACCGCGAGTTCTGAGCGCACGCCCTCGGCGGTGGTCGGCAGTGCCTTCTTGAGCGCTGTGCCGGCGAGCACCCCGGCATAGCTGAGGGCGGCGCAGGAATCGGCCGCGGAGAAATCGGCGACCTTGGTGTAGCGGGCGGGAGTGACCTCGACCAATCCGATGTCGCGGAGCCGGATGATCGCTTCGCGGATCGGGTTCAGCGACATGTGCAGCTCCTGAGCGAAGCGTGCGGTGTCGAGCCGGTCACCGGACACGTACTCGCCCCGGAGAATCGCCGCGAGGATGTGCTGGAAAGCGAGTTCGGGCAGCGGAACAGGGCTGCGATGACTCCACTGGTGCGTCCGTAGCTCGACGTGGGCGATGGTCATCTGAGGCTCCTCGGGATCCGTTGCGGACGCCCCCGTTCGCAGGGGCGTCCACTAACCAGACCCGCTGGCGCACGGAATATTACGCGACGGCGTCAGAAAGGTCCGAGAAGCCCCGTCTGACAGCGCGTGCGGGACAGCACGCCACCACGGAATCCCGATCGCTGCACTGTTCAGACCACGCTGGTGCCGGGTTCTGCGGCGAACTCCTCGAGAGCGGCGATGACGTCATCCGACAGCTCGACCTGGCTCGCAGCCACCGCGTCGTCGATCTGGCCGGTGCGCGAGGCTCCGATGATCGCGGTCGTCACCACGGGGTCGCGCAGCACCCAGGCGACGGCGAGCTGCGGGATCGACAGACCCGCCTCCTTCGCGACGCCGTCGATGCCGCGGATGCGCTCGAGGTAGCCGTCGGTGAGGGCCGATCCGTCGAGGAAGTGGCTGTTCGCCGCGCGCGAGTCGGCGGGGACGTCGCCGTCGATGTACTTGCCGGTGAGCAGGCCCTGAGCGAGCGGTGAGAAGACCGCGCTGCCGACCTTCAGCCCACGCAACGCCGGGAACAGCTCGGCCTCGGGAGTGCGGTCGAACAGCGAGTACCGGGGCTGGTGCAGCAGCAGCTTCACTCCCTGGTCCGCCAGCAGCTCATAGGCCTGCCGAGCGAGATCCGCCGGGTAGTTCGAGATGCCGACATAGAGCGCCTTCCCGCTGCGCACGATGTCGACGAGCGCCGTCACCGTCTCCTCGAGCGGCGTCTCGGAGTCGGGGCGGTGCGAGTAGAACACGTCGACATAGTCGGTGTTCATGCGCTGCAGGCTCTGCTCGAGGGAGCGCGTGAGGTATTTGCGCGAGCCGCCGTCGCCGAACGGGCCCGGCCACATGTCGTACCCCGCCTTGGTCGTGACGAACAGCTCGTCGCGATAGCGGCCCAGGCCGCTGTCGAGCACGGCGCCGAACGTCGACTCGGCCGATCCGTAGGGCGGACCGTAGTTGTTGGCGAGGTCGATGTGCACGACCCCGCGGTCGAAGGCGTGCAGGACGATCTCGCGCTGGCTGTCGAACGAGCGATCGCGTCCGAAGTTCTGCCAGAGGCCCAGCGAGACCTTGGGCAGCTGGATGCCGCTCGCGCCCGCGCGCTGGAACGGCACGTCGGTGTAGCGGGTGGACGCGGCCTCGTAGGCGTGCGTCAGGCGGGGGTCATCAGCGGCGATGGGCATGGACGATGCTCCTCTGCAGGCGGGGGAAGGTCTCCAGGATAGCGTTTTCTGGCTTCCGACCCCGGGCATGGACTGCGGTCGCCAGCGCCATCCGGGATGCCTCCGTGGGACTCGGCTGATCGGCCCGCCTTCCCGATCGACCGACCGCTGTCAAGCACCCCCGCGAAGTCGACGGGCGGGGTAGCGTGGCGCAGAGACGGCGATCGCCGCATCCACCCCCGCTCTTCGCGGGAGACGAGAAGAGGTCCATGATGGGCAGGACCCCACCGTCGAAGCGCTCGGGCACGTCGAACTCCATCGTCGTGACCGGCGCACGTGTGCACAACCTTCGCGATGTCGACGTCGCGATCCCTCGTGACGCCCTCGTCGCCTTCACGGGCGTCTCGGGCTCGGGCAAGAGCTCGCTCGCGTTCGGCACGCTGTACGCCGAAGCCCAGCGTCGGTACTTCGAATCGGTGGCGCCCTATGCGCGGCGCCTGATGAGCCAGGTCGACATCCCCGACGTCGATGCCATCGAGGGGCTGCCCCCTGCCGTCGCCCTCCCCCAGCAGCGCACCGCGGGCAGCGCCCGATCGACCGTCGGCAGCGCCACGTCCATCGGCAACGTCGTGCGCATGCTGTACTCGCGCGTCGGGACCTACCCGCCTGGCGCCGACCCGCTGTTCGCCGAGGACTTCTCCGCGAACACCGTGCAGGGCGCCTGCCCGCGGTGCCACGGGATCGGGCAGGTGTATGACGTGCCCCTGCACCTCATGGTGCCCGACGAGTCGCTGACGATCCGCGACCGTGCTCTCGATGCCTGGCCCCGGGCGTGGCACGGCAAGCAGCTCATCGACAGCCTGATCTCCCTCGGCTACGACATCGACATCCCGTGGCGCGATCTGCCGGAGGAGCAGCGTGAGTGGGTGCTGTACACGGAGGAGTCCCCGCAGGTGCCGGTGTTCACCGACCGCGGCCCGGCGCAGGTGCGCAAGGCCGTCGCCGCCGGCATCGAGCCGTCGTACATGAGCACATTCGTCGGGGTGAAGCAGTACGTGCTCAACACGTTCGCCCACTCGAAGAGCGCGAAGATGCGCGAGAAGGCGGCGGGCTTCATGGTCAGCGTCCGCTGTCCGATGTGCGAGGGACGCCGACTGAAGCCCGAGGCGCTCGCCGTGACGTTCGCCGGTCTCGACATCACACAGATGGCCGCGCTGCCGCTGGCCGACCTCTCGGCTCTCCTCGAGACGGCCCTCAACCCGTCCGACGGCGGATCGGGCGCCGGGTCCGACAGCGAAGCGCTCGCGCCCGAGAGGCAGCTCGCCGCGCAGCGTCTGGTCGACGAGCTGCGCGATCGGGTCTCTCCGATCATCGAGCTCGGTCTGGGATACCTCTCGCTGGATCGGTCGACTCCCACCCTCTCCTCCGGGGAGCTGCAGCGCATGCGCCTCGCGACCCAGGTGCTCTCGCAGCTGTTCGGGGTCATGTTCGTGCTCGACGAGCCGTCTGCCGGGCTGCATCCCGCCGACGGCGAAGCGCTCGTGCGCATCCTCCGCTCGCTCAGGGACTCGGGCAACACGGTCTTCTTCGTCGAGCACTCACTCGACGTGATCCGGCATGCGGACTGGATCGTCGACATCGGCCCCGGCGCGGGAGCCACGGGGGGCGAGATCGTCTACTCGGGTCCGATCGACGGGCTCCGCGAGGCCGAGGACTCCCAGACCCGGCGCTACCTGTTCGCCGATGCCCCGCGCGCCGAACAGCAGACGCCGAAGGCGGGCCCTCGCGAGCCCGACGGCGAACTCGTGCTCACCGACGTCTCACGGAACAACCTCCGCAGCGTCTCGGTGTCGATCCCCCTGGGCTGTCTCACCGCCGTCACCGGCGTCTCCGGATCGGGCAAGACGTCTCTCGTCACTCAGGCCCTGCCCGATCTGCTGCAGAAGAGCCTCTCCAGCGAGGTGGACGGCTCGACGATCGACACGTCGGGAGACGAGCGGAGCGTAGCGACAGCTGATCCGCTGTTCTCCTCGCCGACGGCGGAGACGGCGGGGCGCGCGTCCGGTCCCGCCGGCCGCGTGCGCCGGGTCGTGCAGGTCAGCCAGAAGCCGATCGGCCGCACGTCACGATCGAACGTGGCGACGTACACGGGGCTCTTCGACCGCGTCCGGGCTCTGTTCGCCGCGACTCCGGAAGCACGCCGGCGGCGATACGCCGCGAGCCGGTTCTCGTTCAATCTGCCGAGCGGACGATGCCCCACCTGCAAGGGCGAGGGCACGGTGGAGGTGGAGCTGCTCTTCCTCCCCACCGTCCATGCTCCCTGCAGCACGTGCGGCGGCACCCGCTACAACCCGGACACCCTCGAGATCGAACTCCACGGGCACACCATCGCCGACGTGCTCGCCCTGAGCGTGAACGACGCGCGTGATCTCTTCGCCGACGATGCCGACGTCGCTCGACACCTCGACGCGCTTCTCGACGTGGGACTGGGGTATCTGCCGCTGGGTCAGTCGGCGACCGAACTCTCCGGCGGCGAGGCGCAGCGAGTGAAGCTGGCGTCCGAGCTGCGGCGCGCCCAGCACGGCGACACCCTCTACCTGCTCGACGAGCCCACCTCGGGACTGCATCCGTCGGACACCGATCGGCTGCTCGTGCACCTTCAGCATCTGGTGGACGCCGGCAACACGGTCGTCATGGTCGAGCACGACATGCGCGTGGTGGCGCAGGCCGACTGGGTGATCGACATGGGCCCCGGCGCAGGAGACCTCGGAGGCACGGTCGTGGCGCAGGGGACCCCGGGCTCGATCGCCTCGGCGAGCGGGAGCACGACGGCGTCGTACCTTGCGGCCGCCCTCGCAGCACGGTGATTCCGGACCACGTGCCTGAGACAGAAAATCCCCGCGTGAGCAGGGATTTCTACTGCGGAGACGAGGGGATTTGAACCCCTGGTCCCCGTGAGGGGACTCCACCTTAGCAGGGTGGTGCACTCGGCCGGACTATGCGACGTCTCCAGGCATCCGCTCCGTGAAGATCGGATGCACCTTGCAAGCATAACGGGTTACCGCGGCAGTCACGAATCGCCGTACCGATCGTTGAGCGAGGCCCGCGAAGCGGCCCGAGACGAAACGTGGCAGGTTCCGCAGAACGGGTCGCGACGTTTCGTCTCAGTCGACTGCGTCGTCTTCGCTCAACGACCGGGGTCGCGTCAGGCTGCGCCGGAGCTCGACTCCCGCACCACGAGTTCGGGCTGGAACCGCACGCGGCGGTCGTGCTCGACCCCGTCGAGCTCTTTCAACAGCAGGTCGACCCCGGTCCAGCCGAGCAGCCTGGCCGGCTGGCGCACCGAGCTCAGCGGCACGACGGTGGCGGAGGCGAAGTCGATGTCGTCATATCCGACCATCGCGATGTCGTGGGGCACGCGGATGCCGGAGCCGAAGCTGAAAGCCTGCAGCAGCCCGACGGCGAGCAGGTCGTTCGCGGCGAAGACGGCATCCGGACGCGACTCTGCCGGACGCGCCGCGATCGCTTCGCCCGCCGCCCGCCCCTGGAGAACGGAGAGAGCGGACTGCTCGACGATCTCGAGCGTCACATCGGGGTGGGCCGCGACCGCCGCCTGCACTCCGCGAAGACGATCGGCGACCTGCTGCACCGATTGCGGCCCGCCGACGAAGGCCAGACGACGACGCCCGGATGCGAGCAGGTGCTCGGCCGCGAGACGGCCACCCTCGACGTCGTCGACCGAGACCGACGGCAGAAGCCCCTCCTCGACCTCACGGTCGACGAGGATCACCGGCATCCCCCCGGCGGCGAAACGATGCACGGCCGAGAGATCCTCGGAGGCGGGGGTCAGCAGCACGCCGTTGACCCGCTGTTCCTGGAAGAGCTCGAGATGCGCCAGCTGACGCTCGTCTCGTTCATCGCTGTTGCCGAGCAGCACGGTCATCCCGGCATCCGCTGCTCTGTCTTCCGCTCCCCTGACCACCTCGGCGAAGAACGGGTTGCCGATGTCGGGCACCACGAGGCCGATGCTGCGGCTGCGACCGGCGCGCAACTGCCTGGCAGCGTCGTTGCGCACGAAGCCGAGCTCCTGGATCGCCCGCTGCACGCGTTCGACCGTCTTGGCTGACACGCGCTCCGGCTGATTGAGGACATTCGAGACGGTGCCGACCGAGACGCCGGCCGCAGCCGCGACGTCCTTCACCCCTACCGCCATCGCCTGCCTCCGTCTGTTCGCGCGTGCGCCAACGACTACCTTCTCATTCCGTGCGGTGCACTCCGCGCCTGCGACGCGCGGGCACGGCGACGACGGCGAGCGCCGCACAGCCGATCCCGGCGATGAACAGCGGCGCGAGCGCCCAGGTCACGACGCCGGTGAAGACCGCGGCGGCCGCGATGTAGGCGGCGCCTGCGGCATCCGCTCGGATGGCTGCCGGCACCTCGCGGACCGCTGCGCGCCACCCCTGCTGAGGAGACCAGGCACCCGCGGCCATCAGGATCGCGACGGCGAGAACGAGAAGCCCGGCCCAGCCGACGACCGCGATGACCTCGCCCCCGGGCAACGCACCAGACCCGGCCAGCACGACGTCGAGCGTGAGCACTCCCGCGATCAGCGCCGCCGCAACACCGACCACGAGCGAGGGCAGGATGCCGGCACGCACGTCATCCCAGAAGAGACCTGCCCTCGAATCCTCCGCGGCGACGAAGCGACGCAGATGACGGATGCCGGCGGCGAGCGCGATCGGCAGGGTGACGACGCCGAGGGCCACGACGGTCATCATCAGACCGATCGTGAGCACCTCGCCGAACAGACCGAACTTGGCGGTCGCCCCGGGGTTGACGCCCGGTTCGATGCCGGAGACCGTCGGGCCGGCGCCCGAGCGCGCCTCGCGCTTCGCCGCACGGTGCTCCCGGCGGTCTCCGCTGATGACCGACATGGCTATCCCTTCAGACCCTGCGTCGCCACACCGTCGACGAGGAAGCGCTGGAACACCACGAAGAAGAGCAGCACCGGCAACAGCGCCACGAACGAGGCCGTGACCGTGGCCCCGTAGTCCGACGTCGACGACTGGTCGTTGTACAGACGCAGCGCGATGGGCAGCGGATAGTTCTCGGGGCTCGTCAGGTAGAGCAGCGGCCCGAGGAAGTCGTTCCACGCCCAGATGAACGAGAAGATCGCGCAGGTGATCAGGGCGGGCTTGATCAGCGGCAGGATGATCGCCCAGAAGATCCGGAAGTGACCGGCGCCGTCGATGCGTGCCGCTTCGTCCATGTCGCGCGGCATCTGGCGGATGAACTGCACGAGCAGGAAGACGAAGAACGCCTCGGTGGCCAGGAACTTCGGCAGGATCAGCGGGATGAAGGTGTCGACCCATCCGAGCTGATTGAAGATGATGTACTGCGGGATGATCACGACGTGGAACGGCAGCAGCAGTGTGCCGATCATCGCGGCGAACAGCACCCCGAGCCCCTTGAACTGCACCCGGGCGAACGCGTAGGCGGCGAGAGCCGACGAGAGCACGGTGCCGACCACGGCGGATGCCGCGAGGATCAGCGAGTTCAGGAAGAAGCGCCACATCGGCACTCCGGCGATGCCCTCCATGACCTTGCCGTAGTTCTCGATCGTCGGCGCCTGCGGGAACAGACCGGGGTTCTGACCGAACTCGGAGTTCGGCTTGAACGTCGACAGGAACAGCCACAGCAGCGGGTAGAGCACGACCGCGGTCAGCACGAGAAGGCCGACGAACCAGATGACGGTCTGCCAGGTCTTGCGCTTCACGCGCCGGCGAGGCGAGGGGGCGGATGCCGTGACGACGGCTTCTGTGATGCTCATTTGTCGTCTCCCGAGTAGTGCACCCACGACCGCTGGGTGCGGAACAGGATGAAGGCGATGATCGCGACGACGATCAGCAGGACCCACGCGATCGCTGCCGCGTAGCCCATCTGTCCGTCGGAGAATCCTCGCTTGTACAGGTACACGGTGATGAAGTTCGTCATGCCGGCGGGTCCGCCGGTGCCGTTGGAGATGATGTACGCCGAGGCGAACACCTGGAAGGCGCCGATCAGACCCAGCAGCAGGTTGAAGAACATCACCGGGGAGAGCATCGGGATGGTGACGGCGCGGAAGCGGCGGTAGGCGTTGGCCCCGTCCATCTCGGCCGCCTCGTACAGCTCCTTCGGAATCTGCTTGAGACCGGCGAGGAAGATCACCATCGTGGCCCCGAACTGCCAGACGGCGAGCAGGATCATCATCGGGAGCACGAGGCTCGGGTTTCCGATCCACCCTCCGAGGTCGACGCCGAAGACCTGCAGACCGCTGTCGACCGGACCGTCGGACGAGAACATCGCGCGCCACACGATCGCGACCGACACGGAGCCGCCGATGAGCGACGGAGCGTAGAAGGCCGAGCGGAAGAAGCCGGCGCCCTTGTCGCGATAGTTCAGGAGCATCGCGACGCCGAGCGCCGCGGCGAGGGTGATCGGGGTGCCGATGAACACGTAGACCAGGGTGATCTGCGCCGACTGGATGAAGTTCGGGTCGCTCGTGAAGAGACGGATGTAGTTGTCCAGCCCGATCCACTTGGGCGGCTGGAAGATGTTGTACTTCGTGAAGGAGAGGTACAGAGAGTAGATCATCGGCACGGCGGTCAGGCCGAAGAAGCCGATGAGCCAGGGGGTGAGGAACGCATACCCCGTCGCGGTCTCGCGGCGCAGACGTGCGCGCTGACCCGGTCGTGCCAGTTCCTTCTCGGGGCGTCGGCCGCTGCGCAGCGTTCGTCCTCGTCCGGACTTCTCGTCCGTGACGATCGTCCTCGTCGCCGTCGTGCTCATGACAGCTCCTTCCGAAGTGTGGGGGGTGCGGTGGGCCGGGTGGATATCCCCCGGCCCACCGACGGAATCACTGGTTGAGGACGACGTCCATCTCGGAGAAGAACTGCGTCACGGCCTCGTCGACCGTCGTCGTGCCGAAGTTGAGCTCGGTGCCCAGCACGCGGAACTTCTCCTCGAGGGTGCCGTAGCCGACGATCGGCACGGGCGGGGCGTCGCCGAGGCGGTCGGCGATCGACTCCTCGTAGTCCTTGACGATCTGGCTCATCGGGTCGAGCTCAGCTGCCTCGAGAGCGGTCTCGGAGGCGGGGAGACCACGGTTGGTTCCGAAGATCTCGCCGGACTCGGGCGAGTTGACCAGGAAGTTGACGAGCGTCGCGGCCGCCTCCGGGTGCTCGGTCTTGGCCGAGATCGTGTGCAGCATCGACGGCTTCAGGTAGAGGTCCTTCTCGCCCTCCTTCGTCACGGGCGGGGCGACGAGGCCCAGCTCGGTGTAGCTCTCGCCGAGGTTGGCGAGGTAGCCCGCACCGAAGTTGTCCCACGTCATCTCGCTGGCGTTCTTCGCCGCGTCGAATGCCGTGAGCGGGTTGAGCTCCTCGACGACCTGCTGCGGCACCACGACGCCGTCGCGGATGTCATCGCCGGACTCCCAGAACTCCTTGAGGCGGTCCTCGTCGAAGCCGGGGGTGCCGTCTTCGTCGAACAGGTTCTTGCCCTCGCTGCGCAGCTGCAGCTCGAAGTTCTGGATGCGGCCGGTCCAGTCGGACCCGCCCCAGAACTCGCCTGCGCCCGCCTCGGTGACCTCATCCATCCAGTCGTCGTAGTCCTCCCAGTCGCCTCCGGCGAACTCCTCGACACCCGCGGTCTCGAGCAGCGTCGGGTTCGTGAAGACACCCCAGGCGTTGGTCGACGTGGCGATGCCGTAGGTCGTGTCGTCGACCACGCCGATGCTGAGGATGTTCTCGGGCAGCGGGTCGGTCTCGATGACGGATCCGAGGTAGGGCTCGAGGTCGAGCAGCAGTCCGTTCTCGGAGTACTGACGAAGGTAGGAGTAGTCGAACTGCATGACGTCGGGGAGACCGCCACCGGCCGCCTCGGTCTGACGCTTCTCCCAGAACTCCGGGAATCCGAGGAAGGTCGCGTTGACCGTGATGTTCGGGTACTCCTCGTTGAACGCCTCGATCGCCTGGTTGTAGAGGTCGGCGCGGACGTCGTTGCCCCAGAAGGCGAGGTCGAGGGTGACCTTCTCGTCGGGGTCGTAGGTGGGCTCGCCCTCAGGGCTGCCGCCGCCGGCGCAGCCGGCGAGTACCAGCGCTGCGCTGGTGGCGACGGCCGCTGCGGCCGCCAGACGCTTCTTGCTGAACATCGTTGTCCTCTCTGGTGAACGTCCTCGTTCGGCAATGCCGCGGAACGCCTGTGTCCATGTGGTGCGGGGAGCGATCTCCATAGTGCGGGGAAAACGCTTACCTGCACGCTAATCCAGATTGAAACGTTTCGCAACCGGCAATTCGCGACGACGATTACATCGATTACCGCGGGATCTTCCAGTCTTTCACGACGAGGTTCCCGGCCTCGACCTCGAGACCCAACCGATATACCGCCGCGCGCCTCCGCTCACCCGTCGCGGCGTGCACCGGTGCTGCCTCCGCGGTGGCGAAGAAGTAGAACCAGAGGTCGTCTCCGCGGTGCACCTGAGCGCCGTGATTGCCGTGCCCTCCCCCGGGAGCATGGGCGAGGATGACGGCATCCTCACCACCCTGACGGGCCCACCGGATGCCGTCTTCGGAGCGGTACACGCCCATCCCGCGCCATTCGTCGACGATCATCCACCAGAATCCGCCGAGGTCGAAGACCGTCGGCCCCTCATGGGGACGTCCGCCGATCGCGACGCCGTCGAGACGCCAGTCGTCGAGGTCGACGGATGACGCGACCATCGTGACCGAGTCCGCCGCCTCGTCCTTGTACCAGAGGCGCCACCGTCCGTCGGGGGTGCGCGCGACCGCTGCGTCGATGACCCGATCGCTGCTCAACGCGAGCGGACCGCGTCGTTCCCAACGACGGAGGTCATCTGAGAGGTACTCGACGATCGAGCGCGCGAAACCGGGCCAGCGATCGGGGATGCCGTCGATCTCGGTGAGGTACATGCGCCAGCGCTCACCGTCCCAGACGACCTCGGGCGCCCAGTGGGTGCGGTCGACCTCGCGGGGCGGTGGCCCGGGCACGAGACCGAGGCCGGATGCCGCCGGCTCCAGAGTGCCGTCGTAGCGCCAGTCCACTCCGTCTTCCGAGGTCGCGACGCCGATGCGACTTCCGTGGATCCACGAGACCCCCGGCCCGGCGTCCTCGAGGCTCGCCCGGCGCTGTGTGTAGAACATCCACCACAGTCCGTCCGCGTCGATCACGACTCTCGGGTCGGTGACGCCGTCGTAGACGGGGTCGCGATAGAGCTCTCTCATCGGCGCAGATCGGTGACCGGGCTCGCGAAACCGGCGCGGTGGGTGGGGTGTGCGGCCAGGATCTCGGGAGTGATCACGGCGCCGTCAGCCGCGGCCGAAGCGTAGATCCCCGCCACGATCTCGAGCGAACGAGCAGGCGCGTCCGCGGTCGCCGGCAGCGGCCCGCCGTCGAGCAGAGCGTCGAAGACGTCACGCAGCAGCGGTTCGTGATCGCTGCGCTCCTCGGCATCCGGGAATCCCCACCCCTCGGCCTCGGATTCGAAGCCCGGCGCCGCGGTGATCCGCCAGTTCTCGTGGCCGTGCCCGTAGACATGATCGACCGTGATCGTGGCCTTCTGCGTGTCGATGCGGATCGAGCTCGTCTCTCGGGGCGACACCGCGCTGGTGATCAGCTGAGCGACCACGCCCCGGTCGAACACGATCGTCGCGGTCGAGACGTCCTCGGTTTCGGTCTCGCGGTCGAGGCGCCAGAGCCTGCCCTGCACCGACGACCAGTCGCCCAGCAGGTGCGCGAGCAGGTCGATCTGATGGATGCCGTGACCGAGCGTCGTGCCACCGCCCTCGGTCGCCCATTTGCCGCGCCACGGCACCGCGAAGTAGTCGGCGTCGCGGAACCAGAGCGTCTGACACACGGCGACCAGGGGGCGTCCGAGCGCGCCGCTCTGCAGCAGCGAGCGCACGTGTGCGGCGGCCGTTCCGGTGCGCTGCTGGAAGACGACCGCAAGCTGTCTGCCCGCGGCATCGGCGGCGGCCCGCATGTCGTCGAGCTCATCGAGCGACGGCGCCGGCGGCTTCTCGACGACCACGTGCGCACCCGATGCGAAAGCGGCGAGCGACTGCTCACGGTGTGGAGCCGGCGGCGTGCAGATGAGCACGACGTCGGGCTGCTCGGCGGCGAGCATCTCGTCGAGGTCACCGTAGGCGGCAGCGATGCCGTATCTGCCGGCGAACTCCTGGGCCTTCCCGAGGCTGAGATCGGCGACGGCGACGAGCTCTGCGCGCGGGTACGCGGCGACGGCGCGGGCGTGCGAGTTGGCCACGGCTCCGGTGCCCACCAGGGCAGCGCGAAGTCTCTTGTCTGACGTCATGGGTCCTCCTCAGGACGGAGAGTCGGGGTCATCTCATGCCGTTCTGCACCAGGTGCAACCGAGCGTATCGCCCGTCTGCGGCGAGCAGCTCGTCGTGCGAACCCTGCTCGACGATGCGTCCGCGTTCGAGCACGACGATGCGGTCGGCCTGGCGGATCGTCGACAGGCGGTGCGCGACCACGAGCGTCGTGCGACCGCGCATGAGCCTTTCGAGCGCCTCCTTGACGAGCCCTTCGGACTCGGGGTCGAGGGCGCTCGTCGCCTCATCGAGCAGCAGGATCCGCGGGTCGCGCACGAGGGCGCGGGCGATCGCCAGCCGCTGCCGCTGACCACCCGAGAGGCGCGCGCCTCGCTCGCCGACGACGGTGTGCCACCCCTGCGGCTGCTCGTTCACGAACTCCCACGCGTTGGCGTCTCGCAGAGCCCGTTCCACCCGATCCGGCGTGACATCCGGCATGCCGTAGGCGATGTTGTCGAAGACCGAACCCTCGAACAGCACCGACTCCTGAGGGACGACCGAGATCGATCGGCGCACTGTCCGCAGGTCGAGCTCCTGCATGTCCTGACCGTCGAGCCTGATGCGACCGCTCGTGGGTCGGACGAACCCGAGCACGAGGTTGAGGAGCGTCGACTTCCCCGATCCCGACGAGCCGACGAACGCGACCGTCTCGCCGGGAGCGATGCGCAGATCGATCTCGAACAGGGCGTCATCGTCGGCATCCGCATACCGGTGGCTCGCCGCATCCAGCACGATCTCGCCCGCCACCGTCGAGACCATGCGCTTGCCGGAGTTCTGCTCGACGTCGGGCTCCTGCAGCACCTCGGCGATCGAGCGCACCGACTCGAGGCCGCGCGCTCCGACCGGAATGAGCATCAGCAGCTGGGTGAGCCCACCGGTCAACAGGGTGAAGTAGCTCGAGAGCATCACGACCTCGCCGGGCGTGATCGGCAGGAAGCCGGTGAGCGCGCACACGGCCGCGAGCATGAGGCAGGCGACACCGAGCAGCTGCATCGCCACCCACGAGATCGACGCCACTCTGCCGTTCAGCAGGTCGAGGTCGAGGCCCGCTTTGCGGACTCCGTCTGCACCGCCCGCGACACGGCTGATCGCCGTCTCCTCGAGTCCGTGAGCGCGGGTAACCGGGATCAGCGACGCCATCTCGCCGACCCGGGCAGACAGCGTCTCGATCTCGCGACGGAAGACCTCGTTGCGACTCTGCGAGCGATTGCGCATGCCATAGCGGATGCCGATGGCGATCGGCACGGCGAGGGCGTAGACGGGAAGGAACTGCGGCACCGTGATCGCCGTCATCCCGAGTGCACCGAGCATCACCATCGTCGATGACAGCAGCGGATGCGTGACCTGCTGCAGCATCAGCTCGACGTTCTCGACGTCGCGCACGACCTTCGTCTGCACGATCGACGAGCTCATCCGCGTGTGATATCCGATCGAGAGACTCTGCAGTCGGGCAGTGAGGGCGTTGCGCAGGTCGGCGCCGAGGTCTCGCACCACGGTCATGAAGTTGCGCGTGTAGATGATGTGGTTGGGGTAGTTCTGCAGCAGGAGCACCGCGGCGAGCGCGAACCACCACAGCACCTCGGTCACCTCGCCGTCGCTCGCCACCACGTCGATGATCGCCGCGGTGATCACCGGCAGGAACCAGAGCGGAATCTCCTTGATCGCGAACGCGGTGATCGCGAAGGTCAGCCGCCAGGGCCGGCGGGCGATGAGGCGCAGCACAGAGCGAGTCGGGTGATTCCCATCGATGAGCGCGGTCGGGTGGGAAAGCGCTTTCTGTGCCATGGTCCTATCGTAGAGTCACCGCACCTCTCACGGAAGCGCGACCCCCGAATCGGCAGGAGCACACATGACCTTCGACGCAGCATTCGACTGGGCGCGCCGTCACGTGCAGGCGGAACACCTGCCGACAGCGGTGCTCGGCATGGCGACCGCCGACGGGATCGTCGACCTCGAGGGATTCGGGGCAGCGACCGATGCCGTGTACCCGCTGTTCTCGATCACCAAGGTGCTCACCGGCATCACCGCGACGAGAGCCATCGAGCGCGGTCTGCTCACACCGAACACTCCCCTCACTGATGCGCTGCCCGATTTCGGATCGTCCCGCGATGACATCGTGCGACTCCGGCACCTCGCATCGCACACCTCCGGGATCTCCGAGCCCGCCCTCGACACGGCTCTGCCGCTGCGCCAGGAGCTGCTCACGAGAGGGCGGGACTTCGCTGCGGGAACGGCTTCGCGCTACTCGACGATCGCTTTCGAGGGCATCGCCGCGCTGATCGAACACGCGACCGACACGACCTGGGATGCCGGGACTCTCGAGTGGGCCCACCGCATCGGCGCGATCGGACTGACCCTCGACACCGCGCAGTCGGTCGGCGTCCCCGATGCCGCGGCGGGCGGGCTCGACCTCGACCGGTTCCACGCGACGCGAGCGCCCGGCGCGGGGATGCTGGGTCGCGCAGAGGACCTGCTCCATCTCGGCGCCGAACTGCTGCGCATCGGCCGCGGCGAGCGCGACGGCATCCTGTCTCCCGCCGGCCTGGCGATGATGCTGCGCCCGCTGACCGGCGACATCCCCCGCCTCGACCCTTACCCCGACGGGCGCGGGCAGGACTGGGGGTTCACGTTCAACCTGCGCTCGCGGGCGCCCGGGCTCGTCGACCGCGACGTCTACGGCCACGGCGGCTGGGCCGGCACCGAGTTCTGGGTGCACCCCGGCGCAGGGATCTGCTGGGTGCTGCTCACGAACGCGGCGGTGCGCCCCGGCGTCGACGCCGACGAGCTCGACAACGCGATCGTCGCGGCCCTGTAGCCGCCGACCTTCACTTGACACGGCCATCGGCTCTGACTAGTGTTGAGACACTGAATGAAACGATTCAAAACCTCGATGAAGAGAGAACGCCCATGACCCGCGTCGCGTTCCAGTTGCAGGTGCGTCCTGAACTGCTCGACGAATACCTCGCCCGTCACTCCCCCGTCTGGCCCGAGATGCTGGCCGAGATCGCGGCCGCAGGCCGACGCAACTACTCGCTGTTCCTGGCGGAGGGCGGCACGCTCGTCGGCTACTACGAGACCGACGACGATGCCGCAGCGCAGGCCTACCTCGCCGCATCCTCCGTCGCCGCGCGCTGGGAGGCCGAGATGGGGCGCTTCTTCGTCGATCTCGAGGGCCGCCCCGACCAGGCAGCCACCGCGCTCACCGAGGTGTTCCACCTCGAAGACCAGCTCGCCCACGCCGGCGGCTCCCCCGAACCCGACACCGACAACCGCAACGACACCGAAGGCAGCGCCTCATGAGCATCCTCTCGTCCGACAACCTCGCCGCTCTCGAGCAGCAGGGCATCGAACTCCCCAGCTGGGCGTTCGGCAACTCCGGCACCCGGTTCAAGGTGTTCGGCACGCCCGGCACGCCGCGCGACCCGTGGGAGAAGATCGCGGATGCCGCGCAGGTCAACAAGTACACCGCGCTCGCCCCCTCGGTGGCTCTGCACATCCCGTGGGACCTCGTCGACTCGTTCTCCGACCTCCGCAAGCACGCCGAAGACCTCGGCGTCACCCTCGGCACGGTCAACTCGAACACATTCCAGGACGACGACTACAAGTTCGGAGCCCTGACCCATGAGGACCCGACGATCCGTCAGAAGGCGATCGACCACCACCTCGCCTGCATCGATGTGATGGATGCCACAGGCAGCCGCGACCTGAAGATCTGGCTCGCCGAGGGCTCGAACTACCCGGGCCAGGCAGACCTGCGCGGCCGTCAGGACCGCCTCCAGGAGTCGCTCCAGCAGATCTACGCGCGCCTCGGCGACGACCAGCGCCTCGTGCTCGAGTACAAGTTCTTCGAGCCGGCTTTCTACCACACCGATGTTCCCGACTGGGGCACGTCGTACGCCCAGGTCTCGTCGCTCGGCGACAAGGCCATGGTGTGCCTCGACACCGGCCACCACGCCCCCGGCACGAACATCGAGTTCATCGTCATGCAGCTGCTGCGCCTGGGCAAGCTCGGCTCGTTCGACTTCAACTCGCGCTTCTACGCCGACGACGACCTCATCGTCGGCGCGGCCGACCCGTTCCAGCTGTTCCGCATCCTGTTCGAGGTCGTCCGCGGCGGCGGCCTGAACAACCCCGACGTGGCGTTCATGCTCGATCAGTGCCACAACGTCGAAGACAAGATCCCCGGTCAGATCCGCTCGGTGCTCAACGTGCAGGAGATGACGGCCCGCGCACTGATCGTCGACCGCGATGCGCTGACCGCCGCGCAGAAGTCGGGCGACGTGCTGGCCGCCAACGCCGTGTTCATGGACGCGTTCTACACCGATGTGCGCCCGGCCCTGGCCGAGTGGCGCGAGTCGCGCGGACTCGCCGCCGACCCGATGAAGGCCTACGCCGAGTCGGGCTACCAGCAGAAGATCGCTGCCGACCGCGTCGGCGGCGTGCAGGCCGGCTGGGGCGCCTGAGCGCGCATCCTGACTCGTCGGGGTGCGGGAGCCGATCCCCGCGCCCCGACGTCCCATCGACAGAACGGATGACGCTGTGAGAGACCAGGTGCTCGACGGTCCGCATGGACCGTTGCGCGTGCGCGTGTACGAGCCGGAGAACCCCGCGGGGCCCGGGCTGGTCTGGGTGCACGGCGGCGGATTCGCCGCGGGCGAGATCGACATGCCCGAAGCCGACTGGGTCGCACGGAGCTTCGCCGATCGCGGCATCGTCGTGGTCTCGGTGGACTACGCCCTCGCTCCGTTCCCTCGTGTCTGGGCCGCTGCGGCGGACGCACCCGAACGCGAAGGCGTGCACTACCCCGTCGCCTCCGACGAAGTGGAGCACGCGTTCCGATGGGCAGTCGCCTCCGATCTCGCGGAAGGCCCGTGGTCGATCGGCGGTGCGAGTGCCGGCGGCAACCTCGCGACCGGTGCGGCACTCCGTCTCAGCCATGGCGCAGGCCCTTTCGCGGCACTCGCAGTGCTCGCCTACCCGACGCTGCATGCCGTGCAGGGCGCACCGGATGCTGCACATCGCGCCGCACTCGATGCCGACCCCGAGGCAGACACCTTCGGCCCCGAGGCCGTGCGTGGAATGTATGAGAACTATCTCGGAGGCCCGGTCTCGGCTGCCGAGGTCTACGCCGTTCCGGGAACGGCATCCCCCGCTCAGCTCTCGCACTTCCCCGCCACGATCATGATCAACGGCGAGGTCGACGAGCTCCGCGTCTCGGGCGAGGCGTTCGGCGCCTTGCTGCGCGACGCCGGCATCGCCCTCGACATCTCCACCGAGCCCGGCACCCGCCACGGCCACCTCAACCAGCCAGAACTCGCGGCGGCGACCGCATCGATCGATCGCTTCGCCGCCCGCATCCTCGCCACGTCTCCCGAGCACAAGGAACAGCCATGACCAACCCCACCGCCGCCGCCCTCATCGAGCGGTCGAACCGCCTGGGCGCCGACCCCAAGAACACCAACTACGCGGGCGGCAACACGTCGGCCAAGGGCACCGAGACCGACCCGGTCACGGGCCAGCCGGTCGAGCTGATGTGGGTCAAGGGATCGGGCGGAGACCTGGGGACCCTCACGGAGCAGGGCCTGGCTGTGCTGCGCCTCGACCGCATGCGCGCGCTCGTCGACGTCTACCCCGGCCTCGACCGAGAAGACGAGATGTTCGCCGCGTTCGACTACTGCCTGCACGGCAAGGGCGGCGCCGCCCCGTCGATCGACACCGCGATGCACGGCCTCGTCGATGCCGCACACGTCGACCACCTGCACCCCGACTCGGGCATCGCGATCGCCACCGCCGCCGACGGCGAAGAGCTGACCGCGAAGATCTTCGGCGACAAGGTCGTGTGGGTGCCGTGGCGTCGCCCGGGCTTCCAGCTCGGACTCGACATCGCCGCGATCAAGGAGAAGAACCCGCAGGCGATCGGCACGATCCTCGGTGGACACGGCATCACGGCCTGGGGTGACACGTCGGAGGAGGCCGAGGCCAACTCGCTGTGGATCATCGACACCGCCGCCGCCTACATCGAGGCCAACGGCAAGGCCGACCCGTTCGGCGGTGTCCGTGCCGGCTTCGAGGCCCTCCCCGAAGCTGAGCGCCGTGAGCGCGCCGCCGCCCTCGCCGGCACCATCCGCGGCATCGCGTCGACCGACAAGCCGATGGTCGGCCACTTCACCGACTCCGACGTCGTGCTCGACTTCCTCGCCTCCGACCGGGCCCCCGAGCTCGCCGCTCTCGGCACCAGCTGCCCCGACCACTTCCTGCGCACCAAGGTCAAGCCTCTGATCCTCGACCTGCCCGTCACCGCATCCCTCGACGAGCAGATCGCCCGCCTGCACGAGCTGCACACCGAGTACCGCGCCGACTATCAGGCCTACTACGACGCGCACGCGACGGCTGAGTCTCCGGCGATCCGCGGCGCCGACCCGCTCATCGTGCTCGTTCCCGGTATCGGCATGTTCTCGTACGGGGCGAACAAGCAGACCGCCCGCGTCGCCGGCGAGTTCTACGTCAACGCGATCAACGTCATGCGCGGGGCCGAGGCGCTGTCGACCTACTCCCCCATCTCCGACGCCGAGAAGTTCGACATCGAGTACTGGGCGCTCGAAGAGGCGAAGCTGCAGCGCATGCCGAAGCCTAAGTCGCACCAGGGCCGCATCGCGTTCGTCACCGGGGCTGCCAGCGGCATCGGCAAGGCCATCGCCACCCGCCTCGCGGCCGAGGGCGCCTGCGTCGTCATCGCCGACCTCGACCTCGAGAAGGCCCAGGCCGCCGCGGCCGAGCTCGGCAACACCGACGTCGCTATCGGCGTCGCGGCGAACGTCGCCGACGCCGATGCGATCCAGGCCGCGCTGAACGACGCCGTGCTCGCGTTCGGCGGCGTCGACCTCGTCGTCAACAACGCCGGACTCTCGCTCTCGAAGCCGCTGCTCGAGACCACCGAGAAGGACTGGGACCTGCAGCACGACGTCATGGCCAAGGGCTCGTTCCTCGTGTCGAAGGCGGCAGCCCGCGTGCTGATCGACCAGAAGCTCGGCGGAGACATCATCTACATCTCGTCGAAGAACTCCGTCTTCGCCGGCCCGAACAACATCGCGTACTCGGCGACCAAGGCCGACCAGGCCCACCAGGTGCGACTGCTGGCCGTCGAGCTCGGCGAGTTCGGCATCCGCGTCAACGGCATCAACCCCGACGGCGTCGTGCGCGGCTCTGGCATCTTCGCCTCGGGCTGGGGTGCGAACCGCGCCGCGACCTACGGCGTCGCCGAGGAGGACCTCGGTCAGTTCTACGCCAACCGCACGATCCTCAAGCGCGAGGTCGTTCCCGAGAACGTCGCGGATGCCGTCTATGTGCTGACGGGCCCCGAGCTCAGCCGCACGACCGGTCTGCACATCCCGGTCGACTCCGGCGTCGCCGCGGCGTTCCTGCGATGACTGTCCGCGCCGTCGCCGCCGTCGACCTCGGGGCGACCAGCGGTCGCGTCATGATCGGGCGGATCGGCGACGGCCGGCTCGACCTCGAGCTCGTCTCACGGTTCCCGAACGGGCCCGTCGAGCGCGAGGACGGACTGCACTGGGACTTCGGCGCTCTCTACGAGCACGTCATCGAGGGCCTCGCCGAGGCCGTTCGTCGCGAACCGGGCATCGAGAGCATCGGCATCGATTCGTGGGCCGTCGACTACGGCCTCGTGAAGGACGGCGAGCTTCTCGCTGAGCCGTTCCACTATCGCGACGACCGCACCGTGCGCGGCGTCGCGGAGGTGCACGCCGAGGCGCCTTTCGCCGAGCTGTATCAGCGCAACGGGCTGCAGTTCCTGCCGTTCAACACGCTCTATCAGTACCGCGTCGACGCGCGTCTCGCCGACGCCGACGCGGCGCTGCTGATCCCCGACCTCATCGCCTTCCTGCTCACCGGAACGTCCGTCGCCGAACGCACGAATGCCTCGACCACCGGACTGCTCGGCGTCGAATCGGGCGAGTGGGACAGCGAGCTGGCCGAGCGCCTCGGCATCCCGTCGAGCATCCTGCCGACGCTCGTCGATCCGGGCGAGACGATCGGCACCCTGCGACCCGAGCTCGCTGAACGCGTCGGCAAGGAGCTGCCCGTGATCGCGGTCGGCTCGCACGACACGGCATCCGCCGTCGTCGCCGCTCCGCTGTCGACCCCGCACTCCGCGTACATCTCGTGCGGCACCTGGGGATTGGTCGGCGTCGAGCTGACCGAACCGGTGCTGACGGATGCTGCGCGCGGGGCCAACTTCACGCACGAGCTCGGCGTCGACGGACGCTACCGGTTCCTGCACAACGTCACCGGGCTCTGGCTGCTCAGCGAGACCGTGCGCGCGTGGGAGACGGAAGACGGAACGTCGATCGACCTGTCCGAGCTGCTGACTGCGGCATCCGCGGTCACGGGCGACGTGCCGATCTTCGACGCCAACGACTCATCGCTCAGCGCACCGGGAGACATGCCCGCGCGCATCACGGCGCTGCTCGGGTCAGAAGCGCCGTCATCGAGGCCCGCGTTCGCACGGTCGATCGTCGAGTCGATCGCCACAGCATTCGCGGGTGCCGTGCAGACGGCATCCGATCTGTCAGGGCGCGAGCTCGACAGCATCCACCTGGTCGGAGGCGGCTCGCTGAACCGCCTGCTGTGCCAGGCGACGGCCGATCGCACCGGTCTTCCCGTGCTCGCGGGCCCCGTCGAGGCGACCGCTCTCGGCAACGTGCTCGTGCAGGCGCGCGCTCTGGGCGCCGCTCCCGACTCCCTCGAGGAGCTGCGAGCACTCGTCGCCGCGACCCACGAGCCCGAGCGCTTCGACCCGCGCTGACCCTCTCGCACCTCTCGGGCGGCTGACGCCACTGTGCGCAGTCGGCTGCCCGGATCACGGATGGATGCCGAGAACACCCTTTCTCGGCATCCATCCGTGCTTCGGCGCGCACGTGTGTCGCGCGGGACACTCGCAGGACGGGCGGAGAGCTGCGTCCTACCCCCGGACACACGAAAAGGGCGCCGGGCCGAAGCCCGACGCCCCCGACGAACCCGACTCAGAAGTCGAACTCGCCGATGTTCTCTGCGTTGAACTCGAACGGGTCGCCGAGCAGCACGACGCCGTCAGCGCCGACCGTGTACTCGCCGAGCTCGCCGGCTTCGAAGGTGTCGCCCTCTTCGCCGGTGATCTCGCCCTCGATCAGCGCCTTGGACGCGAAGGCCGCCAGGTAGCCGAGGTCGGCCGGGTTCCACAGCGCGAACGCGGTGACGGTGCCGTCTTCGACGTACTCGCGCATCTGGTTCGGGGTGCCGAGACCGGTGATCGCGACCTTGCCCTTGTAGTCCGAGGTCGAGACGTAGCGCGCGGCAGCCGCGATGCCGACCGTGGTGGGCGAGATGATGCCCTTCAGGTTCGGGTGGCTCTGCAGCAGGGCCGCAGTCTTGTCGAACGACGTCTGGTCGTCGTCGTCGCCGTAGACGGTCTCGACGATGGTGATGTCGGGGTACTCGCTGGCGACGTACTCCTCCATGAGTTCGATCCACGCGTTCTGGTTGGTCGCGTTGGCGGATGCCGACAGGATCGCGACTTCGCCCGCTCCACCGATCTGGTCGGCGATCAGGTCGACCTGCACCTTGGCGATGCCCTCGGAGTCGGCCTGGTTGATGAACAGGTCACGGCACTCGGGGTTCGTGTCGGAGTCGAAGGTGACGACCTTGACGCCGGCGTCGCGAGCCTCGTTCAGCGCATCGCAGATCGCCTTGGGGTCGTTGGCCGAGACGACCAGCGCACCGACGGCCTGCTGCGTCGCGGTGTTGATGTAGCTGACCTGCGCGTCGGGCGTGGCCTCGGCCGGGCCGACCTCGGCGAACGTGCCGCCGAACTCGTCGACGGCCGTCTTACCGCCCTCGCTCGAGGTGTCGAAGTAGGGGTTTCCGAGGTTCTTAGGCAGGAACGTGATCGACAGGTTGTCGGACCCGCCGCCTTCGCCCTCGCCCGAACCCGAGCCGCCGGTGCCGCCGCTGGTGTCGGCGCAGCCGCTCAGCACGAGCGCTGCGGCCACGGCGACCGCCGCGAACCCCGCGATCTTCTTGCGTGCAAACGTCATTGTTCTTCCTTTCGTGATGATCACCGCTGGCGGGTGCCGACGATGAGAGGCTGCCTCATGGTGCGGGAGAGGCCGCTACGCGGAGGGGCGGGCCGGCCTTCGACCTGACGCGCTGCGCCCAGGCGAGGACGCTGGCTGCGACGACCGAGAAGATCAGCAGACCGCCGGTGATGATGTTGATGACGTCGGAGGTGACGCCGGCGAGGCGCAGGCTGCTGCCGAGCACCCCGATCAGGAGCACCGCGGCGACGACGCCGTGCAGGTGACCCCGTCCGCCGAAGACCGAGACTCCGCCGAGCACGACGGCCGCGATCACCTGCAGTTCGAGGCCGGTGGCGTTGTCTCCGCGGGCGCTGCCGAACCGCAGCGTGTAGAAGATGCCGGCGAACGCGGCGACGACACCCGAGAGCACGAACAGGATGAACTTCGTGCGTTCGACATCGACGCCCGAGAAGCGCGCTGCGTCCTTCGAGAGTCCGATCGCGAAGATGCCCCGACCGAAGGGGGTGAAGTGCAGCAGCACCGCGAACAGCACCAGCAGGATCAGGAACGGGATGACGATGTACGGGATCGTCGTGCCGGCGATCTTCGCCTTCGCCAGCGCCGTCCACGTCTCCGGGAAGTCGGTGACCGCGGTGGTGCCGAGCAGGCCGACCGCGAGGCCGCGGAAGAGCGCGAGCGTGCCGATCGTGACGGCGAGCGAGGGCAGGCCGACGACCGTGACGAGGAAGCCGTTGAGGGCCCCTCCCACGACTCCGACCAGCAGCGCCGCCAGGGCTGCGACCTCGAACGGCGCACCCGACTCGGTGAGCACACCGGTCACGACGCTGGCGAGTCCGACCATGGAGCCGACCGACAGGTCGATCTCGCCGGTGATCATCACGAGCGTCATCGGCAGCGCGATCAGCAGAATGGGCGCGACATCGAGCAGGAGGTAGTTCGCCGTGATCGGCTGCGCGAAGCCGCGGATCGTGACGGCCGCGACGATCGCCACCAGCACGAGCAGCGCGATGATCGCGAACTCGCGGTTGACGAAGATGCGACGCCACAGGGGCCGGTCGTAGTCGCGGATGACGCGCGTCGACGTGGTCGTCGTTGCCGTGGTCATGATTCGTCCCTCGCTTCGATGAGCTGGCGTCTCTGTCTGACCGCGAGCACCCGGTCGAGCACGATGGCCCCGATGATGAGCACACCGACCACGGCGCGCTGCCAGAAGTCGGGGATGCCGAGAATCGGCAGTGCGCGGTTGATGGTCATCAGGAGCATGGCGCCGATGGCCGCACCCCAGACCGTGCCGACACCGCCGGTGATCGCGATGCCGCCGATCACGGCCGCGCCGACCGCATCCAACTCCCAGCCGCTGCCGGCCTGTGAGCTGATCGATCCGTAGCGCGCGGCGTAGAAGACGCCGGCCAGCCCGGCGAGCGCGCCGGAGAGGACGAACGCGGAGAGCACCCGGCGGGTGACCTTGAGGCCGTAGAGCTCGGCGGCCGAGGGGTCGGATCCGATCGCGTAGTACTCGCGGCCGCCCCTGGTGTTGCGCAGATACCAGGCGGCCAGTGCGAGCACGATCACCGCGACGATCGACAGCACCGGGATGAAGAGGATCTGCTGGGTGCCGAGCGCGAGGAAGTCCTTCGGCATGTCGGAGGCGTTGATGCGGTCGCTGCCGGTCCACAGCACGTTGATGCCGCGGTAGGCATAGAGCGTGCCGAGTGTGATCACCATCGCCGGCACCTTGGCGAATGCGACCAAGGCGCCGTTCACGAGACCGAGGAAGGCTCCGAGCAGCACGGCTGCGATCACGACGAGGACGATCGGGATGCCGGGCACGTCGACGAAGAGGCGTCCGGTGAGATATGCCGTCAGGCCCATGACCGAGCCGACCGAGAGGTCGACGTTGCGGGTGATGATCACGATGGCCTGGCCGACCGCGACGAGCATGAGGATCGACGGCGTCAGCAGCAGATCGCGCCAGCCGTCGGCGCTGAACAGGAAGTTGGGGTTCTTCACCGTGGCGGCGATCACGACGAGCACGAGGGCGGCGAGGATGCCGAACTCCCGTGCACGGCCGATGCCGCCCGGCTTCTTGGCGATCGCCGGAGCGGCGGCCGCCGGCGCGGTGGTGAGGCTCATGACTGCAGCTCCGATGAGTGGGTGGCGGCGAACATGACGTTCTCGCTGGTGGCGTCGTCGCGGGAGATCTCGGCGGTGATGCGCCCTTCGCGCATCACGAGCACGCGGTCTGCCATGCCGAGGACTTCGGGGAGCTCCGACGAGATCATCAGGATCCCGAGACCCTCGCCCGCGAGCTGCGAGAGCAGGCGGTGCACCTCGGACTTCGTGCCGACATCGATGCCTCGTGTCGGCTCGTCGATGATCAGCACCCGGGGGTCGGTTGCCAGCCACTTGGCCAGCACGACCTTCTGCTGGTTTCCGCCCGAGAGGGTGGCGGCGACGGTGTCGAGCGCGTGCGTCTTGACCTCGAGGCGCGATGCCCACTCCTTCGCCGCACGGTTCTCGATGCCGCTGGTGATCAGACCCCACTTCGACAGGCGCCGACGGATCGCGAGAGTGATGTTGCCGCCGACACCCGCATCGATGACGAGCCCCTGCTTGCGGCGGTCCTCGGGCACGAGCGCGAGGCCGCTGCGCATCGCCGCGGTGGGGTTGCGGCGTGCGACGCCTGCGCCGAGCATCCGCACCTCTCCGTCGCTGTACGGATCGACGCCGAAGACGGCACGGGCGACTTCGGAGCGCCCTGCCCCGACGAGGCCGGCCAGGGCGACGATCTCGCCCGCGCGAACGGTGAAGGAGATGTCGTGGAAGACACCCGGGCGGGTGAGGCCGGTGACCTCGAGCAGCGGTTCGCCGATCGCGGCCTCCTGCTTGGGGAAGAGCTCGGTGACGTCGCGACCGACCATCTGCCTGACCAGGTCGTCGACCGTGGTCTCGGCGATCGGGGTCGTGTCGATGTAGGCGCCGTCGCGCATCACGGTCACCGTGTCGCACAGGTCGAACACCTCGTCGAAGCGGTGCGAGATGAAGAGGATCGCACGGCCCTCGTCGCGGAGGCTCCGCGCGACGGCGAACAGACGGTCGACCTCGACGCCGCTGAGCGCCGCGGTCGGCTCGTCCATGATCAGCACGCTCGCGTCGAGCGAGATGGCCTTGGCGATCTCAATGATCTGCTGGTCGGCGATCGAGAGACCCTCGGTGATGCGGTCGGGGTCGAGCGTCACTCCCAGGCGACGGAAGATCTGGTCGACCTCGGTGCGCATGGCTTTGCGGTCGATGCGTCCGAGGAGTCCGGTGGGCTGACGCCCCATGAAGATGTTCTCGGTCACCGAGAGATCGGGGAACAGCGTCGGCTCCTGGTAGATGACCGCGATGCCTGCGGCCTTCGACTGGGCCGTGCTGGTGAAGTCGACGTCTTCGCCGTGCAGGCGGAAGTCCCCCGAGTCACGGCGGTAGAGACCGGCCATGATCTTCACGAGCGTGGACTTTCCCGCTCCGTTCTCGCCGATGAGGGCGTGGATGGAACCGGGGCGGAGCGTCAGGCTGCCGGAGCGGAGCGCGACGACGGGGCCGAAGGACTTCACGACCCGATGCAGCTCGAGCGCGGTGGGGGGAGCGCTGCGGGCGGAGGCTGCGTCTACCACTGGCTTTCCTCTCCGTTGAGGGGGATGATGATCGGAATGAACTTTACCTGAATCGATTCAAGCTCGTTTCAGGCTAGTGTATGTGATGCCGGTCTCAGGTCAACCCCCGATGCCGAAGCGTGATCCGCCCGACGACGAGAGGACAGCCGAATGCCGATCAGCATCCGCGATGTCGCCGTCCGTGCGGGCGTCTCCGTCGGCACGGTCTCGAACGTGTTGAATCGGCCGGACGAGGTCTCCAGCGACTCGGTCGAACGCGTCACGCAGGCGATCGAAGAACTCGGCTATGTGCGCAATGACGCGGCACGCAAGCTGCGAGCCGGTGTCAGCACGACCGTGGGATTCGTGGTGCTCGACGGCCAGAACCCCTTCTACAACGACGTCGTGCGCGGGGCGGAGGACGAGGCATCGAGCCACGGCATCGCGATCCTCTACGGCAACACCGACGACGACCCCTCGCGGGAGAAGGTCTACCTCGATCTGTTCCGCGAGCAGCAGGTGCGCGGTATGCTCATCGCCCCCTACGGCGACGTCATGACGCAGCTGCGCAGGTTCCGCGCGAGCGGCATCGCGACGGTGCTCGTCGACCGGTTCAGCGCCGACAGCGGGTTCTCGTCGGTCTCGGTCGACAGCGTCGCGGGCGGACGACTCGCGGTCGAGCATCTGATCGAGGGAGGTCGGCGGCGCATCGCCTTCGTCGGCGGCCCCTTCGACATGCGCCAGGTCACCGACCGTCTCGCCGGCGCTCGTGCCGCGGCCGAGAACGCGGCCGTGCACGTCGAGCTCGAGGTCGTGCCGACCGCGGCGATGACCGTCGAGGAGGGCGTCGCCGCAGGCGCGCGCCTGCTCACCCGCCCGCGCCGCGAGTGGCCGGATGCTCTCTTCGCCGCGAACGACCTGCTCGCCCTCGGCCTGCTGCAGTCGCTCGTGGCCGACGGACGCCTGCTCGTGCCGCAGGAGATCGCTCTGATCGGCTTCGACGACAACCCGTTCGCCGCGGCCGCCGCAGTCCCGCTGTCATCGATCCGCCAGCCCAGCCGCATGATCGGGCGCACCGCGCTGCGGATCGTGCTCGAAGAGGCGGCCGACCCTGAGAGCATCCCCCGGCAGACCGTGTTCCCGCCCGAGCTGATCGTGCGCAGCTCGACCAGCGGCTGACGGTCCGTCCGCGGCGCAGCGTTGCGGGACGGATGGCTGACCGATTCCCGGTTGGCTGCCGCCTGACACGCGGATGATCAGCAGCCATGGTCCGAGCAGCCGCCCGTCCCGCAGGAGCCGCCCTCAGCGAGGCCCGTACGCCCTCGCGACCGGACGCCGCAGTCCCTCATATTCGACGGACGGCCAGCGGTCGTCGACCGTCAGCACGTCCCAGCCCTCCGCCGTGCGCAGCATGGTGTCCTCGACCTTGAGCCCCGGTGCGGTCGGATTCCACGCGAACGCCTGATTCTCGACGAGACGATCGACCGTGGACGCCGCAGCGCGGGGGTCGCGTCCGGCATAGCCGCTCGGCCCACCCTGGTGGTGCCGCTGCCACTCGTCGGCGTCGAAGCCGAAGCGGGCGTACGCCGCCGTGCCCGCGGCGAACGCCTCGTCGAGGCGAGCGCCCGGCACCGATGCGTCGAGGAAAGCACGCTCCACGCCGAGCAGCGGTTCCTCGTCGACAGGTGCTCCGATCCAGCGGGTGGCGTTGGCGATCAGCCCGTCACGGCGACCGCACACCACGACCATGGCCCGATCTCCGAGCACGCCCGCGGTCGGAAGCGGATGCCGGAACGCACCGCGATCAGCGCCGGCGACGAGCACGACGAGCAGATCGATCCCCCGGGCGATGAGCTCCGCGGCGACCATCGCCGCGACCGCGCGCTCGGTCTGATCCGACTCGACGCGGCCCAGCACATCGGTCAAGGTCTCGGCCGTCTCGCGCCCGAGGACTCGGTACCTCTCGGTCTCGGCGGGCAGCATCCGCGCTCGCGCTGCGCGGAGCCCGGCCGCCACCTGCGACTCCGGAACGCCCGACCGCTCGGCCGCCGCGATCGACGGAGGGATCCACCACGGCACCCGCACCACGCGCTCGGCATCCTCCGGCAGCAGCTCTTCGGCGATCAGTCGATCCGCCTCGTTCGCGGCGACGAACAGCACATCTCCGTGCGTCTCCGCGCGCACCGCGAGCACCGGCGGACCCGCGAGCGACACATGCGTGCGCGCTCCCTCGAGGTACCACGACACCGCCTCGTGCGACGTGAGCAC
Source organism: Microbacterium sp. LjRoot205 (assembly GCF_056175745.1). Taxonomy (NCBI): domain Bacteria; kingdom Bacillati; phylum Actinomycetota; class Actinomycetes; order Micrococcales; family Microbacteriaceae; genus Microbacterium; species Microbacterium sp. LjRoot205. The sequence goes on along the minus strand of NZ_JBGFFH010000001.1, from coordinate 889,759 downwards.
GAGCGTCGCACCATCGACGTCGCGCCGCACTCGCGCGAGACGATCCTGCTTCTCGATGCGGTCTTCGGATGCTCCGGCCACGCGACCCTCCTCGTAGAACGTTTTCTCGTAGTATGACGACAGCCGTGACCGATCGCGGAATGGAGGGATGCTGATGGCACGCGAATCCTCTCGCCCCGGCATCACCGACGTCGCGAAGCTCGCCGGCGTCTCGCTGTCGACCGTGTCACGGGCGATGAACGGGAACCCCACGGTCGACCCCGCTCTCGCGGAGCGCGTGCGGGCCGCCGCCGCCGAACTCGGCTACACCGCGAACCCGGTGGCTCGGAGTCTGGTGCTCGGCCGCACCCAGGCGGTCGCGGTCGTCATCCCGGATCTCGAGAACCCGACCTTCCAGGCGATCCTCCGTGGGCTCAGCCGTGCAGCGACTGCCGATGGATACCACGTGCTCGTCGCCGATTCCCGCGAAGATCTCGACGAGGAGCACGCGCTCGCCAGGGCGACACGACTGCGCACAGACGGCGTGATCCTGTGCGCTCCTCGAATGCCCGAAGAGGAGCTCGCGACGCTGCTGCCCGCGCTCTCCCCCGCCGTCGTGATCAACCGCGGACCGCAGATCAGCGCTCCCGTCGTCGGCGCCGACTACGGCTTGGGCATGCGCGAGATCGTCGACCATCTGACGTCTCTCGGCCACCGCCGGCTGGTCTATCTCGCCGGAGCGACGCGCAGCGTGACGCACAAGGCGCGACAGGAGGCGATCGCCGCAGCGGTCTCCGGGTTCGACCGGCTCGACCGGCTCGAGGTCGAGGAGATCACCGCGGGGGTCGACTTCGACAGCGGCACGGCCGTCGCCGATCAGGTGCTCGCGAGCGGTGCGACCGCCGTGATCGCCTACAACGACCTCGTCGCGATGGGCCTCCTCTCGGCGCTGACCGTGCGCCGCGTCGAGGTACCGGGCCAGCTGTCGATCACCGGCTTCGACGACATCCCGTTCGCCGCCTACACGTCGCCGCCGCTCACGACCGCGGCGGTGCCGGCTGTCGATCTGGGCGCAGCAGCCTGGACCGCCATGCACGCCCAACTCACCGGCGGCGATTCCACTCCGGAGCTCACGATGACGCCGACCCTGGTCGTGCGCGGAAGCACCTCCGCCCCGCGCGAGGACTGAGCCGCCTCCGTCCGAGTGCTCGGCTTCCGCCCTGTGCTATCGTCGAGAAAACGTTTCCTGAGTTCGAGATCACAGAAGGATCACGATGACGAAGACCCGTTATGCCCTGGCCGGTGCCGGAGTCCGCGCGCAGATGTATGTCGATGCGATCACCGGAGCGCACCGGGACCGCGCCGAACTGGTCGCGATCGTCGAGCCCAACCCCGTGCGCGCCGCCTTCCATTCAGAACGCGCGGTCGACGCAGGCGCCTCCGCTCCCCGCCTTGCGACCCCCGACGAGCTCGAACAGGTGATCCGCGACGAACGCGTCGACCGGGTCATCATCTGCTCGCGCGACGATCTGCATGCCGAGCTGATCGTCCGCTCGCTCGAGGCCGGTGCCGATGTCGTGGTCGAGAAGCCGCTGACGATCGACGCGGCGAGCGCGGCCCGCATCGAAGAGGTCGTCGAACGCACCGGCCGACAGGTGGTGCTGACGTTCAACTACCGGTACTCCCCCCGCAACAGCGCGCTGCGCCGGATCATCCAGGACGGCACGATCGGGCAGGTCACCTCCGTCGACTTCCAGTGGATGCTCGACACCAACCACGGCGCCGACTACTTCCGCCGCTGGCACCGGGACAAGAAGAACTCGGGCGGTCTTCTCGTGCACAAGTCGAGCCATCACTTCGACCTCGTCAACTGGTGGATCCGCTCGCAGCCGACCCGTGTCTACGCGTCGGGCGGTCTGCGCTTCTACGGCGCCGAGAATGCGGCCGGCCGCGGCCTCGGCGAGCGGCCGGCGCGAGGAACCCACGACGGGGGCGACCTCTTCGAACTCGACCTCCGCACCGACGAACGCCTGACCGCGCTCTACCTCGACGCCGAGCAGCACGACGGCTACGTGCGCGACCTCGACGTGTTCAGCGAGGGCATCACGATCGAGGACAACCTCGCGCTCGTCGTCGACTACGTCTCGGGCGCGACCATGTCGTACTCGCTGAACGCGCACTCGCCGTGGGAGGGCTATCGCGTCGCCGTCAACGGCACGCTCGGCCGCGTCGAGCTCGAGGTCGTCGAACGCGGAGCCGTGCTGGCAGGTGAGGGCCTGCATCCCCACATCGACCCGAGTCTCTCGGGCGGCGACGGCACCACCGCACTGCGCCCTGAAGGCGAGCGCATACTCGTGCAGCGGCACTGGGAAGCGGCCTACGAGGTGCCCATCGACGGCGGCGACGGCGGACACGGCGGCGGCGACGCCCTGCTCCTGTCCGATGTCTTCGAAGGTCCGGGCGATGACCCGCTCGCGCGGCCGGCGGACTGGACAGACGGCATCCGCTCCATCGCCGTCGGCATCGCGGGCAACCGCTCGCTCGAGACCGGACTCCCCGTGAGGGTCGACGAGCTCGGGATCGCCCTGCTCGCACGCCGATGAGGATCGTCGTCACCGGCGGGTCCGGGCGACTCGGGCGCACGCTCGTGACAGGACTCGCGGATGCCGGACACGAGCTCATCTCCGTCGACAGAGAGCCGATCGCACACCTCGACCGCGCCGGGATCACTCAGTTCTCCCTCGATCTGACCGACGCGGATGCCACGGCGTCGGCACTCGCGGGCACACGAGCTGACGCGGTGATCCACCTCGCGGCGATCGCGGTGCCCTTCAGCGCACCCGAAGACGTGATCCTGCGCACGAACGCCGCCCTCGCGCAGTCGGTGCTCGGCGGAGCCGTGCGTGCAGGCATCCGCCGAGTGGTCGCAGCGTCGAGCCCGACGGTGATCGGCTACGGCGCACCCCGCGGCTGGACTCCCGAGCGCCTCCCCCTCGACGAGACATCGCCCACCGAACCGTGGAACGCCTACGCCCTGTCGAAGCTGCTGATCGAGCAGACGATCGACATGCTGCGGCGCCAGGCGGGCGACGACGTGCGGTTCGCATCCTTCCGCCCCTGCTACGTGATCGCCCCCGAGGAATGGGCCGGCGCTCCGACCCAGCAGGGGCACACCGTGCTCGAACGCCTCGATGACCCCGCACTGTCGGCACCGGCGCTCTTCAACTACATCGATGCCCGCGACGTCGCAGCCTTCGCCGACGCCCTGCTCGACGCCCTCGACGACATCCCGAACGGCGAGCGGTTCTTCGTCGGCGCCGATGACGCGCTCGCCCGCCGCCCGCTGAGCGAGCTGCTGCCGCAGTTCCACCCCGGCACCGCGCGGGCGGCGGCCGAGCTCACCGGCACTGCGCCCGCGTTCTCCTCCGCCAAAGCCGCTCGCCTGCTCGGCTGGCGCGCCGCGCGCACCTGGCGCACGGAGCTCGCGGCAGGACGCGCGCTGCTGTGACCACCATCCGGAGTCTGACGTCGCGTCTCCAGCGGGTGCCGCTGACGCGTCCGTGGGCTGCAGACGTGACGTCGGTCGGTATCATCGCGACCCACGTCGTTCGCTCAGACGGCGGCGAAGGATGGGGTTTCTCGTGGAGCCCGCAGATCGGCGCACCCGCAGTCCAGTCGCTGCTGCAGCAGGACATCGCTCCCGCCTCCGTGGGCCGATCCGCTGTTCCCGGCGAGGCCTGGCAGAGCCTGTGGGAGCACCTGCACGAAGCGGGCGGCGGTGGCATCACGACGATCGCGCTGGCAGGGCTCGACCTCGCGCTGTAGGATGCCGAGGCGCGCGTTGCCGACACCTCGGTGTCGCGCCTGATCGGCTGCCGCCGTGAGCGCGTGCGCGCCTACGGATCGGGCGTGAACCTGCATTACCCGCTCGACGAGCTGCTCGCCCAGGTGCAGCGCTGGATCGATGCGGGGTTCGATGCCGTGAAGATCAAGGTCGGAAAGCCCGACCTCTCGGAGGACATCGAGCGCGTCGCCGCCGTGCGCGCGCTGCTCGGACCCGATCGCGCGCTGATGATCGACGCGAACCAACGCTGGGATCTCGACCGCGCGACGACGTCGATCGACGCACTGTCGCGCTTCGATCTCGCCTGGATCGAGGAGCCGCTGCGGGCCGACGACCTCATCGGCCACACCGAGCTCGCCCGTCGCATCGACGTGCCCATCGCCGTCGGCGAGAACCTGCACACGGTGCACCGCTTCGCAGACTTCCTCCGGGCAGGCGCCGCGCAGATCGTGCAGCCCAACATCGTGCGCGTCGGCGGAATCACCCCGTTGCTCCGCATCGCCGGGCTCGCCGCCTCGCATGGCGTCGCCCTGCATCCCCACCTGCTGCCAGAGCTCTCGGGCCAGCTCGCCCTGACGCTGCCCGACACCGCGTTCGAACCACTGGTCGAGGATGTGGAGGATGCCGGATTCGGTGCGCTCGGCGCTCTGGCCGATCCCTCGCCCGTGACCGTCGCCGGCGGCTTCCTCACCGAGAACGAGCATCACGGCCTCGGCATCCGCTTCTCCCCCGTTCTCGGAGACGAGGCTGGACGCGACCTGACGACCTGACGCACAGCCCCGCACACGACAGCGCCCTCCCCGTCGCAGGACGGAGAGGGCGCTTCGTCGTTCGGACGGTCTGAGATCAGGCCGGCGTCAGCACTCCCGCGTTCGCGCCCTCGAGCAGCTGCTCGACCTGCTCGTGCGTGACGTCGACACCGGGGAATCCGATCAGTCGGCCGATCGGGAACGACGCCATCATCTTCTGCATCGCCTCGTCGTTCGGCATCATCGAGGCGGCCGACGAGTCCGCACCGGTCAGCTCTCCCAGGAATCCGCCGAGGGCGCCCATGACGGCGGGGCCAGCTACGGGGTGCGCGAGGACATCGCCGATCGACGAGTTCATCGTGAGGGGAAGCGAGACGGCATCGCCCTCGACCTGCACGGTCGTGGAGGAACGGATGTCGCGGCTCGACGCGGCGACCTCGACCGTGTACTCGCCGCTCTCGACGATCCAGCGGTCGACGCGCACGTCCCAATAGGCGAGGTCCTCTCGGCGCACGACGAGCTCGACGGTACGGGTCTCACCCGCAGCGAGCGCCACCGATGCGAAGGCCTTGAGCTCGCGCGGCGCGCGCTGCACGACGGAGGCGACCGGGGCCGCATAGACCTGCACGATCTCGCGGCCGTCGCGGTCTCCGGTGTTGGTCACATCGACCCGCACGACGATGTCGCCGCTCTCGCTCGCCGCAACCGACGCCTCGCCATACGAGAACGTCGTGTACGAGAGGCCGTACCCGAAGGGGAAGGTGACGTCGAGGCCCTTCGCGTCGTACCAGCGGTAGCCGACCAGCACGCCCTCGCCGTAGCGGACGTGACCGAACTCACCGGGGAAGTTGCCGAACGAGGGGTTGTCCTCCAGCCGCACCGGAACGGTCTCGGTGAGCTTTCCCGAGGGGTTCACCGCTCCGTAGAGCACGTCGGCGACAGCGCCGCCGCCGGCCTGGCCGAGCAGCCACGTCTCGACGATCGCCGGCACCCGCTCGGCGAAGGGCAGCGCGACGACGCCGCCGTTCGAGAGCACGACCACCGTGGTGGGGTTCGCCGCGATCACGGCGTCGAGCACCTCCAGCTGCGCAGCGGGCAGATCGATGTGCTCGCGATCGAAGCCCTCGGATTCCTCGGCAGCGGGAAGGCCGAGGAACACGACGGCGACGTCGGCTGCGGATGCGACGGCGACGGCCTCGGCGCGCAGGTCGTCGGCCGAACGGCCGGATGCCGCGATGTCGCCGCCCTCGACAGCGAAGCCGGCAGCGTACGTGACGTTCTCTCCGCCCACGGCACGGAGCTCGTCCCACGCGGCGTCGACGCGGGTGGGGTTGATGAGCGAGGATCCGGCTCCCTGGAAGCGCGGCTCGGTCGCGAAGGCTCCGATGACGGCGATCCTCCGCTCGGCGGCGAGCGGCAGCACGTCGCCGTCGTTCTTCAACAGCACGATCGAGCGTCCGGCCGCTTCCCTCGCGAGCGCATGGTGCGCGTCGACGTCGAGAGGACCTGCGACGGCCGGGCGCCGCTGCGCCTTGCGCACGAGATCGATCGCACGGTCGGCTGCGGTGTCGAGCACGCTCTCGTCGAGCTCGCCGGCGCGCACCGCGGCCACGAGCTGAGCATCCGTCCGCCCGCCCGACGACGGCATCTCGAGGTCGAGACCGGCGGCGACGCCGGCCACGCGGTCGTTCACAGCACCCCAGTCCGAGACGACCACACCGTCGAAGCCCCAGTCATCGCGCAGCACCTGTGTGAGCAGCCACGGGTCCTCCGAGGCGTAGACCCCGTTGATGCGGTTGTACGAGCACATGACGGTCCACGGCTCGGCATCCTTGACCACACGCTCGAAGCCGCGGAGGTAGATCTCGTGCAACGGACGCGGGTCCACGTCGGAGCTCGCGCGCATGCGATCGAACTCCTGGTTGTTGGCCGCGAAGTGCTTGAGCGAGGTGCCGACGCCCTGCGACTGCACTCCACGCACCGAGGCCGCACCGAGGATCCCCGAGACGATCGGGTCCTCCGAGAAGTACTCGAAGTTGCGACCGCACAGGGGCGACCGCTTGATGTTGATGCCGGGGCCGAGCACGATGGCGACGTCTTCGATCGCCGCCTCGACGCCGATGGCCGCGCCGACGCGCTCGACGATCTCGGGATCGAACGACGAGCCGATGCCGACAGCGGGAGGGAAGCAGGTCGCCGGCACACTGCTCGAGAGACCGAGGTGATCGGTGCCGCCTGCTTGCTTGCGCAGGCCGTGCGGGCCGTCGGTCATCATGATCGACGGCAGACCGACGCGCTCGATGGCCTTCGTCGTCCAGAAGTCCGCACCGCTGGTGAGCGATGCCTTCTCCTCGAGGGTGAGATCGGATGCCGATGTATCGGTCATGATGTTCCTTTCGCGGCGACGGCGGTGTCCTGCGAAAACTATATGCCAGTAAGTATTGGATCTCAAACGTTGTTCAGGATTACTCTCGAGGGATGGCACGACGAGGTTCATACGCGAAGGGCGTCGCCAGACGCGAGGAGATCCTCGAGAGCGCTCTCGATGTGATCGGCCGCAAGGGCTACCAGAACGCCTCGCTCAAGCAGATCGCCGAGCTGGTCGGCGTCACCCCCGCCGCGCTCCTGCACTACTTCGGCAGCAAGGAGGAGCTCTTCACCGAGGTGCTGCGCAAGCGCGACGAGCACGACGGCATGATGCCGCAGACGCTGAATCCGGTCGACGGCAAGTCCGCGTTCATCGATGTCATCCGCCACAACACCGAGGTCCCCGGAGTCGTCGAACTGTTCTCACGCCTCTCGGTCGACGCCGTCGACCCCGCGCATCCGGCCCATCAGTACTTCCTCGAGCGCAGCGAGAAGCTCCGCGAGAGCATCACCGACAGCTTCGTCCACGACGCCGCCCACCGGGCGACGCTCGACCCGGACACCATGGCACGGGTGATCCAGGCGGTCGCCGACGGGCTGCAGCTGCAGTGGATGATCGACCGCTCCGTCGACATGCCGGGCATCATCGGAGCCCTCATGGACGTGCTCTACCCGCCGACCGATCAGCCGGAGACGCCTACGCGCTGAACGCGGAGAACCGCCCACACCCTGACAGGCAGGAGGGGCGGTTCTTCGGGATGGTCCGTGCGGTCGGCGTGGACGTCAGCGGACGTTTCCGTTCGAGCAGGTCTGCTGCGCGGCCGAGTTGCCCTTGATCGTGTCAGGCAGCGCCACGACGTTCTCAGGTGTCGCCGCAGGGTCAGGCGTCGCCGCCTCGGCACCCGCGTCGGCGGGCGTCTGCGTGGCCGGATCCGTCACGACGACTCCGTCGTTCTCGGTGTTCTGATGCGTGACCTGCAGCTGGGCGTTCTCGTTGATCGCGTTCCACATGGCCTCGGCGGACTCCTTGTCCGGCACGACGCGGTTGGGGTCGGCCGGGTCCGCGAACGTCGGGTACTGCAGGAAGACGATGTCCTCGAACGGCACGGACTTCACCGCGAGCGCGATCTGCACGATCTTCATCGGGTCGGCGAGCGAGGTGCTCGCCTCGACGTTGTCGAGACCGGTGGTCGCGAGCTTCAACATCATGGGGACGTTGCCGAGCGTCTCGCCGCTGATCAGCGTGCGCGCCAGGCTCGACATGTACTGCTGCTGGTTGCCGATGCGTCCGAGGTCGCTGCCGTCTCCGACGCCGTGGCGGGTGCGGAGGAACTGCAGAGCGGTGATGCCCTCGATCACGTGGTTTCCGGCTGCCAGATCGAGGCCCGTGTAGCGGTCCTTGATCGGAGAGGCGAGGCACACCTCGACGCCGCCGATCGCATTCGTGATCTCGATCACACCGCCGAACGTGACCGATGCCGCGAACTGGATCTCCTGACCGGTGAGGTCGGAGACGGTCTTCGCGACGCAGTTGAGTCCGCCGTCGGTGTAGGCGGTGTTGATCTGCTGCTTGCTCATCGCGGAGTGCACGTCGCCCTCGGCGTCTTCGCACTCGGGGATCGGCACCATCATGTCTCGGGGCAGGCTGACGACGGTGATGCGGCGGGGCTCCTCCGACACGTGCAGGAGGAGATTCACGTCATTGAGCGTGCCTTCGGAGTCGGCGCCGGTGCAGCGTTCGCCGAAGTACTGCGCATAGGCCTCTTCGCACGTGTCGACACCGGTGAGGAGCATGTTGAATCCGCCCTCGTACTCGCTGATGTCCGGCGGCAGCTCCTCGGTGCTGTCCAGCTCGACCGCGTTGGCCGAGACCGTGCTCGAGAGGTCGTAGACGATGTACGAGACGACGCCGAAGCCGCTCACCAGGACGACGGCGAGACCGATCGCGATGAACGTCAGAAGCTGGCTGACGGGGCCCGGCGAGTGGAGCTGTCCGTGTCGCGCGATGGTACGACGGCGTCGGGTGTGAGGACTCACTCGGTGCCTTTCGGTTTCAGCGTGCGGTGCGGGGGGACACCGTTCCCTGGAATGCGGAGGGTGTGGGATTCGAACCCACGAGACATCTCTGCCCACTGGTTTTCAAGACCAGCTCCATCGGCCACTCGGACAACCCTCCCGACAGACGAATCTGCCGACAAGCCGTGAGTCTAGCCGAGTTCTATTCTCTCGCGCTGACCTGGGCGGCCGCTGGAAGCGTGTTCAGTGCCATTGCGAGCCCGCCGTCCTCGACGTCGCCGGTCACCTCGCCCGCGGCATCCTTGACCTCTGCGGGCGCCTGCCCCATGGCGACGGCACGGCCGTCGAGCCCCAGCGCCCACCCGAACATGCCGATGTCGTTGCGTCCGTCGCCGGCCACGAAGACCTGCCCGCGCTCGAAGCCGAGCTCGGTGCGCACGCGCTCGAGCGCCGTGCCCTTGTCGACGCCCTGCGGCGCGATGTCGAGCCACGCCGTCCAGCCGATCGCGTACGAGACCTCGTTGAGTCCTGCGTCCGCGACGAGGCGGTGGAAGTCCTCCTCATCGTGCCCCGGCGACACGACGACGACACGGGAGACCGGCTCGGCGACCAGCTCTTCGAAGCCGACCTGTCGTCCGCCGTCGAGCGTCCAGTCGTCCAGGTGCTCGGTGTACAGCCTGAGCCCCGAGCCGAGCTCGACCATGTACCGGGCCTCCGGCAGGCGGTCGCGCAGGAGAGCGAGCACGGGAGACGGATCGAACGTCTCGATGTGCCACCGCTCCCACTCGTCGCCCACCCGACGCATGGTCACCGCTCCGTTCGAGCACACCACGAACTGCGGGGTCAGCTCGAGCTGCTCGACCCAGCGACGCGTGGCCATCCAGCTGCGTCCGGTGGCGATCGTCACCTCATGACCGGCATCCCGCAGCCGCGCGACGGCCTCGGGCACGCCGGGGCTCATCGTCTCGTCCTGCAGGATGATCGTGCCGTCGACGTCGAGCCCGACGAGCCAGGGGGCCGTCACGCGGTCGGCTCCAGAACCTCGAGCCCGCCGAGGTACGGCCGAAGCACCTCCGGCACGCGCACAGAACCGTCGGCCTGCTGATGCGTCTCGAGCAGTGCGACGATCCAGCGGGTCGTCGCGAGCGTGCCGTTGAGGGTCGCCACGGGCTGCGTCTTCGCGGTCTGGCCCTCGTGAGCCTCGGGCCGGTGTCGGATGTCGAGGCGGCGGGCCTGATACGTCGTGCAGTTCGAGGTGGAGGTGAGCTCGCGGAAAGCACCCTGCGTCGGCACCCACGCCTCGATGTCGTACTTGCGCGCTGCGCTGGAGCCGAGGTCGCCTGCTGCGACGTCGATCACGCGATAGGCGAGGCCGAGCGAGGTCAGCATCTCCTCCTGCAGCGCGACGAGACGCAGGTGCTCAGCTTCCGCATCCTCCGGGTTCGTGTAGACGAACATCTCGAGCTTGTTGAACTGGTGCACCCGGATGATGCCGCGGGTGTCCTTGCCGTGCGAGCCCGCCTCGCGGCGATAGCAGGTCGACCAGCCGGCGTACCGCAGCGCGCCCTTGCCCAGATCGAGGATCTCGTCCTTGTGGTATCCGGCGAGCGCGACCTCGCTGGTGCCCACGAGGTACAGGTCGTCGTCCTTGTCGAGGTGGTAGACCTCGTCTGCGTGCTCGCCGAGGAATCCGGTGCCCTGCATGATCTCCGGCCGCACCAGGGTGGGTGTGATCAGCGGCACGAAGTCGTTCTGCAGCGCCTTGTCGAGCGCGAGGTTCATGAGCGCGATCTCGAGACGAGCCCCGATGCCGCGCAGGAAGTAGAACCGAGCGCCAGACACCTTCGCGCCGCGCTCCATGTCGATCGCGCCGAGGATCTCACCGAGCTCGAGGTGATCACGGGGTTCGAAGTCGAATGCGGGCACCTCACCGACTCGGCGCAGCTCGACGAAATCGGCCTCGCCCCCGGCCGGGACGCCGTCGATGACCACGTTCTCGATGCGTGCGAGAGCAGCGGCCAGGGCCTCGGCGGCCTCGTTCGCCGCCTGCTGCGCCTGCTTGACGCGCTCGGCGAGATCCTTGGCCTGCGCCACGAGCGCCGCCTTCTCGTCTTTCGGCGCCTTCGCGACCTGCTTGCCGAACGCGTTCTGCTCGGCCCTCAGCTCCTCGAACGCGGCGAGCGCCGCGCGGCGCGATCGGTCGGCCTCGAGCGCGATGTCGACGGTGCCCTGGTCGTTGCCACGGGCGGCCTGAGAACGGCGGACGATCTCCGGATTTTCGCGGAGGAGTGCGAGGTCGATCATCCACCAAGTCTATGGTGCGGCCCGGGCGCGTCCGCCGCGACCGGGTGGGTCGACGCCCGGGTTAGAGTAGCGCCATGACCACGAGCGCCACCGGCCGACGCCAGGCGGCGCTCATCTACAACCCGATCAAAGTCGACGAGAAGCATCTGCGGGCCAGAGTCCGCGCGCTCTCGAGCGAGGCAGGGTGGGAGCACCCGGCCTTCTATCCGACAACGATCGAAGACCCCGGCCAGGCTGCGACGGCCCAAGCCCTCGCCCGCGCCGTGGATGTCGTGCTCGTGGCCGGCGGAGACGGCACGGTGCGCGCGGTCTCCGAAGCCATCGCGAACACCGGGGTGCCACTCGCGATCCTGCCGAGCGGCACCGGAAATCTGCTGGCGCGCAACCTGGGGCTCCCGCTGGCCGACCCGGACGAGATGATCCGCGCGGCGCTGGGCGAGTTCCGCCACGCGATCGACATCGGCTGGGCGCGCCTGACGCGGGAGAACGGCGAGCACGAGGAGCACGCCTACGTCGTTCTCGCGGGCGTCGGGCTGGATGCCGACATGATCGCCAACACCCGCCCAGACCTGAAGAAGTCGGTGGGATGGATCGCCTACGTCGACGGAGCCGCGAGGTCGCTCGTGACCGCCGAGCCGTTCCGCTCCGTGTTCCAGATCGACGACGGCCGCCTGCACTCGACCAAGGTGCACAGCATCCTGTTCGCCAACTGCGGCACTCTGCCGGCGGGCATCTCTCTGATCCCCGACGCGTCGATCACCGACGGCGTGCTCGACGTCGCCGTGATCCAGCCCACCGGCATGTGGGGCTGGCTCGGGGTCTGGCGCAAGATCTGGTGGGACAACTCGGTGCTGCGGCGCTCACGCGCCGGTCGCCGGGTGCTCGAACGTCGGGGCCGGGATGCCTCGGTGCACTACTTCCGCGGAGCCGCCGCCGAAGCGGCCGTGACCTCTCCCACCCCGATCGAACTCGACGGCGATGAGTTCGGGACCGCGGTGCGCATCACCTGCCGCGTCGACCCCGGGGCGCTCCTGCTGGCCCTTCCCGCCGACCATCCGGTCGCGTCGTTCTGATCGCTGCGGCTCGGGCGTCCGACTGCTGCGTCAGCCCCGTACCTCGACCGTGCCGTCGAGGCCGCCGCCGAGGAGCGTGAGAGTGAAGGCGTCGTCATCGACGGCATCTTCGCCGAACTCCAGGATCGTCGCACGCGGCGCCATGTCCATGGTGCACACCTGGTCGTCGTCGGTCGCGAAAGTCGCCGTGCCCGAGGCGCCAGAGCCCTCGAGATCCTCGACCACGGGGGCGCAGCTCGACGAGCCCCAGGTGAGCAGGACCAGCGAGCCGTCGTCGAACCAGCCGGCGGTGGGCGCGTACTCGGTCGACGAGCCGGGAGTGCCGGTGAACGAGGGGTCGCCGTCGAGATCGACGTCGTCGACGACGTCGCCGTAGGTCACCTGCAGGGTGATCTCCTTCGTCGGGTCGACACCTTCCGGCAGCGCACCGACGCTCGCACGCGACGCCAGGTCGGCCGTGCATGCCTTCTCGCCGTCTCCCTCGGACTCCGGCTCGACGAGAGTCACCGAGACGGTCTGCCCTTCGGCCGTCACCGTGTCGACCTGCGGAACGCAGGTGGAGGATCCCCAGGTGACGACGGCGAACATCCGGCCGTCGTCGAGCAGCGTGCCTTCGACGTCATCCGAGTCGTCCGTGCTCTGGCCGGGCCCGCTCGAGGGGTTCGAGGTCGCCTGCGACCCGGTGGCCCCAGGACCGATCGTGCACCCTGCGACGAGCAGCACGGCGGCCAAGGACGAGAGTGCGGCGATGACACGCGATGGGGATTCCATGCACACAGGGTACCGGCCGCGGTCTGCGGAGGGCACCCCCGCCTTGCCGCCCTACTGCAGCGCCGAGGTGAGGCGCGCAAGGTTGTCGAGGACGGTCGAGCGCAGAGGCTGCTGCATCCACTCCTCGAGAGTCAGCTCCCTGCTGAGGGAGCGGTAGACGTCTTCGACGGCGCGCATCTCGGAGACGAACTCCTCGCCCCGCACCAGCATCGACACCTCGAGGTTCAGACCGAACGAACGCATGTCCATGTTGCTCGAGCCGATCACGGCGACCTGGTCGTCGATGGTGAGGCTCTTCGTGTGCAGGATGTAGGGCTTGCGGTACATCCAGATCCGCACCCCGGCCTTGAGCAGCGCCTCGTAGTAGCTGCGCTGCGCGTGATAGACCATCGCCTGGTCTCCCTCTTCGGAGACGAACAGCTCGACCGCGACTCCACGGTCGACCGCGGCGGTGACGGCGAGCAGCAGCGCTTCATCCGGCACGAAGTACGGGCTGACGATCATGATCTTCTCTTTGGCCGCGTAGAGCAGCCCGAGGAAGAGACGCAGGTTGTTCTCGACCTCGAACCCGGGCCCCGACGGCACGACCTGGCAGTCGAGATCTCCCGACCCGGTCTCGGCGTGCGAGATGTCGATCTCCTGCAGGACCTCGTCGGTCTCGCTGTACCAGTCGCTGAGGAAGATGGCGTTCACACTCAGCACGACGGGGCCGTCGATGCGGACCATGAGGTCGACCCAGTGCAGACCGCGCTTGATGTTCTTGGGCAGGTTGTAGGTCGAGTCCGTGACGTTCTGCGAGCCGAGGAAGGCTACTTTGCCGTCGACGACGAGGAGCTTGCGGTGGTTGCGCAGGTCGGGCCGCTGCATGCGCCCCTTCAGCGGCTGCACCGGAAGCATCAGATGCCAGTTCGCGCCCATGCGATCGAGCCGCCTGACGGTCTGCCGATACTTCGGCTTCCATCTGTTCGCCCAGTGGTCGAGGAGCACGCGGACGTGCACGCCGCGCTCTGCGACCTCTTCCATCGCGCGGAAGAAGTTGTCTGTCGAGGCGTCGGCCTGGAGGATGTAGAACTCGATGTGGACGTAGTCCTCGGCCTTGCGGATCTCGTCGGCCATCGCGTCCAGCGACTCCTGATAGTCCGCGATCAGATGCGCGCCGTTGTCCCCCGAGATCGGCAGCGCTCCGAGCCTGTGGTTCATCTCGACGAGCGGGGGGAACCAGCTCGGCGCATCCGGTCGCAGGGTGCCGAAGTGCAGGTGCTCGCTCGTCTCGGCGATGTACTCGTTGATCTGATCCTGCTTGCGGCGGCGGGCGCGCGGCAGGCGCGGGTTCCCGATGAGCAGGAAGAGGAAGACGCCGATGAACGGGATGAAGAAGACCGCGAGCAGCCACGCCATCGCCGCAGTGGGTCGCCGGTTGCGCGGGATCACGATGATCGCCGTGATGCGGATCGTCAGGTCGAGGGCGATCAGGAACGCCGCGGTCCACCAAGCCCAGATCTCGGGCGTCATCCCTCGTCCTCTCGGCCGGTCGGCACTGCGACGCCGGGCGCGTCAGTGGGCACCGCGGACGGTGCGCTGGCTACACAGTAGCCGATGGTGCCGACGCCGCTCAGGAGCGCGGCGGCAGACCGCGCGCGGCCCGCTCCTCGGCCTCGATCCGTGCGTGCACCTTGCGTTCGGTGCGATCGAACCGCAGGATTCCGCGGAGCACGAAGAAGAACACGACGCTCACCCCGATGGTCGGGATGATCGACCATGCGGCTGCGAGCCAGAAGTTCTCCATGGCTCCATGGTACGCGACCCACTGCTCCTCCACACTCGGGGGCCTGCAGCTGATCGACGATCGGCGCTGTGGAATCGGACCGTCACGACAGCGGTGCGATGAGACTCGCCGGATGACAACACTGCTCCGTGCTTCCGGCTCCGCTGAGTTCCTCAGCATCGTCCCCTCCCTCGCAGGCTTCACCCCGACCGAGAGCCTCGTCCTGCTGCCGTTCCGAGGCACACGCACCTACGGTGCGATGAGACTCGACCTCCCCCGCGACGACGTCGAGCTCGAGGACTACGCGGATGCCGCGGTCGGTCTGGTCTCACGAGTCGAGCGAACGGATGCGGTCGCCCTCGTCGTCTACACGGACGAGGCTGCGCAGAAGACGCGCGATGGGCTCGTCCTTCCTTTCGCCGTGGAGGTCGACGAACTCCTCGGGCGCGCGGAGGACGCGGGACTGCGAATCGTGGACGCGCTCTGCGTGACCCCCGGCGGCTGGTCGAGCTATCTCGTCGACGACCCGCAGCTCCGCGCTCTCGATCGCACGGCCCCCGAGGTGCCCGGCGTCGGCGACGTCTCAGGCGACCAGCGTGCCGGCGCTGTTCTGCCGACGGCAGGCTTCGCCGACAGAGAGAGGGTGGGGCGAGCGCTGCGTGACGTCACCGACCTCCTCGCGCGGGGCGGAGAGGCCGGGCCGACGGGCGCCGAGAACCCTCAGGCGATCGCTGCGCTCGTGCTCCTCGAAGACATCCCGGCATTCTTCGAAGCCGTGCTCGCGTCACCCGATGATCTGCCGCCGTTCGCCACCGCCGCACTCCTCTGGTGCCTCGAACGCCCGCTGTTCCGAGATGTGGCACTGACGCAGTGGGCGACCGATGTCCACGGCGGCGAACGCACACTCGAGGCGCAGCTCACCTTCGCCGACTCCGGTTCCACGGTGCCGGACGACCTCGGCGAGGTCTTCCTCGGTCGAGGGCCCACTCCCGATCCGGAGCGGCTCGGGGTCGCCCTCTCACTCGTCCGGACCGCCGCAGCGCTCGCGCCGCGAGACACCAGGCCCGCACCGCTCACCGCTGCGGCATGGCTCTCGTGGGCGCTCGGCCGATCGAGTCACGCCGGGCAGTACCTCGATCTCGTGCGGGCGATCGACCCCGAATACGGCCTCGCCGCCCTGCTCGAGACGATGATCAACGCGGCGATGCTTCCGGAGTGGGCGTTCAGACGCGGCGCGACGCCCGCTACTTGACCAGCGGGAACAGGATGGTCTCGCGAATGCCGAGCCCCGTGATCGCCATCAGCAGGCGATCGATCCCCATGCCCATTCCCCCGGACGGCGGCATGCCGTGCTCGAGTGCCCGCAGGAACTCCTCGTCGACGGGCATCGCCTCGACATCTCCCCGAGCGGCGAGCTTCGCCTGTTCGACGAAGCGCTCGCGCTGGATGACGGGGTCGACGAGCTCGGAGTACCCGGTCGCCAGCTCGAAGCCGCGGATGTACAGGTCCCACTTCTCCACCACGCCCTCGATCGAGCGGTGCTCGCGCACGAGCGGCGAGGTGTCGACGGGGAAGTCCATCACGAAGGTGGGCCGCACGAGGTCGCCCTTCACGAAGTGCTCCCACAGTTCTTCGACCAGCTTGCCGTGCGTAGCCTGAGCGGGCAGGTCCACACCGTTCGTCTCGGCGAACGCGATCAGGTCCTCGACCGAGTCGCTCGGCGTGATCGTGCGACCGGAGGCCGCCGACAGCGACTCGTACATCGAGATGCGATCCCATTCGCCGCCGAGGTCGTACTCGGTGCCGTCGGCCCAGGTCACCGTGGTCGAACCGGCCACCGCGATCGCCGCCTGCTGCACGAGCTCCTGCGTCAGGGCGGCCATCTGGTTGTAGTCGCCGTAGGCCTGGTAGGCCTCGAGCATCGCGAACTCCGGGCTGTGCGTCGAGTCGGCGCCCTCGTTGCGGAAGTTGCGGTTGATCTCGTACACCCGCTCGATGCCCCCGACGACGGCGCGCTTCAGGTAGAGCTCGGGCGCGATGCGCAGATAGAGCTCGGTGTCGAAGGCGTTCGAGTGCGTGACGAACGGACGAGCGGATGCTCCACCGTGCTGCACCTGCAGCATGGGCGTCTCGACCTCGAGATAGTCGTGGCTGCCGAACGTCGCCCGGAGGCTCGCGTTGACCGCGGCGCGGGCGCGCACGGTCGTACGCGCCTGCTCGCGGACGATCAGATCGAGGTAGCGGCTGCGCACACGCCCTTCCTCGCTGAGCTCGGAGTAGGCATTGGGCAGCGGCAGGATCGCCTTCGAGGCGATCGCCCACGCATCGGCCATGATCGACAACTCGCCTCGGCGGCTGGAGATCACCTCGCCGTGCACGAACACGTGATCACCGAGGTCGACGTACTCCTTCCAGTCGGCGAGCGACTCCTCCCCGACGTTCGCGAGCGAGATCATCGCCTGGATCCGCGAGCCGTCGCCGGCCTGCAACGTCGCGAAGCACAGCTTGCCGGTGTTGCGGCTGAAGACCACGCGACCGGCGACGCCGACGACGACACCCGTCTCGGCACCGGCTTCGAGCTCGTCGTACTCGGCGCGCAGCGCGGGGATCTGGTGGGTCACGGGCACGCTGACCGGGAAGGCTCCCCCGCCGGCGTCCGCTCGGTTCGCGACCAGACGCTCGCGCTTGGCCAGGCGCACGGCCTTCTGCTCGTGCACGTCTTCTTCGGTGGCGGCGGTGGTCGTGTCGGGCGCGGCAGACGCGTCAGTCATTCGGGGCTCCTTGAAAGTCGTGTCCAGTTTACCGAGGTCGCGTCCCTCACCCCGCGGTCGAGTCTGGGTAGCCTCGAAGCATGGCAGCCACCAAACTCGCCCACGTTCTCGTCACGACCGGTCTCACCGCCGCTGCGCTGCTCATGTCAGCGGCTCCCGCTGCCGCAGCAGCGCCGCCCGCGGCCCCCGCGTCCGGTGCGACGGCGGTCCGCGCCGATGTCGACGACTTCGCGTACGCGTCGTGGGACGCGCGCTACGAGGTGGGGCTCGACGACGACGGGCGCGCCCGCATGCACGTCACCGAGACCCTCACGGCGCGCTTCCCCGACATCGACCAGAACAAGGGGATCGTCCGCGGACTGCCTACCAGCTACGAGAATGCGTGGCTCGATCCGCGTGTGCTGTCCGTGACCGACGAGACCGGGGCCGACGTGCCGTACGAGACCGAGAACGAGGACGGACTGCTGCTGGTCCTCACCGGCGACGACGACTACGTGCGCGGACTCACGACCTACGTCATCGAATACGAGATGCGCGACGTGATCCTCGCCGCCGACTCCGGCGTCGACGAGTTCTACTGGGACCTGCTGCCGCTCGACAGCACTCAGCGCATCGAGGCCTTCCATGCTGAGGTCGCGTTCGACGAGGCGATGACGGATCGGATGACCGGCGACGCGCGCTGCTACGCCGGCTACCAGGGCTCGACAGACGAGTGCGATCTGATCGCATCCTCGGACGGCTCGCAGCTCAGTGTCGAGGCGAAGGAGCTCTCCCCCGGCGAGGGCATCACGATCGCCGTCGGATTCGAGTCGAACACCGCCGCGCAGCCCTCGGCTCGGCAGCCCAACCCCGTGACCGACACAGTGCCCGCTGTCGCCGCGCTCGGTGGACTCGCGCTCTCGGTCGCCAGCTGGTTCACCGTCTCTGCCTTCAAGAGGAACCGGCGCAAGGCCAGCGGCATCATCGTGGCCCAGTACGACGTGCCGGACTCCCTGCCGCCGCTGCTCGCCGCCGCGATCGTGCCCGGAGCCAAGGATCCGATCCCGGCCGAGATCATCCACCTCGCTGTGCGCGGCACGCTCCGCATCGAAGAGGGGACGGACGCCGAACAGCCGCGGCTGCGGCGCCTTCCGGGTGGCCGGATCCCCGACCAGCTCGATGTCGAGGCGCTGGACGCGCTGTTCGCCGGCGCGGACTCCGCGGGGGTCGCCGAACTCCCCCACGCGAGCGAGGAGTTCGCCGCTCGCATGAAGACCCTGTCGCAGCACGGCATCGAGGCGGCTGTCTCACGCGGGCTCACCACGAAGGCCCGCAGCAGGGGCGCGATGATCGTGCAGTGGTGCGCGATCGGCATCGTGCTGGTCGGCTTCGCCCTGGGCATGTCGGGAATAATCGCGGGGAGGGTCTCGGCGATTCCCGCGTTCGTGGCGATCGCCTTCGGAGCGTTCCTCGTCTTCCTGTCATCCTTCTACAGCTTCTCGAGGCACACGGTGCTCTCTGCCGAAGGGGCTCGGCAGTACGAGTACCTCATGGGCGTGCGGGAGTTCATCCGCGTCGCTGAAGCCGATCGGCTGCAGATGCTCCAGTCGTACTCCGGCGCCGAGCGGCGACAGGACGGCAGCGCGAACGTGATCGTCGTCTACGAGCGCCTGCTCCCCTACGCGATGCTGTTCGGCATGGAGAACGAATGGGGAGCCCTGCTCGAGCAGGTGTACGCCTTCGAGCAGCGCGGGGCGACGTGGATCGGCGACCCCAGCACGCCGTTCGTCCACGGCCAGCTCATCGCATTCGCCGCCTCTTCGCAGGCTTCCGCGACGTACTCGGCGCCGAGCGCCAGCAGCTCGTCGAGCGCAGGCGGATCGTTCGGCGGCGGCTTCTCGGGCGGCGGCGGGGGCGGCGGCTTCTCGGGCGGTCGCTGACCTCAGAGGAGCGGCTGCGGGCCGGACGCGTCTCGGAGCGCCCGCTCGACGGTCGACTGCACGAGTGCAGAGAGATAGCCGCCCGGGTTCTCGATGCCGAGTTCGCCGAGGCGCGAGGTGGACTGCGCGATGATCGAGCGCGAGAACTCGGTGACGGTCTGGATCGCGTCGGCATAGGCCTCACGATCCGCCTCCGATATCACCACCGGCTCGCACCCCATCTCGACGGCCAGGGCCTGCGCGATGGGCAGCACTGCGGCGGGAGCGGTGACCGCCGCATAGCTCGCCTGCAGCTGCCGCAGATCGACCGAGGTGCCCGTGAAGGCGATCGCCGGATGCACAGCGAGCGGGATGGCTCCGCTCGCGGCAGCAGGCCGCAGCACCTCGATGCCGTGACCGGGGTCGGTGTGCAGCACGAGCTGGCCGAGCTGCCATCCTCCGACCTCGGCGATGCCGGTGATCAGAGCGGGCAGCTGGTCATGCGGCACGGCCACCACGACGAGCTCGCTGCGACGCACGACCTCGAGAGCATCGAGGATCGGCACGTCCGGCAGCACTGCTGATGCCCGGTCATCGTCCGAGCCGCTGGTGATTCCCGTGATCGCGTGTCCCGCTCCGGCGAGAGCCGCACCGATGACGGGCCCCACGCGCCCGGCCCCGATGATGCCGACCCCGAGGCGCCCGTCACGGCGCAGCGGATCACTCACCGTTCGGAGCCGGCGGCGCCGGAGGTGCCGGAGAGACGGGCGGCGCAGGAGGCGGCGAGACCGGTGACGCAGGAGGCGGCGAGACCGGCGGCGCGGGCGGTGCCGGAGCCACGGCCGGCCGAGCAAGAGGCGCCTGCGGAGCCGCAGGAGGTGCCGGAGGCGCCGGAGCCGCAGGAGGTGCCGGAGGCCCGGTCGGAGAACCGACCGGAGCAGCAGGCGGCGCGGGAGGCGGAGGAACGGGAGCCGCGAGATCGGGAGCCGCGGTGTCCGCCCCGGCGCCCGGGTACCCGGGAACCTGCGCCCCCTCGGCATCCGTCACGTACTCACCCCATCGATGGGTGTGATCGCGCGCTGCGGCGGCGACCGCTGCCGAGCTCACGCCATCGAGGAGATACAGAGCGTCGTCGCGCTCGAGACCCGACAGATACCCCGTGATGAGGCCCTGCACGGAGTGCACCTGCGCACCTGAGACACGCTGCGCGCGATCGATCGGTCCCTGAGAGAGCGACACGCCCTGCAGTCGTGCCAGCGGGAAGATGGCCAGCTTGCGCCAGACGACTCCGCGCCTGAGCAGCAGTCCGAACTCGGTCAGCGCGAAGCCGTGCCGCTTCCACGACACCGGTCGGCGCCACCATGCGCGCCGCGGCATCGTCCGATAGGGATCGCCCTCGACCGGACCGAGGATGCCGTGCTCCCAGACGAGCGGGATGTCGGCGACCGGAGCATCCGGGAGGATCAGGGCGAGCACCCGTTCGACATCGGCGCGCTTGCCGACAGGAAGCACGACGTTGAACTGCTGTGCGGAGCCCGACGACTGCTGCGCGGCGCTCTTGCCGCTCATGCGGTTGATCCTGATGGTCCACCAGCCGAACGGACGCCACAGCAGCGACTGCGTGACCTCCACGGCGAAGATGCGCCCCGGCGGCAGCGTCTCGGTCACGGTCGTCAGCAGACCGTAGGTGATCCGCACGCCATCGGGCGTCGGAGCGATCGAATAGCGCAGCGACTTCGAGATCTGCGCCCAGGTGATTCCGACGATCGCGATGATCATGGGGATCCCGATGCCCAGCGTGATGCCGAGGCCGAGGAACCCGCCGATCGGATCGCCGTCGATCAGGGAGCCGATCGCGATGCCTCCGACGGTCACCCCGAAGATCACTCCGAAGAAGACGACCCAGAGCAGACTCGAGACGAGCTGGGATCCGACCAGGCGCCCCGTGGGGATCTTGACGACGCTCTCGGGTTCGACATCAGCGAGGTCGACGCCGCTGATGAGATCG
The DNA here is from genome assembly GCF_056175745.1 of Microbacterium sp. LjRoot205. Lineage (NCBI taxonomy): Bacteria > Bacillati > Actinomycetota > Actinomycetes > Micrococcales > Microbacteriaceae > Microbacterium > Microbacterium sp. LjRoot205. The sequence continues at coordinate 868,214 of NZ_JBGFFH010000001.1, read as the reverse complement.
TTGACCCCGGCGTTCATCGAGCCGACGAGCTGTGCTCGCGCCGAGCCGGGCGTCTCCTGCGGGGAGCCGGCAGCGGACGACCGTGGTCCGGCCGCGGCATCCGCGGCCGTGAGTCGCGCGGCGCGCGCACCCGAGGCGAGACGCAGGATGTCGGTCCGCACCGCCTCTGCGCGCGGCGTCGCGAGGTACTCGAGCTCGACGTTGGAGTCTGTGCCCGCCCCGACGACCTCGAGCTTCGCGAGTCCGATGATGCGCGCGGGGAACGGGCGGGTGAGGTTGACGCCCTGAACCCGATCGAGCGGTGCGCGCCGGTGCGAGCGGAAGACGATGCCCTTGCGCACCTCGACATGATCGCCGGTGATCCGGAACTGCTGGAACCGCCACACGAACCAGAAGACGAGCACGAGCACGGCGACGAGCGCCAGCACGCTGAGCAGCACCACGATGAGCAGGTTGTTCTCGAAGACCCAGTCGACGGGATCCCCGCCCGAGTAGTCGTCGTAATGCACCTCATCGGGAGTGAAGAACTCGACGAACCAGGCGATGAGCCGATCACGCAGGTTGGCGATCGCGATACCCGCGATGATGATGAGCGCCAGCCCGCCCTTGAAGAGCGGGGTGAGCGGGTGCATCCGGTGCCACTCGCCGTCGGCGAGGGTCGCGTCCCGCTCCGGGGATTCGGCCGGTGCCGGGGGCGATGGGAAGGACTGATCGCTCACAGGCCCGTCCGGCGGGTCTCGGCGACGGCGATCAGGGTGTCGCGCAGCGCCTCGGCAGCAGCCTGGGCGAGTCCGGGGATCTGCACGCCTGTCGTCGCGGCGGCGGTGACCATCTTGAGCTGCGAGACGCCGAAGGCCCGGTCGAGGGGCCCCTGCGTGATGTCGACGAGCTGCATGCGGCCGTACGGCACCGCGATCATGCGCTGCCAGAGGATGCCCTTGCGGAAGACGATGTCGTCGTCGCGGAGCATGTACCCGATCGCCTTGGCCTGCCGGGGGAGGATCACCAGCGTGATCAGGGTGATGAGCACGATGACGCCTGCCGGGATCCACACCCAGGTCTGGTCGAGCACCAGCGCCAGCACGAGGGCGGCCGCCAGCACGAACGCGACGAAGATCAGATTCTGAAGGACCTGCGAGACCACGTAGCGCGGCGAGATCTGATGCCAGGTTCCGTCGAGCTCCAGCCTCGCCTCGTTGCGCACGGTGCGCAGCTGCGAGTAGGTGCCCTGGTCGAGGGCAGCGAGATCGGTGACCTCCGTCGAACTAAGCGGTGCCGGGGTCCCCGGCTCGATCTCTGGGTTCTGAGTCATCAGGATCCTTCGGCAGGGTGCAGAACTGTTCGGCGATGAGCGCGACGACCGCGAGCACGATCGCGCTTCCGATCAGTGCCACCATCGCCACAGTCGACCCTACCGGGGGATCGATCGGCCTGGAGAGAAGGAACGCCAGCAGCCCCGCACCGAACCCGGCCATGATCGCCCCGACCAGGCTCGATGCGCGGGCGAGCGTCACCGCACGGGTCGCGCGGAACGGATCGATGCGGATGCCGTTGCGAACGCTCGCACGCACCGGCCAGGCGACCCCCAGCGAGGCCCCCGCGATGAGCAGCAGCAAGACGGGCAGGAGCAGTGACGGCGTGAAGGTCGTGCGGCCCATCGCCGTCAGCATGTGGTCGAGGACGAAGCCCCCGGCCGTGGCGAGCACTGCGAGGACCGCGAGGAGTCCGAGCGAGGTGCGCTTCATGAGCGCTCCCGGCGACGCAGCCCGGCGACGAGCTCGGCCACGCGACCTCTGCCTGGCAGCACGGCGTCACTGTCGAGCTCGAGCCACGGTTCGAGCACGAACAGCCGCTCGAAGGCACGAGGGTGCGGCAGCTGCAGACCATCGCCGTCGGCCGACTCGTCGCCGTATGCGATCAGGTCGAGGTCGAGGGTTCGATCGCCCCAGCGCTCATGGCGCTCACGTCCGTGCTCGTCCTCGATCGCGTGCAGCATGCCGAGCAGGATCGACGGGGCGAGGCGCGTGGTCACCAGCGCGACCGCGTTCGCGTATCCGGGGGCATCCGGATCAGGCCCGTCGAGCCGCAGCGCCACCGTCTCGAACAGCGACGACAGACGCACGTCTCTGACCAGCGGCAGCCGCGCGATGCGCTCGGCTGCGGCGCGGATCGTGTCTTCGCGATCGCCGAGGTTCGCGCCGAAGGCGACGACGGCCACGGCCTCCTCCCGCCCGGGTCGGGGGCCAGGCAGGCTCGGCGGGTTGGCCAGGTTGCGACTCATCGCGATGCCTCCTCGGCGGATCGCTGCCGCGCCCGGTGCACCGTGACGGCGACATCGGAGAACGTGAGCGGGATCGGGGCGTGCGGCTTGTGCACGGTGACGGTGACCGAGTGCACCCGAGGGTCGGTGAGCGCGACGGCGGCGATGCGCTCCGCGAGCGTCTCGATGAGGTTCACCGGCTCGCCCGCGACGACCTCGGCGACCTTCTCTGCGAGCTCTCCGTAGTGCACGGTGTCGGCCACATCGTCCGATGCCGCCGCGTCGTTCAGGGGCATCTTGAGGCGAAGGTCGATCGTGAACTCCTGGCCGTTCTCGCGCTCGTGGTCGTAGACGCCGTGCCGACCGAACACGGTGAGTCCTGTCAGGACGATCTCGTCGAGGACATCCATGGTCTACCCCTCCCAGGCATGCACGATGGCCAGGGCATCGCGAGTGGCGCCGACATCGTGCACCCTGACGGCCCAGACTCCGGCGCGAGCGGCGAGCGCGCTCGTGACGGCCGTCGCGAGGTCCCGTCGCGCTTCGGAGACGGTCGCCGGGTCTGCGGCGATGCTCTCCGCGAGGAACCTCTTCCGAGAGGTGCCGACGAGCACGCGGGGTCCGAGGGCGACGATCTCGTCGAGACCGCGCAGCACGCCCCAGTTCTGGCCGCCCTTCTTCGAGAACCCGATGCCCGGATCGACGATCAGTCGCGACGGCGCGATGCCGGATGCCGCGGCCTCGCCCATGCGCTCGTGCAGCTCCCCCGCGACCTCGCGGGCGGCACGACGGTACTCGGCGTGCGCATACATGTCGGATGGGAAGCCGCGCCAGTGACCGATCGCGTAGTCGGCGCCGGATTCTGCGACCGCCGCGAGCATCTCGGGGTCGGCCAGTCCGCCGGAGACATCGTTGACGATCCGTGCCCCCGCACGCACGGCTGCCGCGGCGGTGGAGGCGTTGATGGTGTCGATGCTCACGGGCGCTCCGGCCGCGACGAGGCGCTCGATGACCGGAAGCACGCGCTCCTGCTCGACCTCGACTCCCACCCGCTCGGCGCCGGGCCTGGTCGACTCGCCGCCGACGTCGAGCACGGTGGCTCCGTCGGCCCGCAGCCGCAGGCCGTGCTCGACTGCCCGATCGACGTCGAGATAGCGGCCGCCGTCGCTGAACGAGTCGGGCGTGACGTTGACGATGCCCCAGATGCCTGTCATCCGTGCGCCATCCCCGAGCCCGACGCCCCGATCAGCGCGACGAGCTCGGCCCGTGCGATCGGCTCGGTGTACTCGCCCCTGGCGGCGATCGTGAGCGTCGAGGCCTCCGGCTGTCGTCCACCGCGCATGGTCACGCAGCCGTGGCTCGCGTCGAGCACCACGAGCACGCCACGGGTGTCGAGATGCTCGGCGATCGTGTCGGCGATCTGCTCGCCCAGGCGCTCCTGCACCTGAGGGCGACCGGCGAGGATCTCGACCACGCGCACGAGCGCTCCGAGTCCGACGACCTGCTCCCCCGGCAGATAGGCGATGTGCGCACGCCCGGCGAACGGCAGCAGGTGGTGCTCGCACACCGACCGGAAGCGGATGTCTCTCAGCAGCACGGCACCCGACGGGAGGGTGTCGGGAGCAGGACCCCGAGCGACGCTGATCGTGTGCGCGAGCGGAGCCGCCGGGTCCTCTCCCACGCCCGCGAAGAACTCCGCATAGAGATCGCCCAAGCGGGTCGGTGTCTGCTTCAGTCCCGGACGATCAGGGTCTTCGCCGATCGCCTCGAGCAGTTCCCTGGTGAGCCGTTCGACACGCGCGCGGTCGACAGACACGGGTCAGGCCGTCGCGGGTCGAGCCTGGCCGGCTCCCGCCGATCCGGGCTGCGTGCGGGGAGCCGAAGTGGGCGCTTCGACCGAAGCCACCAGCGAGACGTCCTTCTTCGGGACCTCGATCGGAGGCCGCTCCGAGACGGGGCGGTCCTCGCTCGAGAGCCACAGCGGACGCTCGGGGAGCTTCTTCACCTCGGTGAAGATCTCCGCGATCTGGTTGTGATCGAGGGTCTCCTCCTCGAGCAGCGACAGAGCGAGGCGATCGAGGATGTCCCGGTTGGCGCTGATGACCTCGTAGGCCTCGTTGTGAGCCTGCTCGATGAGCGCGCGCACCTCTGCGTCCACCCGCTCGGCGACCCTCTCGGAGTACTCGCGTCCCCTGCCCATGTCGCGACCGGCGAAGGGCTCGCCGCCCTCGCTGCCGAGCTTGACCGGTCCGACCTGGGTGGTCATGCCGTACTCGAGCACCATCTTGCGAGCGATCGACGTCGCCTTCTCGATGTCGTTCGAGGCGCCGGTGGTCGGGTCGTGGAACACGATCTCCTCGGCGACGCGACCGCCCATGGCGTAGGTCAGCTGGTCCTGCAGCTCGTTGCGGGTGATGGAGTACTTGTCGTCGAGCGGCAGCACCATCGTGTAGCCGAGAGCCTTGCCTCGGGGCAGGATCGTGATCTTCGTGACGGGGTCGGTGTAGTTCATCGCCGCCGCAGCGAGAGCGTGACCGCCCTCGTGGTACGCGGTGATGAGCTTCTCCTTGTCCTTCATCACGCGGGTGCGACGCTGGGGGCCGGCGATCACGCGGTCGATGGCCTCATCGAGGGCGCGATTGTCGACCAGCTGCGCGTTCGAGCGAGCGGTCAGCAGTGCGGCCTCGTTGAGGACGTTCGCGAGATCCGCTCCGGTGAAGCCGGGGGTCTTGCGGGCGACGACTTCGAGGTCGACGCTCTTCGACAGCGGCTTGCCCTTGCTGTGCACCTCGAGGATCTTCTGACGCCCGCGCAGGTCGGGGGCGTCGACGCCGATCTGGCGGTCGAAGCGGCCGGGGCGCAGGAGAGCCGGGTCGAGGATGTCGGGGCGGTTGGTCGCCGCGATCACGATGACGTTCGCGTTCGGGTCGAAGCCGTCCATCTCGACGAGCATCTGGTTGAGCGTCTGCTCGCGCTCGTCGTTTCCGCCGCCCATGCCGGCGCCGCGGTGGCGACCGACGGCGTCGATCTCATCGATGAAGATGATCGCCGGCGCGTTCTCCTTGGCCTGGTTGAACAGGTCACGGACGCGGGAGGCGCCGACACCGACGAACATCTCGACGAAGTCAGAACCCGAGATCGAGTAGAACGGGGCTCCGGCCTCTCCGGCGACGGCGCGGGCGAGCAGCGTCTTTCCGGTTCCTGGAGGGCCGTACAGCAGCACGCCCTTCGGGATGCGGGCGCCGATGGCCTGGAACTTGGCCGGGTCCTGGAGGAACTCCTTGATCTCGTGGAGCTCCTCGATCGCCTCGTCTGCACCGGCGACGTCGGCGAAGGTGACCGTCGGCGTCTCCTTGTTGACGAGCTTCGCCTTGGACTTGCCGAACTGCATGACCTTGCTGCCGCCGCCCTGCATCGACGAGAGCAGCCACCAGAACAGCAGGCCGAGCAGCACGAGGGGAAGAAGAAGGGAGAGGATGCCGTCGAACCACGTCGCGCGCGGCACGGCGTCGTTGAAGCCGTCCTTCGGTTCGGCGGCGTTGATAGCCGAGACGACCTCTTCGGCGCGCGCCTCGACGTAGTAGAACTGAACGTTCTCCGAGCCCTCGAACGCCTTCGACAGGGTCATGTCGACGCGCTGGTCTCCGTCGGTGTTCACGACCTCGGTGACCGTCTTGCCGGAGAGCAGCTCCAGACCCTCCTGGGTCGTGATCTGCTTCGGCGCGCCGAGGTTCGAGATCAGCAGGAAGCCGCCGAACAGCAGCAGACCGATCAGAGCGACGTAGATCAGCGGATTCCGAGTGAGCTTCTTGACATCCATGGTCGGATCAGCGTATCGCGCGGGCCCTAGGTGGCCGCTGTGCGTTCACCCACGGCGTAGCGATGCGCCCCGAGCGGCCGATCAGCTGTAGACGTGGGGAGCGAGCACCGCGACATCGCGCAGGTTGCGGTAACGCTCGTCGTAGTCGAGGCCGTAGCCGACGACGAAGTCGGTGGGGATGTCGAAGCCGACGTACTTGCAGTCGATGACGACCTTCGCGGCCTCCGGCTTGCGCAGCAGTGCGAGCACTTCGATCGACTCCGCACCGCGCGACTCGAAGTTCTCGAGCAGCCAGCTGAGGGTGAGGCCCGAGTCGATGATGTCCTCGACGATCAGCACGTGCTTGCCGTTCAGGTCGGTGTCGAGGTCCTTGCGGATCTGCACCACGCCGCTCGACTTGGTGCTCGCGCCGTAGCTCGAGACCGCCATCCAGTCCATCGGGGCGTGGAAGGGGAGGGCACGTGCGAAGTCGGCCATGACCATGACCGCGCCCTTGAGCACGCCGACGAGGATGATCTCCTTGCCCTCGTAGTCGGCCGCGACCCGAGTCGCGAGCTCATCGAGCTTGGCGATGATCTCCTCCTCTGTGACGAGGATCTGAGCAAGGTCGTCCTGGATCTCCGCGGCGCGCATGGATTGATTTTAGGTGACGCACCGGCATGGTCCCGCACAGGATCCGCAGATCCTCCACCAGAATTCCGGGTACAGGCTCGGCATCCGCACTACTGTGACGCTTGAACGGGCGTGGGCCCGCAGACGGAAGGATTCACACATGGCACTCGACGACATCCTCACGCAGGTCCCGATCGACGACATCGCCGCGAAGCTCGGAGTCTCCCCCGACGTCGCCAAAGAGGCAGTCGAACAGGGCGGCGCGGTGCTGCTCGGCGGCCTCGCCAAGAATGCGTCCACCGCGGAGGGCTCTGCGGCGATCGAGAACGCTCTGAAGCGCCACCAGGGCAAGGCCGGGGCGGCGAAGGTCGACGACATCGATCAGGCCGATGGTGGCAAGATCGTCGCGCACATCCTCGGCGACGACGAGAAGCAGGTCACCGAGAAGCTGACGGAGTCGAAGGAGACCGCCGGCATCGACTTCGGCAAGCTCCTCCCGATCCTCGCCCCGATCGTGATGGGCCTGATCGCCAACGCCACGAAGGACAAGTCCGCGAAGCCCGACGCTGCAGAGACGCAGTCGGGTGGCGGCGGCATCGGCGATGTGATCGGCGGGATCCTCGGCGGCGGCAGCTCGTCGGGCGGCGGCGGCATCGGCGACCTGCTCGGCGGCATCCTCGGCGGCGGAAAGTCCTCGGGTGGCGGCGGCATCGGAGACCTGCTCGGGGGCCTGCTCGGTGGCAAGAAGTAGCAGCGGCCCCCGCCTGACCAGAACCCCTGCGGCCCCCGAGGACGGGACCGCAGGGGTTCTCTCGTCGCTGCGGGTCGCGGGATGCTGCGACTCAGCGCGCAGTGAAGACGATGCGTCCGCCCACCCGGGCCGCCGAGCACGACGGCAGGTCGATGGGTCCCTGACCCGCCCAGTCCGTGGCGAGCCGCGCGACCTCGAGAGTCTGCAGGCGCGTCAGGCTCACCCCGAACTCGCTGTCGACCACCAGTCGGATGATCCGATTGCGCAGAGCCGCCGGATTGGCGGCGAGAGCGGCGACGCTGACCGAGATCCCTGCCTCGGCATGCTCGACGATGTCCTCGATCGTCTCGTGGATCATCTCGTCGAACGCCTCGGCGTCTTCCCGCAGCTGTTCGGCCGTGCGCGCCAGAGCCTCGGCGATGCCGGGGCCGAGTTCCGCTTCGAGCACCGGCAGCACGCGGTCGCGCACACGCACCCGCGCGAATCGCTGGTCTGCGTTGTGCGGGTCGTCCCAGACCTCGAGGTCGGATGCCGTGCAGCACGCTCGTGTGGTCTCGCGCCGCACCGCGAGCAACGGCCGCACCCAGCGCAGCCCGTCGTCGTCTTCGCGCACCGGCGCCATCCCCTGCAGGCTCGCCGCCCCGGATCCGCGAGCGAGACCGAGCAGCACCGTCTCGGCCTGGTCGTCGAGCGTGTGTCCGAGCAGCACGGCTGAAGCGCCGGCATCCGCGGCAGCGTCCTTCAGCACCCGATACCGCGCGTCGCGGGCCGCGGCCTCCGGACCGCCGTCCTCGCCCACCTCGACCCGGACGATGAGAGCGTCGAGCCCCAGCGCCGCCGCCGTTCGCGCGGCGCGTGCGGCGACAGCATCCGATCCGTCCTGAAGACCGTGGTCAACCGTGAGACTCCCCGCTTGGAGTCCGAGCTTGGGGGCTTCGAACGCGGTCGCCGCGGCGAGCGCGAGCGAGTCCGCTCCCCCGGAGAGAGCGACGACGACGGTCGATCCCGCGGGCAGATCGGCGAGCGCGGTGCGCACGGCGAGGCGGATCTCGGCGATGGCGGGTGATAGCGACGGCACAGACCAACGGTAGATCACGAGGATGGATCGCCGCGCAGGTCTCGCGCTCTGCGGGCTCTGCGTCCTAACCTGGCGCCGTGACGGATCACCCAGTGCGTTTCAGGGCAGTGCGGTTCAGGACAGAGCGGTTCAAGGCGTTCGTCGATGCCGTCGTCGCGATCGCGATGACTCTGCTGATCCTTCCGCTCATGGAATCCGTGTCCGAGGCCGCCTCCGGCACGCTCAGCACGGCCGAGTTCTTCGTCGAGCATTCGGGTCAGCTGCTGAGCTTCGGGCTGAGCTTCGTCCTCATCGCGACGTTCTGGATGGGCCACCATCGGCAGTACCGCGACGTCGAGTGGGTCACGGGCCCGCTGCTCTGGATCAACATCGCCTGGATGGCGACGATCGTCTGGCTGCCCGTGCCGACCGCGATGATCGGACAGATGGAGACCGACTCTCTGCAGCCGGTGGTCTACATCGGCACGCTGATCCTCACGCAGATCACGACCCTGGCGGGGTGGCTCTATCTGCTGCGTCATCCCGACTTCACGACGACGCCCGTCGAGGTTCTGCGAGCGGGCGTGATCGGCGACCTCGCCGCGATCATCCTGTTCCTGATCGCCCTCGCGATCGCGGTGTTCGTGCCGTCGCTCGGCTACGCCGGGCTCCTCGTGCTGCTGCTGACAGGGGTCGTGACGACGCTGCTGAGCCGGGCGTCCCGGCAGGCGCCCAGGCCATCCACCGGCCGCGGGTAGGCTAGTGCGCGGCATCCAACCGTCATTTCTGAGGAGCACACGCATGGGCGCACACGACGCCGTCATCGAGATCCCGCGCGGCAGCCGCGTGAAGTACGAGGTCGACCACGAGACCGGACGAGTGCACCTCGACCGCGTGCTCTACACGACCTTCGGGTACCCCGCCGACTACGGCTACTTCGACAACACCCTCGGAGAGGACGGCGACCCGCTCGACGTGCTCGTGCTTCTCGACCACGCGATCTACCCCGGCGTCGTCGTCGAGGTGCGCCCCGTCGCCGTGCTCAAGATGAGCGACGAGGCCGGCGGAGACGACAAGCTCGTCGCCGTGCTGTCGAAGGACCCCCGCTGGGCACACATCCAGGACATCGGCGACGTCGCCGAGTTCACCAAGAAGGAGATCGAGCACTTCTTCGAGCACTATAAGGACCTCGAGCCCAACAAGTGGGTCAAGGTCGACGCGTGGGGCGACGCCGCAGAGGCGCAGCGCATCCTCGACGAGGCGATCGTCCGCTTCGGCGAGCAGGGTCACTGACCCCTCGCTGCAACGAGGAAGACCCCCGGATCCGCACAGCGGTCGGGGGTCTTCCTCGTCGTGGACGCGGAACTCAGACCGAGACGCCGCGATCCGCGAGGAAGGTGATGGGGTTGGTGTACGCGCCGTTGATGTAGACCTCGAAGTGCAGGTGGCAGCCGACGGATGCTCCGGTGTTGCCGGCGTAGGCGATGACCTGACCGGAGTTCACCCAGGTGCCGCTGCGGACCGCGAATCCACCGTCCCTGATGTGCGCATAGCCGGAGGAGACTCCGCCGCCGTGCTGGATGCGGATGTAGTTGCCGTAGTTGCCCCGGGGGCCGGCGTAGTCGACGGTGCCGGACTGCGCCGCGTAGATCGCCGCTCCGCAGCCGTTCGCGAGGTCGACGCCGTAGTGGTAGCCGGAGCATGCCGCGCAGGGCTTGGGACGAGGGCCGAACCCCGCGCTGCGGTGGCCGCCGTGCGGTCGGACCCAGCCTCCCGATCCGGGTGACCCGCCGACTCCTCCGCCGCCACCGCCACCGCCGCCATTGCCTGCGGCGGCAGCAGCGGCCTCGGCCGCTTCGCGACGCTTGCGTTCTTCCTCCGCGACGCGCACGCCCTCCTGGTAGCCGGCCACGGTCGTCGCCGTGGCGTCCTTCAGGGCGGCGAGCTGCGCCTGCATCGTCGCGAGGTTGGCCGACTGCTCGTCGAGCGCCGCCTGGGCGGCGTCGGCTGCGGCCTGGGCCTCGATCATCTTCTGCTCGGCGATCTGCTGCAGACGGTCGCGCTCGGTGCGGGCGACGACGGCCTGATCGGTGAGCGCCTGGGCCGAGTTGCGTGCGGCGACCGCGTTGTCGTGCACCGTCTGGTTGTACTGGTAGACCTTGTCCATCGTCCCGAGACGAGAGAGCAGCTGGTCGGCGTTGTCGGCCGAGCCGGCGAAGAAGAGTTCGAGGGCGGTGTCATCGCCCCCGTTGCGATAGAGCTGAGCGGCGAGCTGGGCGGCCTTCTTGGTCGCGTCGTCGGCGACGAGCGCCTGCTCGTCGGCCTTCGACTGGAGCTCATCTGCGACGGCGATGGCGTCGAAGTACGCCAGCTGTGCGGCGTTGTACTCCTCGCCGGCGAGGACGGCCTTCGCCTGCGCGTCTGCCACCCGCTGCTTGAGCGACTGGATGAGCCCCTCGATGCGCGTGACCTCGCCTGCCTTCGCGGCCTCGTTGTTCATCGCGTTCTGGACGTCGTCCCAGCTGGGATACGTCGCCGCGTACGCGGCGGTCACGCCGTTGGAGACGCCGAAGGCGCTGAGGGCGACGACGCTGAGCGCGCCGAGAGTGAGGGCGCCGCGACGGGTGACCGAGCGGTCCTTCCAGAACGCACGGCTCTCCGCGGGCGTCGGCGCGCAGCCGCAGTCGTCGGATGCCGCCGCAGCAGCATTCGTCGTCGAGTCCTTGTCGTTCACTCGGCCCCTTCCGCCGGTTTCACAAATGCCACACTAACAACTTCTTTCACATCCGCACCAGGAGGCGGACAGCGCGAGAGGACACAGCGATACGGGTCCATCGTCCTCCCGAACACGCCCGGGGTACAGCAGGCTCGCCCTCGATTCGCGTTTTGCTCAGATCTTCCCTTATGCTTGAGCGTCGGCAAGGAAGTCCTCCGGGACAGACTTCGGCCCCATCGTTTAGCGGCCTAGGACGCCGCCCTTTCACGGCGGTAGCACGGGTTCGAATCCCGTTGGGGTCACTCCTTCCGGTATAATTGAAAACAAGTATGGCCCTGTAGCGCAGTTGGTTAGCGTGCCGCCCTGTCACGGCGGAGGTCGCGGGTTCAAGTCCCGTCAGGGTCGCTCTAAGCGACGGGCCTTTCTCTTCGAGAAGGGCCCTTTCGTCTAGATGCGACAGGTCTAGCCCGTCGCACGGCTCTGTAGCTCAGTTGGTAGAGCGCACGACTGAAAATCGTGAGGTCACGGGATCGACGCCCGTCGGAGCCACAGGGTGATCATTACAGTCACCTTAGGAACCCTCGCCTAGCTTCTACATGGCGGGGGTTTCCGCTTTTCACGGGCGGAGGCGATCTGAACGCCGGACAGCGCACTTGATACCGTCGATGACATGTTCGTCTTCGGAATCGCTGCCGCTGTCGTCGGGATCGCGATCTTCCACACCGCTCTCGGGATGACTCTTCGAGCCAACGCGACCACGCGAGTTCCGTTCGGCGGCAAGCCTCGGACGACGCCTGAGCGCTCGATCGCACTGCGGGCCGTGGGCGCCGGACTCATCGTGCTCGGCGCCGCGCTCGTGAGCACCGCGGGATGGCACTGGACGATCATGGTGGTTCTGGCCGGTCCCGTCGCAGCGCTCGTCGTGCTGACCCTCCACAACCGGCGCGTCAGCCGCGAGGCCTCGTTCACACGAGAGTGACGACCGCATGGATGCAGTCCATGAGTGCGGCTGCAGCACAGTAGACACGCAGGTCGTCTCTCGCGGTCGATATCCCACCCGACGTATGCGAAGTAATATATCGATATGGGACCTGACCTGCCGGTTGTGCCTGGGGCGCAGCGGAACCTCGGAGCTGAGGAGCTCTTCCGTCGACTGGCGACGTCGATCGCCGACGGCACTTATGCTCCGGGCGCGAAACTGAGCGACAAGGCGATCGCCGACGACCTCGGCGTCACCCGCACCCCGGTGCGAGAGGCAGTGCAGCGACTCGCGCGAGCCGGGCTGATGGAAGTCCACGCGAATCGCTATTCGATGGTCACCGACATCACCGACGAACGCTCACGCATCACCCGCGAGTTCGCCGCGTCTCAGGGCGGCGAGATCATCCGCGAGGCTGCACTCGCGCTGTCCGAGGCGGACCTCGCCATCGCGTGCGAGCTGATCGGCGAGGCGATCGAGTCGGTCGAGTCCGGCAAGGGCTGGATCGAGGCCCATGTCGAGCTCTTCGAATTCCTGACCGACCGTGCGCTGAACGATCTCTATCGACTGATGCTGAGCGACTTCTGGTATCTCGTGTTCCGCGATCTCTACCTCGGAGAGCCGCGAGTGAACACGCGGGAGTCTCTCGAGGAGCTCGAGTCCGCGATGCGCGCTCGCAGCGCGAACGCCGGCGTCAAGGCCGTGCAGAGGATGCTCCGCCTGAAGTAGCGGATCCACTCCGAGGAGTTGGTTCCGGTCCCCCGCGCCCGAACGGGGGGACCGGATCAGTCGATGAGAAGGTCCGCAAGCGCACCCACCCCCCAGTGGGCGCTCAAGACCGAGAGACTCGAGGGCACGTCTGGTTCGACCGACGGAGAGCAGCAGACTGCGGCTCGTCGTATTGCCAGCGTATTGGCGAGACGGGCACTGACGCTGATCGGGGCTCAACCATTGACGCCGAGACGCTCGAACTGCTATGCCGAGACACCCTGCCCGAGCCGCCGGTGACGACGGGGGAGTCCGGGCTGGATACGCTCGAACCATGCTCGAGACGTTCACCGGATTCGCGGTCGTGGGGGTGGCGATCGCCCTCGGGTACCTGCTCGGGCGGATCGATCTGCTCGGCCCGCACGCCCGGCATGTGCTCGGCCGCCTGATCTTCTTCGTGCTGTCGCCGTTCCTGCTCTTCACCGTGCTCGCCCATGCCGATGCGAAGATGCTCTTCTCCTCGCTGCTCCCCGTCTCGGCGATAGCGGCCGTCGCGATCATCGCGATCTACACGCTGGTGGCGCGACTCTGGTGGAAGCGCCCCGTTGGAGAGACGCTGATCGGCGCCCTGTCGGCCGGGCAGGTCAACTCGAACAACATCGGCATCCCACTGTCTCTGTACCTGCTCGGCAGCGCCGCCTACCCCGCGCCGGTCGTGCTCATGCAGCTGCTGGTCTTCACGCCGGTCTCGCTGACGATCCTCGATGCCGTCACGAGCGACCGGGTCTCGCTGCGCAAGACCCTCGTGCGCACGGCGACCAACCCGATCATCATCGCCTCGCTCCTCGGAACCCTCGTCTCGGTGCTGGGCATCACTGTTCCGCCCATCGTCATGGAGCCCGCGCAGCTGATCGCCGATGCTGCCGTGCCGGTGCTGCTGATCAGCTACGGCATCTCGCTGCACGGCCAGCGCGTCCTCGGAGCCCCCGGACACCGCCGAGACATCATCGTCGCCACATCGCTCAAGCTCATCGCGATGCCTCTGATCGCCTGGGTCGTGGCGGAGTTCGTCTTCGGACTCTCTTCGGCCGAGGTGCTGATCGTCGTCATCCTCGCGGCGCTTCCGACCGCCCAGAACGTCTTCAACTACTCGCAGCGATACGACATCGGCGAGACCATCTCGCGTGACACCGTGTTCCTCACCACGCTCGGCTGCCTGCCCGTGCTGATCCTCATCATGTTCCTGCTGGGGTGAGCACCGCAGCATCCCGCCGGCCGCCGACGCCGGAGAGGGTCAGCGGGAGATCGCGCATCACGACGACGCTGTCGAAGACCGCAGCCCCGGCGGGAAGCGCCTCGAAGAACGACGACCGAAGGTGGTGCAGACGGGCACCTTCGACCTTCCACGAATCGGACGTGAGCGCGACCGGTTCGACGGTGCGTCGGTCGCGCGCCAGTGACCACCCGATGCGCCCGGAGCGGTAGAAGTCGGAGGCCTCGTCGACAGACGCGAACAGCGCACTCGACCACTCGCCGCCCACTTCGACATCGGCGTCGAGGCTGTGCCCGGCCGCCTCCATCGCGAGCGCGTAACGATCGCCGGATTCCTCGATCCGGAATCGCGCCCTCCGATGCACCCCGGGGAACAGTCGTCCACCGAACAGCACCGGATGCCATGCCGAACTGTGGCGTTCGAAGATGAAGACCCCCTGCTCGACGCCGTCGGGGCCGTCCCACTCGACGGCGATCCGATGAGCGGCGTTCTCGGAGCGGAGACCCCATCGACCGCTCGACCAGCCCGGGCGGATCGATTCCAGACCCAGCACGCACACGCCGGCGACCGCAGAGCCGTCGACGATTCGAGGGCGGAACCCCGCAGGCAGCAGCGAGACAGCGACGTCAGGGTCCACCCGGTAGCTGATCAGAAGTCGCCGGCGCAGCTGCGCCCGTACGTCGCGAATGATCCTCATATTGTGAATCTAGCACTGTAGCTAAATTACTCCAAGGGTGTCGGCGTATCCGCCTCCCGTAGGTTGTATGCGTGGACAACGCGCTCATCTACGTCGCGGTGATCGCCGCGATCCTCGTGCTGGCGATCTTCCTCCCCCGCTGGGTGCGCCGCTCGACCGACGCGGCGGGAGGAAGAGAAGGGCGGCGCTACGCGACGACCCGCCTCACCGGGATCCTCGACGAACTGGACACGACCCTGGTGCTGCATGCGCCGGAAGCCACAGCACGCGAGGTCGTCGACGGTGTCGTGCTGCAGCAGCCGCGCAAGTTCACCCGGCTCGGGGGCGGGGGCTACGGCATCCGATTCATCGAGCCCGACGACGCGATCGTGCGGCTCGTCGACGATGAGCGCGGAACCCGGCTGGAGGTCGAGAGGGTCCGCGAGCACCTGGGCGTGCCGAACACCTCGGAGTTCTGGGCAGACCTGCGCTCCGGCGTCTCCGCGGCCGCGCACGCGAGGGGCATCGATGTCTCCCCGGGACGGCCGACCCAGCACCGGCGCGACGAGGCGACGGGAACATGGATGCCGGTCTAGACCGACCGCACGTCGCGTACCGGAACACCGGGTGCATCTCACAGCCGCCGCAACTAGGCTGTGGTATTGCTGATGACGCACCGGCCCCACCACAGCCGGCCTCGCGACGGCACCATTTCTCATCACAGCCCTCAGTCCCTCTGTGACCTGCGCCGGAAAGGCCGACCAATGAGTGAATCCCCCAATAACGACCGGACTCCCGACTTCTTCGACAAGCTGATTGAAGAGACGCCCCGTGAGCAGTCCGGCTTCACAGCGTCGTTCCGCGGCTACGACAAGGCCGAGGTCGACTCGGCTCTGAGCGCGCTGCGCAATCAGCTGCAGCAGGCGAAGGCAGACCTCGCCGCCACCGAGGCGCGCCACGAAGACGCCGTCGAGGCGCTCCGTGAAGAAGAGCGCATCGCCCGCGAAGAACTCGAGGCCGAGCTTCTCGCCACCAAGGCGAAGGCCGCGGAGACCGAGCAGCAGGTCGCCACCCTGACCAACGAGCTCGTCGACACCCCGCGGGCGGACGGCCAGGAGGCGCCGTCGCGCGAGCAGTTCGAGGCCATCCTCCGTGTCGCCGAAGAGCAGGCGAACGTGCTCATCCAGAACGCCGCGGTGCAGGCGGACCGCCTGATGGCCGCAGCTCGCGAAGAGGTCACCACGCAGCGTGCCGAGGCGGATGCCGATGTCACCCGCATCATCGCCCACGCTCAGCACGATGCCGACCAGGTGCGCCTGAAGATCGACACCGAGTACACCGCGCACCAGGCGACTCTCGAGCGCGAGGCCGCGCACGCCGCCGAGCGGGTGCACCAGGCGACGCAGGAAGCCACGGCGATCCGCACCGAGGCCGAGAAGGGCGCTGCGGCGCTTCGCTCGCTCGTCACTCGCGAGACGACCCAGCTGCGTGCCGAGGCCGAGCGCGAGGTGCGCGAGATGAACGCGCGCGTGCTCGAGTTCGAGGAGACGCTCACCCGACGCCAGGACGACGCCCAGCAGGAGTTCCTCGTGCTGCACAACCAGGCCGTCGCCCACGCCGAGCGCATCACGAACGATGCCAACGAGCAGGTCGCCGCGTCGCTCGATCATGCACAGCGCATCTCCGCGAAGGCCGACGACTACGAGCGGCTGATGCGCTCGCAGGCGCAGACCATCGAAGCGGATGCCCAGGTGCGCGCCCGCGACACGCTCGACCGTGCGCGTGTGAAGTCGCAGAAGATCGTCGACTCTGTGACGAGTCACACCTCCGCAGTGCTGCGGGATGCCGAAGACCAGGCGCGCCAGCTGCGCTGGCAGCAGCAGCAGCTCGCCAGCTTCATGGCCGAGGTGCGCGAGCTGATCCGCCCGGAGGGGATCTTCAGCGACCAGCAGAAGGAGGACGCCGTCGCCCCGGCGGCCGACGCTGACGACGACGTGCTCGACGTCGACACCCTCGATGCCGAGATCCTCGAAGACGACCAGGACGACATTGTCGAGCCCGTCGAGGAGTTCCGCGGGGACGAGGCCCTCGACGATGAGCTCCTCGATGACGACGCCGAGACCATCGACGGAAAGATCACCATCGAGGTCGTCGAGACCGATGAGAAGGCCTCACGCTGACCTCGATCTCCTGACGAACAGGGGCGTGAGCGGACATTCCGCTCACGCCCCTGTTCCGTCCTCAGCGGGCATCAACCGATCGGTGGATGCCCGAGTCCGTCGCTTCACGGCTACCGCTCGCGCTCTTCCGCGGGCACGCTGGGAACATGACAGACAGCGTGATCGAGGTGCGGGACCTCCGCAAGGACTATGGCGGGTTCGCCGCCGTCGACGGCATCAGCTTCGACATCGGCCGGGGCGAGACGTTCGCGCTGCTCGGCCCGAACGGTGCAGGAAAGTCGACGACCATCGAGATCCTCGAGGGATATCGACACCGCACGTCCGGCGAGGTGCGTGTGCTGGGCGTCGACCCGCAGCGCGGCGGGCTGGACTGGAAGGCACGCCTGGGCATCGTGCTGCAATCCACCGGCGAAGCGGGCAACTTCACCGTCCGTGAGCTGCTCACCGAGTTCGCCGGGTACTACCCCCACCCTCGCGACATCGACGAGGTGATCGCCGCGGTGGGCCTCGAGCAGAAGCAGCGCTCCCGCGCAGGGAAGCTCTCCGGCGGACAGCAGCGCCGCCTCGACGTCGCACTGGGGATCATCGGTCGACCCGAGATGCTATTCCTCGACGAACCGACCACGGGTTTCGATCCAGAGGCGCGCCGCCAGTTCTGGGATCTCATCCGCTCGCTCAAGGCGGAGGGAACCACCATCCTGCTGACCACCCATTACCTCGACGAAGCGGCTCAGCTCGGCGACCGCGCCGCGGTCATCACAGGGGGGCGGATCGCCGCGATCGGGCCGATCGACGAGATCGGCGGCCCGGACGCACGCACACCGCTGGTGCGCTGGCGGGATGCGACGGGCACGCGTCATGAGCAGCGCACCCCGACTCCTGGAGCGTTCGTCTCGGGGCTGCAGACGACGATCGGCGAACCCGACGCCCTGGAGGTCGTCCGCCCGACCCTCGAGGACATCTACCTCGGCCTGATCCGAGAGCACGATGCCGCATCCGCCGCGGACCCCACGGCAGACGACAGCCTCACCGACCTGAAGGAGCCGGCATGAGCACCATGACCGCACCGACGCGCTTCGGCCTCCCCCGCACGATCCGACTCGGCGTGCGTCGCATCGGCTTCGAGCTGCGACAGTACTTCCGTGCGGGAGATCAGGTCTTCTTCACGTTCCTGTTCCCCACCGTGATGTATCTGATCTTCGCGACCATCTTCACCGGCGACGTCGGCGAGGGCGCTGACAAGGTGAGCATGGCTACGTACTACCTCCCCGGACTCATCGCGGGCGGCATCTTCCTCTCGGGAGTGCAGGGCCTGTCGATCGAGATCGCAGTCGAGAAGAGCGACGGCACGCTGAAGCGCCTCGGAAGCACCCCGATCTCGCCCGCGACGTATTTCATCGGCAAGATCGGCGAGGTGTTCGTGACCGCGATCCTGCAGATGGCGCTGCTCCTCACCGTCGCGGTCGTGCTCTACAAGGTGCAGCTGCCCGCGGATGCAGAGTCGTGGGGCCTGTTCGCCTGGGTGTTCGTGCTCGGTCTGCTCTCGTGCACGCTGCTCGGCATCGCTCTGTCGGCGCTCCCCCGTTCGGGCAAGACCGCGTCGGCCGTGGTGATCCCGGTCGTGCTGCTGCTGCAGTTCATCTCGGGCGTCTACATCGCCTTCTCAGCCCTGCCCGAGTGGCTGCAGAACGTCGCCGCCGTGTTCCCGCTCAAGTGGATCGCTCAGGGGATGCGCGCGGCGATCCTGCCCGACTCGTTCAGAGTCGCAGAACCGGGAGGCGAATGGAACCTCGGTCTCGTCGCGATCATGCTGGCGATCTGGCTCATCGCAGGCTTCATCCTCAGCCGCGCGACCTTCCGCTGGATCCGACAGAGCGGATGACACCGACATCGCTGTCGCCCCGGCACACGGTTCGACGTCGTCGCGGCGTCGGGCCGTGCGTCGGGCTGTGCGTCGGGCCGTGCCGAACAGTGGAAGAGTGGTGCGCATGAGCCGCGTGATCCGCCGAGAGCGCCTGGGGTGGGACATCGCCGCGACCGCGCTGCTGCTCGCGGTGGCCGGCCTCTCCCTCACCCTCCCGCAGAACTTCCCCGGGTCACGCTGGGTGCTCGTCGCCATCACCGTCGGGGTCTTCCTCGTATACGCGTTCGGCGCCCGCGCCTATGTCGGGATTCATGAGGGCGTCGAGGATCCTGCGCCCGCTGTCTCGGCACTGCTGCAGGTCGCGATGATCTCGCTTCTCGCGGTGGGCGTGGCGATCGAGC
Organism: Microbacterium sp. LjRoot205; assembly: GCF_056175745.1. Taxonomy (NCBI): domain Bacteria; kingdom Bacillati; phylum Actinomycetota; class Actinomycetes; order Micrococcales; family Microbacteriaceae; genus Microbacterium; species Microbacterium sp. LjRoot205. The sequence continues at coordinate 848,917 of NZ_JBGFFH010000001.1, read as the reverse complement.
CGAACATGCTGCTGCTGCAGACCCTGGTGCTGCCGCTCATCTGGATGACGTCACGATCGACCCTGCAGGCCGTGCTGGTCACGGTGGGCAACGGCGTCGTGCTCGGTCTCGCCTACGGCTACTGGGGCGACTTCACCGCCGATGCGCTCAGCACCGGTTTCCTCTCGTCCGGTCTGTCGACCGCGTTCAGCCTCGCTCTCGGCCTCTGGATCACGCGCATCGCCGAGTGGGGCGTCGAGCGCCAGAATCTCCTGGCGGATCTGACCGACGCACAGGCGGGCCTCGAGACGGCGAGCCGCGAAGCCGGCGCGATCGAGGAGCGCGCTCGTCTCGCTCGCGACGTCCATGACACGATCGCCCAGAGCCTCGCGAGCATCGTCATGCTCGCAGAGCGCGCGCGCCTCGACGGCTCGCCCGCGGCGATCGAGCTGATCGAGAGCGCAGCACGAGAGGCGCTCGTCGAAGCCAGGGCTCTCGTGGCCGTGACCTCGCCCGCGCCGTCCGCCGGCTCGCTCGGAGACGCGCTCCGCCGCCTCGGCGCCCGCTTCGCGAGGGAGACCGGCATGCGCGTGGATGTGTCGGCATCGGATGCTGTGCTGGCGCGAGACGTGCAGGTCGTCCTGCTGCGTTGCGCGCAAGAGGGCCTCGTGAACGTGCGCAAGCACTCCGGCGCCGCATCCACTCGGGTCACCCTCGCGATCACCGATTCCGCGGAGCTCCGCATCCGCGATGACGGCCGCGGACTCGGAGGAGTCTCGATCGACGATGACCGCGGATTCGGTCTTGCGGGGATGCGGGAGCGGGTCTCCCTCGTCGGCGGCACGTTGACCGTCGCAGACGGAACGCAGGCCGGCACAGACCTGACCGTGCGCATCCCGCTGCACGCCGAGGCCGCGACCGTGGCCGAGTCCACGACCGAGGCCGAGACCGAGGCCGAGGCCGAGAAGGAGACGACGCCATGATCCGGGTCATCGTCGCCGACGACCATCCGATCGTGCGGTCCGGCATCGTGGGACTCATCGCCCTTGATCCGGGGCTCGAAGTCGTCGGGCAGGCGGCGAACGGCGCGGAGGCGGTCGACCTGGCCGCTCGTCTGCGCCCGGATGTCGTGCTGATGGATCTCCGGATGCCCGGGACCTCCGGCATCGAGGCGACGTCGCGCATCGCTGCAGAGCTGCCCGAGGTGCGCGTTCTCGTGCTGACGACGTACGAGACCGACGACGACATCCTCGGTGCGATCGAGGCGGGGGCGAGCGGTTACCTCCTCAAGGCCGCCCCGCAGGAGGAGATCGTCGCGGGGATCCGCGCCGTCGCTGACGGCCATACGGTCCTCGCCCCGACGATCGCCGCCACGCTCGTCACGCGCATGCGGGGCGACCGACCGGGCAGACCTCAGCTGAGCCCGCGGGAACGCGAAGTGCTCCGCCTCGTCGCGGCGGGTCGCAGCAACCCGGAGATCGCTCGAGAGCTGTTCATCGGCGAGGCCACGGTGAAGACTCACCTGATCCACGTCTTCGAGAAGCTCGAGGTCTCCGACCGCACGCGTGCCGTGACGCGGGCGCTCGAACTCGGCCTGATCTAGACGACGACGGAGAACGCGAACGGCCCCCATCCCGAGGGATGAGGGCCGTTCGAATCAGCGATGCGGACTGTCTACGCGCGGACGAACTGCGTGGCTGCGGGGCAGTCGAAGGGATCAGCACCGGCGGCGAGGCCGACCCGGTTGAGGTACTCGATGACGATCGCGTACGAGCGCAGAAGGCTCGTCTCGGTGTAGGGCACGTCGTTCGAGACGCAGTAGTCGCGGACGATCTCGCGGGCCTTCGAGAGGTGCGGACGCGGCATGTTCGGGAACAGGTGGTGCTCCACCTGATAGTTGAGACCGCCCATGAGCCAGGTGGCCCACCATCCGCCGCGGATGTTGCGCGAGGTGCGCACCTGCTTCGAGAAGAAGTCGAGGCGGGCGTTCGGGTCGATGATCGGCATGCCCTTGTGGTTCGGGGCGAACGACGCCCCCATGTAGACGCCGAAGACGGCGAGCTGCACGCCCATGAAGGCGAATGCCATGCCGAGCGGGAGCATCAGGAAGACCGGGATCAGAACGATCGCGAACCGGAGGGCGATCAGCCCCAGCTCGATCCAACGGCCCTTGGCCTTCTTGCTGGTCACCAGGTGCTTGACGCCGAGATAGTGGAGGTTGAGCCCCTCGAGCGTCAGCAGCGGGAAGAACAGCCATCCCTGCTTGCGCGTGATCAGGCGGACGATGCCGCGCGACTGCGCCGCATCCGTCTCGAGGAACGAGATCGTGTCGACCTCGATGTCGGGGTCCTTTCCGACCTGGTTCGGGTTTCCGTGGTGCTTGGTGTGCTTGGAGTCCCACCACGAGTAGCTGATGCCGACGACGCCGGCGGCCAGGATGCGAGCGAGGCGGAAGTTCGCCGGGCCCGAGGTGAGGATCTGGCGGTGCGCCGCCTCATGGGCGAGGAACGCCACCTGGGTGAGGACGAGGCCGAGGCCAGCGGCGATCAGCAGCTGGAACCAGCTGTCGCCGAGCAGGATGAAGCCGGTGATGAGTCCTCCGAGGGCGACGGCGAGGCCGGCGGCGACGAAGATGTAGAACCATCCGGCGCGCCGGAGAAGCCCCGTCTCCCGGACGACCTGCGACACCTGCTTGTAAGCGTGCGTCATCGGGGGGATGTCTGCGTTTCCGGAATACGTCTGGCGTACCGGTCCGAGCGTGGCCGCGGTCTTTTCGACCTGTGAAATGGAGATGTTGCTCTCCCGTCGATTGGAGCCCTTGAGCTGTGATAAGCCCAAGGCAGATCGCCCAACGCTTAACTCAACCTAACCCCCCGCACATGCGCCGTGGGGAATACATCGGCACCCCTTGACGATTCACAGGTCCTGTGAATGAAACGGTCAGGCGCGGGCTCGCCGAGGGCGTCTTCTCAGCGCGCGTGGGAGCGCGAACGAGAAGGTGCGTGCGCGGCGTTTCGGGGCGCACGCGCCCTCGAGTGCCTCGCGCGCGTCGTCGAGAGAATCGAAGGCGCCGAGCTCGGTCCCGCGCTGATCACGGGCGAGGTGTGTGGTGCCGTCGAACTCGATGAAACCGGCGAATTCGCCTGATCGGGTCGCGACGTGCACGTCTGCGTCGGCCTGTTTCCAGGTCAACGGGTCAGAAGGAGGAAAAGTGGTCATGCTCATGGTCATACTCATTGCTGTGTGACGGGCACGCGATATCGCGACCCGCAAGATGTGAGATCAAGGGCGGATGCCGCGCGCATCGATGCACGTGGTCCGTAATGGCCCTGATCAGTGGCTCCGTGGACGGCCTAGATAGGGCCAGAACACACGGTGCTCCATCAGTCTAGCAGGTCGGCGTCGCCGACGCTCGATTCAGCTTTCGGCCGGGACCCACACACGCCGCGGGTGGCCCGACGACCCCGCCATGATCCAGGCCCCCTCGGGCTCGGGCCGTGCGTCATCGGCCGCATCCGCCGACGCCGAGTCCTCCGTCACAGCGTTCTCCGTGACAGTGTTCTCCGTGACGATCGGCACCTGCTCCCTCGGCTCCGCGCTCTCCCCCGCCGCCCACGCGTCGCGGATGATTCGCCGAGGGTCGTACTGCCGAGGATCCAACGCCGTCCAGTCCTGGCGGATGCTCGCCACACCGGACTCCTGCTCGGCTCGCCGCGCCGCGTCGCCTGCGAGCAGGGTGACACGGCGGACGAGTGCCCCGAGACGGCGCGCGTACTCGGGCAGCCGTCGAGGACCGATGATCACCGCCGCGATCAGCGCGACGAGGAACAGCTTCTCGATCGTGAGTCCGAACATCGTCATCCCTCCGTCGCGCCGGCGGTCATCGCAGCCGCGCTGCGGCGCGCTCTGCGGTCATGCAGCCAGGCGATGAGCAACGCCACCAGGAACAGCGCGGTCATGGGAACGGCGATCAGGAACATCGACAGCACATCGGCCGCCGGGGTCACGACCGCGCTGAACAGGACGATGGCGACGACGACGATGCGCCAGCTCCTCGCGATCGCGCCGGACGAGACGACGCCCAGCAGATTGAGCATCACGAGGAACACCGGAAGCACGAAGGCGATGCCCGTGGCGAGCACGATCTTGAGGATGAAGTCGACGTAGTACGACGCCTGCAGCAGGGTGCTGTCCTCGGCCGAGGCGAAGCTCGCCAGCAGTTCGACCATGTGAGGGAACAGGAGGAGACCCGTCAGGCAGCCGCCGGCGAACAGGGGGACGGATGCTCCGAGGAACCCGAACGTGTACCTCTTCTCCTTCGTGGTGAGGCCCGGGGCGAGGAACGCGAAGAGCTCGTACATCCACACGGGACTCGACAGAGCCACACCCGCGAAGAGTGCGATCTTGAGCTTGAGGTCGAACGCCCCGGTGATGCTGTCGTAGTTCAGGCTCGCATCGCGCGACGCGGCGAGCGCAGTGATGGGTGCCCGCACCACCTCGAGGATCTGGTCTGACAGGACATATCCGGCGGCCACCCCGACCAGGAGCGCTGCCGCCGCGCGGTACGAGCGCGTGCGCGCCTCCCGCAGGTGCGACGACAGCGGCATCCCGGTCGGAGCGGACGACGTGCTCGCCTCGACGGCGTCAGCGACGAGCGCGGACACGTTCTACTCCGCGGCCCGCAGGGCAGGCCTGACGACGTCGGCGGAATCGCGAGCATCCGCAGGGTCACCGACGCCCGATGCCGGATCCGCCCGCGCGTCACTCGAGGTCTCTGCGACCTCCGACTTGAGGATGCGCATGGACTGGCCGACGCTCCTGGCGAGGGCGGGGAGCTTCGCGGCGCCGAAGATGAGGACGACGATCGCGAGGATGATCAGGGCGTGCCACCCTGTGAGGTTCTGAAGCATGTCTTCCTTCTTTCTCGTATGAGGTGCGTGGTTCGTGATCAGTCGGACGGCGGCTCACCACCGCCGCCTGGGCCGCCCTCGCCGCCCGACGGGGCGGAGCCCGCGCTCGGCGTCGTGGTCGTGTCGACGCCCACCACGAGCGACGCGGAGTACCCGCTGCCGGCGTCACCGGTGACCGTGGCCAGTTGAAGGGCCCCGGAGTCGTCGCCGAAGACGTTGTCGGAGGAGAGGCTCGTCTGCGCGAGGTTCTGCGAGGACCCCGGGTACCGCGAGTCGGCGTAGACGGTGGCGCAGACGTCTTCCGGCAGCGCCAGTTGGGAGGTGGCGATGGCGTTGGCCGAGTCCGTGATCGAGTTGACATCCGGATAGACCTCGAAGTGGATGTGCGGCCAGCGGCCCGAGTAGCATCCGGGGAAGATCGACGTGAACGAGACCTTGCCGTCGGCATCCGCGACCTGCACTCCGCGGAGGTAGGTGACGTCCTCGAGGCCCGAGGAGTACATCGAGTACTCGCCCTCGGCCGTGCAGTGCCACGCGTAGACCGCGACTCCCTCGAACGGGACGCTGCCGTTCGCGAGATCCACGACCTGCAGCTCGAAGGTCAGGGGCATGCCGTCTGCGGTCGCCGACCCGTCGATCGAGGTCGTGATGTCCTGACGCACGATGCCGGACTCCTCGAGGACATCCGGCCCGTTCGAGCCGTCGCCGGGGTATGGCCCTGCGGTCTCATCCGGGATCTCGCCCGTCGCTGTCGTGGCCGTCGATCCGGACGAGCCACCCGTGTCGGTCGTCGCCGTCGAGTCGCTCGTGCTCGACGTGCTGCTCTGCGACGGCGCGCATGCGGCGAGGACCAGCGCACCCACCCCGAGCCCGGCGAGTCCGAGCACGCCGCGGCGGGTCACCAGCGTGCGGATGTCGAAGGCGGCGCCCTGATCGACGACCTCCTCGTCGGCGCGGTCGAGCAGTCGCCCCTCGTAGGTCGGGCCCTCAGGGGTCTGGACGGGTTCGGGGATGCGGCTCATGATCGTGCTCCTCTCGGTGTGGATGGGTGTCGATGTACCCATGGTCACGGAGGGCCCGATCAGCGAGCTATGTCTCGTCTATGCGAAGACTATGACTCCCGGCGGACGGGCGGGTGCAGGACGAGCACGACGACGATCACGACGAGGACGGCGGCCGTGATCGCCACCGGGATCGGCAGGATCGGGTCGAGCAGCACCACCGCCGCACCGAGCGGGATGACCGTGTTCACGACACTGTCGGCGTGCTCGCGGATCGCGATCCACCAGATGCCGAGCAGGAACAGCGCGATGGGGATGGCCACCGTGAGAGAACCGACGGCGTGCGGGAGATGACTCTCGCCGGTCAGGACGTCGAGCTCGACCTCGATTCCGGCCGAGAACGCGGCGGCCGCGGCGAAGACGAAATAGTGCGAGTACCCGTAACGGAGCGATCGCCCGAACGTCGTGATCGCCTTGTGATGCGGCGGCCAGAAGTAGATCCACCACAGCGAGGCGGTCACCACCAGGGTCAGCACGGAGATCGAGATGAGCGGCACGAAGGAGTCGAGCTCGTTCCTCGCATCGATGATCGCGTTGGCGGAGGCGAGGAGGCTCTCGCCGAGCACGATGAGCGTGAAGAGACCGTAGCGCTCCGTGATGTGATGCGGATGCCAGGGCGTCTGCCTGCGGTGCTCGGCGAACACCGGCACGCTGATCTCGACGAGCGCGAAGACGACGAAGGCCACGATCTGGAAAGGCCCCGACGGGATGAAGAGGAACAGCACCCACAGCGCCTGCACACCGGCGATGCCGAACGCGTACCGACGGGTCGCGGCCTTCAGCTCTCCCGCACCACGAGACGCGCGCAGCCATTGCCCGATCATCGCGAGACGCATCACGATGTAGCCGATCACCGGCAGCGTGAAGTCACCGCGCTCGAACGCCGCGGGGATCCCGGCCGCCAGCACGAGGACTCCGCCCATCTGCACGATCGTCGTGACGCGGTAGAGCCAGTCGTCGGTGTCGAATGATGTGGCGAACCACGTGAAGTTCATCCACGCCCACCACACCGCGAAGAACACCAGCGCATAGGAGGTGATGCCGTGGACGAAGTCGCCGTGGCTCAGCGCATGGTGCAGCTGGGCCGAGGCGATGCTCACCGCGACGACGAAGACGAGATCGAAGAACAGCTCGAGCGTGCTTGCGGTGCGATGGGGTTGCGCCGGATCCCTGGGCAGCATGCGGCTGAGATGGAATCGGGTCGCTGAGGTGGTCGTCACGCGGTCAGAATATCGGCGCCGCTCGCCCCGGAGCGCATGTACTGGAATAAAGGTTGATCCACTCGCGTGAATTACCTTCCGCTGAACGTCCGGTTCCGCTAGAGTGAACGAAGTCTGCAGTGCCTGCTGCCAGCACCACCGTGTGGGACGGTGACCGCAACTCGTGATTTGGGATCACGGATGCAGCAGGACCCGAGGGGTCGGGACGCAGACGATGCCATGGACGTGGGGTCCGTGGTCTGGGGAATATCTGGGGAAAACTATGGCGCACTGGGGAATTTTGCGTACATTCACGGCTCAAGGGGCCTCGGCATGACTTCCGTCGAGGATGCTCTGAGCATCACCCGCACGGGTACGGTCTTCACGCCGGTCGCTGCTCCGCGAGCCGCCAAGTCGGTCACGCGCACGGTGGTCACACCTCGCGTGTCCGCAACGCTGGAGCGACGCCGTCAGTGGGAGCGGCGGTATCGGATGCGACTGCGGATCACGGATGCCGGGGTCATCCTGTTCGCAGTCGGAATCACAGCAGCGGTCCAGGTGATGACCGGTGTCGCAGGGGAAGAGGCCCTGCGAACCGGCACTCTGCTGGGCACGCTCTGGTATCTGATGCTCGGCGCGCTGCACACCCGTGACGCAGCGCTGTTCCGCGCCAGCGCCACCGAGTACCGCGGTGTGGCACACGCCAGCGGGCTGGCGTTCGGGATCATCGCCATGCTCAGCGTCGTGCTCGGTTGGCAGACGACGCAGCTCGTGCTGCTCGTCGGCCTGCCGCTCGGTGTTCTCACGCTGCTCGTCACCCGCTGGGCGTGGCGGCACTGGCTGACGGCGCAGCGTGCGCGAGGGCGTTTCGCCTCGCGCACGCTCGTCGTCGGCAACCGCGACGACGTCGAGTACGTCATCCGCACCCTGCACCCGATCGGCGCCTCCGGGTATCAGGTCGTCGGCGCGACGCTGCTCGACGGCAACGCACGCGACGTCGAAGCCCGCGGCGCACAGTTCCCGGTGCTCGGCAACGTCAACTCGGTCTCGACCGTGGCCGCCGAGCTGGGCGCGGACACGATCATCGTCGCGAGCCGTCCCGACGGCGAGCCCGATTTCGTGAAGCACCTCAGCTGGCAGCTCGAGGGCACCGCAGCAGAACTCGTGCTCTCCAGCCGCCTCACCGACGTCGCCGGTCCGCGCATCTCCTTCGCACCGGTCGAGGGGCTTCCGCTCATCCAGGTGCAGATCCCCTCGTACGAGGGCGGTCAGCACGTGCTCAAGCGTGCACTCGACATCGCCGTCGCATCCGTCGCGCTCATCCCGATCGCACTGATCACGCCGATCCTCGCCCTGCTCGTGAAGCTCGACTCGCCGGGGCCCCTGTTCTTCTCTCAGGAGCGCGTCGGCCGAGATGGCCGCACCTTCCAGATCATGAAGTTCCGCTCGATGAAGACCGATGCCGAGCAGCAGCTCGCGACGCTCAAAGAGCAGAACGAGGGCGCCGGCCTGCTGTTCAAGATGAAGGACGACCCGCGTGTCACCCGAGTCGGCCGGATCCTGCGCAAGCTGTCGCTCGACGAGCTGCCGCAGTTCTGGAACGTCCTCATCGGAGACATGAGCGTCGTGGGTCCGCGCCCGCCGCTTCCTTCCGAGGTCACCGCCTACGACGGCACCGTGTTCCGTCGTCTCTACATCAAGCCGGGCATCACGGGTCTGTGGCAGGTCTCCGGCCGCAGCGACCTCTCGTGGGACGAGAGCGTTCGTCTCGACCTGCGCTACGTCGAGAACTGGTCGGTCATGAACGACCTGCAGATCATGTGGCGCACTGCCAAGGTCATGGTGCGGCCCAGCGGGGCATACTAGTCACAGAACACTGTGGTTCGGTCCGCCGGGGAGGCGGATGCAGAACCGTGACGCAGTGAAGTGGGTGCGGAAGCACCCGACATGAGGGGAAAATCACCGTGCCATCAACCGTCCGGATACTTGGCACCCATGGCGTTCCCGCCGCCTACGGCGGCTTCGAGACGGCCGCCGAGAACGTCGGCCTGTACCTGCGCGAGCAGGGGTGGAACGTCATCGTCTACTGTCAGATCCCCGGGGAGGGGCCGACGACGGTGGATGAATGGAACGGCCTGCAGCGCGTTCTGATCCACGAGCCCCGCGAGGGCTGGAAGGGGACCTCGGCGTTCGACCTGACCTCCATCCGTCACGCGATGCGAGCGCACTCGGATGGCGATGTCTGGCTCACCTTCGGCTACAACACCGGCGTGTTCGACGTGATCCCCCGGCTTCGCCGGATCCCCAATGTCATCAACATGGACGGCATGGAGTGGACCCGCAAGCGGTGGGGGGTCGTGAAACAGGGGATCCTGCTCGCCAACGAACGCCTGGCCGGCCTCGTGGGAGACGTGCTGATCGCAGACCACCCGGTGATCGCGACGTACCTGCGTCGGCACTTCGGGAAGAAGCGGGTGCAGACGATCACCTACGGCGCGCACGAGGTCACCGAGGCGCCGACGGGCCCCGTCGAGGCGCTTGGCCTCGTCCCCGATCAGTACGCGACGATCGTCTGCCGCCCGATCCCCGAGAACTCGGTGCTCGAGATCGTGAAGGCGTGGTCGTCCGCGAAACGCGGCATGCCGCTCGTGGTCGTGGGTCCCTACGGAGATGATGATCCATACCATCTCGCCGTGCGCGCCGCAGCCTCCGATGAGGTCCTGTTCCCGGGGGCGATCTTCGAACCCGAGCGTCTGCAGTCGCTCCGCTTCCACTCCGCTCTCTACCTGCACGGGCACACGGTGGGCGGCACCAACCCGTCACTGGTCGAGGCGATGGCCGCGGGCAACGCCGTGATCGCCCATGACAATCCCTACAACACCTGGGTCGCCGGACCCGACAACGCCTACTTCACCGGAACCGACGATCTCGCCGGCCTGCTCGACGATGTGCTCTCCGATGACAGCAGAAGGCGGCGCATGGGTGCCGCCAGCCGTGACCGTTTCCACGCTGAGTTCACGTGGACCAAGATCGGCTCCGAGTATGAACACGCTCTTCGCACCGCGCTCGCGCGTCGCGGGCACGTACAGCAGCAGACAGGGGTAAACGCATGATCGATGTCGCAGTGGTCGGACTCGGGAAGATGGGGCTGTCTCATCTTTCGATGATCAAGGCCCACCCCGACGTGAATCTGGTGGGGGTGTGCGACGCCACCGGGTATCTGCTCGACATCCTGGCCAAGTACACCGGGGTCAAGCCCTACAAGGACCTCGACAAGATGCTCGACGAGGCCCGCCCGCAGGCCATCATCATCGCGACGCCGACGCATCTGCACGCCGGGATGATCCGGAACGCACTCGAGCGCGGCATCCACGTCTTCTGCGAGAAGCCGCTCGTGATCGATCCGGCCGACAGCATCGAGCTCACCGCGCTCGCCGAGCAGAAGGGACTCGTCACGCAGGTCGGTTATCACAACCGCTTCGTCGGTGCTTTCAGCGAGGTCAAGCGCCTGCTCGACCTCGACGCCATCGGCACCGTCAACACGGCCCTCGCCGAGGCGTACGGCCCCGTCGTGCTGAAGCCCGCCGGGCGCACCTGGCGCAGCGAGCGCGCGACCGGGGGCGGCTGCCTCTACGATTACGCGGCCCATCCGCTGAACCTCCTCACCTGGTATCTCGGCACGCCGGACTCGGTGAGCGGAAGCCAGTTGACGAGCATCTTCTCGGCGCAGATCGACGATGCGGTCGCGAGCACGCTGCACTACCCGAACGGCACGGCGCAGATCATCTCGAACTGGTCCGACGAGTCGCAGCGCAAGATGACGACCAAGATCACCCTCTGGGGAACGAACGGGCGGATCTACGCCGACCGGCAGGAGATTCACGTCTACCTGCGCGACACCGCGACCATCCCCGACGGATATCGCGTCGGCTGGAACGTGCGGTACACGACCGACCTGACGGAAGCGCCCTGGTTCTATCTTCGGGGCGAGGAGTACAGCGCTCAGCTCGACTCGTTCGTGCAGCGCGCTCAGGCGGGCGCGTCCGCCGGGCTCAACGACTTCGCCTCAGCGGCGGTCACCGACAGGGTGATCTCGATGATCAGCGAAGATGCTCTGCGCGACGGTTCACGGCTCACCGCCGACGCCGCGTCCGATCTTGCAGTGAACACGGCACCGAAGGGGCGCATCGCGGCAGCACTGACCGCACTGCGCGGAGGGAAATGACCATGACGACACCCACGCGAACCATGGACCGGCTTCTGTTCGGTGACAACCAGTTCTTCGGCGTCAATCACATGTCCGAAGAGAAGGCCCGCGCTCAGCAGATGCGGTTCCAGGACACCGGTGCGATCATGGGGGTGCTCGATGCCGCGTACGACGAGGGCGTTCACACGTTCATGTGCACCACGCATGATCGCATCTCGGAGGTGACCGACCACGTCCGCGCACATCCGGACCGTTATGCGGACATGACGTTCTTCCCGTGCATGCCGTATGCGCACAAGTACGCGAACGCTGTGACGGAAGACGGGTTCCTCGGCGCGATCCGCAAGTTCCTCCCCGAGGAAGGGCTGCTCGACAGCATCGCGCGCGGCACGTCGTCGCTCGCTCGCAAGGACATCGAAGGCGTGACGACCCTGCTCATCGACGCCGAGATGAAGATGTTCGAGGGGCTCGACACCCCCGTCATCTGGCTGCAGAACGTGGTCGTCGATCTGCTGTCGGGTCTGGGCTTCACCGACGCCTTCCGGATCTTCGCCGACCACGTGCGCAAGCGCTACAACGCGGAGCCCGGTTTCATCACCATGAACCTCCCTCGATTGCTCGATGACCTCGACAAGGCCGGCGTCGAGAACCCGATCGTGTGCTCCAACATCAACAAGCTGGGGTTCCGCATGTCCGGCGGAGTCGAGGCGTACCGTGACGCCATGGAGAAGCGCCAGTTCCGTGCCGTCGCGATGTCGGTGTATGCGAGTGGCGCGATCCCGCCTCGCGAAGCCATCGAATGGGTGACCTCGCTGCCGAACCTCGAGTCGATCGTCTTCGGCGCATCCAGCCGTGCGAACATCGCATCGACGGTGAGCCTGGTCGACGAGTACTGGCCTCAGCGCTGACATGCCGAAGGGTGACCCGAACGTCGTCCTGATCGCCAACCCCGGCTCCGACCTCTACGGCTCGGATCGGATGGTTCTCGAGACCGTCCGCGCGCTCGTCGGCGCGGGGCGGAGGGTCGTGGTGACCGTGCCCATGGCAGGGCCCCTCGTGCCGCTGCTCGAGGAAGCCGGAGCCGAGGTCGTCGAGTGCGCGACGCCGATCGTCCGCAAGGGCCTGCTGAACGCACGGGGACTCGTGGAGCTGGTCGTGACGACGATCAAGGCCGTCGGCCCCGGGCTCAGACTCATCCGACGCGTCGACCCCGGCGCGGTGATCGTGAACACCATCACTCCCCCGCTGTGGATCCTCCTCGGCCGCATCAGCCGACGCCGCACGGTCTGTCACGTGCACGAGGGCGAGGGCTCCGTCGCCGGCATCGTGCGCCGCGCCCTGTACCTGCCGCTCGTGTTCAGCGATCGCGTCATCGCGAACAGCGACTTCACGCGTCGCGTCCTGGCGTCCTCCGCTCCTCGGGTCCGCGACAGGACGATCGTGGTGCACAACGCGGTCCCCGGTCCAGGTGAGGTCGTTCCACCGCGAATCGCGCTCACCGCCCCGACGCGCCTCCTCTACGTCGGTCGACTGTCACATCGCAAGGGCGTGCATGTGGCGGTCGATGCGCTCGACGCGCTCGTCCGCGAGGATCGCGACGTTCGTCTCGACGTGGTCGGCGCTGTCTTCCCCGGCAACGAGGCATACCTCGATGAGCTTCGCGCCCAGGTCGCCCGCTGCGGACTCGAGGATCGGGTGTCCTTCCTGGGATTCAAGTCGTCGGTGTGGGACGACCTCGCGCGCAGCGACATCGCCGTGATCACCTCCCTGGTCGACGAGACGTTCGGCAACACCGCCGTCGAGGCCGCTCTCGCCGCGCGTCCTGCGGTGGTGAGTAAGGTCGGTGGTCTGCCGGAAGCAGTGAGTTCGTCGCAGAGCGCGACGCTCGTGGCCCCCGGCGACGCTGCTGCGCTCGCGGCGGCGATCGCTGCCAAGATCGACGATTGGCCCTCGCAGGCAACGCTCGCCGTATCGGATTCCTCGGCAGTCGCGGACGCGTTCTCGGTCGATCGGTACACCGACGGGATCCTCGCCGCACTTCCTCGCTGAAGGTCTAGCGAGATCTATCCACAGGACTCTTGTCCCCCATCCAGTGGACATGATACGATCGCGCTCACTGGGGATAGCGTCATTTGGGGATGACGCAAGCCGATCGACTCGTTCTGAACGGGCCGACATCGGCAACCCTGATTGGGGAATCTGGGGAATCGACAATCATGGTGATTGCGCGTACAAGCATGTCCATCGCGGCCCTCGCGCTCTGCGTGAGCCTGGTCGCCTGCAGCGGCACTGGGGAGCCGTCGAGCGGAGCGGATCCGACGGTCACATCGTCGGCGACTCCCGCTCCTGAACCGTCCGCGAGCTCCGCGCCGTCGGCGAACTCGGGAGCGACCACCCCCGACGAGCCTGTCGCGAAGATCGAGCGTGCGGGGCACTCGGATGCACCGACCGTGAAGGCGGATCCGGCGGACACCTCGGATGCCGTGTCCTACGACGACGGCGTCAGCGTCCGCATCGACGACGTGTCGTTCGGCAAGGAGACGTCGCAGGGACCAGGGAGCTTTCCGGGCCGCGAATACGCCCGACTGACGATCACGATCGACAACGGCTCCTCCGACTCGATCGACCTCGGCACGTCGGTGCTCACGGTGCTCGATGCGAGCGGCGCGACCGCGGTGCGCGTCTACGCCGCCGAAGCGGAGGTCACCGACTTCGCCGGCACGGTGGCCGCAGGCAAGAGCGCCACCGCGACCTACGCCTTCGCGCTGACCGTGGATGCGCGCGACGAGGTCACCGTGGTCGTCGACTTCGACGGCGACCATACATCCGCCGTCTTCCGCGGAGGGCTCGACTGACATGTCCACGCTGAGCCCGTCCGCGACCACCGATTCCGACCGCTTCTCGACACGAGGAACCTCCATGACACGCACCGCTCGCGGAGCAGACCGTCTCCGTCGCGTGATCGCCACGATCGCCACCGCCGCGACAGCCCTCGCCGCGATCGCATTCATCGCTCTGCCCACCGAGCCAGCGTCCGCCGACACACCAGGACAGCCCAACACCGTCACCGCTGACGTCCTGCCCACCTGGCAGATCAACGGTGTCGTGTGGAGTCAGGTCGTGGCCGGGAACACGGTGTACGTCACGGGCAGCTTCACGAAGGCACGCCCGCCGGGGGTCGCCGTCGGCGGACCGGGCGAGATCGACGCGAACAACGTGTTCGCGTTCGACATCACCACGGGAAACCCCGTTCCGAACTTCAGCCACTCCTTCGACGCTCAGGGACTCGTCGTACGAGTCACCCCCGACGGCAAGACGGTCTACTTCGGCGGCGACTTCACGGCCGTCGACGGTCAGGCGCGCGCGCACGTCGCGGCCTTCGACGTCGCCACCGGCGCGATGCTCGACTGGGCGCCCCGCACGGACGGACAGGTGAGAGGTTTCGCCTTCGCGGGCGACACTGTCTACGTGGGCGGCAACTTCCGCTCCAGCGGCGGTCAGCCGCGCAGCGAGCTGGCGGCCTGGAACACCACCTCCAAGACGATCACGTCGTGGGCTCCGTCTGCGGCCGGCGACGGATTCGTGTGGGACATGCTGATGTCGCCCGACTCCTCCCGCGTCATCATCGGCGGCTCGTTCACCACTCTCAACGGGGCACCCGCATACGGCATGGCCTCTGTCGACACCGCGACCGGGGCCGCACTCCCCTGGGCCGCCACCGACAAGATCAAGACCGCCGGGCTCAACGGTGCGATCTCGAGCCTCAGCACCGACGGCACGCAGGTCTACGGCACCGGGTACGCGTTCGGTGCAGGAGCATCTTTCGAGGGGACCTTCGCGGCTGACCCCTACACCGGCCAGATCAACTGGCTCAACGACTGCCTCGGTGACACGTATGCGAGCTTCCCGCAGGGCGGTGTGCTCTACTCCGTCTCGCACAAGCACGACTGCAGCGTCGTCGGCGCCTTCGGCGACACCAACCCGCGCTCGCGCTGGGTGAAGGCGATCGCCGAGAGCACCACGCCCACGGGTGGCGTGATCACCAAGAAGGACGCCTACGGGTGGGACTTCACCGGTCTTCCCTACACGGAGCAGCTCAACTGGTACCCCGATCTCGAGTTCGGCACCTACACGAGCGCGCGTCAAGCCGCATGGTCGGTCACCGGAAACGCGAACTACGTCGTTCTCGGCGGCGAGTTCCCGAAGGTGAACAACGTGGCGCAGCAGGGCCTCGTCCGCTTCGGCAAGACGAACGTCTCGCCGCACGCCGTCGCCCCGGTCTACAACGCCGGCCTCACCCCCGCGCCGTACTCGAACGAGTCCGGAGTGGTGAGGGTCCCGTTCACCAGCGTCTGGGATCGCGACAACGCCACGATCACGTACGACGTGTTCCGCAGCCCCTCCGTCAAGATCGCGACCTTCACCCGCACCGACGGCCGGTTCTGGAACCTGCCGAGCCTGAGCATCACCGACAGCGGCCAGACGCCGGGAGCGCAGGTGCGCTACCAGGTCAGGGCCAAGGATGCCGACGGCAACGTGCAGTGGAGCGCCTGGTCGCCCTATGTGACCGTGTCGAGCACGCCGACCGCCACGTACCGCGCAGCAGTGAGGGCAAACGGTGCCAGCCACCTCTGGCGCCTCGACGAGACGACCGGAACGCGACTGTACGACGACGTGGGGAACGCACCCGGTACGGCCACGAGCCTCACGCTCGGCTCGTCGGGCGCACTGCTCAACGACTCCAACGCGGCGATCACCTCTGCCGGGGGAAGCACGCCCAAGATGACGACGCAGGATGTCAGCACCGCGACGCCGGCCGCGACGGTCGAGGCGTGGGTGAAGACCACCAACACGAGGGGCGGGCGGATCGTCGGCTTCGGCGACTCCGCCACGGGCACGTCGACGTCGGGGATCACCGACCGAGTGCTCTACCTCGACAACTCGGGACGCGCGAACTTCGCGATCAACGACGGCTCCTACCGCACGATCTTCAGCCGCACCGCGGTGAACGACGGCAACTGGCACCACATCGTGGGCACCGTGGGCGCCGAGGGCATGCAGCTCTTCGTCGACGGCAAGCGCGTGGATCGCGATCAGGCACGCACCTCGCCGAGGATCTACGACGGCTACTGGCGCATCGGCGCAGACCAGACGAACGGCTTCACCAACAAGCCGACCAACGCCGGTCTCGCGGGCACGATCGACGATGTGGCGGTGTACCCGTCCGCCCTGACTCCGGCCGACATCCAGTCGCACTACCTCGCGAGCGGGCGTTCGGCCGCGTGGACCGCAGCTCCGACCGATGTCTACGGCGCCGCGGTGTCGACGGACAAGCCGGATCTCTACTGGCGTCTCAACGAGACGGCGGCAGGCACCATCGTCGACTCCGCCTCCGGCGGGACGACGGGCAACCTCGCCGGCACCGTGACCCGCGGGCAGACGTCCGCGATCGGGACCGGAACCGCGACCACCTTCAACGGCACGACCGCGCTCGTGGTCGCGCAGGAGCCCTGGACGGCGCCGACCACCTACAGCGCAGAGCTGTGGTTCAAGACGACGAGCAACAAGGGCGGCACGCTGATCGGATTCGGCAACGCCACGAGCGGGCTCAGCACCCAGTACGACAGACACGTCATCATGCAGAGCGACGGAAAGGTGCAGTTCGGAAGCGGTCAGCCGCAGACGACCCTGGTCACCCCCACCGCCTACAACGACGGCCAATGGCACCACGTGGTCGCCACTCAGGGCGCCGACGGGATGAGGCTGTGGCTCGATACGCAGCTCGTCGGCAGCAACTCGATGGCGGGTTCGGAGAACTACCGCGGATACTGGCGCATCGGCGCGGACAGGACGTGGGGCAGCACGTCCAGCAACTACATCGCCGGAACACTCGACGAGGTCGCCGTGTACCCCTCGGTGCTCTCGGAGCAGCGGGTTCGCGATCACTTCGCAGCGAGCGGCCGCACCGTTCCCGGGCGTGCACCGGTGGCGGCATTCACCTCGGTGGCCGACAAACTGAAGATCGACGTCGACGCGAGCACGTCGACCGATGCCGACGGAGGGCCGCTCGCCTACGCGTGGGACTTCGGTGACGGCACGGTCGCGACGGGGGCGACGGCGTCGCACGTCTACACCGCCGGGGGCACCTACACGATCACGCTGAAGGTGACGGACAGCACCTCGCTCGTCAACACCCTCACCCGGTCGGTCACGGTCGCCCCTAACCAGGCTCCCACCGCGGCGATCAGCGCCACCACGGATCACCTCGACGTCGCGCTCGACGGATCGGCATCGTCCGACCCCGACGGCACGATCGCGTCGTACGAGTGGGACTTCGGTGACGGCACGACCGGCACCGGCGCCACCACGACCCACACCTACGCGACGGCGGGCGACTTCACCGTGACTCTCACGGTGAAGGACGACAACGGCGCCACTGCCACCAAGACGCGGGCCGTCACGACGACGCTGGCGCCGAACCAGGATCCGACGGCGGCGTTCACGACCGCGGCGAACCTGCTCGCAGTGACCGTGGATGCCACGACATCGACGGACCCTGACGGGACCATCGACGTCTACGCCTGGGACTTCGGTGACGGCGGCACCGGATCCGGAGCGACGGCGTCCCACACCTATGCGAGCGCCGGCACCTACACCGTGAAGCTCACGGTGTCGGACAACCGAGGTGGCACGGCGACCGTGACGCATGACGTCACCGTGGCGCCGAACCAGGCACCCTCTGCGGCCTTCACCACCTCGGTGGCGAACCTCGCTGTGGCTGTCGACGGCTCGGGCTCAGCGGATGCGGACGGAACCGTCGAGTCCTACGCCTGGGACTTCGGCGACGGCGGCACCGCTTCGGGTGCGACGTCGTCCCACACCTACGCAGCCGGGGGCACCTACACCGTGACCCTGACGGTGACGGACGATCGGGGGGCGACAGCCACCACGACGAAGTCGGTCACCGTCGCGGCACCGCAGGTGTGGGCGCAGGATGCCTTCACCCGGACGGGCACCAACGGATGGGGCACCGCGACCACCACCGGCGGCGCGTGGACCATGTTCCCGACCAGCGCGACGGCACTGAGCAAGTTCGCCGTCAACGGCACCGGCGGAACCGTCACCCTGTCGGCGGGGAACAACTACTCGGCCTCGCTCGCCGGCTCGACGCCGTCGACGAACACCGAGGAACGGTTCACGGTGGCCTTCAACCAGCCGTCCACTGGTGGCGGGTTCTACTTCTCCGCTCTCGGACGACAGATCGACACTGCCAACGACTACCGGGCGAAGTTCCGCGTGGCGTCGAACGGCGTCGTGTCCCTCTGGCTGACGAAGACGATCGCCGGGGTCGAGACGGTCCTCTCGTCGACGACCGTCCCCGGTCTGACGATCACGAGCGCCGACCAGCTGAGCGTCAAGTTCCAGGTGACGGGCACCAACCCGACGACCCTCAAGGCGAAGGTCTGGCGCACCGCCACCACAGAACCGACAGCGTGGACCCTTTCGACGACCGATGCCACGGCCTCGCTGCAGGCCCCCGGCTACGTGGGCGTGAACAGCTACCTGTCGTCCAGCGCGACGGCCGTGCCTGTCGTCTACACGTACGACGACTTCTGGGCAGGACCCGCACAGTAGTCAGTCATCCGTGACACGAAGGGCCGAGGCGATCACCGCCTCGGCCCTTCTGGGTTGATGACACGCCCTCACCGAAGGTCGGGAGTCGCGATGAGGGGGCACCGGGCCCCGATCAGGGGAACCGGATCGCGATCAGGGGAACCGGGCCCCGATCGTGGGTGTCGTCGATCCGAGGATCGTCGCCACGATCGCCGGAAGACCTCTGGCGGGGGCCGTCACACCCGCGAGCAGCCTTCCCGAGGCATCCGTCGCCTTCCTGCCCTCGACCGCGGTGGAGTTCGCGTCCTGCCCTGTCGTCGTCCGGTAATCCGCCCACGTCGTGAACACATACGGGTTCACATTGGCCGTGCCACGCGACCAGATGACGAACCAAGTGGGCGCCGCAGCGCTGTTCCGCTGCACCACATTTCCGTCCGAGCGGATGTTGAGGTCGGCCGGGGTGTACCGGTGCGTGTAGTCCTCGACGCACACCGTGCAGTTTCCGGCGCTCTCACCGATGACGTTGTTCCCCATCGAGATGTCGCGGATCAGCCACGGCATCGTCGAATCCGGGAACGGGCGCCGAGCGTTGTGTCCCGGGACGGACGAATCCGTGGAGCTGCGGCTGTCCTGCACGATGTTCACAGCCCGGTCACCGCCGATGATCGTGTTGTTCCACAGGTTCACGCCGCCGGTGTTGTTGATCTTGACGCCGTTGCCCGCGTTCCGAAGGACGAGGTTGTTGACGAAATCGATCTTCTGGGACAACTCGAGGAAAGCGCCGGCACCCCTGTTCTCGACGAGGTCGGATCCTGTGATGCGAACGTCGTAGACCGATTGATCGAGCCACACCCCTGGGCCGTCGTTGCGCAGCAGGGCGGAATCGCTCACGGTGACTCCCCGCGACTTCGCGATCTTCACGCCGCCGGACACGGGCGATGTGTTGAAGTGCTCGGCGTTGTTCTCGACGGCGAGGAGGTCATCGATCGTCAGCGCGTCAGCGTAGTTGGCGCCGAGCCCCATCAGGCCGTTGCGAGCCAGCGTCACATCGCGCACCGTCGTGTTCGAGGCGCCGACGAAGAGTCCGGTCGACGCCGTGTCGTAGATCACGACGTTCTCGATCGTCGCCTTCGGCGCTTCGACGGTGACGGCGCCCATCATCCAGACGGACGTCGCGTAGTTGCGGACGCCGATGCCTCGGACGACCGCGCCTTCCCCGCGCAGCGAAAGCGCCTTGGTAAGAGTCGACGCGCGCACCGTACGGCCTGCAGGGTCGCTCCCGAGATAGAGCCGGTCGTTCGCCACGTCGGTGAAGAAGGTGCCCGGCTTCAGTGCCGCCAGCGAAGAGACCTCGGCCTGAGCGGCGCCGTCGATCCAGACCTGCTCGGGGTGCGCGGCCATGGGATACGCCGCGTTCAGCCACCGCCAGCCGGGTTCTGTTCCGTCGGCCTCGCCCTTGGTGAAGGACGGCGTCGAATCGAAGTCGTACTTCCAGTCCGCGCTGAACCAGCGACCGCTGGAAGCCTGCCAGTTCTTCAGGGTCGAGGCGCCGTCGAACCAGACTGCCTCACCCGGATAGGACTGGATCGTGATCTTCTTGCCCGCGGGGATCACGACCGTCTCGTGATACGAGCCCGCGCGAAGCACGAGCGTCGAACCTGAAGGCGCCCGGTCGACCGCGGCCTGGACCGTGGCGAAGGGGGCCGCGGAGGTACCCGAGCCGGCCGCTGTGCCGTTCGGGCTGACGAAGAGCGCTCCAGCGGGAACCGGATACTTCGTGGTTCCGACGAGCGCCGATCCCGCGCCCGTCCTCGCGCCGGCGACGTTCCAGACCGGGGCCGCTCCGGCCGCACCGGCGGGAGCCGTCGGTGTCGTCGGAGTCGTGGGAGTCGTCGGCGTCGTCGGAGTCGTCGGAGTCGTCGGAGTCGTCGGCGGAGCAGGCGTCGTCGTCGCCTTCGCGGTGACGGTGAGGTCATCGAAGAGAGCTGCCAGCGCGGGTGTGCTCCGCGAGACATAGAGCCGCACCCCCACGCGCCCCTGGGCCGCGAGGCGCTTCGCCGAGCGATCGGTGACAGAGAGCTTCCACGTGGTCGGCTTCGTTCCTGCCGCGGTCACCCGTGCATCGACCGTGACTGCGGTCGTCCCAGCGAGGCGGGTCTCGAGGACGAACGGGACGCCGGCCTTCACACGGAGCTCGGGAACCCACGCGTGGCCGAGGCTCGTCTGCACCCCCGCGTTCACGCGGAGCGTCTCGAGAAGCACCACGCCCTTCGGATCCACGCGGACCTGCGTCTGATAGAAGCCGTCGGCCGTGAGTCGCGACTGCAGGCTCACGTACACACCCGAACCGGACTTCGGCAGCTGCGGAAGCGTGAAGACCGTCGACTGAGTGGAGTCGCGGACGGAGAGACCGACCGGTCGCGCGGTCACGGTGGCACCCGGCGCGGCGGCGGACAGCTTCGCCTTGCCGTTCGCGACCGAGATCGAGGTCAGCGGTGAGGCGTCGTACGTTCGGCCGTCGGGCGCGGTCCCCAGGCCCTTGGCGACGGTGCGCGTCATCGAGTCTTGGATGAGGACCACGCCTGAGCTCTCTGCGGCCGCGGCGGGGGCCACGGAGGCGAAGGGAAGGAGTAGTGCGGATAAAGCTGCGATCAGGGGGAGGGAGTTTTTACGCATGGGGGGAGGGTCTCCGATGTGCTTCTCGTCACTGCAGGGTCGGGTGTGGCAGCTACGACATCCGACTTCGGTGGCGGATTGACGTAGACAATAGCCTGAATTCCCTGCGCAGTGGCTGAGGATTCGCTGATACTGGTCTACAGACTGTCAGCGTTCGGAGCGCGTGCGGGCTCAGCCGAGCGCTGACATCTTCCGGAACCATATGGCCAGAGCGGCGGCCAAGTACAGCAGCGCGGCGAGGGCGAGGAGGCTGTATATCAGCATGAAAGCCTGCGGCCAGCCCCACAGCACGAACGCGAAACAGAGGATGCCGTAGTCCGTCGGAAGCCCGAGCAGAGAGCGCCCGAGTGAGAACCCACCGGCCTGAGCCGCCTGCGCAACGCCCTTCTTGCCGCGCAGCAGGTCGTTCAGGATCATCCCGAAGAACGTCACCGTCGAGATGACTGCGAAGCCGAGCGGCACCAGAAGCCAGAGGTCCGACGGCAGCGGGAAGAACCGGTACCAGCCGATGGCGACTGCGAGCGGAAGAGCGACGAGCTTGGTGGAGTCCAGCACGTGGTCGAGCCACTCCCCCGCGAGCGAGCCTCCTCCACGGAGCCTCGCGACCTGACCGTCTGCGCTGTCCCAGGCATAGCCGACCGCGAGGAGCAGCCAGACGATGATCCCGAGCACGATCGACGGCGGGACCGTCGCCAGGAGCACGATCCCCGTGAAGGTGAAGGCCGCGCTGATCAGAGAGACCTGATTCGGCACGAGCCCTGCGGTGAATGCGCCGGCTGCGATGACCCGGCCGACGGGACGGTTGATGAAGACCGAGTACGCAGGAGCCCCGCGTGCACGCCCCTTCTGGGCGGCCGCGAGGCTCCGGTACGAATCTGCGAAAGTCAGGGCGTCACTCCTCGTGCTCGGAAGTCGTCGAATGTCAGGGTGTACGGAACACTGGTGAAGCCGGATCCCGCGTAGGTCGAGATCCCGACGTAACCGGCGGTCTGCAGTGCTGCGGTGGAATCGGTCGTGGACAGCTGCCAGGCAGCCGGCTCCGTCGTTCCCGCCGCCCAGAGCTTACTCCGGAGCGTCGTCGTACCCGTGCCGAATGCCTGCACCCGCACGTTATATACCGTTCCGGCGGCGAACGTGAAGCCCGCCATGTTCTGCGAGACCAATGCCGTGCCACCGCGGGCGAGCTGTGCCGTCACCGATCCGTCGGCACCGATCAGCCACCGCGCCCGGTAGTCATCCGACCCGACGACCCGAGCGAGTGCCGCGACGTAGACGCGCGCTCCGGCCGGCATCGCCGGCGCGGTCACGGTGAACGTCAGATCCGTGCTCGTCGAGGTGGCGGAGTTCAACGATGCCGTGCGAGTCTGCCCCGCCGCCTGCGTCGTGAACTTCGCTGCCCCGTTGTCGATCGCGACGTTCGCCGCTCCGCTCGTCTGCGTCCAGACACCACCGGTCTGGGCCGTCCCGAGCGTGCCGTTCGCCCGACCGAAGTCGTCGGCGGCGAAGGCCGCACCGGCCGGAGCGACCACCGTCACGGACTTCGTCACGGTGTTCACCGCGCCGAGGTTGTCGGTCACCGTCAGCGTCACCGTGTATGTGCCCGCTGCGGCATACGGGTGCGAAGCCGTCGACCCGGTGGCGGTCGACCCGTCACCGAAGTTCCACGCATACGAGGCGACAGAGCCGTCAGGATCCGTCGATGCCGTGCCGTCGACCGCGACCGTGAGATCGGTCGGAGTCGCCGTGAACGATGCGACAGGGTTCTGGTTGGCCGGGCCCGCCGTCACCGTGACCGCCTTGGTGACCGTTCCGGTTGCGCCCTTGTCGTCCGTGACCGTCAGCTTCACCTGATACGTGCCTGCGGCAGCATATGCATGCGCAGCGGGCGTGACGCCCGTGGCCGTGGCTCCGTCTCCGAAGTCCCAGGCGTACGAGGCGATGGTGCCGTCGGCGTCGGTCGAGGTCGATCCGTTCACCGTGGCCGAGAGCCCGCTCACCGAACTGGTGAATGCGGCGACCGGCGCCTGGTTGGCGGGAGGCGTCGGGCCGCCCGTCGTGGATCCTGCCCAGAAGTTGTCGAACCGGGTCTGGAACGGCACGTTGGTGACCGAGCCGCCGAGATACACACCGAGACCGACGTGTCCGGCCGACTGCAGACCAGCGGTGGAGCTCGTCGTCGACGAGGTCCAGTTCGCGGGCTCAGCCGTGCCGACCTTCCACACCTTGGCCCTGACCGTCGTCGGCGAGGTGCCCGTGGCCTCGGTGCGCACGTGCAGTGCGTCACCGGCGCTCACGGTCAGCCCGGTCGACGCGGTCGTCAGGACGGTAGCCGTCTGCTGCAGCTGCAGCTGGACCCCGCCGGTCGGCGAGACGATGACCCGCGACCGGTAGTCCTCCGTGCCCACACGACGTGCGGCCACCGTGTAGTACGCGCTGCCCCCGGTCGGGAGCTGCGGCAGCACCACGTCGACGTCGACTGCGGTGTCGGTCGAGGAGACTCCCGTGAGGTACGCGTACCGCTGCGCTCCTCCGGCCGGCTGCTGGAACGCCGCGTAGGCGCCGCTGACGAGGTAGTTGGATGCCGTGTTCGACAGGGTCCACGCTCCCCCGGTGTTCGCGGTACCGAGGCCGCTGGCGACCGTGCGGTTGAACGAGTCGGTGGCGTAGGTCACCGCTCCCACCGGCGCCGTGACCGTGATCGACGCCGTCGTCTGCGACGTCGCTCCCTCGTCATCGGTCACGGTGAGCGTGATGGTGTACGTTCCCGCTGCCGCGTACGTGTGGGTCGCGGTCTTGCCCGATCCGGCCGCCGAGCCGTCACCCCAGTTCCACGAGTAGCCGGCGATCGTGCCGTCGGTGTCCTGCGAGGCGCTCGCGTCGACATCGGCCTTCAGGTCGGTGGCGGCGGAGGTGAACGAGGAGACCGGCGCCTGGTTCGCGACGGCTTCGACGACGGACGTCGACGTGCCCGTCGCGCCCTTGTCGTCCGTCACCGTGAGGGTCACCGTGTAGGAGCCCGCGACCGCGTAGGTGTGCGTCGCCGTGGCTCCGGTGCCCGCAGGCGTTCCGTCGCCCCAGTTCCAGCTGTAGCTCGCGATCGTGCCGTCGGCATCCGCGGAGGCGCTCGCGTCGACCGCGAGGCCGAGCTTGGTCATGGTGTTCGTGAAGCTCGCCGTCGGTGCGATGTTCGCGGGCGCTCCCGTGGTTCCCAGCGCGTAGTGCTGCGAGACGGTCGTTCCGGACAGCGGCGACAGGTAGACCGCGACCTCGTCGATCGATCCGTCGAACTCCCAGTCGCCCGGACCCCACGTGACGTCGCCGCCCACGTGCCAGTACCCGGTGTAGTCCTGAGCGTTCGTCTGGCCGTTGGACCCCTGCTCCACGCCGTCGACGTAGAGGCGCATTCCGGTGGCGCCCTGCGTGGCGACCACCTGGTGCCACTGGCCGTCGTTGTACGACGCGGAGGTCTGCAGCGTGTCGGCGAAACCGACCCACACTCCGTAGATGAGCTTGCCGTCCGGTGTCATGTAGACGTGACGGTCGTAGCCCGAGGAGTTGCCGTTCGAGCTGTTGCCGAAGCCGATGATCTTGCCACCGGTGGTCGTGCTCGTCTTGAACCATGCCTCGAGCGAGTACGAGCGGGGGTTCGTGTAGGAGTTCTGGCTGATGACCTGGCCACCCTCGAACGAGGCCGCCTTGTTGGTCACACCGGCGAGGGCTCCGTCGGCGCCCTTGCTGACGCTGCCGAAGTAGGTGCCCTTCTGGTTGTAGCCCGAGGCATCCGCTGCGGTGTCGCCCGTCGACTCGCCGAGTCGCCAGTACAGCGCCGGGTCTGCGGCGTACACGGCCGCGCCGTACGCGTCAGCCGGAGCGGTCGATCCCTCGAGCTCACGACCGGATGCCGTGTAGTGCGAAGCGACCTGCTCGCGGGTCAGCGGGGCGCCGTAGATGGCGACGTCGTCGATCTGACCGGGGAAGAAGGCTGCTCCCGACCACGGGCTGTCGCCTCCGACTCGCCAGTAGCCGTTGTACGCCTGCGCCGACGTGACATCGGTGCGCTGGGCGACGCGGACGCCGTCGATGTAGAGCACCATGCCGCCGTCGCTCAGACCCGCCGACACGTAGTGCCACTGCCCGTCGTTGAACGCGCTGGCCGAGCTGATCGTCTGCGACGACCCCGGGTAGACACCGAAGGTGACCTGTCCGCTCGGCTCCATGTAGACGTGGCGGTCGTAGCTGCCGGAGGTGCCGGTGGAGCTGTTGCCGAATCCGACGATCTTTCCACCGTTGGTGGTGGTCGTCTTGAACCAGGCCTCGATGCCGAACGTGTTCGGACCGGCGATCGCCGATGTCGTCGACGCGAAGCCCTCGCCGGACCCGTCGAAGCTCGACGCACTGCGCGAGTCCGAGAGCATGGCACCGGTGGTTCCGCGGGTCACGCCGCTGCGCACGGCGAGGTCGGATGCGCCGGCCCAGTCATACGAGAGCGTGGCCGACGAGTCGTCGAGGGGCCAGTAGTTCAACGGTGCGTCATCGAGCACCGCGGTGCGGTACGCGCTCGGGGCCGCGGATCCGGATGCCGTCACGGTCGTCGTCCCACCGAGGATCGAGTGTCCCTCGTTGTCGGTGGCACGCACGCGGTACGTGTACGTGGTTCCGTTCGTGACGGTGGTGTCGACGAACGCCATCGGAGGGAGCCCCCAGTCGGCGGACTTCGACCGGACGTTCTCATAGGTCTTGACGACCGCGTTGTCGCGCAGCACCTCGTACTTCAGGTACTCGCTGTCACGGTCGTAGTTGAGCGGCCAGCTGACGCGGACCGATCCGCCCGTGAGGGCGATCGACGAGGCGGGCCAGGCCGTGTTCCAGAGGATCGGTCCCTGCGCGTTGGGCGCCTTCGACGTCACCGCGAAGCGGGCGAGACCCTGCTGACCGGTGTTGTTCACCCGGGTGAACTCACCGCCGTAGACGAGGTACTCGCTGTTCGAGCTGACCGACCACGGGCCCTGCGATGCGCCGCTGACGTTGCCCGCGTTGAAAGCGGGGAACCAGTGCAGCAGCTTGGGCGCCGGGTTGCCGCCGAAGTCGTAGTATCCGAGGTTCAGTCCGTAGGGCGTCGTCCGCGCGACGTCTTTCGAAACCGCGAGACCGCGGTAGAAGGACCAGGGGTCGCTCTGCGGGAAACCGCCTTCGAGGCTGCCGCAGTAGTGCGAGTGACCGGCCGCGTACACGGTGTCGCCCATCGGCTCCACGTCGTACTGGTCGCCGTGGCAGTCGTTGACCCAGACGAGGTCGCCGCTCGACCACGATGCGCGGAAGGAGCCCTCGAGGTTGCCACCGGCGCCGAACACGTAGCCGGTGCCGTAGATGTCGTCGCCGGACGACTTGAGCGAGAGGATCGCCGCGTCGAGTCCGGCGTTGCGGATGACGTTGTTCGCCGAGAACGGCAGCAGGGAGGCGTCGGATGCCGAGACCATGGCCAGGCCGTAGCCCGGGTTCGAGCTGCCGTTGAGAGTCTGGAAGTTACCGCCGAGGACCACCTTGTCGCCCGCGGGAGAGACGGTCACGACACGACCCTGCCGGCCTTCGAGCGCCGGGGCCCAGGGCAGCAGAGCGCCGGCGCGGGTGAACGCTGCGGCGCCGGAACGGTCGTTGCCGGAGACGCGACCGAACGTCCCGGTGATGTACACGGTGTCGTTGGTCGCGGCGACACCCGAGGTGACGCCGTTGGAGTTCGGGTTGAACGCCGCGAGGTTTCCGCTGGGCAGGTCGAACGCCGCCACGCGGTTGCGGGTCTGGGTGTTCACGGTCGTGAAGTCACCGACGATGTAGAGGCGAGTGCCGTCTGGCGACGCTTCGACCTGACGCACCTGGCCGTTGATCGACGGCGCGAACGACGCGATCAGCACCCCGGTGCGGATGTCGTAGGCCAGGAGGTTCGATCGCGGCGTCTCATTCGTTCCGGCGGCCGCCCCTGCGGGGCGTGCGCTGGTGAACTTGCCGGCGGCGTACACGACGTTGCCGACCACGGCCTGATCCCAGACGATGCCGTTGATCTGCACCGTAGGCAGCGAATCAGCGGTGACCGTCGAGGCCTCTCCGGCCGGTGGACTCACGTCCGCCTGCGCGGGCGACATCGTCACCAGCGATCCGAAGGCGACGGCGAGCGTCACCGCGATCGCGATCAATGCACCGCGTCCGCGGCGTCCCCAAGACATTGCTGTAGTGCCCATCGTTCATCTCCCCAGATGATGGACCGTTCGTGCGCGACCCCTACATCGGCACCGAACGATGATTCCCCAGTATTACGTCGCTCGGTGCTGACGACCTAGGGTCGTGGGCCTACGAAGATGACGTTTGGCGCAGAGGCCAATATATCGACGGTAACACGCAGGTCCCCCTCAGGAGAAGAGGGAACTGCAAACTGGAATATCGCTTCTGCGCTGTCGCCCGCTGCGATCGATGCCGGCCAGACCGACGAGGCGTCTCCCGTGAGACCGGCTGCGGGAAGTCTGTCGTCACCGCCGTACGTGAGGGTGACGTTCGCGCCTGCGGTATCGACAGCCTCGTCCGACTCGTTCGTCAGCCGCACCGTCACCTGAATCGCCGGGCCGCTCGGCTCTCCCGGGATGTCGTTGCCGGCAGTGATGGCCTCGAGCGCCGTGACCTCTGAGACGACGCCCTGCACGGGCGGCGCCGGCTCGTCGATCGGCACCTCATCGCCCGCGTCGGGTTTGACGACCGCGTCGGTGGAGCCGGGCGACGGCGTCTCGAACTCAGTGGGCTGAGGCGTCGGTGTCGGCCCCGGGCTGCCCGTGGCGCCGGGGGATGCCGAAGCGCCGGGATTCCCCTCGCTGGAGTCGCTGTTCGCCAGCACACCCCAGACCGTTCCGCCGATGAGGAGCGCCGCGATCACGCCGGCGATCGCCCATCCTCGCCACCCCATCCGCCGACGCGGCTCGTTGAGCGACTCAGACACTGGTCCCCTCCTCCGCGCACCGGTTCTCCGCGTCGATGACACGGATATACCGACATTCTAGGTGAGACTCAGGTGGTGTGACCTGCGCCCGTCGACCCGATCGTATTCGGGTCCCACGGGGTCGTCCGCATGTCGCGACCGATGTGTGAGCAGCGAGGCCACCACGAAGAACAGGATGAAGGCCGTAGCGCTGTCGATCAGCCCGCTCTCGGTGACGGAGCGGATGATGACGAGCGTCAGCAACGGCGTGACGAGCCACCGACGCCGAGACGAGATCAGCGCGCTCGCCACGCACCACACGATGAGTGCCGCGATCAGCGCCGTGCCGATGAGGCCGGTCTGGGCGAGCAGCGACGCCCAGCTGCTGTCGAGCACCTGCTCGTCACGCCACTTGATGTCGACGGGGATCTTCTTGGCCGAGAGCCCGATGCCGATCCACTTCTGCCATTCACCCCAGTCCCAGCCGAGCACGACCCTCCACACGTCGAAGCGCGAGTCGAGCGCGGTGGACGTGTCGTTGGAACCCGCTCTCGTGGCCAGGCTGCCGAACACGTCGGTGAACGAGCCGATGGCGTAACCGAGCGGGAGAGCTCCGAGAAGCAGATAGAGCACGCTGCGGTCGCGGATCCCGTTGACCAGAACGGCGACGCCGATTCCGACGACGATCGCGAGCAGCCCGGTCCGCGATCCGCTGGCCACGGCGATCCCCACCAGGACGACCGCGGCGAGCAGGCGCCACACCCGCACGCCGTTGCGCAGCATCAGGATCACCAGTCCGATGATCGGCGCGGCCACGAGTCCCGCGAGCTCGTTCGGATGGATCTCCGGGATGCCTCCGCCGAGGCGACCACTGGCCGCGAGGCTCGGCAGGCCCGTGACGGCGGCGACGACCGCCACCGAGGCCATCGCTGCGAGGAGGCACACGATGCTCGTCACCCAGGGGACGGTGGTGAGCAGGAAGAGGATCGTGGCCATCACAAGGAACATCCTGCCGACGAGGATGATCGTCGCGGAGTCGTTGCCCGCGAGAACCGAACCCAGCACACTCACCAGCAGGGCGAGGGCGATCACGCATGCAGGGGCGATCCCTACGGCGACCCGCTCGCGTGTCCGCGCGGCCAGGGCGAGGGTGGCGGCGAACGCGAGCACAGCGATGAACGCCTTGGCGACCACCACTCCATCGGCACCGCCGGAGTAGATCGTCGCGCTTCGCCACGGGATCACGCTGACGATGATCAGCACGTAGAGAGCGCACACCGCCGTCACCCGCGCGGTGCTCGGGTGGTGAGCGGACTGCTGCCGGGGTTGGCGACGGGTGTCAGTCAGAGCGGGCATGCGAGCCTCCGGCGCCCGCGAGAACCGGAGCCGGATCACGGTCGGAGATCCGCCATGACTCGGCGATGGAGCCGAGGGACCTCGAACCCGTGTGCAGCATCACCACGCCCACCGGGCGCACGCCCATGACCCGCAGGCGCGTCGTGACGGCCACCAGATCGGTCGCGGACGTGGAGTTGTGCTTCACGTTGATGATGACACCCGCCCCCGGACCCGCCAGCTTCTCGATGAGCGCCGAGGCCCCGGGATCGCAGACGACGACCACCACGTCGAAGGCCTCATGCAGGGCCGCGATGATGCCGGGAAGCGCCGAGACCAGCTTCTCGAGCGGGATGGGATCGTCGGCGACGAAGACCGCGTCGGTCTCCTCACCCGTCGAGATCGGCTCGCCCTCGAGCACCTCGTTGAGCGTGTGACCGTGGCCCTTCACGTGCGATTCTCTCGTGTCCACGACGCACGCGGTCGCGCCGATCAGCCGCTGGGCCTCGAGCATCCCCGTG
This sequence comes from Microbacterium sp. LjRoot205, assembly GCF_056175745.1. Classification (NCBI taxonomy): domain Bacteria; kingdom Bacillati; phylum Actinomycetota; class Actinomycetes; order Micrococcales; family Microbacteriaceae; genus Microbacterium; species Microbacterium sp. LjRoot205. The sequence continues at coordinate 818,457 of NZ_JBGFFH010000001.1, read as the reverse complement.
ACCGCCTCGTCGTCAATCGCGTCGTCTGTGGCCGGGACGACCACGTGTGTGCGCACGCCGCCTCCGGCGAGCGCGACGAGGTTTCCTGCCGCTTCCTCGTAGGCGACCGCCGCTCCGGAGTTCGCGTCCTGGCGCAGACGGCTGCGTCTCGGTATCTGCCCGATGACGGGAAGGCCGGACGAGCGTCGGACATCCGAGATCGTGCGCAGACGCCGATTGGTCGTGGTGCGGTATACGGCGACGATCGCTCCGAGCGCGAGACCCGCGATGCCGCCGAGCCCTGTGATCGCCGTCACCTGCGGCGAGATCGGAGCAAGCGGTGCGACCGCCGGCAGCACCTGATCGAGCGCCACGGTGTAGCGCGCGTCATCCTCGTCGTTCTCGGTCTCACCGATCAACTCGGACAGGTGGGTCGCGGCCGAATTGGCGATGTCCGTTGCGAGCTGGGCGGTCGGCGCGTCGGCGCGGACCACGAGCAGCACGGTGTCAGCCGTGTTCTCGGCCGAGACCATTCGCCGGATGTCGCGGTCGGGGTACTCGTCGTCGTCGAGGTCGAGGTCGTCGCGTACGGCGTCGATGACCTCCGGACTGTCGACCAGCGGCGGATACGACTTGATGCGCGCCAGGCTGAACTGGTTGCGCTCGAACAGCGATGCCTCGGTCGAGTCGACGCGCAGCAGGAGAGTCGACGTCGCCGCATAGGTCTCTGGAAGCATCTTGGTCACGAGCCACCCCATGCCGGCCCCGAACACCGCGAGCACGACGATGACCACCCATCCCTCGCGCAGAATACGTCCGTAAGGAACATCTTCCATCGCCAACCCCCTCAGTCGAAGACAGGGCCTAAACCTACCATTCGCCCCGCGGCCACCTGTTACCGCGGCGGCCTCTCGGTCCGACCGTCGGCGACGACGAGCCACCGCAGCCCCAGACCGCCGAGCATCGACGCCACCGCGAGCGCGAACGGGAGAGTCGACGGTTCCGCTCCCCACGCGAGCATCACGATCACGGCGATGATCGCGAGGATGGTGTCCGAGAGGCGGATCAGGAACACCGCCACCTGCTTGCCTCCGACCGCTCCCAGTGCGCCGTACGGGGTGACGATCGCGACGGACATCCCATACGCGAGCCAGGCGACCACCGCGAGCGGATCGACCTCGACGTCGAAGAGAAGCGGACTCACCCAGGGAACCAGCGCCACGGCGACGACGCTCATCAGGACCGTGCCGATCAGGAGGAAGCCCACGACGCGGTCCGCCTCACGGACGGAGCCTCCCGTGCCTGCTCTGTGCTGGTCGGCGAAGCGCACGAACAGGAACGACGAGAGCCCACCGATCACCAGGATCAGTGGCGATGTGTACGTGCGCGCAGCTTCGAGCAGGCCGACCGCGGTGAGTCCGGCGCCCGCGAGCACCAGCAGGCGCAGCACCGTGAACAGGCTGGGGCGCAGCACCTGCTGCAGCCCCCGCCACATGCCATAGCGCCAGACAGGGGCGATCGCGGCACCGCGGAGTCCGACGAGATGTCGATCGGAGCGGGGCACGAGCAACCAGCCGATGACTGTCGCGACGATCTGCCCCGCAGCGATGCCCGCGAGGAACACCCCCAGCGAGAGGGTGCCGGTCGCATTCACGGCGAGGATGATCGCGAGCGCGACGATGAATCCCGAGATATCGGTGGCGGCGGTGCGCACGAACGACATGTGCGCGATAAGGAGCCGCCGCACGATCTCCTCGACGGCGAATGCGGCGAGGGCGACCGCGAAGATCGCCGCTTCGAGCGCATCCGAGAAGCCCGTCAGCCAGGCGGTCAGGAACGCACCAGCCGCGAGCACCGCCGACGTGATGAGCAGCATCGCCTGCAGACCGGCCCGGATCGCACGCTGCGAACGCTCCAGCACGACGAGTGAATCGCCGATGAGCCCCGTCACCACGGCCGTCGCGACGATCACGACCCCGTACAGGATCGCGAAGCGCCCGTACTCGTCGATCCCGAGCAGTCGCGCGACGAGTATCTGCAGAAGCAGACCTATTCCCGCCTGCGCCGCTTGCGCGATCACGGCCCCCAGAGCCTTGCGTTTCATCTCGCCTCCCCGCCAGACATCCTCGCACGCACGACCGAATCACGAGTTCGGGTCTACCGCGGGGACCCGGCGCGCCGCACAGTGATCCGACTCGACACGACCTCAGAGCTCGCCGGGCTTCATCGCCTCGGCGTCGATCGCCCGGATGATGCGCACGGTCGCGGTGTCCGGCTTCGGCTCGCCCGTCGTCGCGTCCGCCTTCACACGCCGTTTCGGCGCATATACGACCAGGGAGTGGAAGAGGAAGCGCGCGAAGAACGCGACGATGAGCGACAGTCCCGTCGCGAGGACGCTCGAGATATGCCAGGTCTCGACCATCAATGCCATCACAGGGATGCGCAGCGCTGCCTCGACGTTGTTGAACGTGAACGACGCGGCGAAGCGGCCGCCCAGCCCTCGCGCATCCGTGCGCATATCCGCGAAGACGAATCGCTCCTGCAGGATGAAATTGCCGATGATGGTGACCTCGGCGCCGATGATCGCCGCCCAGATGTAGGGCACACCGGCCAGCGTCAGCAGCCACATGATGCCGAGGTTGGCGACCGCCCCGATCACACCGATCATCGCGAAGAGCGACATCTTGCCGAATCGCAGTCTGGCCAGGTGCGCGACGAAGGTCGCCCCCTGACGCAGGCTCGCCTTGGAGGTTCCGTGGCGGCGCTCGCCGAACTCCATCGGCACCTCGGCGATGCGCAGATCGGTGCGGGCGAGGATCTCGAGAAGGATCTTGAAGCCCTGCGGCCTGAGGGCGGAGAGGTCGAGGCGCGAGCGGTCGACCAGGAAGAAGCCGGTCATCGGATCGGTGCTGCGCGCGAGACGGATCGGGAACATCGCTCGCGTCAGCCACGTGGCCGACCGAGAGACTCCGAACCGCACGGCAGTGCCCAGACCGCTCATGTCGCCCCCGCCGATGTAGCGCGAGGCTGCCACGACATCGGCATCGCCTTCGTCGTGCCGGCGCACCAGTGCAGGAAGCAGTTCGGGCGGATGCTGCAGGTCGCCGTCCATGACGATGCAGAGATCGGATGCCGCGGCCTCGAGGCCCACGGCGACCGCTCCCCCGAGTCCGCCGGTGTTGTCCGTGCGGTGGATGACCCTGACCGGCAGCGGGGCGTCGGCGGCCACCCGCTCGACCTCGGCGGCGGTGCTGTCGGTGCTGTCGTCGACGAAGAGGATCTCCGCGTCGTATCCGGCGAGCGCGACGGCGGTGCGTGCGACGAGCTCGGCGACGTTCTCACGCTCGTTGAAGGTCGGCACGATGACGGTGACCGATGTCCCCACTGTGCGCCCCTCCCCTGTGCCGACAGCACTGCGGACTCCATAGTTCCATGTGTTCCTATGCATGAGGAAACGACGACCTGCTAGAGTGACGGGATGCGGCTGTGGGAGTCGCTGGGCGGATGGGGATCCGCCTCTGGGGAAATACTGATCTGGGGAGATCATGGGGACGCGCATCGGCTATGCCGTGGGTGCTTTCGACCTGTTTCACGTCGGGCATCTCAACCTTCTTCGTCACGCCAAGCAGCACTGCGACATCCTCGTCGCCGGTGTCGTCAGCGATGAGATGCTGCGGCAGGTGAAGGGCATCGAGCCCGTCATCCCGACCGCTGAGCGGGCCGAGATCGTCCGTCACATCTCGTTCGTCGACGACGTCTACGTCGAGACCACTCCGTCGAAGATGGATTCGTGGCGAGACGTGCAGTTCACGCACTTCTTCAAGGGCGACGACTGGCGCGGCACCGACAAGGGCCTGCGGCTCGAGCGGGAGTTCGCGGAGGTGGGCGTCGAGGTCGTGTACTTCCCGTACACGGCGCACACGTCGAGCTCGTCGCTCCGCCGCGCGCTCGATGCGATCAGCGCCGGCGCGACCGTCGGCGCTCCGGCGCTCGCGACCCGCTGAATCGGGTCCGCGGACCCCGCGCCCGCGTCCCTGCCCGCTGACCGCTGACCGCTGACCGCTGACCGCTGACGCTGCGCCCGCGGCGTCAGTTCGCGACGCCGAGCAGACTGCGTGCCATCCGCGCCACGTGCGGCGGCGTATGCGCGCCGAGCCAGACCGTCCATTGCAGCGCGGGCTCCGCGCACGTCCACTCGATGCACCACGAGTGCACGGCATTCGCGAGGCGTTCGCCTTTCGCATGCTGACGGATGCCGTCGCCGCGCAGCAGCCAGCGCACCGACACCCCCTCGGGCACGTCGATGTGGCGGAACTGGATGCGTGCGGCCGCCTCGAGGAGGATGACCCCCTCGGCATCCCAGGGCAGCCGTGCGGCGATGGCGGCGATGGCTCCGGCGTCGGTCGAGTCGCCGGCGATGAGCACGACCCCCTCGATGTTCTCCCAGTCGGGGTCTTCGAGATGCTCGCACGCGCTGTTCATGCCCTCAGTATAGGTAAGGCTACCCTTAGTGAGCAATGATCGATCGATGGCGTCCCTCCGCTCGGCGCCCGCCCAGCCAGGGCGCTCTACGCTGGAAGCATGACTTCTCCCGCAGACTCCGCGATCACCGTGTTCGGCGCCGACTGGTGCCGCGACTGCATCCGCACCAAGAAGCAACTCGACTCCCTCGGCGTGGAGTACACCTACGTCGACCTCGTCGCCGACCCCTCGGCGGCCGACATCGCGAAGGAGATCTCGGGCCGCATGAACATCCCCGTGGTGCTCTACCCCGACTCCTCGCACCACGTCGAGCCGTCGAACGCGGACGTCGAGTCGAAGCTCCGGGAGCTCTCGCTCATCTGACCTGAAGCAGGCTCTTCGCGCACCGATACACTGGCGCGATGAGCACCGCGGCTCGGCCCGAAGCAGCCTCCGTCCGCCTGTCCGCCCGCACGGTCGCCCTCTACGCGATCGGCTCGCTCGGCACAGGCGGGTATGCGACCCTTCCCGGGCTGGTTCTGACGTACTTCCTCACCGACAATCTGGGTGTCGCCGCCCTCACCGCCGGCCTCATCGTCACCGGGGCGAAGATCTGGGACGTCATCATCGACCCGGTGATCGGCGGCGCGTCGGACCGTCAGTACGCGAGGACCGGCTCGCGTCGAGGATTCATGGTCGCAGGCGGCCTCACTCTTCCGGTGTTCTTCGCGCTCACCTTCGCGGTGCCCCCGTCCTGGGGCCCGACCGCCGGCGCCGTCTGCGTGCTCCTCGCGTTCCTCGCCACAGCGACATCCTTCAGCCTGTTCCAGGTGCCCTACGTCGCACTGCCCGCCGAACTGACCTCGGGCTACGACGAGCGCACCCGGCTGCTCGGGTGGCGCGTCGTCGTGCTCACCGCAGCCATCCTGCTCTTCGGCGCCGGCGGCCCCGAGCTGAGGGGCGCCACCGCCGACCCCGTCGCGGGATACCTGCTGATGGGCGTGGTGGCGGGCGTGGTCATCGGCGTCGGCATGCTCATCGCGTCGCGGACAGCGGATGCCGCCGCCCATCACATGGCCGCGGACGAACGTCCCACGGCGGTCGCTCCGGCAGGACTCCGGGAGCAGTATGCCGCCGGCGTGCGCACTCTACGGCGCAGTCAGCCGTTCCGCGCCCTCCTCGGCACGTTCGTGCTGCAGGCGCTCGCGACCGGGACCATGCTCGCCGGCGCGCAGTACGTCGCCACGTGGGTGCTGCGCTCGGAAGACGCCGTGACACTCGTGTTCCTGGCGCTCGTCGGGCCCGCCCTGCTCGCGACGCCGGGCTGGACGGTCGTCGCCCGGCGCCTGGGCAAGGAGCGGGCGTTCGCTCTCGCGAGCATCCTCTTCCTGATCGCCGCCGCATCACTCGTCCTCGCCGTCTGGACGCCGGGCCCCTGGATGTACGGCTCGATCGCGGTGGCCGGCATCGCCTATGCCGGGCTGCAGTCGCTGCCGATGGCGATGCTGCCCGATGTGATCTCACACGACGAACGCCGCACCGGAAGAGGCCGGGCCGGCACCTTCACGGGCGTCTGGACGGCAGGAGAGACCGTCGGGTTCGCGCTCGGAGCGAGCGCGGTCTCCCTCACGCTGGCCGCGACGGGATACGTCTCGAGCGTGGCGGGCACGACCACGCAGCAGCCGGACGCCGCGATCACCGGCATCGTGCTCGCATTCAGCATCCTGCCCGCCCTGCTGATGGCGGCGAGCCTGCTCACGCTTCGCCGCTACCGCCTGCGCCGCGCCGACATCGACGCCTGACCGGAATGCGCGACATAAGCTGGGATCCCGCCCGAAGGAGACGCCGATGACTTCTGCGACAACGCCCGCCGCTTCGACGAAGACCCCGGAGCTCGGAGAGGCCGAACGCGATCGCCTCGACGCCGCGATCGACGACCTTCAGGGCGGCAGCCGCACGTGGTCGGCCCTGACACTCGCCCAGCGGGTAACCCTGCTGCGCGCCGTGCGCTCGAGTGTCGCCGCCGCTGCGGAGGACTGGGCCGACACCGCAGCCGCGTCGAAGGGCCTCGACGGCCGGCATCCGCTGCGCGGGGAGGAATGGCTCAGCGGACCCTACAGCGTGCTCGGCGCCCTCGATGCCTACATCGAGACGCTCACGCGTCTCGCGAACGGCACCAACCCGCTGGACGGGATCACGATCGATCGGGCTCCCGGCGGACGCACCCGCGTGCGTGCCTTTCCCCTCACCGGCATCGACCGGTTCCTGCTCTCCGGCTACACGGGAGAGGTCTGGCTCGAACCCGGCGTCACCCCCAACGGCGCGCGCGCCGCGGCAGGGCTCGCGCAGCGCACCCCGTCGGACTCGGGGGGCGTGGGACTCGTGCTCGGCGCCGGCAACATCACCTCGATCCCCGTGCTCGATGTGCTCTACGAACTGCTCGCTCACAATCGCACGGCGCTGCTCAAGGTCAATCCGACGCAGGACGCGCTCGTGCCCGTCTACAAGCGAGCGCTCGCGCCGCTCATCGGTCCTGGGCTGCTGCGCATCACGCGCGGCGGGCCCGACGTCGGCGCCTACCTGACCGGCCACCCCGACCTCGTGCACGTGCACATCACGGGGTCGGCCGCGACCTTCGACGCCATCGTGTGGGGCACGGGGGCTGCGGCCACGCGGCGGCGCCGTGAGAACCGTCCGCTGCTGAAGAAGCCCATCACGGCCGAGCTCGGCGGGGTCTCGCCCATCATCATCGTCCCGGGCGAGTGGACGGACGCCGATCTCACGTATCAGGCGGAGCACGTCGCGACGATGCGTCTGCAGAACAGCGGACACAACTGCATCGCCGGCCAGGTGGTGATCATGTCGTCGGATTGGGCGCAGGCCGACGACTTCCGAGCCGCTCTGCGCCGCGCCTACGCGAACGCTCCGGACCGGCCGATCTGGTACCCCGGTTCGCCCTCGAGGATGCACCTCGCGACCGATGCGTACCCCGACGCCCTCGTGCTCGGCGATCGTGTGCTGGTCGAGGTCTCCGACGGCGACGACGCGACGGCGCTGCAGAGCACCGAGTACTTCGCTCCGGTGCTGGGCGTCGTCTCGGTGGCGGGCGCCGGCCAGGAGTTCCTCGACGCGGCCGTGGCCTACGCGAACGACCGGCTGCAGGGCACGCTCGGCGCGAACCTGCTGATCGACCCGTCGACCGAGAAGGCACTGGGCGCGGGATTCGACCGGGCGATCGCGGCCCTTCGCTATGGCTCGATCGCGATCAACGGCTGGACGGCCTTCGGCTTCATCACCCCGACCATGACCTGGGGAGCGTTCCCCGGCAGCACGATCGCCGACGTCGGCAGCGGCATCGGCGTCGTCCACAACGCACTCCTGCTCGATCGCGTCGAGCGCTCGGTGATCCGCGGACCCTTCCGGCCGTTCCCGCGTTCTCTTCCGGTCGTCAACGGCGGCGGGCGCCTCACCATCCTGCCCAAGCCGCCGTGGTTCGTCTCCTCCCGGACGGGCGCAGCGGTGAGCGAGGGCCTCACGCGGTTCCGTGCGCACGGCGGCACCATCGGGCTGCTGAAGACCCTGACCGCGGCGCTGCGCGCCTGACGCGCGACCGGCCGCCGCGGGCTCAGCCGGCGAAGCGGTCGGTCGCGGCGCGCAGCGCGCGCTGGATGCCGGGCTCCGTCGCCGAGTGTCCGGCATCGTCGACGACGACGAACTCGGCCTCCGGCCAGGCTGTATGCAGGTCCCAGGCGGTCATCATCGGAGTGCACACGTCGTGACGCCCCTGCACGATGACGGTCGGGATGTGACGGATGCCGTCGACACCGGCGATGAGCTGCCCCTCGGTCCACCATCCGCGGTTCACGAAGAAGTGGTTCTCGATGCGGGCGAAGGCGGTCGCCGTGTGCGGGTCGGACATCGCCTCGATCTGCGCGGCATCCGGGCGCAACGTGACCGTCGAGGCTTCCCACCGCGACCAGGCGACAGCTGCCGGTTCGTGCACGGCCGGATCGGGGTCGAACAGACGCCGGTGATAGGCCTCGATCATGTGCGAGCGCTCGAGCACCGGGATGGGCGCGATGTACTCCTCCCAGAGGTCGGGGAACAGAGCGGCGGCGCCGCCCTCGTAGAACCACTCCAGCTCTGCCCGACGGAGTGTGAAGATGCCCCGCAGGATCAGCTCGCTGACGGCATCCGGATGAGCCTGCGCGTAGGCGAGCGCGAGTGCACTCCCCCACGACCCGCCGAACACCTGCCACCGCTCGATGCCGAGGTTGCGGCGAAGCAGCTCGATGTCGGCGATCAGGTGCGCGGTGGTGACGAAGCGGAGGTCGGCATCGGGGGCGCTCGCGTGCGGAGTGCTGCGCCCGCACCCGCGCTGGTCGAGGAGCACGATCCGATACACCTCAGGGTCGAAGAACCGACGCTGCCACGGCGACGTGCCGCTGCCGGGGCCGCCGTGCAGGAACACCACGGGTTTGCCCTCGGGGTTGCCGCTGGTCTCCCAGTACATGCGGTGCCCGTCGCCGACGAGCAGTTCACCGGACTCGTACGGTTCGATGGGCGGATACAGCGCGTCGAGTTCCATGGTCAGAGTTCTCCGGGCGCCGCCGTGAGCGGGTCGGCGCACACATCGAGTCCGTACTTGTAGCCGCTCGCGAACCACCCCTGCCGCTGCTCGCTGGTGCCATGCGTGAAGCTCTCGGGATTGACCGAACCGGACGACTGCTCCTGGATGTTGTCGTCGCCGACCGTGTTCGCGGCGTTCAGCGCGTCGGTGATCTCCGCCTCGGTCGGCTCCAACAGGTAGGGGACACCGTCCGGGTCCTTCTCCTGGGTCATCTGCCCGATCCAGGCGCCCGCATAGCAGTCGGCCTGCAGCTCGATGCGCACCCCGTTGCTGTCCGGGCCGGTGCCGTTGTTCGGATACTGATTCATCACGTCGGTGATGTACTGGATGTGGTGGCCCCACTCGTGACCCACGATGTAGAGCTGAGCGAGATCGCCGGCGGATGCCCCGAACTGCTGCTGCATGAGGTCGAAGAACGTGGGATCGATGAAGACCGTCTCATCGGGCGGGCAGTAGAACGGGCCGACCGCGTTCGACGCGGTGCCGCACGAGGTCGAGGTGGCTCCGTCGACGATGATGAGCTGCGGCGGGCGGTACCCCTCGACGTGGTCCTCCCAGTAGCCGTCGAGCGCCAGCTGCGAGGCCGCCACTCGGCAGTCGACGTTCTCGTTGGCGTCCTCGCCGGTGAGGCAGTTCTCGATCACGCTGCCGCCCGCAGGCTCGGTGCCCCCGCCGGTGCCGCCACCGCCGCCCAGCAGGCCGGTCAGGTCGATGCCCAGCAGTGGTCCGGCGATCAGGGCGATGATGCCGAGCAGGCCGACACCGCCCGCTCCGGCGACGACGGCGCCGCGGCCGCGTCGGCGGGCGGTGTTGCCGGAGACATCAGCGTCAGGGTTGAAGGTCATGCCACGAGGGTACTCTGCACGGCGGCCTCTTCACGGTCGTAGGCTCGAGTCATGACGACCACCATCACGCTCACGGGTGCGGGCGGACAGATCGGCTACGCACTGCTGTTCAGAATCGCCGCCGGAGACATGCTCGGCCCCGACGAGAAGGTGCGACTGCGGCTGCTGGAGATCCCCCAGGGGCTCGGCGCCGCCGAGGGAGCGGCCCTCGAGCTGCAGGACGGCGCCTTCGGCCTGCTCGAGCACGTCGAGGTCACGGACGACCCCGCCGTCGGCTTCGACGGGTGCGACCTCGCTCTGCTGGTCGGCGCTCGTCCACGAGGACCCGGGATGGAACGCGGAGACCTGCTCGCGGCCAACGCCGGCATCTTCGGCCCGCAGGGCGCCGCGATCGCGGCCCACGCGTCGTCCGACGTGCGCGTCACCGTGGTGGGCAACCCGGCGAACACGAACGCGCTGATCGCCGCGGCCGCGGCAGACGGCATCCCTGCAGAGCGATTCACCGCTCTCACCCGACTCGACGAGAACCGCGCCAGGGCACAGCTGGCGCAGACGCTCGCAGTGCCGGTCGACACGATTCGTCGTGTGCCCATCTGGGGCAACCACTCGGCGACGCAGTTCCCCGACGTCTCGCACGCGACAGTGGCCGGAGAACCGGTCGCGAAGGCTCTCGAGGCCATCGTCGGCGATGTGCCCACGTGGCTCGATGAGACCTTCATCCCTCGTGTCGCGAAGCGAGGGGCCGAGATCATCCAGGTGCGCGGCTCGTCTTCCGTGGCGTCTGCCGCGAACGCCACGATCGAGCACGTGCGCGACTGGGTGCACGGCACCGACGACTGGACCTCTGCCGGGGTCGTCTCGCACGGCGAGTACGGCGTTCCTGCTGGTCTGATCTCGTCGTTCCCGGTGCGGTCGATCGACGGAGAGTGGCAGATCGTCGAAGGGCTCGAGATCAGTGAATGGGCCCAGGCTCGCATCGACGCCTCCGTGGCCGAGCTCGTAGAGGAACGAGAAGCGGTACGCGCGCTCGGGATGCTCTGAAAGGTCACCGCGCCGGCTCCGATCAGGGCAGAATGGATGCCGGAGGTGCGCGATGAGCGAGACGATCGATCCCATGAAGGCGACGGCATCCGTCGACGAGGCCCTGACGAGTCCGCTGCATCTGCCGCACGCGGCCGCGGAGTGCCCCAAGTGCTTCACCGAACTGCAGCAGAACCGCGACTTCTGGCTCGCGCGCCCCGACGGGTCACGCCTGGTCGGACTCGTCGTCTCCCGCGAGGGCATGCCGTCGGTGGTCGAGCAGCGCGACGACCTCACCCGGTTCGGAGTGCCGATCGAGGGGTTCCGTCACCCCGCTCCCGACATCCTCGAGAGCTGGAGCGATCGACTGTCGCGCCTGATCGGCACGCTGAAGACCGGAGACGTTCTCGTCGTGGCGAACATCAACGCTCTGGGGCGCGACGCCGAGGAGGGTGCTCGCACCGCCAAGGAGCTGCGTCGCCACGGCATCATCGTCAAGGTGCTGAGCCACGACGCACGTCACCTCGCCGACGCGACCCGCTGAGCTCAGGCGGCCAGTCGGCGCACTCGCCCACTGACCGCCCCGCCAGATCACTGATAGCTCGGCGGCACCCACAGCAGCTGTGCGGCGACCAGCCCGCGGTCGCGGCTGACGATCTGGGCACGGCCGGGGATCGCCGGGATCGCCTTGACCTTGCCGATCAGCTGTCCCTCCTCGGGGTTTCCCGAGAGCAGGATGCCGGTGGCGCCCAGGTCGGTCATGCGCTGGATGATCGGATCGTAGGCGGCACGGCTCGCTCCACCGGTGCGACGCGTGAGGATCACGTGAAGACCGAGGTCTGCCGCCTGCGCGAGCAGCGGGGCGAGCACCGCGACGGGGTTGCCCTGCGACGTCGACACGAGGTCGTAGTCGTCGATCAGCACGAAGCCCTCTGCGCCCTTCCACCACGACCGTGAGCGCAGCTGGTCGGGCGTGACGTCGGAGCCGGGGATGCGGCTCTGGAAGAACTGGGCGAGCTCGCTCATCCCACCCTCGGTCATCTCGTGCGAGGTGAGGTAGGCGCCGAGGTAGTCCTGCGGGATCTCACCGAGCAGCGCGCGACGGTAGTCGACGACGAAGATCTTCGCCTCGGTCGGACCGTAGAGACGCGTGATCTCGTGCACGACACCGCGGAGCATCGACGACTTGCCCGAATCTGCGTCGCCGTAGAGATAGAGCAGCGGCTCTTCGAGCGGGTCGATCGAGAACGGCGCGAGGTTCGCCTCGTCGATGCCGAGCAGGATCTCACGCGGCTCCGTGCCGTCCGCCGACGCGGCGGCGGCCACTGCCCGGAGGTCGGCGTGGCTGATGCGCGAGGGCAGCAGTCGCAGCTTGGGCCCGGCGGGGCCATGCCACGCGGATGCGACGCGGGTGACGAGATCGTCGATGCCGCCGGCGAGCGAGGATGCGTCGTCGACGCCGTCGATGCGCGGCAGCGCCGTGAGCATCTGCAGGCCGTTCTCGTTGAGACCGCGACCAGGGATCGCCGTGACGTTCTCGGCGGCCTTGCGGTTGACCTCGGAGTCCGTCGGGTCGCCGAGCCGCAGCTCGATGCGGGTGCCGATGAGGTCCTTGATGTTGGCACGGACCTCCATCCAGCGCGACGCCGTGATGATGATGTGCACGCCGTACGTGAGTCCTCGCGCCGCGATGGCATGGATCTGCGGTTCGAGCATCTCGAACTCCGCACGCAGGGTTCCCCAGCCGTCGACCATGAGGAAGATGTCGCCGTATCCGTCATCGGCGAGTCCTTGGGCGCGGCGCTGTCGGTAGGTGTCGATCGAGTCGATGCCGTTCTGCCGGAAATACACCTCGCGCGCGTTGAGCAGGCTGGTGACCTCGGCGACCGTGCGGCGCACGATGTCGGGCTCGGAGCGCGTCGCCACGCCGCTGATGTGCGTGAAACGCTGCAGTCCCGTGAAGCTGCCACCGCCGAAGTCGATGACGAAGAACTGCACCTCCTGTGGTGTGTGCGTGAGGGCGAGGGCGACCAGCGCGGTGCGGGCGAGGGTGCTCTTGCCGCTGAGCGGCGCACCGACGATCGCCATGTGACCGGCCGCGCCCCCGAGCGAGATCGCGAGATTCTCACGCCGCTGCTCGAGCGGCACATCGACGATTCCGAGCGGCACGGTGAGCGCACCAGCACCTCTCCACCGCGGCGAGATGAGTCCGAGGGCGGGGTCTTCGACGAGATCGCCGAACAGCTGATCGAGGGTGGCAGGGGTCTCGAGCGGCGGCAGCCACACCTGGTGGGCCGCCGGCCCTCGTCCGCTCATCATCTCGACGGCGATCTCGAAGCTGTTGCGCTTCTCTTCGGGCTCGGCGTCGACGACGACCTCGGGCTCCTCGACCGTCGTCTCGGCTCGCCACACCGGCGCCGCGGTGAAGAGCTCGACCGCGGTCGAGCCCGTGCTCTGCGCAGAACCGGATGCCGCACGGCGCCGACGGCGGGGCGGGGGTCCTGACACGTAGGCGGCACGGAACTGCGTCATGGTCTCGGTGTCGGACTTCAGGATTCCGGCGCCGGGCTGCGTGGGCAGGTGATAGGCGTCGGGGACTCCGAGGACGGTGCGCGATTCGGCGGCGGAGAAGGTGCGCAGACCGATGCGGTACGACAGGTGGGTGTCGAGTCCGCGGAGCTTGCCCTCTTCCAGACGCTGCGACGAGAGCAGCAGGTGCACCTGCAGCGAACGGCCGAGTCGGCCGATGTTCACGAAGGTGTCGACGAACTCGGGCTTCGCCGACAGCAGCTCCGAGAACTCGTCGGCGACGATGAGCAGCGCAGGAAGCGGCGCGAGGTCGGTGCGGCCGCCACGACGGGCCTTCTCGTAGTCGGCGACGTTGGCGAAGGGTCCGGTCGCCCGGAGCAGTTCCTGACGCCGAACCATCTCACCCTGCAGCGCATCCTGCATGCGGTCGACCAGCGAGATCTCCTCGCCGAGGTTCGTGATGATCGCCGACACGTGCGGCATGTCGGCCATGCCTGCGAAGGTGGCTCCACCCTTGAAGTCGACGAGCACGAAGTTGAGCTGCTCGGGCGAGTGGGTCATCGCGAGCGCGAGCACGAGCGTGCGGAGGACCTCGGACTTTCCCGAACCGGTCGCACCGATGATGAGGCCGTGCGGGCCCATGCCCTGCTGAGCCGACTCTTTGATGTCGAGGATCAGCGGGCTGCCGTCTTCCGTCTGCCCGATGGGCACACGCAGCCGATCCCGCTCGAGACGCGGCGACCAGGCCGCATCGAGATCGAGATCACGGACGTCGGGGAGGCCGAGCAGCTCGACGAGCTCGGCCTGATCGGTCGCGCTCTTCTTCTTCGTGATCGTCGTGCCGCCCGAGTAGAGGGCGATGAGTCGCCGGGCGGTCGCCTCGGCTTCGACGATGCTGATCGCGTCGGCCTCGAAGGGGCGAGCAGGCACCTGCAGACTGACGAGCTCGGCTCGGCTGCCCTTGTCGCCCGGCGCGAACGCGATGCGCAGGGCGTTCGGGTCGTCGAGATCGCCCCACCGGGAGGGGAGGTCGATCACGGTCACCCCCTGCACGCCGTCGCCGCTCGCCAGCACGTCGTTGAACGAGGTGGTGATGCCATCCGTCAGGATCACGATGTGCGGCGCCTTGACGCCGGAGCCGTCGCGGGCGAAACGCGGCCGCTCGCGCACCTCGGCGGGGAGCATGTCCTCGAGCTCTGACAGCTGAGAGCCGATCATGCGTGCGGCGCCGAGACCGTCCCTGACCGTGCGCGAATGCGTGTGCGGCATCCACTTGGCCCATTCCCACTGGGGCAGCACGGCCGCGTCAGCGGCGATCACGATCTGCACCGTGTCTGGGTCGTGCATGGTCGCGAGGTGCAGCAGCATGGCGCGCGCGAGGCCGCGGGATTCGGTCTCGTCTCCCGTGATCTCGACACGGGCGTAGTCGCGCAGCGTGATGCCGAGCGAGAGGTTCTTCTGGATCTCGTGCGTCAGCATGAAGCGATGCGCGGCCGATGCGGCGACCGGGTCGAGCTGCGCGAGCGGGGGCAGCTCGGGCGCCTCGAGCGAGATGCACAGCGGCTGGTCGCTCGTGCCGACGCGCACGGAGAGGAAATCGGGGTCGTTCACGCCGCGCTCCCACACCCTCGTGCGCTCTTCGGCGATGTAGGGCAGGGCCGAAGGCGCAGGAAGGTGCCAGTTCGCCGCGCGGCGCTGCTGCCGCGCCGCGACCCGCACTGTCTGGCGCAGCTCGGTCAGGTACGCGAGGTACTCCCGACGCTCGCCGAGAGTCGCAGCCTGACGCTGCGATCGCTGACGCCAGCCGTTCACCGCGACGAACCCGAGCGACGACAGCAGGAACATGCCGCCGGTGAGCAGACCCGTCACCGACTGGTTCGACATCGTGACCATGACGATCGCACCCACACTGCCCAGCATCGGCAGCAGAGATCCGAGGATCCCCATGCCGCCGTCATTGGGCTGAAGCTCAGGGGGCGCCTGAACGGGGAGCTTTCCGGAGGGGACGCGGGGCGGCGCGAGACGGGGTCCTGTCATGCTCTCTCTCCGGCGCTGCTGTCCGTGGCCAGCAGGAGGCTGATGGTGAAGCTGCGGTTGCCGATCCTTACGCGATCCGCGTCGTCGAGCAGGACGCGCTCACCGGCGACGAGCTCGGTCGTCTGCCCGTCGTCGGATCGGATGTCGGAGCCGTTGGTGGATCCGAAATCGGTGACCCAGGTGCGGCCGCGCGAGTGCTCGAGGCGCAGGTGCGTCTTCGACACCGAAGAGTCGGGGTCGGTCACGATCACGAGTCGGTCGTCGTGCACACTCGCCGCAGGTGCGCGTCCGAGGTTCGCCGCGAGCGGCAGCCCGAGCTGCACGCGCTGCCCGGTGTCGAAGATCAGGAGCAGCGCTCCGGACTCGGATGCCTGGGCGGCGGGATCGGACTGCTGTGCTGCGGCCGGGGCGACGGTGAAGAGCGGCCTGTCGTCCCCCTGCGACACGGGTGCGGGCGTCTCGGTGCGGTGCGAGGCCGCGCGAGAGTCGGTCGGCTCGGAGTCCTCGTCGATGACGGACGGGTGTGCGCCCAGAGGCACGACCTGCGGAGGCGCCAGAGGGGCGGCGGCCTCGGCGACGGAGACCTTCTGCTGTGCGTCCGCGGCGGCACGAGGCGGGACCGAGACCACGACGGTGCCGGCGACGCGATCGGCCCAGGACTGACGGCGACCACCGCGATCCCACGCGCTCGACGCGACGACGACCCAGCTGCCGACCGCCACCAGGAAACCGGCGCCCGTGATGATCGCGCGCACGAACTGGCGCCCGACGCCCGGCGAGTAGGGCCGGTCGCCGCGGGCGGCGCGCAGACGAAGCACGGCGTTGCCGAGGGTGAGTCCGGTGCGCGCTTCGAGCACGCAGAGGAAGATCGCGAGCTCGGCGGCCGTGAGCCCTGCGAGCAGCATGCTGCGGGTGGTGATGAGCACGATCGCCGCGCTGAGGATCACTGCCGCGGCATCGAGTGTGAAGGCAGCGATCCGCGCTCCGGTCCCCGCCGGCGCGCCGACGAAAGCCGGGCCGAGCCCGTCAGAGGGGCGTCTCGTCCTGGCGCGTGTCGAGACGATCGGCGTCGGTGCGGGAGGCGTGGATCCCGACCGCAGCGGTGCGCCGTCGACTCCGGGCGGAGCCGCGATCAACGCCGGCGGCAGCGCGGGGATCTCACCAGGCTGGCCGGGTCCCGGATGCACGGGTGGGATGGTGCCACCGCCCGGCCAGGGCTGTGGTTCGCCGTTCCCGATCATCCCGCCATCATTCCACGAAGGAGGGACAGCGCATTCGCGTAGAGGAGCGCCGCGGGGAGGGCGAGCGCGACGGCGAGCCATTCGAAGGCGTCTCCGAAGCGCGACCAGACGAGCGAGCTCGCGCCGCGCGAGATGGGGATGATGACCGCGACCGCGGTGAGACCGACAGCGAACAGCACAAGGGCACCGAGCACCTGGAAGCCGTCGCCCATCGCGGCGGATGCCTGCAGACCGGCGACCAGGAACACGACGGCGGCGGCCGCACGGGGAAGCCAGCGGAGGATGCGCGAGGTCGTGTGCCGGGGTGTCAGCAGCAGCGCGAGGCCGACGCAGACGAGAAGTGCGATGCCTCCGGAGATCACGAAGGGGTCGTCCGGCCACGGGCGCAGGAACGCGAGGGGGGTCATCAGCGCGGCGACGATGCTGAGCACGGCGGTTCCGGCGATGAGTCGTGCCGAGGAATCGTCGACGACGGCGATGATGCGCTCGGGTCGCAGGAGACCGACGGACTCGGGGATGGCTCCGCGGACCGTCCAGCGACTGGTCATGAAGTGCTTGTAGTCGATGAAGTACCCCTCAGGGAGGTTCACCAGGCTGCTCGGCAGAGCGCGCAGTCCGAGCGGCACGAGTCCGAGCGAGATGGCGGCGGCCTCGGCCGGTCCCCAGCGCAGCAGCAACGCGAGCCCCCAGACCGCGGCGACGCCGACGAGGAGCACGGTCGCGGTTCCGGCGGCCGCCCGCATCGGACGCGCTCGGGCAGAGACGGCGATGACCGCCGTGGTGATTCCGGCGGCGAGAAGACCTGCGGCGGCGGAGAGGTGCGCGCTCGCGTCGAGTTCCGCCGGGATCAGGAGAGCGCCCGCGGCGAACGAGAGGAGGACCGGGGCGAGGACCCCGAGGATGCCGCGCACCCCTGCCGCCGAATCCCGGCGCGACCATGCGACCGCTCCGCTGACGGCACCGACCACGAGGAAGAGACCGATCAGGAGTCTGAGCAGCGGATCTCCGGCCCCCTGTGCGAAGACGGCGACGAGCAGCAGCCCGCTGACCGCGAGCATCCACCATCGAGCACCGTGGTCTGCGCGTGACGCCCGTTCGTTCGTCACCGCAGGTCGGGCCTGCGGCGCCAGCGCCGTGCGGTCGATGAGCGCATAGAGACCGCCATCGACGAGGTCTTCGCACTCGGTGTCCCCGGGGATCTCGAACCCGCCGGGACCGATCGTCACGAATCGATCCGCCGTGGACAGTCCGCTCAGGATGAGTGCGTCGTCGAGGGTCTCGTCGAACGGAAGCGAGAGATCGATTCGACGATCCTCGCTCTGAAGAACGATCCGACGCCGCTCTACCGTTTCGACTGACATACCTGAACCCTATCGACCGTGTGCGGCTCTCGCCGCGGCCCTTCCGACCACTGACCACCCAGATGCCGAGGGCGTGCACGGCATCCGCCGCCCACGCTCTCCGCCGCCCCGTGGATCAGTCTGTGTTCTCGTCACGGGAGCCGGCCTGCGCGCTCTTCGCACGCGGACCACGCTCCTCTTCATCTTCGAGCTTGGGGGCGATCGGGCCTCCGAGTCCGGAGCGCTTCGCCTTGTCCGCCTCATCGGCTCCGCCGGCGCCCATCATGCCCATGCCGGGGCGACCACCGGCCGCACCGGACGAACCGGCACCGGCGGAGCCCGACGCAGAACCGGGGCCGCCCGCGCCGCCCACGCCACCCACACCACCCACACCACCGACGCCACCGACGCCACCGACGCCACCGCGAGCAGTGCCGCCCGCGGCCGTTCCGCCGGCAGCGCCGGACGCGGAGTTGCCGAGGAGCCCGCCGCCCGACTTGAGCCCTGCGCCGGATGCCGAGCCGCCGATTCCTCCCATGCTGCCGACACTGGCGATCTTCGAGCTGGCGGCGATCGCCGCAGCTCCCGCACCCCCTCCGACGACGCCACCCAGGCCGCCACCGCCACCGGGCAGGAACGCCCCGGGAAGCGAACCGCTCGGAGACGCACCAGAACCAGGGCCGCCGGCCCCGCCGGGGTAACCGCCACCACCCGTGCCGATGGGCGCCCCGGGGAGCACCCCGCCGCCGGGGTGATCGACCGAAGGGTCGCCGTCTCCGCTGCCCGAGCCGTCGGGGTCGACGCCTTCCACCCCACCGGGATAGGTCGGCTCCCAGCCGCCGGGATACGTCGGCTCCCCACCGCCGGGGTACGTCGGCTCCCAGCCGCCGGGATACGTCGGCTCCCAGCCGCCGGGGTTGAGGCCGCCGCTTCCACCCCCGCCGCCGGGGTGCGTCGGGAACGTCGGCGTCGAGGGCTGCTGCCCGCCGCCGCCGGCCCCGGGACCCGAAGGCGACGACCCTCCTCCGGGATAGGTGATCTGCGGACCATCGATGCCCGTCCCTGGGTCGACCGGCTTCTCAGGCGGGGTGGGTACTGCGACGCGCGGATCGAAATCCGCCAACGTCGAGGATGCCTTTGTGAGCGACTTCGCCGACGGCGAGAGGTCCCTCTCGATCTGATCGACGATCTTCTTCGCTTCCTCCTCACGCTGGTTGCCGAGGAACCCGCCGATCACATCGAGGGCCTTGTCGGCGGCGAGCGGGCCGAGCACCGGGTGCACGACGACGGATCCCACCTTGGCCGCGTTCGCCCAGAACGGATCGACGGTGGCTGACGGGAGCTCCGCGGCCGCGGCGTTGCGGCGGTAGGTGTTGGCGTGTTCGATCGTCTCGGTGAGATGCCCCACGTACGTCTCGATCATCCGGAAGTTCTGCTGCAGCCGAGCCAGCGCGCTCCGCGCAGCCTCTGCAGAGCTTCCCTCCCACGCCGCCGACTCGAGCACAGTGCCCAATGCGCGGTCCAGCGTAGTGAGTGCCGTCCGCAACGACGCCGCCTTCGGAATCCGCCAGTCCTCGAGCCCCCGGATCCGTTCGAGCTCGGTCTCGTAGGGCCCTGCCCCTTGACTACTCACGATGGTCTCCCCCTTGTTGTGTCGTCTGTCGCCGAGACGATCTCGTCAGGACCACGGCGAGCACCACGCCGCCGATGACGAGAATCGCGATCACGACTCCCCCGCCGACCAGGAACGGCATCGCGTCGACGCCCTCCGACGACGCCCCGCCGGCCGGATCGCTCGTCGGCTGCGAGGTGGCTTCCGCCTCGAGCAACCGGGCTTCCTCGTCCACGGTGGCCTGATTGGGAAGAGCGTCCTCGTTCTCCGCGTCGAAGAGCGGATTCACATCCGGATACTTGGTCGGGTCGACCGCGAGCATCCCCGTGAGCGAGATCGCTCCGTACCCACCGCTGTTGTCCCACTTCGGCTCGTGTTCGCCCTTTGTGCCCGTGTTGTGGATCAGGCTCTGGATGAGCTGATTCGAGGTGGCATCCGGATATTTCTGCTTCACCACAGCCAGGAAGCCCGCGGCGATCGGGGCAGCGAACGACGTGCCTGACCGCAGCTGCTGTGCGTCCCAGGAATCAGCGGTCCCCTGCGCGATGACGTCGAGTCCGGGCGATGCGATGATCACGTCGTCGCTCAGATTGGGCGACGGCTCTGCGAGCGCCGGGTCGTACGTCGAGTACTGGATCTGCCCGTCAGGACCGAACGCCTGAACCGCGATCACCCCGTTGTAGCTCGACGGCCAGTCGCCCACTCCGCCGACGTTCGGGAGAGACCCGAGCACGACCACACCGGCCGCGTGCGCCTTGGCCACCGCATACGACGCGTCGACGAGACCGCCCAGCGAGACGGAGATGATGTCGGCGCCGTCGTCAACGGCGTCCGAGATCGCCTGGGCCAGGCCCGACGCGAGGTTCCTCTCTTCCCGGGTGTCGCCGTCGCCGATCAACTCGCCGTTCTCCTGAAGGCATGTCGAATCGACGTCGTTGCCCTGGGGCGCACTCGAGGTGACCATCGAGTTGTAGTAGAGCACCTTCGCGCCGGGCGCCACGCCCCTGATCGGCGTCCCGCCGACGGCTTCGCCGGTGCCCAGGATCATCGACGTCACATTCGTGCCATGGTTCGCAGCGATGTAATCGGACGACACCGCGTCGTACCTCTCACCGGAGGCATCGAAGCAATATGACTCCTCGCGCACCTCGAGGTCAGCCCCTCGGAGGCCCGGCGCGTCAGGATTCACCTGCGTGTCGACCACAGCGATCGTGACTCCGGCCCCGTCGAAACCCGCATCGATCGCCGCCTGCACCTTGCCTCGAGTGAAATACCAGAGCCCGCCTTCCGACGCGTCTGTGGCGGCGGCAGCCGGGACCGCGACCACGATGCTCAGCGCGACCACGCCGATCACTGCAGCGATCGACCGCCGCACTCGGGTCATCAGTAGTCCATCTCCTCAGGCTCCTCGGCGGCGGCATCCGTCTGGCCGCCGACCGGCTGCTGCCCGGCCGGCGTCTGCTGGCCGGCGGAGTCGAGCAGGGTCAGGATCAGTTTCGCCTCATCCGCGAGCGCGGCATCCTGCTCTGCGATCTCCGTGACCGCCTGTCGGATCGCCTGGTTGGCGTCGTTGAGGGCGGCGATCGAGTTCTCCGTGACGGCACCCATGCCCTGGGCGACCTGAGTGACGGCTATCCGGAACTCGGCGGTGGCCTTCGATGACCCGCCCTCGGACACGGCCACCTCGGAGGCGGCGGGGAACTGCTGCATGTCGCGCTCGATGCGCTTCAGCTCGGCGAAGATCTGCTCGAAGTCGAATGCGATGGCCATCGACAACCCCTCCCTGTTGACTACGGCGATTCCCGTGACATCTGCTGCGCCCTCCGACTCGATCGCCGAACAGCACAGCAGACGGCGCGGGCCCGGCGCATCTCTGCGTCGGGCCCGCGCCGGAGATCAGGCTCCGAAGCGCCCGGCGGCCGACTTGTCGGTCTGGACGTACTGGCCCGAGATCTCCTCGGTCTTGCCCGCGATCTGCGTGAGAAGCTGCTGCATCTCACTCAGCGAACGGTTCCACTTGGCCTGAGCCTGGTCGTAGGCCTGCTGCGCGGAACCATCCCACGCCGCACGCAGCTTGCCGACCTCGGACTCGAGACGGTCGAGCTCTGAACGGATACCCTGCGACCCGCTGCGGATCTGCGCTGCCAGAGCGTTGACCTGCTCCGGGCGAACTGACATCGACTGCATCATGTTCTCCTTGAAATCTCTGTGGTCGTCGCTCAGGAACCCATCATCGAGCCGAGGCCCGAGATGGTCTGCTGGTGAGCTTCTTCGGTTGCGGCCTGGTCGCGCTCGGTGCCTGCGAGGGCATCCTCGAGCGTCACGAGGACCTCGTTCAGCTGACGAGCCTGCTCGTCCCAGCGGGACATCAGCGTCGTGAACGATGCGGCAGCCGCACCCGTCCAGAAGCCGCGCAGCTGCTCGATCTCGCTGCGGACCTTCTTGGTCTGCTGGTCGATCCCGGACTTGGTCTCCCGCACCGCCTGGGCTCCGCGGCGCAGAGCCCCTTCTTCTGCGGAGATGACATCAGCCATAACTCACTCCCTCCGGTCCTCACGGACACACGTGCGGGGGAGCGCATCCCTGTGTTGGGACGACTTCGAAACAACCCCCCACGATTCGTTTCAGGAGCCAGGCTAGATCACATCGGCGGGATGCGCCATAACACCAGCTGTATCCGCACAGCATTCGTGCGTTCGATGGAGAAATCGTCCCGCCTCGCGACTACGCGTTGCCGCACGCCTCAACTAGGGTGAAAGGCGGAATGCGCAGCCACGGGTCTCCTCCCGCTCGGTTGCACACCATGGAGGGGGCATCGTTCCATGACTCAGAGCGCAACGGCAGGCACCGTGCTGCGGCTTTCCGTCGTCAGCGACGACCGCCGGCTTGACGTCGGCGTGCCATCGCAGATCCCGCTCGTCGAGATCATCCCCGGCTTCGCTCGGAGTCTCGGCGTGCTCGACCCGACGCTCACCCATGGCGGCTACTCGCTGCAGCGAGCCGACGGCACACCCCTCGACCCCGCACGCGGAGCCGCAGCGCAGGGCGTGCACGACGGGGAGCTGCTGACGCTCGTGCGGGGCGGCCTGATGCAGGAGCCGCGTGTGTACGACGACGTCGTCGAAGCGGTGATCGACGCCACGGCCGAGCAGCACGGCTCCTGGACGCCGGCAGACAGTTCGCGCACTGCCCTCTTCGTCAGCCTCACCTTCCTCGCCCTCTGCGCGCTCCTGCTCGTCGCGACCCCGCCCACCTCCCTTCTGCCCGCGATCATCGCGGCGTCGGGGGCGATCGTGCTCAGCGTCGCGGCCGCCGTGCTCATGCGCCTCCGTCAGCCCGAAGCCGGGCACGCGCTCGGACTCACCGCCGCGGCCTACGGCGGACTCGCGGGCTACCTCGCCGTTCCGGTGCAGAGCATCTGGGGCTGGCCGCTCGCCGCGATGGGACTGGGCCTCGTCATCGTCGGCGGCCTCGGCCTCGCCGTGACCCAGGAGAAGCCCGAGATCCATCTCGTGCCCATCGCACTCGGCGCCTCGATCGGCATCACCGCGACCACGGCCGCGATCTTCGGCGACGCGCTCGCGCCGTACGCGATCATGCTCGCGACCACCGCGCTGCTCGCGAACGGCATCCCGTGGCTCGCGCTCAGCTCCACGCGCATCCGGGTCATCTCGCCGCAGAGCGATGCCGACATGTTCGCGGCGCCGGAGCCGATCGACGCGGACGAGGTCAAGCGTCGCGCAGCGGCAGGGACGCGCACCCTGATCGCACTCCGTGCAGCGCTGGGCCTCGCGGCCCTGACAGCGACGCCGTTGGTCGCTGCGAGCGGCGTCTTCGGCGCCCTGCTGTGCGTGCTCGCGTTCGTCGGGATGATGTTCCAGTCTCGGCAGATCTACGCCCGCCTCGGCGTGCTCGTGCTGATGGCGATCGGCGCGATCGGGCTCGCCGTCACCGGTGTCACGGTGGCACTGGCCCTGCCCGACGTCCGCACCTGGATGCTCCTCATCCTCGTCGTCGCCACCGTGATCCTGGTCGGGCTCACGCTGCTGACCCCGAAGGCGCGTCTGCGGCTCACGAGGCTCGGCGACACGGTCGAGGTCATCGCCCTCGCGCTGCTGCTGCCGCTCGGCGTCACGACGGCCGGGCTCGTCTGACCCATGGCGACCAAGAAGGATCTGATCGAGGCCCAGGGCTTCAGCAGGCGACGACTGCTCTCGGCGTTCACCGGTGGAGCCCCCGGGGGCAAAGAGCTCGACCCCGCGAAGCCGCTGCGCGCGGTCGTCGCCGGAGTCGCGCTCACGATCGGCGTCATCCTCGTCGGGGTGTTCTGGGGGATCATGCAGCCTGGACTCCCGGGCGACTGGCAGAACAACCGTCTGATCGTCGCCACCGACACCGGGGCCCGCTACGTCTCGGTCGAGGGAACGCTGTACCCGGTGATCAACACGGCGAGCGCACGACTGCTGATCCCTGCCGGCGAGTTCAAGGTCGTGCGCACGGATCAGGCCGCACTCGACGGCATCCCGGTCGGCCCATCGATCGGCATCCTCGGCGCACCGGACGATCTGCCGGCCCCGAGCGCCCTGATCAACTCGTCGTGGACGGCCTGCATCGACGACACCGCGGGTGCGTCTGTCTCGCTGTCGAGCACGCCGATCGCCGAGATCTCCACCGGGACCGGCGCCGTCGTCCAGCGCGGCGACGAGCTGTTCGTGATCGCCGACGGTCTCCGATACGCCGTTCCGTCGGACGACGCCAACGCCGTGCTCCGCGCCGTCGGACTCGGCACCGCCGACATCCTCGAGGTCGACGGGCGTTGGCTCAACCTCTTCGAGTCGGGCGAGGATCTCGAGCCGATCAGTCTCAACGCGATGGGAGCTTCGGTTCCCGGCACCGATCTGACTGCGGGGACGATCGTGCACACGCAGGGCAGCCCCGCGGAGGAGCGCTATGTGGCGCTCGCGACCGGCGAGATCGCTCGCCTCAGCCCGCTCGCCTACCAGCTCTACCTTCTCGGCAGCGGGCAGGAGGCCGGCGCCGAGCAGGAGGTGTCTCCCGCGGAGATCGCAGACGTGGAGACACGTCCGTTCATCGGCGGTGAGGACTGGCCGACTCTCCCGCTGACGACGCTCGCTGCGGGCGAGACACCGTGCGCGATGGTCACCGATGATGCTCGCACCGTGCTCGGAGCGACCACGGCCGAGCTGCCGGAAGAGCGCTCCGGCGTCGACGTCTCGGTCGGCGGCGGCGCCCTCGTCGAAGTGAGCGGAGCGTCTGACGACGCGGCGGGCCTGGCCGTGCTCATCGACGAATCAGGCACCGCGTTCGCGATCCCCGGTGCCGCCGCGGAGCAGAGCGCGGAGGACGCGGCGAGCGGCCCCATCGCTCAGCTCGGCTACTCCCCCGACGACGTCGGGCGTGTGTCAGACGCGTGGATCGAGTTCTTCGCCGCCGGCCCTGCGCTGACCTCCGAAGCCGCCAGAGAGTCGCCCGGCTCAGGGACGAAGTGATGCGTCGACGCAGAACCGCCCTTCCCGCCCTCCTGGTGGGCGCGATCGCGCTCGGCGCCGTCTTGACGAGCGCGCCGGCATCGGCGGCCACACTCGGCTCGACCGTGCCCGCAGCCACTGCCGGAGAGGCCTGCACCCCGGGCACCAGGGTGTTCACACCCGAGGCCCCGCCGGCCCTCGCTCTGCTCGGCGCCGAAGACGCCAACCGCGTCGCCACAGGCAGAGGAGTCGTCGTCGCCGTCGTCGACTCGGGCATCGATGCGGGAAATCCGCATCTCGCCGGAGTCGTGATCGGCGGTGTGGATCTCGTCGGCGACGGCGAGCGCGCCGATGGTCTGAGTGACACCACCGGGCACGGCACCGCGATCGCCGGCCAGATCGCGGCACAGCCGGTCGACGGTTCCGGGGTCGTCGGGCTCGCGCCGGACGCCCGTCTGCTCTCGGTGCGGGTGTTCCGCAGCAACCAGCAGCAGGACAAGGACAAGGGCTTCGGACCGACGTCGCAGCGCATCGCGGACGGCATCCACTGGGCGGCCGACAACGGCGCCGACATCATCAACGTCTCGATCTCGCAGGAGACCGACTCCCCCGACCTCCGTGCGGCGGTGGAGCACGCGTCAGCCGTCGGAGCCCTGGTCGTGGCGAGCGGCGGCAACAGGGCATCGGACCCCGATGCGAAAGACGGCGCTCGCTACCCCGCAGGTTACGAGCAGGTGCTCGGAGTCAGCGCCGCCGACGCCAGCGGCCGCGCGAACGATGCATCGATCCATGGCCCGCAGGTCGGCGTGACGGCTCCCGGGATGAATGTGCTGAGCGCGGCGCTCGGCGGTGGAGACTGCATCTTCGCCGCCGACGCCCCCGCATCGAGTTTCGCGACCGGATACGCCAGCGCGGCCGCGGCTCTGGTGGCCGAGGCGCACCCCGAGGATCCACCGGCCGGATGGGCGTACCGGCTCACCGCCACGGCCCTGCGAGACGACGCCGACAACCGTGACGACGTCAACGGATGGGGATTCATCCAGCCGTTCGCGGCCATCGAGCTGCTCCCGGACGAGACGACGCGAGGGCCGGTGAGCCCCTACTTCGACACCAGCGAGAGCGCGGCGCGCCCGCCTGCCGCCGCCGTGAATCCCGACCACGGCGCATCGCCGTTCCTGCTCACACGGGAGGCCGCACTCTTCACGACCATCGGCGGAGCGACCCTGCTCGGTGTGCTCGGCATCCTCATCGTGCTGCGCCGCCGCAGAGAGCAGCCTGCCGTGGATCCGGTGGAGATCGAACGCGAGGGCGGGCTGCTCAACGTGCCCGGGCCGGGCTCCGCCGATACGGGCAGATCTCTCTGAACCGAGCGACGCGCTCGAGGCCCTAGGGCGGGGGCAGTCGGATCATGTACGGTGGGACCGTCGGACGACGCTCACCCGGGGGGGGAAACTGCATGGCTCACGACAACGACGCGATCTACGAGCTGCACGATCAGCTCATGAAGAAGACAGTCCAGATGCGCGAGGCACTCGAGCAGACCGGCTCCGAGACCGCCGAGGATCCGACCGGACAGGTCTCCGTCCGGTTCGACGATCCGTCGATCGAGATCACGATCGGCACCTTCTGGCGCGCATCCATCCGCCCAGAAGAGTTGTCCGGCGTCATTCTCGAGACCGTGAACACGGTGCTCCTCGCTCGTCTTCAAGCGTGGGGAGCCAGCTTCAGCGATGACGCTCCCGAGGTCGCGGCGCCGCCCGCGCCCTCGCCCGCCATCGCCGCGAACGAGATCAACGAGCTCGTGGAGTCTGCGGATGGCGACGTCTTCCACCGCAACGTCAATCGATTCATCGAGACATTCTCGAAGGAGTTGAACTCGACCCTGTCTCAGCTCAGCGAGCGCGCCGCTCAGGTGCACGGCGGCGAAGACAGCGGCGGCAACGCTCAGGTCGATCTCGACAGCAGGGGCACGATCGTGGGGCTCCGACTCGACGAGACCTGGCTGCGCACCGCCGACGGCCGAGACGTCACCGACGCGATCCGCTCCGCTCTCTCGAAGGCCCAGACCTCCGTCGCCGCGGCGACGCCGGCACTCCCCTTCGAGGGCACTCCGCTCGCGCAGTACGCCGAGGGAATGGCCGATCCGGTCGAGATGATCAGAATGCTGACAAGGGGAGGCTGAGACGATGCTCTCACCGGAAGAGATCAGGGTCGCATCCGAAGCTCTCAGCAGCGATGCGACGGTGTGGGATGGCGTCTCGGCGACGCTCTCGACAGCAGCATCCGCCACGGGATCGATGCGTTCCTCGGATGCGGCGTTCTGCTGGAAGGGTGACGAGCTCTACGCTCAGTACACCGAGATCGTCGACGCGGTATCGACATATCTTGCGGACGGATCGTCCGCAGCGGCTGACGGCGCTCAGGTCCTCCGCGAAGTACGCGACCTGTTCATCGCTCGCGAAGACGAGACGGTCAGCACGATCAACGGCGCATGGGACGTGCAGCTGTGAACCAAGTCCGAATGAACCTGCGGGTCGACCGCAACGTCTGGAGGCGTCAATGTCCATCCCTGTGAGTGGTTCGGGAACCCCCGATTGGGGTCAGCTGGTCGAAGACATCGAGCAGCGAATCGAAGAGGCACGGAACAACGTCAACAACCTTCTCTCGAACGTCTGGGATTGGCTGCAATGGGCGGCCGACCGCCTGTTGGACGCCTGGAACTGGCTCACCGAGCGTCTCGGCGAGTTCTGGGATGTCATCTCCGCCCCGTACGAGCGCCCCGGCTACCGTGAGCAGATCCGCGCCCTTGCCGGCACCTGGCGCTCGGACCTCGCCACGCCGCTCTCGAACGCGAAGGATCAGATCGATCCTTCCGCTCTGCAGACCGACGAGGAGTGGGGCGGGAAGGGCGCTGAGCGCTACGAGCAGACCACCGCCGCACAGCGGACGACTCTCTCGGACTTCGAATCCGCCATCGTGAACCCGGTGGCGGGCGGACTCGAGAAGCTGGCAGGCGGCCTCGACACCTTCACGACGCTGATGTGGACCACGCTGGGAACGCTGGTCGCCGGACTCATCTCCGGCATCGCCGCTCTCGCGACGCTGATCGCGGCACCCGCCGGGATCCTTGCGATGGTCGGCGCGCTCGCCGCGGCGCTGATCCAGATCGCCAGCGCCAACGTGCAGCTCGACAACGCCATCGACTCGGCCAAGAGCCAGATCGCGGGCGTCGCCGCGAAGGCGACCGGATGGCCCGACTTCGCAGCCAGCTGAGGCGAGCTGTTCCGCAGAGGAGAATCGCATGACGTCTTCCACGAGTTCTCCGCCTGACCGAGTTCGTCGTTCCGCGCGTCTGCGCGGTATCGTCGCGGCGATCCTGGTGGTCGTCAGTCTCATCGGCGTGCTGCTGACCCTCGACCTCTGGAAGGAGACAGCGGCGCCGGGGATGGTCTCACTCCCCAGCAACCTGCTGCTCAGCGCCGCGTTCCTCGTCGCCGCGGTTCGGGCCTTCGTTCTCGCTGCGAGAGGCGGGCACACAGAGATGAGCGCGGCGACGGACCGCCTGATCGCGCTGGTCGGGCTGGTGGTGGTCTTCGCGATGGTCTTCTCCGCCATCACCGCCGTGGGCTCCGACGGATGGGCCGTGCTTCTCGTCTATGCCGTGGTGCTCTCCGCTGCTCTCGAAACCCTCCTGATCCTCAATTGGAAGGCGCGCTCCCTCCAGGGCCCTCTGGCGGCCCAGCGGCCGGTGGGAGAGCCTCGGCGCTGAGCGATGCGCCCATCCGGGTGAGGGTGTCAGGCGAAGACGACGAAGCCCAGTGCCACCAGTCCGGCGACCGAGACGACACAGGCCGCTGCGAACGCGAAGAGGGTGGTCACGCTCCAGCGCAGTCCCTGCTTCGTGACCGAAGGCAGCTCCGGGTCCACCGCGCGGGTGGGCGCGGCGGCGCCGATCACCACGGGCGGCGCGGAAGGGCCCAGTGGCGCGGGACGCGGTCGGTAGATCGCCGGCTCCGGAGCATCGGTGGGCGCCTCGAACGAGACGGCTGCGGCACTGGGATCGGTGACGGGGGCGGGATCGACGACGGCGTCGCCCTCTTCGGGCCGTTCCGATCGCTTCCTGCGCACACGGCGCGGAGTCCGGGAGACGAGCACGGTCGGCTCATCGGGGAGCTCCTGCTCCTGTTCCCCGTCGCGAGCACCGTCCGGCACATCCGACCTCGAATCCGACCTCGACGGGCTCCGTTCGACGACGACGGTCGCCTCCTCGAGAGGATCGACTGGTTCCCCGAGAGGATCGACGGGTGCCCCGACCGCGATCGGATGGCGGTCGACGACGACGGTCGCCTCATCGACATCGTCCGGCGCCTCAGAATCGTCGGCCGCGGTGGAATCGTGGGTCTCCGCTGCGCCGTCCGCGACAGCCGCCTCCGATTCGCTCGGCGCTGCTGGCGAACCGACGACCACCCCGCCCCGGCGCCGATCGCGACGGGTGAGCATGACGGTCTCGTCGACCTCGGGCTCGTCGTCGGTCATCTGGCGCGGACCGGGATCGTCGTGCCCTCGAGGCTCGAGTCGGTGAGAGAGGCGGATGCGGCCTCGCGACCGGCCGTGCTGTCGTCCGGACGCGTGCGCGCTCCTCCCGAGACCACGTCGATCACGACGACCGACACGTTGTCGCGACCACCCGCTTTGAGCGCCCGGCTCACGAGAGCCGCAGCGGCCGACTCGGGTCTCCCGTTCATGGTCAGGGTGGCTCGGATCGCTTCGTCGCTCACCTCGCCGCTGAGGCCGTCTGAGCAGAGCAGCAGCCGCTCACCGTCGACCACCGGCAGCAGCCAGCTGTCGGCCGTGCTGTCCGGCGCCCCGATCGCCCTGGTGATGACGTTGCGCTGCGAGAACGACGAGAGGTCCTCTGCGCGGAGCTCACCGGCATCCACCAACTCCTGCCCCAGCGAATGATCGATCGTCAGCTGGGTCAGCTCGTTGGCGTGGTGCCGGTAGACGCGAGAGTCGCCGACGTTGAAGACGAGCCAGTGCGGTGCGCCTTCGTGGTCGACGAGTGCGACACCCGTCACCGTGGTGCCCGCCCCGCGCTTGTGCTCGGCGGAGATGTCGTCGACGACGGCCGAGGCTCGGCTCAGCGCGTCGCCGATGTCGGCGACCTCGATCACCGACCCGCGAAGAGGCTCGAACGCATCGACCACCGCGGCGCTCGCTCGGTCGCCGGCCTCATGCCCGCCCATGCCGTCTGCGACGAGGAAGACCGGGGATGCCACGAGCAAGGAGTCCTCGTTCGCGGCGCGTTTGAGCCCCGTGTCGGTCAAGGAGGCGACGTTCAGTACGACCGACGAGACGGTCACGAGTCGCGCTCCGCCATCACGTGCATTCCCACTTCGCCGAGGATGAACCGGCCGTTGCCGGTCACGCTCTCGCCCGGATCGAGCAGCGTCTCGGTGCCGTTCTCCTCGACCACGACGACGCCGTTCGTGGCGTGCAGATCGGTGAGGCGCCACTCGTCGTCGTGCACGACGAGGCGAGCGTGCGTCTTCGACAGCGTGCGGGTGGTGTCGGAGATCGCGAGCCGCTGCTCGCCCGGCTCGCCGATCGGGTTGCGTCCGATCACGACGCTCGCCCCCGACAACGAGAACTTGCGTCCGTCGTCGAGCACCAGCGAGCGACGCACACCGCGCCTGCGGGCGACGACGACCGTCGCGTCGAGGTCGTCGACGACGACCTCGTCCGTCGGGCGCGGGGTGACGACCGTCTTGTCGACATCCGCCGCGAGCCCACCCGACGGCATCCCCTGAGACTGTGGGGCAGGCACGGCAGGCGCATCAGGCGCATCAGCGGCGGGCGCGGGCGGCGCCTCTGCGACCGGGACGTCTGCGGCGGCAGGGGCATCTGCGGCGGATGACGGGACCGGACGGATCGTCGGCATCTGCGGTTGTTCGGCCGAGTGCCCGCCGTCGCGGAACGACGGCGGCGCGGGTCGGACCGCGCGTTGCGGTTCTCCGACGGGCCGCGCAGAAGGCGCGTGCTCTCCCGACGTCTCGAACGGGGCCGCAGGCGCGGATGCGGGTGCCGGAGACGCAGGCGCGGATGCGGGCGCCGGAGACGCAGGCGCGGATGCGGGCGCCGGAGACGCAGGCGGCTGCACCGCGATCTCCCCAGGGGCGGGTGCCGGAGACGCAGGGGGCTGCGGCGTGCCCGCGGCCCCGGGGTCGCCGCCCATTGCTGCCATGATCCCGGTGGTCGGGTGCGGATCGGCAGGAGTCGCAGGCGCAGGGGGCTGCGGTGCAGGTGCTGCCACAGGCGCAGGAGGCTGCGGTGCCGGAGGCTGCTGCCCGTAGGCGGGAGCGGGTGGCTGCTGCCCATAGGCAGGAGCGGGTGGCTGGGGCGGCGCGAACGACGCAGCGGGCGCACCGGCGGTCGGGGGCTGCCCGGCGACGGGAACGGGTGGCGCTCCGGGAACAGGCGGCGCTCCAGGAGCGGGCGCAGCCCCGGGAGCGGGCGCAGCCCCGGGAACAGGCGCAGCCCCGGGAACCGGCGGGGGCCCGACCGGCGACTGCGGTCTCTGCGGCGGCGCTCCCCACGCAGAGGGAGCGACGGCGTCGGCATCCGAGGGTGCGCCGGTCGCGACGGCGCCGGCGTGCGCGTCAGACGGCGCGTTCGCACGGGTCGGCGCGGCGTAGTCGGGGAACACGAGCGCGGGGGCATCCGGCTGACTCGGAGTGTGCGGAGCCAGCGACGGGATCGTGTACCCCGACGCATCCCTGGCAGGCGCGGCAGCGGGCTGCGCGGTGCGGCGAGGACCAGGCTGCAACGCGGCCAGTCGTTCGCCCTCGGGGTGCGGCGGGGTGCCCCAGGCGAGGATGGTCGCCCAGACCGGAGGCAGCAGGATGGCGAGCACCGTCATGCCGGCGCCCCTGCCGAACCTCCGATTGATGCGGTGGGTCGCGACGACCTTGAGGTAGATGCCGTACAGCTGCACGATCGGGATGAAGTAGAAGACCACCGACCACGCAGGAACTCCGCCTCGCGCCAGGATCTCGGCCTCGTTGAGGACGGGCACCCAGCCCTTCCACCCCTCTCCGTCGATGCGCGGGAACAGACGCGACAGCGCCAAGGCGTACCAGACGTAGACGGCGAGGCCGACGAGCACGCCGACACCTCCCACGATGGCGAGCATCGTCACGTAGCCGCTATCCACGGGTGCGATCATGAGTTCCCCTTCTTCCGGTCGCCGAACGACCCGGTGAATCCGAGCGTAGCGAGAGCGGGCCTGGCTCCGGCGTAACCTCCACCGCTCGCAGCCCGCATGCGTCCGATGAACGACGTCGGGCGCACACGCCTGACGATGCGGTGCCACCACTTGCCGGATGCTGCCAGCTCAGCCCGCTCGGCATCCACGATCGCCCAGGCGGCGCTCGCATCGTCGTTCGTCGGGGGATGCTCGGCGAAGACCGCGCGATCGACGAGCACCGCCAGGCGGTCAGCGGCCTCGCGGTCGGTCGACAGCGCACGCTGGGTTCGGGTGCCCTCGGCGTTCATCGCCACGTCGTGATCGGCGTACACGTCGACCAGCTCCTCCCAGGCTCCGGCCAGCCGCACCTCGGGGTCTTCCGCCGTGCGGCGGGTTCGGGCGCGCTGTCTCTTGGCGAACAACAGCACCAGGAACGGCAGAGCGAGCAGCGCGAGAGCGAGCAGGCTGAGTCCCACGGCCCTGAGGATCGGCAGCAGGAAGGCGAGCACCTCCGACTGCGGCGCCTCGAGCGGGGGTGCGTCGTTGTTCGAATCGCTCTGCGCCTGAGGCGGGTCGAGCGCCTCGGACCGCGGCTGCTCGGGCACGGTCGGGTGCTCCGGCAGCTGCTCGCCCTCGGTGATGGAGCTCGGCAGCATCGCGTACTGCGGCGTGGTGTCGACCGGCATCCACTCTCCACCGGACCCCCTGACCTCGACCCAGGCGCTCATGTTGGCGCCCGTGCAGGTCTCGGTGCAGGCCGGAATGCCCGGAACCTCTTCTGCCGCCGCGAGCCGTGCCCCGATCACGACTCGGGACTCGAGACCCCAGTGCTCGGCGAGCAGCGCAGCCGCCACCGAGAACTGCTCGTCGTCGCCGACGGCGGACACCAGCAGCTCGGGTGCGGCGTCAGACCCCGCCCTTCGCTCCTGCTCGACCATGTCGGTGAACAGCTCCTCGATGCGGGCGGCGGAGTGCCCCGCATAGCTCGGCGCGAACGCGTATCCCTCGGACTCCTCGAGCGAGGCGATCCACCCCGTCGCGGCGTCGTCGTCGATGAGCGCATGGCTGAGGTAGCCACGCGCTCGCAGACGATCGATGATCTCGAGGTATCCGGCTCCCGTGCGAGGCTGCTCCTGCATCTCGGCCCACTCGGTGAGCGCGGGATACAGGTCTGTGTCGAGGTTAGAGGCGGAGCCCTGAAGCGCGGCGACCTCGCCGGGGGCACCGGGAGCGTCCACGAGCACGGTGTAGCGGTCACCGGGGACGAGCCCTTCTCCGCCGCCCGGCGCCTCTGCCACGGTGATCGCGGTGTCGCCGCCGGAGTTCACATGGAAGCCGTCGGCGAGCGCATCCGCCCGCGCGCCGGTGAAGTCGGGCGCCTCGGCGAGACCCGCGGGCGACGGCACCCAGATGCCGCGGTACGCGTCGCCGATCGTGATCTCGAGCGACATGCGACCGGCGCCCGGCATCGCCGTGCGGGGCAATCTGCTGAACCGGTCCGCGGGTGCGATGTGGAAGTCCTCGCCGTCGTACGAGTCGAGGGTGACGAGCCGGAGGCGCTCGATCGCGCCGGGGTCGCCCTCCATCTTCACGACAGTGTCGTCGAGAGTGCTGCCGGCGAACCACGAGCGGTAGGCGCTGAGCGGGCTCGCCTGCTGCTGCACGACGACCATGGGCTCGACCTCGTCGCGCAGAACCGAGCGATCGCTCCACCCGGCCGCTGCGGGTGCGACCGCGAACCCGGCGACCAGGGCGACCACGGCGAGCCCCGCCGACAGCAGATGACGCCGGATGGTCAGCCACACAGGCGTCGCCCGACGCGAGATGTTCGCCGCGGCGACGGTGCGCAGCGCCTGCGCACGCTGCAGCCGCGAGCGACCGACCAGCCAGACGAGAGAGATCACGAAGAGCGCGACGCCGATCAGCCATTCCCGCGGCGCCGGAAGCGCCACGCCCAGCACAGAGACGGGAGCCGTCGTGCCGCTCACCCCGAAGGCGATGCCGAAGACGCTCATCGCGGTCACGACGGGAACCGCGATCGTGGCGCGACGACCGCCCTCGAGCACGAGCAGGGTCGCGATGAACGTGCCGAACAGCATCACGACGAGGAACGGGATCAGCACCGCCTGATACTCGCCGAGGGGCGGGTTCAGCGTCAGCATCTGCTTCCACCCGAGTGCGATCCCGAGCACGGCATCCCGGAGTCCGCCGAGGAAAGCAGGGATCGACGAGAGTGCCGACGGGATCGCGAGCGGAACCGAGACGACCAGATAGGTGCCGGCCGCCGCGAGAGAACCGATCAGCATGCCCCACCGGAGCACCCGCGTCAGCACGGCGACGGCCATGCCGAGCAGTCCGCCGATCAGGCCGACCGCCAGAGCGCGCGGGGCTTCGTAGACCGGCCACGCGGCCGCCGTCGCGAGGCCCACGCCGACCAGCACGTATCCGAGAGCCCAGACCGTCAGGGCCGAGAGCGCGAACGAGCGTCGCGACCCTGCGACGCCGCGCCGGGGGCCTGCCGCGCTCATCGCAGCGCTCCCCGAGCGAGCATCTGCGGAAGATCGCCCAGCGCGCCCAGGGTCATCACCGCGAGCTCGCGTGCCGTGCGCATCGTGGGCTGCTCGCCCAGCTCGCTGCGCACCGCGACAGCCTCGACCGCCGCCGGCAGCTTGACCGCGGCATGACGCAGTCGCTCGAGCGGCATGCGCGAGCCCGTCATCAGGAACCCGATCGACAGGTCGGGGTAGGACTGCGCGGTGAGCGCGGCGACCGCCTCGAGGCGCATCACGCGGTCGGCAGGGTCGATGGTCGACGTCGCGTCGAGCAGCGCCTTGGGCGTGACAGTGGGAAGTGTGCGGATCGACAGCACCTCGGCACGGCTGTGCTCGGGGATCTCGTTGCTCACCGAGAAGAGCACATCGCGGCCGTCGCGCACGCCCTGAAGCGCCAGGGATGCGGCAGCGCTGACCGTGTTCTCGAACTCGTCGTCGCTCTCGTACGACTCGGTGTCGAGGTCGAGGATGATCGCGATGCGGGCATGACGCGACTCCTCGTACTGGCGCACCATGAGCTTTCCGGTCTTCGCGGTCGACTTCCAGTGCACGTGCCGCTGCGAGTCACCCACCACGTATTCGCGCACCGCATGGAACGAGAGGTCGGCATCGACCAGTGTCGAGCTCGGTGTGCCCTCGAGATCGCGGATCAGACCCGCGCTCGTGCTGGGCAGAGGAACCGTGACAGGGTGCACATGGATGCGCTGGACGTCGGGCCACCGCAGCTCGCGTCGGAGGATGCCGATCGGGTCGCCTCGGGTGATGGTCATGGGTCCGACGTCGATGACACCGCGGCGGTGCGCGGCGATCGTGAGCTGCTCGCGGTGGTGGGCGGCGGGGCGCAGCAGTGGAACGTGTGCTTCGACCAGCCCCTCCCCCACGGGGACGTCGACGATACCCGGCAGCGAGAGGCGCTCGCTGTTGTTGCGCACATCGAGCGTCGCGCCGATCTCCGCCCCCGCGACCACGCGATCGCGGTCGAGCGTCAGCTCGATGCGATAGTCGTGGGTCCCCAGGATGAAGGGGACGCACGCGATCAGCAGCACGAGCGCGATCGCAGCCACCGCCCATGCCTCGACCCACCCGAAGAGCAGTCCGGCGGCGATGCAGAGCACGAGCGCCACGACGACCAGCATCCCGGCCGACGTGACCGTCTCGCGCACCCACGCGACAGCCGTGCGGGCCGCGCGACGCGTCGTGCGAGCGGCACGACGGACACCGAAGACGGCGCCGCGGACGGGCCCTCGTCGTGTGCGGTCGTATCGCGTGACCGTCGACGTACGCGTCGACGTGCTGGTGCCCGCCGTGGTGCGCGTCAGACGGGACTCGGTGCTGAAGCTCACGCAGTGCCGTTCTCGCGCGGCGGCTCGACGTCGAGCAGGATCTGCCCCACCACGGCGACCGCGGTGACGCCGTCGAATTCGGCCTCCGGTTCGAGCACGAGGCGGTGGGCGAGTGCCACGACCGCGAGCTCTCGGACGTCGTCGGGGGTGGCGAACGTGCGGCCGTTCTTCGCCGCCCACGTCATCACGAGGCGCGAGAGCGCGATCGCACCTCGCACGCTGGCGCCGAGGCGCACCTCGGAGGCGCGACGCGTCGCATCGACGATGCGCATGATGTAGTCGGACACCAGCGGATTCACATACACGCCGCGCGTCATCTCGGCCATCGTGAGGATGGTGTCGGTGCCGACGATGCCGTCGAGCACATGCTTCGGCTGTGCGGCGCCCTGGAGGATGCGCATGGTCGCGGCCTCGTCGGGGTAGCCGATCGACGTCTTGATCATGAAGCGGTCGAGCTGCGCCTCAGGCAGGCGGTAGGTGCCGCCCTGCTCGATCGGGTTCTGCGTCGCCATGACGAGGAAGGGCGAAGGAACAGGACGCGTGACACCGTCGACCGTGACCGTGCCCTCTTCCATGACCTCCAGCAGCGCCGACTGCGTCTTCGGGCTCGCCCGGTTGATCTCGTCCGCGAGCACGATGTTCGCGAAGACGGGGCCGGCGTGGAACTCGAACGCCCCTTCCTTCTGGTCGTAGACGGTGATGCCTGTCACATCGCCCGGAAGCAGGTCGGGGGTGAACTGGATGCGCGTGCTCGTGCCCGTGACGGTCTGGGCGATGGCTCGGGCGAGAGCGGTCTTGCCGGTGCCGGGGAAGTCCTCGAGCAGCACATGCCCGCCGCTGACGGCCGCGGCGAGCGCCAGCTCGATGACATGCCGCTTGCCGAGGATCGCCTGTTCGACGTTGGCGGCGAGGATCGAGAACGTCTCCGCGAACCAGGAGGCCTGTTCGGGAGCGATGGTCACGGGAGCGACGGAGGGAGCAGGCATAGGGCAACCGTATTCGTCTCGGGCACCTGCGCGGTGCAGGGCGGTGGGGTGTAGGGAGTCGTCATCTGAGCGCGCTCATCCCTCGGGGTCGGCCGGTTCGGCAGGGCCTGACGGGACGGGGGCAGGCGGGTCGACCGGATCCGGCTGCGTGCACAGCGGCGCGCGGTGCGTGATCGACTTGAGCGGAGCGTAGGCCCCCGTCCAGGTGATCCTCGCGTCGATCACGGAGGTCCCGTCGACGATGTTCGGGGTGAGGATGGTCGAGTACGAACCGCGCGCAGCGCGGCTGACGACGAACAGGTCACCAGGGTTCGCCGGTACGCACTCCTGGAACTGCACGACCACCACCGTAGGCACGGTCCTCGCGGTGATCTCGATCGGATCGGAGCAGTAGGTGGTCAGCACCGAGTGGCAGGAGCGCGCGACGACCGGCAGCGGCGAAGCATCGGGGCTCAGCTCGAAGTTCTCGAACCACGATCCGTACAGGTTGTACCGCGCGATGAAGCCGTCTCGCGCACCGATCTCGGGCGGCGACTCCAGGCCATAGGAATAGCGGTTGCCCTCGACCGAGGGCTGGGTCGCGACCGTGTAGTTGGTCTTGCCCTTCGGACCCTCGACGAAAGTGAAGGTGAAGACCTGCGTGGTGTTCGACTCGGACACGCCGAACCCGTTCGAGGCACAGGCCTTGACGTTATAAGTGGAGTATTCGGCGAGTCCGGTCAACGCGGGAGAGGACGACTGCGCCTCCGCGCCCGAGATCCGCAGCCGCCCGTTTCCGTCGGCGCTGCAGCTCGCATCGCCCGAGCGCCACGCAAGGTAGACGACGTCGATTCCGAGGGCGCTGCCGTTGGGCTGCGCAGCGACGCCGGAGACATCGATCGACGTGTTGGAGGTCGCTTTCGCCTGCGTGCCCGCGGGGTCGAAGTAGACGGTTCCCGCGGCCGTGACCGACGTGCGGAAGGCGCCGCCCTCATTGCCGCCGTCGCCCGTCGGCGGCTGGAACTGGCTGATCGGCACGATCGTGATGTTCTGCGGGCCGGGAGACAGCGCGATCTCGGCCGAGGTCGTCGCGCCGGTGCGGTTGATGACCTGGCCGGTCTCCTCGATGCGGAAGGACAGCGAGTCGTCCGACGCGGCGATCGCGAGTTCGACGATGCCGCGTCCGCGTTCGGTGCCGTCGGGGCGGTAGACGGGCGTGGCGGTCGCGTTCGACACCTCAGGGGCGGCATACGCCCAGCTGGTGTGCGGTGACGTGGCCGCTGAGGTTCCGACCGCGTTGACGGCCGCTGCGGTGAAGACATGCGGCGCTCCGTTGACGAGCCCGTTCACCGTACAGCGGTAGACGCCTCCCGCCGGGCTGCATGACGCGTTCGCCGGGGAGCCGTCCTGCAGGATCGTCACACCGGTGACGCCGGGGTGCGCGCGCCCCGCTTCGCCGAGCGGCACGTCGAGCACCACGGTCGAGCGGGTGAATCCGACGGTCGTCACGCTGGCGGGCGCTTGCGGGAAGCCCTGCAGGTCGAGGGTGAGGGTTCCGGTGCCGGTGCGTCCCTGCGCATCCGACACGATGAACGGGATGATGCACTGGCCCCCGGGCGCCTGCCCTCCGCCGGGCCAGGTCGCAGTGATCGACGTGCTTCCCGAGGTCGAGACCGATGCGACATCGCACCGCGAGCCCCCGCCGAGCGACATCAGTCGGAGCCCGGATCCGGGCTTGCCCGCGAACGGGTCGTACTCCCCCGCGACGTCGACGACATCGATCGTGCAGCTCGGGTTCGTGACGATGCACTGCGTCGTGAAGGTCGCGCCCCGCGGCGCATCGGGCGGCGCCGCGCCGACGACCAGGCGGACGGATGCCGACGGCTCACCGTACTGCGGCACGGTGACGCTCACGTTCTCGGTGTTGCCCGGTCTGGCGTCCGCTCGCGCTTCGATGGTCAGTTGAGAACCGGTGCGCGTGACGATGAAGGCCGATCCCGAATACACGATCCGGTACTCGAGCGATCCGGCGTCCCCCTCGCGGCCGCCCTCCCAGGCGGCCATGTTCGAGTACATGTCGACCGTCTCGGTGGTTCCGGGAGCGATCGTGTGCGAGATCGACGACAGCAGCAGCTGAGGCTCCGCAGGACGGATGCTGATCGGCACATCGATGAACGACCAGCGCTCCTGCCCCTGCAGCCGCACCTGAACGAGGCAGGTGTCGGACC
The DNA here is from genome assembly GCF_056175745.1 of Microbacterium sp. LjRoot205. NCBI lineage: Bacteria > Bacillati > Actinomycetota > Actinomycetes > Micrococcales > Microbacteriaceae > Microbacterium > Microbacterium sp. LjRoot205. The sequence continues at coordinate 778,940 of NZ_JBGFFH010000001.1, read as the reverse complement.
AGGGCGCTTCCCGGCCGGCTCGGTAGGTCACCTCGCCCGAGCCCTCGGCTGAGCACGACGCCGCCGCGCGCTGGGCGCTGAACTGGCCGGAGCCCACCTCGACGGCATCCGAGGCGATCAGGTCGACATAGTCGGCCGCATCGAACGAGACAGACGCGTCCTCGTCGACCACGACGGGGGTGGTGCCGGGCTTCAGCTGCACCTGCATGTCGTCGAAGGCGGGAATGCGCAGGAACCCGTAGGCGACCACGTCTCTGCCTCCCGACCCCTTGCCCTTGAGCTGGAACGGCACCAGCGCGCCGTCTTCCGGCGCTGCGCCCACGATGCGGTCGCCCTGCACCGTGAATCCGGGCTGGTCACCCCACAGACTCAGCGTGAGCGAGGAGGCATCGCCCGACGGCCAGCTCACACGGTCGGTCACGACGTCGATCCCCCGCTCCGGGAGGTCTTCCCGGTCGCGCGCGGTGAGCACGGTGTCGGCGACGCTCGGCTGATCGGCGACCGCGCCGTCGGTCACGGTGACCACGATGAGCCCCTGCGACGTGCTCGACGTGCGCGAGGACTTGACGGTGTAGAAGTAGGAGTTCGTGCCTGCCGTGTCTCCCGCACGGAGAACGACGCGGCCGTCTTCGAGAGAGGTGTCCGAGTCGATCAGCGCATTCAGGCGGTCGTACAGCGGGTTGCCCTTGACCGGAGGCGCGTTGGGCACGAGTTCGGTGATCTCGAGCTCGCTCTGCGCCGGGTCGAGGTCGTTGAGACGCGGGTCCAGCACGATCGGAGTGGTCGATCCTGCCTCGACCCGCACGTAGTCGCTGAAGGTCACGGGAGCCGCGTCGTCGATGTCGGCGTCGAGCACGCCGACGCGGACCACGCCTGTCCCCTGCTCGCCCTGAGGGTCGCGCACCGTGTAGCGGAACGTCACCTGACCGCCGTCGACGCCGGCCGCCGGTGCCCGGTAGACGATCGCGTCTCCGTCGGCCGAGATCGTCGCCGTGCCATAGCCCTTCTGGGGCTGGTCGATGCCCGCGAGGACCACGCGGTCGCCGTCGCTGTCCATGCCGGTCGCAGGCACCGGCAGCGACACCGTCTGACCGCTGAGGACCCGACCCGTCAGTGTCGAGGGTGTCGGCGCGCGGTTCGTGCCCGGAGGAACGACCGTGACCGTCACGACGCCGTTGTCGGAGAGAGCAGGATTGCGCTCGAGCGACACCGAGTACGTGAGGCGGTAGGTGCCCGGCGTCGTGGGTGCGAGGTATCGCAGCGCGTTGCGATCGGCGAAGACGAGCTCTCCGGACTCACCTGAGCCGGTCACCTCGGGGAGCACGACCAGGGGTTCACCGCGCGGGGCCACGTCGTTCGCCGCGACGTTGATGCGCGTGAGTGAACCGGCACGGACGGTGATCGCATCGGGGAACACGATCGGCCGGGTGACGGTCGACGGCGGAGTGAGGAAGACCGTGACCGTTCCCTGCACCGCGGCTCCGGTTCCGTCGGCGACCGTCACGGTGGCCTTGCCGATCACTCCGGGCTCGCCGTCCTCCGTGGTGCCGTTGACGCGGATGCTCTCGTTGCCGACCACACGCACGCCGAGCTGCGGCGTCGAGCTCACGGCATCTGCCAGCATGAGCACTCGCCCACTGGTGTTCTGCACGGCACGGAGCACATCGACGGTCGTGTCCTCGCCTTCGCGCACGAACGCGGTCAGAGGTGCCATCGCGAGGCCTGCGGATCCGTCGACGGCCGTGATGCGGATGACCGCCGACTGCTCCGCCTGGGTCGAGACGTCCTGGGCGGTGTAGGTCACGACGTACTGACCGGGTTCGGCCACCGTCATCTCGACGGTGCCCGACGCCGCGTTGGGGTTGACCTCGAGGCCCTGAGCGGACGCGGCGGTCTGCACGGCGTCGACCAGACGGTACGAGCCGGATCCTCCGGACAGGTGGTCGGAGATGCGGACCGACTGCAGCTCTCCGACACGGGCGGTCAGCGCCACGGGCGAGGCGACCAGGGCCGGGCTGCCGGTGACCTGGACATCGAGGGTCTTCTCGCCCGTCGCACCGTGCACATCCTCGACGACGACGGTGACCGAGATCACCGCATCGGCGGCGTTGGGGTCGGTGTGGCGGATGGCCACCCGTCCGTCTGCCATGGGCACGACCATGACGGGCGACGAGGAGTCGGTCTCGTAGGCATCGCTGAGCACGAACGGGTCGCCCTCGGGGTCGACCCAGCCCGACAGCGCAGAGACGACGGTGCTGCCACCGGGAAGGAGCTGCGGTGTCGGCCACTCCTGCTGGCACGCGTCGACCCCGCACCACACGGGCGCGGAGTTGGCGTCCTCGTCGACGACGGTCAGCGTCACTGTCGCCGGCGACGACACGGCGGCACCGTCGGTGACCGCATAGGTGAAGCTGGCCTGCCCCGAACCCGCCGTGACATTGACGACGAGCGACTGCCCGTTGGCGACGAGAGTCAGGTCGCCGAACGCGGGATCGCCGAGTCCGCCCGACACCGAGTCGGGGTCGATCGACAGCACGTCCTTCTTGTTCGGATCGTGGTCGTTGAGCAGCACCGGCAGGATCACCTGTTCACCCGCGCGCACGCCGAACGCGTCGTCGACGGCGACGGGCGGCATCTGCTCGGCCACGTCCTCGACGATGATCGTGCCCTCCTGCTGCTCGGTATCGTCTTCGATCGCCCACTGCTCGAGCGGGATGAGGACGCCGTCGGGGGCCGTCCAGATGAGTCCGGTGCCGATCTCGCTCAGCACCGCGCGATCGCCGTTCTCCTGGAACACCGGTTCGATCGTCGACGAGTCGAGGGCCTCGTCCGGAACGCGCAGCGGAACGGTCTCGCCATCCGCCCACAGGGTTCCCGCACCGGTGTCGAGCCAGGCCGCGTAGGTCTCGCCTGCCACGACGACCGGAGTGGCCGGGACGCCCGACGCCTCCGCGACGCGCTCGGGCTCACCCGAGGCGAGGTCGACCGACACGAGGCCGTCGGAGTCGGCGATCACCACGACCTCGCCGGAGTCGGCGCCCTCCTGCAGGCGCGCATCTTCGGCGACATCGAGCTCGATCGGCTCGTCGCGCCCCTGGAGCCACAGCTCGCCGGTGCCCGTCTGGAGCATCGCCCAGCGGTCTCCCACGACCGTGACGGTCAGACCCTCGGCGGCATCCGGAGCTGCGGAGACGGACTCGGGATCGCCGAGGAAGCTGTGCTCGTCGATGTCGAACCGCCGGATCGCGCCCTCGTCCGAGGAATAGAGCACCAGCAGTCCTTCGGGCGACAGTCCGATCGCATCCGCCGTGTATGTCGGAGGATCTTCGCCCTCTTCGACCTCGACGCCCGCGAACGGGTCGACGAGAGCGGTGGCCGCGCCGGCGTCGAGCGTGGTCACCGACACCTGACCGGTGTCGGTGCGATAGGCCACGTAGGCCCCGGCGGAGAGGATCTCCCGCGTGCCCGCCGGCGTCGGCTCGGAAGCGATCGGCGTGCCCTCCTCCGACGAGTCGGAGAGCAGATCGGCGGGGCTCGCAGGGTCGACGTCCCACCGCTGCCTGTTGCCCTGCGCATAGACCACGGCCGCGGAGCCGTTCTGCCAGACCGCCTCCGGGTCGTCGACGTTGCGCACTGTGTCGATCTCGGCGAGCTCGGTGTTGACGCGTGCGTACTGACCGCTGTCGCGCATGACCCAGACCGACGACTCGAGCCGGGGCACCTCCTGCGACTGGTAGCCCTGCGCGGTGATGGCGAGGGTGAGCACCACCGCCAGAGCGGCGATGCCGGAGATCGCCGTGATCAGGCGTCCCCGCGATCGGGGGTTCGCCTCCGCACGCGCGCGATCGCCGATCGCCATCACAGAACCCCGGTGAGGTGGAGGGCGCCGAGACCGACTGCGGCGAGCACAGCGGCTCCGATCAGCGCGCCGATGACACCGGCGACGAGTGGGGAGCGGGTCTTCGCACGCGCTGCGGGCAGGTCGTCGCGATCGCGCGGCATCGCCTGCTGCCGTGCGGCACGCTCGGCACGTCGCGAGTCGGGTGCGACCGTCGTGATCACCGGGCCACGGGCCGTGGCGTCCGAGAAGCTGACGGGAGCCGCGGCGGCCCACTCGGCGGATGCCGCCTCGAACGCCGTCGGGTGCAGTCCGAGCTCGTACTGCGCCCAGCGGAGTCGTTCGGCGAAGTCGGCCATGCTCGCGAACCTCTTGGCGGGATCACGGTGCATCGCGGTCGCGAAGATCTCGTCGATGATCGGGGGGATGCCGTCGACGGGCACCGCCGTGTAACGCGCCTTGATGATCCGATCGGTGAGCTGATCGCGTGAATTGGAGCCGCGGTCCGCCCTCTCGAACGGGCTCCTTCCGGCGAGCAGCGTGTACAGGGTGGCGCCGAGGCTCCAGATCTCGCTCGGCACCGACCCGGAGACGCGCTCCTGCAGCACTTCGGGCGAGCTCCACGGCACCGACATCGCGATCGTCTCTCCGTCGCCCTCGTCGATCACGGCTGCGGCGATGCCGAAGTCGGCGAGCACGGGAGCCCCGAGGGAGTTGATGAGCACGTTCGACGGCTTGATGTCGCGATGCAGGAGCCCCGCCCGGTGCACCGTCTCGAGCGCACCGGCGATACGCACCCCGGTGTCGAGCACGTCCGCGAGCGCCAATGGCGCCTTCTTGTAGCGAGCGCTCATGGTGTCGGGGCAGTACTCCATGGCGAAGTACGGACGGCCGTCGGCAGAGATCGACGCCTGATAGATCGTCACGATCGAGGGGTGTGCGCTGAGCCTCGCGGAGATGTCGGCCTCGACGTTGAAGGTGCGCAGCACCTCGCGGTTCACCGCATCCGCCAGCAGCACCTTCACAGCGGCGACGCGACGCGGCATGTCCTGTTCATACAGGAAGACGTCGGCGAACCCACCGGAGCCCAGCGGGCGCACATAGCTGTACCCCGCCAGCGTCGGCGGTGTCGATGCCATGCGCGTGGCCACCCATGCTCCTCACGGTCGGATGGGAGACCGCGCTCTGCATTCGCCCTGCGCGCTGCGCTGGACGATCCCCCCGATCAACGAGTATATCGAGGGCATGGATGATCTCGAAGGCGGTCTGGGCCGATGCTGCTGGTCAGGCGCGCCAGCATCCCACCACGTGGTCGTCGACCATGCCGGCCGACTGCATCAGGGCGTACATGGTGGTCGGACCGACGAACCTGAAGCCTCGACGGCGCAGCTCTTTGCTCATCGCCGTCGACTCCGGCGTCACCGCCGGAACATCTGCGAAGGACGCGGGGCGGATGCCGGGCGCCGGCGCGAACGACCACATCAGCTCATCGAGCTCGCCCTCTGCCATCGAGCGGACGATACGCGCGTTGCCGATCGTGGCCTCGATCTTCGCCCGATTGCGGATGATCCCCGCATCCGCCATGAGGCGCTCCACGTCGGACTCATCGAACTCGGCGACCAGCTCAGGGACGAATCCGGCGAAGACCTCGCGGAATCGGGGGCGCTTGCGGAGGATGGTGATCCACGAGAGCCCCGCCTGGAAACCCTCGAGCGCCATCTTCTCGAACAGCGCCCGATCCCCATGCAGGGGCGTGCCCCACTCTTCGTCGTGATACCGGCGGTATTCCGGGTCGTCGCCAACCCAGCCGCATCGCTCGCGTCGGTCGGGGCCGGCGATCAGTGACGTCATGTGTCCACGCTAGCCGTCGCCACGGACACCCGGGACGGATCGCTGCGCCGGCGCTCGCATGCCCTCAGAAGAAGATGTCCGGGGTCTGGGGTTGCGGCTGAGCGGCGGTTCGCGCGGTTCCGGATCCGAGCGCGTCGATGAAGGATGCCGAGAACGCGTCGAGTGCTTCAAGGGCCGCGACGGGCTCCTGTCGCTCGATGGCGTCGAGGGCGCCCGAAAGGAGGTCGCGGCGCGAAGTGCGATCCGCGTCGAGGTCCACGCCGTGACGACTCGCGGTCTGCGAGTCCACGAACAGCCGGAGGGGGTCGATGTGATCGCGGACGATCCTCGTGCCGAGGCGGCCGAGTTCCCGCGAGATGAGGTGTTCGGCGAGTTCGAGGTATCCGAGCAGTTCACAGGCGCCTTCGGCGAACCGAGGAGCCTGTTCGCGCATCGGCACGGGCGGGCCGCTGCACGTCTTCTCGACGATCAGGCGACCGACGACGTGAGCGCGCTCGACCATGTCGACGGACGACCATTCTGCGACGCGGGTCCCTGCGCTCGGCGACACCTGCACGAATCGCATGTCGACCAGTCTCTGCAGAGCCTCGCGCACCGGGGTGCGCGACACAGCCCAGGCATGGGCGAGCAGGTCGAGACGCAGCCGCTGCCCGGGAGGAAGACGGCCGCTCACGATCTCGGCGAGCAGTCGCTCGTAGGCGAGACCGCTGAGAAGCTGCGGCCTCAGCTGTTCCTCGAGGGAGCCCGTGGGCATGGTCTTGCCTTTCTCATGGTGCCGAACACCGGTGGGGGGGATCGTGCCGGATGCGCTGTGACAGTCACCAGCCAACCCGCCGGGCTCGGCTCTAGGACACCTTGTGACGTCAGATACGAATGTGGAGAGCCGACAACCAGTGGTCGCTGTGCGGCGATCAGTGCTCGGTGTTCGGTGCTCGGTGTTCGGTGTTCGGTGTTCGGTGCTCGGTGCTCGGTATTGGGTGCCACGCAGTGGTGACAGCCACGTGATGATGAGTGTCACGCGAGGGAGGGCGTCACGCGAGGGAGGGTGTCACGTGAGGGAGGGTGTCACGTGACGGCGCGCGTCAACCGATGGGTTCCGGGCTCGTGTTCTACCGCTTCTACTCGAAGTTCATCGAGCGAAACGCGCTCAGATGCGAAGTGAGGTGCGGCGCACTCGAGCGGGTGACGGCAGGCTGAGTCGTGGGGTGCGCCACTGCTGGGCGGGATCCCACCATGCCGGTCCGCGCACTTGCGGGAGGCCGTCGTTCATGCGGATCTCCCACCCCGAGGTGCCGAGGGAGCGGTGGTGCCACCAGCACAACGGCACACCGTTATCGGTGTGCGTGGGGCCGCCCCTGGCGTGCTCGGTGACGTGGTGGATCTCGCACCATGAGGCGGGGACGTGGCATCCGGGGATCAGGCACTCTTTATCGCGGGCGATGATCGCCCGCCGTTGACGCACGGTGAAGATCCGATCCGTGGTCGTGATCCCGATGATCCGCCCCTCGTCCATGAGCACGCGCTGAATCGCTCCGCTGCACGCGACCTGCGCCGCGACGGAGACGGGAACATGAGCACCGGATCCGGGGATCGTCGCCCACCCACCATTGCCGCGCGCCCCGGCCGCAGCACCGGCACCTCCGAAGGTAGCGCCTCTGAAGGCGGCACCTCCGAAGGCAGCACCGGTGGCAGCGCCTCCGAACACAGCACCGGTGGCCTGAGTGGCGTGGGTGGCGAGGTCGTTGGCGTCGACGGTGACGACGACGACCGGTGATGCACCGCCGAGGGTGGGCATGTCCTTGTGCCGCGCCGCGATCCCGAGCGCTGCGGTCAGGGCGTCGTGGCGTTTCTGCGCCGCGGTGCGGTCATCGAGCACAGACCGCGGGTCGGAGTTGAACGGATCGGTCTCCTCCGGATCGCGCCCCCTCTCGGCGTCAGCGTCGACGCAAGAACCGGCACCAGCACCAGCACCAGCAGGAGAAGAGTCGGTGTCCCAAGAATCGGTGTCGGCATCGGTGCCCCCGGTCGGGGCGAAGAACACCCCCGGCATCGGCGGCCCGTCGCCCTTCGGGTTGAGGATCGCGTCCAAGATGAGCTGCAACTGAGCCGCGGCGTCCGGGGTCAGGTAGCCGCGGATCGCATGCATCCCATCCTTCACCCGGCCGATCGTGATCCCCCGACGACGCCGCGCGTCCTCGTCTTTCGGTTCCTCACCATCCGGATCGAACATCGACGCGAGATCCTCCGCCAGAGCCTTCAGATCCTGCGCCGTCGGAGACGGACCCGCCGCATGCTCCTCCACGTCCGGGTCGTCCCCGGTCGAGTCGTCGTCGGGTGCCGTGTCGAGGCCGTGACCGCGGGCGCACCCCGCCAACGCGACATCCGCCGCCAACCGCTGATCGACCGTGAGCCGATCCCACACCTTCTCGATCGGACCCGTCGCCGCCAGAAACCCCGCGACCCCGACCACCCCGTCCAGCAGGGCGAGCCGCATCTCCGCCCACCGTGCCGGCATCCTCTCCCCCGCCAGACTCATCGGCCGCCGCACCAGATCGACGACCCTGTCGACCCGGGTCGCACCCCGCACATCCACACCGACCGTCCGCTGCAACAGCTCATTCAGCCCCCGGCAGCCCGCCGAATGCGGAAAGTCGCCCGGATCCCCCGTCGCGATCGTCTCCACGATCACCGCCTCGGCACGCCGGAACGCCGCCCCCGCACCCTGCAACACCGCGACCCGGTCCGCATCCGACAACCCCGCCAGCCCGTCGTCGGACAGCACCGCGTCGAGGTCGGCGACGACCCGATCCAGAAGCTCCGCAGTGCTGTTCATACCCCCAGTCAACCGGGGACCACCGACATTCGAGACCCGCAACTGCCCGCTTTTTTCCCAGATCAACGCCATATTCCGATCTCCCGATACAGCGCACCTACGCCGCGCACACCACAGCCACGGGAGCGGCGCGAGAGCGAGAAAGAACGGCGACGGAGAGACACATGGAAATGGAGACGGAGAGACGACTCGAAGGGAGAGCACCCGGAGGAAGAGGGCACTCCGACGACGAGGAGAGCGCCGGGCAGGAAGCGAACACCCGGCGAGGACGGACCTCAAGAGGGTGAGAGCGCCCTGACGACGTGGAGAGGAGAGCAGAGGAGCAGAGACGACAGAAGGAAAAGAGAAGACGGAGGAGAGAGAAGAGAAGACGGAGAAGAGAGAAGACGGAGAAGAAGAGGAAGAAGAAGAAGAAGAAGAACAGAGAAGGACAACAGAGAAGGACAACAGAGACGAGAACAGAGACGAGAACAGAGAACGAGAACAGAGAACGAGAACAGAGACGAGAACAGAGAACGAGAACAGAGAACGAGAACAGAGACGAGAACAGAGACGAGAACAGAGAACGAGAACAGAGAACGAGAACAGAGAACGAGAACAGAGAACGAGAACGAGAACGCGGTATAAGAGAACCCGGGAACAACACCCTCGGAGAACGCACCCGCGGGATGGAGACCCGCAGAGAAGAAAACCCCGGGGAGAACGCCCCGGAAAAACACCCGGAGACAGCGAGAAGCCCCGGGGTGTGACACCCCGGGGCTTCTCTCCGACCGTCAGTCCGCGAAGGTCGCGGCGTCGATCACGAAGCGGTAGCGCACATCAGAGGCGAGCACGCGCTCGTAAGCCTCGTTGATCTGCGCGGCCGAGATGACCTCGATCTCGGAGGCGATGCCGTGCTCGGCGCAGAAGTCGAGCATCTCCTGGGTCTCAGCGATGCCGCCGATGTTCGATCCGGCGAGCGAGCGCCGTCCGCCGATCAATGACGAGACGTTGACCGAGAGCGGTTCTGCGGGGGCTCCGACGCAGACCATCGACCCACCCACATCCAGCAGACCGAGGTAGGCACGGAGGTCGACGACGGCACTGACGGTGTTGAGGATGACGTCGAACGATCCGCGCAGCGAGCGGAACGTGTCGGGATCGCTCGTCGCGTAGTAGTGGTCTGCCCCGAGGCGAAGCCCGTCGTCCTTCTTGCTGAGGGTCTGCGAGAGCACGGTCACCTCGGCGCCGAGCGCGTGGGCGATCTGCACGCCCATGTGGCCGAGTCCGCCGAGCCCGACGACCGCCACCCGCGTGCCAGGGCCGACGTTCCAGTGCCGCAGCGGGGAGTACGTGGTGATCCCCGCGCAGAGAAGGGGTGCGGCGACGTCGAGCTCGAGGGCGTCGGGGATGCGCACGGCGAACGACTCGGTCACGACGACCTGCTCGGAGTATCCGCCCTGCGTGATGGTCCCGTCGCGATCGACGCTGCCGTAGGTGAAGACAGCGCCGTTGGAGCAGAACTGCTCGTCACCGCGCTGGCAGTTGCGGCACTCTCCGCACGAGTTCACGAGACATCCGACCCCGACGCGGTCTCCCACGGAGTGCTTCGTGACGTCGGCCCCGATGGCGGCGACGGTGCCGGCGATCTCGTGGCCCGGTGCGAGCGGGTAGCTCTGCGGACCCCAGTCACCGCGCACGGTGTGGATGTCGGAGTGGCAGATTCCGGCGAATGCGATGTCGATCAGGATGTCGTTCGGGCCGAGTTCGCGGCGCTCGATGACGGTCTTCTCGAGCGGTGCGGCTTCGCTGGGTGCGGCGTAGGCGTTGACACGGGTCATCTCGGACTCCTCGGGTCGGGTCGGGTGGGCCAGATCGACACTACTCGCGGCGCCCTGTGCGCCACCCCTGTGCGCCACCCCTGTGTGATCGATACGTTGGGGCTACGACTCCGGAGGGGAAGTCCCATGCACCGCTCGACCTTGACCGCCCGACTGATCACCAGCGTGATCGCTCTCGTGCTCACTCCCATCGCCCTGATCCTGCTGTCTGTCGGCGGACAGACCATGATCCTCACGTTCTTCGCGTACGCCAGCGACGGCGACCTCGCGTCGCTGACCGGACCTGTGCTGCTGCAGATCCTCGGTCTCGCGCTGCTCATCCTCGTCGTGCTCACCGGCGTGTGGAGTTCAGCCGGCCTGATCGCCATCGGCATCCTCAGCATCGTGCCGCTGATCGTCGCCGTCTTTCCCGTGACCCTGTCATGGCTCTACGGCATCGCACCCAGGGAGTGGGTCGACGGCTTCGTATACGGCCTCCCTCTCGTGGTGCTCGCCGCGCTCGGGGCGATGGGCCTGGTGCTCGCCCTCGTCCGCCGGGATCCTCGACCGAAGGGTGCCGCGCTCGGCGTGGTCGGCCTGATCGTCGCCCCACTGCTGCTCGCTGCGGGCGCCTGGTCGATCACCTGGGGAATCGCCGAGGGTACGCTGTTCGCCCTGCAGCGGTTCGAGTTCGACGTGCGCCCCGGGCCAGGCTTCGCAGTCGTCGCCGGGGCTCTGCTCGTCATCGCCGGTATCACCGTGACCCGCTGGTCGCGATTCGCACTCGTCGTTCCCGCCCTCGTGCTCCTCGTCGGCAGCATCCTGCTCGTCGTGGCCCGCGATGCCGTGATGCCTGCGCTCTTCGAGCTGCCGCGAGGCATGAACACCGTCGCACCGAGCCTTCTTCTCTACGGCGGAGGAGCCGCGGCCGGACTCATCTATCTGACCTTCACAGTGGTGCTGCTGCGCGTCGTCGCTCACGCGCGATCGGCCGGAGCGACCGGAGCGACCGGAGCGACCGGAGCGCCCGGAGCGACCGGAGCGCCCGGAGCGCCCGGAGCGACGACACCCGACACCACGGTGCACGCGCAATACCCACACGCGCAATATCCACAGGCGCAGTACCCACCAGCACCGATGCAGCATCCGTACCCGCCGGTCCCCGGTCAGCAGCCGCCCTCTGCGCCGTACCCGCCGCAGCCCGGCCCGTGACTCACCGAGCCGCCGCACGACGGCGGCTCAGACAGAAGGGAACCGGCCGAAATCCCACGGTTTCGGCCGGTTCCCCTCTCTGCGAAAGCTGCGTCAGCGCTTGGCGTTCTTCTTCAGCGTCTTCTCCAGCACAGGTGCATCGCCGGATGCTGCGAGCGCCGCGTAGTACTCGCGGGCCTCGTCCTGACGCTCTCGCTCAGCACCGGACGCGATGGGCGCTCGGACGTGCTCGGGCTCGTATGCGAACGCATCGACCAGGTCGAGGGCATATGGGCGAAGCCGGGCGCACAGGCGGTCGATGTACCGCGAGACCGCAGCGGCGCGCTGCGTCGAGAGACGTCCGTTGATGAGGTGCCAGGCGAGGTGCTTCTCGATGAGCTGCAGGCCGAAGAGGTCACGCAGCCAGGTGAGAACCTTCTTCGTGTCAGCGTCATCGACTCGGTGGACGGCATCGGTGAACGCCTCCCACTGCAGCAGCTCGCCGTGTGCGCGGGCCGCCTCGATCAGCTCGGCCTGGTTCTCGTTGAACAGCTTCGCGCCGAGCACTTTGTCCTTGCCCGCAGGGCGCAGACGACCGGCGATGTCGGCGACCATCTGCTGCACGCGCTCGGCGAGCAACAGGTGCTGCTGCTCTTCGCGCAGACCGTTCTCGACGGAACGCGAGACCTGCCCGAGGTCGACGACCGACTGGCCGAACTGACGCAGGCCGGCACCGTGGAAGAGCTTGCCCGCGGTCATCCCGACGGCGAACTTGGCCAGAGCCGCAGCATCCTTGCCGGTGAACTGCTTGGCGTAGTCGGTCAGCAGCCGCTTGCCGACGAGCTGAAGCAGCACGTTGTTGTCGCCCTCGAACGTGACGTAGATGTCGAGGTCGGCCCGAAGACCCACGAGGCGGTTCTCGAACATGAAGCCGGCGCCGCCGCAGGCCTCGCGCGCCTCCTGCAGTGTGTCGAGCGCGTGCCAGGTCGACAGCGGCTTGAGTGCAGCGGCCAGGGTCTCGAGATCCTCGCGGTCGTCGGGGGTATCGGTGCGACCCGAGAACACCCCGTCGAACTTCTGCAGGAACTCGTCGTGCGCGAAGATCTGCGCATACGTCGTCGCAAGCCGCGGGAAGAGGCGTCGCTGGTGCTTGCCGTAGTCGAGGAGCACGACCTCCTGCCCGTCTGCCCCGTCGAACTGACGGCGCTGCGTGGCATATGTGATCGCGATCTTGAGCCCCAGAGCGGATGCCCAGCAGGCCGCGCCGTCGAGCGAGACCCGACCCTGCACGAGCGTGCCGAGCATCGTGAAGAAGCGACGGCCGGGGCTGTCGATCGCGCTCGAGTACGTGCCGTCGACCGCGACGTCGCCGTACTTGTTGAGCAGGTTGGTGCGGGGGACGCGCACGTGGTCGAAGCTCAGACGGCCGTTGTCGATGCCGTTCAGTCCGCCCTTGAGCCCGTCGTCCTCTCGTCCGATGCCCGGCAGGTCGATGCCGTCATCGCCGCGCAGCGGCACGTAGAAGCAGTGCACCCCGTGGTTGACGCCGTTCGTGATCAGCTGGGCGAACACCGTCGCCGCGACGCCGTGCAGTGCGGCGTTGCCGAGGTACTCCTTCGTCGCGCCGCGGAACGGCGTGTTGATGACGAACTCCTCCGTCGCGGGGTCGTACGTCGCGGTCGTGCCGACCGCGGCGACATCTGACCCGTGCCCGATCTCGGTCATCGCGAAGGCGCCGGGGATCGAGAGATCCATGACTCCCGGCAGCCACTTCTCGTGGTGCTCGGTCGTGCCCAGCTGCAGGATCGCTGAGCCGAACAGCCCCCATTGCACGCCCGATTTGATCTGCAGGCTCGGATCGGCGACGACGAGCTCCTCGAAGCCGGCGATGTTCCCGCCGTTATTCTCTTCGCCGCCCAGCGACTTCGGGAACGCGCGGTGCACGGCCTTGTTATCGACGAGGAGGTGCAGCTGGCTGAGCACGCGCTCGCGGTGCTCGTCCTTGCCCAGTTCGTCCTTGCGCCAGAACGCCGAGTCCTTGATCATCTCGCGCGCCTCGCGGCGGGTGTCGGCCCACGTGCCCATCAGCAGGTCGGTGACCCGAGCGACGTCGATCCGCAGGTTCGCGTCTGCGTTGTCGGTGTGGGGGCGAGTCGTCTTCGGACGGACGGCGGCGTCGACCATGAGCGTTCCTCTCAGAGGGAAGTAGTGATACGCCCATGGTAGGTGTGCCACAACCAGGAGCGAACTGCTGTGTACGCATCCTCCAACTGCCTGCGGGCACATCGCCCCGACGGATTGTCGTCAGACCACAGTCCGCGCGAGACCGCGACCTCAGGCCTCCACGCCTGACGGCCGGGGCGGGGCCGTCTGCGCCTGCTCCCACCGCCGTCTCGTGCCGGAGCTCAGACCCAGGTCCGATCACGGATGAAGATCGAGTCGATCGCGATCATCGTGAGCGAGAACCAGGGCAATCCCATCAGCACGCCGATGCCGATGTGGAACGAGAGGATGCCGACGAGGCCGATGAGACGCGTCGGCCGCGTGAGCAGCATCAGTGGGAACGCCACCTGCAGGATGATCGATCCCCAGGTCGCGGCGACGACCATCGGCCCCCACGTCGTGACGAGGTCGCTCAGAACCGGCCACGTGCCGAACCGGGCGGTCTGCAGCGGGTTGTACACCGCGTAGCCCTCTTCCCAGGGCGCACCGCCGGCTTTGTACAGAGCGCCGGAGGCGTAGACGAAGCACACCTGGGCGGTGAGCGCCACGAGGGCCAGATTGTGGAAGACGGTGCCCAGAAGAGCCGGCTGGCTCCCCGGAGCGAACCACTCGCCGTTCTTCGCACGACGTCTGGCGTCGAGCGACCACCGAGCGGCGGGGTCTGCGAAGAACAGCAGCAGCAGGGCGATGCGGAACATGTTGTCGCCCTGGTCGCCCACCATGTCGTTGGCTTCGATGAACCCCACCCAGAGGCAGAAGAACACCGGCAGGACGATCCGGAAGCGCCAGCCCAGCACGAACAGCACGGCCAGCACGCCGAGCAGCAGATAGAGAGCGGTATAGAGGACGTCATTGCCCATCGCCGCATGGAACGCGCTGAAGATCCAGATCTTCGGGAACTCGCTGACGGGTTCGGCGAGCTCGCCGTTCCACGCCGACCCCGAGCCGAACGTATAGAGACGTGTGCCGAAGTTCGATGCGAGCAGGCCGATCGCCGTGATGCCGAAGAGGATGCGGGTGACCGCCAGGCCGTAGAGGGCCTTCTTGCCGTTGAAGAGCCAGTCCCCCACGAACGCAGAGATCCGGTCGATCGCCGAGAGGACCATCGACCACAGCCCGCCGATCATCGACGAGACGAAGCTCAGCAGACGCGTCACGAAGGAACGGGGCGGCTGCAGCTGCGGCTGTGGTGTCGGAGAGGGAGAAGGAGCAGGCGAGACCGACGGAGCAGGCGCCGGAGGTGCGGATGCCGGCGCCGGCGCTGTCACCGTCGAGCGGGAGGTCTGAGACCCGGCATCCTTCTTCTTCTTCGCGTCTCGCTTGGGCGCGGTCCTGATCGGCGCGCTCACGGCTGGATCCTCTCGAACTGGGCGCGGAAGGTGTCGGCGAAGTTCTCGCGACTCTGCCCTTCCTCTTCTATAGGCAGCCGCCACCCGGTGGTCGAGAACGTGGGATCGGGGCGCTGCGCGCTCGGATCGTTGCGGTCGGCATAGGGGACGACGTTCTGGCGGCTCACGCGGTACTGGACCTGGACGACTGCATCGGCACCCCAGATCGCATAGGCCACCTGAGTGGCATAGGCGGTCGACAGGTGCTCCTCGGCCATGTACGCCTCGGTCGACGGCTTCTCGCCCTCGAGCTCATCGAAGGAGCGCACCATCCACTCCTCCCAGCCCTCCTCGGTGAAGTCGAGTCCCACGACGGCCTTCTGATCGTCGTCCAGCTTGTTGAACGCGTTCATCTGGCCGCTCGCGACCTCACTCGACTGGATGCCGGCGCGAGGCGGGAACAGGTTGTAGCGGATCATCGAGAGCTCGACGTCGGTGGCGCTCACCCACCCGGTCTCGATCTCCTGGCCGTCCTTCTCTATGACGGCGCGGACGTTGAAGTGGTAGTCGCCGTTGATCGGCTCGGGAGCGAAGACGCTCCACGACTGACCGAACATGGGCAGCATGTACCCGGCGAGTACCTCCTGAGTGGGGATCTCTCGCAGTGCCGAATACGGTGCGATCCAGAGGAACGACGCACCCACATGCCACAGGGTCAGCAGACAGGCGGCGAATGCGATGAGCTTCACCCACCAGGTCGGGCGCGGTCGCGGGGCGGCCACGGCAGTCGCCGCATCCTGCACTTCCGGTGAGGTCTCAGTCATCGTGCTCATCCACATCCTTCTCACCGCTGCAGGTCGGGGCCGCCGCAGCGACGGCCCCGACCTCTCAGCGTTCCTGCACTGCGTTACTCCGTCTGGGCGAGCGGCCGTCGGGAACGCGCGACCCTCGTCATCCCGAGCCCGAGCATCAGCAGCAGCGCCGCCAGCGCGATCCACCCACCCTGGATCTCGCCACCGGTGGTGGCTAGGCCGGACGCCACGACCTGGAACGAGGCCGAGACGCTGCCGGAGGTCGCTCCGGTCAGGGTCACTGCATGGGTTCCGAGGTCGGTGCCGGACGGGATGGTCCAGGTGAAGGTGACCGTGCCCTGCGCATCGGCGACCTTGGTCCCCAGTGCGATCGGCTCGGAGGTCATCACTCCGGTGACGGACTCGCCGGGCTTGAACCCGGTGCCGACCGCCGTCTGCTTCTCGCCGCGCTCGAGTGAACGCAACCGATCGGCAGGTTGATCGCGCCCCTCACGTTTCGACGGACGAAAGGCCATCCCGACAGCATGCAGCCGCGAGCCCTCGGAACGACGAAGACCGCCCCGCAGGTCGATGCCTGCGGGGCGGTCTCAGAGGGGCGGGCGAGTGCTAGAGCGTGAGCCCGTGACCGAATCGGAAGAGCGGATCTGCGGTGTCGAAGGGCACGTCCGGACGCGAGGCGACGACCGCCGCCATCGACCTCGGCAGGTCGAACGGCAGCCTGCCCTGCGCGCCGGCGACGCCACTCAGCACGTCGAGCAGCGCGGCCGCGGAGACGCCCCAGTTGACGGTGACGGCAGCCGCGGCATCCGTGATCGGCTGGAGGATCGGCGGACGATCGGCGAGCACGTCGACCACGGTCGGCACGGCACCCGCGATCGCACGCACGTGATCGAGCACCTCGTCGGGGAACTCGAGCGAGCCCGCGTGGAAGAAGTTCTCGAAGGTGGTGTCGCGCTGCTCGAACGGGGCCTGCAGGCGGATGACCGCGAGATCGGCCTCGTCCGGCGTCGCGACGACCTCGCCGTAGGCCGCCGCGACCTCGGCGTCGATCCCTTCGACGTAGAGCTTGAGCCCGGTGGCGAACGGCAGCGCGCCGTCGTTCGTCAGCACGGTGACGGACGCTCGTTGAGCCGCCTCTCCGGCGGCACGGAACTCGGCGCGGCCGACGATCTCATCGGCCGCGTCCTCGTCGACGAACGGATCCTCGAAGAGCCCGAGCTCGAACTTCTCCCGCAGGATCCGTCGTGCCGAGACATCGAGTCTTTCCTCCGAGACAGAGCCGTCGGCGAGGAGCTCGAGCAGCAGCTCCGGGCAGTCCTCGCCGCCGAACTGATCGACGCCGGCATCCAGCACCTTGAGCATGCGCTCGCGCGGCGTCAGGTCTTCGACGCCCCACGCCCGAGCGGGGAACGGCTGCCCGAAGATCTCGGCGTCGTTGATCAGTCCCCAGTCGGTGCACACGACCCCGTCGAACCCGAAGCGCTCGCGCAGCAGGCCCGTGATGACCGATCTGTTGAAGCCGAAGCCGACCTCTTCGTATTCGGTTCCCACGGGCATGCCGTAGTACGGCATCATCTGTCGGGTGCCCGCGGCGAGGGCGTCTTCGAAGGGCTTGAGGTGCAGCTCGAACTCGTCGCCCGGGTAGACCTGCTCACGGCCGTAGGGGAAATGCGGATCCTCCCCGTCGAGTTGCGGCCCTCCTCCCGGGAAGTGCTTCGTCATCGTCGACACGGATCCGGGGCCGAAGGAGTCGCCTTGGAATCCACGGATATATGCCGCTCCGAGAATGCCTGTCAGTTCAGGGTCCTCCCCGAAGGTCGCGGTCTGCCGTGCCCACCGTGGTTCGGTGGCGAGATCGACCTGCGGATGGAGCGCCACACGCAGACCGACGGCCGTATATTCCTGTCGAGCGATATCAGCGAAACGCTCCACCAGCTCAGGGTCTCGAGTGGCTGCGAGACCGAGTGTCTCCGGCCACTGCGAGAACGGCCCTGCGAGGATCGATGCCCCGGGGTTCTCGCTGAACGAATGCCGCGGGTCGGTCGACAGAGTGACCGGGATGCCGAGTCTCGTCGAGGCGGCGAGCCGCTGCAGCTCGTTCTGCCACGCCGCGATCTCGCGCCCGGTGGGCGCGGCACCCAGCAGATTGAAGTGCGTCATGTTCTTGACCTCGACGAACTCGCGCGCGCTCGGGGTGCCGAAGATCGGGTTCGCCTCGTCGAGGTCGCCGATCGCGATCATCGTGTGGAAGAACAGCCCGGCCTTCTCCACGATGGTCATCTCATCGAGGAGCAGCTGCACGCGCTCATCGATCGCCAGACTCGTGTCGAGCCATGGTCGCGCGGTGATGACATCGGTGTTCGTCATGGTCACTTGACTCCCTTGATGCGGTAGACGAGAACGGCGCCGGCGAGCGCGACGAGCGCCCCGAACAGATACCAGGTGGTGTAGCCGCCGAGCGGGGTCGCCGCCCCGAGTGCGATGATGCTCGGCGCGATGGCGGGAGCGATCGACTGCGGAAGAGCGTTCGCGATGTTCAGCACGCCGAGGTCCTTGGCGACATCGTCGGGATTCGGCAGCACCTCGGTGGCGAGGGCGAGGTCGACCGACAGGAACGAGCCGGCCCCCAGACCGATGATGGCCTGCGCGACGATCACGACCGGGATCGAGGGTGCCAGGGCCAGGATCACGAGGCCGACGACCATGATCACTCCGGCGGTCGCGACGAACGGTCGCCGCTTGCCGATCCTGTCGGACAGGAACCCTCCGAGCGGGGCGGAGATGGCCATCGCCGCCATCGACGCGAGGTTCGCGATGAGGATCGTGCCGACCGCCCCCTGCTCGTCGAGCTCGAACTTGTTGACGAGGTACAGGGGAAGGAAGGTGGCGATGCCCGCGTAGCCGAACATGACGAAGAACTTGGTCAGCCAGGTCCAGCCGAAGTCCGGGTGCTTGCGGGGGTTGAACACGAACGAGCCGAAGAACGTGCCGACAGTGAAGCGTGTGGCCGGCTTCTCGGTGAGTCGACGATCCTTCAGCGTGAGCACGAACACGACGACCAGGATCAGCGCGATCGCACCGGGGACGAAGAACCGCTCGAAGTCACCGGGGAGGAAGTTCACGATGAAGCTGCCGGCGAGGATGCCGATGGGTGTCGTGATGCCGATGATGCCCGAGACCTTGCCGCGGCTCGAGACCGGCACCTGGTCGGGCAGCGTGGCGTTGGCTGCAGCGAGCACCGCGTTCATCGACGCCTGCACCAGGCACCAGGCCAGCAGCACGACGAGCACCGAGGTCGCGGCTCCGATGATCGCGAAGCCGCCGAGACCGACGATCGCTCCGCCGAGGATCCAGGGGCGGCGCATGCCCCACTTCGAGGTCGTGCGGTCGGAGAGACGCCCCACCAGCGGGTTCGCGATGAGCGCGAATGCAGCGCCGACGCCCATCACGAGGCCGAGGCTCGCCTCGGTGTTCGTGGGGTCGAGGCGCTGGATCTTGAACGCCATCGACACCATCACGGGGGTGAGAAGCGCCAGGTAGACGCCGAAGTTCACGGCGGCGAGTCCGGGCGTATATCCGCGGGGCGTCTTCAGCGGCGTGGTGCCGGGGACTTTGAAGCCGGTGGTACCGACGGCAGCCGCAGTCGCGGCCGATGACAGCTCTGTCACGGGGGATCCTTTCGGGCAAGGTTCGTCGGTCATCTGCGACCGGACGTGAGGAAGACGATACACGAATCTCGACCGTTTGGTAAGTGAATGTCTACCGACTGGTAATGAGAGAGAATGAGGGGGAAGGGGGAGCGATGACGACAGCGACGACGACAGGCTCGCGTCAGGCGCGCGCCGCGGCCACGCGCCAGCGGATCGTGGACGCCGCCCGCGAGTTGTTCATCTCGAACGGGTACCGCTCGACGTCCCTGCGCGACATCGCCGCCGCGGCATCCGTGAGCCACCCCGGCCTCCTCGGCCACTTCGCCTCGAAGGACGACCTGCTCGCCGAAGTCGTCGCCGGATTCGAGGAGGAGAACGAGAGGGCGTTCGATCTGGTCGGGGCGGCATCGGACTCGGGAGAGCTGATCTTCGCCGACGTCGCCCGGCGCAACGCGCGCACCCCGGGTTACCTGGAGCTCTTCGCGGCACTCACGGGCGAGGCGTCGGCCCCCGAGCATCCGGCCCACGAGCGGATGCGACAGCGATACGCCCGTCTGCGTGAGCTGAGCTCGGAGGTGCTCGAGGACGCGGCGCTGCACGGCACCATCGACGCCGGCAGGGATGTGTCAGACGAGACCACCCGTCACATGGCCGGCTGGGACGGGCTGCAGCTGATCTCGCAGTACCTTCCCGACCGCGTCGATGTCGTGCAGATGCTCGAGGAGCGTGAATCGCTGTGGGCGCTGCCCGTCGGTTGGCGCGACCCTGCCCAGCCCGCACCCGCAGACGTGGCCGCGGGTCCGTTGCCCGCCATGTCGGCGGCGCTCGTCGAGGGCGCTGGCGACAGCGAGCCCGGTTACGCAGTGGGTCGACGCCGTCGGGCGCAGATCCTCGCGGACGCGATGCATCTGTTCTCGCGGGGAGGATACGGCGACACGAGTCTCAGCGACATCGCCAAGGCTGTCGGGGTGTCGAAGTCGACGCTCCTGCACCACTACCCCTCGAAGGAGCTGCTGCTGAGCGCCGTGCTCACCGAGCGCGACCGCGCCATTCAGGAGCGCAGCGAGGACGAGCATCCCGAACGCGCCGGGGCCGCACTGCGCGATCTCCCCACCGGCGCGCGCGTCAGCGCACTCGACGAGCCGGGCCTGATCGAGGTGTATGCGGTGCTGTCGTGCGAGGCCGTTCCCGCGACGCACCCCGCCCACGACTACTTCGCCGAGCGCTTCGAGGAGGTCATCGGCTACTTCGCCGAGCTCTTCCGGCTCGCGCAGGTCGACGGGGACCTGTCGGAGCATCGCGACCCCGAGCACGAGGCCGTCTGGCTCGTCGCGATGTGGGACGGGCTGCAGTATCAATGGCTGTACGACAGGGACGCGGTCGACATCACCGCCCACCTGCGCGCCCATCTCGACGACGTTCTTCCGCTGCGCTGACGCGTGCGACGTCCTGCCGGAGGCCTCAGACGGCGTCAGGCCGCGGCGATCACCGCGAGCACGCCCTCGCCGTAGGCGTCGCGCTTCTTGGCGCCGATGCCGGTGATGCCGTCGAGGTCGGCGAGCGAGGCCGGCCGGTGCTCGGCCAGAGCGCGCAGCGTGGCATCGCCGAAGACAATGTAGGCGGGAACCCCCTGCTCCCGTGCGGTCTCGGCACGCCACGCGCGCAGCGCCTCGAACAGCGGACGGTCGCCGGCGTCGAGAGCATCCGCCGCACTCGCCTTGCGGGCCCGCGGTGAGGACGCCGGTCGCCCGATCGTGTCCTTGCGCAGCGGCACAGGCGTCTCGCCCTTCAACACGCCGACCGACTGCTCGCCGGGGGCTAGCGTGCCGTAATCGCCCTGCGCCACGATGATGCCGCGCGCGAGCAGCTGACGGACGACGCTGCGCCAGTCCTGATCCGAGAGGTCGGCGCCGATGCCGTAGGTCGCGAGCTTCTCGTGGCCCTGCTGGCGGATGCGCTCGGTCGAGGCCCCGCGCAGGATGTCGATCAGGTGACCGGCGCCGAACGACTGGTTGCGCTCGCGCTTGAGGCGAACGATCGTCGAGAGCAGCTTCTGCGCGGGGACGAGCCCGTCGAAGGTCTCGGGCGTCACGAGGCAGGTGTCGCAGTTGCCGCAGGGCTGGGATTCCTGTCCGAAGTAGCCGAGCAGGTTCTGGCGACGGCATTCGACCGTCTCGCACAGCGCGAGCATCGCGTCGAGGTGCTGTCCCATCCGCATCTTGAAGGTGCGGTCGCCCGGGCTCTGATCGATCATGCGCCGCTGCTGCACCACGTCGCCGAGCCCGTAGGCCATCCACGCGATCGACGGTTCGCCGTCGCGGCCCGCACGCCCGGTCTCCTGGTAGTACCCCTCGACGGACTTCGGCAGGTCGATGTGGGCGACGAAGCGCACGTCGGGCTTGTCGATGCCCATGCCGAAGGCGATCGTCGCGACCATCACCACACCGTCTTCGCGCAGGAACCGCGACTGGTTCTTCGCCCGCACCTCGGCGGGAAGGCCCGCGTGATACGGCAGGGCGTCGAAGCCCTGCGCCGCGAGATACGTCGCCGTCTGCTCGACCGACTTGCGGCTCAGCGCATAGACGATGCCCACCGAGCCCTCCGGCTGCGCGCGGATGAAAGAGACCAGCTGTTTGCGCGGATCGACCTTGGGCACGATGCGGTATTGGATGTTCGGCCGATCGAAGCTGGCGACGTAGTGCTTCGCCGTGTCGAGCCTCAGTCGCTCGGTGAGCTCTTTGTGCGTCGCACGGGTGGCGGTCGCCGTGAGCGCCATGCGCGGAACGCCGGGGAACCGCTCGCCGAGGTCGCCGAGTGCGAGGTAGTCGGGGCGGAAGTCGTGGCCCCACTGCGACACGCAGTGCGCCTCGTCGATCGCGATCACGCTGAGTGTGCCTCGTTGCAGCAGCGCCGTGGTCTGCGGCGAGGACAGCCGCTCGGGGGCGACGTAGATGAGGTCGAGCTCACCGGCGACGTACGCCCGTTCGACCTCGCGCCGCTCGTCGATCCCCTGCGTGGAGTTGAGATGCGCGGCGTTGACGCCGTTGGCCCGAAGGGCGTCGACCTGATCGTGCATGAGGGCGATGAGCGGGCTGATCACGAGACCCGTGCCCTCGCGCACGAGAGCGGGAACCTGATAGGTGACGCTCTTTCCGCCACCGGTCGGCATGAGCACGACCGCGTCGCCGCCGCCGATGACCTGATCGACGATCGCGGCCTGGTCGCCGCGGAACTCGTCGTAGCCGAACACCGTGTGCAGCGCCTCGGCCGCCGACGGATAGCGACTGGGAGTGGCACGCCGCACCGCGGGAGCGGATGCCGCGGAGGACGTTGCGGTGGATGCCGTCGCGCGGGACGCCGACCGCCCGACCTTCGTCGTCACGGGCGTCACGGGACCGGGACCCCAGTCGAGCGGAGGCTCGAACCCGGCGCCCTGCGGCTCCCAGTCCATGGGCTCCGGCGGCTCGGAGGGCTCCCATCCTGCGCCGTCCCAGGGCTCGTCTGCGTACGGCAGATCCTCGTACGGGTCACGGGGAGTCTGCGGCATCCCTCCAGCGTAACGACCCCCGCCGACCTCGGCCCGCCCCTCCACAACTCCACGGGCGTAGGTTGGACGCAGACGCCTGAAGGAGATCCCGATGACCGACATCACCGTCACCCGCGACGACGCAGAATCCCGCTACGAGATCCGCTCGGACGGCACGCTCGCCGGCTACGCCGAGTTCGATCTGCGCCCCGGCGCGATCCGCTTCATCCACACCGAGATCGACCCCGCGTTCCAGGGGCAGGGCCTCGCCGGCATCCTCGCCGAGAGGGCGCTGACGGATGCCGCCGCCTCCGGCGATGCGATCGTGCCGCTGTGCCCGTACATCGCGAAGTACCTGACGACGCACGAGATCGCCGGCGCCGAGATCCGCTGGCCGAAACGCCCCGGCACCGCACCGGTCGAGGCCTGACCGGATTCGGACCTGGGCGAATGGCCTGGCGGGAATGGCCTGATGGGGATGACCTGACTCCAGGGCTCGACTACTGCAGACAGGTGCCCATGTAGTACTCGAACAGGGCTTCTCCTGATGCTTTGGCGTCGTCGTCGTACGCCTCGATGACCGCCGTGGGATCGTCATCGATCGATTCCGCACCCACCGTGAGGTAGTCGGTCCAGGCCGTCAGGTCATCGGCGAGCTCCGGGGTCGGCTCGAGCTCCTCGACGAGGCTGAGCCGCGTCTGCACGTCCGCCTCCGTGTTCATCCCCGGGACCAGCGCGACGAACGCGACCGCCGCCGCCTCATGCTCGTCACGGAGTGGACCGCAGAACCCGGCATCGCCCCCTGAGGCGCAACCCGACAGCACCACCGCCGAGGCACCGAGGGCGAGCAGGATAATGGGAGAACGTCGAGACATCATGGGGCGAGCCTAGGAGTCCACCGGAGTGCCGGTGCGCAGACGCCCCTGAGCGAAGGAGAATCGGATGACCGATATCGCGACCCCATCCGGTGACGTCGACGGCGAAGCACGGATCGGCGAACGTCGCATCGTCCTCGAACCGCGCGAGGTGCCTCTCGGCGGGGTGCGCGGTATGAATGTGCTGCGTGTTCTGCCGCACCGCAACCTGCCGACGATCGGGGCCTGGTGCTTCCTCGACCGGTTCGGACCGGCCGACACCCGCATGCGGGTCGAGCCGCACCCCCACATCGGATTGCAGACGGTCACCTGGCCGCTGGTCGGAGAGATCCGTCACCGCGACTCGCTCGGCAGCGACGCCGACCTGCGACGCGGGCAGCTCAACCTGATGACCGCCGGCAACGGCATCTCGCACTCCGAGTACTCGATCGGCGATGACCCCATCCCCCTCGACGCCCTGCAGTTCTGGGTGGTCCTGCCCGACGGTGCACGCCAGGGAGCGGGCGGCTTCGAGCGCCACACCGATCTCCCTCAGGTCTCGCTTCGGGCCGACGAAGGCTCGTCGGCCACGGCCACCGTGGTTCTCGGTGAGTTCGCCGGCGTCACCTCACCGGCCACCGTGCACACACCCATCGTCGGCGCCGAGATCGTGGTGCCGGCCGGCACCCGCGTCCGGCTGCCGCTGCGCCCCGAATGGGAGCACGCCCTGATGCTCGTCGAGGGAGATGCAGACGTGGCGACGCACGGGATGACCCAGAACGAGATGCTCTACCTGGGCGACTCGCGCGATGCCGTCGAGGTGACGAGCGTGCAGGGTGCCCTGCTCTTCCTCATCGGAGGCGAGCCGTTCGCCGACGAGATCGTCATGTGGTGGAACTTCGCCGGACGTGATCACGACGAGATCGTCGAGGCGCGCACCGAGTGGGAGGCGGCATCCGCTCGCTTCGGCGTCGTCGAGGGGCACGACGTGCGCATCCCCGCACCTCCCCTGCCCGACGTGCGGCTCATGCCCCGCGGTCGGAAGATCTGACTCCACAGCGCATGACGACGCCCCGCGCTCCGAAGAGCACGGGGCGTCGCCTGTGACTGCTACTGCGCGTCGACCGTCACGATCGTGCGCACGGCGGACTCACCGTATTGCACGAGTCCGAGATAGCGGGTGCCGGCGGTGAGGCCGGTCCAGCTGAGCTCGTAGCTCGTCGCCTGGCCGCGCACGGCCTCGATCGGGTTCGGGGTCGCCGTGAACGCCCCCTCACCCTCGGGCTGCACGTTGGCGTAGGTCATGTCCCACGTCATCGGCGCCGAGGTCGAGTAGACGTTCGCGACCACCAGGTAGGTGCCGGCCGTCGGTGCAGGAAGCGTCACCCGCTCGTCGGCCGACCCCGTCGCCGACTGCCAGCGCTCGTAGTAGCGCAGGTCGTCGGGGCTCACGACCCGATAGACCGTGAGGTCGAGGTCGCTGCCCGTGTCATCCGACGAGTCGAGGTCGAAGCGCGAGAGCGTCGTGCCCTCCGGCACGTCGACGATCCACGACACGTCCTTGTTCGCGTCTCCCGATGCCTCGTCACCCGAGTGGCCGACGACCCGGCCGTCCGGGTCTTCCAGCAGCGTGAACGGCGTGAGGCCCGACACCCCGAGCGCGAGAGCGCCGTCGACGCCGGGAGTGATGTCGACCGTGGTCGAACCGTCGACTCCCGTGCCCTCGACCTCGGCCGGAGCATCCGCCGTGACGGGGAACACCGCGATCGGCGACCGCACCGTGTTCTTCTTGCTCGTCCAGGTGAGCGATCCGGTCGCCCACTGCTCGACCGGTGCGCTCTGGTTGTCGAACGTGACCGTGTAGGTCGCGGTCTGCCCCGGCTTGTCGAACTTCAGCGTCGACGGCTCCACCGTCACGTTCACGCCGGGCAGATCGACGGATGCCGTGAACGTGCCCTTCTCCGTCGCGGTGACCGTGCGAGTGACCGTCTGCGCGCTGGCGAGCGATCCGATCGAGAACGACGCGACGTTCAGGTCGCTGCCGTCGATCGGCTCGCCGGGGAAGTCGGCCAGGCCCTTGCCCTCGAGGAACGCCACCCAGTCGGGCACGTCGTTCAGATAGAGCAGACCCGGGTTGAAGTAGCGCTTCGGGTCGACCTGACCCGCGCCCTGCTGGAACGGGTCCTTGTTGGCAGAGCCGTCGGGGTTCACCGTGTCGTATGCGGTGGTCATCATCGCGGACTTGATCTCGGCGGGCTTGGCGTTCGGCCGCTCGCCGAGATAGAGCGCCGCGAGACCGGCGATGTGCGGAGAGGCCATCGACGTGCCGGACAGGATGCCGAACGTCGGCGCCTCTCCGGGAGCGTTCTGCGTGGCCGCGAGGATCGCGACACCGGGGGCGGCGATGTCGGGCTTCATGATGTCGCTGCCGTCTGCCAGCATCGGGCCGCGGCTCGAGAATCCGGCGATCTGCGGCACGGGCGTCACCACTCCGGTCGTGTTCTCACCCACGAGCGTGATCGGACGGTCGACGCCGCCCTGCACGTAGGCGAGCACCGCTGCGCGATGCACCGAGGCGAGGTGCACGGTCGGCACGGCATGGAAGTCGTTGTCGAGCGAGTCGGCGGCACCGGGCACGTTGACGAGCACGACACCCATGCCACCGGCATCCTTCACGACCTGCGACTTCTCGGCGCGAGCGTTGCCGCCTCGGTCGCAGACCACGATGTGACCGGTGACCTTCGCGACATCGAGCGTGCCGGGGAGGCACAGCGCGGCATCGGCGGCGGCCTGACCTGCAGCCGGCGCATCGCCCGCGTAGATCGACGGGCCGGTGACCGTCGTGCCGAAGGGCACGCTCACCGACGCACCGGCCTGGGCGAAGCCGTCGAACTGCACGGTGCCCTCCCACGTGGGGATGGTCGAGGCGGCGACGGTGGTGTACCACGGAGACGCGTGATCGGCCGTGACAGGGTCGGGGCCGTCGTTTCCGGCGCTGGTCGCCACGAAGACGCCCGCGGCGGCCGCGTTGAAGAACGCGATGTCCTCCGGCGCGAGCACGGTCGACGCCGCTCCACCGCCGATCGAGTAGTTGATCACGTCGACCCCGTCGGCGACGGCCTGGTCGATCGCGGCGATCAGGTCGCTGCCGGCACAGATGTCGTCGGTCGTGACCGCCTCGTCGGGTCCGACGTAGCAGGCCTTGTAGGCCGCGACCTTGGCACCGGGTGCGACGCCCGAGATCCTGCCGAAGTCGACGTCCTCGATCGAGGCCTTCACACCGAAGTTGCCGGCCGCCGTGCTCGCGGTGTGCGAACCGTGGCCGTCGCCGTCACGCGGCGAGAGGTAGTCGTACTGGAAGTCGAATCCTGCCGCCTCAGCGCCGGTGTAGAAGTACTGGGCGCCGATGAGCTTCGTCGAGTAGTCGCCCTTGTCCCATTCCTGGGCCTCGACCATCGTTCCCTGGAACTGACCGCCGTCGGACTTGTCGAAGTAGACGTAGGTGCCGTCGGTGTACGGCTGATTCCCCTTGTGGCGCTTGTCCTTCTTGGGCTGCTTCTTGAGGTTCTTGCCCTCGAACGACGGGTGCTCGGGGGCGATCCCGGTGTCGATGACACCCACGACCACGCCCTCGCCGGCCTTGTCGACACCGCCGGTCTGCTGCCAGACGCCGCCGCGGCCCTTCTTGTCGTCGCCGAGACCGAGGAAGTCCGTCGAGGTCTGCGCGTCGGGGTGACGGATGAAGTCGGGGTAGACGCCGTAGACGTCCTTCGACGCACGGAGCTTGTCGACCTGCTCTCCCGACAGCTCGGCGCTGAAGCCGTTGAGCACCACCTGGTAGGTGTTCTCCGGGGTGACCCCGACCTCTTGCGCTATCGTCTGCTGCTCGGACTCGAGATGCTCGACATAGCGCTGCGAATCCTGCGACTGCCTCTCGAGCTGCTCGCCCTCGGCCGGCTTCGTCGCCTTGAGGCCGTTGACGTCGCCGGTGTAGCTCGCGAGTGGATCGGACTTCAGCACGACGATGTAGTGACCGGGCGTGCCTTCGACCGGAGTGGGGTGGTTCACCTCCTCCGTGCTTGCGTAGCCTGCGGTTGCCGTCGATGCGATGAACAGCGTTGCCAGGGTTGTGGCCGCTGCCATCCGGAGGGGTGTTCGACCCATGCGCTTCTCCCGATGATCACGGTGCGACTGCGTTGCCGCACCGCCGTTCAAGCTACGCCGGGCTTCCGTCCACACACCAGAGTCGGGGATTATTCCTGGACGAACGGCCAGCCGTGTCGCCGATGGTCGACAGTAGGCTGGACGAGTGGCATCCTCCCCCGTCCTGACGACCCGCGTGCTGCTGGTCTGCGCCGCGATCGGCGTCGCCACGGGCCTCCTCGGAGGGATCGCCGGCTGGATCACGCTCCCTGTTCTCGCGGGCCCCGCATTCCTCTACGGCCTGGTCCTCGGTTCGCACGTCCTTCCGGGCATCATCGCCCAGGAGGTGCTGCGCCGCCCCCTGGTCGCACTCGTCACGCACGTCATCGCCGCGCTCATCTCGAGCGCCTTCAACCCGGCCTGGACGCTGCGCTTCATCGGCACCGCGCTGCTGTTCGGCGCGATCCAGGAGGGCATCGCCGCACTCACGCGGTACCGCTCGTGGGGGGCGTGGCGCTTCTTCATCTCGGCCGGGGTCATCGGGGTCATCGTGGCGGTCGTGGTGTTCTTCGCCGCTCACCTGGCCGTGCTGCCGCCATGGGCGCAGATCGCCTATCTCGTGATCTCGGTGCTCGGCCCCATCGCCTGGACGGCCGTGGGGTTGGCGATCGGAGGCGCCCTGAGCCGGGCAGGCGTGGCCCGGCGCTGAGCGTCGATCGCGGCTGATCCGGCGCGTGGCGATTCAGGTAAGGCTCAGCTAAGTTAGAACGGTACCGATCCGCCGAAACCGGGGTTATGCCGTGCGCTCATCCGCGCCCCATCTCAGCGTGCGTGACCTCTCGATCACCCACGCCGGTGCGGTGCGCCCCTCGCCCCACGACGTCACGTTCGACATCGACACCGGTGAGGTCGTGCTGCTCCTCGGCCCCTCCGGTTCGGGCAAGTCGACGCTCACGCTCGCACTCAACGGGCTCGTCCCGCATGCCGTGCCGGCGACCATGACGGGCGCGGTGGACGCCGGCGGCGTCAGCACGGCCGAAGCCGACACCGCGTCGTTGAGCACCCACGTCGCGATGGTCTTCCAAGACCCGGATGCGCAGATCGTCACCGGCACCGTCTACGACGAGGTCGCGTTCGGACCCGAGAATCTGCTGCTCCCCCTCGACGAGGTGCACGCCAGGACGGCGGACGCGCTCGGTCGCGTCGGCCTGTGGGAGCGACGGGACGAGAACCCCGACCGGCTGTCGGGCGGGGGGCGTCAGCGCCTCGCGATCGCGTGCGCACTGGCCATGGGGTCTCCCCTGATCGTGCTCGACGAGCCGACCGCGAACCTCGACCCGCAGGGCATCGACGATGTCTATGCCGCACTGACCGATGTGGTCGCCGCCGGCGATCGGGCCATCCTGCTCGTCGAGCACAACCTCGACGCGGCGATGGGCTTCGTCACCCGCACGATCGTGCTCGACCGTGCGGGACGCGTGGCGTTCGACGGCCCGGCGGCCGAGATCATCCGCACACACGCCCCCGAGCTCATGGCCATGGGGGTCTGGTTGCCGGGTGCGACTCTGGCCGCACTGCGGATGCAGGAGGCGGGGGCGCACTTCGACGAACTCCCCCTCACGCCCTCCGAGCTCGCCGCGGCGCTGACCGTGACGCGGGTGAACCACCTGCAGGGCCCGGGCACGGCCTCGTCCGCCGCCTCCCGCCCGAACCGTCTGCAGGACCGAGGCACGGATGCAGGACCAGACGACGCTGTTTCGGCCGACGTTCGTGCCACGGTCCTGCAGACGGACGCAGGTCGCGGCTCGACGACCGAGACCGGCGACACCGCACCGATCATCAGCGCCCGCGGTCTCACCGTGCGCCGCCACCGCACCGAGATCCTGCACGGCATCGATCTCGACATCGAGCCGGGAACCCTCACCGCGATCATCGGCACCAACGGCGCAGGCAAGACCACCCTGCTGCAGGCGCTGGCCGGAGTCGTGCCGCCGCCGAAGCGCCAGGTGACGGTCGACGGCATCGACCCCGGCTCGGCGTCGCCGCGTGAGCTCGCAAGCCGCATCGGGTTCGTGTTCCAGAACCCCGAGCATCAGTTCATCGCCCACACGGTGTTCGACGAGCTGGCACACGGGCTTCGGCTGCGGCACACCCCGGATGCCGAGACGCGCGAGCGCGTCGATGCCATGCTCTCCCGCTTCGGACTCGAAGCCAAGGCCGACGTGCACCCGTTCCTGCTGTCGGGCGGAGAGAAGCGACGCCTCTCGGTCGGCACGGCCCTCATCACCCGTCCGCAGGTGCTGGCGCTCGACGAGCCGACCTTCGGTCAGGATCGCGCGCGGGCCTCCGAGCTCCTCGCGCTGCTGCGCGATCTGCGCGCTGAGGGAACGACGATCGTCATCGTGACCCACGACCTCCAGCTCGTCGCCGAGCACACGTCGCACACCGTCATCCTCAAGGACGGTCGAGTGCACGCCGCCGATCGCACCGACGAGCTCTTCCGCGATGAGGCGCCGTTCGTCGAGGCGGGGCTCCGGCTCCCGGCGCTGCAGCGCGTTCTGGCCGAAGCGGGGCAGGCGATCGCATGAGCGCGCACGTCTTCGACCCGTACGCCGCCGTCTCGGCATCCTCTCCGCGCCAGTTCCTGTATGCGCTCAACCCGCTGGCGAAGGTCGCCGGAGTCGCCCCGGCCATGGTGCTGCTGATCTTCGTGCGCGACCTCGCCACACCCGCCGCCTTCCTGGTGCTGTCTCTCGCACTGATCGTCGCGGGTTCCCGCGTGACCTGGCGCACGGCCGCGCTGCTGTTCGTCGCGCTGCCGATCGGCATGCTCGCGATCGGCGTCGGGTTCTCGCTGTGGGTCGATGCGTCGCTCGTCGACGATACCCGTGCCGCGCTGCAGATCGGCGAGTGGACGCTGTACCGAGGCGCTCTTGAGATCGGTTTCGCCACCGCCCTCCGACTCGGTGCGATCGTCGCCCTGGCGCTCGTCGGCGGCCTGACCACCACCGGCCCCGACCTCGTGCGCGCCAGCGTGCAGCAGCTGCGCGTGCCCTACCGGATCGGCTACACGGCCCTCGCCGCCTTCCGCTTCGTGCCGCGCTTCGGCCACGAGCTCGCTGTGATCCGTGCCGCGCATCGGGTGCGCGGTCATCACGGCGGCAGCGGTCCGTTCGCACGCATCGCCCGAGGCTGGGGCTACATCGTGCCGTTGCTCGCCGGAGCGATCCGCCACGCCGAGCGCGTCGCTCTCGCCATGGACTCCCGCGCCTTCGGCGCCCACCCGACACGCACCGAGCGTCATCTCGTGCCGTTCCGCACCCGCGACACCGTCTTCATCATCGCGTCGATCGCCGCATCCGCCGCGATCTTCGTGCTCTTCTTCCCCTGGCAGCTGCCCTGAAAGGCGCCCGCATGGCATACAGCAAACTGGTCAAGCCCGAATCGTCCGAGCTCATCCACCTCAGCGTGCTGCGCACCCAGCGCCTCTCCGAGCACTGGATGAGAGTCACCCTCGGGGGAGGCGAGATCGAGAAGTTCCACCCGATGGGATTCGACCAGTGGTTCCGACTGTTCCTGCCGATCGGCGGCGATGCGGGCCTCGACCGGGTGCCCGCGAAGGCGAACAAGATGTTCGGGTATCTCAAATTCCTGCGCATCCCCGACGGCGAACGCCCCGTCATGCGCAACTACAGCGTGCGCGCACACCGCCCGGCGACGGCGGAGTCGGGCGCCGAGATCGACGTCGACTTCGTGCTGCACGGGTCTGCGGCCGACGGCACGGCCGGGCCCGCCTCGCGATGGGCGGAGACCTGCGCGCCCGGCGAGCACGTGCTGATCATCGACGAGGGACTGACGTTCAACCCGCAGCGCGGAACGGACCGCGTCGTACTGGTCGGCGACGAGACGGCGCTGCCGGCGATCGCCTCGATCTGCGCGTCGCTGCCCGCGCACGCCACGGGCACGGCGATCATCGAGGTGCCGTCCGAGGAGGACGCGCTCGACTTCCCGCATCCGGCCGGTGTCGACCTGGTCTGGCTCGTGCGCCCGCACGAGTTCGACCCCGGGTCTTTCGCTCTGGCTCGACTGCGCGAGCTGACGCTCCCCGACGCGCCGTTCCACGCCTACGCGGCGGGCGAGCAGTCGCTCGCATCCGGTGCGCGCAAGCACCTCGTGGGCGAGCGCAGCGTAGACAAGAACGACGTCAGCTTCTGCGGGTACTGGAAGATCGGCGCTGCGTCGCCGACGTCGAAGGCAGCCCGCGAAGCGGCAGCGGAGCCCCTCGCATGAGCGGCGCGGATGGCATGCCCTGAGCGGATGCCGCGGGCTCGAACCCCTACGCGGATTCGGCCTCCCACGGTGGTGAGCGGTCAGAAACGCATCCGAAATCGCCTTCTGGGATGCAGAATCGACCACCCACCGGTGGCGGACGCTCGCGCTTCCGGTTCCCGACGGCGATCCTCCTGACATGTGCCGCGCTCGGTGTCGCCGGTGGAGCGCTGCTCGCGCCGGCGAACTGGATCTCGACGATCCTCTTCCCCGGTCTCCCCTTCGTCAGCGTCGGGCTCGCCGGACTCTGGCTGCTCCCCTCGGTCATCGCCCTGCGTCTGCTGCGCCGCCCTCTCGTCGGTCTGCTGGTGGGCCTGCTGGCCGGACTCGTCATCGTCCCGTTCTCGGGATACGGCTTCAGCAGCGTCGCCACCAACCTGTGGTGGGCGGCGTTCACCGAGCTGCCGTTCCTCTTCGTGCTCTGGCGCTACTGGGGAACCTGGTTGCACTACCTCGGCGCCGCGATCGTCGGCATCGTCTACCCGGTGCTCGCCTGGACGTCGTTCAACCTCGGCAGCTTCGAGCTGCCCCTGCAGGTCACGTTCTTCGCCGTGACCCTCGCCAGCTGCCTCGGGGCGACTGCCCTCGGCATCCTGATCGCCGACCGGCTGCGGAAGGCCGGCGTGGGAGCACGGCTGCCGCGCTGACCGGGGCAGGACCCGTCAGGTGCCTGTCGTCCGGACACAGCTTCGGATGCCGACTCGCGGCGAGCCGCGCTCCGGCATCCGGTTCCGGTGCGTCGCTCCTGCCCGCGGAATATGTGCGGAGCGAAGCCGATCCACTCGCCCACGAGCCGACTCGGGGTGGACCCGGCACCACGAGAAAGGGCCCCGGATGCCGACATCCGGGGCCCTTCGAATCTTCGATGCGTCAGCGCTTGCCGACGATCTGACGACCGACGAGGTCGCGCATGATCTCGTTCGTGCCGCCGTAGATGCGGTGCACGCGGGCATCGGTGAAGGCCCGGGCGATCGGGTACTCCATGATGTAGCCGTAGCCTCCGTGCAGCTGCACGCCCATGTCGAGCACCTCCCACTCGCGCTCGGTCGCCCAGAACTTGACCTTCGCGGCGTCCTCGGCGCTGAGCGTGCTGTTCTTGTAGGCGAGCAGTGCGCGATCGATGTACGCCCACATCGCGTCGGTGGTCGCCGCCATGTCGGCGAGCCGGAAACGGGTGTTCTGGAAGTCGGCGATGCGCTCGCCGAACGCCTCGCGGTCCTTCGTGTAGGCGACGGTCCAGTCGAGGGCGGCCTGAGCGGCCGCGGCCGCGGCGACGCCGATCGAGAGGCGCTCGAGCGGCAGGTTGAGCATCAGCTGGATGAAGCCCTGCCCCTCCTTGCCGCTGATGAGGTTCTCGTCGGGGATGAACACGTCGGTGAAGCTGAGCTCAGCCGTGTCCCAGCCGTGGAAGCCCATCTTGCTGAGCTTCTTGCCCTGGTCGAAGCCCTCCATGCCCTTCTCGACGAGCAGCAGGCTGAACGCGTCGGGACGGTTGCCCTCGCCGGTCTTGACGAAGGTCACGACGACGTCGGCCGTCGAGCCGGAGGAGATGAACGTCTTGGCGCCGTTGAGGATGTAGCCGCCGTCGACCTTCTTGGCGTTGGTCTTGATGCCGCGCAGGTCGGAGCCGGCGCCGGGGTCGGTCATGGCGAGCGCGCCCAGAACCTCGCCGGTGGCCATGCGGGGCAGCCACTTCTCCTTCTGCTCCTGCGTGCCCATGTGCACGAGGTACGGAACAGCCAGATCGTCCTGGATGCCGAAGGCGCCGGCCAGCGAACCCGCGCCGGAGGCGATGACCTCCTCCATCACGACCGTGCGGAATCGGTAGTCCTGCAGCATCCCGGCTCCGCCGAACTCCTCGGGCACGGACAGTCCGATCAGGCCCGCCTCGCCCGCCGCCAGCATGGTCGCCCGGTCGATCTCACCCGCGGCATCCCACCGCTCGATCGCCTCGTGGCTCACGTGGCGCTTGACGAAGTCCTTGACGAGGTCGCGGAATGCCTCGTGATCCTCTTCGTAGATGTCGCGTTCCATTGCGTCCTCCTGAACGTTCGTGCGTCTTTGCTCCGGCGATTCTATGCCGGGTCACCGACACCACGACAGCCCGTTGTGAGAATGCATCCCACAATCCGTGGGACTGGGTACCGCGATTGTCGGATGCCGCAATCGGGCCGATCCGGACATGCGCGAGACGCGGTCAGTGGGTGTAATCGGGAGCGGCGGGGAGCCCGAAGAACTCCTCCAGCGTGTGATATCCGCCCTGGTGGTAGGCAGCCGCGAGCTCGCGTCCGAGGTAGCGCAGATGCCACGGCTCCGGCTTGTACCCGGTGATCCCCGAACCGATCTGCTCGTATCGGACGATGAAGCCGTATTCCCAGGCGTTCGCCGCGATCCACTCGCCCTGCACGGTCGCCCCGAACGACTCGATGGCTCCGCACGACGAGTCGCAGGCCACGAGATCGAGTGCGAGCCCGGTCTGATGCTCGCTGTGACCGGCACGCGCCGACGAGGCATCCGCCCCGGCCTGGCCGCTGTTGCGCACATGCGATGCGTGGGTCGCGACCTGCAGGTCGTATGACCGGTAGCCGTTGTTAGCGCCGATGCGGCCCGCTCCCTCGGCGGCGGCGGCATCGGCCATCTCTCCGACTGCCGCGGCGACGTCTGTGCGGGCCTGCCCCGAGCGAGTCGTCATCTGCAGCGGAAGGTCGGCGAGGGACGAAGGCGCGAAAGAGAGCGGAGCGAGGGGACGCGCCTTGTTCACGACCACCCAGACATGAGCGGGGTCGTCGAGCGCGATGCACGGGGCGTTGCCCGCGACGACGGCGGCCCGGAAGCTCTCGCCGCCGCCGAAGCCAGCGATGATCGCCGAATCGTCGGCGACCGCTATCGCCTCGAGCACGCTCGGCTCCGAACACGGATCGGCCGCGGTGGTCGCACCGACCTCGACCGCCGGCACCTCCTGCACCACCAGCGGCTCCGGCATCGCCATCTCCGCGGGCGCGGATGCGGCGATGGGCGCGCCCGCGATCGACAGCAGGACGCCGATCGCCGTCACCGCAAGACCGATGGGCAAGGCGGGTCCGCGGATCGGAGAGCGCTGTGCCGCATGCTGAGGCTGCGGCGGGAAGAACATGCTTCCATTGTCCCTTAAGTCCGATCGAACAGAATTCCCACCCCGGGTTGACGTTCCATCGTAAGTATGTTCGAATTATCGGCATGCGGTGGCAAGGGCAGAAACTCGGCGACGTCGATGACGCCGCCCTGCCCGGCCTCGAGGCGCGCACAGGGGTGCTCCGCACGGTGACCACTCCCGACTTCGCGGGCATGACGTTCCATGAGGTGCTGTCGAAGTCCGCGCTCAACCATGTTCCCGGCGCATCGCGCATGCCGTTCGCCTGGACCATCAACCCGTATCGCGGATGCAGTCACGCGTGTGTCTACTGCTTCGCTCGGGGCACCCACGAATACCTCGATCTCGATGGCGGCTCGGACTTCGACTCTCAGATCGTCGTGAAGGTGAACGTCGTCGAAGTGCTGGAGAGAGAGCTGCGCAAAGGCAGCTGGGAGCACGAGACCGTCGCTCTGGGGACGAACACCGACCCGTATCAGCGCGCCGAGGGCCGGTACAAGCTGATGCCGGGGATCATCGACGCCCTCGCCGCGTCGGGCACCCCGATGTCGATCCTCACCAAGGGAACGCTGATCCGGCGAGACATCCCATTGCTGGTGAAGGCGGCCCAGCGGGTGCCCGTCGACATCCAGATGTCGATCGCGATGTACGACGACGAGCTGCAGAAGGCGATCGAACCGGGCACCCCGACGACGCAGGCTCGGCTCGACACGGTGCGAGCGCTCCGGGATGCGGGCTTCAGGGTGACCGTGTTCCTGATGCCGATCATGCCCCACATGACGGACTCCGTCGAGGCGATCGACACAGCGCTGCGACGCATCAAGGAGGCGGGAGCGAATCGCGTCATCTATGGCGCTCTCCACCTGCGCGCCGGTGTGAAGCCCTGGTTCATGCAGTGGCTCGGCGAGTTCCGTCCCGACCTGGTCTCGTCGTACCGGGGGCTGTATCCGGGCGTCTCGGCCGAGGCACCCAAAGGCTATCGCCAATGGCTCGCCAAGCGGGCGCGGCCGCTCATCAGGCTGCACGGCCTCGACGGCCAGCACGAAGACGACTACCCGGTGCGCGGCATCCGGGGGTCCGCGCCGCACGGGCGCCCGGCGCCGGCGTTCACCCCGTCGCCTGCCCCTGCGCAGCCGATGCTGTTCTGAGGGAACAGGACGCGTCGGCGGCCAACGCCCCGGGCGCGTAAGCTCGGACGTTATGGCTATCGGCTCCACCATGCACACGTTCGAAGTCCAACTGGCCGACATGGATCGCGGTGTGTACGACGACTTCTCGCTGCGTGCGGCACGGCATCCGTCGGAGACCGATGCGTACATGCTCACCCGCGTGCTCGCTTACGGACTCGAGTTCGCAGAAGGCATCGCATTCGGCGGCGGGATCTCGCAGACCGACGAGCCGGCCGTCCTCGTCCGCGACCTCACCGGCCAGATCACGGCCTGGATCGAGATCGGAGCGCCCGATGCCGAGCGTCTGCACTACGGCAGCCGACTGGCAGAGCGCACCGTCGTCTACACGCATCGCGATCCCGCGAAGGTCATGGCCCCCTGGGCAGACAAGCGCATCCACCGCTCGGAGGACATCCGG
The DNA here is from genome assembly GCF_056175745.1 of Microbacterium sp. LjRoot205. Taxonomy (NCBI): domain Bacteria; kingdom Bacillati; phylum Actinomycetota; class Actinomycetes; order Micrococcales; family Microbacteriaceae; genus Microbacterium; species Microbacterium sp. LjRoot205. The sequence continues at coordinate 741,846 of NZ_JBGFFH010000001.1, read as the reverse complement.
GTCTTCAGCTTCGATGCGGGGTTCATCGACTCCGCCGCACCGCTCATCGAGCGCCGCAACACCATGACGCTCACCGTCACCGAGCAGGTGCTCTACCTCGACCTCAACGGCACGACGTTGACGACAGCGATCCACGAGCACGAGCTCGGCTGAGCGCAGGGCGGAGGACTGCGTTTCGGGAGGACGACTGCGCTTCGGGCGGAGGATTCCGCTTCGGGAGGAGGACTGCGCTTCAGGCGGAGGACTGCGCTTCCGGCGGAGGACTGCGCTTCCGGCGGACGACTGCGCTTCGGGAGGACGATTCCGACCGATGAGTCCTCCCGAGGCGCAGATCTCCTCCCGAAGACGTCGCCCCACGCGCCGAAGCAGATCACGCGCGCCGAAGGAGACCACCCCTTCCGAAGCAGATCACACGCGCCGAAGGAGACCACCCCTTCCGAAGCAGATCACGCGCCGAAGAGGGTGAGCCCCCGACGCCCCGTGCCGATGTGGCGACGCACACAGCCCCGGCGAACCGGACGAACATGACGAAGGCCCCGCCCCCGCGGATGCGGGGACAGGGCCTTCGTCGGCGGCGGATCAGGCCGTGAGGTCTGACGCGGTCGGCATGCGACCGGCGATCTCCTCGATCAGGTCGTCGTTCAGACGAGCGTTCTCGAACGGAGCGTCGATCTCGGCGCGCTGCAGCAGCTCGGTCATGCGACGCTGACGCTGACGCGTGATCAGCGTGACGACGCGGCCCGAGCGACCGGCGCGACCGGTGCGGCCCGAGCGGTGCAGGTACGTCTTGTACTCGTCGGGTGCGTCGGCCTGGACGACCAGATCGATGTCGTCGACGTGGATGCCGCGGGCGGCGACGTCGGTGGCGACGAGCACGTTCACGCGGCCCGACGTCAGACGCTCGAGGTTGCGCGTGCGCTTGGCCTGGTTGAGGTCACCGTGCAGCGAGACCGCGGGGATGCCGGCGTCGTCGAACTGCTCGGCGAGCATGTCGGCATACGCACGGGTGCGGGCGAAGACGAGGGTCTTGCCCGCGCGATCGACCAGCGACGTGAGGATGTCGGCCTTGTCGCGGTGCTCGATGACGAGCACGCGGTGCTCGATGGTGCTCGATTCCTGATCTTCACCTGCGACCTCGTAGACGGCCGGGTCGACGAGGAACTCGTCGACGAGGGCCGCGACCTCACGGTCGAGCGTGGCCGAGAAGAGGAGCTTCTGGCTGCCGTCGGCCGTGTGACGCAGGATGCGCTGCACGGGCTCGACGAATCCGAGCTCGCACATGTGGTCGGCCTCGTCGAGAACGGCGATCCGGCAGTCCGAGAGGTCGAGCTTGCCCTGGTTGATCAGGTCCTCGATGCGACCGGGTGTGCCGATGACGATGTCGACGCCCTTCTTCAGCGCGCCCACCTGGCGGCCCTGGGGCACGCCACCGTAGATCTGCGTGGTGAAGAGGCCGACGCTGCGGGCGATCGGCTGGATCGTGCCGTCGATCTGCAGCGCGAGCTCGCGCGTCGGAGCGAGGATGATCGCGCGGGGCTTGCGGCCGAATTCGCGGCGCTTGCCCGCCTGCGACTGCAGCACACGCTCGACGAGCGGAGCACCGAACGCGATGGTCTTTCCCGAGCCGGTGCGACCGCGGGCGAGGACATCGCGACCCTTGAGCACTGCCGGGATGCTGGCAGCCTGGATCGGGAACGGCGTCGCCGCGCCCATGCCGGCGAGGGTCTCGACGATGTTGGATCCGAGACCGAGGTTGCCGAAGGTCACACCGTCGACCTCGACGGCCGCCACGGACTTCGCCTCGAGGCGCTCGTGCACGACGTCGTCGGTCGGCTCGAACTTCTTGGCGGGGGCCGCACTCGATGTGGCGTTCCAGTCGTTGCGGCTGGGGCGCTCGTTGCGCGACGGCCGTCCACGGGTGTCCGACGTCAGCGGGCGGGGACGATCGGTGCGGTACGCGCCACCGGTCGAGGGACGCGAACGCTCGTCGCGGCCACCCTCGATCGAACGCTGAGTGCGGTCACGGTCGAAGGCACGACGCGCACGGTCGGCGTCGTAGGAGCGCTCAGAACGCTCGGCACCGCCACGGTCATCACGGCGCGGGCCTGCGCCACGGTCGTCGCGACGAGGACGGTCGTCACGGTCGAAGCGGGGACGCTCGGATGCTGCGCGGTCGAAGCGCGGACGCTCGGATGCGCCGCGGTCGTCGCGGTTGAAGCGCGGACGCTCGGAAGCGCCGCGGTCGTCGCGCTGCGGGCGGTCGTCGCGGTTGAAGCGCTGGCCACCGCGGTCGTCGCGGAAGCCACCGGAACGCTGGTCACGGCGGTCGTCGCGACCCGGACGTCCGCCGTCGCGGTGATCGCCATCGCGGAAGCCCTGGCGCTGCGTGCCGGCACCGCGGTCGTCACGGCGCGGACGCTCGTCGCGCTGGCCGCCACGCTCATCACGGTACGTACCAGGACCGGTCGGACGCTGTCCGCCGCGGTCATCGCGGCGCGGACGGTCGAAGCCCGCGGAAGAGCGGTCGTTGTAGCGCGGACGGTCGTCACGGCTGTGCGGTGCCTCACGGCGACCCGACTCGGCACGGTTGCGGATGCCGCGCGACTCGTCGCGACCCGCACGCTCCTGCGACGACCAGCGCTGCTTGGGTGCGGCGCCCTCTTCGGCCGGGCGGTAGCCGCGGTGGCCGACGCTGCGACTGCCGGGACGACGGTCGTATCCGGCCGCGGGAGTGCGCCGCTCACCGGCATCCGCACGTCCACCGCGTGCATCACGCGAATCGCGGGTGTCGCGTGCACCGTCACGGCCACCGTTGTGGCGGTCGTGGAACGACGTCTTGTTCGCGCCGTAACGCGGCTCGAAGTTGGCGGAGGGGCGTCCGCCGCGGGGCTTCTTGTTCTTGGGCATGAGTGTGTCCTTCTGAGTTCTCGCCACGAGAACGGCGCCGCGCACACGCGCGGTACCCTGCGCGCGGTGGGATGCGACCACGCGGGGTTTCCGGACTGCCAGCGGCCGGGGCCATTCATGTGATGGTTGATTAGCGTCGAGCGACGCTCACCATCGGCCCCTGGACTCACACTTCTTACACAAAAACGTCCGCGCACTGCGCGGGTGTCCGAAGCCGACGCATCAAGTGTAGCGGTCGCACCTGAAAGACTCCCCTGCCCCATGGCGGATGCGGGTCGCCATACGATTGCGGAGTGAACTCCGCATCCCCCACCGGCACACAGGTGCACCTCCAGCTTGGCGACGTCAGCGCTCAGATCGCGCAGGTCGGCGCCTCGCTCCGCTCCCTCCGCATCGGCGCTGTCGACCTGATCGCCCCGTATCCGCTCGACTCGCCCACCCCCTCCTGCTCCGGCGTGGTGCTCGCGCCCTGGCCGAACCGGGTCAGGGACGGACTCTGGAACGACGAGGGCACCGAGCGGCAGCTGGCGATCACCGAGCCGAAGTTCGGCAACGCGAGTCACGGTCTGCTGCGTTTCGCGGCCTACGACATCGCGGATTCCGCGTCGGCGACGACGCTGAGCGCGACGATCTTCCCGCAGACGGGCTACCCGTATCTGATCGAGACGAGTGTCACCTACGTGCTGCGCGCCGACGGGATCGACGTGACGCACGCGCTGACCAACCGCTCTGCCACCGAAGCACCGGTCGCGCTCGGCACGCACCCGTTCCTCACGATCGGCGACGTGGATCCCCATGAGCTCGTGCTGCGGGTTCCGGCGCAGACTGCCATCGACACCGACGAGCGCATGCTGCCCGTGGGCACGCGCCCGGCCGAGGGGGTGCTTCGCGACGGCGTGCGCCTCGGCGACATCTCTCTCGACACCGGGTTCACCGACCTCGAGCGCGACGCCGACGGACTCGTTCGGCACTCACTCACCGCACCCGACGGGCGTCGACTCACCCTCTGGCAGGGTGCGGGATTCGACGTCGTGCAGGTCTACACGACCGACAAGTATCCGGGGCAGTCCCTCGCCGTCGCGATCGAGCCCATGACCGCGCCGGCCGATGCACTGAACAGCGGAGTCGGCCTGCGCCGCCTGAATCCCGGTGAGACCTGGACCCTCGAATGGGGCATCACGCTCGACTGAGCTCGACTGAGCTCGACCGCCCCGGTTCACAACTCAGCAAGAAACGCGCCGATGCCCGCCCGGAAACGCTTCCGGGCGGGCATCGAGCTCAGTCGTGCTGAATCGTGGACGGCGGATGCTGCTACTCGCCGCGCTCGCGAAGCTCGCGCCGCGTCAGCTGGTTCGCGTGCGGCCACTCCGAGGCCGGAGCGGCACCGCCACTGGAGGCACCCGCAAGCGCCAGGCCATCGGCAGGCACGGGCCCGTCCGACGGCTCGGCATCCTTCGTCGGCGCAGACCCGTCGTCACCCGAACCCGCCTTACGGGCCCGGCGTCGCTCTTTCGCACCCTCCACGAGGTTGTAGAGCGTCGGCAGCACGATCAGCGTGAGCACGGTCGACGAGAGGAGTCCGCCGATCACCACGATCGCGAGCGGCTGCGAGATGAAGCCGCCATGACCCGTGATGCCGAGCGCCATCGGGGTGAGCGCGAGGATCGTCGCGAGCGCTGTCATGAGAATGGGTCGCAGACGCTTCTCGCCACCGGCCTTCACGGCGTCGATGGTCGACAGCCCCTTCTCCCGGTACTGGTTCACGAGGTCGATGAGCACGATCGCGTTCGTCACCACGATGCCGATGAGCATCAGCACACCGATCAGCGACGCGACGCCGAGCGGCACGCCCGTCACGATCTGCAGCAGGATGGCGCCCGTCGCCGCGAACGGCACCGACACGAGCAGCAGCAGCGGCTGCCGCAGCGACTTGAAGGTCGCGACCATGACGACGTAGACGATCAGGATCGCGGCGAGCATCGCGAGTCCGAGCTGCGAGAACGAGTCGGCCTGCTGCGAGGCGACGCCACCGACCTCGGCCGATGCGCCGTCAGGCAGGTCGACCGCAGCGAGCGCCTCGGTGACCGACTGGGTCGCCACGGCGAGGTTGTCGGATGCCGGGGGCACCGTGATCGTGGCGGTGCGGCGTCCCTGCTCCGTGGTGATCGAGGTCGGGCCGTTGCGCTCCTCGACGGTGGCGATGTCCTGCAGCTGCACCACACCGGTCGCGCTCGGGACGGCCAGCTCGCGCAGGGCCTGCGCGGTGGTCGGCGGCTCGGACGCTGCGAGGTAGACCGTCAGCGCGGTGTCGTCGATCTCGACGGTTCCGACCTGCTCCGGGCGCATCGTGTTCGAGACGATCGATCCGACGGCCACTTCGGACAGTCCGCGCTGCGCCGCGGCGTCGCGGTCGACGACCACGGCGAGGTACGGCAGCGCTGCGGCGAGGTTGTCGGTGACCTGTCCGATTCCGTCTCGACCGTCGAGCTCGTCGATGACGGCGGTCGTCGCGGTCTGCAGGTCTTCGGAGTCGGATGCCGAGACCGTGATCTCGATGTCGCTCGAGCCGAGTCCGGCAGACGCGGCGACCGACACCTCTCCGACGTCGGTGAGTCCCTCGATGGCATCCTGCACATCGGCGCGGAGCTTCTCCTGGTCGGCATCCGCGTCGGTGAGCACCGAGTAGGTCACGCCGGCTCCGCCGGAGAACGCGTCGCGCAGAGCGGATCCGCTCGAGCCGATCGAGGCCTGCACGTGGGTGATGCCGTCGATGTCGAGCAGCGCGTCCTCGACGGCGATCGCCGCCTCCGACTTGGTCTCGAGGCTCGCGGTCGGACCGAGGTCCTGCGTGACGGTCATGGTGTTCTGGCCCGAGTCGCTGAGGAAGTTGATCTTCATCAGCGGTGCGGCGGCGAGCGTCGCGCCGAGCACGACGACCGCGAGGATCACGGTCAGCCCGGAGTGCTTCAGCGTCCACCCGAGGATCGGGCGGTATGCCTTCTGGAGCCGCGTCGGCGGCGCATCGGGGTCTTCCGGGTCGATCTGCACGCCGTTCTCGTCGAGCAGCGGCTTTCCCGGGCGGAGGAACCAGTAGGCGAGCACCGGCACGATGGTCAGCGACACCAGCAGTGAGGCGACCATCGCGATCGACACCGTCATGGCGAACGGTCGGAACAGCTCGCCGACCATGTCACCGACGAACACGATCGGCAGGAACACGGCGACCGTGGTGATGGTCGACGAGGTGACGGCCATCGCCACCTCGCGCACGGCCAGCCGGATCGCGTCTCCCTTGTCGGCGTCGCCGACGTAGTGCCTCTTGATGTTCTCGATCACGACGATCGAGTCGTCGACCACGCGGCCGATCGCGATCGTGAGCGCGCCGAGGGTGAGGATGTTCAGCGAGTACCCGAACGCCTGCAGACCGATGAAGGTGATCAGCACGCTGGTCGGGATCGAGATCGCCGTGACCAGCGTCGAGCGGATCGACATCAGGAACACGAGGATGACGATCACGGCGAAGACGAGTCCGAGCAGGCCCTCTGTGGCGAGGGTCTCGATGGACTGCTGGATGAAGGGCGCCTGGTCGAAGATGATCGTGAACTTCGCGTCGGAGAAAGCCTCTTCGAGCGTGTCGAGCGCGGCGATGACCCCCTGCGACACCTCGACGGTGTTCGCCGCCGGCAGCTTGGTGATCGAGATCGACAGGGCGTCCTTGCCGTCGACGCGCGAGATCGACGAGACGGGGTCGGTCTCCTGCACGACGGTGGCGACGTCGCCGATCGTCTCGCTCGTGCCGACGAGCGGCAGCGCCGCCAGCTCATCGACAGACGTGATCTTCGCACCGGTCTGCACGGTGAGCGTCTGACCGTTCTCGGTGATGTCGCCGCCGGGGAACAGCGTGCCGTTCTGCTGCAGCGCCGTGGTGATGGCCTGCGTGCTCTGACCGACCGCAGCGAGCTTCGCGACGTCGGGCGTGATCGTGATGCGCTGGCCGACGCCGCCGATGATCTCCGCGGCGTTGACGCCGTCGACGTCCTCGAGCTCGGGGATCGCGACGTTCTGGAGCTCCGCCTGCGCGTTCTCGGCATCCTCGAAGCCGGTCACGGCGACCTGGATCACCGGGAAGTCGTCGATCGACACCGTCAGCACCTGCGGGCTCACGTCTTCGGGAAGCTGACCCGAGATGCGGTTGATCGCCTGCTGGATCTTCTGCTCCGCCGTCGCGAGGTTCGTTCCGTAGGCGAACGTGGCCTGCACGATCGAGGCGTTCGTCGTGCTGGTGGCAGTGGTGCCTTCAAGGCCCGGAACACCCTGGATCGCCGACTCGATGGGCGTCGAGACGTCGTTCTCGACGACCTCGGGCGAGGCGCCGGGGTAGGTCGTCATGACCATCAGGTTGGGCAGCTCGAGCGACGGGATGAGCTCCTGCTTGAGGTTCGTCAGAGCGAGCCCGCCGAACACGGCGGCGACGATCGTGATCAACGCGATCAGTGCGCGGTTCTTGAGGCTCAGGACGGCGAGGTTCGACAAGGCGGGTTCTCTCTCTGCTGATCAGGCGGATGCTGCGGCGGTGGATGCTGAAGTGGACGCCTGAGGAGTGAGGATCCCGGCGAGGGCGTCGCGGATGAGCTCTTCGTCGAGCGGCTCGTCGTGGATCTGAGAGTGCCAGAGTACGCCGTCGATGAAGACGGCTGCGGCCCTGGCCCTGTCCACTCCGTGAACGGGGGCGATGAAGCCGACGATCTCGTCGGACCAGAGCCGGGCGAACTGTCGGACGCGCGGGTCGTGCACGGCCGCGGTGACGACGGCACGGTCGGCCTGCACCGCACGCGCGTCGTCGAGCCCTCGGCGCACCAGGCGGGCGATCCCCTCGGGCGTCACTCCCTCGATGATCACGGCTTGCCGGGTCGCGTCGATGCGCGCCTCGATCTCGACGGCCAACGCCCCGATCGCCGCCTCGCGCAGGTCGTCGAGGGTGGCGAAGTACTGGGTCGTCGAGCCGAGTGGAACCCCGGCGCGCGCGGCGACCTTGCGGTGGGTGAGAGCGTCGACGCCGATCTCGACGATCAGCTCGGCTGCCGCGGTGACGATCTCTCGACGGCGCGCTTCAGGGTCGCGGCGGCGGCGCGTGCCATCGCTCATTCCGGACCCCCAGCGATCACCCCTGTACGGGCGTACATGTACTTCTGTACATTCTGCATTCCGAACCTGGGGGTTCGCTCAGGGCGCCGCTGGTGCGACAGCTGCCGCTCGCGCCGCCTACTCGACCTGGCCGCGCTCGAAGTAGGCGACGAGGTCTTCGTCCAGTTGAGGGACCGTGATCGCCGAGCCGTCGCCGCGCAGCGACTCGGTGGCGAGGATTCCGGCCGCCACCGCTTCGCGCGCGGCCACCGGCGAGGTCTCGGTGGCTCCTCCGTCGCGCACGAAGCGCAGGAACTCGGCGACGAGCAGCGCGTCCGCCCCGTCGTGCCCTGCACCCTCCGACTCGGGGACGAGGAACGTCTCGTCGGCGTCGGCCGCACCGCGGTGACGGCGGTTCCACAACCTGACCTCGCTGCCGGCGGTGTCGCCGACGTTCTCGATGCGCCCCTCGGTGCCGATCACCGTGTAGTTGCGCCAGTAGTCGGGTGTGAAGTGGCACTGCTGGTACGAGGCGAGGATGCCACCGGACAGCCGCATGTTGACCATCGAGATGTCCTCGACGTCGATCACCGGGTTGAGCCCGGTGAGCGACGTGGGCGGCCAGTTGTCGACGCTGAACCAGTCGGGCATGCGCTCGCCCGTGCGATCCCGCCGGTCGGTGATGTCGCCGTAGACGCTGAGCTCGCCCATCGCGGCGACCTGCTCGGTGTAGGCACCCGCGAGCCAGTGGATGATGTCGATGTCGTGCGCCCCCTTCTGCAGAAGAAGACCTGTGGTCCGGCGGCGGTCGGCGTGCCAGTCCTTGAAGTAGTAGTCGCCTCCGTGCCCGACGAAGTGGCGCACCCACACGGCCTTGACGTCACCGATCCGGCCGTCCTGGATGAGTCCGCGCATCAGCGTGATCACCGGCATGTGCCGCATGTTGTGGCCGATGTAGAGGCGGCTGCCCGTGCGGCGGGCGGTCTCGAGCATCGCGTCGGCGTCGGCGAGGTCGATCGCGAGCGGCTTCTCGCAGAACACCGCGACGCCCGCCTCGAGGGCCCGGATGCTGAGCGCCGCATGCGTGTCATCCGGCGTCAGCACCATCACGGCGTCGACACCCGAGGCGAGCAGCTCGTCGAGCGAGTCGGTGATGAGAGCATCCGGAAGGAGGCGTCGAGCGTCGTCGCGGGCGCGCTCCGACGGGTCGCAGACCGCGGTGATGCGCGACCCCTGGCCGGGGCGGTGCACCTCCTCGCGCAGTGTGGCGCGCGCGCCGAAGCCGATGATTCCGATGGTGAGATCCACGGTGGTCCTTCTGGGAGTAGAGATGTGCGCGCAGACGGCGGCGTCAGCGCGAGTGAGAGGAGGGGGCGTCGAGGTCGGTCGACGCCCCGGAAAACAGCGACCAGGCGAACTCGTGCAGCTGCCCGGGAGAATCGTCTGCGGCGAACGCGCGGTCGATGATGATGCGCGCCTGCCTGTCGTAGAAGTCGGTCGGGCCGACCGTGGTCAGCGTGGGGGCGACGAGCTGCGCGTCAGGGGTGTTGCCGACGCCGATCACGGCGACGTCGTGCGGCACGCGGAGCCCGAGCATGTGCGCCGCGTTGATCGCCGCGATGGCCGCGAAGTCGGTGGTCGCGTAGATCGCAGAAGGCCGGTCGTCCTTCGACAGCAGCTGCACGGCCGCCGCGAACGCGCTGGCCTGCCCCTCGGTGTATGTGACGGTCCAGTCCGGATCGACCTCGAGGCCGGCACCGGCCATCTTCTCGAGGTACGGCGTGTATCTGGTGACCTGCGTCGGCGCGAGGCGCACTGCACCCTCGGCGGCGAGACACCCGATCGCCGTGTGCCGCTCGAGCAGGTGCTCCATCGCGAGCTCGCACCCCGGGATCGCATCCGACCGCACGACGTCGAAGCCCGCGGGTTCGAGGTGCTCCGAGAACACGACGAGCCGCTGCCCGCGCTGCACGAGGTCGGCGAGCTTGCGCTCGGCATCCTCGTCGATCCCGACGCCGTCGAGATAGGCGACGTCGCTCTCGACCCTGTCCAGGGCCGCATGCCAGTCGCCGTCGGCGAGGATGAGCGTCGTGAGACCGTGCCTGTTCGCCTCGGCGTTCACGGCGTCGGCCACCGCGAGCGACCACGGGTCGCTCAGCATGTGCAGCGAGAGCTGCACCATGCCGCTGCGCCCGGTGCGGATCGTCCGCGCGGCGATGTTCGGTCGGTAGTTGAGCTCGTCGGCCGCAGCGAGCACCCTGGCCGCGGTGGCCTCGGCGACGCCCGCCCCCGATGCCGCGCCCGAGCGCCCCGAGAACACGTACGACACCGTGGCCGTCGAGACGCCTGCGCGCTCTGCGACCATCTTCAGGGTCGGCCGCCGTGCGGTCGCCGACTGCTGCCTGCGCTCTGCCATGGGTCAGCCCTTCGATCCGCTGAAGGCGATGCCCTGGATGAACTGCCGCTGCAGGATCATGAAGGTGACCAGCATCGGCAGGGTCGCGAGCAGCGCTCCTGCCATCAGCACCGGGTAGTCGGTGCCGTGGATGCCGACGAGCTGCGAGAGCCCGACCGACAGCGGCATCTTGGCGGGGTCGGTCGTCACGATCAACGGCCAGAGCAGATCGTTCCAGGACCACAGCACAGTGAACACCACGAGAGCGATGATGCCAGGCTTCGCGAGCGGAACCATGATCCGCCAGAAGGTCTGCCACGGATTCGCTCCGTCGATGCGGGCCGCCTCCTCGAGTTCCGCGGGCATCGACATGAAGAACTGGCGCATCAGGAACGTGCCGAATGCACTGAAGATGCCGGGCACGATCAGCGCCTGCAGAGTGTTCAGCCACCCGAGCGCCTGGATGATCTCGTACTGCGGCAGCAGGTACAGCTGCGAGGGGACCATCAGCACCGACAGGAAGACCACGAACAGGGCGTTGCGGCCGGGGAAAGGGATGCGGGCGAAGGCATAGCCGGCCATCGTGCACAGAACGACCTGCCCGACCGTGCGCCCCACAGTGAGCAGCACCGAGTTGGCGAACATCTGCGCGAAGGGCATCGACTCGAAGACCTCGCCGAAGTTCGTGAACACCCACTCGCGCGGCAGCAGGCTCGGCGGCACCTGCACCGAGTCGGACAGCGTCTTGAACGAGGTCAGCAGCTGCCAGATGAACGGGAAGACCATGAGGATCGCGCCGACGAGGAGCACGACGTGGACGATCCAGAGCCCCCTGTTGCGAGGCTTTCCGGGACGGGCGGCCGAGCGACCGGTCGGAGCGCCGACGATGGCACGCGTGTCGAGCGAGACGTCACTCATAGTGCACCCACTTCTTCTGCAGACGGAACTGCACGACCGTGAGCACGAGGATGATCACGAGCAGCAGGAAGGCGATGGCGGCGGCGTACCCCCGGTCGTTGTCGAGGAACCCCGCTTCGTAGAACAGGTAGACGACCGTGCGGGTGTTGGGCATGGCCGGGTTGCTGCGGCCGAGCATCATGTAGATGAGGTCGAACACCTGCAGAGCGCCGATCACGCTGATGACACTGACGAAGAAGATCGACGGCGACAGCAGCGGGATGGTGATGGAGAAGAACTTGCGCACCGGACCCGCGCCGTCGAGGTCGGCCGCCTCCATGATCGTGTCGGGAATGCCCTGGAGGCCGGCGAGGAAGATGACGATGTTGGTGCCGAGACCCGCCCAGATGCCGACGACCGCGATGGCGACGAGGGCGGTGTTCGGGTCGGTGAGCCAGCTGCGGCCCTCGATGCCGACCGAGCCGAGGGCTGCGTTGAGCACGCCGTAGTCGCCGTTGTAGATCATGCGCCACACCAGCGCGATCGCGGCGGGCATCGTCACGACCGGGATGAAGTAGAGCGTGCGGTAGGCGCTGCGCCCCTTGAGCCCCGCGGTGTTCAGCAGCGCGGCGATGCCCACGGCGAGCGGGATGCCGATGAGGGCGATCACCGTGTAGAGCGCGGTGTTGCGCAGGGCGCCGATCAGCTCGGGGTCTTGGAGCAGGCGGGCGTAGTTCTCCATCCCCACCCATTCGGAGCCGCCGAAGGGGCCGGACTTCGTGAAGGAGATGATGAGCGTGCGCACCGTCGGCCACAGGTAGAAGACGGCGATGCCGAGTGCGGTCGGCCCGAGGAAGACGAGAGCCCACCACGGGGAGGCACCGGGATTGCGTCGCCGGCGGCGGATGCCGGGGCTCGAGGCCTCCGGCATCCGCTCTGCCTGGGCGCGCGCGGGTGACGCGACGACGGTCATGTCCGGTTACTCCTGCTCGGCGTCCAGCGCGGTCTGCATCTGCTCGGCCAGGTCCTTCAGGCCCTCTGCGGGGGCGACGGCGCCCGACCACACCTGCGAGAGCACCTCGCTCTCGATGCTGGTCCACGCGGACGTGTTCTTCGAGACCGGGTAGGGCACCGCGGAATCGAGCGCGTCGATGTAGACCTGCAGGTCGTACTGCGGCAGTGCGTCGACCCACCCCTGCTGGGTGCCGTTGAATGCGGGGATCACCGTGCCGGTCTCCGCCTGGATCTCGGCGGCCTCTTCGCCGCTGGCGAAGGCCGCGAACGCCTTGGCCTCTGCGACGTGCGGGCTCTTCGCGTTGGCGACGTTGCCCACGCCGTGGATCACGCTCTGGTTGCCCTCGGGGCCCTCGGGCAGCGGCGCCACGTCGACCTTGTCGGCGATGTCGGCGTTGCCTCCGTAGGCGATGGCGGCCCACGAACCGTTCTGGAACATGGCGACCTTGCCCGAGAGGAAGAAGTCCTCGGGGTTGGTGTCGGTCATCTGCTGCGCTGTCGGCGAGGAACCGGCCTCGATGAGGTCGGTCCACAGCTCGATGCCGGCGAGCGCCTCGGGCGAGCCGTAGCCGCTCTCGGTTCCGTCTGCCGAGATGACCTCGCCACCTGCCTGGGCGATCGAGTTGTAGAAGTTCTCCTGCCCGTACTGGCTGGCTGCGACACCGAACTGCCCCGCGGCAGGGTCGGTCAGCGCGGCGGCCGCGGCGGTGAAGTCATCCCAGGTCCAGCCTGCGCTCGGGTACTCGACGCCGGCCGCGTCGAAGAGCTCCTTGTTGTACCAGAGGGCGACGGTGTCGAAGTCCTTGGGAGCGCCGTAGAGCTTTCCGTCGAAGGTGTAGAGGTCGATGAGGCCCTGCGGGTAGTCGGCGGCATCCACCCCCGCATCGTCCAGCGGCGCGAGCTGGCCGTTCGAGGCGTAGAGCTGGAAGTTCGGGCCGTTCATCCAGAACACGTCGGCCGCGGATCCGCCGGTGGCCGCGGTCTGGAGCTTGGTGAAGTACTCCTTGTAGGGCGTCACCTGGATGTCGATCGTGACGTTCGGGTTCTCCTTCTCGAACGCCGCGGCGATGTCCTCCATGGCGGGCTTCTGGTTCTCGTCCCAGATGGCGTAGCTGAGGGTGACATCGCCGCCGGACGAGCTCGCGCCCCCGGCCGACGACGAGCAGGCGCTGAGCGCGAGGACGGCTGCCGCGGAGGCGGCGAGGGCGCCGAGGGCGCGGGGGGAAGTGCGGGGCATCGGTGTCTCCTTCGACGGGTGCAGGGGATCGTCACTGCGTCGGATTCTCGTGTTAAACGATTAGCAGTTAAACGATTAGCAAGGAGACTAGCCCGGTGCGGACGATCGGGTCAAGCATCGATCTCAGCGCGAGGCGGGCAGACCCGCGTCGTCGTCAGAGCATCGAGCCGAGCGCGATCCCCAGCCCTGCCGCGAGCAGACCGAGCAGCAGCATCCCCACGGCATTGAACGCGGATGCCGTTCGCTCGCCGTCGCGCCACAGCGCGACCGTGTCGAGCATCGCCGTGCTGAAGGTGGTGTATCCCCCGAGCAGACCGGCTCCGAGCAGGAACGCGCCGCCAGGAAGCGCCGCGGTGATGACGCCCAATGCGAACGACCCGCTGAGGTTCACGAGGAGTATGCCCCACGGGAAGCGCCGACCCGCGACCCTCGCGACACCGAGGTCGACGAGATGGCGCAGCGCTGCTCCCACGCCTCCGGCGAGTGCGGCTCCGATGAACAGCAGCGGGCTCATGCGGCTGCTGCTCCGTCGAGGCGGGCGGACGGACGAGGTCGGCCGAGACGCAGCCCCGCCGCGGCCGCGGCAAGGCCGAGAACGAGACTGGCCGCGGCGTAGACGAAGGCGAGCAGCGGAGCATCCGCCCAGAGTTCCACCGCACCGGTCATGAACGCGCTGTAGGTCGTGAAGCCGCCGAGCACACCGGTGCCGAGGAACACCCGCAGGCCCGTGGTCTGCTGCAGCCGAGCGGCGAGGATGCCGATCAGCAGTGCCCCGAGCACGTTGACCGCAAGGGTGGCGACCGGGAAGCCTCCGGCATCCGGAATCCAGAGCGCGACCGCGAGCCGCGCCGCCGTGCCTATGCTGCCTCCCACGAAGACCAGTAGGAGGCTGCGGAGAGTCACGCGACAACTCTAGCCGCGCCGATGCAACGCATCCGCTGATTGTCAACCGGGTGTGGTTGCGCGGCGTCTGGGCGAAGACTGACGCCATGAAGCCACTGTGGAAGCTCGACCGGACCCCGCCCATCGGCACACCGTTCGATCCCGGCGCACGGCACGACGTGATCATCGTCGGTGCGGGCCTCACCGGCCTCACCACCGCAGTCATGCTCACGCGCGCGGGGCTCGACGTGGCGGTGATCGAGGCGGGGGAGGTCGCCGAGCTGGCGACCGGCGGCAACACCGGCAAGCTCACCCTGCTGCAGGGCAAGCGGCTCGCCGAGATCCGCAGGCACCACTCCGCTTCCCTCGTGCAGGCGTACGTCGAAGGCAACCGCGAGGGCATGGACTGGCTGGTCGGCTTCGCCGACCACTCAGGCGTCTCGTACGAGCGGCGAGCCGACCACTCCTACGCGCAGGATCCGAACGGCGTCGACTCGGTGCGCGAGGTGCACGAGGCGGCGCGCGAAGCGGGCCTCGCGACCAGGATGCTCACTCGGGAGGAGCTCTCGGAGGCGGCCTTCCCCGTCGTCAGCGCCGTCGCACTCGACGACCAGGTGACCATCGACCCTGCGCTCGTGACGCAGGCGCTCGCCGAGGAGTTGCTCGCGACCGGCGGCACGTTGCACATGGGAACCCGGGTCACCGCCACCCACGTCCTTCCCGAGCCGCGCGTCGAGACCCCGGTCGGGCCCATGTTCGCGGAGCACATCGTGATCGCGACGGGCTATCCGATCCTCGACCGCGGGCTGTACTTCGCGAAGATGCGCGCCTTCCGGTCCTACTGCGTCTCGTTCCGCGTCGCAGGCGACGTGCCGGAGTCGACCTTCATCTCGCTCGACTCCCCCAGCCGGTCGATCCGTCCGGTCTCGCCCGCCGACGGCCCCGGCGGCACGGCGCAGCTCATCGTCGGCGGCAACGGGCATCCGGTCGGGCGCTCCGACAGCGAGGCCGCCGCGGTCGACGATCTCGTCGAGTGGACGAGGCAGTACTTCCCCGACGCCGAAGAGACCCACCGCTGGTCGGCGCAGGACTACGAGTCGCACAACCAGATCCCGTTCGTGGGGGCGATGCCACGAGGATTCGGCAGCATCCGCTTCGCGACCGGCTACGCCAAATGGGGGCTGTCGAACGCGCCGGCCGCTGCTCTGCGTCTGACCGCAGAGATCCTCGGCGCCAACTGGCACGATCGGCCGTCGTGGATGGTCAAGCTCGGCACGAGGCTGACGGTACCGGCCGATCTCGCCCGAGGAGCCGCAGAAGGAGCGAAGGTCGCGGCCGCCGCGACGAGCGGATGGGTCGAGGCCGAGCGCAACCCCGTGCCGGTTCCGAAGCCGGCGGAGGGCGAGGGTGTGGTCGCCAACCGCAGCGGACGCCCGGTCGGAATCTCGACGGTCGACGGAGTCACCCGCGCGGTCTCGGCCGTCTGCCCGCACCTCGGCGGAGTGCTCGACTGGAACGATGCCGAGTGCACCTGGGACTGCCCGCTGCACGCCTCTCGGTTCGCCGCCGACGGCACCCGCATCGAGGGCCCGGCGCTGCAGGATCTGAAGGTCCTCCCCCGCAAGAGCGGGGGCTGACGCTCAGCTCGTCGGCGGGGCGCCCGCACCCGGCGGCGGCGCGTCCCAGCCCTGCTGGGGCTGGTCGCAGTTCTCGCGGAACACGTACTGCGACGCGAGCTTGCGCTGGTGGCTCGACCAGTCGATCGCCGGGCGGCGCTGCTCGGGTGGCAGATAGCCGAGGCGGTAGACCGCCATGAGCTCGAGGTCATCTGGCACGCGCAGCAGCTTCACGATCTCGTCCCAGCGACCAGGCACCTCCATCGGGAAGGAGATGAACTGGATGCCCATGCCGACCTCGACCGTGGTGAGCCAGACGTTCTCCATCGCCGCGCCCATGCTGAAGACCGAGTAGAACGATGAGAGCTGGCCCGGTCGGTACTCGCTGCGATCGAGCATCACACCGAGCAGCAGCGGCGAGCCGCCGACCAGCTTGTGGTTCTCCTCGCCCAGGGTCTTGGGCACCCCGAACGTGTTCATCAGCTTCTGGCCGCGCTTGGTGAACACCTGGCTCGTGAACGGGCGGAGGGCTGCAGGGAGCTTGTCGAACAGCATCCCGCTGCGCTTCTCCTCCATCTCGGCCTGGCTGAACCGGAAGTACGGCTTGTAGCGCTCGAAGAACGTCCCGTTCGACATGGCCTCGGTCATGCTCTCGCCTGAGATGCGCGCGATCTGATCGATGGTGTCGCGGTTCTCGATGACCACGAACCGCCACGGCTGGCTGTTCAGCTGCGAAGGGGCACGACCGGCCGCCTCGAGCAGGATGCGCTGATGCTCCTCCGACACCGGGTCGGGCAGGAACGGCCCGTTCGTAGTCTTGCGGCGGCGGATGGCGTCGAGCAGTTCCATGCGTTCACTTCCGGTCGGTGGCGAGGCGCGAGCAGATGAGGCCCGCGACGATGAAGGGGCCCGCGGCGAGCGCGACGAGCGGATGCCGTCGGCTGTGCGTGCCCAGGTAGGGGATGGCGGCGAGCGGAGCGGCGGCGGGCGCGAGCGCCAGGGCGGCGCGGCGGCTCGCATGCGTCGGCCGGCCCCAGATGATCGCCGAGAACGCAGCGGCAGCGGTGGCGCAGGTGGCGATGTACATCGCGTGGTGCAGCCAGCGGAAGTTGCTCGTGTCGATGACCTTGGCGGCGACCGCCGTCCCGAGGGCGACGTTCGCGGAGTAGGCGACGGCCGCCGCGGCGAAGAGCGGCGCGGCGTCGGTGCGTCTGCGGCGGTGGCCCATGACCCGACCCTACGCCCACCCCCGGCATCCGCTCTCGGCCTTGCCCTGGTGTCTCGATCTGTGCAAAGCGGGGCGTCTCGTCGCGCCCCGGTCGTTGAGCGAGCACGGCGAAGCCGAGCGAGACGAAACGCCCCACCCCCACACCTCTCGCACCGTGCGGGGTCAAAAACGCACCTGAAACGGGCGTCTCGGATGCGTTATTGACCCCGCAGCAGCGGCTGACGGACACGCGGATGCCGGCTACAGGTTGCCTTCCGCGTAGATGCGAAGGGCGTCGCGGACGAACTCCGCTCCCTGCGTGCCGCCGGCCGACGTCACGTAGTTCGCGCCGAAGCGCGGGTCTGCGACGTACATCTCGCCGAGCCCGATGACGTATCCCTTCACGTCACCACCCGGCACGGCCGCGGGGGTTCCGGGGATGCCGGTGAGCCACTCGACGTGGCGCCGAGCGACATCCTGAGCCTCGGCGGATGCCGGGTCGATGCCGCTCTCTGCGGCGGCGATCCAGTCGCGACCGAGGTCGGACACACGCTGCTGCCAGTCGGCGCGCTCGGCATCGGTCATCCCGCGCCACCAGCGGTCGCTGTCGGCGTAGGCCTTGCGACCCCAGCGCTCTTCGACCTCCTCCTTGTACTGGGTGTGGTCGAAGCCGTCGAACATGTTCTCTGCCATGAGTTCTTCACCTCCTTTCAGTGCGTTGATGGTGTTCTCGACCGACGCGATCTGCCGCGCCAGCCGGTTCTGCTCCTCGCGCAGCAGCGCGAGGTGTGTCTCGAGAGCGGACTCCTCGCTCTGCCGCGCATTCACCGGGTTCAGCACCTCCGCGATCTGCGGCAGACCGAGTCCGAGCTCACGCAGCAGCAGGATGCGCTGCAGGCGCACGAGCGCGGCCTCGTCGTAGTGGCGATAGCCGTTGTGCGCGATGCGCGAGGGTGGCAGCAGACCCACGTCGTCGTAGTGACGCAGCGTTCTGCTGGTAGTGCCCGCGAGTCGGGCGATCTCCTGGATCGACCAATCACGACCGGTCATCGAGTCCTCCTTCCGTGGATCCGTTCTTCGATAACTCCACGGTAGAAGTTGACGTTGCGTCAAGGTCAAGCTTGCTGCCCAACCGATATTCTTCATCCGCGCGTCACACGAATCGGCTCGTCGCTCGCTACGGTCGTCTCGTGCCCGAATCACACTCCCCTCTGCATCCGCTCGCCCTCGCTCCCGTGATCGCTCCGCCGAGCACTGCGGATGAGTTCGTCGAGCGCTTCCTGCACAACCTCAACTTCGACCGCGGCGTCGCGCTGTCGGCATCCAGCGCGAATGACCGCTATCTCGCGCTCGCCCACACGGTGCGCGAGTACCTGATGGCACGCTGGCTCGAAGACGTGCGGCACCAGAAGGAGGTGCAGGCGAAGGGCGTCTGCTACCTCTCGGCCGAGTACCTGCTGGGCCGTCAGCTCGACAACAACCTGCTCGCGGCCGACCTCACCGAGGTCGCCGGCGAAGCCCTGGCGTCGTGCGGCGTCTCGCTCGACGAGCTGCGCGCGCACGAGGTCGAGCCGGGTCTCGGCAACGGCGGACTCGGGCGCCTCGCCGCCTGCTTCATCGACTCGCTCGCCACGATGGCTGTGCCGAGCATCGGCTACGGCATCCGCTACGAGTACGGGATCTTCCGTCAGACGTTCGTCGACGGTCAGCAGGTCGAGCAGCCCGACGCCTGGCTTGCGCTCGGCTCCCCGTGGGAGTTCGCGCGACCCGAAGACGCGCAGACGATCGCGTTCGGCGGCCACACCGAGAAATACGACGACGACGGCGTCACGCGCAGCCGGTGGGTCCCCGCGTGGAACGTGCAGGCCGTGCCCTACAACTACATGGTCCCCGGATTCCGGAACGGCCGCGTCAACACCCTCCGGCTGTGGAGCGCGGTCGCCACGAGCGCCTTCGACCTGCGCATCTTCAACTCAGGCGACTACGAAGAGGCCGTGCGAGCGCAGACGTTCGCCGAGAACATCTCGAAGGTGCTCTACCCCGAAGACTCCACCCCGCAGGGCAAGGAGCTGCGCCTGCAGCAGCAGTACTTCTTCGTCGCGGCATCCATCCACGACTTCCTCGACAACATGCTCGCCGACGGCTTCGACCTCGCGAACCTGCCCGAGCGCGTGATCTTCCAGCTCAACGACACCCACCCGGTGATCGCGGTGCCCGAGTTCATGCGCGTGCTCGTCGACGAGAAGCACCTCGAGTGGGATGCCGCGTGGGCGATCACCCAGCAGTGCTTCGCCTACACGTGCCACACGCTCCTTCCCGAGGCGCTCGAGGTCTGGCCGGTCGAACTGCTGGGCCGACTGCTGCCCCGCCACCTCGAGATCATCTACCGCATCAACGACGAGTTCCTCGTGGCGGTGCGCGAGCGCTTCGGCGACGACGAGATGCTCGTGCGCAACATGTCGATCATCGCCGAGCATCCGGAGCGCTCGGTGCGCATGGCGTACCTCGCGACCGTCGCCGGAGCGAAGGTGAACGGCGTCGCCGAGCTGCACTCGCAGCTGCTCCGCGACAAGGTGCTCAGCGACTTCGACGTGTTCTTCCCCGGCAAGTTCACGAACGTCACAAACGGGGTGACACCTCGGCGCTTCCTGCGCCTCGCCAACCCGGAACTCTCTTCGCTCGTCACCGCCGCGATCGGCGACGGCTGGACCACCGACCTCGAACGGCTGCATGAGCTCGAGCCGTTCGCCGAGGATGCCGAATTCCGCACCGCGTTCGCCGCGGTGAAGGCCGCGAACAAGCGCCGCCTGAGCGAGGTGCTGCGCGAACGGGACGGCGTCGAGATCAGCGACGGCCACATGCTCGACGTCATGGTCAAGCGTCTGCACGAGTACAAGCGCCAGCTGCTGAAGGTGCTGCACATCGTCACCACCTACGAGGGCGTGATCTCGGGGCGCATCGCCGTGTCTGACGTCGTGCCGCGAACGGCGATCTTCGGCGCGAAGGCCGCGCCCGGATACGCGATGGCGAAGCGCATCATCCACCTGATCAACGCCGTGGGCGAGGTGGTGAACACCGACCCGCGACTCGAGGGCAGACTGAAGGTCGTCTTCCCGCCGAACTACAACGTGACTCTGGCCGAACGCGTGATCCCCGCCGCCGACCTGTCGGAGCAGATCTCGCTCGCCGGCAAGGAGGCGTCTGGCACCGGCAACATGAAGTTCGCGCTGAACGGCGCGCTCACCATCGGCACGGATGACGGGGCCAACGTCGAGATCCGCGAGCTCGTCGGCGACGACAACTTCTATCTCTTCGGCATGAGCGAGCCCGAGGTCGAGGCGCTGAGCACTCGCGGCTATCGGCCGCAGGAGTTCTACCAGGCCGATGACGGCCTCCGTCGGGCGATCGACCTGATCGCATCCGGCGCCTTCTCTCGCGGCGACCGCTCGGTGTTCGAACCCGTCGTCTCGAACCTGCTCTACGAGGACCGCTTCATGGTGCTCGCCGACTACGCGTCGTACATCGCCGCGCAGGATCGGGTGGATGCCGCATACGCCGACCAGGATTCCTGGACCCGCTCCGCGATCCTCAACGTCGCCCGCACGGGGTTCTTCTCGTCCGACCGCTCGATCCGCGACTACATCGACCGCATCTGGCACACTCCGCCCCTCGTCTGAGGTCGCCGTTTCAGCACCCCACCCGTGCCGTTTTGCAGGACCGAAGCGCGACTACAGGACCATCTCCCCCGAACCGTCCTGCCGACGTGCCCGGATCCTGCAGACGGCCCGTCACCGAACACTCTTGACAAGATCGAGATATATCGTGTTACTCTTGCCACACACGATATATCGTGTTCCCTCGAACCAGGAGAAGCAGACATGACCGAGAAGTGGCTCATCGCCCCCGGCGAAGAACGCGTCATCGACATCGAGAACGTCACCCGGCTGAAGATCGGTCTGGTCGGCGGTCAGGTCGATGTCATCGCACACGACGAACCCGGCATCCGCATCGAGGTGCACGGTGTCACCACCAAAGACCTCCGCATCGAGGCGAACGACGGCGAGGTCGAGATCGACCACCCGCAGCTCGGCTGGGACAACTTCCTCGAGGTGTTCCGCAACTTCGGCTCGGGCGGCCCCAAGGCCGAGGTCAGCGTCGCCGTGCCCCGCTCGATCGCCCTGAACCTCGGCGTCGTCAGCGCCGGAGCACTCGTCTCGGGCATCCGCAACGACGCCCGCCTCAACACCGTCTCGGGTGACCTCATCGTCGACACCCTCATCGGCGACCTCACGGTCAACTCGGTGTCCGGCGACGTGCAGGTTCGCGGCCTCACCGGCTCGATCAGCGCGAACAGCGTCTCAGGAGATGTCGCCGTCACCGGCACCATCCGCCGCGCCACCGTCGACATCGTCTCGGGGTCGACGCTGGTCGACGCCGCCGGCGACGTGAACGCCATCAACGTCAACTCGGTCTCCGGCGGCACCACCGTGCGCCTCGACGAGTCACTCGCCGCGAACTACGTCGTGCGCTCGCTGAGCGGACGACTGCTGATCGACGGCGTCGAGCGCGGCTCCTCCGGGATCAACAACTACACCGGCTCGACCGGTGAACTGGCCGGTCGTTTCGTCGACCTGCGCGCGAACTCCGTCTCGGGCGGCGTCACCGTTCTTCGCCGCACGCCCAGCTCGATCGAGAACGACCCCGAATGGGAGGAAGCATGAGTCCCGCAGTGTTCTCCCACGGCGATCTCAGGCTCTACCTGCTCTCGCTGCTCGCCGAGGCGCCCCAGCATGGCTACGGCATCATCCAGGCTCTGACCGATCGCACGGGTGGCACCTACACGCCCAGCGCCGGGACCATCTATCCGCGGCTCGCGAAGCTCGAGGAGGAGGGTCTGGTCAGCAAGACCGTCGACGGCCGCACCACGATCTACGCGATCACGGATGCCGGACGCGCCGAGCTCGCGTCACGCGAGGGCGACCTCGCCGGCATCGAGGCGGGTCTCACCGACTCGGTGCGACTGATCGCCAACGAGGTGCGTCAGAGCGTCAAGGAGGCCATGAAGAGCCTTCGCGCAGACCTGGCCACGGCTGAGAAGGACGACCGCGCCGCATCCAAGTCCCGCCCGCGCACCGCGGGCGACGACGAGCGCATCGTCACTCGCGAGGAGCTGCACCGAGCGGATGCCGTCATCAACGCCTTCCGCGCACGCGTGCGCACCGACCTCCGCACCCACGTGGCGAAGGGCGGCACGCTGCCGGCATCCGTCGTCACGCAGCTGGAGGACGGGCTGGATGCCGCGGCCCGAGGGATCACGACCGCTCTGGCATCGCTCGGGCGCTGACCTCACCCCGTCGCACGTCCGAAGCCCCTCCCGTCACTCGACGAGAGGGGCTTCTGTCGTGCGGTGGGCTGGCGTCTTGCCGGTTGGCTGGGCCGTCCGGGAAGACGCCAGCCGGCTGGCGATCGGCCAGCCATCCGAACCGGAAGGGGTCGGCCGAGACCTACTCGGTCCAGATCTCGGGCTGAGTGTCGGGAACCGGGTCCTGCAGGGGCACGACGAGCACGGGCCTGTGCTGGCGATGCGCGAGGCGGGCGGCGACGGATCCCGTGAAGAACTCGCGGATCGACTCGCCGATGCCACGTTTGCGTGTGCCGACGACGATCAGCTGGGCGTCGAGCTTGGTGGCGAGCTGCTTGATGGCGAGGGCAGGGTCGCCGACGAGCTGGCGGGCCGTCCACGTCAGGCCTGTGCCGTCGAGCGCCGCAGTGGCTTCGGCCTGTACGGCCTCGAACTCGGCTGCTCCGGCGTCGATGTTGATGTCGATGGGCGCCGAGTGCACATAGCCATCGGGATCTTCGTAGGTGACGAAGCGGGTGACGTCGACGTGGGCCACCACGAGAGGCACCCGGAGGAGCCGGGCGAACCGCGCTGCTTCTTCGATCACCCGCGTGGGCTGACCCGGCTGCATCCCGACGATCACGGCCTTCTGCAGTGTCGCGTTCTGTGCGGCCTCGTCGGTGGGCGTCGAGGTGTTGTCGGTCATGAGGATCGCTCCCTTCACCAGCTGCCAACGGGCCAGTGCGGTCTGGCCGCGTGCTATTCTGAATGCTACTCTTACCGGCCCTCAGCCGGTGTCGTGAATGACTCGGGCAGATGGTTGCTCGCAGCTTAACTCGTGAGGGGGTCTCAGGCATGGGCCGTGGCCGTCAAAAGGCGAAACACACCAAGATCGCCCGCGAACTGAAGTCGTTCAGTCCGTCGGTGAACTACTCGGCGCTCGAGCGCGAACTCGCGCACCCGAGCGACGCTGAAGACGCATATGTCGACAAGTGGGCCGACGAGTATGCAGACGAAGACGAGGACGAGCTCGAAAAGGCCTGACCGCCGATTCGATCGTCGTCGACTCCCCCGTGCGATGCACGGGGGTTTCGTCGTGCCCGGAATGCCGGAACCCGTCGCTGCCGATGCCCTGTCGGTGACGGACGGACCCCTACCAGCCTGAGAGGATCTCCTCATGGCTCGTGTCGTCTCGCTCTTCCGTCACCCGATCAAGGGCTTCACTCCCGAATCCGTCGATTCGCTGATCGTGCAAGCCGACGGCCGGATCGCGGGCGATCGCGTGCTGGCGTTCCGCTTCGCCGATGCGACGGCCCCGGAGCACCACGACGGCCTCGACCACTGGCCGAAGGCGAAGGGCCTCTCGCTGCAGGACTTCCCCGGGCTCGCGGCACTGCGCACCGACTACGACGATGCTCGGCAGCGCGTGCGGATCGAGCACGCCGGAGCAGTGCTCGTCGAGGCGGGACTCGATGACGCCGGCCGTGTGGAGCTCGCGGATGCCGTGACCGAGTTCGTGCTCGCGAGCGCGGAGGGCCGGCGCATCCGACGCCCAGGACGACTGCCGCTCGTGCTGGTGGGCGACGGTGTGACGTCGAGGTTCCAGGACCGCGCTCGCGGATACGTCTCGGTGCACAGTCGCGGCAGCGTCGACGCGCTCAGCGACGCCCTCGGCTTCGGCATCGATGACCGGCGATTCCGCTCGAACGTCGTCGTCGATGACGTCGCCCCGTGGTCCGAGCTCGACTGGACGGGTGAGCTGAGCATCGGTCGGGTGTCGTTCCGCACAGCGGGCCCGATCGTTCGGTGCCTGGCGACACACGCCAATCCCGACACCGGAGCCCGTGACGCGAAGGTGCTCAAGACCCTCACGAACGACCTCGGACAGGATGAGCCGACGCTCGGCAGGCTGCTGCTTCCGCCGCGTGCCGCGGCCGACGGATCCGCCGAGTGGGCCGGCGGCACCATCAGCGTCGGCGACGAGGTGCGGGCGCACTGAGGGCACGCTGAGGTCGCACCGGTGCCGTGACCTCGCCGCGAGTCACCAGCGACCGTGCCGGCGCTCCCAGTCCTCTTCGATCGTGCGACGACGACCCGCGATCCACCCGGCGGGGATCACCGCGATCAGAACGCCGACGAGAAGCCAGAGCGGGATCTGCCAGCTGTCGGTCATGTCGTGCAGCAGACCGATCAACAGCGGGAACACCGCGGCGACCGCGTATCCGATGCTCTGCACGAACCCGCTGAGCGCCACGGCGCTCTCCGGCGTGCGCGCGCGGATGCTGAGCAGCACGAGAGCGAGCGGGAACAGCCCTGGCGCGAGGCCGAAGAACACGACCCAGATCGGCAGCGCCACCGTCGGGAGGAAGATGAATCCGAGGAGTCCGGTGAGGCCACAGGCGATCGAGATGACGAACACGGGTCGCGTGGCCTGGAACCGGACGATGAGGATGGGCACGAGCAGGGAGCACGGCAGACCCATCAGACCGAACAGTGAGAGCAGCAGCCCCGCATTCGCCGGCGTCACCCCACCCACGTCGATCATGATCGAGGGCAGCCAGGCGAAGGAGACGTAGGCCAGCGTCGACGACGCCGCGAACACCAGCGCGATGGACCATGCCATCGGCAACCGCCACAGCCGGCCGAAGACCCGGGGGTTCGCAGGCGTCGTCGCGATCGGGCCGGTCGCCACGGATGCCGCGTCGTACCCGTCGCGCTCGACCTCGGTCGAGGCGGGATCGACGCGTGTCTGCGCGGCGGCGACGGCATCCGCTCGGCTCGTGACCAGCATCGCCACCCACGGCACCAGAGCGATCGCGGCGAACACGCCCCACAGGCCGAGCGAGACCCGCCACCCCGCCGAGTCGGCGAGCGGCACCGCGACGAGCGGCGGCACGAACGTCGACACGGCCATGGTGGTCGAGTACACGGTCATCATCAGACCGAGTCGATCGGGGAAGTACTTCTTGACCAGAGGCGGCAGCAGCACGTTGCCCGAGCCGACACCCGCGAACACCACGGTCGTCGCGGCGAGCAGCGACGTCGAGTCGACGGCGAGGCTGCGCAGCAGCAGCCCGGTCGCGATCAGCGCGATCGCGACCACGGCCACGCGCTCGAGCCCGAACCGGCGCTCGAACAGCGGAGTGAGCAGACCGAAGACGGCGAAGCACACGGGCGGCGCGGCACCGATCAGACCCACGACGACCGACGAGACCGCGAAGTCCTCGGCGACGTGGTCGAGCACCGGTGACAGGGATGCCACTGCCGAGCGCAACGAGAAGGCGACCAGCACGATGCCGATCAGCGCGAGGGCGCGACCACGCCAGAGCGGCTGCGCACCCGAGGTCACGAGGTCTGCGACCCCTCCACCCACGCGAGGTACTCGTCGGAGACCGTGCCGGTGACGTACCGGCCGTCGAAGCAGCTCATGTCGAGATCGTTCAGCACGGAGCCCTCGGTGATCGCAGCCTTGAGGTCTTCCACCTCCTGGTAGACCAGGTGGTCGCAGCCCAGCTCGGTGGCGATCTCGGGGATCGTCCGTCCGTGGGCGATGAGCTCATGGCGCGACGGCATGTTGATGCCGTAGACGTGCGGGTATCGCACGGGCGGCGCGGCAGACGCGAACGTCACCGAGGTGGCACCGGCATCCCGGGCCATCTGGATGATCTGCTTCGACGTCGTGCCCCGCACGATCGAGTCGTCGATCAGCAGCACGTTCTTGCCCTGGAACTCGGTCGACATCGCGTTCAGCTTCTGACGCACGCTCTTCTTGCGCACGGCCTGGCCGGGCATGATGAAGGTGCGGCCGACATAGCGGTTCTTGTAGAAGCCCTCGCGGTATTCGATGCCCAGCTTGCGGGCGACCTCCATGGCCGCGGGGCGAGATGAATCGGGGATCGGCATGACGACGTCGATCTTGTCCATCGGCACGTGCTTGGCGATCGTGTCGGCGAGCTTGTCGCCCATGCGCAGACGCGACTCGTAGACGGAGACGCCGTTCATGACCGAGTCGGGACGAGCGAGGTAGACGTACTCGAACGCGCACGGCGCGAGCACGGGATCCTTGGCGCACTGCCTGCTGTGCAGTTCGCCCTCGTTGGTGATGAAGATCGCCTCGCCCGGCTCGACCTCGCGGACCACCTCGTAGTCGGCGTTCTCGAGCACGAGCGACTCGCTCGCGACGACCCATTCGTCGCGGCCTTCCGCGCCAGGGACGGTCGAGGGGCGACGACCGAGGATGAGGGGACGGATGCCGAACGGGTCGCGGAACGCGAGCAGACCGTAGCCCGCGATCACGGCGATGACGGCATAGGCGCCCTCGATGCGCTCATGCGTGCGCTCGACGGCCTCGAACACCCGCTCGGCATCGAGGTCGACCGTCGACGTCGTGTTCTGCAGTTCGCCGGCGAGCACGTTGAGCAGCAGCTCGGTGTCGCTCGAGGAGTTGAGGTGACGGCGGTCGCGCTGGGCCATGTCGGCCGTCAGCTCGCGCGTGTTCGTCAGGTTGCCGTTGTGGATGAGGATGATGCCGTACGGCGCGTTCACGTAGAACGGCTGCATCTCCTCTTCGTTCGACGCCGTGCCCTTGGTCGCATAGCGCACGTGACCGAGCCCGACATTCCCGAGGAGCCCGCGCATGTCGCGGGTGCGGAACGCCTCGCGGACCATGCCCTGCGCCTTGGCGTTGTGCATGACGCCGTTCGCCTCAGCTGTCGCGATTCCCGTCGCATCCTGGCCGCGGTGCTGCAGCAGCAGGAGTGCGTCGTAGATGTCCTGATTGACCGGGGCAGAGCCCACCATTCCGACGATGCCGCACATGGGCTCTTACTTCGCTCCGTCCGCATAGGCGCCGACCAGGCGCACTGCTCCACCGTCGACGCCCTTGGCGCCCTGTTCGAACTCTCCTGCCGGACGCGCGCCGAAGCCCACGGTCCCGACCTGCCACGCGGGCATGCCGTCTGCCGCGAGCGCCGCGATGGCGGCATCCTTCTTGTCGGCCGCGACGATCGCGAGGAATCCGATGCCGAGGTTCCAGGTGCCCTCGGCGGATTCCAGCGTCGACCCCGCGATGTCGCTGAGCACGCGGAAGACCGGGCTCGGCGACCACGTGCTGCGGTCGACCTCGGCCCAGCTGCCCTGCGGGAGCACACGGGCGAGGTTGGCCGCGATGCCGCCGCCGGTGACGTGGCTGAGCGAGTGCACTCCGCCCGCGCCCGTCGCGCCGCCGAGCTGCTCGATCAGACGAAGCAGCGGAAGCGTGTAGAGGCGCGTCGGCTCGAGAAGAGCCTCACCCCAGGTCTTGCCGAAGTCGGCGGCGTTGTCGCCGTAGCCGATTCCGGCGTTCGTGACGATGTGGCGCACGAGAGAGTAGCCGTTGGAGTGCAGTCCGCTGGACTCGACGGCGAGCACGACGTCGCCGTCCTGCACGCGGTCGGCCCCCAGGATGCCGTCGGCCTCGACGACTCCGGTCGCGGCGCCTGCCACGTCGTAGTCGCGCGGGCCGAGCAGCCCGGGGTGCTCTGCGGTCTCGCCGCCGATGAGCGCGGTGCCGGTGGCGGTGCACGCCTCGGCGATGCCGCGCACGATGTCGGCGATGCGCTGCGGGAAGACCTTGCCGCAGGCGATGTAGTCGGTCATGAAGAGCGGCTTCGCGCCCACCACGACGATGTCGTCGACGACCATGCCGACGAGGTCCTGGCCGATCGTGTCGTGCTTGTCGATGGCCTGCGCGATGGCGACCTTCGTGCCGACGCCGTCTGTGCTGGTCGCGAGCAGCGGGCGACGGAAGTCGCGCAGCGCGCTCGCGTCGAACAGTCCGGCGAAGCCGCCGACACCGCCGAGCACTTCAGGGCCGTGCGTAGCGCGCACGGAAGACTTCATCAGCTCGACGGCGAGATCGCCTGCAGCGGTATCGACGCCGGCTTCGGAATAGGGATTGGTGGGGGAGGCAGCCACACCTCCAGCCTACCGCCCGCGGGGCCCTCCTCTCCCCGCCCGCGATCTCCTACGATGGGGCCATGGCCGACAAGCCGCAGTGGTTGATCCGCGAGGATGCGAGCGTTCCGGTGCTCGTCGCGCTCGCGCTGCGTCAATCCCTCGGCATCCGGGCCCCCGAAGACCTGCCGAGCCTGCGCGATCTGCCCGTCAGAGCGCCGGATGCCGTCGAGGTGACGCCCGAGCTCGAGAAGCAGTGGCGCGACTTCTGGGACATGACGGTCGAACCTCGGGCGCACCCCTCCGGCGTGCCGCTCGAGCTCGTCGACGGCTTCGACACGCTCGTGGCCCTGCCTGCGACCGGTGCCGAGCAGCTCGCCGACGCGATCGCGCCGCACGCGGAGTCGGCGATGCACTTCGCCCGCGTCGCGCACGACCGCTACGTCGCGTCGATCCGCAGCTCGATGGCGAGCCGGTCGGGCAACGGCAACATCGGCGGCGAGGCGTACCGTGCCTATGCGAGCGCGATCGCCGAGTTCGAGCGGGAGATCGGGCGCCGAGCGCATTCGTTCGAACTCAACGTGCAGGTGCTGCCGTTCTCGCAGCGGGGGATCTGGTGGATCGGCGCTCTCACGGTCGCGGTGACCGACGGGCTGCGCCGCGACGTGGTGTCGTTCGACGCGGCGATCCGGCCGATCATCGCAGAGCTGGCCTGACGCGGCCTGCTGCGCACCGACCGGGTCAGTCGTTCTCGATGATCGTCTCGTGCTCGACCGTGACGACGTGATCGTGGCGGCGGGCGAGCCGCTCGAGGATCAGCGCGACGATGCTCGCGAGGGCGAAGCCGATCGGCACCGTCCACAGCAGCAGGAACCCGAACACCTGCCCTGGCGGGTAGACGACGCCGACCGCGTCGGAGGGTTCGTAACTGCCCATCATCGTCAGGATGCCGGCGGCGATGATGCCGAGCACGACGCCGATGCCCATGAACACGCCGAAGCGCGGCACGCGGCGGACGGTCGCCTCGACCGTCTGGGAGGAATCGTGGGAGGACATGCATCCATTCTCCCACCGTTGCCTGTGGGTCGCTCCCCCGTCTTCCGAGCGTCTCGACGTCGCTGTGGTGGGGCCCTCGACCTGAGGGTCCTGCGGGCGCTCAGGGTGCTGCGAGTGCTGCGGGTCAGGGACGCAGCGGCAGGACGTCCGAGAGGTCCGCGCGAGTGCCCGATGCGCTCACCCGGCCCGAGCCCGCGGCATCCGCCCAGTGCTCCGCGCCCGTGGCGACGGCGATCCAGGTCGCCGGGTCCATCTCGACGACGTTCGGCGGGGTTCCGCGCGTATGTCGAGGGCCCTGGATCACCTGCACGGCGCCGAACGGCGGCACTCGCACCTCGACGCTGTTGCCCGGAGCCTTCTCGTCGAGCAGCTGCAGCAGATAGCGCACGGCAGTGGCGAGCGGGGTGCGCTGCGGCTTCTCGCCCGTGGCATCCGCTCTCCTGACCTCATCGAGCGCCGCGCGGCCGTCGATGATGTCGATCTTCCTGGAGGGCATGGGAACAGGGTACGCCGAGCGCAGCACTGCCCTGGAGGCCCTTCGCAGGCATAGGCTCGAGGCGATGAGCCAGAATCCCGACACCCTGCACGGCGCGAGAGCCGAGCTGCTCGCCGCGGCGAAGCGCAGTGAGGGCTGGACGAGGCCTGTGCCACCGGTCGACGGCAACGCGCATCCGGCGTCCGTGCTCGTGCTGTTCGGCAAGCTCGACAGCACCCCGGCTCAGACCGACGCCACGACCATGGCCGCCGACCTCGACGTGCTGCTGCAGCGCCGAGCGGCCACGCTGTCGTCGCACCCCGGCCAGGTGTCGTTCCCCGGCGGCCGGGCCGAGGATGCGGATGCGGATGCCGTCGCCACCGCCCTGCGCGAGGCCGAAGAGGAGACCGGTCTCGACCCGGCCGGCGTCGAGATCCTCGCCACTCTTGCCGAGATCCCGCTCGCCGCGAGCAACCACATGGTCACCCCCGTGCTCGGCTGGTGGCGTTCGCCATCGCGCGTCGCGGCCGTGGATCACGCCGAGACGGTCGACGTGTTCCGTGTGCCCGTGGCACAGCTGCTCGACCCGAAGACCCGCTTCACATCGACCATTCACCGCATGGGTCGCACCTGGAAGGGGCCGGCGTTCGACGTCGACGGCACGATCGTGTGGGGTTTCACGGCGATGGTGCTCGATGCGCTGTTCGACGCCGCAGGCTGGACCATGCCGTGGGACCCGTCGGCGGAGCGCCCGGTCGAGCTCTGAGCCGCAACCCGCCGAAACGCGCGCGTCCGCCTCGGTAGTCTGGACGGGTGAAGATTCTCGTCCTCGGTTCCGGTGCCCGTGAGCACGCGATCATCCTCGCCCTGCGAGCAGAGACCGCGGAGCACGAGATCTTCGTGGCCCCCGGCAACGCCGGGATCGCGCAGGACGCGACGCCCGTCACCCTCGACATGCTCGACGGCGCCGCGGTGACCTCCTTCGCCAACGAGCACGCCGTCGACCTCGTGGTGGTCGGCCCGGAGGCCCCGCTGGTCGCCGGTGTCGCCGATGTGCTGCGCGCGCACGGCATTCCCGTGTTCGGCCCCGGCAAGGCTGCGGCGCAGCTCGAGGGATCCAAGTCGTTCGCCAAGCGGATCATGGATGCGGCCGGCGTGCCCACCGGACGAGCGGTGCGCGCCACCACGACCGCCCAGGTCGAGGCCGCGTTCGACGACCTCGGAGCCCCCCATGTGGTGAAGGCCGATGGACTGGCGGCAGGCAAGGGCGTCATCGTGACGTCCGACCGTGCCGAGGCGCTCGCGCACGCCGAGCACTATCTGCCCTCGGGCCCCGTGCTCATCGAGGAGTTCCTCTCGGGCCCCGAGGTCTCGCTGTTCTTCCTGAGCGACGGCGACACCGTGCGGGCGCTCAGCCCCGCGCAGGACTTCAAGCGTGCGCTCGACGGCGACGCAGGTCCCAACACCGGGGGCATGGGCGCATACTCGCCGCTGCCGTGGCTGGCCGACCAGTTCGGCAGCGAGCAGGCCTTCGTCGAAGAGGTCACCCGAGATGTCGCCCTGCCCGTGATCCGTCAGCTCGACGAGGAGGGCACCCCGTTCATCGGCCTGCTCTACGCCGGGCTCATCCTGACTTCCGCCGGTGTGCGCGTGATCGAGTTCAACGCCCGCTTCGGCGACCCCGAGACCCAGATCGTGCTGCCTCGTCTCGTGACGCCGCTGTCGGAGCTGCTGTTCGCCGCGGCATCCGGCACTCTCGAAGACCAGCCCGAGCCGGTCTTCAGCGACGATGTCGCGATCACCGTCGTCCTGGCCAGCGAGGGCTACCCCGAGGCTCCGCAGACCGGTCGCCCGATCGAGGGCCTGGCCGACGCCGCGGCCGTCGAGGGCGTGCGTCTCGTGCACGCTGCGACCGCGAGCCCCGATGCACCCGGCGGCTCGCTGATCGCCACCGGTGGGCGCGTGCTGAACGTCGTCGCTGTGGCATCGGACTTCCGCACCGCGCGCGACCGAGCATACGAGGCCATCGGCCGCATCTCTCTCGAGGGTTCGCACTTCCGCACCGACATCGCGGCCCGCGTCGCGGAGTAGCTCGCCCGTTCGTCGTTTTCCTGCCGACTCGCGCAGGTACTCCGCCATTCCGGACGCGGACTCTTGACACCGACAACTTTCTTCAAGAAAGTGACTGGATGCCGCTCCGCTCCGACTGGTCGACAGCCACGTGTCCGATCGCCCGCTCCGCCGATGTGCTCGCCGACCCGTGGGTGCTTCTGATCCTGCGCGAGCTGTTCTCGGGTCGCACCCGCTTCGATGAGCTGCGCGATGCCACGGGAGCCGCCGACTCCGTGCTCGCCCGGCGCCTCGCCTCGATGACCGAGGCGGGCCTCGTGCGGCGCGACGACGAACGGGGGTATCTCCTGACGGAGGTCGGCCGAGAGACCCTCCCGATCCTCCACGCCTACGCGCGATTCACGCGCGTCACCGATCCCGACGGCCCCTGGGGGCTGACCGTCAGCTGCGGGCGCTGCGGCGAGCTCGCGGCATCCGCAGACTGGTGCACGACCTGCGCCGCCCCGCTCGACGCAGACACCACCCGGTGGTCGCGTCGCAGCATGGGCGGCGAGCCGTTCGCGCTCGCATCAGGCACCGCCGCATGACCGCCGAATCGGTCGAGGAGCCGACCGACCTTCCGACACCCACGCCGCCCGCGATGCCGCAGCGCCGCATCCATCCCGCATGGATCGTCGCGCTCGTCGCACTGATCGCACTGATCGGAGCCGCCGGGTTCCGTGCTGCACCAGGGGTGCTGATACTGCCTCTGCAGGAAGAGTTCGGCTGGACCACGGCCGAGCTCTCTCTCGCCGTCACGGTCAACCTGCTGTTGTTCGGCCTCACAGCACCGTTCGCCGCCGCCCTCATGCAGCGCTTCGGCATCCGCGCCGTCACCGTGACCGCTCTGCTCGTGATCGGAGCGGGTGCTGCGCTGAGCGTCTTCGTCGCCACCCCGGCGCAGCTCATCCTGACGTGGGGCGTGCTCATCGGACTCGGCACCGGGTCGATGGCGCTGGTGTTCGCGGCCACGATCACCGACACCTGGTTCGCGACCAGGCGCGGCCTCGTGTCGGGCGTGCTCACGGCCGGAAGCGCCACCGGGCAGCTCATCTTCCTGCCGGTGATCGCCGCGGCGGCCGAGGACATCGGCTGGCGAGGGGCTTCGCTGATCATCGCCGGGGGTGCGCTCGCGGTCGTCCCCCTGGTCTGGATCTTCGTGCGCAACCGTCCGAGCGATCTCGGCGTCAACCGCTACGGCGACAGCGGACCCGTCACCGTGACCGCCCGACCGAAGGGCAGCGCGTGGGGAGCCGCTCGACTCGCGATCACCACGCTCCGCGACGCCGCGCGCACCAAGACGTTCTGGGCGCTCGCGATCGGATTCGCGATCTGCGGCGCCACGACCAACGGCCTGATCGGCACCCACTTCATCCCCAGCGCGCACGACCACGGGATGCCGACGACGACCGCAGCCGGGCTGCTCGCCGTGGTCGGGATCTTCGACATCGCCGGCACGGTGTTCTCGGGCTGGCTGACCGACCGGGTGAACCCTCGCATCCTGTTGGCCGCGTACTACGCGCTGCGCGGCGTGAGCCTGCTGTTCCTGCCGAGCCTGCTGTCGGCCGAGGTGCAGCCGAGCATCGTCGTGTTCATCGTGATCTACGGCCTCGACTGGGTGGCGACGGTTCCGCCGACCATCGCACTGTGCCGTGAGGTCTTCGGCGATCGGGGTCCCCTCGTGTTCGGCTGGGTGTTCGCCTCGCACCAGATCGGCGCCGGCATCGCCTCGTTCCTCGCGGGCATGGTGCGCGACCACACGGGCCAGTACACCGTCGCCTGGTTCGCCGCCGCCGGCCTCTGCGCCGTCGCCGCGCTGGTGAGCGCCACGATCCGCCGGCATCCGGCCGCGGTCACGTCGCCCTGATCGCCCGACGACGAAGGCCCCCACCCGGAATCGGGTGGGGGCCTTCGACACCGGAAGACGCTCAGAGGACCTTCGAGAGGAAGTCCTTCAGGCGCTCGTTCTTCGGCGCGCCGAACAGCTCGGCGGGCGGCGCCTCTTCGACGACGACTCCGCCGTCCATGAACACCGTGCGGCCCGAGACCTCGCGAGCGAAGCCCATCTCGTGCGTCACGAGCACCATCGTCATGCCGCCGGACGCGAGGTCACGGATCACCTGCAGCACCTCACCGACCATCTCGGGGTCGAGCGCGCTGGTGGCCTCATCGAAGAGCATGATCTCGGGGTCCATCGCGAGCGCGCGGGCGATCGCCACGCGCTGCTTCTGACCGCCCGAGAGCGATGCCGGCTTGGCATCCGCCTTCTCGGCCAGGCCCACGCGATCGAGCAGAGCGAGCGCCCGCTCCTTCGCCTCGGCCTTCGACAGTTTGCCGAGCTCGACCGGCGCCAGCGTGATGTTCTCGAGCACGGTCATGTGCGGGAACAGGTTGAAGTGCTGGAACACCATGCCGATGCGCTGGCGCACCTCGTCGAGCTTCACGCTCTTGTCGGTCAGGTCGACGCCGTCGACGATGACATGACCCGACGTCGGCTCCTCGAGCTTGTTGAGGCAGCGCAGCAGGGTGGACTTTCCCGACCCGGACGGACCGATGACCGCGATGACCTCGCCGTCTTCGACCGTCAGGTCGATGCCCTTGAGCACGTGGTTGTCGCCGAACGACTTGTGCAGGTCTCTGACCTCGATCTTGCTCATGCGTTGAACTTCCTCTCCAGGCGGTTCGCGAGCAGCGTGAGAAGCGTGATCACGACGAAGTAGATGATGGCGACGATGGTCAGCACCTGGGCCGACAGGTACGTCGAGGCGATGATCTGGCGCGACACGAACGTGAGCTCGGCGAGCCCGATCACGCTGATCAGCGAGGTGTCCTTGAGGGTGATGATGCCCTGGTTCACGAACGACGGGATCATGATGCGGAAGGCCTGCGGCAGCACGACCTTCCGCATGGTCTTCCAGTGGCCGAGGCCCAGGGAACGCGACGCCTCGGACTGACCGGGGTCGACGGCCTGGATGCCGCCGCGGATGATCTCGGTCATGTACGCACCGGTGTTCAACGAGAGCGTGATGGCGCCCGCGACGAACGGGTTGAACGTGAGCCCGGGGAACAGCTGCGGGATGGCGAAGAACACGAAGAACGCCTGCACCAGGATCGGGGTGCCGCGGAACACGTAGACGTACGCGGTGGCCACCCAGCGGAACGGCGCGAAGGCCGACACCCGGCCGAAGCCGAAGATGAGCCCGAGGATGAACGCCGCCACGATCGCGACCAGCGTCGCGAGGATCGTGAGCCACAGGCCCTCCATCAGAGCGGGCCAGTACTTCACCGCCACGGAGAAGATGTCGGTCGCCTGCGTGCTCTCCTCGCCGCCTGCGAGGTAGCTGTCGACGATCTCGTCGTACTCCCCCGAGGCCTTGAGGTTCTCGAGACCCGCGTTGAACATCTCCACGAGTTCGGGGTTCTGGCCCTTGTTGACCGCGAATCCGTATTCGCCGCCGAGCTCCGGCTCGCCGATCAGGCGGAAGCCGGACCCCTGCTGGATGCCGTAGGCGAGCACCGGGAAGTCCTCGAAGTAGCCGACGGCCTGGCCGGCCTTGACGGCATCCACCATGTCGGTCGTGTCCTGGTACGGCGTGATGCGGAAGCCGAATTCGTCCTGGTTCTCCTCGGCGAACGTCTGCCCCTGGGTGCCGGTCTTGACCGCCACCGCTTCGCCGTCGAGGTCGTCGAGCGACTGGATGTCGCTGGACTCGAGCACTCCGAGCTGGATGCCGCTGGTGAAGTACGGCTCGCTGAAGTCGAACGTCTTCTCGCGCTCTTCCGTGATCGACATGCCCGCCATGACGGCGTCGACCTGGTTGGCCTGCAGAGCCTGCACCGCGGCGTCGAACCCGAGCTGGCGGATCTCGACCTCGAAGCCCTGGTCGTCTGCGATCGCGCGCAGCAGATCCATGTCGATGCCGACGAGCTCGCCCTCGGGAGAGGTGAACTCGAACGGCGCGAACGTCGTGTCGGTGCCGATGACATAGGTCTCGGAGTCGTCGGCCGCGGTGGCCGCGGACGCGCCGCCGAGCAGCGCACCGGCCGCGATGAACGCCGTGAGCGCCATCGCCCCGACGGTGCGTCCGAACGCGCGCAGGCGCGCGGAAGCAGGAGAGGGATGTGGGATCACGACGGGTGCTCCTCGGATCGGATGGGCGACAGGATGCTGCCACCGGGATGGTCGTCGACCATCCACCCTAACCGGCGACGGCGTGTCGCCGTGATCCGAGGGCGGTCCGCGCGCTCGCCTCTAGAGGGTGATCCAGTATCGGCGGAGCATCGCGTGTCCCCGCGCGGACTGGTCGCTGACGTCCTGCAGCACGCCTCCGGCACCCTCGATCGTGCGATACGAGCCGACGTTGTCGTCGTCGCAGGTGACGAGCACGCGCTCGAGGCCGATCTCGCGAGCACGTTCGAGCCCGAGACGCAGCGCCGCAGAGGCGTAGCCCTGTCGGCGGCGAGAGGCGCGCACCGAGTAGCCGATGTGGCCGCCCGCCTCACGGAGCCATTCGTTCAACTCGTGCCGGAAGGAGAGGAAACCGACGACCTCGCCGTCGTCGACGATCCAGTACAGATCGTTGTGCACGGCGTCGTCGGGCAGGTCGGCCGTGGTGTCGGCGAGCAGCGTCGACTTCTCGATCAGGGCCTCGAGCGTCGCGAGATCCGGGGTGACGGGTGCCTGCAGACCTGAACCGTCGACATGACCGTCGCCGAATTCGGCGACGGCAGCCGCCCAGGAGTCGAACAGGTCGGTGGTGGGCCTCGTGAGCTCGATCGTCATCGCCCGATGACATCACAGGGGGGTTCCCGGCCGCAAACCGGGCATTCCCCACGCGTGTGCGAAAGGCCCGGCTCGCAGGCAGGAGCGGGTCACGCCGCAGGCGCGGGCGCCTCCGTGGGAGCCGACGCGGCAGCATCCGCCCTGTCGTAGCGTCCGAGGAACAGCGAGGCGACGAGGGCGACGACCATCACGCACGCGGGAAGCAGGATCGCCTGCGACATGCCTGCGGCGAACCCCTCGGCGACCTCGGGCGGCAGCGAGCCGCCGCCGCTGGTGCCCGACGGGGCATCCGCGAGACCGGGCAGGTTCGCCTCGAGACGAGACTGCATGAACGTGGCGATGGATGCCGAGCCGATCACCGATCCGATGGTCCGGGTCGTGTTGTAGATGCCCGCGCCGGCGCCCGCCTGGCGCGGCGGCAGCTTGCGGGTCGCGGTGGTCGCGAGCGGCCCCCACATGCCCGCGTTGCCGATGCCCATGAGCGCCGACGGCAGCAGGAACATCCAGATCTCGGTGCCCATGTTGATCAGCGTCGAGTACCAGACGAGGGCGACGACGACGCAGAGGAGACCCGGGATCAGGATGATGCGCGGGTCGACGCGGTCGAGCAGCTTGCCCGCGAACGGAGCGAGCACGCCCGAGAGCACGGCCATCGGGATCAGCAGCAGAGCGGCCTCGGTCGGGGTGAGCCCGCGAGCGGTCTGCAGGAAGAACATCATCGGCAGCGACATGCTCGTCACCGTGAACCCGACCGCGGCTATGGCGACGTTCGCGCCCGAGAAGTTGCGGTCGCGGAAGAGGGCGAGCGGCACGAGGGCCTCACTGCGCGTGCGCGCCTGCTGCACGATGAACAGCCCGAGCACGATGAGGCCGGTGATGATCAGGCTCCACACCGAGATCGGGCCCCAGATCACACCCCAGTCGAACTTCTCGCCTTCCTGAAGACCGAAGACGATGAGGAACAGCGCGACCGCGCTCAGGATGACACCGAGGACGTCGAAGCGGTGCGGACTCGTCTGCAGCTTGGGCACGAGCCGCCAGGCGAGCACGAAGGCGACGATGCCGACGGGGATGTTCACGAAGAAGATCCATTCCCAGCCGAAGCCGTCGACGAGCAGTCCGCCGACGAGGGGTCCGACGAGCGTGGCGACACCGGCGGTCGCACCCCACAGGCCCATGGCCGCACCGCGGCGCTCGGGCGGGAACGTGCGGGTGATCACTGCCATGGTCTGCGGCGTCATGAAGGCGGCGCCGAGCCCCTGCACGGCGCGCGCCGCGATGAGCATCTCGAGCGAGCCCGAGAGTCCGCACCAGAGCGATGCGAGCGTGAAGATCGCGAGGCCGATGAGGTAGATGTTCTTGGGACCGAAACGGTCGCCGAGGCGTCCGGTGATCAGCAGCGGCACGGCGTATGCGAGCAGGTAGGCGCTGGTGACCCACACCACGTTGTCGAGGTTGTTCGTGGTGGGGTCGAGGGCGGCCTTGATCGCCGGGTTCGCCACCGAGACGATCGTCGTGTCGACGAGGATCATGAAGAAGCCGATGACCAGCGCCCACAGGGCGGGCCACGGGCTGGCGGGACGGTGGCCCGCCGCGAAGGTGCCGGTCGAGGGACCGGATGACGAGGATGCCACGGGCGTGCGTCCCGTCGAGGGAGAGTCGGTCATTGCTGTGCAGCCTTTCGCTGAGCGAGGTAGCGGTCGGTGTTCTCGAAAGCCGTGGGCCCCCAGGGGAACGCCTCGGCCTCGAGACGATCGAGGAGCGAGTCGAGCCAGCGCAGCTCGGCGTCGAGCAGCACCTCCTGACGCTCGAATTCGACGAGCACCTGCTCGGGGGCGCCCTTGCGGCGGGCGCCGGTCAGTCCGTCGCGGTGCAGAGCATGCCCTTCCGCGAGTGCGACGCGACGGACGCGGAGGCAGTCGACGACGTCGGGGCGCTCGAGGTTGTGCGCTTCCGCGAGTGCGATCCGGAACTCGGCGGGGCGGTCGATGATCGACAGCTCACGGCGGAGCCAGCCGATGAGCGCGTCACGACCGGCATCCGTGAGCGTGTAGGTGGTGCGCTCGGGGCGATTGCCCTCTCGATCGGTGCCCACCTCGTCGATGAGTCCGCCACGCTGCAGACGACCGACCGTGTGATAGAGCGTCCCGTTGGTGACGGCGAGCAGACGCTCGTCGCGGCGAGCGCGCATCAGACGCACCATCTCATAGGGGTGCATGTCGCCCTCGCGCAGCAGCGCGAGCACCATCACCCCCATCGGGGTCAACCGCTCCGCAGGTTCCTTCGACACGTGCTCCACCTCAAATAGTCCACGTGGACTATACGCCCCTTCAGGCCGGTCGACAAGACGGATGCCGACTGCGGCCGATCTACGCCAAGGCGGCCGCGAGCTGTTCCGGCGTGAGCGGCCGATCCGCGTACACAAGCCGCACCACCCCGGGGTCGGGGTTGCCCGCGTCGGGCGCACGATGCACGAGGTCGAGTCCCAGCTTCCCGGCGACGCGAGCAGAGGCATGGTTGTGCTCGACGAGGTAGGCGATCACGGGCCGATCCGGCGCGATCGCCCTCGCCCTCTCGACTCCGGCCTGCGCCAGCTCGGTCGCCAGCCCCTGACCGTGGTGGTCGCCGGCGATGCGATAGCCGATGTTCCACACCGCTCCGCCCAGCAGGGTGCACCCGCCGTTGCCGACGACCTCTCCGGTGTCGCGCAGACGGGCGACCCACGATCCGAGACCGGCTTCCGACCAGCTGCGCTCCCACCGCTCCATCATCCGGATCGTCGTCTCGGGGTCGGTGTGACGCAGGCTCGGATAGTGCGTCCACACCCGCGGATCGCTCTGGATCGCGAAGACCGCGTCGAGGTCGGCGGCGACGGGGCGCGACAGGCGCAGGCGTGGGGTGAAGGTGTCGTCGGTCACGAGTCCAGGCTAGGCACCCCCGCAGACACCGGGCGCCGCCCTCCGGGGCCGCTCAGCTGCTCAGCCTCCGCAGCGCCGAGCCCTTGTGCGCGGCCTTCTCGCCGCTCTTCTCGGACTTCACGATGTACGCCGGCTCATCGTCCGAAGCCGTGAAGCTCTGGCCGGCGAATCGGAAGTCCTTCGTCCGCTTCTCCTCCACCGTGCCGTGCGTTCGTCCTTGGGGCGTGTTCCAGCTCACCCGGTCACCCGTCGACAGGTCCTTCGTCATGACTCCTCCGCTCCGTCGATTCGAGCGTCGCCGATGCCGCGCCGTTCGCAACAGCCCTTGACACGACACCGGCGCCGTCTACCGGGATAATGGGCGGGTGAGCACTCCTTCGGACAGCACCGCGCAGACCATCCCCGGCTGGCGCCACATCTACTCGGGCAAGGTCCGCGACCTCTACGCCTCGGATGACGCCGCCGACACCCGCATCCTCGTGGTCGCCTCCGACCGCGTGAGCGCGTTCGACTCCGTGCTCTCGCCGGGCATCCCCGAGAAGGGTGCGCTGCTGACGCGCCTGAGCCGCTGGTGGTTCAGCCAGCTGAGCGACGTTCCGAACCACCTCGCCGAGGGCGACATCCCGGCGAGCGTCGCCGACCGGGCCATGCTCGCGCAGTCGCTCGAGATGCTGCCGGTCGAGTGCGTCGTGCGCGGCTACATCACCGGCTCCGGCTGGGCCGAATATACCGAGAGCGGCACCGTGTGCGGCATCCCGCTGCCCGCCGGTCTGGAGAACGGCGACCGCCTGCCCGAGCCGCTGTTCACACCGGCCTACAAGGCGCCGATGGGCGAGCACGACGAGAACATCACCTTCGAGCAGACCGTCGAGCTCGTCGGCGCCGACCGCGCGGCCGAGCTGCGCGACGTCTCACTCGCCCTCTACACGCGGGCCGCTGCGATCGCCGAGGAGAAGGGTCTGATCCTCGCCGACACCAAGTTCGAGTTCGGGACGGATGCCGACGGCGTGCTGCACCTGGCCGACGAGGTGCTGACGAGCGACTCGTCGCGCTACTGGGATGCCGAGGCCTGGCGCACCGGTGCGACCCCGAGCGAGCGCATGGCGAGTTTCGACAAGCAGATCGTGCGCGACTGGCTGGCCTCGAACTGGGACAAGCAGGGCGAGCCGCCCGTGCTTCCCGAGGACATCGTCGAGCGCACCGCCGCGCGCTACCGCGAGCTGATCGAGCGCCTCGGGGCCTGACGCGCGCACCCTCTCGGGAGGGAAACTGCGCCTCGGGAGGAGAGATTCTCGGGAATTCCCCTCCCGAGGCGCAGAAGTCCGCCCGAAGGAGCGACCGCGCGCACCCAGGGAACACTCAGGAATCGGTAGTGTTGCTCCAGCACTCCCACTCCCCCCGATCCTGAGGAGCCCGCATGCCCCTGTGGAAGACCCACGGAAACGGCCGCACGGTCGAACCCGGCGCCGTCGTCAAGCCCGAAGAGCGCCTGAACTGGCCGGCCACGATCGCGATCGGCGCCCAGCACGTCGTCGCGATGTTCGGCGCCACGTTCCTGGTGCCGACGCTGACCGGCTTCCCGGTCTCGACCACGCTGCTGTTCAGCGGTCTCGGCACTCTCATCTTCCTGCTCATCACCAAGAACCAGCTGCCCAGCTACCTCGGATCGTCGTTCGCGTTCATCGCGCCGATCACGGCCGCGGTCGCCGCCGGCGGCACCGGATCCGCCCTGGCGGGAGTCGTCGCGGTCGGCATCCTGCTCACCGTCGTGGGCCTGGTCGTGCAGTACGCCGGCCTGCGCTGGGTCGACGCGCTGATGCCTCCGGTGGTCGCCGGTGCGATCGTCGCGCTCATCGGCTTCAACCTCGCCCCCACCGCGTGGAACAACTTCCAGCTCGACCCCGTGACCGCGACCATCACCCTCGTCGCGATCATCCTGTTCGCAGTGCTCTTCCGCGGATTCCTCGGGCGCATCTCGATCTTCCTCGGCGTCGCCGTGGGCTTCATCTACGCCGCCTTCACCGGGTCGTTCGACGTGCCCAACGCGCTGCGCGGAGGCAAGACGCCCGCAGAGCTCATCGCCGACGCGCCGTGGGTGGGCCTGCCCGAGTTCCAGCTCCCCGACTTCGTCGCGCCCGGCACGTGGTCGACCATCGCCATGTTCCTGCCGGTCGTGCTGGTGCTCGTCGCCGAGAACGTCGGCCACGTGCGCGGTGTCGCCACGATGACGGAAGACCCCGCGATCAACAGGCACACCGGCCGCGCCCTGATCGCCGACGGCGTCGCGACGACGATCGCCGGCGGCTTCGGCGGGTCGGGCACGACGACGTACGGCGAGAACATCGGCGTCATGGCCGCGACCCGCGTCTACTCGACCGCCGTCTACTGGGTCGCCGGCCTCTTCGCGATCCTGCTGGCGTTCTCGCCCAAGGTCGGCGAGGTGTTCAACTCGATCCCCGCGGGCGTGCTCGGCGGCGCGACGACCGCGCTCTACGGCCTGATCGGCATCATCGGCATCAAGATCTGGGTCGACAGCAAAGTCGACTTCTCGCGTCCGGTGAACCAGTACACCGCCGCGGTGTCACTCGTGATCGGCATCGCCGGGTTCTCGATGCAGCTCGGCGACTTCGCGTTCGGCGGCATCGTGCTCGGAACGGTCGCCGCTCTCCTGATCTACCACGTGGGCAACGCGATCGCTCGCGCGCGCAAGACCGGTGCCGACGACCCGAGGCCGCTCGAGGCCGTGGGTCCGCTGGGCGGCGACCCCGCGTAACCACGCTCGACCCGCGAACCCGAAGATCCCGGATGCTGCAGCTGCGGCGTCCGGGATCTTCGCGTCCGGCGGCGATCGCGATCAGGCGGCGATCGCGCTCAGTCGGCGATCGCGCTCAGTCGATGACGGCGATGACTCCGTCCGGCGCGATCGCCGCTGAGAGCTCGGCGCGGTGCGACAGGATGCCGGCGCGATGAGCGGCGACCGTGGTCTCCATCTTCATCGCGTCGAGCACGGCGACCGGATCGCCCTCGACGACGTGCGCGCCGTCATCAGCGAGCCAGCGCACGAGTGTGCCGGGCGCCGGCGAGCGCAGTTCGGTCGGGTCGGATGCGGAGGGCGCGGGCCCGGAAACCGCCAGCCCGCCGAGCCCCGCGAGCAGGGCGATCGGCAGCCCGAGCACGACCCGACGTCCGTCGATCTCGACGGGGAAGCGCTGGAGTGCGGCATCCGGGGCGGGAGCCGGGCGCAGCTGAGGTTCGAGCCTCGGCAGCAATGTGCTCTCGATCCACTGCGTGTGCACCGCGAAGGTGTCGGTGGCGAACGCCGCGTCGTCGAGCGCGAGCAGATCGAACGGGATGACGGTGGCCGGCCCCTCGACCACGAGCTCGCGCAGCGCCCGTCGGGCCCGCACGAGTGCCGCATCTCGGCTGTCGGCGTGCACGATGAGCTTCGCGATCATCGAGTCGAACGCGGGCTGAACGGCATCGCCCGCCTCGATCCCGCTGTCCCAGCGCACACCGGGTCCGCCGGGGATCCGCAGCGACTCCAC
This sequence comes from Microbacterium sp. LjRoot205, assembly GCF_056175745.1. NCBI lineage: Bacteria > Bacillati > Actinomycetota > Actinomycetes > Micrococcales > Microbacteriaceae > Microbacterium > Microbacterium sp. LjRoot205. The sequence goes on along the minus strand of NZ_JBGFFH010000001.1, from coordinate 698,406 downwards.
ACGACCGGGACTCGGAAGGAACCCGCGACCAGGGTCTTCCGCGTTGATGCGGAACTCGAAGGCGTGCCCTGTCGGCGTCGGGGTCTCGGTGAACGAGATGCCCTCTCCGAACGCGATGCGGAACTGCTCTCGCACGAGATCCGTGCCGGTGACCTCTTCGGTGACCGGGTGCTCCACCTGCAGACGGGTGTTCACCTCGAGGAAGGAGATCGTGCCGTCTGCGGCGAGCAGGAACTCGACGGTTCCCGCACCGCGGTACTGCACCTCGGCGCAGATCGCCCTGGCCGCGTCGTGGAATCGCGTGCGCTGGTCACTCGACAGCCCCGGCGCCGGGGCCTCCTCGATGAGCTTCTGATTGCGCCGCTGCATCGAGCAGTCCCGGTCGCCGACGACCACGATGCCGCCGAGTCCGTCGCCGAGCACCTGCACCTCGATGTGACGCGGGCTCTCGAGGAACCGCTCGACGAAGCACTCGCCGCGGCCGAAGGCGGCGATGGCCTCCCGGGTCGCGGCGTCGAAGGCGTCGGCGACATCCGACAGCTCCCGCACCACCTTCAGGCCTCGCCCGCCACCGCCGAATGCCGCCTTGATGGCGATCGGAAGCCCGTGCTGCTCGGCGAAGGACACGGCCTCTGCAGGGCCGGCGAGGGGCTGGTCGGTGCCGGCCGCCAACGGTGCTCCGACGCGCTGCGCGATCCGGCGCGCGGTCATCTTGTCACCGAGCGCGTCGATGCTGTCGGGCGATGGTCCGATCCAGACGAGCCCTGCGCCTTCCACGGCTCGCGCGAACTCCGCGCTCTCCGAGAGGAATCCGTAGCCGGGGTGCACGGCATGCGCCCCGCTCTTCCGCGCCGCAGCGAGTAGCGCCTCGATGGAGAGGTACGTGGCGGCAGCGGTGTCTCCCCCCAGACCCAGCGCCTCGTCGGCGAGTCGCACGTGCAGGGCGTCGGCGTCCTGATCGGCGTAGACCGCGATCGACGTGTATCCGGCTTCGGCGCAGGCGCGGATGACGCGCACGGCGATCTCTCCGCGATTCGCGATCAGCACCTTGGTCATGAGGTCTCCTTGACGATGAAACGAACTCGCGCACCGGGCGGCAGCTGCCCGGCGAGGTCGAGGCTGCGATCGGTGAGGGCGCCGATGATCGGATACCCGCCGGTGAGCGGATGGTCGGGCAGGAACAGCACGGGCTGACCGTCCGGAGGCACCTGGATCGCCCCGGTGACGGCGCCCTCGCTGGGCAGCTCACCGCCGACCGACCGTTCCAGGGGCACGGCTCCCTCGAGCCTGATGCCGACCCGATCCGAGCGCGGGGTCGCAGTCCACTCCTGGGCGGTGAGGGTGGCGAGCGCTGCCGCCGTGAACCAGTCGTCGCGAGGACCGAGGGTGATCTCGAGCTCGACCAGCTCGCCGGGTGCGGGGAGGGCCCGCGGCATCGCATCGGGCTCGACGGGATGCGGTGCGCGATCGCCGACACGGAGCACGTCGCCTGCGGCGAGCGCCGCCGGGCCGAGACCGGCGAGGGTGTCGCTCGCGCGGCTGTCCAGCGCCGGTTCCGCCGCCACACCGCCGCGGACGGCGATGACGTAGCGCAGCCCGCTCGCGGGGTGCCCGAGAGTGAGCTCGTCACCGTCGACGGTGGCGAAGGGCACTCCATGGGCGATCTGACGCGCCACGCCACCGGCATCGATCAGCTCGAGGGATCCGACGGCACCCGCGACGGCGGCGACCCCGGCACCCCGGAAGCGCAGCACCGCGCCCCCGACGCTCTCGAGCACGGCGGCACCGGTCTCGTTGCCCACGGCACGGTTCGCGTCTCGCATCGCACGACGATCGGCGACGCCTGACGCCGAGACGCCGAGTGCCGCGAAACCCGGGCGACCGGCATCCTGCACCAGCAGCTGCAGTGACGGCCGCACGATCTCGACTGCGGCCGGCATGGGAGAACCCGGGTCCGGCGCACCGGCGACGGCGGGTCGATCGGCGACACCTCGCTCGTCGGCCCGTTCGTCTGCGTCGCCCGACGTCACGACCTGCTCGCGCACGCGTTCGAACCGCACGGTCGTGCCCGGCGACAGCAGCGCAGGCGGGTCGCGGTCGATGTCCCACATCAGGGCATCCGTGCGACCGATGAGCTGCCACCCACCGGGACTCTCACGCGGGTACACCCCGGTGAACTGCCCGGCGAGCGCCACGGACCCTGCGGGCACACGCGTGCGGGGCGACGAGCGGCGCGGCACGTCGAACAGGGGATCGCTGCTCACCACATAGCCGAAACCGGGAGCGAAGCCCGAGAAGGCCACCTTCCAATCGGCACCGAGATGACGATTCACGAGCTCTGCCGCCGACACGCCCAGCAGGGCTGCGGCCTCGTGGAGGTCTTCGCCGTCGTACCGCACCGGCACCGTGACCTCGCCGGTGACCGGCAGGTGAGCGGTGTCGATGTCCGTCGCCGCGAGCGCCTCTGCGAGATCGCCGGCCGAGACGACGAGCGGATCGAAGCGCACGAGCACGGTGCGAGCGCCCGGGATGCGCTCGACCACACCGCGCACTCCGTCCCAGGCGAGGTTCAGGCGCATCGCCTCGTCGAGGTCGGCCGCCTCGACGAGAAGCGCGTGATCGGATGCGGTGAGGATGCGCATCAGACGAGGTACTCGGCATCCGGCACGTCGGTGATGAACATGTACCCCGGTGCGTGGGTGATGGCGAACGGCGGCTTCGAGGCCATGATCGCGGCCTGAGGGGTGACGCCGCAGGCCCAGAACACCGGCACTTCGCCGTCGCGCACCTCGGGGGCATCCCCGAAGTCGGGGCGGGCGAGGTCGAGGACTCCGAGGGATACGGGGTCGCCGACGTGCACCGGAGCACCGTGCACAGCGGGGGTTCGGCCGGAGATCTGCACGGCATCCGCCACTCGGTCCGCCGCGATCGGCCTCATCGACACGACCATCTCACCGCTCAGGCGACCCGCCGGTGCGCAGGGCACCGAGGTGCGGTACATCGGCACATTGCGACCGAGCTCCTGATGACGGATCGGGATGCCGGCCTCGACGAGTCCGGACTCGAACGTGAAGCTGCATCCGATGAGGAACGAGACGAGGTCCGGATGCTCCGCCCAGGCCGCCGTCGCGTCGGTGATCTCTTCGGCCAGTTCGCCGTCGCGCCAGATGCGATACCGGCCGATGTCCGTGCGGATGTCGCTGCCCGGCGCGAGCCGTGACTCCACCTCTCCCTGCTCGATGACCTCGAGCACCGGGCACGGCTTCGGGTTGCGCTGTGCGAAGAGCAGGGTCTCGAAGGCCCAGTCCGCGGGCACGGAGATGAGATTGGCCTGTGTCAGCCCGACCGCGACCCCGCTGGTCGGCTCGGCGTGCCCTGCCCGGATGGCGGCACGGGCCGCGCGCGCGTCGGCGAGCTGGGCTGCGGTGGCGAGGACGGTCATGTCAGACGCCCGCGAACGGTGCGATCGTGATGCCCGCTTGCTGCAGCATCCGCTTCGTCTCTGCCGCCATGGCCACCGAACCAGGGCTGTCTCCGTGCACGCAGATCGACTGCGCGCTGACGGGCACGTCGGTGCCGTCGATCGCGCGGATCACTCCTTCGCCGGCCAGGCGCACCATGCGCTCGGCGACCGCCGCGGGATCGTGCAGCACAGACCCGGGCTCGGTGCGCGAGACGAGCTGCCCGTCGGGCTGATACGCCCGATCGGCGAAGGCCTCTGCCGCAGTCTGCAGCCCCGCGCGCTCGGCGACGTCGAGCACCACACCTCCGGCCAGGCCCAGCAGCACGAGGCTCGGATCGATCGCGCGGATGGCCGCCACCACGTCCTGCGACTGCCGCTCATCGCGGGCGATCGTGTTGTAGAGCGCTCCGTGCGGCTTGACGTAGGCGACCTTTCCGCCCACCGCGGCGGCGAGACCGATCAGCGCCCCGAGCTGGTACTCGACGTGGGCCTGCAGCGTGGCCGAATCGATGTCGACCTTCGTACGGCCGAAGTTCTCGTAGTCGCGGTAGCCGGGGTGCGCGCCGATCACGACACCTCCGGCCACCGCGCTGGCGAGGGTCGCGCGGATGCCCTCGGGGCTGCCCGCGTGGAAGCCGCACGCCACGTTCGCACTCGTCACGAGGTCGAGCATGCTCTGGTCGTCGCTGACGATCCGGTCGGCGACGTTCTCGCCGAGGTCCGAGTTCAGGTCGATCGATGCCATGGGGTCACGCTCCGGTTCCGAGGAAGGCGAAGATCGGGCCGACCGAGACGATGCCCATGTACCAGGTGAGCAGCGTCACGACCGTGCCCGCGATGAGCAGCCACAGCGGGTACTTCTTCGAGCCGAGCAGGTCACGACGGAACCAGCCGATGTACATGAAGACCGTGAGGCCGATGGGGAGGATGAGGCCGTTGAAGCCGCCGACGAACACGAGGATCGCAGCAGGCGCCGTGCCGATCGACAGGTAGACGATCAGCGACACGACGATGAAGGCGACGGTGGCCAGCTGCAGCGGCCAGCCGCCCCTGAGCTTCTTCGTGAAGGTCGAGAGGAAGGTCGCCGACGTGTACGCGGCGCCGATCACCGAGCTGATGGCCGCGGCCCAGAAGATCGCACCGAAGATGCGCAGCCCCGCGTCGCCGAGCACGGCGCCGAAGGCCTGTCCTGCGGGGTTCGCAGCCTGGCTCGACAGGTCGAGCGAGACGCCGGAGGCGACCACACCGAGGATCGCGAGGAACAGCACGTAGCGCATGATGCCGGTGACGAGGATGCCGTTCGCCGCGGCGCGCATCACCGGGCCGGCCTGCTCCGGACCGGTGTGTCCGGAGTCGAGGTAGCGGTGGGCGCCCGAGTAGGTGATGTATCCGCCGACCGTTCCGCCGACGATCGTGGTGATCGTGGCGAAGTTCAGTTCGTCGGGCACGAACGTCTGTCGCAGGGCCTCGCCGATCGGCGGCTGGGCGATCACCGCGACGATCACGGTCATCACGATCATGCCCACGCCGAGCACGATCAGCACGACGTCCATCACCGGGCCCGCCTTCTTGACGAGGAAGATGATGATCGCGAGGGCCGCGGTGAGTGCGCCGCCGAGCTTGGGATCGATGCCGAGCAGGGCGTTGAGGCCCAGTCCGCCACCCGCGATGTTGCCGATGTTGAAGGCCAGGCCGCCGATCACGACGAGCACGGCGATCAGGTGTCCGGAGAACGGGATGGCGCTGTTGGCGAGCTCTCCGGCGCGCTTGCCCGATGAGGTGATCATGCGCCAGACGTTCAGCTGCACTGCGATGTCGATGAGGATCGAGACGAGGATCGCGAACGCGAAGGCGGCCCCCATCGTCGCGGTGAACGTGGCCGTCTGGGTGATGAATCCTGGGCCGATGGCGCTGGTGGCCATCAGGAAGATCGCGCCGATCACGGCGCTGCGGCCTGCCCGCCTCTTGGCTCCGGCGAGGCGGACTTCGTCTTCTGCGGACAGCGGGGCTGCGGTGTTCTCTGACATTGCGGGGGATTTCCCATCGTCGTTGGTGGGTGTCGAGTGACACCCAGTGTAGAACGGATCGAGCAATATTGTTCAACAACTTTGTTTCGGCTGTGCTACGACCGAGTTGCGTTCGCGTGATGCCGCGGTCGCCTCCTCGAACGATCCGCCGCGCCTGCCGCCTACGATGAAGGCATGAACCAGCAGGGCATGCTCGCCGATGCGCTCCGTCAGCAGATCATCGACGGCGCCTTCGCCCCCGGTTCACGGCTGTCGGAATCGGCCCTCGCCGAGCACTTCGGCGTCGCGCGCAACACGCTGCGAGAGGCGTTCCGCGCGCTCTCCGAGCAGGGTCTTCTCGAGCACGTGCCGCACCGGGGTGTCTCCGTCGCGTCGCCCTCGATAGCCGACGTCATCGACATCTACCGAGCACGCCGCGTCATCGAGTGTACGGCGCTCCTGCACTCCGAGCCCGAGCACCCCTCGGTGCAGCGGATGCAGCAGGCGGTGCTCGCCGCCGAGAAGGCCGCCCGGGATGCCGTCCACGACGACGCGGGCGCCTGGCGCGAGGTGGGCAGCGCCAACATGGCATTCCACGTCGCCCTGGTCGATCTCGCCGACAGCCCCCGCCTGGCCCGCACCTATCGCGACCTGGCGGCCGAGCTGCGGCTGGCGTTCCTGAAGATCGACGATCCGCGATCGCTCCACGAGCCGTTCGTGCGCAAGAACCGCGCCGTGCTCGACACCTTCCTCACGCAGGGCGCGCAGGAAGGCGCGGCCGAGCTCGAGCGCTACCTCGTGCAGTCGGAACGCGTCGTGCTCGGCGCGTTCGCCCGGATGCAGCTGGGCTGATCCCGACCCTCGCCGATCGATGTCGGTGCCGGGGTCATTCCTCCGCGCGCAGCGCGCCCGACGCTCTGGTCCTCGCGTCGGGGTCCCGCGGGGCGAGCTGGAGAGGAAGCGGCGCCTGCGGCTCGGGGAGCCCGTAGAGCCGGTGCATCCAGCGGCGAGCGTCTTCGAGAGGATACGTGTCGCCGTAGACGGCGTACTTCATGAAGATGCCCTCGAGCGTGCTGCGCAGCATGATCTCCTCGAGCGCCGGATCCGCGGCGCCGCGTTCGCGGAAGACCCCGCGAACGATGTCCTCCGACGCCCTCGCCTCCTCCGCGTGGCGCTCTTCGGCCTCCGCATACAGGCGGTGGGTGGTCGGCTGCTGCTGCATCGCGAAGACCGCTCGCTGCACCGGAAGGGCGTAGCCCGTGGCGGTGAGGGCGCCGTCGATGATGCCGGCGAGACGGTCGTCGGCCGACCCCTCGGCCTGGGGGATGCCGAACAGCGTCTCGAACCACCGGTCGAGCACTGCGGCGATCAGCCGCTCCTTGTTCCCGAAGTGATAGTTCGCGAGGCCCTGAGCCACTCCGGCTCGCCGCGTGATCTCAGCGATGCTCGCGCCCGAGACGCCGCGCTCGGCGAACAGATCGACCGCTGCCCGCAGGATGGCTTCGCGGGATCGTTCACGCGCCGCCCGGTTGTGTTCGTCTGAACGTGCCATTCGTGTCCCGCTCCCCAGCATCGGACGACTTCGATTTCTCCCCCCGGACGCTATATATTAGCGACTGAATAGCTGTTCAAGCTATGAGCTACGCCAGGCCTCACCCTCAGGAGTGTGATGAGCGCGACAGGATGGTTCATGCGACCCCAGAGGCTCGCACCCTCCGAGCTGTACTCCACGGATGACACCGAGGCGAACGAGATCGCCCTGGGCCTGCTGCAGATCAGCAGCCTGCCGTCCGGCCCGTGGAACGACCCGACGGCCCCCGGCCTCGGAACCGAGGAGAAGTCGCTGCTCGCCGAGCAGTGGGGCATCCACGATCGCGCGGACTGGCTCGGCATGATCGACCACCTGACCACGGTGCGACGACGACGTCATGCCTGGATGCTCCATCTCGCCGTGCGCAACGACCTGCACACAGCCCTCGGGCGGGTGCCGACGACGAAGGAGTGGCTCGCCGCGATCGCCGATGAGGGCGGGGACCGACGCGACGCACGACCTTTCGTCCGCGGCATCGAGCACATCGAGCAGGAGGTGCGCAGGCGAGTCGTCCAAGACGTCGTGACGCCCGACCTCTACGTCCGCACCCTCGACGCGTACGCACTCGGCCAGGCCGTGGTGATGACGACCTGGGGTGTGGCGCTCGGATGCGCCGACGTCGCCGAGGCGCGTCGCATCATCCACCGGATCAGCGTCGACACCCGCCCGTCGTTCGTGTCGTGGGCCGATTTCGGCCTGAGCTACATCGCCGGACGCGTCATGCACTGGAGCGACGGCGATCTCGACGAGGACTCGTTCGAGAAGTACGGCGATTCGTCGCCCGTCTTCGCGAGTGCATCCACCGCGAAGCGGAACGGCCCGTGGGCGACGATGCCGTGGCCCGCGGTCATCGATCAGCGGTCTCGGCGCCGTCACCAGTACCGGATCACCTGACCGACCCAGACCCACGGATGCGGGCCGACCTGGAGGGGCGTATGGTCCGCATCCGTGTTCACTTCCGCGCCGGCGGAGACGCGGATCGCGTGGAGCGGCTACGACGAGGCGCGCACCACGAGCTCGGTCGGAAGGATCGTCGTGTGCGCGGGGTCGCGACCGGCGAGGCGCGAGAGCAGCACTCCGGCCATCGCCTCCCCCTGCGCATACATCGGCTGTCGCATCGTGGTCAGCTGCGGTTCGGTGCTCAGCGCGACGGACGAGTCGTCGAATCCGACGAGCGCGACGTCTTCGGGAACGCGGATGCCGGCGGAGCGCAGCGCCGTCAGGGCGCCACGGGCCATGAGGTCGCTGGCGACGAAGATCGCGTCGGGGCGGCCCTCGGCGAGGATGCGGCGCGCCGCATCCGCTCCGCTGGCCTCGCTGTAGTCACCCGCCTCTTCGGCGAACGGCGAGAGCCCGGCGTCCGCCAGTGCGCCGCGGAAGCCCTGCACGCGGTCGACCGACGAGACCATCGTCATGGGTCCCGAGATCGTCGCGATGCGTGTGCGGCCGGTCTCGATCAGATGTTGGGTGGCCGTGCGAGCTCCGGCGACGTTGTCGACGTCGACCACGTAGTCACCCTCGCGGATCCGCACCGGTCGGCCGCCCCAGACCACGGGCACGGCGTCGGCGACCCGGTCGATGAAGGCGTCGCTGGTGTGGTGAGACACGATGAGCGCGCCGTCGACACCGCCGTTGCGCACGAAGCTGGTCATCTTGTCGCCGGGATCGTCGCTCGCGATGAGCAGGTTGAGCAGGTAGTCCGACCCCCGGAGCGCACCCGTGATGCCCGCGACGATCGAGGCGAAGAACGGGTCGCCGAAGAAGCGCGTGGTGTCTTCGGGCACGATCAGCGCGATCGCGTGAGTCTGCCTCGACGCGAGCGAGCGAGCCGCGCGATTGGGCACGTAGCTGAGCTCCTCGATCGCGCGCTTCACCGACTCGAGGGCCTCAGGGCTCACCGCCGTCGAGCCGTTGACGACCCGCGACACCGTCGATCTCGACACCCCTGCGGCCGATGCCACCTCTTCGATGGTCGCTCGTGACGACACGGCTCTCCCCTCTGTCCGGCCGCGAGACCGGATGCTCTCGACTGTCGCTGCCGGCGTCAGAGAGCGCGGGCGGCGATGATGCGAGCGTACTCCCGACCGGAGTCCTTCAGACTCCGCTCCTGGGTGTCGTAGTCGACGCGCACGATGCCGAAGCGCTTGTCGTAGCCCCATGCCCATTCGAAGTTGTCGAACATCGACCAGTAGAAGTAGCCGCGCACATCGACGCCGGCATCTGCCGCGTCGAGCACGGCCGCGAGGTGCAGCCGCAGGAACTCGGTGCGGTCGGCGTCGTGCACACGGGTCTCGCCGTCTTCGACCACGGCGACGTCGTCGTAGGCAGCACCGTTCTCGGTCATGTAGAGCGCGGTTCCTGCGGGCTCGGCGTAGTCGGTCCACACGCGCTGCAGCAGACGGGTCAGCCCCTCGGGCTGCACCTCCCAGTTCTGGGCGGTGCGCGGCAGTCCGCGTTCGACCGCGTAGATGCCGTCGCTCGACGGGTAGGGGCTGCGTGCGGGGCGATCTGTCGCGGGCCCGCCGCTGACCGGCATCTCCGCCGGCGCCGTGCCCGACACGAAGTCGCCGTGGTAGTAGTTGACGCCCTGCGTGTCGATGGGCTGCGAGATCACGTCGAGATCGCCGTCATGGACGGCATCCGTGAAGCGCGCCACCGCGTCGGCATCCACCGCCCTGATGTCCCTGATGATGTCGTCGGGGTACACGCCGCGGTAGATCGGGTCGAGGAACCAGCGGTTGAACTGGCCGTCGACCCGACGAGCCGCGTCGACGTCGGCGGGATTCGCCGGATCCGCCGGGTCTGCGACGGTGTGGTTCAGGGTGATGCCGAGGTTGAGGCTCGCATCCCGACCGCGCAGCTCGCGCACCGTCTCGCCGTGGGCGAGCAGCAGATGGTGGGCCGAGAGCAGCCCCTCGGCGACGCTCGTGTGGCCGGGAGCGTGCTCGCCGCCCGTGTAGGAGAGGAACGACGAGCACCAGGGCTCGTTCAGCGTCGTCCACACGTTCACACGGTCGCCCAGTGCGTCGTGCATCGTGCCCGCGTACTCGAGGAAGCGTCCGACGGTGTCGCGGTTCGTCCAGCCGCCGGTCTCCTGCAGCGCCTGCGGCATGTCCCAGTGATACAGGGTCAGCCACGGCAGGATGTCGTTGGCGAGCAGCTCGTCGACGAGGCGCTCGTAGAAGTCGACGCCCTTCGCGTTGACCGCGCCGCCGTCAGGACGCACCCGCGACCACGAGGTCGAGAAGCGGTAGGTCTGCAGCCCGAGCTCTTTCATGAGCGCGACGTCCTGCGGGTAGCGGTGATAGTGGTCGCACGCCACGTCGCCGTTGTCCCCGCCGATGACCGCACCCGGCTCGCGGCTGAAGGCATCCCAGATCGACGCGGTGCGCCCGTCTTCGAAAGCGGCCCCCTCGATCTGGTACGCCGCTGTCGCGGCGCCGAACAGGAAGTTCTCGGGGAAGGCGCGGGTCATAGGGGTCATCCTTTCACCGCGCCCGCCATGATGCCACTGACCAGCTGCCGGCCCGCCACCACGAAGAGGACGAGCAGCGGAAGGGTCGCGAGCACCGCGCCGGCGAGCACGATCGAGTAGTCGATGTAATAGCCGGACTGCAGCTGGCTGAGCGCCGTCTGCAGAGTCGGGTTCTGCGGGGAGAGCACGATCAGCGGCCACAGGTAGTCGGTCCACGCGGTCATGAAGGTGAAGAGCCCGAGGATCGCCATGGCGGGCCGAGCCGCCGGGAGGCCGACGGTGAGGAACGTGCGGAACTGGTTGGCGCCGTCCATGCGCGCGGCCTCGATCAGCTCGTCGGGGATCACGTCGACCAGGTACTGCCGCATGAAGAAGACGCCGAAGGCGGTGACCAGGGTCGGCACGATGACCGCGCCGATCGATCCCGTCCAGCCGAGCTCGCGCATCAGCATGAACAGGGGGATGATGCCGAGCTGCGTCGGGATCGCCATGGTCGCGATCACGAAGATCATCAGTCCGTCGCGTCCCTTGAAGCGGAGCTTGGCGAACGCGTATCCGGCGAGCGTCGAGAACGTCACGACCGACAGCGTGATGATGCCGGAGATGAGGAACGAGTTCCCGAGCGCCAGCCAGAACGGGATCGCGTCGAACACCTTGGCGGCGTTGGCGAGGAAGTTGCCGCCGGGGATCAACGGCAGGGTCTCGCCGCGCGTCGAGTTGGTGCCGCTCGCCACGACGACCGACCACCACAGCGGGTAGACGCTGCCGATGATGAATGCGGCGAGCAGGCCGTAGGTGAGGAATCCGGGGCGGCTGCCGATTCCGGCGTTTCCGCCGACGGCGCCTCGGCGCCTGCGGATCTTCTCGGGGACGCTCAGCGCCTGTGTGGCGGTCATCGCGCGTTCTCCTCGGTAGTGGTGGCGATCGTCGAGCCTGCGGCTGCGGCCGTCGCGGCTGCGGCCGCGGCGGTGCGTGCGCGCCGTCGCGCGGCACGGTTCTGGGGAGCATCGCCTGTCGAGATCCGCCTCGAGATGAGGAAGTTGATCACTCCGATGCCCACGATGAGCAGGAACAGCAGGATCGCGACGGCGGATGCCTCGCCGAGGTCTCGACGGAAGAAGGCGAGCTCCCACAGGAACAGCACCGTGGTCTGGAACTGTCGGTCGCTGCCGCCGATGCCGCCCGCGGTCGAGACGTCGAACAGACGGGGCTCGGCGAAGATCTGCAGACCGCCGATCGTGGCCGTGATGATCACGAAGATGAGGGTCGGGCGGATCGTGGGGATCGTGATCGAGAAGAAGCGACGCGCGGCTCCTGCGCCGTCGAGCGCGGCCGACTCGTAGAGGTCGCGAGGCACCGCCTGCATGGCGGCGAGCAGGATGAGGGCGTTGTAGCCGGTCCAGCGGAAGTTCACCATCACGGCGATCGCCAGGTGCGAGAGCGCGGTGTCGTGCTTCCACTGCTGGTCGGCGATGCCGATCAGGTTGAGCAGATTGTTGGCGAGGCCGTCGGCCTCGTTGAAGATGCTCGAGAAGATGATGGCGACGGCGACGGGCGTGACCACGAACGGGATGAGGATGCTCATGCGCCAGAAGGTGGGGGCGCGGAGGCCGCGATCGAGCAGGTACGCGATCACCAGGGCGACCGCGAGCTGCGGGATCGCCGACAGCAGGAAGATGCTCAGGGTGTTGAAGATCGAGTTCCAGAACATCGCGTCGCCGAGGATCTCTACGAAGTTCCCTGCGCCGATGAACTCACCCTGCCCCTTGAGCAGGTCCCACTCGTGCACGGCCACCCACACCGTGTAGAGCAGAGGGAAGAGTCCGACCAGCCCGAACAGCAGGAAGAACGGCGAGATGTAGAAGTACGGGGACGCGTTCTGGTCGAACCGCGAGAGGCGGTGCCGCCAGGGACGCCGGCCAGCGGCATCCGCCTTCGGCGCATCGGATGCCGTCTCGCGGCGTTCCGCTGTGAGGGTCATGAGGGGTTCCTTCGTCTGAGTGGCGCGTGTCGTCTCGCTCGGCTCCGCCGTGCTCGCTCAACGCCCGGAGAGTCGTCGGTCGTTGAGCGAGGAGCGAAGCCCCGAGACGAGACGCGGTGAGCGTTTCGTCTCGGGCGGCTCCGCGGCGCTCGCTCAACGACCGGAGGGTCAGTCGACCAGCTCGTTCAGGAGCTTGACCGCGGCATCCCAGGCGCCCTGGGTGTCGGTCTCGCCGCGGTCGAGGCCGCTGAGGGCCGGACCGAAGACGTTCTCCTGGATCACCGAGTCGTCGGCGCCCTTGAACTGCGCCACGACACCCTTCGCACGCTCGGCGAGGATGGCGCCGGTGGGCGCGTCGTTGAAGAACGCGTTCGGCGTCGCCTCTGCGGAGAGCGTCTCCTGCGCCTCGACGGTGGAGGGGAAGTTGCCCGCGGCGGCGGACTGCTTGACCTGCTGCTCGGGCTGCGTCAGCCAGTCGGCCAGGTCGGCCGCGGCTTCCTTGTGCTCGGAGCTCTCGGGGATCGACAGGAAGGCGCCGCCCCAGTTGGCTGCTCCGCCGGGGAACACGTCGGCGAAGTCCCAGCCGGTCGATGCGTCGCCGCCTCCGGCCTCGACCTGACCCTGCACGACTCCGAGCATCCAGCCGGGGCAGACGAACGTGGCGAAGGTGCCGTCGACGAACGACTTGCCGCCGTTCCAGTCCCATGCGGTCTGCGCGGCGGACTGGCCGCCCTCGGTCGCGGAGCCGAGCAGTTCGAAGCGCTCCTTGAGCTCGGCGTTGTCCTCGACGTTGAGCTCGCCATCGGAGGTGTAGTAGCCCTCGTCGAGCTGGTTGACCATGGCGTTCCAGACGAAGCCGGAGTGGTCGTACCAGGCCTTGCCGGTCTTCGCCGTGTACTCGGCACCCACCGCGAAGTAGTTCTCCCAGTCGCCGTTCAGCAGCTCGGCCACCGACTCGCGGTCGCTCGGGAGTCCTGCTGCCTCGAAGGCTGCGCCGTTGTAGCAGATGCCGCTCGGGCCGATGTCGGTGCCGTAGCCGATCACGCGGCCCTCGGCATCGGTCGCCTGTCCGTACTTCCAGTCGACCCAGTCGGCCTTGCGGTCTTCGATGCCGTAGTCGCGCAGGTCGACGAAGGTGTCGGAGACGTCCATGATGGCGCCGAGCCAGCCCTCCTCGATCGCGACGACGTCGCTGAGGCCCGAGCCTGCCGCGATCTTCGTGAACGCGTCGGTGCGGGCGTTGCCGCCGGTGTCGATGTTGGTCGCCTCGATCGTGACGTTCGGGTTCGCCTTCTCGTACTCGTCGTAGAGGTCGTCGTATCCGAAGGTGCCGAACGTCGTGACGGTCAGCGTGACCTTCTCGTCACCGGTGGCGCTGTCTCCCGAGTCGGCAGAGGCGCAGCCGGCGAGGGCCAGGGCAGAGACGGATGCGACGGCTGCTGCCGTCAGGATCCGCTTGCGGGCACGTGTGTTCACAGTTCACTCCTTTGTGGTGGGTCGTGCGGTTGTGGTGCGTGTGGTGCGTCGGGGCAATGCGTGGAACTCTCGTGGGAGCGCTCCCACGCATTGATGAGAGACTCTATGGGAGCGCTCCCACGAATGTCAAGCCCCCGTGTTGGCGTACCCTTGACCGGTGCCCGACACCGAACTCTCCCCCGCCCTCGTCCGCGCCGAATCGCTGATCCGCAGCATCCCGGACTACCCGGAGGCGGGGATCATCTTCCGCGACATCACACCGCTGCTCGCCGACGCCGAGGCGCTTCAGGCCACGACCGACGCGATCATCGCGCCGTTCGCAGGGCAGTTCGACGTGGTCGCGGGCATCGAGGCGCGGGGGTTCATCCTCGCCGGGGCGGCCGCCATCGCCGCCGGCGTGGGACTCATCCCGATCCGCAAGGCCGGCAAGCTCCCCCGGCCCGCAGCATCCGTCGACTACGCGCTCGAGTACGGCACGGCGACGATCGAGATGCACGACGACCTGCCCGCAGGATCCCGCGTGCTGCTGATCGACGACGTGCTCGCCACGGGTGGCACGCTCGCCGCAGGACGCGAGCTCGTGGAGCGCCTCGGCAGCCACGTCGTCGGGATCTCGGTGCTGTTCGAGATCGACGGCCTAGGCGGCCGCGAGGCCATCGGAGACCTGCACACCGTCTTCCACGCCTGACGCTCGCGCTCTCGCTCAAGGCGCCTGCCGCGAGCCGGTAGACTGGTCGCGCCCGTCCGCCCGCGACTCCCGCGTTTCGACTCCTCGCTGCGCTCGTCGCTCAACGACCGATAGCTGCGGCCTGCGGCCGCCAGGAGGATCCACATGCCCACCATCGTCGTCGACGTCATGCCCAAGCCCGAACTGCTCGACCCGCAGGGGAAGGCCGTCTCTGGCGCATTCTCCCGTCTGGGCGTCGAGGGCTTCACCGATGTCCGCATCGGCAAGCGCTTCGAGCTCACCGTCGAGGGCGAGGTCACCGACGAGATCCTCGCCGAGGCCCGTCGCATCGCCGACGAGGTGCTCTCCAACTCCGTGATCGAAGACGTCGTGGGCATCGAGGTCGCTGAGTGAGCGTCCGCATCGGCGTCATCACCTTCCCCGGCTCGCTCGACGACCGCGACGCTCAGCGCGCCGTGCGCATCGCCGGCGCCGAGCCCGTCGCCCTCTGGCACGGTTCGCACGACCTCGAAGGCGTCGATGCCCTGGTGCTGCCCGGTGGCTTCAGCTACGGCGACTACCTGCGCGCCGGAGCGATCGCCGCGCTGTCGCCGATCATGAGCGAGGTCAAGGACGCAGCCGCCAAGGGCATGCCGATCCTCGGCATCTGCAACGGCTTCCAGATGCTCGTCGAGGCGCACCTGCTGCCCGGCGGTCTGATCCGCAACGACCACCAGCACTTCGTGCGTCGCGACCAGAAGCTCATCGTCGAGAACTCCGACACGGCGTGGACGAACCGCTTCCGCACCGGCCAGGAGATCACGATCCCGCTGAAGAACGCCGACGGCGGCTACATCGCCGACGAAGAGACGCTCGACCGTCTCGAGGGCGAGGGTCTCGTGGCCTTCCGCTATGCGGGCGTCAACCCCAACGGATCGCTGCGCGACATCGCCGGACTCACCAACGAGGCGGGCAACGTCGTGGGGCTCATGCCGCACCCCGAGCACGCCACCGAGGCCGGCTTCGGCCCCGACACCTCGGCCGCCATGCGCTCGGGCCTCGACGGACTCGACTTCTTCACGAGCGCGGTCGCCGCGGTCGCCCGCGTCGCCGCGTAAGCACCGCCTGAGCACCGAAGGGCACGCGGGCGCGCCGGTCGGCAGCCCGCCAGGGCCGGGGCCGGTCGACGCGGCATCCGCAATCCTACCCGGGGTCGGTTCCACACCCCGCACACAGCCGGGGTCGATTCCGCATCGGAAACGACCGAATCGGATGCTTTTTCGACCCCGCATCGGTCTGAAGATGCGAAACTGACCTCGCAATCGCAATCGCAATCGCAATCGCGATCGCGTCCGGCGGGAGTCGGCGCCGCTCAGTCGACGGGAAGGCTGAAGGGGTTGTCCCCCGCGGCCGCGAGCAGGTACCACGCCGTCGCGCCGGTGTGCAGGCTGGCGTAGTAGAGGTCGCCGAAGCCGGAATCCAGGCCGTCGGTCGACGTCGCCACGATGCCCTTGCCGTCTCCGTTCGCCGCGTCGCGCTGGCCGAGTCGGATGCTGCTCAGCAGCGCCTCCGCGCGGTCGGCGTCGCCCGCTCCGTCCCTCAGCTTCAGGGCCAGTGCCAGGTGTCCGCTGCCCTCGAACCACACCTTGGAGGTGTCGACGTGACTGATGGACGGGCCGGTGTACGGCCCGTCGGTGGCCATTAGGTTCGCGAGCGCCCAGTCGACAGCCGCGCCGTACCGCGGGTCACCCGTGCCGAGCAGCGTCCAGGTCTGGGCGTCGAGCGGCACCGGATAGACGTTCGTGGTCGACCCGTCGAGCAGCGTGCCGGTGTCGACGTGACCGTCTGCGCTCTGCATCGCGGCGACGAATGCCGTGGCCACCGCCGCTCTGTCGGCCCACACGGGGTCGCCGGTCAGCTGGGCCAGCTGCGTGAAGAAGCCGGCGATATCGGTGTTGTGCTCGGTGGACTTCCACTCCAGCGAAGAGCCGTTCTCGAGCTGACCCCCCGTATAGCCGAAGGGGGCCCGGGCCATGTCGGCGGTGTTGGTCTGGATCCACTCGGCGATCCGCACGGCTCCGTCGAGGTACTTCGACTCGCCGGTCGCGTGGAAGAGACGCGCGAGCGCCATGCCCGCCCACGCCTGGTTGCCCGTGAAGGTGCCCGGGCCGGTGATCTCGACGCGCCCCTGTCGGATGCCGTGGGGTTCGTACGACGTGCGGACTCGCCCGTCGCCGATCGGATCGTTCGCCTGCACGAAGAGCAGGGTGTCGCCGATGGTCTGCGCCCGGCGGATGTCGTCCGGCAGGCCCCTGGCGGTGTACGCGATCACGACGAGTGCGTCGTCGTAGACGAAGGACGGAGTGAAGTCCCAGGTCGGCAGGTCGGTGAAGAACCCTCCCTCGTAGCTGCGAGGGAGGCAGTGCCCGGCACCGTCGCAGAACTCGTCGACACGGGCATCGAGGAACTCGTAGGCCAGGGCGACGGAGAGCGTGGGGTCGGAGGCGACGTCGGCGGTCGGAGCGTCGGAGGGGCCATCACCCGAGGCTGCGGTCGCCGCACCCGCGACCAGGGCGGCGGCGATGAGCGCGGCGGCGATCATCCACGGAGCCGATCGACGCGACGAACCCGACATCAAGACCCCCTCGGTGTGGACCGCGGTTCGAGTGCACGACCCGCGAGCGACCAGGAGGTCACGTGCAAAATGCTGGCATACCAAGAAGTCCGAGCGGAAGGGGCGAAGGTCTAGTCTTTCGCCTCATCCGGCGTGTCGCGCTCGCGAGTAGCATCCGACGCATGCCCATCACACTGGAGAACGTCGGCATCGCCGTGCGCGACCTCGACGCGACCATCGCCTTCTTCACCGATCTCGGCCTCACCGTGCTCGGCCGCGACGAAGTCAGAGGAGAGTGGGCCGACACCGCAGTCGGCCTCGACGGCAATCATGCGAAGATCGCCGTGCTGCAGACACCGGACGGCCACGGTCAGCTCGAGCTGTTCGAGTACATCCACCCCGACGCGATCGAGACCGAGCCCACGCTGCCGAACGAGATCGGGATGCACCGGGTGGCGTTCTCGGTGGAGGACATCGACGAGTCCCTGGCCATCGCCGCCCGGCATGGATTCCGGCCCCTGCGGGGAGTCGCGAACTACCAGGACGTCTACAAGCTCACCTACCTGCGTGGCCCGAGCGGGATCCTCGTGATGCTCGCGCAGGACCTCACGAAGGATGCCCCAGCCGGCTAGCCGAGCGCAGGCGGCCAGACGCCGATGATCAGCGCCATGACCACGATCGTGACGAGCTCGTGGGCGATGTTCATGGTGGTCAGCGCTGTCGGGCGCCCCTCGAACGCATCGTGGGTGATGAACCGCGCGGCGGTGAATCCGGCCCACAGCAGCACGCCGGTGACGACGGCCGCCCAGAAGAACGACCCGTCGTAGAAGTGCCACGCGATGGCGGAGGCTCCGGCCAGCACCCAGGCCGTCGCGAAGCTCACGAACACGGTGGTGATGATCGCCATCGTCGCGCTCGAACCCGGGCGATCCATGTCGACGTTTGCGAGCTTCGACCAGCGCGTGCCGAACACCTTCGGGGAATACCAGATCGTGCCGACGACCATGCTCGACGCGGTCGCGAGCAGAACCGCCCAGTAGTTGATCTCGGGAACCATGACAGCCTCCAGTCGTCGGATGCCCGAAGCCTACTCCCGGGCTGCAAGTCGCTGTGGAGCGGCGTGGAATATCGCGTTGCCGAAACGATTCGATCGCAATGGTGGCAGACCTGCAAGCGTTTGCACTAATCTGATCCCATGGCACAGCTTGAGCAGATCGCAGCCCCCGGTTCCGAGTGGTGGCGCAGCGCGGTCATCTACCAGATCTACCCTCGTTCGTTCGCCGACGCCTCTGGCGACGGCATCGGCGACCTGCCCGGCATCACCAGCCGGCTCGACTCCCTGAAGGAGCTCGGCGTCGACGCGATCTGGCTGAGCCCGTTCATGACGAGCCCGCAGCGTGACGCGGGATACGACGTGGCCGACTACCGCGACGTCGACCCGCTCTTCGGCACGCTCGACGACTTCGACACCATGCTCGACGAGGCGCACGCCCGCGGCATCCGCGTCGTCGTCGACCTGGTCCCGAACCACTCGTCTGCTCAGCACGCCTGGTTCCAGGAGGCGCTGAAGGCGGCTCCCGGCAGCCCCGAGCGAGCACGGTACATCTTCCGCGACGGCAAGGGCGAGAACGGCGAGCTGCCCCCCAACAACTGGGAATCCGTCTTCGGCGGCGGCATGTGGGAGCGCATCAGCGAGGCCGACGGCACTCCCGGCCAGTGGTACCTGCACATCTTCGACCCCACGCAGCCCGACTTCGACTGGAACAACGAAGAGGTGCGCGAGGAGTTCCGCTCCATCCTCCGCTTCTGGCTCGACCGCGGCGTCGACGGCTTCCGCGTCGACGTGGCTCACGGCATGATCAAGGCCGAGGGCCTGCCCGACTACACCCCGCCGGCCGACGCCGACTCGATGGGCGGCGGCGAGGACGACGTGCCGTACTGGGGTCAGGACGGCGTGCACGAGATCTACCGCGACTGGCACAAGGTGCTCGCCGAGTACGACGGCGATCGCGCACTGTGCGGCGAGGCCTGGATGCCGACGCTGAAGCAGACCGCGCTGTGGGTGCGCCCCGACGAGATGCACCAGACGTTCAACTTCCCGTACCTGATGACCGAGTGGGACGCGAAGGCTCTCGGCGACGTCATCCGCGAATCCCTCGACGCGTTCGGTGCGGTCGGTGCTCCGAGCACCTGGGTGCTGTCGAACCACGATGTCGTGCGCCACGCCTCGCGCCTCGCACTGACCGCCGAGAACCCGCAGGGTGAGGGCATCGGCCCGAACACTCCGCACAAGCCCGACACCGCGATCGGACTCGCCCGCGCCCGCGCGGCGACGACCGTGATGCTCGCCCTCCCCGGCTCCGCCTACCTCTATCAGGGCGAAGAGCTCGGCCTGCCCGAGGCGATGGAGATCCCCGACGCGTTCCGTCAGGACCCGACGTGGTTCCGCACGAACGGCGAGCGCTACGGACGAGACGGATGCCGCGTGCCGCTGCCGTGGGAGGCGGATGCTCCGGCGTTCGGCTTCAACGAGACCGGCGCGTCGTGGCTGCCGCAGCCGGCCGACTGGGCATCGTACTCGCGGGATGTCGAGGAGGTCGACCCCTCGTCGACGCTCGCGCTCTACAAGCGCCTGCTCGCCGGACGCCGGGAGTACGGCTTCGGCAGCGGCTCGCTGGTGTGGGCGGACGCCGGAGCGGATGCGGTGGCATTCCGCCGCGGCGACGTGCACGTGCTCGCGAACCTGGGCACCGAGCCGATCCCGCTGCCCGCCGACGCGTTCCCCATCGGATGCCGCGGCCCCACCGACTCAGAGAGGAATCCCCATGGCGAGCATCGATGAGGTCGCCCGGCTCGCCGGCGTCTCGACCGCGACGGTCTCGCGCGCTCTGAGCGGCCGAGGCCACGTGTCGGAGTCTGCTCGCCAACGCGTGCAGGAGGCGGCAGCGGCGCTCGGATACGTGGTCTCGTCTCGAGCCTCGAGCCTGGCGTCGGGTCGCACCCGCAACATCGGCGTGGTGGTGCCCTTTCTCGACCGCTGGTTCTTCAGCACCGTGCTGTCGGGGGTGTCGTCGGCGCTGATGCGCGAGGGCTACGACATCACCCTCTACAACATCACCGCCGACAAGGACGTGCGCCGCCACGTGTTCGACACGTTCCTGCGGCGGCAGCGGGTCGACGCCGTGATCGCGGTGTCGATCGAGCTCGACGCCGACGAGACGCAGCACCTGCTCGACCTCGGGCTGCCGGTGATCGCGATCGGCGGCCCGAATCCGAAGCTCGACACGCTGACGGTCGACGACGTGGCCGTCGCGCAGCTCGCCACAGAGCACCTGATCGGTCTCGGGCACCATGACATCGCCCACATCGGCGCGAACCCCGAGTTCGACATCGACTTCCACATCCCGACGAACCGTCGCCTGGGGTTCGAGAAGGCACTGGCGAAGGCCGGAATCCCCCTGAACCCCGCCTTCCTCGAACCGGCCGACTTCACCGTCGAGGGCGGATACCGCGCGGCGAAGCAGCTGCTCGGCCGCCCGGGCCCCCGGCCCACCGCCGTGTTCGCGGCATCCGACGAGATGGCCATCGGTGCGATCCTCGCCGCCCGCGACCTCGGCTTCGCCGTGCCGGACGACCTCTCGATCGTGGGCATCGACGGCCATGAGCTCGGCGAGTTCTTCCGGCTCAGCACGGTCGACCAGTTCCCGCTGGGTCAGGGTGAGCGCGCGGCGGATGCCGTGCTCGCCAAGCTCGCCGACGGAGAGGCCGCGGGCATACCCGCAGAGCTCCCCTATGAGCTGAACGTCCGAGGAACGACCGCGCGCCTGGTCTGATCGCGCTGGCCCCGCGACGGGCATACTCTCGTCGTCATCGCGCGCGTCGCGCCACGGCATTCCGCCGCGCGAGGATGCTGCCGCCGATGACCGCCGCGATGAGGGACCCCAGCAGCACGCCGATCTTGACGTGCTCGTCGGCGATCGAACTCGACCCGTAGGCGAGCTCGCCGACCAGCAGGGAGACGGTGAATCCGATCCCCGCGAGGAAGGCCATGCCGGTCAGGTCGGGCCAGCGCAGCGTCTCGTCGAGGCGCAGCGCCGGCACGCGGCTGAGCAGGAAGGTGGTCGCGAGGATCCCGATCGGTTTGCCCAAGACGAGTCCGACGATGATTCCGATCGCGATCGGGTCGGTGAGAGCCGACCGCAGCCCCTCGACACCGCCGATGGTGACTCCGGCCGCGAAGAAGGCGAAGACCGGCACGGCGAACAGCGTCGCCACGACGCCCCACCGATCGGCGAAGTGCGGGGCCAGACCGTCGTACACCGGCTCGCCGTCGGCATCCACTCCCCGTGGGACCCTGGCACGCTCGGTCGGCACGACGGGCACGACGAAGCCCAGCAGCACGCCGGCGACCGTGGCGTGGATCCCTGCGGCGTGGATGCAGACCCAGACCGCTACGGCGAGGGGCAGCAGGATCCACCACGCTCGAACACCCTTCTGCACGAGGAGGGCGAATCCGGCGAGCGGAAGCAGGGCGAGCGTGAGCCACGGGAAGCTGATCGTGTCGGTGTAGAACGTGGCGATGATCGTGATGGCGATGAGGTCGTCGATGATGGCGAGAGTCAGCAGGAAGACGCGCAGAGCGGGCGGCAGGAACCTGCCCACCACGGCGATCACGGCCACGGCGAACGCGATGTCCGTCGCGGTCGGGATGGCCCAGCCGCGCAGGGCGTCACCGTCGCCGGCGTTGATGACGGCGAAGATGACCGCGGGCACGATCACTCCGCCGACGGCCGCGGCGATCGGCAGCGCGGCCTGGCGGGGGTCGCGCAGGCGACCGGTGACGAACTCCTCCTTCAGCTCGAGACCGACGACGAAGAAGAAGATCGCCAGCAGGCCGTCGGCCGCCCAGGCGCCGATGCTGAGGTCGAGGTGCAGCGCGGGGATGCCGAAGGTGAAGTCGCGCACGGACTCGTACCACGACACCGCGGAGGTGTTGGCGAGGATCAGCGCGGCGACGGTGGCGGCGAGCAGGAGCGAGCCACCGAGGACGTCGCTGCGGGCGTTGTTCCGGATGCCGCGCCACAGCTCGTGCGGAGCCAGGCGGAGACGGGGACGGGAAGGAGAAGTGGACACGAAGAGACCTCACGCGAGAGAAGGGGTGAACGGCGCGGAAGACCACACCCCATCGAGGCGTGGTCTAGTCGCGTGGCGGCGGGCAGCCCGCGATCTCACCGTGCGAGAGTGTGCCCCAGACGCTGGTCCAGCCATTCGTGCCCGGGTGCATGACGACGCGCATCGACTTCCTCATCGGGGTCGCCGAACGCAGCTCATGCGGAGCGCGCGTCGAGCCGGCGATCGAGAGAAGGGCCATGGAGCAAGCCTATCGGGGTGTGCCTGACCGACTCAGACGCGTCGCAGCGCTTCTCCGGCCGCGTCGAGCGCGCCGTCGGCGAGAGAGAAATACGCCCACTTGCCGCGCTGCTCGCGAGTGACGAGTCCGGCGTCGGCCAGGAGCTTCATGTGGTGCGAGACGGTGCCCTGCGAGAGGCCGACCGGGGCGGTGAGATCGCAGATGCAGGCCTCGCCGCCCTCCGCCGACGAGATGAGCGAGAGCAGGCGGATGCGCGTGGGGTCTCCGAGTGCTTTGAAGAGGTGCGCGATGCGCTCGGCCTCGGCGACCGGCAGCCCGGCTGCGGTGCCCGGGGTGCAGCAGGCGGTCTGCTCGATCGTCACCGGAAGCGTCATGCGACCATCCTCTCACGTATTGACATTCTTCGATACGTGCGCGACGCTTCTCATATCGATGATTTTCAATCTGAGGAGATGCGATGTCTGAACTGCCCGTCGTGGTGATCGGAGCGGGACCACAGGGCCTCGCCGCAGCGGCACATCTGATCGAACGCGGTGAAGACGTCGTGGTGGTCGAACGAGGGCAGGGGGCTGCGAGCGCCGTCTCGGAGTGGGGGCATGTGCGCCTGTTCTCGGCATGGCCGGAACTGACCGACTCGGCCGCCCGTCGCCTGCTCGAGCCGACGGGGTGGAGCGCTCCTGCGTCGGGCTACCCGACCGGGGCGGAGTGGGTGAGCGACTACCTGGCGCCGCTCGCGGGTGCTCTGGGAGGCCGCATCCGCTACGCGACGACCGTCACGGGAGTCGCACGCCAGGGGCGCGACAAGGTCGTCGACGCCGGGCGCAGGAGTTCGCCGTTCGTCGTGCACACCATCGACGTCGACGGTGTCGAGTCCCGCATCCTCGCCCGTGCCGTCGTCGATGCGAGCGGCACGTGGGGCATGCCGAATCCGGCAGGCGCCGACGGCTTCCCGGCGGTCGGCGAGCGGGCGGCATCCGATCTCATCTCGTACCGCATCCCGGCCGACGTGGCGGAGCTCGCCGGCGAGCACGTCGTCGTCGTCGGAGCGGGGCACTCCGCCACCCATGCGGTGCTGCGCCTGAGCGAGCTGGCTCGCCGCGCACCGGGAACCCGGGTGACCTGGCTGCTGCGCCGCGGCAGCGCCGCGAACGTCTTCGGCGGCGGCAGTGGCGACGAGCTGCCGGAGCGCGCCGCACTGGGCGCTCGCGCCCGCAAGGTCATCGACACGGGCGTGGTCGAGCTGGTCACGGGGTTCCGCGTCGCGGAGTTCCGCGCCGGGGGCGACGGCATGACGATCGTCGCCGAGGACGGACGCGAGGTGGCGGCTGTCGGACGGGTCTTCGCGCTGACCGGCTTCCGTCCGGACACCGGCATCCTGCGGGAGCTGCGCATCGACCTCGACACCTCCCTCGAGGCCGTCGCCGGCATCGCCGCAGAGATCGATCCGAACATCCACTCGTGCGGATCGGTGTCGGCGACCGGCGCACGCGAGCTCGCACAACCGGAGCCCGGGCTCTTCATCGTCGGCGCGAAGTCGTACGGCCGCGCACCGACGTTCCTCGCGCTGACGGGGTACGAGCAGGTGCGCAGCGTCGCCGCACACCTGGCCGGAGATCACGAGGCCGCGGCCCGCACTGAGCTCGTCCTCCCTGACACCGGCGTCTGCGGCGGATCGGGAGACTTCGGTGAAGCGGATGGTGCAAGCTGCTGCGCCGCACCGAGTGTGCTCCAGATCGGCAGGATTCCGTCGCCGTCGCCCGAGCCCGCACGCTCGCTTACCCTGGAGACATCATGACGACCACCACCAAGCCCTCCGTCCTGTTCGTGTGCGTGCACAACGCCGGACGCTCGCAGATGGCCGCAGGCTTCCTGCGCGAGTTCGCCGGAGACCGCATCGAGGTGCGATCCGCCGGTTCCATGCCCGCCGAGCAGATCAACCCGGTCGCGGTCGAGGCGATGGGCGAGCTCGGCATCGACATCACCGCCGAGCAGCCCAAGGTGCTTACGACCGAGGCCGTACAGGCATCCGACGTCGTCATCACGATGGGATGCGGCGACGCCTGCCCGTTCTTCCCGGGCAAGCGCTACGAGGACTGGAAGCTCGACGACCCGGCCGGCCAGGGCATCGACTCCGTGCGTCCGATCCGTGACGAGATCCGCCGCCGCATCGAGACGCTCGCGGACGAACTGCTCGCCTGATCCCGACCCCTGCGCCTCGGGAGGAGAACTGCGCTTCGGGAGGACGGATGCTGCGGCATCCTCCTCCCGAAGACGAGATCTCCTCCCGAAGGCACGGACGGAGACGGATCAGCAGGCGACTCAGCGGGCGACGATGAGGCCCTGCGTCTTCTCCTGCACGGCCTGGAACCGACGCTGCACGTCGGACCAGTTGACGAGCTCCCAAAACGCCTTGACGTAGTCGGCGCGCACGTTGAGGTAGTCGAGGTAGTAGGCGTGCTCCCAGACGTCGAGCTGCAGCAGCGGGGTGACGCCGAGCGGGGCGTTGCCCTGCTGGTCGAACAGCTGGAAGATGACAGGTCGCGCTCCGACGCTGTCCCACGCGAGCACGGCCCAGCCCGAGCCCTGCACGCCGAGTGCGGTCGCCGTGAAGTGCGCGCGGAAGGCGTCGATCGAGCCGAACGCGTCGGTCAGTGCCGCCTCGAGCTCGCCCTCGGGGTTGCCGCCGCCGTCGGGCGAGAGGTTCTCCCAGAACACCGAGTGGTTGATGTGACCGCCGAGGTTGAAGGCGAGGTCCTTCTCGAGCTTGTTGACCGCGGCGAAGTCGTTCGAGTCGCGGGCTGCGGCCAGCTGCTCGAGCGCGGTGTTGGCACCGGTCACGTAGGCCTGGTGGTGCTTCGAGTGGTGCAGCTCCATGATCTTGCCCGAGATGTGCGGGGCGAGAGCCGAGTAGTCGTACGGCAGCTCGGGGAGGGTGTACGCAGAGGTCATGCTGTTCCTTTCGGTGGGGTTTCAGTGCTGGTCGTTCGGCAGCGAGTGGAATCGGCGGTCGAGATACACGAGCGGGCGGCCGGGCCTTCCGAGCAGCACCTCGTCGATCTCGGCGACCACGACGGTCGATGAGCCGACCGCCACGGTCGACATGGTGTGACCGCGCATCGCCGCTCGCGCCTCAGCCAGATAGGGCTCGCCGGTGGGGAGCGAGCTCCAGCCCTGCTCGGGGGTGAACCGATCAGCGCCGCTCACGGCGAAGCTCTGCGCCAGCGCGGAGTGCTCGTCGTCGATCAGGTGCACGACGAACGTGTCGGCCGAGAGGATCGACCCGGCACTGCCGGTCGCCCTGGTGACCGAGAAGACGATCGCGGCGGGATCGACCGCCACGGACGCGACGCTGGATGCCGTGAGGCCGACCGGGCCTGCGGGGGTCATCGCCGTGATGATCGCGACTCCCGCCGGATGCGCGCGGAACGCGGCCTTGAGCCCTTCACCGACCTCTGAGGGAACCGGCGCTGCGGGGTGCTGCTGACTGCTCATTCGGGTGCCTCCTGAGGCGGAAGTGCGGAGATGATCGGGTGGTCGCGCTCGATGATGCCCAGCTTCGCGGCGCCACCGGGTGACCCCAGCTCATCGAAGAACTCGACGTTGGCCTTGTAGTAGTCCTGCCATTCTTCCGGCAGGTCGTCTTCGTAGTAGATCGCCTCGACGGGGCAGACGGGTTCGCACGCACCGCAGTCGACGCATTCGTCGGGGTGGATGTACAGCGAGCGCTCGCCCTCATAGATGCAGTCAACCGGGCATTCGTCGATGCACGCACGATCCTTGACATCGACGCAGGGAAGGGCGATCACGTAGGTCATAGGGTGGCGGTCTCCGTTCGGGTCACGGTTGCAACCGTATGACCTCAAGTACACTTGAGGTCAAATCGAGGAGGCCGGGATGAGCGCAGACACCGACACCGACCGCACCGTCCACGGCCCTGATGAGCCGTTGACGATCGGCGAGATGAGCAGGCGCACCGGGGTCGCCCCCTCGGCCCTGCACTTCTACGAGAGTCTCGGCCTCATCGCCTCCACGCGCACGGCCGGCAACCAGCGGCGCTATGCCAGACACATGCTGCGCCGGGTGTCACTCATCACCGTGGCGAAACGCCTCGGCATCCCCCTCGCCGACGTTCAGCACGCATTCGCCGATGTTCCGCTGACGCAGACGCCGAGTCACGAGGACTGGCAGCGCGCATCGCGACGCTGGAAGCGCGAGCTCGAGAAGCGCCGCGAGGGCATCGAGCGCCTGGAACGCGAGCTGACCGGGTGCATCGGCTGCGGTTGTCTGTCTATGAAGGCGTGCGGCCTGCTGAACCCGGGTGACGCGCTCAGCAGCCAGGGCGCGGGCCCGCAGCGCCTCCGCGACGAGGACGCCTGAGCGCCCCCGTCGCAGACGATCAGGCCACGGTGAACGCGGCGCTCAACAGCACCTCGTCGCGCGAGCTCGGACCCACGAGCAGTTCGAACGCACCGGATTCGACGCGACGGATGCCGGCGGCGTCGACGATCGAGCACTCCGCCACCGCGAGAACGAGACGCACTCGCGCCGACTCCCCCGGCGCGAGGTCGACCTGACGGTAGCCCTTGAGCTCCCGGTCGGCCCAGCTCACGCTCGTGATGGAGTCGCGCACGTAGACCTGCACGGTCTCGCGCACCGGACGCTCCCCCGTGTTCGTCACCGTCACCTCGGCGATGATCGTGTCGTCGCGACCCAGCGTCGTCGAGGCGAGCGACAGCTCGCCGTACGACACCGTCGAGTACGACAGCCCCTCACCGAACGCCCAGGCCGGGGACTGCGTGAGGTCGGCGTAGCGGTCGCCGTGCTGTCCGCGGATCTGGTTGTAGTACGTGGGCTGCTGACCGACGTGACGCGCGAACGAGATCGGCAGTCGCCCTGACGGCTCGACCGCACCCGAGATGATCTCGGCGAGCGCGCGCCCGCCCTGCATGCCCGGGTTCGCCGCCCAGATCACGGCGGCTGCCTGCGAAGCGGATGCCGGAAGCACCAGCGGCTTGGATGCGAGCAGCACGATCACCACGGGCTTCCCCGTCGCGATCAGCGCGTCGAGCAGGGCGTTCTGCCCACCGATCAGCTCGAGGGTCGCGGTCGAGCGCCCCTCACCGACGAGCTCGATGCGGTCGCCCACGACGGCGACCACGACATCGGATTCCGCCGCCGCAGCCACGGCCTCGGCGATCAGCGTCTCGTCCGGTGCGCTCGGCACGACGACCGAGGGCCGGGGCTGGCCGTCGGGGAACTTCGCGCCCCGAGGGTCTTCCTCGAGCGTGAGGATGTCGGCGCCGCGCGCATGCGTGACCGACCACCCCTCGACGCCTGCGAGGCCGTCGAGCACGGTGGTGATCATCTCGCGCGGCTGACCGTCGAGCCATCCGGCCTGGCCGGAGCCACCGGCCCAGTCGCCGAGCTGCGTCTGGGCGTCGTCGGCCAGCGGCCCGACGACGGCGACCCTCAGCGCTGTCGCGGCATCCAAGGGCAGCACGCCGTCGTTCTCGAGCAGCACGATCGAGCGACGCGCGGTCTCGAGGTTGAGTTCGGCGTGCGCGGCGCTGCCGACCACGGCATCCAGGTCGTCCTGCGGAAGCCGCGGGTCTTCGAACAGCCCGAGCTCGAACTTGAGGGTGAGGATGCGGGCCACGGCGTCGTCGAACGCGTCTTCGGCGAGCAACCCGTTCGACACCGCCTCGAGTGCGCCCTCGAAGAAGCCCGGAGTGTTCATGACCATGTCGTTGCCGGCGCTCACGGCGGCGGCCGAGGCGTGGGCGTAGTCGGGCTGCACGTGCTGCTCCCACACCATGCGGCCGACGTTGTCCCAGTCGGTGATGAGTGTGCCTGTGTAGCCCCACTCGCCACGAAGAACGTCGCTGAGCAGCCAGTCGTTGACCGTGATCGGCACGCCGTCGGTCGTCTGGTAGCCGAGCATGAACGTGCGGCATCCCTCGCGTGCGACCCGCTCGAACGGCGGCAGGAACCACGACCGCAGCTTGCGCCGAGAGATGTCGGCCTCGCTCGCGTCGCGTCCGCCCTGCGTCTCGGAGTAGCCGGCGAAGTGCTTGGCCGTCGCGAGGATGGCGGTCGGGTCGTCGAGGCCGTCGCCCTGATATCCGCGCACCATCGCCGAGGCGAGTTCACCGATCAGGAACGGGTCTTCGCCGAAGGTCTCGTCGATGCGACCCCAGCGCAGGTCGCGCGCGATGCACAGCACCGGCGAGAAGGTCCAATGGATGCCGGTCGCCGCGACCTCGACCGCGGTCGCCCTCGCGACCTTCTCGACGAGCTCGGCATCCCACGTCGCAGCCATCCCGAGCTGTGTCGGATAGATGGTCGCTCCGGGCCAGAACGAGTGGCCGTGGATGCAGTCCTCTGCGACGAGCAGCGGGATGCGCAGCCGTGTCTGCGAGGTCAGCTCGTTCGCCCGGATGATGCGCTCGGGCGAGGTGTGCAGGATCGAGCCGACGTGCTTGCCCAGCACGTGGTCGTCGAGGTCGTCGCGGGCGTCGAGCTGCAGCATCTGCCCGACCTTCTCCTCGACCGTCATGCGGTCGAGCAGGTCGGCGACGCGCGCCGCGATCGGCAGTTCGGGGTCGAGGTAGGGCAGGGATTCGGTCAGGGTCTGAGAGGTCATCACTTCGTGTTCTGTGTCTTCGTGTCGTGTGTCTGGTTCGTCGTATCGTCCGCGGCGTTCTGCACGGTACCCGAGTCGGTCGCCGGGATGCTGCGCACCGCCGTCACCGGGTCGTTCACGTTGAGCCCCTTCTTCTTCATCGCGCGGGCGCGCTCACCCGCCGACCGCAGCCGCGGGTTGACGTACTCGTCGATGCCGAAGTTGATGAGCGACAGGGCGACGCCGATGATCGCGATGCAGAGCCCCGCGGGCACGTACCACCACCACAGCCGCGGGAACGCGCCGTTCTGCTGCGCCCAGAAGAGGATCGTGCCCCAGTTGAGGTTGCTCACCGGGATCACGCCGATGAAGGCGAGGGTCGTGAGGCCGAGGATCGCCGCCGTGACCGTGCCGACGAAGCTCGACGCGATCAGCGCCATGAGGTTCGGCAGCATCTCGACCGTGATGATGCGGTGCAGCGGTTCGCCGTTGGCGCGGGCGGCCTGGATGAAGTCGCGGTTGCGCAGCGACATGGTCTGCGCGCGCAGCACACGCGCACCCCACGCCCAGCCCGTGAGTCCGAGCACCGCGGCGATCACGATGAGCGGCGGGTTCTCGAACTGCGACGCCACGATGATGATCAGCGGGATGCCGGGGATCACGAGGAACACGTTGGTGAGGGCCGAGAGCGACTCGCTCTTCCAGCCGCGCACGTAGCCGGCGATGACGCCGATCGTGATGGCGATGATCGTGGCGATGATGGCCGACAGGAAGCCGACCACGACGACGCCGCGCGTGCCGAAGATCAGCTGGCTGAGCACGTCTTCACCCATGTGGGTGGTGCCGAGCCAGTGGTCGAGCGAGGGCGGCTGCCGCAGAGCCGTGCGGTCTTTCTGCGTGGCCCCGTAGGGGGCGAGCAGCGGGGCGAAGATCGCGATCAGCACGAACACCCCGAGGATGATCAGGCCGGCGATCGACTTGGGGTTGCGGAACATGGCGAACGAGTGCGCGAGCTGCGACCAGAAGGTCTTACCTCCAGGCGTGGCATCGCTGCCGGTGCGGAACGTCGCGGTCTCCGGCATCCCGGTGGGGACCGTGCTGCCGTCGGGGGCCGTGGTGTCGGTCGAGGTGGGAACGCTCATGTCAGGCCTCCGTCTGGCGCGTGCGCGGGTCGAGGTATGCGTAGACGATGTCGGCGAGGATGTTGGCGACCAGCACCGACAGCGTGATCACCAGGAAGACTCCCTGCATGAGGGCGAAGTCCTTCGCATTGGTGGCGTCCAGCAGCAGCTTGCCGACGCCCGGGTAGCTGAAGACCATCTCCATGACGATCGTGCCGCCGACGATGAAGCCGATCGACAGCGCGAAGCTCTGGATCTGCGGCAGCACGGCGTTGCGGGCGGCGTATGCCCACAGTACCCGCCTGTTCGGCATGCCCTTCGC
Source organism: Microbacterium sp. LjRoot205 (assembly GCF_056175745.1). Classification (NCBI taxonomy): domain Bacteria; kingdom Bacillati; phylum Actinomycetota; class Actinomycetes; order Micrococcales; family Microbacteriaceae; genus Microbacterium; species Microbacterium sp. LjRoot205. The sequence continues at coordinate 667,697 of NZ_JBGFFH010000001.1, read as the reverse complement.
CTGCGCGACCGTGATGTAGTCCTCGTCGAGCACCGTGAGCATCATGTTGCGCATGCCCAGCATCCATCCGCCGAGCGACGCGATGATGATCGTGACCGCCGGCAGGGTGCCGTGCATGATCACCTGACCGATGAAGTCGAGGCTCCATTCGGGCGACTGGCCCTTGTCGTAGGCGTGCGACGACGGGAACCATTTGAGCGTCGACGAGAAGATCGCGATCGCGATCAGACCCAGCCAGAAGTACGGGATCGTGTTGAAGAACGTCGTGATCGGGATGAGCGCGTCGAGCCTGCTGCCGCGCTTCCAGCCGACGATCGCGCCGCCGACCGTTCCGAGCGCGAAAGAGATGATCGTCGCGATTCCGACGAGGCCGAGCGTCCACGGAAGAGCGGATGCCAGCACCTCGGTCACCGGACGAAGACCGTGCAGCGTGGAGATGCCGAGGTCGCCGCGGAACAGCATCGCCCAGTAGTCGAGGTACTGCTGCCACATCGACTTGTCGGTGTCGACGCCGAGCAGGATGCGCAGCGACTCCGCAGCCTCGGGGCTGACGTTGCGGTTGCGGGCGAGGTACGAGCTGACCGCGTCGCCCTTCATGAACCGGGGCAGGAAGAAGTTGATCGTGATGGCCGCCCACAGCGTGAACAGGTAGAACCCTGCGCGTCCGGCGAAGAACCGCCAGGGTACGAGCTTCCTCCCCTTCTGCGCGGTGGTCGCCGTCGTGCCGACCTCGAGCGCGTCGCGGTTCTCCTGTTCGATCTGACCCAGATCGGGGGATGCGGTGGTCACAGTGCACCTCCGTGCGAGCCGGTCGTCGCGAAATGCTTGTCGGGGTCGGGAGACGCCGCCCGCAGCTCGCGCGTGTAGGGGTCCTGCGGGTTGAGGATCACGTCGTCGGCATCGCCGTACTCGACGACGCGACCCTGGTTGAGCACCATGATCTTGTCGCTGAAGTGCCGCGAGGTCGCGAGGTCGTGGGTGATGTAGAGCACTCCGAGGCCCTCTTCTCGCTGCAGATCGGCGAGCAGGTTCAGCACCCCGAGACGGATCGACACGTCGAGCATCGACACGGGCTCGTCGGCGACGAGCAGTGACGGACGCGAGGCGAGCGCGCGGGCGATGGCGACGCGCTGACGCTGGCCACCGGAGAGCTCGTGCGGACGGCGGTCGATCACGGCATCCGCATCGAGGCGCACGCGCTCGAGCAGTCGGCGCACCTCTGCCTCGGTCTCGTTCTTGGGCACGACGTCGTCGAGTCGGATGGGGCGCTCGAGGTGGTACCTGATCGAGTGGTACGGGTTGAGCGACGCGAACGGGTCTTGGAAGACCATGCGCAGCTGCTGACGATACTTCCTCAAGCCCTTGCCGCGCCGGGGAATGGGCGTGCCGTCGAGCCGCACCTCGCCCGACGTGGGCGTCTCGAGCTGGGTGAGGATCTTCGCGATGGTCGACTTGCCGCTGCCCGACTGACCGACGAGACCGATGGTCTGGCCGGAGTTCAGGGTGAAGCTGACGTTGTCGAGAGCCTTGAGCTGACCGGCTCCTCTGACGTTGTAGACCTTGGTGACATCGGCGAACTCGAGAGTCGTCATCGGGTCAGCACTCCTCTCGCGCCGGTGAGACGGGGGAACGACGACAGCAGGGTCTTCGTGTAGTCGTTCTGCGGGTTCGTCCAGATCTGCTCGGCGGAGGCGAGCTCGACGATCTCGCCCTCGCGCATGATCGCGATGCGGTCGCTGATCTCGAGCAGCAGCGGCAGATCGTGGGTGATGAAGATGACCGAGAAGCCGAACTCGTGACGCAGTTGCGAGATCTGCTTGAGGATCTCGCGCTGCACCAGCACATCGAGAGCCGTGGTCGGCTCGTCCATGACCATCAGCTGCGGGCGCAGCGCCAGGGCCATCGCGATCATGACGCGCTGACGCATGCCACCCGACAGCTCGTGCGGGAACGAGCGCGTGCGCTGACGGCCGACCTTGACGATCTCGAGCAGCTCCTCGGCCTCGGCCCTGCGCTGCTTGCGAGTCATGCCGGGCCGGTGGATCTCGAACACGTCCTCGAGCTGCGAGCCGATCGTCGCCACCGGGTTGAGCGCGTTCATCGCGCCCTGGAACACCATCGAGACCTTGTCCCAGCGGAACTTCTGCATCGCATCGACGTCGAGCGCGTTGATGTCGACGTCGACACCGGATGCGTCGTGGAACGTCACGCTGCCGCCCGCGATCACGGCGGGGGCCCGCAGCAGACGCTGCACGCCGTAGGCGAGGGTGGTCTTGCCGCATCCGCTCTCTCCCGCGAGGCCGAGGATCTCTCCTCGCTGCAGTTCGAGCGTCACGTTCTTCACCGCCTCGACGGGCGGATCGACGTCGTACACGACAGAGAAGTCGCGCACGCTGAGCAGGGGTTCTGACATGGGATGTCCTTCGTCGGGGGGGCGCGTTCCGTCTCGGTCCTTCGGTCCTCGCTCAACGACCGGGGAGGGTGGCCTCCCCCGGTCGTTGAGCGAGCGAAGCGAGACGAAACGCGCCGAATCTGCGTACGACGCCTCGTGCTTACTCGGCCGGCTTCAGCTTCGTGAGGATCTGCACGATGTTCTGCTGAGTCGGGTCGCCCGAGGCATACGGGTCCTCCTCCGAAGGCCACCCGACGTAGTTGCGGGTGTTGTACTCGCCGAGCAGCGGGTGCGCGCCGAGCGGGATCGCCGGGACCTGCTCGACGAAGATCTGCTCGAGCGTCGTGATGGCCGCGGTGCGCTCGTCATCGGACGACGCGTTGGCGTAGGTGTTCAGCGCGTCGGTCGCAGCGGGGTCTTCGAAGCGTCCGAAGTTGAACCCGGCGATGCCCTCGGGCGAGATCCAGCGCGGGTCCATCGTCGACGTGTAGAGACCGTAGGCCGTGCCGCTGTCTTCGAGCCAGTGGATGATGGCCGAGAACGACCCGTCGTCGCGGGGTCCTGCCCAGCCGCCCCAGTCGGGCATGTCGATCTTGACCTCGGCACCGATGGCCTCGGTGACGTCTTCGGCGATGAGCTCCTGCGCGGTGTTCCAGTCGCTCCACCCCGAGGGCACCGAGAGCGTGAACGAGACGGGCGTGCCGTCGGGGTCGATCAGCGCGTCGTCCTTCCAGGTGTATCCGGCTCCCTCGAGTAGGTCGCGCGCCTTCTCGGCATCGACGGAGTACTCCTCGCCCTGGAACTCGGGCTGGATCTCGTCTTCGAGGATCGACGAGAGTCCGGTCACAGACCACACCGGCTCGCTCGCCCCTTCACGGGCGATGTCGACGTACGCGTCGCGATCGATGACCCAGGCGAGGGCCTGGCGGAACGCCACGTCGTCGAACGGCTTCTGCTGCAGGTTCATGAACAGCGTCGCAGAGCCGGTCGTCGGGGCCACGAAGAACTTGTTGTGCTCGGGGTCGGCGTCGAGGAACTGCTCCTGGATCTGCGGGATGAACGCCTGCGCCCAGTCGGCCTCGCCCTGTGCGAGAGCGGTGGTCAGTGCCGTGTTGTCGCCGTAGGAGACGTAGTGCAGTTCGGGAACCGCGAGGTCGCCGCCCCAGTAGTCGTCGCGCGCCTCGAGGGTGACCGACTCGGTCGACCAGTTCGACAGCGCGTAGGGGCCGGTGCCGACCAGGTCGTCGCCCTTGACGGGGTCGGTGGCCGGCTCGTCGAGGTTCTCCCAGATGTGCTTCGGCACGATCGGCACGTGCAGCACGCGGGCCTGGTTCACGTACTTCGACTCGCCGAAGTTCAGCGTCACAGCGTCGCCGTCGACGGTCGCGCCCTCGAACTTGAGGCCCGCGGTATCGAGCGCAGGGGTCGAGACGAGCTCGTAGGTGAAGACGATGTCGTCGGCGGTGAAGGGCTCGCCATCGCTCCAGGTGACGTCCTTGCGAGGCACCACGGTGAGGGCCGTGTAGTCGTCGTTCCACTCGATGCTCTCGGCGAGCCAGGGGGTGACCCCCCGATCGCCGGTCTGGTTCACGAGGGCGAGGGTCTCGAAGATGACCTTGCCGTAGCCGTACTTCGAGGCCGACGAGTCGCCGACGTAGGGGTTGTTCGACTCGGTGGTGATCGCACCGTCGGGCTTGGCGATCGTCAGGGCTGCGCCGCCTGCTCCGGCGTCTCCGTCGTTCGATCCGCCGGCTGCGCAGCCGGCGAGGGCCGAGACGCCGAGGGCGGAGATCGCCGCGACAGCGATCATGGACTTTCTGAGCTTCATTGCTTCTCCTTGGGCACGGGTCGTTGTGCTGTGTGGCTGTCGGTGCACGGGCATCCGACCTCATTCGCTTACTGGCGAGAAAGTAAGCTGGTGCGAGGTTACCCGCCAGTAAGTAGAGTTGGCAAGTACGATCCAGTGCAGGATTCGGTGCAGAAGAGGATGGACCATGTCGAAGGATGCTGTCGCCCACACGTCCGTCCGGCCTGCCACCCGCGAGAAGCGCGAGCAGATCCTCAAAGCCGCCGTCGAGATCTTCGGCAACAAGGGCTCGACCAATGGCACGCTCGCCGACGTCGCCGAGCAGGTGGGCATCACCCACGCCGGCGTGCTGCACCACTTCGGGTCGAAGCAGAAGCTGCTCCTCGAGGTGCTCGCCTACCGCGACCAGGCGGACGTCGCAGAGCTCGCCGAGAAGCACATCCCCGGCGGGCCGGAGCTCTTCCTGCACCTCGTGCGCACGGCGGTCGCGAACGAGCGGCGCCCCGGCATCGTGCAGGCCTACACCGTGCTGTCGTCGGAGTCGGTGACCGACAACCACCCCGGTCGCGACTACTTCGAAGACCGCTACACGACCCTCCGGCGCGAGGTCACCGACGCGTTCCACCTGCTGTGCGCGCAGGAGGGTGTGACGGAGCCCGACACCGTGGCCACCGCCGCGGCCAGCATCCTCGCCGTGATGGACGGGCTGCAGCTGCAGTGGCTGCTGCACCGCGACGTCTTCGACCTGGGCGAGGCGAGCGAGTTCGCGATCCGCTCGATCGTCAACGGTGTGCTGCACCCCGGACCGGCACTGGAGTCGTACCGCCGCGACTAGGTGCCACGACTAGGCTCGGGGCCATGACGATCGACCTCGAAGCGCTCTACACAGACCTGCACCAGCACCCTGAACTGTCGTTCCAGGAGACGCGCACCGCCGGCATCGCGGCCGGTCACCTGCGGGATCTCGGCCTCGAGGTGCACGAGGGCATCGGCGTCACCGGGGTGGTCGGCATCCTGCGCAACGGCGAAGGTCCGGTCGTCTGGGCGCGCGCCGACATGGATGCACTGCCCGTAGGTGAAGAGACCGGCCTCGCCTATGCCAGCACCGCGACCGGCATCGACCCCGCCGGCAACACCGTGCCCGTCATGCACGCCTGCGGTCACGACATGCACGTCACCGCCATGATCGGTGCGGTCGAGAAGCTCGTCGCCGAGAAGGACGACTGGTCGGGAACCGTGGTCGTGCTGATCCAGCCCGCCGAGGAGTACGGAGCAGGCTCCCGCGCCATGCTCGACGCCGGCCTCCGTGACCTCGTGCCGCACCCCGATGTCGTCCTGGGCCAGCACGTCACTCCCCTGCCCGCCGGCACGATCGGCGTACGCCCAGGCACTCAGATGGCGGCATCCGACGGCCTCACCGTCGTGCTGCACGGACGCGGCGGACACGGCTCGCGGCCGCACTCGACCATCGACCCCGTGGTCATGGCCGCGGCGACCGTCATGCGACTGCAGACCATCGCCTCGCGAGAGGTCGACCCCCGCGACGTCGCCGTGGTCACGGTCGGCTCGATCCACGCGGGTCTGAAGAACAACATCATCCCCGCCGAGGCGAAGCTCGAGCTCAGCCTGCGCTACCCGAACGACGAGATGCGCGACAAGGTGCTCGCGAGCGTCGAGCGCATCGTGCGCGCCGAGGCCGCGGCATCGGGAGCAGAGCGCGAGCCCGAGATCCGCACAGACCACACCCTGCCGCCGACTATCAACGATGCGGATGCCACGGCACGCGTCACGTCGGCGCTGCAGCGCGCGCTCGGTGAGGCGTCGGTGATCGACCCCGGCATGTTCACCGGCAGCGAGGACGTGTCGTGGTTCGCCCGCGACACCGGGGCGCCCCTGGTGTTCTGGTTCTGGGGCGGCGTCGATGCGGCGAAGTTCGCCGCGGCATCGGCGGCCGGGACCCTCGACAAGGACATCCCGACGAACCACTCGCCCTTCTTCGCACCGGAGATCCACCCGACGATCGAGGTCGGCGTCACGGCGCTGTCGGCGGCTGCGCGCGAGTTCCTCGACTGAGACTGTTCCCTCGCCGTTCATAATTCAGCATGGACGGCCGGAACCGGGCCGCAACCCTGCCCTGAGCCCGCGGAACGCGCGTTCTCTGCTGAACTGTGAACGCGAAGCGGGGCTGACTCAGCCGCCGATGGCGTTCATGCCGCGGGCGGGCTGCAGGAATGACGGGTCGTTGATCGCGTGCCCCGGCAGCTTGCCGTGCACGCACGAGCGCAGCATGGCGCCGATCCCGCCGGCACGCCGGGCGGAGTCGAATGCCCCGTCGCCGCGCAGCACACCGATCAGGTCGTATTCGGCGTTGGAGAACAGGCAGTTGCGCAGCTGGCCGTCGGCCGTCAGGCGCAGCCGGTCGCACGCGCCGCAGAAGGGGGCGGTGACCGAGGCGATCACGCCGACCTCGTGCGGGCCGCCGTCGATGCGCCACTTCTCGGCCGGCGCTCCGCCGCGTCCGGGAACGGGCTCGAGACTCCACCGCGCGCCGAGCTTCTCGAGGATCTCCTCGCGCGTGACCATCGACGCACGATCCCACGTGTGCCCGGCGTCGAGAGGCATCTGCTCGATGAAGCGCAGCTGCGCGCCGACCTCCATCGCGAACGCGACCAGGTCAGGCAGCTCATCGTCGTTCACACCGCGCATCGCGACGGTGTTGAGCTTGAGCGGGCGGAGCTCGGATGCCGCCGCTGCCGCGATGCCCTCGAACACGTCGTCGATGCGATCGCGGCGGGTGAGGTCGGCGAAGCGCTGACGGTCGACCGTGTCGATGCTGATGTTCAGGCGTGTGAGCCCGGCGTCGATCAGCGCGGGCAGGTGCTTCGCGAGCGTGATGCCGTTGGTGGTCATGGCGACCTCGACGGGGCCCTCGTCGCCCTGGATCGCCGAGACGCGGCGAACGACCTCGACGATGTCGGCGCGCAGCAGCGGTTCACCGCCCGTGAGCCGGAAGGTGCGGATGCCGAGCGAGGCCGCGACCTGCGCCACCTCGACGATCTCGTCGGTCGACAGGATGCTGGTGCGCGCGAGCCATTCGTTGCCCTGCTCGGGCATGCAGTAGGTGCAGCGCAGCGAGCAGCGGTCGGTCAGCGAGATGCGCAGGTCGCGGTGCACGCGACCGTGCGTGTCGACGAGGCCCTGCGGCGCGGGCGCCGAGTCAGCGGCGATCACGGGGTTCGGCGAGCGCACACCGATCACGACCGGCACGGCCGTCATCGCAGTCTCCCTCTCCCCGACATGTTCCGAGACTACCCGCGCGTTCGGTGTCGGGGCCCGTCTGGCGCGACGACCGGCATATTGCCAGGTCGCGGAGCCGGTCGGCTCGGACGGGACCGCCTGGCTGCTGTTCCCCCACCTGGCGGGATCCACGGCCGCATCCGATCAGCCATTCGGGATCCCGCCGGCACCCGGAGCCGCGGCGAATCAGGCTCGACCGTTCTCCGTCGCGGCTTCACGCACCGCCGTGTGCTCCAGGTTGGCGAGCAGTTGGAGGCGCTCATGGGTGGCCGAGCCCGGCTCAGCAGAGAAGACGATCATCGAGAGCCCCCGGTCGGACGCGAGGTCCATGGCCTGGAATGTGAGGTCCAGGTCTCCGACCACGGGGTGGTGCACCTTCTTCACCCCCGTGCGGTGCTCCCGCACATCGTGGGCTCCCCACAGCGTACGGAAGAGATCGCTGCGGGTGGAGAGCTCACCGACGAGATCGCTGAGCTTCCGGTCGTACGGCGACCGACCTGCCTCGGCACGGAGCACAGCGACGATCTGACGCGTCTGCGCGTCCCACTCCCGGTAGAAGGACTGGGCGCGTGGATCGAGGAACATGAACCGTGCCGCATTGGCCGGGGGATGCGCGTCATCGAGCATCTCGGAGAACAGCGCCCGACCGAGGGCGTTGGTCGCGACCGCGTCGAGACGACCGTTCTGCACGTAGACCGGAACGGTGGAGATCGCATCGATCGTCTGCCGCAAGCCCGGCGTGAGCTGCTGCGCCCGTACGGGACGACGACGCGGCTGCAGATGCGCTCCGGCGTTCGCCGCCCTGATGAGGTCGTGCAGATGCGCGTGTTCGGCATCGTCGAGCTGCAGGGCCCGGCTGACTCCGTCGATGACCTGCTCCGACACCCCGGCCGCGTTGCCGCGCTCGAGGCGCTTGTAGTACTCGGCACTCATTCCGGCGACGAGGGCGACCTCTTCTCGGCGCAGCCCCGGCACCCGACGACGACCGCCGAAGTCGGGCAGCCCGACTTGCTCTGGGGTGAGCTTGGCACGCCTCGTCGTGAGGAACTCGCTGATGGCGTCGTGGGTCTCCATGCCAACGACGGTACGCCGATCCGCTCGGTCGAGAGGGGTCCTGTCGGTGCACCCATAGCCGGGGCCACGCTAACTCGGGCCGAAGAGCGTTGACTCGAATCATCATCCGACAGAAGGAACAGTCATGAAGAACGCACACCTCGGAAGCCTGGACGTCTCGCGCATCGGCCTCGGCGCCATGACCATGGCGGGCACATACACGACCGGGGGTGGCCTCGACAATGACGAGTCCATCCGCACCATCCACCGCGCCCTCGACCTGGGCGTCACCCACTTAGACACCGCCGAGATCTATGGGCCGTACCTCAGCGAGGAGATCGTCGGTCAGGCCATCAGGGGGCGCCGCGATCAGGTGAAGATCGCCACCAAGTTCGGGCTCGTCTCACACTCCGGCGGCGGACCGGGTGTGACCGACAGCAGCCCGGAGAACGTGAAGGCCGCCGTGGAGGGCTCCCTGCGACGCTTGGGCACCGACCACATCGACCTCTACTACCAGCACCGTGTCGACCCGAACACGCCGATCGAAGACACGGCAGCCGCGGTCGCCAACCTGGTCGCCGAAGGCAAGGTACTGCACTTCGGGCTCTCCGAAGCCTCCGCGCAGACGATCCGACGCGCGCACGCCGTGCATCCGGTGTCGGCGCTGCAGACCGAGTACTCGCTGTGGACCCGTGATGTGGAGTCGGAGATCCTGCCGCTGCTGCGCGAACTGGGCATCGGCTTCGTTCCCTACTCACCGCTCGGACACGGTCTGCTGACCGGTCAGATCCGTTCAGCGGCCGACATCCCCGACGACGACTGGCGCAAGACCAACCCGCGGTTCGTGGGCGAGAACTTCACGCGAAACCTCCGCCTCGTCGACGAGGTGCGCGCGATCGGAGCCGAGATCGGCGCGACGCCGGCGCAGACCGCCCTGGCGTGGATCCTCACTCGCGGCGACGACATCGCGCCCATCCCCGGCACGCGCCGCGTTGCCCGAATGGAGGAGAACACCGCCGCGGACGCCGTCGAGCTCACCGCCGACCAGGCCGACCGGCTGACCGCGCTCGAACCGGCTGCGGGCGCACGGCATGACGACGCGAACATGGCCACGATCGACAGGTGAATCGGCTGTGCGGATGAACCATCGATGCTGGTGGCTTTCCGGCTGACGAGTCCCCGGGTGGCCGGCGGAGAGGCCGAATCCGATCAGCCATCCGGGATGCCGTGAGCAATCCGGCGCAGCGGAGGCGGACTCAGGTGACGGCGACGAATCCCACGAGCGCCGGGTCGATGCGCAGCCGCAGCCTGTCCCCGACCGTGAGGCCCCCGGCAGCATCCAGCGACAGGTCGACCGCACCCGCATCGGTGTGCACGCGCACACCTCCCAGCGTGGGCTCGAGGCGCGTCACCACGGCCGTCCACGACTCCGGGCCAGCCTCCGCGACCTGGACATCCCCCGGACGGAACACCGCGGCGAGCGCGGCACCGTCCGTCGCAGCGAGCTCACGCGACGCAGGATCGGCGCTGGTCAGCCGCACATCGCCGCCGCGCCACGCACCCTGGCTCGCGACGCCCACCAGGCGATTGAGCCCGGCGATCGAGGCCACGAACCTGGATGCCGGGGCGGCGAGCACGTCGCGCACCGGCCCCTCCTGCGTCACGCGGCCAGCCTCGACGACGATCAACCGATCGGCGAGCGCGACGGCATCCGCCGCATCGTGGGTGACGGCGACGGTGGTGGTCGAGGCGAGCTGATCGCGCAGCATCCGCCTGATGTCGCCTGCGGTCTCGGGGTCGAGGGCGACGAGCGGCTCGTCGAGCAGCACGACGCGAGGGGATGCGGCGAGCGCACGAGCGACCGCGACGCGCTGCTGCTCGCCTCCGGACAGCTCGTGCGGCATCCGCTCTCCCGAGCCCGGGAGCCCGACCCGTGCGAGCCAGTCGTCAGCGCCTGCGCGGGCAGCACGATGCTCGATACCCGCAGCGCGCGGACCGAAGGCGACGTTCTCGCCGACCGAGAGATGGGGGAACAGCCTCGGCTTCTGCCCGAGCAGCACCACACCTCGGCGCATCGGCTCCGTGCGCACTCGTGGCTTGGCGACACGATCCACGACGCGCCCCTCGACCGTGATCTCTCCGGCATCGAGCGACTGTAGTCCGGCGATCGCCTGCAGCAAGGTCGACTTTCCCGCACCGCTCGGGCCCATCACAGCCACTGTCGCGCCAGCGGGCACCTGCAGCGACACGTCGACGACGAAGTGCTCCCGCTGAACGACGACGTGGGCGCGAAGACCCTCTGCGCCGGTCATCGCGCCGCCCCGGGACGCCATCCACGCACGAGCAGCAGCACGAGGATCGCGGTGGCGAGCAGCAGCAGTGCCAACGCGACGGCGGCCCCCTGCGTCACTCCCGCACCGTTGAACGCGGTGTAGATCGCGAGCGGCATGGTCTGTGTGACCCCGGGGCGATTGCCGGCGAAGAGCGCAGTGGCTCCGAACTCGCCGATGGCCCGGGCGAAGCACAGCACCACTCCGGCGACGATGCCGGGCGCGGCGAGCGGCAGCGTGATGCGGCGGAGGATCGTCCAGCGTCCGGCGCCCAGAGCCGCCGCCGTGCGCTCGTACTCGACCCCGGAGGTGCGCACGGCACCCTCGACGGCCAGCACCAGGAAGGGCAGCGCCACGAAGGTCTGCGCGAGCACGACGGCCGGAGTGCTGAACGAGAGGCCGAGGCCGCCGAACCACCCCGCTCGTCCGAACAGGTAGAGCAGCGCGACGCCGCCGACCATGGGCGGCAGCACGAGCGGAACGGTGACGGCGGCCCGCAGCACGGCGGCGAGACGCGGGCCGGAACGGGCGATCGTCAGAGCCAGCGGCACTCCGATCACGATGCAGAGCACGGTGGCGATGAGCCCCGTGCCGAGCGAGAGCAGCAGCGCCGATCGTGCGGCCTCCGACGTCACGTCGGAGATGAAGGTCGACCACTCGACGCGGGCGACGAGAGCCGCCAGCGGAAGGATGAGGAACGCGAGACCGATCAGGGCGGGGATGGCCAGTGCGCGCGGCGCGTATCCGTGCGAGACCGCAGCGCTCACGGCGCCCCGAAACCGTGGTCGGCGAGGATCCGCTGGCCCTCGTCCGAGAGCACGAAGGCGACGAACTCCTCAGCCCCCGCCGAGTTCGATGCCTCGGACAGCGCTGCGATCGGATAGTGGTTGACGACCTCGTCGGCACCGTCGGGCACGATCGCCTCGACATCGTCGCGGCCGACCACGTCGGTCGCGTAGACGAGCCCGGCGTCCGCCTCGGAGGCGGCGACCTTGGTCAGCACCGCGGTCACGTTCTGCTCGAGGCTGGCCGCCTCGACCGTGACGCCCGCGTTCGAGAGCAGCGTGGCGGATGCCGCACCGCACGGTACCTCGGGGGCGCACAGCACCGTGGTGACGTCGGCCAGGTCGTCGAGGGTCTTCACGCCGCCGGGGTTGCCCGTCGGCACGGCGATCACGAGAGTGTTGGAGGCGAACAGGGTCGGATCGACCGCGGCATCCTCGAGCTTGTCCATGTTGGCCTCGTCGGCTGAGGCGAACACGTCGGCCGGGGCGCCCTCGAGCAGCTGGGTGACCAGCGTCGACGATCCGTCGTACACGCCGGTGAACCGCACGTCGGGATTCTCCTGCTCGAACGCGTCGCCGATCTCGTCGAAGGCGCTGGACAGCGACGCGGCGGCATACACCGTGAGCTCGCCGCTCACCGCGCCCGCGGACGCCCCCTCAGTGCCGGCGGGTGTCGGCGACTCGACGGCACACCCGGTCAGCACGAGGGCGGCGGCAGCCAGTGCGATCGCGACGGTTCGGCGCGGTGTGCGGCGCATGTCAGGCCTTCGGCACTTCGACGACGACCTGCGTCGCCTTGACGGATGCCGTGGCCAGAGAACCCACCTCGAGGTGCAGATCGCGTGCCGCCTCGGCCGACATGAGGGAGACGACGCGATGCGGACCGGACTGCAGGTCGACCTGCGCCATCAGCCCGTCGATCTGCACACGGGTCACGATGCCGACGAAGCGGTTGCGGGCGCTCGAGTGGGCGTCGCTGGATTCGTGCGCCTCATCGGCCAGCTCGACTGCCCGCGCTGCGAGGGCATCGCCGGGGATCTCGGCGGGCACTGCATCGGTCGTCGGCAGCAGGCCCTGATCGACCCAGCGCCGCACGGTGTCATCGCTCACGCCGAGCAGCTGCGCGGCCCGGGCGATTCGAAAGGTCTGCATGCGTGAACATTACCGCGAATGCGGATGCTGCGGGCCAAATCGACCGCATCTGCGGAGCACGACACCCTGGCGCGCTCTCGTCCGCTCTCCGACGACGACGAATCTGTCTGAGTTCACCGCGACGTCGCACGCCGGGCATAGCCTGGTGCCATGCAGCCGCTCGTCGCACCCGCACCCGCCCTCGATCCGGCAGAGCTCGTCCGCACCGCCCGGCACGCCGTGCTCGCGGGCATCGGCGAAGAGGGGCAGCGTCGCCTGGCGGCGGCCCACGTCGCGGTCGTCGGTGCCGGCGGCGTCGGCTCCCCCGTGCTGCTCGCGCTGGCAGCCGCCGGCATCGGCACCATCACCGTGATCGACGACGACGTGGTCGAACTGACGAATCTGCAGCGCCAGCTCGCGCACCGCGTCGAAGACATCGGCCGCCCCAAGACCGCCTCCGCCGCCCGCGCGATCACGGCCCTGTCGCCCGACGCCGACGTGCTGCTCGCCACTGAGCGACTCGACTCCGAGAATGCCGAGCGCCTGTTCGCCGGCGCCGACATCGTGGTCGACACGAGCGACTCCTTCGACACCCGCCGCGACGTCGCGGCCGCGACCGAGGCCCTCGGCATCCCTCTCGTCTGGGGAGCCGTGCAGGAGTGGCACGCACAGGCCACCGTGTTCTGGTCGAACCCGCCCGAGAGCGATCCGGTCGTGCTGACCGACCTCTTCCCACTCGGCACCGAGGGCGAGCCGCCGAGCTGCGCGCAAGTGGGCGTGCTGGGTGCGCTGTGCGTGCAGGTCGGAGGGATGCTGGCGACCGAGGTCGTGAAGCTCATCACCGGCGCGGGCGAGCCGCTGCTCGGACGCCTCGCCATGATCGACGCCCTCACCTCGAGGCAGCACGAGATCGCGATCCGCTCGGCGGTGTCGGCATGAGCGCCGCAGGAGGCGGCCGCCGATCGGTCGAGGAGCAGCTCGCTCGCGTGCTCGACGCCGTGCGCACCCTGCCCGGTGAGACACGGGCGATCCGCGACGCCGCCCATCGCACCCTCGCCGAGCCGGCGACGGCAGCCCACGACATCCCCCTCTTCGACAATTCCGCGATGGACGGCTTCGCGGTGCGAGCGACCGATGTCGCCGCGGCATCCGAGGAGAAACCCGTGGTGCTGCGGGTCGTCGCAGACCTGCCCGCCGGGGTGTCGGACGACCCGCCGCTCGCGGCAGGCGAGGCCGCGCGAATCATGACCGGCTCCCCTGCCCCGACCGCGGCGGATGCGATCGTGCCCTTCGAAGACACTGCGGGAGGCCTCGCTGACTCTCTGGGCGAGGTGCGAGTGCTGCGCGCGCCGGCCGCCGCCGGAGCCTTCATCCGTCGCCGCGGCGCGGACCTGAGATCCGGGGATGCAGTGGTGCACGCGGGCGAACGTCTGGGCGCCTTCCAGCTCTCCGCAGCCGTCGCCGCCGGGGTCGAGAGTGTGACCGTGACCCGGGCGCCGCGGGTGGCCGTCGTCTCGACCGGCAGCGAACTGCTCGAACCAGGCGAGAGTGCGGCCCGCGGCCGCATCCCCGATTCCAACGGCCCCCTGCTCGAGCTGCTCGTCGCGGATGCCGACGCCGAGGTCGTGCTCGTCGCCCGCGTGGCCGATGACGCCGAGGCCGTGCGCACCGTCACGGCGACGGCGGTCGAGCGCGGTGCCGACGTGATCGTGTTCACGGGCGGTGTGAGCGCCGGCGCCTATGAGCCCGTCCGCGGTGCGTTCGACGGCCGCGGCGAGGTCGAGTTCGCGAGCGTCGCGATGCAGCCGGGCAAGCCGCAGGCGTTCGGTGTGCTCGACACCGGCACCCTCGTGTTCGGACTGCCTGGCAACCCCGTGAGCGTCGCTGTGTCGTTCGAGGTCTTCGTGCGACCGGCGCTGCTCGCGCTGCAGGGTCGCACCGAGATCCATCGCCCCCGCGCATCCTTCACCGCCGATGCGTCCTGGACGCCCCCTCCCGGCCGCCGTCAGTACCTCCCCGCGGTCGTCGACCTCGCGAACCGCACAGTGCGCCCGGCGACCGCCGGCGGCTCGGGCTCGCACCTCGCCGGAGGTCTCGCCAGAGCGCGTGCATTCGCGATCGTGCCCGCAGAGGTCGAGGCCGTCGCCGTGGGCGATGCGATCGATGTCATGCTGGTCGAATGAGCTTCACGCACCTCGACTCGGCCGGCCATGCCCACATGGTCGATGTGACCGGCAAGCAGCCGACCGTCCGCACCGCCACCGCGCGCGGCTTCGTGCGCTGCAGCACCGACGTGATCGCCGCGCTGCGTGACGGCACCGCTCCCAAGGGCGACGTGCTGGCGGTCGCGCGGATCGCCGGCATCCAGGCCGCCAAGTCGACGCCGACCCTGCTGCCGCTCGCTCACGTGATCGGTGTGCACCGCGCCAACATCGAGCTCGACATCGTCGACGACGGCGTGCATGTCGAGGCGACCGTCGGCACCGCCGACCGCACCGGCGTCGAGATGGAGGCGCTCACGGCCGTGTCGGTGAGCGCTCTGGCGATCGTCGACATGATCAAGGGCCTCGACCGGTCTGTGGTCATCGAAGACGTGCGCATCGTCGCGAAGTCGGGCGGACGCTCGGGCGACTGGGTGCGCGAGGGAGAATCGCGATGACCCGCGTGCGCTACTTCGCCGCCGCAGCCGAGGCGGCAGGCGTCGATGCGGAAGAACGGCATGAGACGTCGCTCGAAGCCCTGCGCGCCGCGGTCGTGGCGGAGCATCCGGCTCTCGTCGACATCCTGCCGCGATGCGCGGTCATGGTCGACGGCGTGCGCAGCGACGACGACCGGTCGCTCGACGACGCCCAGCTGATCGACGTGCTGCCGCCCTTCGCCGGGGGCTGACTCGGGCGTCGGCTCAGCCGCCGATGCCCTTCCACGACGTGGAGCCGTCGGACTCGACCTGACGCTTCCACACGGGCAGCGACGTCTTGATGTCCTCGATCACCGCCCGGCACACCTCGAAGGCCTCGGCGCGGTGCTCGGCGGCGACCGCGATCACGACGGCTGCATCACCCACATCGAGTCGACCGATGCGGTGGCTCACGGCCACCACCACTCTCGCATCGCCGACGGCATCCGCCGCAGCCTCTTCGGCGATGCGTCGCAGCGTCGACTCGGCATCGGGGTGCGAGCTGTATTCGAGGCCGACCACCGCAGTCGTCGCATCGGGGTCGTTGTCGCGCACGCGACCGATGAACGTCGTGACCCCACCCAGGGCGGGATCATCGACCGCGGCGAGATGTGCGTCGACGTCGAGACGCTCTTCGGAGATCCCAGCGATCCGAACCTCGTTCACGAGTGGTCACCGCCCGCGACCTGGTCGACCACGTGTCTCGCGACGGTCAGCACGACGGGAACCCCGGATGCCACGGCCCGCGGGGATCCGGGAAGATTCACGACGAGGACTCCGGCGGGGTCGACGATGCCGGCGACTCCGCGAGACAGCACCGACAGCGGAGTGTCGGCGAGACCGCTGCGGCGCAGCTCCTCGGCGAGGCCCGGCACCTCACGGGTGATCGCCCGACGGGTTCCCTCAGGGGTCTCGTCGCGCGGGCCCACGCCGGTCCCCCCGGTGGTCACGATCAGTTTCACGCCGCGCGCGACCGCCCGGCGCAGCGCGTCAGCGACCGACGAGGCACCATCGGCGATGACCTCGGCATCGGGGCAGTGCCACCCGGCATCTCTCAGCAGGCCGACCGCGATGGGGCCGCCCCGATCTTCTCGTTCACCCGCGAAGGATCGGTCGGAGACGGTGATCACACAGGCGGGGAGCGACGTCATGGCTCCCACACTAGGGCGAGATCCGGCAGGACGCGCCGGCATCACGCGACGCGGATGAGCGAGCGCTGCCAGCCCGACGAACCGTTCGGCGCGACCGGCGCACGCTCTTCGATCTGCATGTCGCCGTTCTTGTTGATCGCCCGTACGGCCACATAGTGCGTTCCGGGGGTGGCATCCCACTCCATGAACCACTGCACCCAGGTGTTCTCATTGATCGGGGCAGAGAGGGTCGCCGGCATCCATTCGCCCTCATCGATGCGCACCTCGACGCGCTCGATGCCCACCGTCTGCGCCCACGCGACCCCCGCGATCGGGATGCGCCCGGCGTCGACCGCCTGACCCACCTTGGGGGTGTCGACGCGCGAGGCGAACTTGATCGGTGCCTCGGCGCTGTATCCGCGAGGTGTCCAGTAGGCCTCGTCCTTGTCGAAGGTCGTGACCTTCAGCTCGGTGAGCCACTTCGTCGCCGACACGTAGCCATACAGGCCGGGCACGACCATGCGCACCGGGAAGCCGTGCTCGAGGGGCAGCGGCTCGCCGTTCATGCCCACCGCCAGGATCGCGTCGATGTTGTCGTCGGTCAGCGACGACAGAGGCGTGCTCGCCGTGTAGCCGTCGACGCTCTTCGACAGCACCATGTCGGCACCCGACTTCACGCCGGCCTTCTTCAGCACATCGCGCAACGGCACACCGAGCCACTTCGCGTTGCCGACGAGGTCGCCGCCGACCTCGTTCGAGACGCAGGTGAGGGTGATCGCATACTCGTCGAGTCCCATGTCGAGGATGTCCTGGAAGCTCATCTCGACCCGCTGATCGACCATGCCGTCGATCACCAGACGCCAGGTGCTGGGGTCGATCGTGGGCACGGTCAGTGCGGTGTCGACGCGGTAGAAGTCCTTGTTGGGAGTGAAGAGCGTGCTGAGTCCGGGGATGTCGAGCTCGGCGCCCTTCGGCACGGTGACGGTCGACTTCGGCGCGGGCAGCTTGAGCGCGTCGCGGATCGTCGCGACGGAGGCGACGGTCATGCTCACGGCGCGCGAGGCGATGCCGACGACGACGGCCGAAGCGCTGGCGATGCCCGCGAGGACGAAGAACTGACGGCGCCCCATCGCCTTCGGGGGCTGCTCGACATCCTGGCCCACCGTCTCGCGATCGGTCACGGCGAGACCCTCGCCCTTGCGGTCGGTCATCGCGACGGGAACGGCCGACGCCTTCCACGTTTTCAGACGGCGGATCAGGAGGACGATCAGGATCGACCCTGCGATGGTGCCGAGCACGGGAGGCAGGAAGGCGAGGGCCGTGACACCGGCCCTGGTCACGATCGCGGCGGTGGAGAGCGCGCCCGCGACCGCCAGGGCGATCACGCCGAGCGGGGGACGGAGCAGCTGCAGGATTCCGGCGATCGCCGACGCGATCACCACCGCGAGACCGAGACCGACCAGCAGCGCGATCTTGTCGTACTCGCCGAAGGTCGCGATCGCGAACTCCTTGAACGGCTGGGGCACGATGTCGATCACGAACCCGCCGACCGCGAGTATCGGACTCGCTGAGCGCGCGAAGATCAGCGCGAACAGCTCGGCGGTGGCGAGGAAGACGGCCCCGCTGATCACACCCGAGAGTGCGGCCCAGAAGATGAATCGTCTGCCTGTGCTGCGCTGAGTGCCTTTGCTGCGCTGTGCCATGGTCTGCTCCTTCGCACCGCCGACGGTGTGGTCAGCGTTTGTTCGGAGCGGAGACGCGAACGGATGGGCGCGCGGGAGCTGTCGCTAGAGGCGGCGCGCCGTGATGGTGTCGCGGTCCTGCAGCTGACGCAGGGTGCGCAGGCATCGGGAGCACAGGATCTCGACGCGACGAGGGTGGTTCTCGCCGCAGACGCAGTCGACGGTCACGCGCCATTTGGCCTTGCGGCCGCAGGCGGCGTACGCCTCGTCGTCACCGTGGTCGCACTCGCAGAGCTGGCGTCCGCGATCGTCGAGACCGGGGAGCTCAACGAGGGTTCGCTCGACGTCGGAGACCGGAGGCTGCTGCGTTTTCACCACCTGCCGATGTTCCCAGGGGTGCGCGGCTGCGCGCAACACGGTAGCGCGGGCACCACACCGCGGTACTCGCGTGCGCCGCCGTGCACGATTCAGCACGAAAGCCGCGCGAACGGCCAGAACACCCCCAGAACCGGCCCATTCGATGCGCTCATGCTGAATTGTGAACGAACCGCCTGCGCACCCATCGCGCGGGCGGCGGGTCAGACCTGCACGACGTGCGGCGGGGGCGGCGGCGCGAGCTGGCGCTGCGGCACCCCGTGTGCCTCGCGGTGCAGGCGCTCCATGCGGCTGTCGAGCTCGGCTGCGGCCTCGGCCGCGTCGGTCAGGCTCTCGACGAGGTGCGAGGGCACCTGATTCGAGAACTTGTAATAGATCTTGTGCTCGAGGCTGGCCCAGAAGTCCATCGCGATCGTGCGGAACTGCACCTCGACCGGCACTGACAGAGCTCCGGTCGACAGGAACACCGGCACCTCGATGATGGCGTGCAGGCTCTTGTATCCGTTGTCCTTGGGGTTCGCGATGTAGTCCTTGACCGTGACGACGGTCACGTCGTCCTGAGCAGTCAGCAGGTCGAACAGGCGATACACGTCGGCGACGAAGCTGCAGGTCACACGCACGCCCGCGATGTCGGTGATCTCCGAGCGGATGCGCGCGAAGTCCGGCTCGGCGATCCCCTTGCGGGCGATCTTCTCGACGATGCTGTCGGGAGTCTTCAACCGGCTTTTCACGTGCTCGATCGGGTTGTAGGCGTGATGGTGGGTGAACTCGTCGCGCAGGATCCCGATCTTCGTCTCGACCTCCCGCATGCCGAACTCGTACTCGCGCAGAAAGCGCTGGAACTCGTCGCGGAGCTCCCGAGTCTGCTGGATCGCGTCGTCGGTGACCTGAAGAGACGTCATGCCTTCGACGTTATCCGTCCGTGATCGGAAGTGGCTGTGCATCTTCGATGGAGTCGTGAACCTTGACGATGTCGGAGGCCGGGTCTAGAACGGAGGACATGACCAGCGCAGGAGAGAAGTGGACCGAGGCGTACGTCGAGGCCTGGAAGTCGAACGATCCCCAGCAGATCTCCGCGCTCTTCAGTGAAGACGCGATCTACCTCACCAGCCCGGACGCCGAGCCGCGCGTCGGCCGGGCGGACATCGTCGCCGGCTGGCTCGACGACCTGGACGAACCGGGAACGTGGTCGTTCGACTGGTGGATCGTGCGCGAAGACGACGAGTTCGTCGTGGTCGAGGGGCGCACGAAGTATCCGGCGGAGCGCGACTACGTGAACCTCTGGATCGTCCGGCTGGATGCGGATGGGCGGGCGACCGCCTTCACCGAGTGGTACATGCCCCGCCCTCATCAGGATTGACCTGACGGGTCTCGACAGTGGCCCGTGAGGATTCCGTTAGGGACGCTCGAGCACCCGTAGGGATTCCGTGAGGAACGCGTGAGGAAGCCGTTTGCGGGCGTAATGTCGCCCGACGTGTCAGAAGAAACCCGCGGCAACACCGACGCTCCTCCTCGCGTGAAGCGCATCCTGATCGGCGACCCGCTGACGAGTGCGCAGGTCGACGATCAGCTGCTCCCCAAGAAGATGGCGTTGCCGATCTTCGCATCGGATGCGCTGAGCTCGGTCGCCTATGCGCCGCAGGAGCTGGTGATGATCCTGCTCATCGGCGGGCTCACCTTCCTGTCGTTCACGCCGATCGTCGCGGTGGCGGTGGTGGTGCTGCTGATCGTCGTGGTGCTCAGCTACCGGCAGCTCATCAAGGCCTACCCATCGGGTGGCGGCGACTACGAGGTCGCCTCGAAGAACCTCGGCGAGATCCCCGGCGTCATCGTGGCGGCGGCCCTGCTGGTCGACTACGTGCTGACGGTCGCCGTGTCGGTCGCTTCCGGTGTCGACAACATCATCTCGGCCGTGCCCGGGCTCGATCCCCTGCGGGTCGAGCTCGCGGTCGGATTCGTGATCCTCATCATCATCGTGAACCTGCGCGGGGTGCGCGAGGCGTCGCTCGTCTTCGCCATCCCCACCTACGTGTTCATCGGCTCGGTGGGCTTCATGATCGTGACGGGACTCATCCGCACGTTCCTCGGCGATGCACCGGTGGCGTCGAGCGCCGAGTTCGCCGTGCACTCCGAAGACCTCGGGCAGGCTGCGGTCATCCTCCTGATTCTGCGCGCGTTCTCGAGCGGATGCTCGGCCCTCACCGGCGTCGAGGCGGTGTCGAACGGCGTGCCCGCCTTCCGCACGCCCAAGGTGCGCAACGCGCAGACCACGCTCGTGCTGATGGGCTCGATCGCGGCCTGCCTCTTCGCCGGTCTCACCGCACTCGCGCTGATCACCGGGGTGCACTACGCCGAGAACCCCTGCGACCTGATCGGCTTCGACTGCTCGAACCCGCAGCCGAGCCTGATGGCGCAGATCGCCTCGGCGACGTTCGGCGGCGGCAGCATCCTGTTCTTCATCATTCAGGCCGCGACGGCGTGCGTGCTGCTGCTGGCGGCCAACACCGCCTTCAACGGCTTCCCGCTGCTCGGCTCGGTGCTGGCCCGCGACGGATACGCGCCCAAGGCGCTGAACACCCGCGGTGACCGCCTGGTGTTCTCGAACGGCATGATCGTGCTCGGCATCGCCGCGATCGCGGTGCTGGTGGTGTTCCAGGCGAAGCTCACCACGCTGATCCAGCTGTACATCATCGGCGTCTTCGTGTCGTTCTCGCTCGGGCAGATCGGCATGGTGCGTCACTGGAGGCGCATCCTGCGCGGACCGGCCGAGAAGACGTCAGGATCGGGAATCGACGGCGCCTCGGCATCCGATCGCCGCTCGGCGAGGATCGGCCTGGTCATCAACTCGGTGGGCGCCGCAATGACCGTCGCCGTGCTGCTGATCGTGACGATCACGAAGTTCACGCACGGCGCGTACCTGGTGTTCTTCGCGATCCCGGTGTTGGCGTTCCTGATGATGGGCGTGAAGCGGTACTACCGCGACGTCGAGCACGAGATCGCGATCGACGACACGACGAAGTTCGGCGCGACGGGCGACCTGGCGATCGTGCTCGTCAACCGTCTGCAGAAGCCCGTCATCAAGGCCATCGACTATGCGGTCGCCGCGAAGCACGGCAAGACGCTGGCGGTGCACGTCGCCGTGGCATCCGACGATGCCGCGCAGCTGCAGAAGGAATGGGCCGACCACCTCGTGCCGATCCCCCTGGTGATCGTCGAGTCGCCGTTCCGGTCCTTCGCTCAGCCGGTGACCCAGTTCATCACGCAGTACCGCGAGAAGCACGGCTCGTCGGTGGTCACGGTCTACCTGCCGCAGTACATCGTGGGGCACTGGTGGGAGACATTCCTCCACAACCGGCGCTCGCGTCGTCTCGCCAACCAGCTGTTGCTCGTGCACGGGGTGTCGATCACGCTCGTGCCGTGGCTGCTCGACTCGTCCGAGCTGATCTATGGACGGCGCTCGCGTCCCCTGCCCGGGCAGGAGCGTGCGGGGCGTCCGGTCGTCGTGAGCGGGCGTCGCGCGCACCGGCCCGAAGGTCCGCCCGAGAGCTGACGCTGCTCAGGATGCGGCGAGCACACCCCCGAGGATTCTTGCCGCCTCCGGGAAACGCGACGGGTCGGCGTGGGCGTAGTTGAGGCGCACATACGACCCGGAGGGCTCGGCGGGGAACCACTCGGACCCGGGAGAGATGATGAGGCCGCGCGCCTCGCATGCGCGAACGATTGCGACGACATCGGTGCCCTCCGGAAGCCGCGCCCAGAGGTTGAGGCCGCCGGTCGGCACCGTCTCGACGATCGCCGTCGGCGCGTGCTCGGCGAGGCTCGAAAGCAGCAGATCCCGTCGCGCCCGCAACTGTTCTCTGAATCCACGGAGGTGAGTCCGCCAGGCCGGTTGGGTCACGACGTCGAGCGCTGCGGCCTGCAGCACCCCGCTCACGTACATCGACTCGGCGGCGCGGTCGGCGAGGATGCGTTCGCGAGCCGGGCCGCGGGCGATCAGCGCTGCGATCCGCAGCGACGGTGAGACGCTCTTGGTCAGCGAGCGGAGATAGACGACATGGCCGTCATCGTCCATCGCCGCGATCGGCCGCGGATCGCCATCGATGGCCAGATCGTGCGCCCAGTCGTCTTCGATGAGGAAGGCCCCGTGTCGACGCACGCTTTCGAGCACGGCGAGGCCCGTCGCCGCCGGCCACCTGGCGCCGGTCGGGTTCGCGAATGTGGGTTGCGCGTAGAACGCGCGAGCCCCGGTCTCGGCGAAGGCTCGCTCGACGGCATCCGGATCCGGACCGTGGGGGCCCGACGGGATCGGCACCAGGACCACCCCTGCCTGCTCAGCAGCGAGCAGCGCACCCCAGTAGGTGGGGGACTCGATCAGCAGCGGCTGGCCGGCGCCGACCACAGCTCGGAAGATCGAGCTCAGCCCGCTCTGACTGCCCGCGATGACGAGTGCATCCCTCGCGGATGCTGGAGCGACGTCTGCCGGTGCGGATGCCGCGAGCTCGGCGGCGAACCATGCCTGGAGTTCGGGCAGCCCGGCGGCGGGTGAACGGGTGAGCGCCGAGGAGGTGCGCGCCGCGCGGGTGATCGCCTGGCGGACGAGACGTTCGGGAAGCAGCTCGACGGCGGGGTACCCCGAGTGCATGCCGATCGCATCGGGGGCGACGGTGCGCTGCGTCGAGGTGAGACCGGCGAGTCGGGCGGGAGGCGCCCCGAGGGCGGACGTCTGCCAGCCGTAGTCCGCAGCGCGAGGTGGTCGCTGTGCCCGCACGAACGTGCCTGATCCGGGCCTCGACTCGACCAGCCCCAGTCGCGCCAGGTGCGCCATGGCCTTCTGCACCGTGACGGGGCTCGCACCGTACTCTGCGACGAGGGCGCGATTCGACGGCACGCGGGCGCCCGGCGGAGCCGACGCGATCCACCGGCGGAGGCCGGCCACGATCCGGTCACTGCTATCCTGACTCATGAAACAACAGAGTAGCGTTATCGTCCGCCCACGTGCGCCGCTATCCTCGAGTCCCGGACTCTGGTGGGGACTCCTCGGCGTCACCGCCTTCTCGTTCACTCTCCCTTTCACCCGCATCGCGGTCGGCGGCCTCTCGCCGCTGTTCATCGGATCCGGCCGCGCGGTCGTCGCCGCAGCACTCGCCGCCCTGGCGCTGGCGGTGACACGTCAGCATCCGCCGACCACGGCGCAGTGGTGGCGCCTCGCGATCGTCGCCGGCGGCGTGGTCGCGGGGTTCCCCCTGCTGACGTCGTTCGCCATGACCGCTGCGCCTGCGAGCCACGGCGCCGTGGTGATCGGCCTGCTGCCCGCAGCGACAGCCGTGATGGTGGTGCTGCGCACCCGCGAGCGCCCCGGACGAGCGTTCTGGTGGTTCGCTGCTGTGGGTGCCGCCGCGGCGGTCGTCTTCGCCTCACTGCAGAACGGCGGCCTGAGCGAACTCCATTGGGCCGATCTGCTGTTGTTCGGCGCGGTGCTCGCGGCGGCCATCGGGTACGCCGAGGGCGGGTTGCTGGCGCGGGAACTCGGATCGTGGCAGACCGTGTCCTGGGCGCTGGTGCTCGCGGCGCCGCTGATGCTCGCGCTCACGCTGGGATCGGCGCTCACCCACCCGCCATCCGCCTCGCCGGTGCAGTGGCTCGCCTTCGCGTACCTCGCCGTGGTCAGCATGTTCCTCGGATTCTTCGCCTGGTACCGCGGGCTCGCGATCGGGCCCATGGCCCAGGTCAGCCAGATCCAGCTGGTCCAGCCCGTGATGAGCATCGCCTGGGCCGCGCTGCTTCTTCACGAGCAGATCGGCTGGCCCACCGCACTGGGTGGCATAGCCGTCATCCTGTGCGCCGCGCTCGCCGTGCGCACCCGACTGATCCATCCCCGACCCACCACTCACCCCCTGAACGAGGAGTTCTGATGCGCCACACACCCCGCTACCTGATGACCGACCCACTCGAGGTGAAGCGCCTCATCCGCGGCAACCCGTGGGCCACGTTCGTGTCGCCCGCGAGCACCGGACTGGTCGCCTCGCACTATCCCGCCCTGCTGATCGAAGACGAGCACGAGATCGTGATCGCGAGTCACTTCGGCCGACCCGACGAGCAGCTGCACGAGCTGGGAGACCACGAGATCCTCGTGATCATCCAGGGCCCCCACGACTACGTGTCGCCCAGTCTCTACGCGCCGGGAGACCTGGTGCCGACCTGGAACCACGTCACCGCCCACCTCTACGGCACACCCGAGATCCTCAGCGAGGAGAAGAACTACGCCATGCTCGCGCAGCTCACCGACCACTTCGAGAAGGGCACGCCGCACGGGCGCAGCCTGTCGGAGGACGAGGCCGGCACGCGTCGCGCGGCGAAGGGCACCGTGGGCCTGAGAATGCGCGTCGACCGCTTCGATGCGCGCGCCAAGCTGAGCCAGAACAAGTCTCCCGAGGTGCGAGACAACATCACGGGGCATTACGAGCGGACGAACGCGGCGCTCGCTGCCGAGATGCGCCGCGTCGCGGATCAGACGGCTCAATAGGCTGGGGCGATGACCGATTCGCCGCGCACCGACGTCTGGCCCGTCCGCACCGATCGCCTGCAGATCCGGCCGATGAGCGCCCCCGATGTCGACGCGATGTGGCAGTGGCGACGCCAGCCCGAGGTGAACCGCTGGCTCGGGCTGGCGCCTGCAACGATCGAGGCATTCCGCGAGCGGTACCTCGACCCTGAGCGGCTCGCCTCGATGCACGTCGTCGAGCTGCTGCCCGCAGACGACGACCTGGCGCCCGTGCCGATCGGCGACATCATGATCAGGATCGGCGACGGGTGGGCGCAGCTCGAGGTCGCGGATCAGGCGAAGGGCGTCGAGGCCGAGCTCGGATGGGTGCTCGACCCGGAACACACAGTGCGCGGCTACGCGACCGAGGCGATCCGCGCGGTGATCGACGTCTGCTTCGGTCCGCTGGGGTTGCGCCGCGTGCACGCCGGCTGCTTCGCCGACAACGAGCCGTCATGGCGCCTCATGGAGCGACTCGGCATGCGTCGAGAGGAGTTCAGCCGCAAGACCGCTCTGCACCGGTCTGGCGAGTGGCTCGACGGATTGAACTACGGCATCCTCGCCGAGGAGTGGACGCCGACGGTCAGAGGTCTGTGACCCCGTCGACCACGAAGGTGTAGAGGTCTCTGACCAGGTCGGTCGCCTCGAGCCGGTCGCGATCGCGCGCGGCGGCGACCAGAACGTCGACGACCGATCGCAGCATCGCGGGGTTGCGAGGTCGGCTGAGCGAGCGGATGCCGAGCACCAGCGCAGGTCTCTTCGACGCGTGCAGGGCGCTCAGGTATCGGTTGCGCGAGAACACCGCGAGCAGGTCGAGCAGCTCCCACAGCCCCTCTGCTCCGACGACCTGGTCTTTGTCGTCGGTCTCCCAGAGTTCTCTGACGGTCGCCGCCCTCGCGGCGAACTCGGTGACCTGCGCCTCGGTCGCGTGCGCGATGCCCAGGTCGGCCGCCGCGATCGACAGCCCCGAGCACTCGGCGGCGACGGCGACGAACCACGCGGGGGTCGGTGTCACGACGACGGACGCCCTGTTGAGCCGGTGGTCGATCAGGTGCATCGCCTCGAGCGCGCCGAGGGCCGATCGCACCGTGCCGGCGGCGACGTTGAGGCGCTGCACGAGGGCCGTGACCGACAGGGGGTCGCCGGGGGCCAGCTCGCCCGACTCGATCGAGTGCGCGAGCGAGTCGACGACGGCATCCGCTCTCGAGGTGAAGAGGGGCAGTGGCTGCTCGACCCCTCCCAGCAGTCGCGTGGAGTTCAGCTTGTCGATCCGCCGGTCGGGCATGTCATTCCCCGGGTGATCGGCCGATGCGTGTCGGATCGCTGGAGGCAGATGCGGCGGCGAGCGCAGCCGCCGCTCGGAGCGGCTCGATCGTCGATCTCAGGAACAGAGGTTCGATGACCTCGCGCACCCCCACGCCATCCCGTCGCTCGAGCAGCGCGCGCAGCTGCTCGAGACCCGTGCGCATGAAGTCGACGAGCTCGGCGGCGACCGGTTGCGCTGGCACGGTTCTGGTCAGGTGCAGGGCGAGCTGCCCGTCGAGGATGTCGATCATCGTCTGGTTGTGGGCGCTCAGCACGATCTCACCCCACAGCGCGTACCAGAGACTGAGGCCCTCACGGCTGGAGGCACCTGCCAGGCCGGCGGCGAGCAGACCGTCGATGCGCCCCTGCAGCGACGCGACCTGTTCGTCGGTGTAGGTCGGCACGGCTTTGACCGCGCAGTATCCGATCATCGCGACGGCGGTCTCGACACGGTCGGCCTGGGCGTCGAGATCGACCGGGGCGACGCGAGTGAACCGGTTGGTGCTGACTTCGATGAGCCCGAGGTCGGCGAGGCGGTTCAGGGCCTCGCGGATGGGCGTGCGGGAGACGCCGTATTCGGCCTGCAGATCCTGGTCGCGGATCTCTTCGAGGGGCTGCATGCGCCCAGAGATGATCTCTTCGGCGAGCGTGGCGAAGACCTGGTCGCGGATCAGCTGCCGCGGCCGAATCGGCAGAGATGCGCTGATGTCGCCCACGGGCACACTTTATGCCGGTGTCATGGCCTCGCACCATACATCAGGCACTGAAGTTTCACCGGATCCGGCGACATGTGCGTAGCGTGTAGGCGTAGGGCAGCGACCCTCACCCGGCACACACTCCCCATGTCGTGCCGCGGACCTCCCCCAGATCCCGTGACCTGAGTCGCTGCCCTTTTCCCTACCCCGGGCCAGCGCCGGGATGAACGATCTCAGCCTGCGACGAACGCGAGCACGAGAGTGGCGACCAGCACCGTCGGCACGGCGACGATCGCACCCCAGAGCATCAGGCTGCCCCAGCGGATCTCGACGCCCAGCGACACCACTCTGTGGTGCCAGAGCAGCGTGGCGAGCGACGCCCACGGTGTGATCAGCGGTCCGAGATTCACCCCGATCAGCAGTGCCATGAGCGCGACCGGGTCGCCGGCGGTGGGTTCGAGGATCAGGTAGGCGGGCAGGTTGTTGACCCCGTTCGCGGCGAGCGCTCCCGCTGCCGAGAGACGCAGCAGCTCTGCGGGCGCGTGTCCACTGGCCGCGAGGACCGACAGGACGTCGAGGATGCCGTTCGCGTGCGCGGTCTCGACCACGACGAACAGGGCCGCCGCCAGGCCGATCGCCTGCCATGGCACGAGCGAGAGTCGCAGCACATGACGACGCCGGATGCCGAACACGACGATGAGCACGAGCGCGGCGACCGTCGCGGGGATCCAGACGTCATGGGTCACTGCGAGCAGGGGCATCAGGAGCAGCAGGATGCCGGAGGCCGCCCAGAAGAGCACCCGGTCGGAAGGGTCACCGCCTGTCGGAGCGCGATACCCGCCGAAGAGCGTGCGTCGGTGTCGCAGTGTGAGGATCACGACGGGCACGAGCACCCCGACGAGCGTCGGCGCCCAGCTCAGCGCGAGGAACGCGAGCGGGTCGTCACCGATTGACCGTGCCGCGAGCAGGTTCGTGAGGTTCGAGACGGGCAGTGCGAGAGATGCAGTGTTCGCCAGCCACACCGTGACGAGGGCGAACGGCAGCGGAGGGATGCCGACGCTCTGCGCGAGCACGACCACGACCGGCGTCACGATGACCGCCGTGGTGTCGAGCGACAGGAACACCGTGCTGATGACGGCGAGCACCACGACAGACAACCAGAGCAGGATGACGCGCCCGTGCCCCCACCGAGCCAGACGCTGAGCGACGACGTCGAACACCGCGGCATCCCGGGCCAGCTCGGCGACGATCGTGATCGCGATGACGAATCCGAGCACGGGTGCGATGCGGGCACCGAGCGCCCCGGCATCCGAGGGTGGGAGGACGCCCGTGACGATGCAGACGAGTGCCACGGCGATGAGCGCCAGGACGATGATCGTCCCTGCTCCCAGCCGCCGTCGCGTCGCACTCACTCGCTGAGTGTAGATCCGGTGAGGGTGTGATCCGGTGAGTGTCCGTCTCGCGGCCTGTCAGCCGGGTGCGGTCAGGCGTCCCAGGGGAGCTTCACCACCGGCAAGATGTAGACCCTCCCCATCACGGCGGTCGGATGCGTCGCCATGAAGCTCGCGGCCTCGTCGATCGACTCGGCGGTCACGATGTCGTAGCCCGCGAACCACTCCTTGAACTCGGGGAACGGACCGTCGGTGACGAGCACCTTGCCGTCTCGCACAGCCACGGACTTCGCCTCCTCAGGGCCTGCTACGGGTGCACCGTCGCCCAGCCGGCCCGCCGCGTCGCCTTCCTCCGCCCAGTCTTCGAGCAGCCGCTGATCCTCTCCCTGCGGCATCGTGCCGCCAGTCGGGTCGGTCATGTGGATCACGAGGTACTTGTTGCTCATCTGCTCTCTCCGTTCGACGTGGTCCCGGAGGGTCCGGGCACGAGTGACACCGCGATCTCATCGCGGCGCCGGGTCAGGTGGGCGATCTCGGCGTCGTTGCTCGCCAACGAGATCGCTCGGTCGTAGGCGTCCATGGCATCTGCAGGTCTGCCCGCCGCGCGCAGCAGCTCGGCCCGAGTCACGTGCAAGCCGTGGAAGTCCGCCAGTGCGTCGCTCAGCGACTCGACGATGACCAGCGCCTGCTGCGGTGAGTCCCGTTCGGCGATCGCCACGGCCTTGCCCAGGGTGACGACCGGACTCGGGTCGACGCGCTCCAGTTGCTCGTAGAGCTCGACGATGCGTTGCCAGTCGGTGTGCTCAGCATCCACGGCCGCCGCATGCACCGCATTGATCTGGGCGAGCAGCGTGTAGCGACCGGGAACCGCCCCGCACAGTCGGTCGAGAAGCGACAGGCCCTCGTCGATCAGCTCACGATTCCACAGCCCGCGGTCCTGCTCATCGAGCCGCACGAGCTCGCCTTTCGCCGTGATCCGGGCCGGAGAGCGCGCCTCGCTGAGCAGCATCAGCGCCAGGATCCCCGCGACCTCTGCGTCGTCGGGCAGCAGCTCTCTCACGAGTCTGGTGAGCCGGATCGCCTCGGTGGTCAGCTCGCTGCGGAGCGCCGGCATCTCGGAGCCGGATGCGAAGTAGCCCTCGTTGAACACGAGATAGAGCACCGCCAGCACCCCGTCGATGCGCACGCGCAGATCTTCAGGCGCGGGCACCTGATAGGGGATCTGCGCGGTCTTGATCTTCGACTTCGCTCGTGTGATGCGCTGCCGCACAGCGGATTCCTGCATCAGGAAGGCTCGCGCGATCTCCTCGACCGTGAGGCCGGCGACCACGCGCAGAGTGAGGGCGACGCGCCTTTCGAGCGACAGCGCCGGATGGCAGCACGTGAAGAGCAGGCGCAGCCGATCGTCGTCGATGGCGCCGGTCGGCTCGGGCGGTTCGGGATCGTGCAGCATCAGTGCCTCCCGCTGCTTCGCGTCGCGCGACGACTCCCGACGCAGCCGATCGATGGCCTTGCGATAGGCGGTGGTGGTGATCCATCCGCCCGGATTCGGTGGCACGCCCTCAGCCGGCCACCGCTCGACAGCAGAGGCGAACGCCTCAGCGGCCATCTCCTCGGCGAGCCCGAGATCACCGCAGCGCCGCGTCAGACCGGCGACGATCCTCGCCCACTCCTCGCGGTACACCTGGGCGACGCGCACGTCGATGTCAGCGCGTCGCGACCGCCCGGCATCCGCAATCATCGCGTCATTCCGTGACGAGACCCCTGGGCGCCGCCCCATCGCGTCATCTGTGCTCTCTCCATCCGGTCGAACCAGCAGGATCTGCAGCGAACCAGCCGTCACCACGATCATTGCCGCTCACGGCGTCGGCGAGAAGGGCCGCCCGTCCAGACGCGGCGAGCGCGAGCCCACAGCGACGGCCGCCTGATCATGCCGGGATGCTCGAGGGCGACGCGGCGCCGCTCGATGGCCTGCTCTGCCTCCTCTGCCTCCAGCCGGTAGAGAACACTCGCCATCATCGGATCGTTGTACACGTCGTCACCGTGCCTCTCATCTGCGAGACCACCCGAAACGGTCGCCTCCTACCTGCACCACGAACGACGACGGCGGGATGCGACATCGAGGCGCGAAAAAGTCCACACGACCTCGGAACGTGAGCAACTCGCATGCATCCCGCACGCCCCCGTAGGCAAAGCGTGAGGATCGCCATATGCCGGTCCGCACGGGAGTTATATCGAGTCTCGTGCTCGACATCATCTACATCGCGCTGACTCTCGCGCTGTTCGCCCTCGTCTCCCTGGTCGCGAAGGGGGTGGAACGACTGTGATCGTCTTCGAGATCATCGCCGCCGCCCTCGCCGTGGCCGCCGTCGTCTACCTCGTGGTGGCTCTCGTCGCCCCGGAGAAGTTCTGATGGGCGCCGGCTCTTCGATGAACGCCGAACTCTGGTTCGGCGTTCTCCAGGCCGCCGTCCTGATCGTCGCCCTCGTGCTGCTCTACCGCCCCGTCGGCGACTACATGGCGCACGTCTTCAGCACCCCTCGTGATCTGAAGGCCGAGCGGGGCATCTACCGTCTGATCGGCGTCGACCCGGCATCCGAGCAGACGTGGCGTGCCTACGCCCGCAGCGTCCTCGCGTTCTCGGTCGTCGGCCTGCTGCTCGTCTACGGGCTGCAGCGTCTGCAGGGCTTCCTGCCCGAGTCGCTCGGACTCCCGGCCGTGCCCGAGGGCCTGGCGTTCAACACCGCCGCGTCTTTCGTCGCGAACACCAACTGGCAGTCGTACTCGCCCGAGCAGACGATGGGCTACACCGTGCAGCTCGCGGGCCTCACAGTGCAGAACTTCGTCTCGGCCGCCGTCGGCCTGGCCGTCGCCGTCGCACTGACCCGCGGCCTGGCCCGCCGCGGCTCGACCACGATCGGCAACTTCTGGGTCGACCTGATCCGCGGGCTCGGCCGCATCCTGCTGCCGATCGCCCTGATCGGCGCGATCGCCCTGATCGCGGGCGGCGTGGTGCAGAACTTCGCCGGCTTCACCGACGTGACCACCGTCTCCGGGGGCACGCAGACCATCCCCGGCGGACCGGTCGCCTCGCAGGAGGCCATCAAGCTGCTCGGCACCAACGGCGGTGGCTTCTTCAACGCCAACTCGGCGCACCCGTTCGAGAATCCGACGGGCTGGACCAACCTGCTGCAGATCCTGCTGATCCTGGTGATCCCGTTCGCACTCCCCCGCACGTTCGGCCGCATGATCGACGACAACCGCCAGGGCTACGCGATCGCCGCCGTGATGGGAACGATCTTCCTGATCTCGACCTTCGCCCTCTCGGCACTCGAGCTCGCCGGCCGCGGCAGCGCTCCCGAACTCGCAGGGGCGGCCATGGAGGGCAAGGAGGCGCGCTTCGGCATCCTCGGATCCACGCTCTTCGGCAGCGCCAGCACCCTGACGTCGACCGGCGCGGTCAACTCGATGCACGACTCGTACACGGCACTCGGCGGCATGATGCCGATGCTCAACATGATGCTCGGCGAGGTCGCCCCCGGCGGCGTCGGATCGGGTCTCTACGGCATGCTCGTGCTCGCGATCATCGCGGTGTTCGTCGGCGGACTGCTCGTCGGCCGCACCCCCGAGTACCTCGGCAAGCGCATCGGCCCGAAGGAGATCAAGCTCGCGAGCCTCTACATCCTCGTGACGCCCACCCTCGTGCTGGTCGGCACGGCGCTGAGCTTCGCGATCCCGGGAATCCGGGCGGACGTCGAGGCGACCAGCATCCTCAACCCCGGCGTGCACGGCATGAGCGAGGTGCTCTACGCCTTCACCTCGGCGTCGAACAACAACGGCTCGGCCTTCGCCGGCCTCACCGCGAACACCCCGTGGTTCAACACCGCACTCGGCATCGCGATGCTGCTCGGCCGCTTCCTGCCGATCGTGCTCGTGCTGGCCCTCGCCGGATCGTTCGCCGCGCAGCAGCGCGTGCCGGAGAACACCGGAACGCTGCCCACGCACCGACCGCAGTTCGTCGGCCTCCTCTCGGCCGTCACAGTCATCATCACGGCACTCACCTACTTCCCCGTGCTCGCACTGGGACCCCTCGCTGAAGGACTCGTCTGACATGACCCTCATCACCACCCCCTCCGAGACGCCGTCGGAACAGCAGGATGCCGCGGCATCCGCCTCGACCGAACCGCCCCGCGCGTTCGGCTGGGCGCAGCTGACCCAGGCCCTGCCGGGCGCGCTGCGCAAGCTCAACCCCGCCTCGCTCGTGCGCAACCCCGTGATGCTGCTCGTCTGGGTCGGCGCCGCGTTCACCACCGTGCTCGCGATCGCCGAGCCCTTCCTCGGAGGCCCCGCCGACTCGGGCGGAACCCCGGTGCGCGCGCCGTTCACCTGGGGCATCGCCATCTGGCTGTGGCTCACCGTGCTGTTCGCCAACGTCGCCGAGTCGGTGGCCGAGGGCCGCGGCAAGGCCCAGGCTGCGAGCCTGCGCAAGACCCGGACCAGCACCATGGCACGCAAGGTCGTCCGGCACGACGCCGGTGCGGATGCCACGGCAGAGCGCTCCGAAACCGTCGACGTCTCGTCGGCCGAGCTCCAGCGCGACGACATCGTGATCGTCGCGGCGGGAGAGCTGATCCCCGGAGACGGCGACATCGTCGCGGGCATCGCGACCGTCGACGAGTCGGCGATCACCGGCGAGAGCGCGCCGGTCATCCGCGAATCCGGCGGAGACCGCAGCGCCGTCACCGGCGGCACACGGGTGCTGTCTGATCGCATCGTCGTGCGCATCACCTCGAAGCCCGGCGAGACGTTCGTCGACCGCATGATCGCCCTGGTCGAGGGCGCGAGCCGTCAGCGCACCCCCAACGAGATCGCGCTGAACATCCTGCTCGCGAGCCTGTCGATCGTGTTCGTCGTCGTGGTGCTGGCGCTCAACCCGATCGCGTCGTACGCGGCCTCGCCCGTCAGCATCCCGGTGCTGATCGCCCTGCTCGTGTGCCTGATCCCCACGACGATCGGCGCCCTGCTCTCGGCCATCGGCATCGCCGGCATGGACCGCCTCGTGCAGCGCAACGTGCTCGCCATGTCGGGACGCGCGGTCGAAGCCGCGGGAGACGTCACCACCCTGCTGCTCGACAAGACCGGCACCATCACCTACGGCAACCGACAGGCCCACGAGGTGCTGCCGCTCGCGGGGGTCGACCCCGAGGAGCTGCTGCGCGTCGCCGCCCTCGCATCCCTCGCCGACCCCACGCCCGAGGGCGCGTCGATCGTCGCGTTGGCCGCGTCTCACGGCATCCAGGTCGAGGAGCCGGTCGGAGCCGTCGTCGTGCCGTTCACCGCGCAGACCCGCATGTCCGGCCTCGACCTGCCCGACGGCACGCAGATCCGCAAGGGTGCAGGCTCGGCGATCAGCGCCTGGCTCGGACTCGACTCGAATGCCGAGCTCACCACCCTGACCGACGGCGTCGCGTCGAGCGGCGGCACCCCCTTGGTCGTCGCCGTGCGGATGGCTGACAACGCCACGCCCCGGTCGCTGTGCGGCTCTCGGTCGTTGAGCGAAGACGCGGCAGCGACCGACGGCGAGGTGCTCGGCGTCGTGCACCTCAAGGACATCGTGAAAGACGGCCTGCGCGAGCGGTTCGAAGAGCTCCGCAGCATGGGCATCCGCACCGTCATGATCACGGGCGACAACCCGCTGACCGCCGCCGCGATCGCGAAGGAGGCAGGGGTCGACGACTTCCTCGCCGAGGCGACTCCCGAGCAGAAGCTCGAACTGATCAAGCGCGAGCAGGAGGGCGGCCGCCTCGTCGCGATGACAGGCGACGGCACGAACGACGCCCCGGCGCTCGCCCAGGCCGACGTCGGCGTCGCGATGAACACCGGCACGTCGGCGGCGAAGGAGGCCGGCAACATGGTCGACCTCGACTCCGATCCCACGAAGCTCATCGACATCGTGCGCATCGGCAAGCAGCTGCTCATCACCCGCGGAGCGCTCACGACGTTCTCGCTCGCGAACGACATCGCCAAGTACTTCGCCATCATCCCGGCGATGTTCATGGGCGTCTTCCCCGGCCTCGCGGCGCTCAACATCATGCAGCTGCACTCGCCGGCATCCGCCGTGACCAGCGCGATCATCTTCAACGCCATCGTGATCGTGTTCCTGATCCCGCTGGCGCTCCGAGGAGTGAAGTATCGCCCGGCGAGCGCCTCGCAGATCCTGCAGCGCAATCTGCTGGTCTACGGCCTCGGCGGCGTGATCGCACCGTTCATCGGCATCAAGCTGATCGACCTCGTGATCACCCTCATCCCCGGCTTCTGAGCGCGACTCACCGCGTTTCGTCTCGGGGCTTCGCTCCTCGCTCAACGACCGGGCGAGGTCACCCGCTCCTCGCTCAACGACCGACTTCTTTGAAAGGCATCTCATGTCCTCCTCCCGCACCGTGGCCCGCACCACCGGCGTCGCCATCCGCGCGATGCTCGTGCTCACCCTCGTGCTCGGCGTCGGCTACACGCTGGTGGTCACCGGCATCGGCCAGCTGCTGATGCCGTTCCAGGCGAACGGCTCGCCGCTCGCAGACGACAAGGGCAGCTCGCTGATCGGGCAGTCCTTCACGGATGCCGACGGCGAGGCGCTTCCCGAGTACTTCCAGTCGCGTCCGTCTGCCGCCGGTGACGGGTACGACGGAGCGGGCTCGAGCGGCAGCAACCTGGGGCCCGAGAACCCCGACCTCGTCACGGCGATCGGCGAGCGTCAGGCGGCCATCGCGGAGCGCGAAGGAGTGAGTCCCGACGCCGTTCCGGCCGACGCAGTGACGGCATCGGGCTCGGGCCTCGACCCGCACATCAGCGTCGCCTACGCCCTGCTGCAGGTGCCACGGGTGGCCGAGGAGCGCGGCCTGCCCGAACAGCAGGTGCGCGACCTCGTGGAGTCTAGGATTCAAGGGCGGGATCTGGGATTCCTCGGCGAAGAACGCATCAACGTCGCCGAACTCAATCTCGCGCTCGATGAGCAGGAGGGCTGATGACGGCAGAGCGGATGCCGCGGCGCGGCCGACTCCGCGTGCTGCTCGGCGCAGCCCCCGGTGTCGGCAAGACCTTCGAGATGCTCGTCGAAGGCCGCCGACTGCTCGACGAGGGCCGAGACGTCGTGATCGCGATCGTCGAGACGCACGACCGCGCGGCGACGGCGGCGCAGACCATCGGCATCCCCGAGGTGCCTCGCCGCACCGATCTGCACCGAGGCGTGCCGCTGAGCGAGATGGACCTGCAGGCGGTTCTCGCCCGGCACCCCGAGATCGCTCTGGTCGACGAGCTCGCCCACACCAACACCCCCGGTTCGCAGAACGCGAAGCGCTGGCAGGACGTCGACGCGCTGCTCGACGCGGGCATCGACGTCGTCACGACCGTGAACGTGCAGCACATCGAGTCGCTGAACGCCGTGGTCGAGAAGATCACGGGCATCGCTCAGCAGGAGACGATCCCGGATGCCGTGGTGCGCGCCGCCGACGAGATCGAGGTCGTCGACTTGGCGCCGCAGTCGCTGCGCGATCGACTCTCGGCGGGCCTCGTCTACCCGGCCGAGCGGATCGACGCGGCGCTGTCGAACTACTTCCGCCTCGGAAACCTGACGGCGCTGCGCGAACTCGCGCTGCTGTGGCTCGCCGACGAGGTCGACAGTGCGCTGCGCAGCTACCGCGCCGACCACGGCATCGAGGGCACCTGGCAGGCGCGCGAGCGCGTGGTCGTCGCCCTCACCGGTGGCCCCGAGGGCGAGACGCTGCTGCGTCGAGGGGCCCGCATCGCCGCCCGCTCGGCCGGTGGCGAGCTGCTCGCAGTGCACATCGCCGCGCAAGACGGCCTCCGCGACGAGACCCCGGGGGCATTGGCCGCCCAGCGCTCGCTCGTCGAGTCGCTCGGCGGCAGCTTTCACCAGATCATCGGCGACGACATCCCCGGCACGCTCGTCGAGTTCGCGCACGGCGCCGACGCCACGCAGCTCGTGATCGGCGTCAGCCGACGCGGTCGCCTCGCGGCCGCGCTCACCGGACCCGGGATCGGGTCGGAGGTCATCCGCCGCTCGGGCGATATCGACGTGCACATCGTGACGCACGCCGCCGCGGGCGGGCGCGCTGCGCTCCCCCGCATCACCGGCGGCGCGCTCGGCTGGCGACGCCAGCTGCTCGGCTTCGTGATCGCGCTCATCGTCGGACCACTGCTCTCGTGGGCGATGTTCGCCTTCCGCAGTCCCGAGTCGATCACGGTCGAGGTGTTGGCCTTCCAGCTGCTCGTCGTGATCGTCGCGCTCGTGGGCGGGCTGCGACCGGCCGTCTTCGCGGCGGTGCTCTCGGGCATCACACTGGACTTCCTGTTCGTCTCGCCGATCTTCACCATCACGATCGCGCATCCGCTGCACGTGCTCGCCCTCGCGCTCTATGTGATCATCGCGATCCTCGTCAGCATCATCGTCGACCAGGCCGCACGGCGAGCCCGCACGGCCCAGCGCGCCGCCGCCGAGGCCGAACTCCTCGCCGCGGTCGCCGGCAACGTGCTCCGTGGAGACAACGCCGTGCTCGCGATGGTCAGTCGCACGCGCGAGGCCTTCGGCCTCACCGGTGTGCGCCTGCTCACCGCCGAGGGCGAGGTGCTGGCGAGCGACGGCGAACCCGTGCCCGACGGTCGGGCCACCTCGATTCCGGTCGGCGCGGGCGGATCGTCTCCCGCCGTGCTCGAGCTGCACGGCGAGCCCCTCGACACCCCCGCCCGGCGACTGCTCGATGCGATCGTCGCCCAGCTCGCGGCGGCGATCGAGCACACCGACCTGCGTGCCACAGCGCGCGAGGTCGCCGCTCTCGCCGAGACCGACCAGGTGCGCAGTGCGCTGCTCTCGGCGGTGAGCCACGACCTTCGCCGACCACTCGCCTCGGCCGTCGCCGCGATCGGCGGACTCCGCGGGGCGCACAGACTGTCGGCATCCGATCGGGAAGAACTGCTCGCCACGGCGGATGAGAGCCTCGCCACCCTGTCGTCGCTGGTCACGGATCTGCTCGACGTCAGCCGCGTGCAGGCGGGAGTGCTCGCCGTCTCGAGCATGCGACTCGATGTCGCGGGTCCCGTGCTGGCGGCGGTCGATGAACTCGGCCTCGGCCCCGACGACGTGGAGCTGGCATTGGACGCCGACCTGCCGGCGGTGTCGGCCGATCCGGTGCTGCTGCAGCGAGTGCTGGTGAACGTGATCGCGAACGCGCACCGCCACTCGCCCGCCGACAGTCGGGTGATCATGTCGACGAGCACCCTCGGCGAGCGCGCCGAGATCCGCGTCATCGACCGGGGCAAAGGCGTGCCGGCAGAGAATCGCGACCGCATCTTCCAGCCGTTCCAGCGCCTCGGCGACACCGACAACACCACCGGTCTCGGCCTCGGCCTCGCGCTGTCGCGCGGATTCGCCGAGGGAATGGGCGGTACCCTGACACCCGAGGACACCCCCGGCGGTGGACTCACCATGGTCATCTCGCTGCCGCTGGCAGGAGAGCCCGATCTCACGCAGGAGGAGACGGAGTGAAGCTCCTCATCGCCGATGACGACCCGCAGATGGTGCGGGCGCTGCGCATCACCCTCGCCGCCCACGGCTACGAGGTGGTCGTGGCCGCTGACGGTGCCGCTGCCGTGGCCGCCGCCGCGCAGACGCACCCCGACATCATCATGCTCGACCTCGGCATGCCGCGGCTCGACGGCATCGAGGTGATCCAGGCGCTGCGCGGCTGGACGACCGTGCCGATCATCGTCGTCTCCGGCCGCACCGGATCAGCGGACAAGGTCGAGGCGTTGGATGCCGGAGCCGACGACTTCGTCACCAAGCCGTTCCAGGTCGACGAGCTGCTCGCGCGGCTGAGGGCGCTGTCTCGCCGGTCGGTGCCGGCCGGCGGCGAGTCGACCGTCGGATTC
The DNA here is from genome assembly GCF_056175745.1 of Microbacterium sp. LjRoot205. NCBI lineage: Bacteria > Bacillati > Actinomycetota > Actinomycetes > Micrococcales > Microbacteriaceae > Microbacterium > Microbacterium sp. LjRoot205. The sequence goes on along the minus strand of NZ_JBGFFH010000001.1, from coordinate 629,164 downwards.
GGCGACGTCGTGGTCGACCTCGCGACGAAGACCGTCACCAGGGCGGGCACGCGGGTTCATCTCACGCCCACCGAGTGGCGCATGCTCGAGCATCTCGCCCGGCATCCGGGCGCCCTGGTGACTCGGCAGGATCTGCTGAAGGAGATCTGGGGCAGCGAGCAGGTCTCCGACTCCGGCTACCTGCGGCTGTACATGTCGCAGCTGCGCAAGAAGCTCGAGGCCGAACCGAGCGCGCCGGCACACCTGCTCACCGAGTCGGGGATGGGTTACCGGCTCGTCCTCTGACCCAGGTCTGCCGTTCTCGTCATGCCCGGTACACAACTCAGCATGAACTTGCGGCGGCCGGCGGAATAGACGGGTTCAGGGCGTTCGGCCGCAGTTCGTGCTGAATTGTGAACGGTGTGCGTGATCAACGCTTCATGATGGTGACCTCGACGGTGTCACCGATGTCCTTGCCCAGCGACTTCCGCGCCTTCGCGTTCAGCGACACCATGTGTCCACCCGTACCGGTCACCATCGCGCCGACGTTCTCGAGCTTCACATCGTCTATCAGGGCGTCGACCCTGACCGTCTTCCCGGTTCCGAAGAACTCGGCGGAGCCGGGTATCTCGACGCAACTCCACGTCTCGCCCTTGACCTCGACACCGATCGTGGTGTGAAAGCTCAGCTGATCCGTACTCATGAGAACAGGCTATTCGCGACCGAGCGCTGAATCAGAGCGCGATGTCGGCGCGCGGGCGGCGCAGCACTCCCCAGACGCCTGCGGCGACGAGGACGATCGCGACGATGATCGCGGCGATGGCGGTGACGGTGCTCTCGGGTTCGCCGGTCAGGCGGCCGACTGCCAGCCAGCCGAGGCCCCAGGCGGTCGCGAGAGCGGGGGCGATGCGTCGAGTGACGAGCGCGCTGGCCACTCCGATCACGAGCACGACGGCGAGCACGGCGACCGCCCAGATCTCAGCCTTGTCTGCCCACGCTGCCGGGGCGATCTGCGTGAACCACGCCGTCGTGTTGGCCACGGTCGCGATGGTGACCCAGCCGAAGTGCAGGCCGTTCGCGCCGTCGACCACGATGCGCTCGGGCCAGGTCCGGGCACGGCTGCGGCCGAGGATCACGATGACACGGGCGAGGGTGGCGAGCAGCAGTGCGATCACGAGCACCGTCAGCGGAAGAGACAGGAACTGCGCCGTCACGAGCCAGAGCCCGTTCAGGATCATCGATGCGGCGATCCATCCGCCGACCGCGCGCTGACGTTCATCCGCCCGCTGCGGCGGAAGCGCCTGCCACACCGTGTAGGCGATGAGGCCGAGGTAGATCAGCGACCAGATCGAGAAGGCGGGGCCGGCCGGGGCGAGATACGACCCCTGCGCCGAGAGCGCTCCGTCTTGCAGCTCGCTGACCGAGGTGCCACCGAAGGCGCCGGACCCCACAGCCGCGGCTATCAGCATGAACGTGGCCGAGGCGATGATGATCGACTGGCGGGCGATGTCCTGCGTCCGGGATTCCATGCTCGCACCATACGCGCGTGAGCGCGGGAACACACCAGCCTTGACACCGACATCCGAGAAGGCTAGCCAGGCTAGCTAAATCCCTCGAGTGCGCCGCGGTCAGGCGGCGACGGCGGCGTCGATCAGCACCTCGGCCGCATTGCGCGCCTGCACGGCGACCTGCGGATCGGCCGCGATGGCGGCTGTGCTCTGGGCCCCCTCCGCGAGGATCGACAGCTGCGCGGCGAGCGATGCCGGCGCCCCGGCCGCGACCACGAGCCCCGCCATATACGCCTGGAAGGAGGCCTTGTGGTCACGGACGATCTTGGCCACCTCGGGGTTCGTGCCGCCGAGCTCGCCGAACGCGTTGATGAAGGCGCAGCCGCGGAAGTCGTCGGTGCAGAACCAGTCCTCGAGATACCCGTAGACGGCGAGCAGTCTGTCGCGCGGGTCAGCCCCGGCATCCGCCACCGCCCCCGTGAGTCCCGACTCCCATTCCCCGTGCTTGCGGGCGAGGACAGCCGTGACGATGTCGGTCTTCGACGGGAACAGCGCATAGAGGCGGCGCAGCGACACGCCGGCCGCGGCCCTCAGCTCGTCCATGCCGACAGCCGCGTATCCCTTGCGGTAGTAGAGCTCGTCCGCCGCCGCAAGGATCTGTTCACGCACCGTTTGCTCCGTCATATCCTCAGTGTACTTGACATGAGAACGAGCGTTCTCTACAGTGGACAACATCAGCCGAGAACGACCGTTCTCACAGGATCGAAAAGGACCAGGATCATGGGTTACATCACCGTCGGAAACGAGAACAGCACCCCGATCGAGCTCTACTACGAAGACCAGGGATCGGGCCAGCCCGTCGTCCTGATCCACGGTTACCCGCTCGACGGACACAGCTGGGAGCGCCAGACCCGCGAGCTCCTCGCTCAGGGCTACCGCGTCATCACCTACGACCGCCGCGGATTCGGTCAGTCGTCGAAGGTCGGCACCGGATACGACTACGACACCTTCGCCGCCGACCTCAACACGGTGCTCGAGACCCTCGACCTGCGCGACGTCGTGCTCGTCGGCTTCTCGATGGGCACCGGCGAGCTCGCCCGCTACGTCGCCACGTATGGCCACGACCGCGTCGCCAAGCTCGCGTTCCTCGCCTCGCTCGAACCGTTCCTCGTGCAGCGCGATGACAACCCCGAGGGCGTGCCGCAGGATGTGTTCGACGGCATCGAGGCCGCAGCCAAGGGCGACCGCTTCGCCTGGTTCACCGACTTCTACAAGAACTTCTACAACCTCGACGAGAACCTCGGTTCGCGCATCAGCCAGGAGGCTGTCACCGGCAGCTGGAACGTCGCGATCGGCAGCGCTCCTGTCGCCGCCTACGCCGTGGTCTCGTCGTGGATCGAGGACTTCCGCGGCGACGTGGATGCGGTGCGCGATGCCGGCAAGCCCACGCTGATCCTCCACGGCACCAAGGACAACATCCTGCCGATCGACGCCACCGCCCGCCGGTTCCACCAGGCAGTGCCCGCGGCGACCTACGTCGAGGTCGAGGGCGCCCCGCACGGCCTGCTCTGGACCCACGCCGACGAGGTCAACGCCGCGCTGAAGGACTTCCTCAGCAAGTGACGCACCCTTCCGTTCGTTGAGCGAGGAGCGCAGCGACGAGACGAAACGCGGTGAGGATGCAGGGGCTCAACGCTCCGGTGTCCTCACCGCGTTTCGTCTCGCTCCGCTCGCTCAACGAACAGAAGCATCCGGTGCTGACCCGACCACGGATTCAGGACGCAGCCGGATGCCGTCAGCGCTTGACCGTCACCGTGAGCGTCTTGCTCTCGGTACTGCCCGCGGCGTTCACGAACTCCACACGGTAGGTGTGCTTTCCCACCGACCGCCCCGACACCGGCACCGTCACACGCTGCGCGGCGGGGCTGTTCGCGACCATGTCGCCCTCGGAGATCAGCACACCGTCTTCGTACAGGCGGTACGAGGTCGCGTTCGTGCCCCACCACATGTCGGCGGTGAGCGTGTACGACCCGTCGCCGTCCCAGTTGTCGGCCGACAGCACGGGTGTGCCGGGAGCCGCATCCTTCACCTTCACCGTCACGGGCTTCACCGCCGTCACGCCTCGCGAGTTGACCAGTTCGCCGGTGTAGACGTAGCTGCCGTTCGCCTTGCCGGTCACGGCGACCTGTGCCGTCTGCGCACCGGTGCCTCCGAATGTCAGCGGCACCGTCTCGATCAGCACGCCGTTCTCGAAGACTCGCAGCTTGGTGGCGTTCTGCCCCCACCACAGATTCATGGTGAGCGTGAAGTCGCCGTCGAGCAGCCCGGTGTCATGGCCGTTGTCGTGCGACAGCACTCCGCGAGCCGGGGCGGCCGTCGCCGAGTCCTTCCGCACGAGTGCGTCGACGGCGTCATCGAGCGTCGCCACGGCTCCTGCCACGGCATCCTCACTCGGGCTGGTCGCTGCGAGCACGATGTCGGCACGCGCGATCGCACCGGGCATGGCGGTCGTCGACGACTCGACATACGTCGTCAGGTCGAGAGCCGCAGCCGCGTCGCGCCGATCCCGCAGCTGCGTGGTGTCGGCACCGGGCATCGGTTCGCGCACGAGCTCGAGATCGTCGATCGTGCCCCACGCCCCCGCCGGCAGCGCCGCGGAGATCCGCACGGTCGCCGTGCCCTCGGCACCCACCTGCAGCGCCTCGGTCGTCGGCGTCGACCACACCCGCCAGCCGTCGAACCCGAAGGCCGCAGCGGGGCCCGCTGCAGACGACGAGAGCGACAGCGAAGCCCGCCCGTCCGAGCCTTCACCGTCGCCCTGCAGCGATGCCCGAGCGACGTACGACCCTGCGGGCAGCCCGCTCACGGTCTGCGACAGCTCGAACGAGTATCCGGATGCCGCGTAGAAGTGCGCCGAATGGGTGCCGCTCCGAGGGTCATCCCATGCTCGCAGGGTGAGGCCCGACCCGGTCGCGCTCCACATGCTCGTGTCCGCATCCTCGAATCCAGGGTTGCGCAGATAGTTGCGCGCCGCGACCGACACTGTGGCGGAGGCCGCGAGTCCCGCTTCCGTCACGCCCGCGATCGCATACTCGCCGACGCCCTCGATGTACTCCGCGCCGGTCGACCAGGTGACGGTCTGCTGCTCCGACGAGCCGTCGTTGTAGAGCACGGACACTTCGCCGGGCAGCTCGACCGCATCGCCCTCGACCAGCTGCAGCGCCACGGGCTGCACCGACTCGACAGCGCGAGGGGCCTGGGCTCCGGTGCGCACGTAGGAGAAGATGTTCAGCGCATCGGATGCCCTGCCGTCGAACCCGAACAGCGCCTGGTTGTCCCACGCGGATCCGCCGAACCACTGGCCCGCATCATGGGGCTCGTACTCGCCCGCGAAGCTCGACGCCCACCCCGAGCCGTCGCGCTCCCAGAGCACCTTGTTCTGCTCGAGCTGCGACGGCGGCCCCACCGGAAGCCACGCGGGCTCCCAGTAGTAGACGCCGATGCCGGCCTCGCCGACGTCGGCGACCGCCTGCACGACCGCGCGCACCGCATCGGCCTGACCCTGCACGCTCACCGGATACTGCGTCGCCTCGGACGGCAGGTCGACCACATTGCCGTGGCCGTCTCCGTCGTCGAGCGTGAACGCCCACGAGGTCTCGGCGACCATGACCTTCTTGCCGTACGTCTCGGCGACGTGCGAGAGCACCGCCGTGAGGTTCTCGGGGGTGCCGTGCCAGAACGGGTAGTACGACGACGCGAACACGTCGTAGTCGACGTCGCGGCGGTCGAGCTGGGCTGCGACGTCGGCATAGAAGCCGGCCCGCTCGGGGTTGGTGAAGTGCACGGCGACGAGGGTGTCGGGCGCTTCGGCGCGCACGGCGGCAGAGCCTGCCGAGAACACCTTCGCCATGTCGTCCCAGCCGCGCACCCCGGCGACGCCGCCGTTGGTCTCGTTGCCCACCTGCACCATGCGCAGGTCGACGCCCGCATCCACCAGTCGTCGCACGGCATCACGGGTGAAGGTGCCGACCTCGGCGGCGACCTGGTCAGCCGTCATCCCCTCCCAGGCCTTGGGCACCTGCTGCTTGGCGGGGTCTGCCCAGAAGTCGGAGTAGTGGAAGTCGACGAGCACGCCGAGTCCGGCATCCGTCGCGCGCTGCGCGATCTCGATCGCACGATCGACGTCGACGTCGCCGCCGCCGTAGCCGTTGCCGTTCGCGTCGAACGGGTCGTTCCACACGCGCACCCGCACGTCGGTGACCCCGGCGTCGGCGAGGATCTCGAACAGATCGCCCGGCGTGCCGTCGGAGTCTCGGAACACGACGCCCGACTCTTCGAGAGACAGCACCGACGACACGTCGACGCCGCCGATGAAGTCGTCGGGCAGGTTCTCGACTCGAGGGACGGTGATGCCGGCATCCACCGGTTCGATGGCGGCGACAGCAGCCGGCACGGATGCCGGGGATGGCGCGGCCGACGCCGGCAGCGCGACGCCGATCAGGGCGACGGCGGTGACCGTGGCCAGGGCGGTGGAGAGAAGGGAACGCGTGCGACGGTGCATGACGGCCTTTCGAGCGGTGCGGAAGAGAGGATCAGCCCTTGACGGATCCCTGGGTGAGCCCGCCGACGATGTACTTCTGCAGCGAGAAGAACAGTGCGAGCACGGGCACGGCGGCGACGACGACACCGGCGGCGAAGAGCCCCCAGCGCGAGGTCAGCTGGTTCGAGACCCACTGGTACATGCCGACGGCGAGGGTCCAGTTGTCCTCGGAGGTGAGGATGATCTTCGACAGGATGAAGTCGCCGAACGCCGCGAGGAACGCGAGCAGGGCGACGACCGCGAGGATCGGCACGACCAGCGGCATGATGAGCCGCCAGAAGATCTGCGCGTGGCTGGCGCCGTCGATCTTCGCGGACTCGTCGATCTCGACGGGAATCGTGTTGAAGAAGCCGTACATCAGGAACGTGTTCGCGCCGAGTGCGCCGCCGAGGTAGACGCAGATCAGGGCGATCTTCGAGTTGATGCCGAGAGCAGGGACCACGTCGCCGAGGGTCTGCAGCATCAGGAAGATGGCGATGAACGCCAGCGCCTGCGGGAACATCTGCAGCACGAGCAGGGTGGTGAGGCTCGCGCGTCGCCCGCTGAAGCGGAAGCGCGAGAACGCATAGGCGCCGCAGGCTCCCATCAGCACCGAGCCCACCGCGGTCACACCGCCGATCAGCAGGGTGTTGCCGAACCACACCCAGTAGCGCGATTCGCCGAGGGCGATGTAGTTCGCGGGATCGAGCGCACTGAACAGAGCGCTGGATGCCGCAAGGCTGCCGTTCGGGTTGAGCGACGCCGACAGCACGTAGACGAGCGGGAACGCGGCGAAGAACAGCACGCCTGCGGCCAGGATGTACTTCCATCCGACCTCGCCCCACCACCGACGCCGTCGAGCGCCTGCGCGCGCGGCATCCGCTTCTTTCGTTGAACCGGTCACGATGACTCTTGTCTCACTCATCACTGGTACTCCTCGAGCTTGCGGGTCTGTCGGAAGCTCAGCGCTGAGATGAGACCGACCACGATGAAGGCGATGATCGACAGCGCGCTCGCGAGGCCGTAGTCGGCCGCACCACCCGAGACGCCCGAGACGTCGTAGATGGCCGAGACGAGGATGTCGGTCGAGCCCAGTGCGTACGGAGCGCCGGCGATGGCCGGCCCGCCGTTGTTGAAGGTGTAGATCACGGTGAAGTTGTTGAACGCGACGGCGAACGAGGCGATCAGCAGGGGGGCGGTCGACACGAGCAGCAGCGGCAGCACGATCGCGCGGAAGCGCTGCAGCTTGTTCGCACCGTCGATCTCGGCCGCTTCGAGCGTCTCGCCCGGCAGCGACTGCAGCGCGCCCGTGCACACGAGGAACCAGTACGGGTAGCTCAGCCACACGTTCACGAAGATCACCGCGGCTCGGGTGAGCCACGGGTCGCCGAGCCAGTTGATCTGCGAGCCGAAGAAGAACAGGTCGTTGATCACGCCGAACTCGGCGTTGAACATGCCGCGGAACAGCAGCGCGGCCATGAACGCGGGGAACGCGTAGGGAAGGATGAACAGCGCCCGCAGGAACCGGCGACCCTTGACGCGCGGGTCGTTGTAGACGATCGCGAGGCCGAGTCCGACGGCGAAGCTCAGCACGACCGACAGGATCGCGAACGCGAAGGTCCAGACCGTGACGCTCAACAGGGTGCCCGCGAGGTTCGCATCCGTGAAGAGCTTGAGGAAGTTGGCGAACCCGACGTTCACCGACCACCCCGTCGGCAGCGCCGTGCCGTCTTCAGCCACGAACGCACCGAGATCCGTGGCCGTGTAGACCGTGCCCGACTGCGTGTCGGTGATCGTCTGCGCCTCGGCATCCCACACCAGCGTCGGTTCGTAGACCGAGCCGGTCGAGCCCTCTCGGGTGCGGATCGAACCGTCGTTCGGGTCGTCCGAGACCGGCACCCTGAGGTCCTTGATCGTCGCTCCGAGTGTCGGATCGGTCAGCACGGTCGCCCGCGGGACGACCTCCCACCCGGGCACCTCGCTCGGGGCGCCGGTGGTGCCGATCTCGGCATCGGATGCGGTGGTCAGCGGTTCGGTCGCGGATCCGACCTGCACGTCGCCGTCGTCGTCGACGATCGCGAACCCGAGCTCGTCGCCGCGCTGCACGATCGAGAGCGGGTAGTCCGACGAGCCCTCGATGCGACGCTCGCCCTGGATCAGCGCGGCCTCGACCGCCTGCGCCTGCGTGCCGACGTGACCGGTGCCGTAGTTCGTGAAGGCGATGTACGCCGTGTAGCCGAAGATGAAGACCTGGAAGACGAGCAGGAAGATCAGCCCGGGGAGCAGGTATTTCAGCGGCAGCGCCTTGCGGGTGAAGTACACCCAGTCGGCGATGATGACCAGCAGCACGACGACGCCGAGAACGATCCACGACTCGGCACTCCAGGCCGAGATCGCGGTCATGATGCCGAAGGCGTTGACCAACGCCATCAGGGCGAGCTTGATGAGGAAGCCCCAGCCGAGGCCGCGGAAGCGACGGGCGTGGGATTCGCGCGAGGGCTTCACCACGGGGGTGGGGGCCTCGGCCGGTGGTGCCTGGATCGTCATGTCATCAGTCCTGTCTGGCGGGGCGTTTCGTCTCGCTCCGCTCGCTCAACGACCGGGAATGTTCGTTGAGCGAGGGAGCGAAGCGACCGAGACGAAACGCCCCACAAGTCGGGTCAACCCGCGAGAGTCGTCTCGAGGTCGGCGACCATGGTGTTCCACGTCGACACGGGGTCGGCGCCGTTGATGATCTGCGCCTGCGCGGCGTTCCAGAGATCCCAGACAGAACCCATCTCGGGGATCGACGGCATCGGCACGCCGCTCTGGGCGGAGGCCACGAAGCCGGCGGTGATCGGGTCGGACGAGACCTCGTCGGCGAGCGTCGACCACGCGGGGATGCGGGGGTCGGCCTCGTAGAGGGCACGCTGCGCGTCTTCGGTGCCGAGGTAGTTCACGAGGAACTCCTGGGCGAGAAGGGCGTTCTTGCTCTTGCTCGAGAGGTAGAAGCCCTGCACGCCGACGAACGGGGCTGCGGGCTCGCCGCCCGCAGAGGGGATCGGGTTCACGGCGACGTTGATTCCGTCGAACGCGCTGATGGCCCACGGGCCCTGGATCGTGTACGGGGCCTTGCCCGACGCGAACAGCTCGTTGTTGATGTCGTAGTCGACGGTGGTCGAGATGTAGCCGGTGCCGCTCGAGCCGTTGGCCCCGAGCCAGCTGGCGAACGCCTCGCCGGGTGCTCCGCCCATGCCGACCTCGCTCGTGTACGAGCCGGTGTCGTCCTGCACGAAGACGGGGGCGCCGAACGAGGTCTGCAGTCCGTACATCGTGTATCCGTCGCCGGTCTCGCCGCCGGTGTTGATGACGAACGGACGCTCGGTGCCCGCCGCGACGCCCTTGGCGATCATGTCGTCCCAGGTGGCCGGGGCCTCTGCGCCGACGAGGTCGACGTTCTGCACGAGGGCGATGGTCTCGAGCGAGTACGGCATCGCATACAGCTGGCCGTCGTAGGTCATGGCGTCGAGGGCGACCTGCTCGAACTCCGACGCCTTGTCGCCGAGGTCGATCGTGTCGACGACACCGGCCGCGACGAGCGCGCCGAGCCAGTCGTGCGCGCCGACCGTGATGTCGGGTCCCTCGCCGGTCGGGACCTGCGCGATGAAGTCGTTGCGGAGGTCCTCGAAGTTCTTCTGCACGAGGGTGACCTTGGCTCCGGTCTCCTCTTCGAACGCCTCGGCGGCTGCGGTGATCGCGGCTTCGCGCTCGGCATCCGTCCAGATGACGAGTTCAGCGCCGTCGCCGGATGCGGCGTCGTCGCCGCCGCCTTCGGGTGCGCCGGCGGAGCAGCCCGCGAGGACCACGGCCGCGGCCAGAGCGAGTGCGCCGACTCCGATGTGCTTGCGCATGCGTTTTCCTATCTGTCGTGGCCGACGATGCGCTGCGCGTCATCGCGACCGGGGTGGGTATTGCTGTGTGGTTCGTGGTGGTGCAGGGTGATGCGGGTCGTGCGGATCGTGCTGTCAGTGGGAGGTGCGGATGACGGCGACCCCGCCCGCCGCGATCGTCAGGACGCCCGAGATCTCGGCGCCGCTGAGGAGCTCGACGCCTGCGGCTTCGAGCTCGACGTCGTCATCACGGTGGTTCACGGCGATGCGGTAGACCGAGTCGCCGCCGTGACGGGTGATGACCTCGAGGCCCTCGGCGACACCCGACGGGGTGACGTCGGCATCCGCGTAGACCTCGTGCAGGAGCGCGCGCATTCCCGCCGCATCCAGCCGGGTGCCGACGTACCAGCCGGTGCCCGCCCCGTGACGGTGACGCGTGATCGCGGGCTCGCCCTCACCGGGTCCGCCCGAGAAGTTCGCGATGACCTCGGCTCCTTCGAGCGCGATGTCCTCCTGCCAGACGTCGGCGATGATGCCGTCGTGATCGACCCAGTCGAGTCCGTGGCTCTCGCCCTCGCGCAGCGGCAGGAACTCCTCGACCGTGAGCCCGAGCGCCTCACGCAGCGGGGCGACGAAGCCACCGGCGTGCACGGCGTCGTTCTCGTCGACGATGGCTGAGAAGAACGACACGAGCAACGTGCCGCCGTCGCGGACATACGAGGTGAGGTTCGCGGCATCCGCGGTGCTCAACAGGTACTGCGCCGGAGCGACCACCAGGCGGTAGCCCGAGAGGTCCTGGCCCGGCAGGGCGAAATCGACCGTGATGCCGTCACGCCACAGCTGCTCGTAGAAGCGGCGAACCTGGGCGGCGTGCGTGACATCTTCGGAGGGGCGCCATTCGAGGTCCTGTGCCCAGAACGATTCGAAGTCCCAGAGGATCGCGACGTCGGCTTTCACCGTGCTTCCCTGCACCTCGTCGAGGCGGCCGAGCGCGGCACCCAGATCGACGACCTCCCGGAAGACCCGCGACTCGGTGCCGGCGTGCGGCAGCATCGCGGAGTGGAACTTCTCGGCGCCCGAGCGGCCTGCGCGCCACTGGAAGAACAGGATGCCGTCGGCTCCGCGGCCGAGGTGCGTGAAGGAGTTGCGCTGCATCTCGCCGCGACGCTTGGCGATGTTGCGCGGCTGCCAGTTCACGGCCGAGGTCGAGTGCTCCATGAGGATCCACGGCTTGCCGCCCCCAACCGACCGGCTGAGGTCGGCTGCGATGGCGAGCCCGATGTGCGCGTCCTCGTCGGCGGCCCACAGGTAGTGGTCGTCAGAGACGATGTCGACCTCGCGGCCCCAGGCCCACAGGTCTGTGGTCCAGCTCTGGTTCGCCATGAAGTTCGTCGTGACCGGCTGATCGGCGTGCGCGCGGATCGCGTCGCGCTCGGCAATGAAGCACGCACGCAGCTGGTGATCCGTGAAGCGCGCGAAGTCGAGGCGCTGAGCCGGGTTCACGACGCTCGGGGCGATGGCGGGCGCACCGACGTGCTCCCACGCCGAGTAGTGCTGACCCCAGAAGGCGGTGCCCCACGCGCTGTTCAGCGCATCGAGCGAGCCGTACTTCTCCTGGAGCCAGAGCCTGAAGGCGGCGACCGCGTTCGGCGAGTAGTCCTCACCGACGGGAACGCCGTACTCGTTGTGCACGTGCCACAGCACGACGGCCGGATGCTGCGCATAGCGAGCCGCGAGAGCATCCGCGATCCGCACGATCGCCTCGCGGTAGGCCGGTGACGAGTGCGAGGCCATGCCGCGCGAGCCGAAGCCCATCGTGCGTCCCTCGCGGTCGATCACGTGGGCGTCGGGGTGGTTCGCGAAGAACCACGCCGGCGGGGATGCCGTGGGCGTGCCCAGGTCGACCTTGATGTCGTTCGCGTGCAGCAGGTCGAGCAGCTCGTCGAGCCAGGCGAAGTCGAACTCGCCCTCGGCGACTTCGATGAGCGCCCACGAGAAGATGCCGACGCTCACCAGGTTGACTCCGGCCTCGCGCATCAGGATGACGTCTTCGCGCCACGTCTCGGGCGACCACTGCTCGGGGTTGTAGTCGCCGCCATAGGCGATTCCGCGCAGCTCAGGCCAGGCGTGGGGCGAGGTCATCGGCACTCCATCGGGTCGGTGTGGTCGTGGTGCGGGTCCCGGCGTGCTGTCGCTCATTCGACTGGGACCGGTCTCAGCCTGACTCATGAGAGTGACTGGGACCGGTCTCAGTTCTACCCCAGGTCCGCTGTCGATCACAACTGCCGTTACCGAACTGAGACCGGTCCCAGGTTGGACTACCGCTCGACGGGATGCTGTGGGTAGAGTCACAGGCGATGAGTGATGTCAGCGCGAAGCGCAAGCCGACGATCCGCCAGATCGCGGCGCAGGCGGGGGTGTCCCGCAGCACGGTCTCGCGTGTGATCAACGGCGGGCACTGGGTGTCCCCCGATGCCAGGCAGGCCGTCGAAGAGGCGATCCTCGCCACCGGCTACACGGCGAACCATCACGCGCGAAGTCTCGCGACGGGCCGCGCCGGTTCACTGGCGTTTCTGCTGACCGAGCCGCAGCAGCTGCTGTTCGACGACCCGACCTTCGCACTGCTGCTGCGCGGAGCGGCCGAAGCCCTCGCGCAGCGGGCGATGACACTGGTGCTGCTCGTCGCCGGAACGCCCGCCGAGCGCGAGAGCGTCGCCCAGTTCCTCAGCGCCGGTCATGTCGACGGCGTCATGCTGATCTCATCGCATGAGTCCGACCCGCTGCTCGACCAGCTGATCGAGGTCGGCATCCCCACCGTCTGCTGCGGTCTGCCCCTCGGGCACGAACGCGAGCTCTCGACGATCTCGGTCGACGAGGTCGCCTCGGCCCGCACGATGGCCGCGCACCTCGTGGCGCAGGGCCACCGCCGCATCGGCATGATCACGGGACCCGACGACACCCCCGGCGGGCGCTACCGCCTGGTCGGCTTCCGCGAAGAGCTCGGCGAGCAGTTCGACGAGACGCTGGTCGAGGTGGGCGACTACTCGTACGAATCAGGGCAGGCCGCGATGACGAGGATGCTCGCGCACGACGTCGACGCCGTGTTCGCAGCATCCGACCGGATGGCCGCCGGAGCGATCGCCGCCGCCCGCCGTGCCGGACGCCGCGTGCCGGAGGACATCGCGATCGCCGGGTTCGACGACTCGGGCCTCGCCGCCACCCACGAGCCTCCGATCACGACCATGCGTCAACCCTGGGATCAGATCAGCGCTCAGATGGTCGCCGTGCTGCTCGAGGTCATCGCCGGAGCATCGCCCCGCTCGGTCATCCTCGACACCGAGCTCGTGGTGCGCGAGAGCGCCTAGGCGCCGTTCTCACCTCTACGATCGGTCGAGCACCTCGCGGAGCTTGGCGGCGAAGGCCTCGGGCTGACCGGCGTAGCCGAACTCTCCGCCCATGAAGCCGCCGTGGTGACTGGGGAACACCGTCGCCTGCTGGCCGAGCTGCTCGGCCAGCAGGCGATCGCGGTGCGGCCGGTGTAGACCTTCAGCGACTCCTCCCCGACGGCAACGACGATCCGCGTAGGCGCGGCCTTCAGCGCCTCGATGTCCGGCACATAGAGGGGCACCGCCCACGAGAGTTCCGACAGCAACGGGTCGTCCCGCTTGCCGTCGTCCTCGGTCGCCATCCCGAACGCCGCGGGGTCCGGCGCCGGCTGCGCGAGGTACTCGTCGGTGACCTCGCCCTCCCACGAGGTCATCGCGATGAACGCCGCCATCCCTGCGCCCCACCCCTTGTCCTGATACACCTGCGTGTAGGCGATGCGGGCGCGGTGGACCGCCTCGGCATCCGGCAGCACGCTGTCGATCGGCGGCTCGTGAGCGACCAGGGTCGCGACGTCGTGCGGGTGCGCCGTGACCAGGGCGAGCGCACTCACGGCGCCGCCGCTGCTCGCGAGCATGTCGACGCTGCCGACACCGAGCGCCTCGATGATCGCGTGGACATCCTCAGCCTGGGTCTCCGGGTCGTTCGTGACACCGCCGTCCTTGCGCGTACTGCGGCCCATGCCACGCGGGTCGTAGGTCACCACGGTGCGATCGCCGAACAGCGCCACCTGGGCCTGGAATCCGGTCGCGTCCATCGGCTGACCGATCATCATCAGCGGAGGACGACCATCCGCAGTCGGGAGCGGCCCGTGCACGTCGTAGACGAGGTCGACCTCCGGAAGCTCGAGCGTGTGCTGCGTCATGGACGGCCTCCTCGTCATCGAACGATTCCATTGGGATGCTACGACGCGGCATCCCCGGGCGCCACCGGGCCATGTCCCGCCACGAGGCGGTTGGACTCGCCGGACACCCGTCGGCTCACTCGAAGGTCGTGATGGCGAGGTCGATCATCGGCAGGCTGTCGCGCGGCACGACGACAGTGCAGACCACGTTCTCATCGACGCGGAAGCCCACCGCGTAGACGAAGGGATCGGTGTCGATCTGCACACCCGGTCGATTCCGGCCATCCACCGCGACGACGGCATCCCTGGCCGCCGATGTCTTCGCCTCCCAGCCGCCGTCGTCACCCTCGCTCGGCAGGTCGGGGAGTCCGAGCTCCTCACGGAATCTGTTCCGCAGTATGTGATTGGTGTGGTCGACCAACTGCTCCGAGAGCGCGTGCCGCTCGGGATCGGGCGACGCCTGCCAGCTGGTGCGCACCGCCTCCCAGAGCATCGGGTACTTGAGCAGCTGAGCCCGCTCGATCAGCCACGCTGGGCGGCCCCACGGCGGTTCCTCCTCGATCGATCGTCGGATGCCGGGGTCCAGCTCGATCTCGTTGCGCGGGTCGGAATGGTCGTCGGGATTCCTCCACAGCGTGTAGGTGAGCGACACCGACGACTCCGCCAGTCCTATCGGCGCGCCCGCTGCCGCCGACGCGCCCATCTCCATGAACGAGGCACCCGGTATGCGCGTGAGTGATGGCTGCGGCCGCAGCTGGAACACCGGGTAGGACAGCCCGCGCACGCGAGCTTCGAAATCGGCGCTCGGGTCAGGGGCGTCCATCGGCACTACTCCGGCGTACTCCATCCGCCCAGTCTGACCTCTGCCGTGGCGGAACTCCAGGACTCAAGGGGCGATGCGAACCGTTGCGGCGGCCGACCGCGCGAAAGCAGGCGGCTCAGCCCCGCATCGCGACGCCTCGGCGCCAGTAGCCCATGAAGGCGACCTGGGAGCGGTCGATGCCGAGGTCCTTGACCAGGTGACGGCGCAATGTGGTGACGACGCCGCTCTCGCCGGCGATCCAGAAGTAGCGCTCGGCGGGAGCATCCGTCGCCGCGATCTCCTCGCCGAGGCCCGAGTAGTCGGGGGTTTCCCAGAGCAGGTCCTCGGACTCGATGTCCTTCACGTCGATCTCGTCGGCGGCGTCCGCATCGCCGAGGTACTCGAGCACAGCGGGGATGAGACGCACACCGTGGGGCTCGCCCGCATCTCGGGGCAGCCAGTGCACCTCGACGCCGGCGGGAGCGTCGATGCGCAGGATGTCGGCGGGAGACGGCACCTCGATGAACGCGCAGCCTCGGAGGTCGCTCGGGGCGTCTTCGAGGATGCGGGCGATCGCGGGAGCCGCGGTCTCGTCACCGGCGAGAACGACCGACGCAGCAGTGCCCGGCTCGTACTCGGCACCGCCGTGAGCCGCTGCGGCGACCCCGCGACGCGGTCCGACGATGAACAGCTCCTGGCCGGCGGCGGCCGCATCGGCCCACCTCGACGCGGGGCCCGTCAGTCCAGGCGCCAGATGCAGCACGAAATCGACGTCGAGCTCGGTGCCGGCATCCGTCACGCGAAGCTCGCGCACTGAGTAGGTGCGCATGGATCCGCGCTCGTCCTCGGGCACGGCGAGGAACGACCCCCACCAGTCGTCGGTGTCCCGATCGAGCTCGGGAAGGATGCCGGATGCCGGCGGGAACACGATCTTGATCCGAGAGTCGAAGGTGTCGCCGGGCGTGCCGAACTCGAAGAGGTCGTCACCGCCGAAGGTGACGCGCACGAAGTTCGGCGACACCCGTTCGACCGCGCGCACCTCGGCGCGGGCCAGCACGTAGGTGGGGCGTTCGGTCGTCGTCTCAGCGGACATGATGCCTTCCGATCGGGGTGACCATCGGCTTTCCCGAGACCGGGTCGATGGTGATCTGGTTCGCGAGGTCGAAGACCTCTTCGACGAGCTGGGCGGTCACGACATCCTGTGGAGCGCCGGTGGCGTGCACCCTGCCCTCCTTCATCGCGACGAGCTCGTCTGAATACCGCGCGGCGAGGTTGAGGTCGTGCAGCACCATGACGATCGTGGTGCCGCGCGAGACGCTCAGGTCGGTGAGCAGGTCGAGCACCTCGACCTGGTGCGCGACGTCGAGGAACGTGGTCGGCTCGTCCAGCAGCAGGATGTCGGTCTCCTGCGCGAGCGCCATCGCGATCCACACGCGCTGACGCTGGCCACCCGAGAGCTCGTCGACGCTGCGGTCGGCGAGGTCGGTGGTTCCGGTCGCCTCGAGGGCGTCCGCCACGATCTCGTAGTCGTGGGCACTCCAGCGGGCGAGCATCTTCTGGTGCGGATGCCGGCCACGACCCACGAGGTCGGCGACGGCGATGCCCTCCGGCGCGACGGGCGACTGCGGCAGCAGACCGAGGATGCGCGCGACCTCCTTGGTGGGGCGCGCGTGCACCGACTTGCCGTCGAGCACGATCTGGCCGGCGGTCGGCGAGAGCAGACGCGCGAGCGAGCGCAGCAGCGTCGACTTGCCGCATCCGTTGGCTCCGACGATCGTCGTGATCTTGCCGGGGGCGATCGCTAGGTCGAGGCCGTCGATGATCGTGCGGTCGCCGTAGGCGAGCGTGACGGACTCGGCCGTCAGAGTGTGCGCCTCGGTCACAGTGAGCCTCCCGAGCGGTTGGTGCGGATGAGCAGGAAGATGAGATACGGAGCGCCGAGCACGCCGGTGATCACGCCGACCGGGTAGCGATCCCCGAACGCGAACTGGCCGAGCAGATCGCCGCCGAGCACCAGCACGGCACCGACGAACGCGCTCGGAAGCAGCAGGTTCGCTCCCGGGCCGGTGATGCGGGCGGCGATGGGACCCGCCATGAACGCGACGAACGCGATGGGGCCGCAGGCCGCGGTCGCGAAGGCGAGCAGGGCGACGGCGCCCAGGATGAACAGCAGGCGGGTGGTGTTGACCCGCACGCCGAGACCGGACGCCGAATCATCGCCGAGCTGCATGGCTCCGAGTGCGCGCCCCTGCGAGAGCAGCAGCGGCATCAGCACCGCCGCGGCTATCGCGAGCGGCATCACGCGCTCCCACGAGGCATTGTTCAGGCTTCCGGTGAGCCACTGCATCGCGGTCTGGATGTCCCAGCTCGCTGCGCGCGACAGCATGTAGGAGATGACGCTCTGCAGCATCGCCGCGACGCCGATGCCGATCAGGATCAGTCGCGTGCCCGCGAAGCCGTTCTTGATCGACAGCAGGTAGATGATTCCCGCGGTCACGATCGCGCCGACGAGAGCCAGGAGCGAGACCACCGGGCCGTTCAACGACAGCACCACGATGCCGAACACCGCAGCGGCGCCGGCGCCGTTCGAGATGCCGATGATGTCGGGAGACGCGAGCGGGTTGCGGAGCAGCGTCTGGAACGAGACGCCCGCGATGCCGAACGCGAACCCGGCGAGGATCGCGAGCACCGCGCGGGGCAGACGCAGCTCACCCACTGTGAACGACGCCCCCGGAACCGTCTCGCCCATGATGACGCGGATCACCTCGTCGAGCGGATAGAACGTGTTGCCGATCATCAGGGCGACGGCGAACAGCACCACGAGCATCGCGCCGAGAACGATGGTCGCGACCGCGTGGCGGCGGTGTCGTGAGCGACGGCCGGCGACGATCGCGGCGACGGACCCGCCCCTTCGTTCGGATGCCGCAGGAGTCTGGGCCGCAGCCCGGTCGATGGCGCTCACAGTTCACGCACCTTCTGACGGCGGACGATCCAGATGAAGAACGGGGCTCCGATGATCGCGGTGATGATGCCGACCTGGATCTCCTCCGACGAGGGCGCGATCACGCGGCCGACGATGTCGCTCGCGAGAAGCAGCGCTGCGCCGGCCATGGCCGAGAACGGCAGAAGCCAGCGGTGGTCGGTGCCGATCAGCATCCGGCAGACGTGCGGAACGACGAGTCCGACGAAGCCGATCGGACCCGCGATGGCGGTGGCGGCGCCGGCGAGGATCACGGCGCCGAGCGCCGACATGAGGCGCGTGCGGAAGACGTGCTCGCCGAGACCCTTGGCCATGTCGTCGCCGAGGGCGAGGGAGTTCATGCCGCGGGCGCTCACGAAGCAGATCAGCGCTCCCAGCGCGAGCACGGGCGCCGTGATCGCGATGCGCGGCCATTCGGCGCCGCCGACGCCCCCGATCTGCCACGACTGGAATGCCTGCAGGAGGTCGACGCGCGGCAGCATGATGGCGCTGATGAGCGAGGCGAAGGCGGCCGACGTGGCTGCACCCGCGAGGGCGAGCTTGAGAGGAGTGGCGCCGCCGCGGCCGAGCGAGCCGACCGTGTAGACGAAGGCTGCGGCGAGTGCGGCGCCGATGATCGCGAGCGCCATCTGGCTGTATGCGTCGGTGAGGCCGATGAACGCGAGACCGATGACGACGGCGAGCGAGGCGCCGTTCGAGACACCGAGGATGCCGGGATCGGCGATCGGGTTGCGGGTGACCGCCTGCATCGTCGCGCCGGAGAGGGCGAGGGCGGCACCCACGAGGAGCGCGAGCACGGTGCGCGGGAAGCGCTTGATGATCGCGGCCTGGGCGAGGGTGTCATCCTGCCCGCTGAGCGCGGCGAAGATGTCGTCGATGCTCACGGAGCGCACGCCGAAGCAGATCGACAGGATGCAGAGCACGAGCAGCACTCCGAGACCGACGAGCAGCCAGAGCGAGCGCGCCCATGCCGGGCGCCGCAGGTCTGCGGTGCCCGGCATGGGAAGGGTGACAGCGGTCACGGGAATTCAGTGCGCGAGGGTGACGCTGAAGGTCACTTCGCGGCGAGCGGTGCCGCCAGCAGGCCGAGGTAGTCGGAGAGCCCCCACGGGATCGACAGCGGCGAGGGGTTCGCCGACGCGGCGATCGGAGTGGCATCCGGGAGGATCGCGATGCGGCCCTCGGCGATGGCCGGGATCTTCGACAGCAGCGGGTCTGCCTGCAGCGTCGCGATGAGCGACTCGTCGCCGTAGGTCACGAAGACGTCGACGTCAGCGAACTTGTCGGCCTCTTCGGAGCTCACGGTCAGGTAGAACTGGTCGCTGTCGGCGTTCTCCTCGACGACGGACGGCAGAGGAAGGCCCAGGTCGTCGTGCAGGTATCCGGGGCGCGTGTCGATCGCGGTGTAGTAGCCGACCTGGCTCAGGTCGCTCGGGTCGATGTAGGCGAAGAGGACCTTCCTGTCCTTGAGAGCGCTGTTCTCCTCGAGAGCGGCCTCGGCGTCGGCGTGCAGATCCTCGATGAGGGCATCGCCCTCTGCTTCGAGTCCGAGAGCCTTCGAGTTCATCTCGATCATCTCGTCGACCGGCGTGCCCCAGGCGACCTCGGGGTACGCGACGACCGGAGCGATCTTCGAGAGAGTGTCGTACTCCTCCTGCGTGAGGCCGGAGTACGAAGCGAGGATCACATCGGGCTCGGTGTCGGCGACGGCCTCGTAGTCGATGCCGTCGGACTCGTCGAAGAGCACGGGCTCTTCGCCGCCGAGCTCGTCGAGCTTCTCCTCGACCCAGGGCAGGATGCCGTTGTCGTCGTCGTCGCCCCACGAGGCCTTGCTCATGCCGACGGGAACGATGCCGAGCGCGAGGGGAACCTCGTGGTTGGCCCAGGCGACGGTCGCGACGCGCTCGGGCTTCTTCTCGATCGTGGTCTCGCCATAGACGTGCTCGATCGTGACGGGGAAGGCACTGTCATCGGCGGGGTTTCCGCCGGCGGAGTCGGAGGTCGAGTCGTTCGACGGCGTCGCGCAGGCCGTGAGGCCGAGGGCGAGGGCCGCGGCGACGCCGGCGGCGAGAAGACGAGAGGTGCGCACAGGCATTCCCTTCGGGTTGGGATGAGGGGGTGCGGCGCGGAGGGGCGCCAGGCTTTGGTAAGCCTGGCCTAATCTAACAGAAAGTTAGGCAAGCCTCATCTCGGGTCCGGGCGCCGGGCGGCGTCCATCCCGCGCGTGCCTGGTCGAAAACGCATGTCCGGATGCAGGCTCGACCCCGCAGCGGTCAGCAGCGAGTCCGCGCGTGCGGGGTCAAAAACGCATCCCCCACGCCCGATTCGGATGCTTTATTGACCTCGCACGCCCGCTCAGATGCGTTATTGACCCCGCACCGCATCACGTCCGTCTCGGAAAAGCGCTCGGGCATAGAGAAAGCCGGCCGGATCCGTGAGGATCCGACCGGCTTCAGGAAGTCTGCTCGCGCTCAGAGAGCGCGGATGTTCGCAGCCTGCATGCCCTTGGGGCCACGCTCAGCGTCGAATTCGACCTTCTGGTTCTCACGGAGCTCCTTGAAACCGGAGCCGGTGATTGCCGAGTAGTGGGCGAAAAGGTCGTCCGTGCCGTCATCGGGAGCGATGAAGCCGAAGCCCTTTTCAGCGTTGAACCATTTCACAGTGCCAGTGGCCATGTGTTTTCTACTTTCTTTTTCAAACGGCCGCTTGCGCGGCCTGCGCCGTGACGGAACGTCCGACATACGCGCAAGCTCAACGTACCACGGCATCCTGACGTGAAACCCCGAAGTTCGGATTCTTTTGAAGGACCGCCGCCTCGGTGCGCGTGCTGACGCCGAGTTTTCGCAGCACGGCCGACACGTGAACGCTCACCGTCTTGACGCTGATGAAGAGCCGCTCGCCGATCTGACGATTGCTCAGCCCCTCGGCGATCAGGTCGAGAACCTGCCGTTCGCGGGCCGTGAGCGGGTCGGACTCTTCCGCGCTCTGCGCACTCGCCGGTGCCGCCGCGAGGCCCGCCGCAGCCGCGAACGCACCGATCGTCCGGGTCAGGGGAACGTGCCCGAGGCGTTCGCCCTCGTTCATCGCATGGGCGAGCACCGCCGTCGCCTCGGAGCGATCGCCGGCATCGACCAGCAACCGGGCGAGCTCGAGCCGGGTGATGAGGCGGAAGGTCACGGGCACGTCATCGCCGTCGGCGAGTTCGACGGCTTCTCGCAGGCTCTGTGTCGACGGCGACAGCAGCGACTCGAGAATCGACCACCACGTGTCGCCGAGCAGCTGACCCGGCTGGGCGAGCCACGCCGCTCGGACTTCGTCGCTCGCCTCGCTGACGTCGACACCCGCCGCCCGGAGCTCGGCGATCAACCAGCCCGCCTCGAGAAGAAGCCGCCTCTGGTGCAGGAAGACCGGACCGTCATCGGCGAGCATCGCACGGATCTCGTCGAGCGCACCTGCGTGGTCTCCTCCCCCCTCGGCGACGGCGACGCGCATCATCACCTCGTCGTACCAGATCTGCCGCTCGACACGACCGGTCTCCTCGAAGGCGGGATGCCACTCGCGCAGGATCTCGGCCGCCTCGTCGTGTCGCCCTCGCCACGAGAGCACGCGCACGCGGGTCATCGAGGAGTACATGTGAGAGATGCGCAGCGTCCTCTGCGCGAGTTCGCGGGACAGCATCCCCTCGACCCGCTCGATCTCCCCCATCTCGAGCAACGGCACGGCCATGTTCTGCGTCATCAACGCACCGGTCGTGCGTTCGACGCCGAACGCACGCGCTCTGGCCAAGCCGTCTTCGGCCACGGAGACGGCATCTCTATAGCGCCCGAGCAGCCCGAGCAGGTCGGAGTAGTTGACGCGATATCGCATCTCGGGGTTCGCACTGCGCGCCAGATCGAGAGCGGCCGCATACTCCCGGTGCCCGGCCTCGAGATCACCGAGCTGTGCTCGAGCCCCGCCGCGCACGTTCGCGGCGATCGACGCCTCATCGTCGGCCCCGACCCGCTCGGCGCGCTCACCGGCCTCGGTCGCCAGCGCGATCGCGTCATCGAGTCGCCCGGCGATCATGTAGCGACTCGCGAGCTGATTGAGCACCGATGCGCGCAGTCGATCATCGTCGACCTGCCTCTCGAGGATCTCCAGCGACTGCTGCAGCAGCTGGATCGGCCCCGATCGGCCGAGGTTCATCATGTAGTAGGCCTTGTCTCGCAGCAGCCTCGCGTGCATCCGCGGGTCGACGGTGTCGGGGTCTACCTCGTCGAGCGCGAGATTGACGACAGCAAGCGCTCGCTCGCCGTCACCGGCGTTGCGGAGCACCGAACCCAGAGTGCGAAGCACCTCGAGGCGACCGAGACCCACGACGCTCTCGGCGTCTGGCACCTGGATCCACAGATCGAGGGCGAGCTCTCCGAAGCGTGCCGCGCTCGCGAAGGCGAACCGCGACTTGGCATCGAACATCGCGGCGACGGCCGCGGCGAGCGCTCGGTGGTCGTCTTGCGCGAGCTGCCAGTGATAGGCGAGCGCGGCCGAGCCGGCGGTGTCGGAGCCTTCGCAGTTCTCCTCCAGCGCCTCGGCATACGCTCGGTGCAGCCGCGCCCTCTCACCCGGAAGCAGATCGTCGTGCACGGCCTCGCGCAGCAGCGCGTGCCGGAATCGATAGTCGTCGTCGGCCACGACGAGGATGCCGCTGAGCGTCGCCTCACGGATCGCCTCATCGAGGCGCGCCTCGGCCAGACCCGCGAGCCGCGTGACCAGCGGATGGGTCAGCGGACGCTCCGCCCCCGAGACCACCTGCACCACCCTCCTCGCGTCATCGCCGAGTCGGTCGAAACGGGCCAGCAGCAGATCACGCAGGCTGCCCGGAAGCGGACCCGAGGAGCATCCGGCGAGCTCTTCGACGAAGAAGGGAACTCCTTCGGCGCGGTCTTGGATGCGCTCGAGAGCCGCATCGCTGAGGGGCTGCCCGGTGATCGATTCGGCGAGCTGGCGAACCGCCGAGGCCTCGAGCCGTTCGACGGTGACCCGCTCGAGCAGGCGCGCGCGAGTGGACTCACCGATGAACCGGCTGACCGCGTCTCCGCGGCGGACGTCGTCGGAGCGGCAGGTGAGGAGAAGAAGGATGCGCCCGTGGGTCAGCGTGCGCAGCAGGAAGGAGAGGAGCGCGAGGGTCGATTCGTCCGCCCAGTGCAGGTCTTCGACGACGAGCACCTGCGGCGCGTGCTCGGCCGCGGCCTCGATGAGTGCCGCGATCGCATCGCGCAGCCTGTCGGGGCTGGTCTGCGAGCGCTCGGTGGGATTGAGTTCGGGCAGCAGCATCCCCAGAGCCTCGACGCCGACACCGAGCTCTTCGCGCACCCGATCTGCGCCCATGCGCGTGACGATCGAGCGAAGAATGCCGGTGATCGGCCCGAAGGGCGTGCGCGAGGCCCCGAGATCGAGGCACCACCCGACATGCACATCGGCTCGGTTGACCACCTCGGCGCCGAACTCGCGCAGCAGCCGGGACTTGCCTATGCCCGCCTCGCCCTCGATGAGCGCCGCGAGCGGGACCCCCTCGACGACTCGGTCGAAGAGGCCGCGCACGACTGCGATCTCGGCCTCTCGGCCGACCATCGCAGCGCTCGCGGCGGAGAGTGACATGGACTCATCGTCCCACTCTCCTCCGACATCCGGGCGGGGTGGCGCGGTCGGTGCCAGGGATGCCGAACTCACCGAACCGCCGCGGGCTCGCAGCAGACGGCGGCCAGACCGGCGGATGGTGCAGCAGGCGCCATTTCAGCGGGCGCAGCGACCCGCGAGGCTCGCGGAGCGACCGTCATGACGGTGCGCGTGGCGGCCGCGGCGGCATCCGGTGCAACGTCCGCGGCAGGATGCGCGGCGGCATCCGGCCCATTCGGCTGTCGCCGGGTGACTGTGCGCAGCATCCGCTGTCCGAACCGTCCCACCGGACCGGGCGTCCGCGGGACGATCTGGTCGGCGTGCTCGGCGAGGAAACGACGGCGTTCAGCCGCCTGCTCCAGACGCTCGTTCTCGTACTCGCTGATCTTCTCGGCGAAGTAGGGGTGCTCGTACATGACATCTCCTCAGTTGGGATGTCCTCAGACTCCGCTCTGAGGTGCCCCGTCGACATCGGGAGGATGCCCTATCTTCTGCGTCGAGCGCGCCCTAGGCCGCAGGCAGGCAGACTGCGAGCAGGCAGCGAAAGAGGCCCGGGCGGTGATGGGGGCACCACCGCCCGGACCTCGGATCAGGGGTCGATCAGGCGTCGACGTCGCCGCGCCAGGCACCGGTCTCGGCGCCGCGCTTCTCGATGAACTCCTTGAAGTTCTTCAGGTCCTTCTTCACGGCGTGCGAGCCGGCGCCGACGAGCGAGCCGACCTTCTCGAGAAGGCCCTCGGGCTCCCAGTCGATCTGCACCGTCACGCGAGTCGTGAGGTCCTCGAGCTTGTGGAAGGTCACCACGCCCGCGTGCTCGGTGTCGCCACCGACGCTCTTCCAGGCGACGCGCTCGTCGGGGTGCTGCTCGGTGATCTCGGCGTCGAATTCACGCGTCGCACCGCCGACCTTCACGGTCCAGCGGTTGTGCGTGTCATCGATCTGGACGATCGACTCGACCTCGTCGAGGAAGTGGGGGAAGCTCTCGAACTGCGTCCACTGGTTGTAAGCGATGTCGACCGGAACGTGTACGTCGATGGTCTCGATGATCTGCGCCATGTGATGCTCCTCACTGTTCGTCGTTCGTGTGATCCCATTCAGCTGCATGCGACGGGGATCCGCGACGGGGTTGACATCGAGGGCGCCACGACCGAGCATGCGCGCGAGTAGCGTGGAGTGCATGCGCATCCACGCCGCGATCCGCGCCTCGAAGCGCTCGCCCCTGCTGCAGGTGGTGAAGTCCGCCGCGGCGACGATCGCCGCGTGGCTGCTGGCCGGCTGGGTGGTTCCGGGGCAGTTGCCCGTGTTCGCCGCGATCGCAGCGCTCCTCGTCGTGCAGCCGAGCGTCAACCAGTCGCTGTCGAAGGCGCTCGAGCGCAGCATCGGCGTGATCGTCGGCGTCGTGATCGCGGTGGCTCTCGGCCTGCTGCTGGGTTCGCCGAGCTGGATCGTGCTGCTCGCCATCGTCGTGGCGATGCTGGTCGCGTGGGCGTTCAAGGCGACGCCGGGCACCGGCAACCAGGTCGCGATCTCGGCGATGCTCGTGCTCGCCCTCGGTTCGACCCCCGACTATGCGATCGCGCGCATCTTCGAGACCCTGATCGGCGTGGTCATCGGCATCGTCGTGAACGCGCTGATCGTGCCGCCGGTGCTGGTCGCCCCCGCCCGCCGCGACCTCGGACTGCTCGGCAGCGAGCTCGCCGCGAGCCTCGACCGTCTGGCCGACGCGCTGCCCGAACCGCAGACGCCCGCGAAGCTGCAGGAGCTCATGCTCGAGGCCCGGCTGCTGCGCCCGATGAAGGATGCCGCTGAGGCCTCCATCGCGGCCGGCGAGGAGTCTCTCACCCTGAATCCGCGTCGCTCGACGCACCGCGAGGAGCTCCGCGAGATGCGGGCGCTGCTCGAGCGACTGTCACCGATCGTGACGCAGACCATCGGGATGACCCGTGCGTACTTCGACCACTACGACGACTCGATCGGCCAGGAGCCGGCCGTCACGGCGATCGCCGAGCAGCTGCGGCGTGCGGGGCATGACGTGCGGCTGGCCGTGCAGATCGCCGACGTGTCACCCGAACCCGAGACCCTGACTTCGGCCATCCCCGCGCTCACGGCGCCGCTCGTCATCCGGCCGCCGTCGTCGACCCACTGGATCCTGATCGGGTCGCTGATGGAAGACCTCCGGCGCATCCGCGGGGAGCTCGTCGAGGAGGAGTGAGCGCTGCCCACTCACGAGGGGGCGGCGGTGGGGTCAGTCCTGGTCGGGGTCGTCGGCGAGCACGTCGCCGTCGTCGTCGGAGGCAGGGCCCGAGGGGACGGCAGTCGCCGGCTCTCCCTTGTTGTCTTCGGTGCCGAGGTTGTCGTTCTCCTCCGCACCGGGCGACGGCTCTGTGCTGATGTCGTTGCGCTCGGACTCGATGTCATTGCTGTCGCGGTTCATGCGCGTTCCTCTCGTCGGCGTTCGGTCTGCGTGCACGCGAGGTTACGGGCCATCAGCCCCTGAAGCGCGGGCCTTGACAAGCACCCGAGGCCTACCCTGGTCACATGCCCGACATGACCGTGCCCGAAGCCCTCGCCGAACTGGCAGCCCTCGAGGATCCGAAGATGCGCGCCGCCAACGAGAAGCGCGGCGACGACCACGGCATGAACCTCAGCCGGCTGCGCGGGGTGGCCAAGCGCATCAAGACCGACCAGGCCCTCGCGAAGGACCTGTGGGCGACCGGCGAGACGTCCGCCCGTCTGCTCGCGCTGCTCATCTGCAAGCCGCGCGAGTTCACCGCGGATGAGCTCGACGCGATGCTGCGCCAGACCCAGGCCCCCAAGGTCAACGACTGGTTCGTGAACTACGTCGCCAAGAAGACTCCGCTCGCTGAAGAGCTGCGACTGCGCTGGTTCGACGACGCAGACCCGACGGTCGCCGCCGCCGCCTGGTCGCTCACGACCGTGCGCGTGGCGAAGGATGCCGACGGCCTCGACCTGGAGCACCTTCTCGACCTGATCGAGCGCGACCTGGTGGATGCCCCGAAGCGCCTGCAGTGGGCGATGAACGAGACGCTCGCGAACATCGGCATCTTCCACCCGGAGCTGCGGGCCAGGGCGCTGGAGATCGGTGAACGCCTGCAGGTGCTCGCCGATTACCCCACCGCCCCCGGCTGCACCTCGCCGTTCGCCCCGATCTGGATCGGCGAGATCGTGCGCAGGCGCGAGGGCTGAGCATCCTCATCGGATCCCCTCGTACGCTGAGGCCATGAGCACGCACATCGCCGCACAGCCCGGTCAGATCGCCCCCATCGTCCTGTTCCCCGGCGACCCGCTGCGGGCGAAGTGGATCGCCGAGAACTTCCTCGACGGCGCCGAGCTGTATTCCGAGACCCGCGGGATGCTGGGCTACACCGGCACCTGGAACGGCCACCGCGTCTCGGTGCAGGGGTCGGGCATGGGGCAGCCGTCGATGGCGATCTATGCGAGCGAGCTGTTCGAGGAGTACGGCGTGCAGACGATCGTGCGCGTCGGCTCATGCGGGGCGCTGACCGAGAAGCTCAAGGTGCGCGACATCATCATCGCGAACGGCGCCTGCACCGATTCGGGCATCAACCGCGTGCGCTTCCATGGACTCGACTACGCACCCGTCGCGGACTTCGGGCTGCTGCGCGCCGCGGTCGAGGCGAGCGAGGCCGAGCCGCTCGACGCCGCCGTGCACGTGGGCCTGCTGTTCTCGAGCGACCAGTTCTACAGCACGCGCCCCGAGCTCACCGAGCCGTTCGTGCAGCACGGCGCGCTCGGCGTCGAGATGGAGGCCGCAGGGCTGTACACCCTCGCGGCGTTCCACGGGCGCCGCGCCCTGGCCATCTGCACGGTGTCCGATCACATCGTCACGGGCGAGCAGACCACCGCTCAGGAGCGCGAGCAGACGTTCGGCGACATGATCCGCATCGCGCTGCGCGCCGCGACCTCGGTCTGAGGCGTTCACAATTCAGCATGAGATCGTGCTGACCGCTCGAATCCGGTGATCTCGGCCGCATCGGACGATTCCCTGCTGAGTACTGCACGAGGTTCGCCCGTGCCGGAGGTGGGATGATCGACAGACCATGCCTGCGATCCTCGACCACACGACGCTGACCGACGGATCCGATGCGGATGCCGTCTACACGGCGTTCGTCGAGTGGGCGGAGTCGACCGGCATCAGTCTCTACCCCGCGCAGGACGAGGCTGTCATCGAGATCGTCTCGGGCAACAACCTGATCCTGTCGACGCCCACCGGCACCGGCAAGTCGCTCGTCGCGATCGGGGCGCACTTCGCGGCACTCGTCGAGGGGCGTCGCTCGTTCTACACGGCGCCGATCAAGGCGCTCGTCAGCGAGAAGTTCTTCTCCCTCGTCGACGTGTTCGGCGCCGCGAACGTCGGCATGATCACCGGCGACTCCTCGGTCAACCCCGATGCGCCGATCATCTGCTGCACGGCGGAGATCCTCGCGAACCTCGCACTGCGACAGGGCACGGATGCCGCGGTGCACCAGGTCGTCATGGACGAGTTCCACTTCTACGCCGACCCCGATCGAGGGTGGGCGTGGCAGGTGCCGCTGCTCGAGCTGCCACAGGCGCAGTTCATCCTGATGTCCGCGACGCTCGGCGATGTCTCGCAGCTGTCGAGCGACCTCACCCGCAGGACGGGCCGCGACACGGCATCCGTCACGGGCGTCGAGCGTCCCGTGCCGCTGCACTACTTCTATGAGACGACGCCGATCCACGAGACGATCGACGACCTGCTCGGCACCGGGCAGGCCCCGATCTACGTCGTGCACTTCTCGCAGGCGGCAGCGATGGAGCGGGCACAGGCGCTGTCGAGCACAAAGGTCGCCACGCGTGAGCAGCGCGATGAGATCGCCGCGCTGATCGGCGGATTCCGGTTCACCACCGCCTTCGGCAAGACCCTCTCGCGGTTCCTGCGTGCGGGCATCGGCGTTCACCATGCCGGGATGCTGCCGAAGTACCGGCGCCTCGTCGAGCAGCTCGCCCAGCGCGGACTGCTGCGCGTGATCTGCGGCACGGACACCCTCGGCGTCGGCATCAACGTGCCCATCCGCACGGTGCTGCTCACGGCTCTGACGAAGTTCGACGGCACCCGGATGCGGCAGCTCAGCGCGCGCGAGTTCCACCAGATCGCGGGGCGAGCGGGACGCGCGGGCTTCGACACCGCCGGCACCGTGGTCGCCCAGGCTCCCGAGCACGAGAGCGACAACATCGCCGCGATCAAGAAGGCCGGCGACGACCCGAAGAAGAAGCGCAAGATCATCCGCAAGAAGGCACCCGACGGCTTCGTGTCCTGGGGCGAGCCGTCGTTCCGCAAGCTGATCGACGCGGAGCCCGAGACACTGACCTCGCACATGCAGATCACGAGCGCGATGATGCTCAACGTGATCGGCCGCGGCGGCGACGTGTTCGGCAACATGCGTGCGCTGGTCTACGACAACCACGAGCCTCGCAAGAGGCAGCGCGAGCTCGCACTGCGCGCCATCGGCATCTACCGGACGCTGCTCGAATCGGGCGTCGTCGAGCAGACGGACGACGGCGAGATCCGCCTCACCGTCGACCTGCAGCCGAACTTCGCGCTGAACCAGCCGCTGTCGCCGTTCGCCCTCGCGGCCTTCGACCTGCTCGACCGCGATCCGGCTGCGGGCACGGGAACCGGCTCCTACGCCCTCGACATGATCTCGATCGTCGAATCGACGCTCGACGACCCTCGGGCGATCCTCGGGCAGCAGGAGTTCCTTGCCCGCGGAGAGGCCGTCGCCGCCATGAAGCGCGAGGGCATCGAATACGACGAGCGCATGGAGCTGCTCGAGGAGATCACCTACCCGAAGCCCCTCGATGAGCTGCTCACGGCCGCGTTCGAGACGTTCGGCGCCGCGCAGCCGTGGATCCGCGACTTCGAACTGCACCCGAAGTCGGTCGTGCGCGACATGTACGAGCGGGCCATGTCGTTCGGGGAATACGTCGCGTACTACAAGATCGCCCGCTCCGAGGGCGTGGTGCTGCGCTATCTGTCCGACGCCTACCGGGCAGCATCCCAGACGATTCCCGAAGAGGGTAAAGACGAGGACCTCCGCGACCTGATCGAGTGGCTCGGCGAGCTCGTCCGTCAGGTCGACTCGAGCCTGCTCGACGAATGGGAAGAGCTCGTCAACGGCGTGCTGCACGGCCCGGATGACGAGCCGATCGTGCCGCCCGCTCCGAAGCGCCTGACGTCGAACACCCGCGCTTTCCGCACCCTCGTGCGCAACGAGCTGTTCCGACGGGTGCAGCTCGCGGCACGTGAAGACGTCTCCGCTCTCGCGGACCTCGACCCGTCGTTCGGTGCGGACGCCTGGTCGGACGCACTCGACGGCTACTTCGCCGACCACGACGAGATCCTCACCGGAGCGAACGCGCGCAGCGCACAGCTGCTGCTCATCACCGAGGGCACGACCGAGTGGACCGTCCGCCAGATCCTCGACGATCCGGCGGGCGATCACGACTGGGGCATCTCCGCG
This sequence comes from Microbacterium sp. LjRoot205, assembly GCF_056175745.1. Classification (NCBI taxonomy): domain Bacteria; kingdom Bacillati; phylum Actinomycetota; class Actinomycetes; order Micrococcales; family Microbacteriaceae; genus Microbacterium; species Microbacterium sp. LjRoot205. The sequence continues at coordinate 599,040 of NZ_JBGFFH010000001.1, read as the reverse complement.
ACCGTCGACCTCGCCGCCTCCGACGAGGAGGGCGCTGCGGTGCTCACCGTGACGGGCGTCGACCGGCTCTGAGCGCGGTCGGACGCCTGATCCTTCCCCGGCGGCCTGACCGCACACGCCTCCTCCGTCAGCAGTCCGGGGCTCAGTCAGCAATCCGTGCCTGAGTCATCCGGTCGATCGGTCGCAGCGGATCGAAGAGCACCCCGAGCCCCACTCGCACGAGGCCGGCATGCACCGCGAGGCAGACGGTGATCACCACCGCGGTGAGGACGATCGGCCAGACGGCCTCGACCGCCGGCGTCACGACCCATCCGGATCCGCGCAGCGCACCGTCGATCAAGGCGAGCGGAATCATGTGGATCACGTAGATCGGCAGCGTGCGCTGTCCCACCCACCGCAGCGGCCGCGCGATGACGCTCGCATGTCGGTCGATCGTCACGCACGCCATGACCCCGAATGCCACCGCGACGACCGCGAGAAGCGGCGATACTCCCGGCCATCGACGCATGCCGAGCACTCCGACCGCACCGACGGCCGCGACATATGCCCCTCCGAGCATGAGCATCCGCAGCGGCGTCGCACCCGCGGCGAATCGCTCGATCACGCTCCGCAGCCGCAGCCCCGCGAGGAAGAAGAACAGGTTCTGCACGAGCTGCCACAGGTTGCCCAGGTCGGGGATCACCCCCGCCGCCGCGACCGCAGCGATCACGAACGCGACCGGCAGCACCACGGCGGTCGGTACGTGCCTCACGAGGCGCGCGACGAGCAGGTACACGGCCAGGGCGAGCAGATACCAGAGGTTGGTCGGGCTGATCGTGAGCTGCGCGAGCAGCTGCCATCCGTTCTCCGCCCTGGCCGTGTCGAAGTCCGGAGTGAGGGCGAGCACGAACGTCTGGATCACGACCCAGATGACATAGACCGCCGCGAGGCGGCCGGCGCGACGTCGCCAGGGGGTGCCCGCGGGCGCGTTCACGGCGCGCGCTGCGAACATCCCCGAGATCAGGAAGAACAGCGGCATCCGCAGCGGCAGCAGCTGCGCGTTGAGCGTCGCCCAGGCATCGGTGACGGGCCCGGCACCTGAGACCGCGATCGCGTGCTTGGTGACGACGTGCCAGAGCACCACGAGGATGATGCACACGCCCTTCGCGACATCGGGCCAGCCGACGCGCGCGGTCACCGCCCCGGCACCTCGGCGGCGCGGACGAGGCGCGACACCAGCTCGACGTACGACACGTCGGCCGCCGCGAACATCCGCGGCACCTGGGATGCCGCAGTCAACCCCGGCATCGTGTTGACCTCGTTCAGCACCGGCCCCTCGGCGGTGAGGAAGAAGTCCATGCGGGCGACCCCGGCGCACCCGAGGGCGTCGAACATGGTCAGCGCGGCGCGCGTGAGCGAGATCGCCTCAGCCCCCGAGAGCTGCGCCGGCACCGTGAACCGCGCACTGCCGTCGTACTTCATGGCGGTGTCGAACAGCCCGGCCGCGTGGATCTCGAGCGACGGCGCCGCCCAGCGCACCCCTCCGGACTCCTTGATCACGGCGACGTCGACCTCCCTCCCGTGCACGACCTCCTCGACGAGGATGCGTCGATCGAAGCGCGCCGCCTCCCGCAGCGCCGCACCGAGCTCGGCCTCCTCACGCACGAGCGAGACCCCGTAGCTCGACCCGGCCGACACGGGCTTCACGACCACCGGGCCATCGAACTCGGAGTCTCCGCAGTCGGCTGCATCGATCAGTCGGCCGCTCGCGGTGCGCAGCCCCGCCGCGTCGGCGACGAGCTTCGTCGCCCACTTGTCCATGCCGATCGCCCCGGCGCGCGGCCCTGACCCGACCACCCGCACGCCCGCGAGAGCGCACAGAGAAGCGAGCGATCCGTCTTCACCCAGCGCTCCATGCACCGCAGGGAATACGACATCAGCTGCGGCTATGAGCGGCATCGCGAGAACGAGCGACTCGGCGGCGGTGGCACCCTCCGAGACGCCCGCCACCTCCCAGACACCCTCTCGTGAGATGGTTACCGTGCTGACGTCGTATCCGCCGACACGCAGCGCGTCGGCGACCGCGGCCGCCGACGCGAGCGAGACCTCGTGCTCGGCGTTCTGCCCTCCTCCGATGACCAGCACTCTCACGCGATCGCCCTCTCGACCCGGCGACCGATTCCCGTGACGATCGTGTGCGGGATGCTCCCCGCCCACCGGGCCCACTCCTGCACGGTCGGCACCGCCCCGCCCTCCGGGCCGAACACCACGGCTGTGGTGCCTCTGGGCGGGGTCAGATCACCCGTGTCGACGACGATCTGGTCCATCGACACCCGCCCGACGATCGGACATCGGATGCCGTCGATCGCGACCGCTGCCCCCACGGCGAGCTCCCGCGGGATGCCGTCGGCATAACCGACGCCGATCACGCTCAACCGGGTCGCGCGCTCGGTCACATATGCGCCGCCGTAGCCGACCGGGGTCCCTGCCGGCACGACGCTGCTGTGCACGACGGATGCCGTCAGCCGCGCCGCACCCTGCAGCGCCACGCTCTCCGACGGGTCTATGCCGACGAGGCCGGCGCCGACGCGCACCATGTCGAAGTGCGTCGCCGGATCCGTCAGCGTGCCGGACGTCGCCGCGAGGTGCACGATCAGCGGACCGAAGCCGGCGCGCAGCACGGCATCCCTCGCCTGCCTCATCCGCAGCACCGCCGGCGCGTTGATCGCGGGGTCAGCGGCGTCGGCGTCGGGAAGATGCCCCATCACCCCCACCACCTCGACGCGACCGCGTCCGGAGCGTGCCACCCGCAGCAGCTCGGCCCAGTCCTCGAGCGGCACCTCACCCCGCGACATCCCCGTGTCCATGTGCAGATGCACGCGCACGCGTCCGTCAGGCAGCGACGACGCATCGGTGATCAACTGGCGCAGCTCGTCGACAGAGCCGACCGCGATGTCGACGCGATCCGCGACGACCTGCGTGACGTCGACCCCCGCCGGATTCAGCCACGCGAGGATCGGCACCTCGATGCCCGCATCACGCAGCTCGGCGGCGTCCCCCGCGTCGGTCACGCCCAGCCATTCGGCTCCGGCGTCGATCGCGGCGAGAGCGACGGCGACGGCGCCGAGACCGTAGCCGTCGGCCTTCACCACCGCCATGATGCGGGACTCGGTGGCCGTCCGCATCCGCCCGACGTTCGCCGCGACCGCGTCGCGAAGGGTGTGCAGGGTCGGTGCGTGCATGCGCGAGAGCGCGAGGTGCGGGGTCGTGAGAGCGGTGGTCATCGCTGGGTCCTCGGGTCGGCAGTCGGGTCGTCGTACATCAGGGGGCAGCCGTTCGCCACGGCTGCCGGACGCAGCTCGAAGTGCCACCGCTCGTTCGCATAGATCTGGCACAGACCGAACTCATCACCGTGCTGCGCCAGCCAGTCCTGCGCGATGAGCGGACCGAGGTCGATCGCATCCCCCGACACGTGCTCCGAGTTCTCGGGCGTCGCGACCCAGCGCGCGGCCTCTTCCTCGGATCCGTATTCGGCGACCGCATCCTGCCGCAGCACCTGCTGGTACTCGGCCGACCTCCATCCGCTGTTCACGTGCATGCGCACGCCGTCCTGCTCCGCCGCCGTGGCCGCAGCGCGCACCGCGGCCAGCAGATCGGAGTCGAGGTTCGTCACGGCGGGAGTCTCGTCGAACACCGACACGGTGCCCTCGTCGCGGATCACCCCGTCGGCCTCGGAGAGAGAGACAGGAGAGACGGTCGGTGCGACGGATGCCGACGCCAGAGACTGCTGGCCGATCAGCACGGCCGAGCCCGTGATGGCCGCGGCGAGCAGGGCGACACCGATGATCGCGGCGAGGCGTCGCTGTCTGAGGGAAGAGCGTGTGTTCATGTCCTCAGTCAAGAAGGGGGTCTGTTGCGACGGCGTATGCGCTTTTGCATATGCTCCCGATATGTGGGGGTGCGTAAGCTCTGAGCACATGGGAGCTGTGTCGTGAGGGTGCTGATCGTCGAAGACGAGCCCTACCTCGCAGAGGCCGTGCGCGACGGACTGCGGCTCGAGGCGATCGCCGCCGACATCGCCGGCGACGGAGACACCGCACTCGAGCTGCTCAGCATCAACTCCTACGACCTCGCCGTGCTCGACCGCGACATCCCCGGCCCCTCGGGCGATGACGTCGCCCGCTCGATCGTGGCGTCGGGCAGCGGCATCCCGATCCTCATGCTCACCGCGGCCGACCGCCTCGACGACAAGGAGACAGGTTTCGAGATCGGCGCCGACGACTACCTGACCAAGCCGTTCGAGCTGCGCGAGCTCGTGCTGCGCCTGCGTGCCCTCGATCGCCGACGGCAGCGCGTGCGGCCACCCGTGCTCGAGGTGGCGGGGCTGCGGCTCGACCCGTTCCGCCGCGAGGTCTTCCGTGACGGCAGGTACGTCGCGCTCACGCGCAAGCAGTTCGCCGTGCTCGAGGTGCTGATCGACGCGGGCGGCGGGGTCGTCAGCGCCGAGCAGCTGCTCGAGCGTGCGTGGGATGAGAATGCCGACCCGTTCACGAACGCCGTGCGCATCACGGTCTCGTCGCTGCGCAAGAGACTGGGTGAGCCCTGGCTGATCCTCACGGTGCCGGGCGTCGGCTATCGCATCGGGACGGATGCCGATGGCTGACCAGGTCCGCACACCGAGGCGCCGCGGCATGAGCGCGCGATGGAAGCTCACCCTGAGCTACGCGGGCGTCGTCGTCGTGTCGGGCATCGGGCTGCTCGCGGCGGTCGCCTTCTACCTGCTGCGGTACGTGCCCGACGTGAACATTCCCAACGATCTCGACCTGTTCGTGCCGAATCGCTCCGACCTGATCCGCGCCTTCATCCCTGCGGCCGTCGCGATGATGCTCGTCCTGCTCGCTATCGGGCTGGGCGGCGGCTGGATCATCGCCGGTCGGATGCTGGCTCCCCTCGACCGCATCGGGCGCGCTGCCCGGCTCGCGGCTCAGGGGTCGCTGTCGCATCGGGTGGCCCTCGAAGGGCCGCGCGACGAGTTCCGCGACCTGGCCGACGTCTTCGACTCGATGCTCGAGCAGCTCGAGGCGCACGTCGCCGAGCAGCAGCGGTTCGCCGCCAACGCCTCGCACGAGCTGCGCACCCCGCTCGCGATCTCGCAGACCATGCTCGAAGTCGCCCGAAACGACCCCGATCGAGACGTCGACGCGCTGATCGACCGGCTGCACGAGGTCAACACGCGGGCGATCGAGTTGACCGAAGCGCTGCTGATGCTCAGTCGCGCCGAGCGCCGCTCATTCACTCGCGAGCCGATCGACCTCTCACTGCTGGCCGAGGAATCCGCCGAGACGCTGCTTCCGCTCGCCGAACGCCGCGGCGTGACGATCGACGTCGGCGGCGACACCGCGAACGTGCTCGGTTCTCCGGCCCTGCTCCAGCAGCTGATCACCAACCTCGTGCACAACGCGATCGTGCACAATCTCGCCGAGGGCGGCACCGTCGTCGTCCGGACGCACACCCTGCCGCATGCCGTCGCGCTCGTGGTCGAGAACACCGGCGACGTGCTGCCTGCCCATCTCGTGGCGACGCTCGCCGAGCCCTTCCAACGCGGTGCCGACCGCACCCGCAGCGACGATCATGGGGGCGTCGGCCTGGGCCTCGCGATCGTGCAGCGCATCGCTCAGGCGCACGAGGGGTCGCTCGTGCTCACCGCTCGCCAGGGTGGCGGGTTGAACGTGACGGTGTGGCTGCCGCATCCGTTCCCGGGGCCCCTCGCCTGACTGTCTCCGTCTGAAACCGGGCATCTGAAGCCGGGGCGCCGCCGGTCCGGGGCTGAAGCCGCATGCCGGACGTCCAGGACTGATGCCGACGGTCTAGGTCGGATGCCGTCTGCAGGACCGAAGCACGGATGCAGGACCGGAAACGTCGTTCAGTCCCGCATCCGTGCTGTGATCCTGCAGACGGGCCGCCGCTGATCGGGGCCGCCCCGATGGGACGGGCCCCTCCGGATGCCGGGTCAGGCGACCTGCTCGCCCCGGAGTGCAGCGAGCTCGCGGCCGTAGGTGCGCGCCGACTGCTCGGCGTTCTCCTTGAGCTCGCGGGCGGTGTCGGCGAAGGCGTCGAGTGCCGGGTTCACACCCACGAGCGTGAAGGGCCGCTCGACGACGCGCAGGTCGAGGCCCCAGACGTCCTCGAGCACGCGGCGCAGCCATCCGGTGGAGTGGTCCCAACCCTCCTTGGGGGTTCCCGGTGCGTAGTTGCCGCCGAGCACGGTGACGAGGGTCGCGGGCTTGCCGCGGAGCGCAGTGCCCTGGGGGTCGATGCGCGGATCGGTGTACGCCAGGTCGAACCAGGTCTTGAAGTGCTGCGAGACGCCGTAGTTGTAGAGCGGCACGGCGAACAGCAGCGCGTCGGCGGCGATCAGCTCGTCGGCGAAGGTCGTGGCGAGAGCGCGGGCCGCACGCTGGGCGTCGGTGCGCTGCGCCTCGTCGACGAAGCCGCCGGTCACAGCATCCGCCCATGCCGTCGCGGGCACGGGGTCGGCGGCGAGGTCGCGGCGGGTCACGGTGGAGTCGGGGTGGGATGCCGTCCACTCTGCTTCGACGAGGTCGGCGAGCGAACGGCTGGCGGACGACGCAGGAAGGATGCTGGCGTCGAGGCGGAACAGGGACATGGAGGTGCCTTTCGTTTGCGTAGTCGCTCTGTTTTTCTTAGCGACTCGCGTTAACGTAGCACAGGTATGATGGGGCCATGGCCGAGATCGACGAAGGGCGTCACGTGTGCGACGCCGCCGTCACACTGGCCTTCAGCGTGCTCGGCAAGCGCTGGAACGGCATGATCGTCTCGTCGCTCGGCGGGGGCTCTTCGACCTTCGTCTCACTGCGCCGCGCAGTCTCGGGCATCAGTGACACCGTGCTCTCCGACCGTCTCGCCGAACTCGCCGAGGCAGGACTCGTCGCCCGCGCGGTCGACGCGGGCCCGCCGGTCACGGTCTCGTACTCGCTGACCGACAGCGGCCAGGGGCTGCTGCCCATCCTCGATCAGCTGGGCACCTGGGCGTCCGCGAACCTCGAGCTCCGCGCTCGTTGACGCCGGCCGAGTGGTCGCCTCCCGCACCCCACCCAGTTGACCGATTCCCGTCGGGCTGACCGGGCCGATCCGATCACCCAGCCATCCGGGCACTCATCAGCCAGACGACCGGGTGTGCGGCCGCCCGAGTCACCAGGGGCTGGGCTCGTAGTCCTTCAGGAAGACGCCGTGGATGTCTTCGCCGGCCTCGCCGCGCACGATCGGGTCGTACACGCGGGCGGCTCCGTCGACGAGGTCGAGCGGGGCGTGGAAGCCCTCCTCGGCCAGACGCACCTTCGTGTAGTGCGGGCGCTCGTCGGTGATCCAGCCGGTGTCGACGGCGGTCATCAGGATGCCGTCGGTCTCGAGCATCTCGCCGGCGCTCGTGCGCGTGAGCATGTTAAGAGCGGCCTTCGCCATGTTGGTGTGCGGGTGGCCCGGGCCCTTGTAGCGGCGCGAGAACTGCCCCTCCATGGCCGAGACGTTGACCACGTACTTGCGGTTCGACGACGATGCGGCCATCGAGGCACGCAGGCGGCTGATCAGCAGGAACGGCGCGGTCGTGTTGGCGAGCTGCACCTCGAGCATCTCGAGCGGATCGACCTGGTCGATCGACTGCACCCAGCTGTTCGAGGTGTTCACGTCCGGCACGAGACCTCCCGCGTCGATCGCGGTGCCGTCTGCGTGCTTCTCGAGCGACGACGACCCGGGGGCCATCGCGAGACGTGCGAGGTCTTCGGCCGTCAGCGCCTGGCCGCCCTGCGCGGCCACGGTTCCGCCGAGGGCCGCGACCGACAGCAGCGGGTGCGAGTCGACCGAGGCCTGCAGCGCCTGCGGGTGCGGGTCGACAGTGTGCCCGAACGTCTCCATCTCGGGCAGGGGTCCGTCGGGAAGCGGCTGCAGTTCGGCATCCGCCAGCAGTGAATACGAGCCCGGCGAGCGGCGCACGGTCTGCGCCGCGTTGTTGATCAGGATGTCGAGCGGACCCTGCGCGGCGACCGAGTCGGCGAGCCCGATCACCTGGGCGGGGTCGCGCAGGTCGATGCCGACCACGCGCAGGCGGTGCAGCCAGTCGCCCGAGTCGGGCAGCGCCGAGAAGCGGCGAACCGCATCGCGGGGGAAGCGCGTCGTGATCGTCGTGTGGGCGCCGTCGCGCAGCAGCCGCAGCGCGATGTGCATGCCGATCTTGGCGCGGCCTCCGGTGAGCAGCGCGCGCTTGCCGGTGAGGTCGGTGCGGGCGTTGCGCTTGCCGTGACTGAAGCGCGCGCAGTCGGGGCAGAGCTGGTGATAGAACGCGTCGACCACCGTGTACGGCTGCTTGCAGATGTAGCAGTTGCGGGGCTTGAGCAGCTCGCCCGCGATGGGGGCGTCGACGACACTGGTCGCGAGGTCGTGGCCACGGGTCTCGTCGTCGATGCGGTCGGGGGCACCGGTGGCGGTGCGGGCGACGACGGCCCTGTCGGCGTCGGCGATGGCATCGCGGATCTCTTTGCGACGCACGCGCTTGACGGCCTTGAACATCGCGGCGGTCGCGTGGCGCACGGCGACGAAGTCGGGGTGCTCGTTGTCGATCTGGTGCAGTTCGGACAGAACCCGCAGCGTGGTGGCCAGATCTTCGGGGTCGATGCCGGGTCCGAGGTCGGGTGCAGCGTCGGAGGGGGCATCGGTCATTGTGCCGATTTTACGCGAGATCGCGCGGTGCTTTCCTGGGAAGGCTGGACCGCGGACCGCCGGTCGGCGTTCACAACTCAGCAGGAATCGGCGTCGTCGACGAGAGGCGGGCCGAAACAGCGGGAAAAACGGCTTCCCGAGTCGCTGTCTGTGCTGAATTGTGAACGCCTCACTGCTGAGGGGCGGGACCGCGCACGGCCCCGCCCCTCAGCATCCGATGGCTCCGGTGGCTCTGACCGGGTCAGTGTCCGGCGGCGCCGACCACCACGAACTCGCCGGGCACGACGTCGAGCGTCGCCTCGGCCGAGATCTCGCCGGTGTGCAGGTCGACGGCCAGGATGCGGTTCTCCGCGGGCTCCGTCACGTACGCGATGTCTCCGACGACGCGCAGGCCCGGGTGCGGCTGCTGCCACTCTTCGGGGCTCTCCCACGGCTCGATGACATCCCACGAATCGACGACAGCGCCGGCCTCGTCGAGCACGTTGAGCGTGCCGTCGGATGCCAGCACGATGATGTTGTCGTGGCCGTCACGGCCGACCCCGCGCCAGGTGTACTCCACACCCTCGGGCAGGGCGACGACGGACAGGGTCTGCGCATCGGTGTCCACGAGCGCGAGCTGCGAGAGCAGGTAGCCCTCCTGATCGGGGTCCGACTTGTAGTCGAGCGCTGCGATCGCGCTGGTGTCAGTCACGTAGGCATTTCCCGAGCGACCGAACGCGTCGGGCGCGTCGAGCTTCGTGAAGGCGCCGTCTGCGAACACGAGCACGCCGTCTTCGCAGCCGAACACGATGGTCTCACCCTTCAGGGCGCCTTCGCCGTGCACCCCGGGGCACTGCTCGTCGCGGGCGAGCTCCGAGCCGTCGTCGGCGAGCAGACGCACGCCGCTGCGCGACTCCGACGTGCCGATGGTCGACAACAGCGTGCCGTCCGACAGCTCGATGGCGACGCCGTGGTGAGCCGCTTCCGACTCGACGGTCTGCGACTCCGGCAGGGTTCCGGTGCCGACGGCATCGGTGTCGAAGAGGGTCACGTCGCCGGTGCCGTCGTCGAACAGCGCGGTGCGCCCGGCATGCGGGGTGGCGTGGCCGGGGGTGACGGCGTCGAACACCTCGCCCGTGAACTCGACGGTGTCGGACGCGAGACCGGTGTCGAGCACGTGGAAGCCGTCGGCCGCGGTGACGAAGACGTGTCCGTCATGGTCGCCGGCCGGGTTGACGCGCAGGAATCCGTCGAGCTCGGCGGAGTCGACGGTCTCGAGGGTCTCGCCGTCGAGCACGACGATGCCGCCGTCGTAGGCGACGGCGACCCTCGTGTCGCCCTCGTGCGCCGATGAGGATTCGGCTTCTCCGGACGCGGATGGCGCTGCGGTCGCGCATCCGGCGAGCGCGACCACGGCGAGCGCGGCGATCGCGCCGGCCGCGAGGCGGCTGCGGGCAGGTCGATGCATGGGGTTCTCCTTCTTCTGGGTGGGTGCGCAGGCTGCGCGTGACGACGGACGCCGTCGATGAGTTCGGGTGCGGCTCAGCCGACGAGCTGGATCTGATGGGGATCGAGGCCGTCGAGGGTGCGGGTCACGGCACCGTCGGCGTGGTCGATCTCGAACACGGCTCCGGTCGCCGGGTCGGCGACATAGGCATGGCGGGCGTCGACCAGGAGCTGCACCCGATCGCGCAGGGAGGGGTCGGAGGCGGATGCCGCGAGGAGCGGCTCTGTCCTGGCGAGCTCGGTGCCGTCCGGAGCGAGCACGCGCACAGTGCCGTCGGTCGCGATCACGACCGTGCGGCTCTCGTCGTCGCCGATCGCCGCGGCTCGGAGCAGCGGGGTGTCTGTGGCGAGCAGCATCCATTCGCGGGCTCTGACGTCGAGCAACCAGGCGCCCTGGTCGGCGGCGATGCCCGCGAGGTCGGGGCGGTCGGCGCGTCCGGCGAGGTCGGAGGCCGGCGCGGATCCCACCGGATACGGGATGAGCTCAGCGGCGAGCGCTCCCCCGACCTGTCGGGTGACGAGCACCGCTCCGGTGTCGCAGGCGAAGACGGCGCCGACGCGGGTGAGGTCGGCATCGGTCGAGCTCGTGCAGGGCGCGCCGACGCCGGTCGCGGTGCCCTCGGTGTCGACGATGTGGATCATCTCGCCTGCGGCCGCGAGGAGGTGTCCCGAGAACGGGACGACGGGGCCGGTCGGATCGACGGGGAGAGTGACGCGTGGGGCGTCCTCGATGTCGGCGAGCTTCTCGTGATCGACGAGAGCGACCTCTCTGCCGAAGCGGACGGCGGTGGCGGTGTCGCCGACCCGGATGTCGGCGGGGCCGGTTCCGTCGATCGACCCGGTGATGCCGGCATCGCCGAGGAAAGAGTGCGTGTGGTCGCCGTGCGGCACCGTCCACCGGCCCGAGTCGATGATGTCGACACGGGTGCCGTCTCCGTCGACATGGATCAGGTGGGCGAAACGGCCGACGCCGAGCACGGCATCCGCATCCGCATCCGCATCCGCGAGCGTCGAGCGTTCTGCGGTCTCGAGGTCGAGCAGGGTGAGCTCGCCGTCGGCGTCGGCGATGACGAGTGCGAGCGCCGGCGATGCGACCTCGGCGGCTCCCCCGCCGTCGACCCCGTCGTTCGGCGCGACCGCCGCGCTCGAGGCGGGTGCAGGAGCATCGGATGCTGCGCACGAGGTCACGGTCAGACCGGCGGCGAGCAGCGAAGCGAGAACGAGTGTGCGGCCGGCGCGGGGAGAGGGGGTCACGAGACTCCACACTATTGAGAACGATTCTCAATCTCAAATCGAGGCGATGTGCGTGGGAGTTCGGGCAGGTCGGACGACACGGCGAAGTCCGCGTGCATGGGGGAGTCCGTGGGCGTGTGCGCCGTCTGGATGCGGAGAACTGGGACTTCTGGGCGCTTTTCACCGTGACGGGCGTACGCGCTTCGTCCACGTCCGACGCGCGCCGGCCCTTGCCGGAACGTCGGACCCCCGGCGTAGGGTCTGAACATGAGCAGCCACACCGAAACCCCAGGAGTCGTCCCGTCCTACCTGCTCGCGCGCCTCGCCGAGTCGGGCCGCTACCCTCGCGCCGCCGCCGCCGCGCGGCAGACGCTCACGGCGGGCAGACCGCCGTTCCGCGCACGGCTCGACCTCTCGATCGACGAGAACGGCGACCTCGTCGCCCAGCTTTCCGATGCCCCCAACCGCACGATCAGCGACGCGGGCAACACGCAGACCCTCCCCGGTGCGATCGTGCGCAGTGAAGACGACGAGCCGGTCGCCGACACGTCCGTCAACGAGGCGTTCGACGGCCTCGGGGCGACGTTCGAGATGCTGCTCTCCGCCTTCGGCCGCAACTCGCTCAACGACGCCGGCGCGCCGCTCGATGCGACCGTGCACTACGGCATCGACTACGACAACGCCTTCTGGGACGGCGAGCGCATGGTGTTCGGCGACGGCGACGGCGAGGTCTTCGTCGGGTTCACCTCGTCGACCACCGTCATCGGTCACGAGCTGGCGCATGGCGTCGTGCAGTACACCGCCAACCTGGAGTACCAGGGGCAGCCGGGTGCGCTCAACGAGTCGATCGCCGACGTCTTCGGCGCTCTCACCGAGCAGCACCTCCTCGGGCAGAGCGCAGCGGATGCGACCTGGCTCATCGGTGCCGAGATCTTCACGGATGCCGTGCAGGGCAGCGCACTGCGCTCCATGATCGAGCCGGGCACCGCCTACGACGACGACGAGCTCGGCAAAGATCCGCAGCCGGCGCACATGAGCGGTTTCGTCCGCACGACCGAAGACAACGGCGGCGTGCACATCAACTCCGGCATCCCCAATCGCGCCTTCGCCCTCTTCGCGATCGACCTCGGCGGCAACGCGTGGGAGACCGCAGGAACCGTCTGGTATCGCGCGCTCACCGGCGGGTTGTCGAGCACCGCGAGCTTCACCGAGTTCGCCGACGCGACCGTCGCCGCGGCATCCGCCATCGACGACGCCACGGCCGCAGCCGCTCGACGTGCGTGGGCGACCGTGGGAGTCTATGAAGATGAGCGAGTCCCCCGCACCGACTGATCCGCAGGTCGTCATCGCGGTGGTGCGCACGGGCGGCATCGCCGGCATCCGTCGCAAATGGCAGGTCGAACCCGATCCCGCCGAGACGCACCACTGGATCGCGATGGTCGACAGCTGCCCGTGGGATGCCGACAGCGACACCGATTCGGGAGCAGACCGCTTCGTCTGGCTGATCAGAGTGCGCACGCCGTCAGAGGAGCGCGAGCGGGAGCTTCCCGACTCCGCACTGGACGGCCCGTGGCGAGAACTCGTCGACGCCGTCCGTGAGGCATCCGCCTGACGCGCCGCACCGAGCGAGGCGCCCGCGACGAACCACCATCGCTGAGGAATGACGACAAGAGGGGACATCATGCCGACGAGCGAAGAGGCCACGCGCCTGCTGCAGCTGTCACGCGACGCCTACGACCGCGGCGATGCGCTGCTGCACCTGCAGGCCGAGGTCAGCCGACTGACCGGCCAGCCCTCGTCGTGGGGTTCCGCGGAGAACGACTTCGTGAGCGACGACCACGTCGGCTACTTCCTCAGCGAAGTCGAGCGAATCGGGTGGCGTCTCGAGCACACCGGTTACACGTTCGTGGAATCCGGCGCGACGACCTCGGCGCGCATGCTGAGCACCGGCACCGGCGTCGTCAACCACGGCCATGTCGCGGGGTACTTCACGTTCCGTCGCGTCGGTTGACGGCATCCGTCTGCACCGACTGTCTGAACCGACCAATCCGGTGTGAATCCGGCCTCCCTGCCGCGGGGCAGGTCGAGAATGGGACCCATGGGACTTTTCCAGCAGCGCACCGACGAAGAAGAGAACCAGTGGACTCTGCCCTCCGAGCCGCTCGAACGCACGGAGTCTGAGGTGCTCGACGAGGTGTCGGCCGTCGACCCGCTGTCGATCGGCCTGGGACTCGGTCCCGGTGTGTCGGTCAGTTCGGTCGCGTTCCCCGTCGCGCCGCCCGCGCCCGAGTCGTCCTCGACCGAGAACGGCGAACCCGACCCCGAACCCGAGGACTGACGTCGGCCTCGCTGCGCCTCAGTCCGCGAGCTGCGGGGCCAGGTCGACCCGTGTTCGCGGGAGCGCGTCGGGGTGCTCTCGCTGCAGCCAGCCGATGATCTTCTCCCGCACCTCGCAGCGCAGCGTCCACTGATCGCCCGAGTCCTTGGACGACATCACCAGGCGCACGGTGACGAAACCACCCTGGGCATCCGTGACGGCCGCGTCCCACGACCGCCCGTCCCACGCCGGCGACGCTTCGACGATGCGCTGGAACTCCTGGCGCAGCTCGTCCATCGGCACCCGCCAGTCGAGATCCAGATAGACCGTGCCGAGGATCTTGTCGGACTTCCTGGTCCAGGTCTCGATCGGCGTGGTCGTGAAGTAACTGCACGGGACGACGAGTCGCCGCTCATCCCAGACGTAGATGACCACGTACGAGAGGTTGATCTCACCGACCCGCCCCCACTCGCCCTGGATGACCACGACATCGCCGACCTTGATCGCATCGGTGAACGCGACCTGCACGCCTGCGATCAGGTTGCCGAGGATCGATTGCGCGGCAAGGCCCGCGATGATGCTGACGATTCCGGCGGAGGCGAGAAGGCTCGTGCCGACTGCACGCATCTCGGGGAACGTGAACAGCACGGTGCCCAATGCGAGCACGGCGATCGTGACCAGCACGAGGCGGTGGATGACGAGCAGCTGCGTGCGCCGACGGCGCGCCTCCGGACCGACGAGCACGGCCTCTTCACGGTCGATGAGCCTCTCGAAGCCGAATGAGACCGATGCGGCGAGAAGCCACGACCCGGTCAGGATGGTGGCGATCAAGAAGATCCTCGACACCGATGGCCACCAGGACTGCTCCGCGGGTTCGGTGACGGACGCGGCGATCCAGATCGCGACCACCGCCGCTGCCACGATCATCGCGTTGCGCACCCGACGGGCGAGATCACGCACCCACGGCACCCGCCGGCTGATCAGGTTGGCGACCAGAGCGAGCAGCGCGAGTGCGGCTGCGGCGACGACGATCGCGGTGCCGATCGCCACCGCGCTGCCGATCCAGGAATTCCATGTGAAGTCGGAAGGCATCACTCCACACTATGCCGCGGGCGGGCAGCACGCGAAAGACGCCGGCCAGCGTGCGGTGTCGCCGCGCGCGGCTACGGTTGAGGGATGACGATCACCGCCGCCGCAGACGGCTCCGCCCTGGGCAACCCCGGCCCCAACGGCTGGGCCTGGTACATCGACGACGCCAACTGGGCCGCGGGCGGTTCGCCGCACGGGACGAACAACCAGGGCGAGCTGCGGGCCGTGCTCGAGCTGCTGCAGGCGACCGCAGGCATCTCCGAGAAGCTGATGATCGAGTGCGACAGCCGCTACGTGATCGACTCGGTGACCAAGTGGATGCCGGGCTGGAAGCGCAAGGGCTGGCGCAAGTCGGACGGCGGGCCGGTGCTCAACCGCGATCTGCTCGAAGGCATCGACGAGGCCATCCGCGGGCGCGACGTCGAATTCTCGTGGGTCAAGGGTCATGCCGGTCACCCGTTGAACGAGGCGGCGGACGAGCGCGCGAACGCCGCAGCCAAGGCCTACCAGGCGAAGCAGGAGCCGCGCCGCGGGCCCGGATTCACCATGGCGACGGATGCCGGGGCCGCCGTCGCGGCATCCGCACCGATCGCCGCGGCCGCTCCGGCATCCGCTTCCCCTCCTGTCTCGACTGCTGCCACCACGAGCGCGCAGACGGCGATCGCCGAGCCGCTGTGGGCCGAGGCATCCGATCTGCTCGACGGCCTCGATGCCCCCGTCGACGACCCGATCGTGGTGCAGTTGGCGCTTTCGTCCGATGAGCACGCCCGCCTGCGAGACAGCGCTGAGGCGCAGGGCATCTCGCTCGAAGAGGCGCTCCGCCGCCTGATCTGAGGCGCGCGGGGCTTCCGCCGCACAGCCCGCGTACACTCGCACCATGCCCAAGAAGAGTGTCGCGCGTACCGTCGGTCGGATCTTCCTCGGCTCCTTCCTCCTCTTCGCCGGCGTCTCGCATCTGACCTTCGCGCGAGACGAGTTCCAGGCGCAGGTGCCGGACTGGGTGCCGCTCGATCCGGACGTGACGGTGCTCGCCTCGGGCGTCGTCGAGGTCGGTCTGGGTGCGGCCCTGCTCGTCGCACGCAAGCGTCGGGGGCTGGTCGGCGTGATCACCGCGCTGTTCTTCGTCGCCGTCTTCCCCGGCAACATCGCGCAGTGGGTCGAGCACCGCGACGCCTTCGGCCTCGACACCGACATGAAGCGCTTCGTGCGGCTGTTCTTCCAGCCCGTGCTCATCGCACTCGCGATCTGGTCGACGCGCACCCCGCGCCGCGCCGATCGCACGGCCGCACTCTGACCTCGTCGCCGCTGCTCGTTCACAATTCAGCATGAGAGCCGGCAAGCCAGCAGAAAGGAGGCGGTTCTCGTGAGAACCGCCTCCTCATGCTGAATTGTGAACGTCAGACCGCGAGCAGCTCCCGCTCGAGGCGTGCGTACGAGGTCTCCATGCCGTCGGCCATGCCGGTGGCGAGGATCATGTCGCGCGTCTCCTTGTCGGGGTACTCGATGTAGAGCGTGATCAGCGTCGCACCGTCCTCTTCATAGAGGTTCAGGTCGTTCAGCGTCTCGACCGGCATCCCGACCATCCGCTCGGTCTGCACCGAACGCCGGGGCGCGTCGATGAGCAGCGCCTCGCCCTCGAATCCGAACGCCTGCCCCTCGGTGTCACCCACGGGCGCCCACGAGTTGCGGTAGGTCTGACCCACCTCGGTCGCGACGACGCACTCGGTCATCTCCCACCCGTCGGGGCCCAGCAGCCACTGCTTCATGAGTTCGGGATCGTTGTGCGCACGCCACACCAGCTCGCGCGGCCCCTCGACGAGACGCGTGATGCGCACGTGGGTGTCGTCGAGCAGCTCGACCTGCGTGCCCTTGCCCTGCGCGTAGTCGCGGAGGTCCTGCAGAACCGCGTCGAGCTGGCTCATCGCGAGCTTCGTGCCCTCGACCGCGCCCATCGACACGACCTGCTCGAGTGCATCGGCCGAGCTGAAGTAGCTCGTGGTGACCATCCGCGTGCCGTCTGCCGTGGGCTCGAACGTGAACACCATGCGCATGGAGGGCAGGTCGGGGTCGGGCGTGCCCTCTTCGTCGGCGAACGCGTCGAGCACCTCGAAGCCGCGCGGCGCATCGATGCGCAGGAACTCCCACGTGCCCGAAGCCTTCTCGCCGCGGGGGCCGTTCATCGTGTAGTTGGCCTTGCCGCCCACCGTGTGGTCCCACTTCGTGAACGTGGCCGGCCATCCGGGAGGGCCCCAGAAGCGCTCGAGCTGACGCGGGTCGCTGTAGGCGTCCCAGACCCGCTCGACAGGGGCGGCGAAATCTGCGAGAACCGTCATGGTCAGGTTCTCGGCATCAGTGGTGACATCGGTGACAGGCATTGTCAGTCTCCTTCTTCGGTTCGTGGTTCATCGATGGTGTCGTCGTCGGACCGATCGGTCCCCGAGCGTGCCGGCGTCTCGGCCAGCAGCTCGTCGAGTCGGGCGATGCGCGACCGCCACAGCTCTTCGTATCGGGCGAGCAGCGCCCTGGCGCGGGCGATCATCTCGGGGTTCGCGCGGACGAGCCGCTCGCGTCCCTCGGCGCGCTTGACGATGAGATTCGCTGCTTCGAGCACGGCCACGTGCTTCTGCACCGCGGCGAACGACATCTCGTATTCGGAGGCGAGGGTCGAGACGGACTGCTCCCGCTCGATCGTCCGGCGCAGGATGTCTCGCCGGGTCGACGTCGCCAGTGCGTGGAACACACGGTCGACCTCCGCATCGCTCAGTTCTCTTTGTGCAACCATTTGGTTGTACGTTAGACCCGGACGGATCGGATGTCAACAGGTTCGATGTGAGTTACGTCTTTAGATCGGACTAACCGCTTTACATCGGATTACCCGCCGCTCGATCGGACTTAGTCCGGGCTAAAGCAAGTGTCGGGAGATTGACAGCGGTGTGCGGCGCTGATCCTGCGGGCAAGCCACAACGCGTGACGAACCTGACGCTCCGCCCTCGGGATGGCAATGCAGCCAGCTGAGGTCACGCAGACGAGTCAGATCTTCAGACTGGCCCATGAGCGACGACGGTTTGACGAGTGAACCTCTAGACCTCGATTACGGGTGCTTTCTTGCTGACAGAGCCTGCGCCGAAACCCACACATCACCTGTTTCGGTGCCCTACGGTTTCGGCAGGGGGTTACGGCGGAGCGAGGCACGGCGTGTCGCGCTTCCCACCAGCACCGAGGATCCCCGGCCGCAAACGATCGTTTTCGGCAGACCGATCGACTATGGGCCGAGGCCTCCAACGCGGTGCATCCGTCTCTCTTTAGAGCTGACCGAGCAGTTGCACGAACTCGTCGGCCATGGCGAGCTGCTCCGTGAGTTTCTGGCGACGCTGGTCGGCGCCGTCGCGGATGTCATCGATCCGGGCGCGCAACGCCACGTCGCTCGGGTCGACGGTGAGGGCGTCGACGACGTCGAGGAGTTCGCGCATCTCGTCGAGGGTGTATCCCAACGGTTTCATTCTGCGGATGATGAGGATGCGATCGACATCTTTCTCGGTGTAAAGCCGGAACCCGCCCTCCGTGCGCGCGGACGGCTGCACGAGCCCCACGTCGTCCCAGTGTCGAAGCGAGCGGAACGAGAGCGCCGTGCGCTCGGCCACTTCGCCGATCCGCATCGTCTCGACGGTCCTGTGTTCGTCTTCCACTGATTTCCCCACAACACTCACGTTACGTTAGAGTCTAGATCGGCGCGGCTCTCGCGCCCGCTCCCCTTATCTTTCCGTGTCGGCCTGACCGACGCCTGCGCACCGCTGCGCTCCCATTCGTTTCCCGCGCTCTCACGAGAGAGCCCAGCACCCGGAGGGCACATGACTGCCGTCACCCCCACCCGCGACTCCGCGTCGCGTTACCGCATCGAACCCACCGTCATGCAGGCGCTGCGCAGCCCGCGCCTTTTGACCCGTGAAGTCCTCGCGGGCCTCGTCGTCGCCCTTGCCCTGATCCCGGAGGCGATCGCGTTCTCGATCATCGCGGGCGTCGACCCCCGAGTCGGCCTGTTCTCGTCCTTCATCATGGCCGTCGCGATCGCGTTCCTCGGCGGACGCCCTGCCATGATCACCGCGGCCACCGGAGCAATCGCGCTCGTCATCGCGCCCGTCGCTCGTGAGTACGGCATGGACTACTTCATCGCCACGGTCCTGCTCGGTGGACTCATCCAGATCGTCCTCGCGTTGCTCGGGGTCGCCAAGCTGATGCGGTTCATCCCGCGCTCGGTGATGGTCGGGTTCGTGAACGCTCTGGCGATCTTGATCTTCACTTCGCAGTTTCCGCAGCTCATCGGCGTTCCCTGGCTGGTCTACCCGCTCGTCGCGGTCGGCCTGCTGGTGATGTATCTCATGCCGCGGATCACGAAGGTGATCCCGGCGCCACTCGTCGCGATCGTGCTGCTCACCGCGGCAGTCGTGGTCTTCGCGTGGAACGTGCCGAACGTGGGCGATCAGGGAGAACTTCCCGAGAGCTTGCCGGCGCTGTTCATTCCGAATGTGCCGCTCACCTTCGAGACGCTGCAGATCATCGCTCCCTACGCGCTGGCTATGGCCGTGGTCGGCCTGCTCGAGTCGCTCATGACCGCGAAGCTCGTTGACGACATCACCGACACCCACTCCCGCAAGACCCGCGAGGCACTTGGACAGGGCGCCGCGAACGTTCTCTCCGGCGCGTTCGGCGGCATGGGTGGCTGCGCGATGATCGGCCAGACCATGATCAACGTCAAAGCCTCCGGCGCACGCACCCGGATCTCGACCTTCCTCGCCGGCGTCTTCCTGCTGGTCCTCGTGCTCGCGCTCGGCGACGTGGTGGCGATCATTCCCATGGCAGCGCTCGTCGCCGTCATGATCCTCGTCTCGATTGCGACTTTCGACTGGCACAGCATCCGCCTGAGCACGCTCAAGCGCATGCCGAAGAGCGAGACCGCCGTCATGCTCATCACCGTCATCGCCACCGTCTGGACCCACAACCTCGCCGTTGGCGTCATCCTCGGAGTCGTGGCCGCGATGATCATGTTCGCCCGACGCGTCGCACACTTCGTCAGCGTCACCCGCACCCTCAGTGACGACGGCGACACAGCGCATTACGCCGTCGATGGAGAACTCTTCTTCGCCTCCAGCAACGACCTCACCACCCAGTTCGAGTACGGCGACGACCCCGACACGGTAGTCATCGACATGAGTCACTCCCACGTCTGGGACGCTTCCACCGTGGCCGCCCTCGACGCCATCGTCACCAAGTACGAAAACCACGGGAAGACCGTCACCATCCAAGGCCTGAACGACACCGCAGCAGCGTTCCACGGCCGCCTCACCGGAAACCTCGGCGCCGGGCACTGAGTCACGATTCACGCAAGAAGAAGGGGCGGCCTCGGGTCGCCCCTTCTTCGTCATCCACCGACGCCGCCGCTCCTCGACCCTCAAGCTCGGCATCGAGCGCGAGGCTCGGCCCTCCAGCGCGCCGAAATAGTCTGCCGAAACCGGCTTCCGGTGCACGTTTGCGGCACCCCTCGCAGAGCAGAATACGAAATCACGCCGTAAACGATCGTTTTCGGCACTCCACAACTACGGAGTATGCCCTTCGTCAGATGAGACCCACCGTAGGCTCAGAGGATGAGCACGGGTCAGGTGTTGCGCATCCCGTTCGAGTCGAAGGGGTTTGCAGGCGTCGTCACTGTAGACACGGTGACGAGCACGAACATTTCGCAGACTGGGCTGAACGCCCTTCTGAACGATGTGCCACACGAACGGCTCATCGGCTACCCGATCATGACGGCAACCGTTGAGCATGCCGGCTCCGGCTACAACGCTGTGTTCGCCTGGGTTCAGTTCGTGGAGATGACCCCCGCAGATGAATCGCCCTCGACAGCGTTCTTGGACAATATGCCGAGCCTGAACCAGCAGGGTCCTTTCAGTTCGCTTGGGTTTCTGCCGACGCTGTTTGACGCCCCCGCGAATCCCAACGCGCCAGACCTTCAATGGCGCGCCCATTCATATCTTGTCCGGTTCTCTGTTTACGAACCGCGAGTGATCACGCCGATTGCAGCGTTCCAATGGGGGTACGACCTATGCGCGGGAAAGCCCAGCGTCGTACATGCGACCCCTCTTCCCTGGCAAGACATGCTGCGCTGGACGAGCTCGCTGCCTGACTCGTTAGGCGGTTGGGACGTTAACGTAGCTCCCGACGCTGACTAGTGGCGAGCTCCTAGCGTCGCTGTCACCCGCACGCTCAGCCGAAAACCTCTGCCGCTTGGTGGTTACGCCGCGCGTTTTCGGCAGGCCTTCCGTTGCACACGCCAGGATCGCGCCGTAAACGATCGATTTCGGCTGCGATCGCGGCTATTCTCCGGGGGATCCCGTTGAACCACATCTCCGACATTTCTCGAGCTTCGGAGTGAGAGAGTGAGAGCGTGGAGATGAGGCGGAAGGGCAGAGCGGGCGCGATGTTCCTCTGCGCAATCGTGGCGACGACAACATTCACAGGATGCGCTGTCGAATACCATGGCTATCCCAGCGGAATAGATGGTGTGCTCTGGCGACAAGTCGCATCCTTCGAAGATCCTCTATCCCAGCGTCTCTACAGTCCCCCAGTTGATGGTCCGACGGCTTACCTCGACACCCTTCCTGGCGCACGGTGGGATGGCGACGCCCTCTCAGCGGCTGAGTTCGAGATCGAGCAGGGTGGCATCGTCCTCTACAACATCTCTTCGACGGATGCCTTCGCTCACGTCTCGGTGTTCATCGCCTCAGGACCACGACCGGCCATCCCGACCGATGATGGCTATGCCTACAACGGGCCAAGCGAGGTTTACACCTGCTACGACGTGAGGGCCGATTTTCGCTCGCAGCCAATGCCGTCAGCAGAACGAGACATCCTCACGAAGTGTCCAACACCCCTCGTGGAACTCTTAGCCGAGGATGCCGCATTTGCTAGTGGTGAGGTGTTCGACGGGTAGGCATCGACTTTTTCCGTCCGCCGGCGATCAACGGGAGCTGCCGAAAGCGCCTGCCGAAACGCGCTTCCGGCGAACGTTAGTGGCACCCTCGAAAGCGCACGACACCTGACCTCACCGTAAACGATCGTTTTCGGTGGGCTAAGGCGAGCAGGTTTGAACAGTCGGGGCGGGCATCTGGCGACCCCGCCCCGACTGTGCATCGCGAGGCAGTGCTCGAGCGATGCGGTGGCGTGCTGTGCACGCAGGTACGTGCTCGTGGGGGCGAGCACGTACGTCTCAGGGCTGCACGACGGGGAGGCCTGTCGTGGCGGCGGCGTCTTCCAGGGAGCCGAGGTTGAGGAGGTCGGTGAAGCCGGCCTGCTTCATCAGGTCGATGGCGACTCCTGCCCGGTTACCTGAACGGCAGTAGACGAGGTAGGTGGCTTCGGGGTCAAGGTCCGGCAGCGCAGCTTGGAGGTCGCCGCCCGTGACGTCGAGCAGGAGGGCGCCGTCGAGGTGGCCGGTGGCGCGCTCGGCGGGGGTGCGCACGTCGATGATGACCGCGTCGGGGCCGAGGTCAGCCTGTGGTGTGGGTGTGCTGGCGCAGGAGGTGAGCGTGAGTGCGGTGATGACGGCGAGGGTGGTGAGGGTTAGGCGGCCCATGTGCGTCCTTTCGTTGTGAGGGAGCGAGAGTGTCAGCGGTCGCAGGCGCCGTTGGCGCAGTGGCGGGTGGGCTGCCTACTGAAGCGTTGGTGCAGGGCACATCCCGCGCACCACCCGAGGGTGGCTTCTAGGAGCAGGACTGTGAAGCAGACTCCGCAGAGCCCGAGAGTCACGGGTAGCGGGACCATTCCAGCGCTCATCGTCACGCACGAGATAGCAGCGAGACCGAGGGCGAGCCACCAGGCGAAGACCTTCTGCGGCGCGCCCACCCAGTGCCGACGGCGGCGGCGTGTCAGAGCACGGCCGAGGGCGAGAGTGAGGGACAGCCGGTCGCTGATGAGTACGCGCGTCGTCATGTCGAGGAGGAAGAACATGCCGAACATCTGCAGCGGCCTGATGCTGTCGGAGGCGAGCGTGATGGTAAGGGCGGTGATGCCTATGGCGAGGAGGATGCCGGCGGCGATGCGGACGGCGTGCTCGTCGAGGACGGGCACCTCGTATCCGTCGACGTGTTCCCCGGTGCGGGGCGCGGTGTCGGTCGCGTGAGGCATGGGCTTCTTTCTGGTGGTGGTCAGGCGGAGAGCGTCTGAATGATGAGGGTGGCGAGCATGGTCAGCCCCACGGCCAGCACCAGAACCCCGAACCCGGTGCGGATGCCGGCAGCCGGGAGGCGATGCGACAGTGCCAGACCGATGAAGGATCCGGCGACGGCGAGCGCGGTGAAGGTGAGGACGATGGGCCAGTGGATGGCCACGGTCGTGATCTGGGTGAGGAAGCCGGCGGACGAGTTCACGGCGATGACTAGTAGCGATGTCCCCACTGCAGCGGCGATGGGCTGGCCGAGGAAGGTGAGGGCGGGGACGATGAGGAACCCGCCGCCTGCTCCCAGTGCCCCTGTGAGGACTCCCACGCCGAGTCCCGTACCTGTCGTTCGGATTCCACGGACGACCGGCCGCGTCGGAGGGCGCGCCGCGCGTTCTCGTCGCGGCCGCATCATGGCGATCGCTGTGACGATCATGATCGCCGCGAACAGAACGATGAGCACGGTTTCTGGTAGCAGCTGACCAACCATCCCGCCACCGATTCCCCCGATCAAGCCGGTCGCCGCGAAGACGCCGGCGACTTTCCAGCGCACCTCGCGTCGGCGCACACGGAAGGCGGCGGAGACGGCGCTGGTGATAGCGACGACGAAGAGAGAGGAGACGATCGTCTCCCTCGTTCCGATGCCCAGGACGAGGGAGAAGATGGGGAAAGTGAGGATGGAGCCCCCGCCGCCGAGGAGCCCGAGTGCGACACCGACAAGGGCCGCGAGAGTCATCGCGAGGATGATGGAGGTGTCCACTCGAGCTCCTCGGCCGCTCAGGCGGCCGTCGGCCGAGACGGCGTCGCGGCGAGCCAGGCGTTGTAGCTGCCTTCGATCTCGATGACGTCGAGGCCGGCCCGGCGCAGGGCGCTGGCGGCGACGCTGTTGCGGACGCCGCTCTGGCAGTAGGTGAGGATCTTGCCGGCGGGCAGTTCGTCGGTGTGCCAGAGGGCCCGACCACCGGAGAGCTGCGCGGCGCCGGGGATGTGCCCGGCGTTGTACTCGGTACGGTTTCGCACGTCGAGGAGGAGCGCCGCGTCGACCTGGTCCAGGTCGGTGGGGGCGATCGTCTTGGGCTGCACCGTGGGGAGGCCATCGAGTGTGGTGATGAACCCGTCGACCTGATCGATGCCGACCCGCAGCAGATGATCCCGGAACCGGGCCGCGGCGTCCCCCGAGTCGATGATGAGGACGAGCGGCCGCGTCTCGGTGTCGGGGTCGTAGACCCAGGCGCCGTAGCTGGCTGCTTTCGCGACTCCGGGCACGTTCAGCGCGCCCTGAACAGTGCCCTCGTGCACGAGGGAGTGGTGGCGGGTGTCGACCATGATGACCCGGTCGGCGTCGATGTCGGCGTCAAGATCGAAGACGCTGCGCTCGAGGAGCGGAGGAAGTTCGCCCAGCACGGCCGGTCCGACGCGGTTCTGCCGCTTCATTCGTGCGAAGTAGGCGTGTGCGTCGGGCTGATCGTTCAACAGCGTGTCGATGAATCCCTGCTCATCGCCGGCCTCGAGGTAGGGAGCCCACCAGGCGAAACGCCGCTCGTATCCGACTGTCGAGCTTGGGACGGCGCCGAGCGCCTTGCCGCAGGCGGACCCCGACCCGTGCGCGGGGAGCACCTGCACGTAGTCGGGCAGGGTGAGGAAGTGGTCGCGGAGGCTCGCGAATAGATCCCGTGCGCCGTCGAAGCGGGTGTCGATGCCGCCTGCGGCCTCGTCCAGCAGGTCCGGGCGTCCGACGTCCCCGACGAACACGAAGTCACCGGTGAGGACATAGCCCGGCTCGGAGGTCGTGGCGCCGTCGATGACGAGGAAGGACAGGTGCTCGGGGGTGTGCCCGGGAGTGTGGACCGCCTCGACCGTGATGTTGCCGACCGTGATGCGGTGACCGTGCATTATCCGGGTGGCGTCTTGGAACCCGACACCGTACTGCCAGTCCGGGCCGCCCTCGCCGGAGACATACATCGTCGCCCCGGTACGGGCTGCGAGCTCGCGGGTGCCGGAGAGGTAGTCGGCGTGGATGTGGGTCTCGGTGACCGCGGTGATGGTCATGCTGTTCTTCGCGGCGAGGTCGAGGTAGACCTGGATGTCGCGGCGCGGGTCGACGACGATCGCTTCACCGGTGCGCTGGCAGCCGATGATGTAGCTGGCGTGGGCGAGGTCGTCGTCGTAGAGGCGTTCGAGGAGCATAAGGGTCTCCGTCGCTTTCTTCTGGGTCAGTGCGTGCAAGTGCAGCGCTGGGATACGGGGACGCCCGCGAGGGCTTGTTCGATGTGCTGGCCGCAGCCGTCCCAGGTGGGCTTGCCGCAGGAGGAGCAGGTGATTCGTGCGCACATGGTGCCAGGTCCTTTCAGGGGGTAGCGGTGTTGGCGAGCTGGCGGCGGACGTCGTCCATGTCCAGTTCGCGGGCCTTCTCGATGAGCAGCTCGAGCTGCGGTTCGGCAAGAGCTCCCGGCTGCCGGTAGACCAGGACGCCGTCGCGGACGACCATCAGGGTCGGAATCGAGGTGATGCGGTGGGCGGAGGCCAGAGCGGTCTCGGCCTCGGTGTCGACCTTCCCGAAGAGGATGTCGGGGTGCCTGTCGGATGCTGCATCGAATACCGGGGCGAAGGCCCGGCAGGGTCCACACCACTCAGCCCAGAAGTCGATCAGCGCGATGCCCTCGGCGTGGGTGAGCTGTTCGAAGTTCCCGGTGGTCAGTTCAACAGTTGCCATCGCCGATCACCGTCCGAACAGGCGGGCGAAGAAGCCACCCCGCTGAGACTGGGCGGCCTGGACTTCGGCACGGGTATGGCTGCCATTGCACCAGTCGGATGCGGGCACGGATTTCCGCACGGATGCGACGTGCTGACCGCACCCGGTCCAGGTCGTCTTTCCACAGGTGTGGCACTTCGTTGCTCTGCACATACGCTGATCTCCTTGCTCGGCGATACCCCGGGGAGTATCAGTTCATGTGAATACGATACCCCAGGGGGTATACTGGTTGTCAACTCGACGGAAGGACCACCCATGACCGACACCCTCGTCACCGGCGACCCGCTCGTCCACGACCCCGAAGCCAAGCGCAAAGTCGTCAACCGCCTCAAGCGAGCTCAGGGCCAGCTGGCGGCGGTCATTACGGCCGTCGAGGACGACGCGCACTGCCGCGACGTCGTGCAGCAGCTCTCCGCCGTCTCGAAGGCCCTCGACCGGGCCGGATTCCTCGTGATCTCGACCGCGCTGCGGGAATGCCTCACCGATCCGGACGCCGACGACGTCACCTCCCCCGCCGAGTTGGAGAAGCTCTTCCTCTCCCTGGCCTGAACCGGTCAGGCCCGCTCCTCGGGGCCCTCGCCTGGTGACCTGGGAGGAGTTCGACGATTCCCGTGTCGAACACCGTTAGTCTTCCCAGGGCGCTGTTCGCATGGGACCGGCGCTGAACAATGATGTGTTGAAGCATTCACAGTGATGCCAGATGAGGAGCGGTGCTTCGTGCTTTTGACGAGTCTTCCCAGCCCCCCACCGTCGTGGGCACAGTTCACCCTCGGGCCGCTCACAATCCACACCTACGCGCTGTGCATCATCGCCGGGATCATCGCCGCCGTGATCATCACCCAACGACGCCTGTCGGCACGAGGCGCGGAGGACGGCGTGGTTGTCGACATCGTCATCTGGGCTGTCCCGATCGGCATCATCGGAGCCCGGTTCTATCACGTGTTCACCCACGTCGGGGACTACTTCTATCCGGGCGCGAACCTCGGGAACATCTTCGCCATCTGGGACGGCGGCAACGCCCTCTACGGGTCCCTCCTGGGCGGCGCTGTCGGTGCGTACATCGGCTGCCGACGAACCGGTATCCGGCTGTGGTCCTTCGCCGACGCTCTCGCGCCCGCGATGCTCATCGCGCAGTCCATGGGTCGGATCGGCAACTACTTCAACCACGAACTCTTCGGGCTGCCCACCACGCTGCCGTGGGGGCTCGAGATCCTGCCGACGGACACCATGTTCCCGGACGGCCTCCCGGCCGGAACGCTGTTCCACCCGCTGTTCCTGTACGAGATCATCTGGAACCTGATCGGCGTGGCGATCATCCTCCTCCTCGAGCGCAGATACCGGTTCCGGTGGGGACGAACCTTCGCCCTCTATATGATCTGGTACGGCCTCGGACGCAGCTGGCTCGAGGCCATCAGGATCGACCCCACCAGCGACGCCCTGTTCGGCATCCCCGCGAACGTCTGGGCATCCGTCGTCGTCGTCGCCCTCGGCATCGCGCTATTCGTCGTCCAGGGGCGACGACACCCCGAACCCGAACCCTCCGTGTACCAAGAAGGACGCGCGCCAGCGGTGGAACATCAGCCCAGCAGCGCAGACGAGAGCTGAACGCCACCCACACCTCCAGCTGTCAGCTAGTTCTGTCTAAGCGATCACGGACACAACGCCTCTTGACGTGGTGCGCCGAAAATCCCTGCCGAGAGGGGTTTCCGAAGATCGTTTGTGGCGCCTCATAAGGAGCCACCGGGCCAGTGACGCCAAAACGATCGTTTCTGGTGTGACGGACGACGGCATGCGGAAGATCATCCGGGTTACCCGACCCGGTTTGCGCCGGGCGTACGCTGATGGTCTCGATCGCGGAAGACGGGACGACGACCATGGGCGACTCGGCACAGGGGCCACGCGGTTCGCTGCTCTATGTTGAAGATGATGCGGAGATCGCTGCGCTGACCGTCGAAGTGCTGGAAGAGGTGTACGACGTCGAGCATGCCGCGGACGGCGAGACCGCGCTCCGGCTCGCGCTGAGCAGGCGATACGACGCCATGGTGGTCGATCGACGCCTCCCCGGCATGGACGGCGTCGATTTCATCTGTGCCGTGCGTACCGCGCACATCACGACGCCGGTCCTGATGCTGACCGCGCTCGGCACCGTGGACGATCGTGTCACCGGTCTCGACGGCGGAGCGAACGACTACCTGGTGAAGCCGTTCGATTACGACGAGCTGCTGGCGCGCCTTCGGGCGCTGCGACGCGCGTTCAGGGCTGATGGGGTACGTCGACGCCTCGGCGAGTGGGTGTTCACGCCGGACGCCCAGGCCGCGTACGATCCATCTGGAATCCGAGTGGCGCTGACGGCGACGGAGAGCGCGCTCCTGGAGCTGTTGAGCACCAGCCCCGAGCACGTGTTCAGTCGGGACGAGATCCTCCGCGCCGTGTTCCATGAAGGAGATACGACGAGTTCGGTGGACACGTACGTGCACTATGTGCGGCGCAAGACGTCCCCCGACATGATCGAGACCGTCCGCGCACGCGGCTACCGCGCGGGAACACCGTCATGAGCGACGCCGATAATCGACGCGTGCGTCGCGCAGCGCTATCCATCGGACTCTGGGTCGGAGTCTCGTCGGGTGTGATCGTCGCGATCGGCATCGGCGTGCTGATCGCGGTGGTGCTCTCAACGTCGCGCCGCGAAGGCGAGGAGCACGGCGGCGGCTGGTTCGGCGGTCCCGCCGGAACGCGGGACGACTTCATCGTCGACATCGACGTGATCGTTCCGGCCGTGATCATCATCGGAGTGATCGGCGTGGTGCTGCTCGGGGTTGTCGCCGCGGTCGCCGCTCGACGATCGGTCCGCCCGCTCGGGGAGGCGCTGCGTCGGCAGCGAAACTTCGTGGCCGACGCGAGCCACGAACTGCGTACGCCGCTGACGGCGCTGACGAGCCGTATCCAGGTGTTGCAACGCCGTCATGACCGAGGCGAGGACCTCGGAGCGGGTCTCACCAACCTCCGGCGCGATGCGGACATGATGGCCGACGTGCTCAACGACCTGCTCATCGCCGCGGAAGGAGAATCGTTCGCCGACGGGAACGCGGACGTCGCGACAGCGGCGGCGACAGCGGTCGCAGCGATGACGACGAGCGAGAAGCGCTCCGAGGTCTCGCTCGCGATCACCGTGGATCAGGAGGTGAAGGCGCAGCTGCCGGAAGTCACGCTCGTCCGCATCCTGGTCGCGCTGCTCGACAACGCCGTGCAGCACTCCCCGGCGCGAGGTACCGTCTCGATCCGCATCGCGCGGGACGCCCGCAACGTGACGGTGCGCGTCATCGACGAGGGCTCCGGGATCGAAGGCATCTCGCCCGAGCAGGTCTTCGAGCGCTTCGCGCGTCCGCGCGAGAGTGGGCGCCCTCGCAGCTTCGGTCTCGGACTCTCACTCGTGCGAGATGTCGCTCGCCGTGCCGGAGGGTCCATCGAGGTCGAACGGTCGACAGCATCCGGCACGACTTTCCTGCTCACACTGCCGGCTCATCCCTGAACGAGTGCGTCTCCTCCGATCGGATGCGAACCGACCGTCGTCGTCTGCACGTCCACCATCGTCGTGCCGAGCCAGCGGGTCACGCGACGATCAGCATCGACGACGATGCCGGTGCGCGACCCCGCAGCCGCGATCCACGAGCGGTTCGCCGGGCCGGCCACCACGGCAGCGGTCGCCCAGACGTCCGCTTGCGTGAGACCGTCGGTCACGATCGTGGCCGACGCGGTGCCTGTCGCGGGCCTACCGGTGCGCGGATCGAGGATATGATGCCCGCGCTCCGCCGTCCCTGAGGTCGCCACCGCACCGTTCACCACGTCGACCACCGCGATCAACTGACCGCGGTCGTGCGGGTCGGCGATTCCCACCGGCCATCGCCAGTCGGCTCCCTCGGCTGTGAACAGCTGCAGGTCTCCTCCGGCGTTGATGCCGACCGCGGTCGCGGCAGCCAGCAGCGGCTCGAGGTGCCGACGGCCCGCAGCTTCCACCGCCCAGCCCTTGACGTATCCCGTCGGGTCGAACCTTCCCCGCCACCGGGCGGAGACCAGGCCGCCAGTCTCCTCTTCGGCGCGTTCGCAGGCATCCGCGACCAGCGCCACCCTGCTGTCAGCGTCGGCGATGGAGAGTTCACCGCGACGGATGCGGCTGATGTCGGAATCAGTGCGATATGTCGAGAAGACCCGGTCGATGTCACGCAGTTCGTCGAAGCATGCTCGCACTGCCCGGTCGGCGCCCTCGTCGGTCATTTCCCCCGGAGCAATCAGATGGATGCTCATCGGAATGCCCATGATCTCCTCGACCCAGACCCGCGTCACCTCATTCGCGGTACGCATCAGCTCTGCGCCTGGTCGATCGCGCTCTGCAGCGACGAGAGGTAGCCACCGCTCGTGTATGTGGCACCGGACACCATCTGGATCTTCGAGCTCTGCGCCTGGATCGTCTCCGAGACGAGCCTCGGGATCGCGGTGCCGTTGATCTGCCGGTCCCGACCGTTGCTGTTCGGGTAATCGACCGCCTGTGCGTCCGTGATCTGTCCACCGGAGACGGTTATCTGCACCTGCACCGGCCCGTAGCGGGTCTGCGATGATGCGCCGGTGTAGGTTCCGTCGGCGAGGCCGGTGCCAGACATGGTTCCCGAGTTCGTCGATGTGGTTCCCGAGCCGCTCGCGCCGGTCTCGGCGGTCGTCAATGAACTGCCCGCTGTCGCCGCACTGGCGTCGGTCGGGGTGACCGCCTCCAGAGACGTTCGGTAGCTGAACAGCAGCACGAGTCCGCTGACGGTCGCGAGCAGCGTGTAGAGGATCTTCTTCATGGCCGTCTCCCTGCTCAGATCGTGAACGATTCGGAATGGATGCGATGGGCGGGGAACCCGGCGCCAACCAGGTCGCGCCTGAGGTCTTTCATCCAGGCCTCACCGCCACAGATGAACACGTCGTGGTCCTTCGGCTCCGGCACGAGATGGCGGAGGAGATCTGCGCCCGACCACGCCTCGTGCGTGGCAGGGATCCAGCTCGACGCGCCGGAAGATCGCGGGCCGATGAACGGCAGGTAGCTCAGGCCACGGGTACTGATGAGGTGAGCGATGGCCTCCTGCCGAAGAGCGTCCTCGGCCGCGGACTCCCGGGTGATAAGCATCGCTTCTCCCGGTCCGTAGCCTTCCGTCTCGAGCAGCGAGACGAGCGGTGCGACCCCGGCGCCTGCGCCGATCATAAGCAGCTTCGTCCCGGTCCTGCGCTCACCGGTCATCTCCCCGTATGGTCCTTCCACGATGACCCTGGTGCCAGGGAGCAGCGCGGTGAGGCGTCGCGTGCCGTCGCCCAGCACACGGGCAGTCAACGTCAGCTCGCTTCCCGGCGCAGCGGAGAGCGAGAACGGGTGCGCGCGAGTCCAGCCTGGTCCATCGAGGAACCGCCAGACGAAGAACTGACCAGCCCTGGCACCGAGCGTCGCGAGGTCGCGACCGGTGACCCGGATGGTGACGCCCCGAGCACCGTCCGCCTCGACCCCCGCCACCCGCAGGGCCCGACGAGTGGACCGCAGCAGCGGCATCCCGATGCGGAAGAGCAGTACCGATCCTGCGGAGAGCGCCCAGATCGACCACCAGTAGACGGTCGCGATCGGTGAGGACAGGAAGTCGGCGCCCGTCCACAGCTGGTGCGGCAGCGCGAGCCCGACGCCCAGGTACGCGTACAGGTGCAGGAGGTGCCAGGACTCGTACCGCAGGTGCCGACGAGCACGCCGGATCGAGGTGACGACCACGAGCAGGATCAGCAGAGTGCCGGCAGTCGCCAGGAGCATGCCGGGGTATTCCCAGATGAAGCTCCACAGCTGGACGAGCGGGTTGATGCCGGCAGCCATCGCGTAGCCCACCGCGAGCAGTGCGATGTGCGCGCCCATCAACCAGAACGACCAGAATCCGACGAAGCGATGCAGCCGCGTGATCCCGTCGCGACCGAATCCGCGCTCGAACAGCGGGACGCGCGCCATCAGCAGCACCTGATAGAGCAGCAGATTCGCCGCGACCAACCCGGTGAGGCGTCCGAGCGTCGTGACGGTCTCGGCGTTGACTCCCAGGACTGCGGTCACTCCACCACAGGCGATCCACAAAGCGACGACGAACAGGCTGGTCGCCCAGATCACCGTGATCGCCGCTGCACGCCAGACCCGCGCGCGGCCATGGGCTGCCCGCCGTGGCTCAGGGGAAGCGGCGGGGACGGAAGCACGCGGTCTCGTCGTCAGAGTGGTCATAGGGGAATCGTGCTGCGCCGACTCTGAGACAGGTCTAAGGAACGGCTCCCGATAGGCAACTCATATCTGTCTCTCAGGCAACGCCACTCGTCCCGAGCAGCGTACCGATCGCGAACGTGACCACCAGCGCGATCGCCCCACCGAGCACCACCCTGATCGTGGGCCTCAGCGCGGGGTTCCCGCCGATCCTCGCGCTCAGGAATCCGGTCAGCGCGAGCGCCAGCAGCACCACCGCGAAAGCGACCGGCACCCGGATCTCGGGAGGCGGGAGCAGTATCGCCAAGAGCGGAAGCAGCGCTCCGAGTGCGAAGGCAAGTGCGGAGGCCCCCGCCGCCGCCCACGGACTGACCACCTGATTCTCCGTGATGCCTAGTTCCGCTTCGAGGTGCGCGGTCAGCGGGTCGTGCGCGGTGAGCTCCTCCGCAACGAGGCGTGCGGTCGCCGGGCTAAGACCTTTCGCCTGATAGATGCCCGCCAGCTCCTCGAGCTCGGTCGCAGGATTATCGGCCAGCTCTCCTCGTTCCTTCTCGATCAGAGCCCGTTGGCTGTCTCGCTGGCTGCTCACCGACACGTACTCCCCGAGCGCCATCGAGATCGCACCGCCGACGAGACCGGCGACACCCGCGGCGAGCAGCGTCGCGGAATCGGTCGTCGCCCCCGCGACACCGACGACGAGCGACGCGACCGACACGATGCCGTCGTTCGCGCCGAGCACTCCGGCTCTGAGCCAGTTGAGCCGCCCAGCGAGATCGCCGCGGTGGGGTTCACCCGGATGCGTCGCCAACATCATCGCCCCGTTCTTTCTCCCGGCGCGGCTATGGAAGGCACATCCCGACGTAGGTCGAGCTCTGCGTGCGCGGAATGCCACTTCGTGAGAGGTCGAGTCATCGGACAAGAGTACGCCCGCCACAAACGCGCCCTCCGCAGCTCGACCGCTAGCAAGTCCGGTCGCGGCACCAACCGAAGGCCCATGCCAGAACGGGGTTCCGGCTCCCGTTAGCGGCGACCGCCCCGGCAACCAAGTGATACCGCGCCGGAAACGATCGTTTTCGGTGGGTTGAACAGAGGCAGTAGCCGTACCAGTCAACAGGCGCTTCCGGCACACCCACCAGACCTCCGCAAAGCGATCTTCAGGTAGGTCCGACCGCCCCTGCCATCGGCGTCGTCGACGGGCTTGCCTGGGACGTTTGACACCCGTTCGAGTTCGAGACCATCATGAACCACAACCCGCCCGCCCCTCGGCTTAGCCGAAATGTCGCTATCCATTCAGTAGACCTTCCGCGTCCGATCGATAGAGAGGTAAATGGGATGGCATCGAGATCGAAGACGACGGCAGCACGGTGCGTTGTCGGGACCGCTCTGGGCGCAGCGGTCGCATTGTGGGGAGGGACTCACCTGCTCTCCCGCCGACGGGCGCGCTGGCGTCCCGGCGCGGGAGTGGTGTCGCGGCACGGTCCACTCAGCATCCGAACATTCGGCGACGGTGACCCGATCGTGGTCTTGCTGCCCGGAATCGCCGCAAGCGGATCGTTCTACGGTGCCGCCTTCGATCAGCTCGGTGACATCGCCACCGTCCTCGTGATCGACCCGCTCGGGTTCGGCCAATCGATGGTCGAACCCGACGGCGATGCTCTATTCGGAATCTCCGATCATCAGAACGCGATCATCGATGTGCTGTCTTCTTCCCCTTTAGCATCTCGCCCGGTGACCCTGGTCGGCCACTCGATGGGCGCCTCCCTCGCGATCATCACCGCCGCCGCCGCCGCCGACACCGCGATCACCATTGCAGGGGTGATCGCCTTCGACGCCCCCCTGTTCGTGTCAGAGCAGGAAGCCCGGCAACGAATCTCGGGCATGGGCTGGTTCGAAACCCTGCTGGCCAGCGGTCCGATCGCCCATCTGGTCTGCTCATGGATGTGCCGCCATCGGCGATTCGCCTCCTATGCCGCCATCGCGGTGAACCCATCACTGCCCATAACCGTGGCCAGAGACGGTGTCAGGCACACATGGCTGTCGTACTCCGGCGCCCTGAACTCGATCGTGATGTCGGATGACTGGTTACCCGCACTGGAGGCCCTGGGGCGGCGCAACATCGCCGTCCTCCTTGTCAACGGCACCGATGACCCCGTGCCGGTGCCCGGACTGGCCGATCGGCTCGCACGCTCCTATCCGAACCTCACCGTCTCGACTCATCGGGGTGGACACCAGCTTCCACTGAGTGATCCCGACTGGTGCGCCGAGACCGTGGCAAGGGCGATCAACGGCGACCCGTCCTGAAAAGCAAGCGTATTGAGGGATGTGCGAGAGACATCCTGCCTGACGGGCATCGGACAAGCCGCGGGCCACATCGAGAATCGGTCCCCGAAGGCGATCTCGAGCTGCTGCCAGCGCTGATGCAGAGATGTCGTAGTATCTGCGTATGAGTGCAGATACGCAAGGATGTGGGTATCGGCCGGATAGTTCCTTCGTTGAGCTGGCGGTGGAAGTGTTTGGGATGCTCGCGGATGCAACACGGGTGCGGATCATTCTCGCTCTTCAGGAAGCCTCGGAACTGTCGGTGAACAGCCTCGCCGACGCGGTTGGCAAGTCACCAGCCGCGGTATCGCAGCACCTGGCGAAACTTCGTCTGGCTCGCATCGTCTCCACCCGTCAGGACGGGCAAAGGGTCTTCTACCGGCTAGACAACGAGCACGCATCCCGACTGGTCGCGGACGCCATCTTCCAAGCCGAACACTCCCTGGGTGGCACACCCCGACACCATCATGCGGATCGGGCGAGCGAATGAGTCCGACCCACGATCACTCGCACGGCGGGCACCACGACCACGGCGCCCCGCACGCACACCATGACCACCCGACCGGCATCAAGGGGTTCTTCTACGGACTCTTCGTGCCCCACTCCCATGACGCGGCAGATTCCATCGATGATGCGTTGGAGGCGAACCGGTCAGGCATCCGTGCTCTGAAGATCAGCCTTCTGATCCTGCTGGTCACAACCGTCCTTCAGGCTGTCGTGGTCATCTTCAGCGGTTCCGTCGCGCTCTTGGCTGATACCGTCCATAATTTCTCCGACGCGCTCACCGCTGTTCCTTTGTGGGTTGCCTTCATCCTCGGCCGGCGTGCAGCCTCGCGCCGCTACACCTACGGGCTCGGCCGTGCCGAAGATCTCGCGGGGCTGTTCATCGTTTTCGTGGTCGCCCTCTCCGCAATCGCCGCCGCCTGGCAATCCATCCACCGCATCCTGAACCCGCAGCCCCTCACAAACATCGGCTGGGTCATCGCCGCGGGCATCATCGGATTCCTCGGCAACGAGATCGTCGCCGTCTACCGCATCCGAGTCGGGCAGCGAATCGGCTCCGCCGCCCTTGTTGCCGACGGCATCCATGCCCGCACAGACGGATTCACCTCACTCGCCGTCGTGGCCGGCGGGATCGGCGTGCTCCTCGGCTTCCCTCTGGCAGATCCCATCGTCGGCCTGGTCATCTCGGTCGCGATCTTCGTCCTCCTCATCGGAACGGTCCGCAGCGTCGGACGGCGCCTGCTGGACGGCGTCGAACCAGAACTCGTCGACAAGGTTGCGCACGCCCTCGATCATGTCGACGGCATCACCGCTGTCGACCGCATCAGACTCCGCTGGAACGGACATCGCCTGGAAGGCGACGCGATCCTCGCTGTCGACGCGCACGCCACCCGTGAACGGGTAGATGAAGTCACTGAGCGCGCACGCCGAAGTGTCCACTCCCACCTCCCCAACCTGGATGAGTTTCTTGTCAGCACCCGCAGCTCGATGGCCACAAGCAACACCTGATCCAGAGTCCGCACAGGGGTGACGAAGCTCACGCCTGAGGTCGGTCCGACCCGCGGGAATGATCTGCGTGCCATTGTGTTGGATACCCCCAGGGGGTATCTTGGAAGTATGAACGGCTACGAGAACAACAAGGCTGATCTGCGTAAGCGGTTGAACCGTGTCGAGGGTCAGGTGCGGGGTATCGCGCGGATGGTCGACGACGACAAGTGCTGCATCGACATCCTCACGCAGGTCTCTGCGGCGACGAAGGCTCTCGAAACGGTCGCATTGTCGCTCTTGGGGGACCATCTCAGTCATTGCGTCGCCCAGGCGAGTACCGAGGGCGGCGAGGTTGCGGCAGAGAAGGTCCGCGAGGCCAACGAAGCAATCGCCCGTCTTGTCCGTTCATGACCACCACGTCTGCTGAATTGAAGGAGCGCACCATGACTGATCGCATCGAACTCGGACTCAAGGACGCATCCGCCGACGGTTGCGCCTGCTGCGCTGTCCCATCGACCACCGAGGTATCCGTTTCGGGTGTGTCTCTGGTGTCGGAGGAGATTCTGGTTGCCGGGATGACGTGCTCGCATTGCGTATCCAGCGTCAGCGACGAGCTGAGCACTGTCGACGGTGTCGAATCCGTCACCATCGACCTGAACGCTGGCGCCACCTCCCGGGTGACCATCCACAGTGCCGCACCCGTCGATCACGCCGCCGTGAAGGCTGCGGTCGAAGAGGCCGGCTACACGCTCGCGACCGGCCAGGCCTGAGCGGCTATCTGTCTGCGCCCGGCTTGACCCGGGCGCATCCGAGCAAGGAGTTCCGATGAGCCAGCACGACGAGCACACCAATCAGGCCGCGCACCCCAATCACGGCGGGTTCCCTACCACGGAGCACGACCACGCGGCGATGAGCCACGAGCACGGTGCTTCTCAAGAGCACGCCGGTCAGGAGGGCCACGGTGGGCACGCTGGCCATGCCGATCATGTGGGCCAGTTCCGGCGGTTGTTCTGGATCATGCTGGTCCTCGCGGTCCCGGTTGTCGGGTTCTCGATGATGTTCTCGATGCTGCTCGGATACCCGCTGCCAGACGCCCCGTGGGTCGGGTGGGTGTCTCCGGTTCTCGGAACGGTCATGTATGTGTGGGGTGGGGCGCCGTTCCTCACCGGCGCGGTGAGTGAACTCCGTGCGCGTAAGCCCGGGATGATGCTGCTGATCGCGCTCGCGATCACGGTGGCATTCTTGGCGTCGTGGGGTGCGAGCCTGGGTGTGCTGCATCACGAGCTCGACTTCTGGTGGGAACTCGCGCTGCTCATCGTGATCATGCTGCTCGGTCACTGGATCGAGATGCGCTCCCTCGCCCAGACGACGTCAGCGTTGGATTCTTTGGCCGCGCTGCTCCCCGACGAGGCGGA
Organism: Microbacterium sp. LjRoot205; assembly: GCF_056175745.1. Taxonomy (NCBI): domain Bacteria; kingdom Bacillati; phylum Actinomycetota; class Actinomycetes; order Micrococcales; family Microbacteriaceae; genus Microbacterium; species Microbacterium sp. LjRoot205. The sequence continues at coordinate 561,771 of NZ_JBGFFH010000001.1, read as the reverse complement.
GAAGGTGGAAGGCGACACGACGGTCACGGTCGCCCCGGCCGACCTGTTGGTGGGGGATGTTGTGGTGGTTCGCCCCGGCGGCCGGGTCCCCGCGGACGGGCGGATCGTGCAGGGCTCGGCCAGCATGGACGAGTCGATGATCACCGGAGAGTCCCGGCCCGTGCGCCGCAGCGACGGCGACCAGGTCATCGCCGGCACGGTCGCGACCGATTCTGGTGTGCGGGTGGAGATCACCGCGATCGGTGAGGACACTGCTCTCGCGGGAATCCAGAAACTCGTCACCGAAGCGCAGAGTTCGTCGTCGCGCGCGCAGCGGCTCGCGGATAAGGCTGCGGGGTGGTTGTTCTGGTTCGCACTGGGCGCTGCCGCGATCACCGCCGTTGTCTGGACGATCGTCGGTCAGCCTGACGCGGCCGTCATCCGCACGATCACCGTGCTGGTGATCGCCTGCCCGCATGCTCTGGGCCTGGCGATCCCACTCGTCGTGTCGATCGCAACCGAGCGGGCCGCTCGCGGTGGCGTCCTGATCAAGGATCGTCTCGCGCTGGAGAGCATGCGCACGGTCGACACCGTCCTGTTCGACAAGACCGGCACCCTCACCAAGGGCACCCCCGCCGTTACTGCAATCGATCCTGTCCTGGAGACTGACCCTGACCAGCTGCTGGCATGGGCCGCCGCGGCAGAGGCGGATTCCGAGCACCCCCTCGCTCGCGCGATCGTAAACGCGGCGAAGGACAAGACTCTCCGTGTCCCGTCCTCGTCGGACTTCGAGTCGTCCCCGGCGGTCGGGGTGCGTGCGCGTGTCGATGGACACGTCGTGCAGGTCGGTGGCCCGTATATGCTCGAGCAGGAGAACGCCCATGAGCTGCCTGTTGCCGACGAGTGGCGTCACGAGGGTGCGATCATCCTCCACGTGCTCGTCGACGGGCAGGTCGCGGGCGCACTGCGCCTCGCGGATGAGATCCGGTCGGAGTCGCGTCACGCGGTCGATGCTCTCCATGAGCGTGGTGTGCAGGTGGTCATGATCACCGGTGACGCTGACGCGGTCGCCGCATCGGTGGCGGGCGATCTGGGTATCGACCGGTACTTCGCGGGAGTGCGGCCGGAGGACAAGGCCTCGAAGGTGAAAGAGCTGCAGAGCGAAGGCCGCAAGGTCGCAATGGTCGGTGACGGCGTGAACGACGCCCCTGCGCTCGCGCAGGCGGATGTCGGGATTGCGATCGGTGCGGGTACGGACGTCGCGATCGCTTCGGCGGGCGTGATCCTCGCCAGCGACGACCCCCGGTCCGTGATCTCCGTAATCGAGCTGTCGCGGGCCAGCTACCAGAAGATGAAGCAGAACCTCTGGTGGGCCGCCGGGTACAACCTCCTCTCCGTCCCGCTCGCGGCTGGCGTGCTCGCACCCATCGGGTTTGTGCTTCCGATGTCCGTGGGGGCGGTGTTGATGTCGCTGTCCACGATCGTTGTCGCTTTGAACGCGCAGCTGCTGCGCCGGCTGAACCTGAGCCCGGACGCCGTCGTCAACGAGTAGGCGCATGGGCGGCGGCGACGTACCCTGGAGGAAAGAGAGGTGGGACGGTGTTGATCACGATTGCACGGCGCGTGCATGACCAGCGCACGCTCACCCGCACTCTCCTCACCGTCGTCGCCGTCGCTCTCTCCGTCATCTTCGGACTCTTAGCGATGCATTCGATGAACACGCACTCGATGCCCTCCGGGCACAGTGAGACCATCACCGTCACGCCCGCTTCTGCCGACGTTCACCCTGCACCCATGCCTGGGGAAGACGCAGCGATCGACGGGGCGGGATGTGCCACGTGTTCTGACGATCCAGGTATGGCGTGGATGGCCTGCGTACTCGCGCTCCTCATCGCCGTCGTGCTGCTTGCGCGACCGTCCGCCTGGTCGCGAGCCCTTGGACGCTCCCCGGGAGCGCCCGTATCGCTCCTGAGCCTCCGAGATTCGTTGCATCCACTGCGGCCCCCATCCCTCACCGTTCTCTGCATCAGTCGCACGTGATGGACGCGCTACCCGCATTCTGCGGGTAACGCCCTTCGCCCAGCCTGTCTCGCTGGGTGCCATCATCGACTCTTGGAGAGAACTCATCATGAAGACCCGTTTTGCGGCGACTGCCGCGCTCACCCTCGTTGCGTTGCTTGGACTCGCCGGCTGCGCCGGAACCACGTCCGGCGGCGGCGATATGCCCGGCATGGACCACGAGAGCAGCAGCTCCGCCCCGGCATCCGCGGACGCCAACGATGCCGACATCATGTTCGCCAGCATGATGAAAGAACACCACGCTCAGGCCATCGACATGTCTGACATGCTCCTCAGCAAGAACGGCGTCGACGCACGTGTCGTCGCTCTCGCTGAAGAGATCAAGGCCGCGCAGGAACCCGAGATCCAGAAGATGGATCAGTGGCTCGAAGAGTGGGGCGCTGACACCGCCGACATGGAGGGCATGGATCACAGCGGCGGCATGATGTCCGACGAGGACATGCAGGCTCTCGAAGATGCCACCGGTGCGGACGCCAGCCGCCTGTTCCTCGAGCAGATGATCCAGCACCACGAGGGTGCCGTCGAGATGGCCCAGGAAGAGGTCGACAACGGTCAGAACAGCGACGCGGTCGCTCTGGCCGAAACGATCATCGAGGCGCAGACCACGGAGATCGCCACGATGGAAGACCTCCTCGCCACGCTCTGATTCACGCCTGGGGTGCGGGATTCCTCCCGCACCCCTCGGCTGGCTCTTCCCCGCAGCTCTCGCCATCACACCGGTGACGCCACGCTGCGTGTCTCATTCGCGCACCCCGGGTGCGTACCCGCACGCACTTCTTCAAGTCGGAGCCATATGAACCGCTACTCACCCCTACCCGCTTTTGCGATCGCTCTTATAGCCGTCACCGCCACCGGATGCGCCGCACCACAAACCTCCGGCACCGATGCGGTTCCCCCCGTCATCGAACACATTCACGGTGTCGCCGCTGACCCAAACAGTGAGAACCTCTTCGTAGCCACCCACGGGGGAATCTTCACCCTCACACCCGAAGGTGCGCTCGCCGGTCCCATCGGAGGCTACGACTTCGATGCGATGGGATTCACCGTCCTCGACGATGCCCTCTTAGCATCCGGACACCCGGGCACGCAGACACCCGCAGAGCTCGGCTCCCCAAACCTGGGCGTCATTCGCAGTGACGACTTCGGCGAAACCTGGTCACCGATCGCTCTCACCGGCACTACGGACTTCCATACCCTCACCGCTGGACCGGACGGCACTCTCTACGGGATCGCTTCTGACGGGGTCGACCTGCTCATCAGCACTGACAACGGTCGCGAATGGAACCGCGGCGCCACACTTGCCGCGGCAGACCTCGCAGCCACCAACGACGGTCTCTACGCGGCGGCAGAAGAAGGACTACTTCTCAGCACCGATAACGGCGCCAGCTTCGCCCCCGTCGCGGACGCCCCACTGCTCTACGCCCTCGACGTCCGACCCGACGGCACGCTCGCAGGAGTCGGAACGGACGGCGCCCTCTGGTCTCAGAACACCGAAGGAACATGGCAGCGCCTCGACCCCCTCCAAGGGGCCGCCCAGGCCTTCACCGCGATCGGTGACGACAGCTTCGTTGTGGTCGATGACCGCGGCATCGTCCAGATCGCACCCGATGACACGACCGTCCTCGCCCCCGTCCGGTAGGTGGCTCACACCAGAACGGTCGCCATGATCAGCGCTGCAACCTCTCCGGACGCATGCCGGTCTTCATCGCCTGCGCCACGGTCCTCGCCATATCGAGCTTCCACCTCATCGGAGCTTTCACGGCACTCCCGGGGGGGGTATCAACCGCACTATGGGTGAGTCTATTCTCGACCGGCAAGCGCTAGAAAGTTCACAGACGCGAAGCAGAGGCGGTTCCCCGACGGTCAGCCCAGGCCGCATGATTGGTCAGCTTGGCCTGTATAGTCATCGTGTGCTGACTATTGCTTCTCGTCTTGATGTGATGAACCGTCTCGGTCGCGCGATGGCAGACCCGTCGCGCTCGCGGATCCTTCTTGCGCTCTTGAATGTGCCTGGCTATCCAGCTGAGCTCGCTCGCGAACTGGATCTCACACGTACGAATGTCTCCAATCATCTGACGTGCCTGCGCGGGTGCGGTCTGGTTGTTGCGACCCCGGAAGGCCGGCGCACGCGTTACGAGATCGCGGACCCGCATCTCGCAGTGGGCCTACGACACATGCTGGAAGCGGTCGTCGCCGTTGACGAGGGTTTTCCGTGCACGGACGAGAAGTGTGAGTGCTGCGCATGAGTGAAGAGTGCTGCGGCCCAGACGAGCCCCGGAAGGCTCGCACGATTCAGCGCGTTGAGTTGACGCGTTCCCACAGGACGGGAGACGCATGTTGCGAGCCCGACCCGGTGCGAAATGCCACGTCCTCCGAGGCCCATGAGGAAGGCGATGCTTGCTGCGGACCGGCGCTGCCGTCCAAGGCAGGCGTGGATGACGATGAGATCGAGGTGCGTCCGCCGTGGTGGCGCGACATCGCGCTACTGCCGTCCGCGCTGTCGGGCCTTTTCCTGGTCGCCGGGTACGCGTTCGAGTGGGCGGGTATCGAAATCCCCGCGCTTGTGCTGCAATGGGCTGCTCTGCTGACCGGCGCCTACACCTTCGTTCCTGGTGCGATCCGCCGGTTGATCCGGGGTCGACTTGGCGTCGGGCTGCTGATGACGATTGCCGCGATCGGTGCGGTTCTGCTCGGCCATGTCGGTGAGGCTGCGACCTTGGCGTTCCTGTTTTCGCTGGCGGAGGCTCTCGAGGACCGTGCGATGGATCGGGCGAAAGAGGGTCTGCGTGCCCTGCTGTCCCTGATCCCGGAGACCGTGCGTGTCTCTCGTCTCGCCGGCGACACGACGATCCCGGCCGCGGATGTCCGTGAGCTCGATATCCTCATCGTTGGAGCAGGCGAGCGTGTTGCCACCGATGGTGTTGTTGTCGAAGGGCGTTCGAGCCTGGACACATCCGCGATCACCGGTGAGTCCATCCCGGTCGACGTGCATCCCGGCACTGCGGTCGCGGCGGGCTCGGTGAACGGTGCATCGACGCTGCGGATCGAGGCGACCGCGGACGGGCGCGACAACTCGCTCACCCAGATCGTGTCCCTCGTGGAGCAGGCCCACGCCCGCAAGGGCGACCGCGCGCGGCTTGCTGACCGGATCGCCCGCCCCCTCGTCCCCGTGGTGCTGATCGCCGCGGCCCTTGTCGCCGTGTTCGGATTCATCGTCGGAGATCCGTCGACCTGGATCGAGCGTGCACTCGTCGTCCTCGTCGCCGCGTCTCCTTGTGCTCTTGCGATCGCGGTGCCGGTCACGGTGATCAGCGCCATCGGGTCCGCGTCGAAGTTCGGCGTCGTGATCAAGTCCGGGGAAGCGTTCGAGCAGCTCGGCACCATCCAGGCGGTGGCGCTGGACAAGACCGGTACCCTCACCCGCAACGAGCCGGCCGTCGTCGACGTGCGCCCCGCAGCCGGCATCTCACGGGACGAGCTGTTGACCTGGGCGGGAGCAGTCGAAGAGACAAGCAGCCACCCGCTCGCCGCCGCGATCACCACGGCCGCCCCCGGCGCAGCTGGAGCCGTGGACGTCGTCGAAGACGCCGGCCACGGCATCACCGGCCGCGTCAACGGCACCCTGGTCCGCGTCGGCAACGTCCGGTGGCTCGCCCCCGGAGTCCTCCACTCGGCCGCTGATGAGATGGCCGAAGACGGCATGACCGTGGTCGTCGTTGAAGCCGAGGGCGAGATTGCCGGGCTCATCGGCATCCGCGACGAGCTGCGCCCTGAATCCGCCGCAACCGTGCGACTGCTGCAGGATGCCGGTATCGGGATCACGATGCTCACCGGGGACAACGAACGCACCGCCCGCGCGATTGCGGCACAGGCGGGCATCACCGACGTCCGCGCAGAGCAGCTCCCTGCGGACAAGGCCACGGTCATCGAACAACTCGCCGCCGCGCGCCCGACAGCCATGGTCGGTGACGGCATCAACGACGCCCCCGCCCTCGCGACCGCCACCGTCGGTATCGCCATGGGGCTGAAGGGCTCGGCTGCTGCCATCGAGTCTGCCGACGTCGCCTTTACCGGGAACGATCTCCGATTGATCCCCGGCGCGCTCGCGCACGCTCGTCGCGGTCGCCGGATCATGACCGCCAACATCGTGCTCGCCTTGGCGATCATCCTCGTGTTGTTCCCGCTCGCCCTCTTCGGCGTGCTCGGGCTTGCCGGTGTAGTTCTCGTGCACGAGATCGCGGAAGTGTTCGTCATCCTCAACGGGGTGCGCGCGGCGCGGCGCCCTGCTGCCCTGCGGTCACCTGCCGCAACCTCCGTACCCGCCCAGGTCTGAACCATCCCGCTTCGACGGCACTACCCCGCTCCCACGGAGCCACTTTCGAAGGCCCCGAAATCAACTGGGTTGCTCGGTTGTGGGACGCGGACGCTGACAGTAACTTCAGTTTGACCTTCGGGCGCGTGGCTCTCGGGTTCGCAACAGATCTTGATTGGTGGGGCTGGTACCATCCTGAGGTCATGGTCGTCCAAGGTCGCATTCGCAATAGCGACAGCCGCGCCGACGAGTTCATGATAACGAAGATCATTACGGCCCTCGGATTGGCACTTCTTCTCATCGTCGGAGCGTGGCCGGGCGGCCATCGTGACGCGACGGATGCGACTGCGTATCTGAGCACGACATCCTCGTCGTCACTAGGTACGTCTTCTGCTGGCCCTGTCGCGGCGGGTTCGGGTGAAAGCGGTGTCGGCGCAACTGCGGAACATGTCGTGGCTGGGGATACTGCGAACGACATCATGATCGGCGTCGCCGGGTGCCTCTTGGGTATCCTCTGCTGCTTCTTGGTGCTCATCGTCACGCGGATCTTCCGCCGTCACGTCCCCTCTTCTCGCGTTCGTGAACGTTTGCCGCGCGCACCATCACTGGCGGCCATGACGGGGCGCCTGTTCGTATTGCCTCCTTCTCTCACACAGCTTTCTCTGTCGCGAACCTGATCTGGCGGCGCCATCTCTTCGATGGCGCTCCCCTGGTCGTCCTCGTTCGTTGTGTGTGTCTGGAGTGTCTATGAAATCTTCTATGAAAGCGGTACTTGTCACCGTGGCTCTCGCCGTGGTGTTGCTGATCGTTGCGCTGGTGTTCGTCCTTGTCAATCAGAGTCGAGCTGCCGCACCCGAGACGGGGGCCGCTGATGGTCCACAGGTCGTCCGTGAGAACTCGCATGTCCTCGATGACGGAGGAGATGGGGCGGTGACGGTGGTCGAGTTCCTCGATTTCGAGTGCGAGGCCTGCGGTGCTTTTTATCCCCTCGTCGAGGATCTCCGTGGCAAGTTCGATGGCGAGATCACGTACGTGATCCGCTACTTCCCGTTGCCGGGTCATCTCAACTCGAAGAATGCCGCGATCGCTGCCGAAGCCGCAGCGCAGCAGGGACGGCTGGAAGAGATGTATCACCGCCTGTTCGAGACGCAGTCTCAATGGGGTGAGGCTCAAGAGTCTCGTGCGGACCTGTTCCGGGGATTTGCGGAGGAACTCGGATTGGATATGGCCGCGTTCGATGATGCGGTCGCTGATCCGGCGACTGCAGAACGGGTCCAGTTCGATCTAGACGAGGGTGAGCAGCTCGGTGTCAGCAGTACCCCCTCGTTCTTCATCGATGGGGAGCCTGTCGTGCTGGAGACGTGGAATGACCTGGAGGACACCATTGAAGCCGCGGTGAACGGTGCTGAATGATGGCGCGTTCGCTATCGCACCGTCGCGTCATCATCGTCGGCGCCGGGCACTCCGGGTTGGCGACAGCCGCCGCACTCAGGTCCTCCGGGCTTGAGCCGCAGAAGGACTTCGTGATCATCGATTCTGCACCTCCCGGTCGACGAAGCTGGGCCACACGGTGGCAGTCGATGAAGCTACGCAGCGCGGCCCGCCACAGTGTCGTCCGCGGGTTTCCTTTCCCGGGCGATGGAGACCGTTATCCGAGTAAGGATGAGATGTCCGATTACCTGTCTTCGGTGGAGAACGCCCTCGGTGTGAAGACCGTGTGGGGCACTCGTGCTCTTGGAATCACCCGGTTGGGCGACGGATCCACACTGCATCTGTCGACCTCCGCCGGGGAAGTGCAAACCCGAAATGTGGTCTGTGCAACGGGAGCTGCCGCGGTGCCGCGCGTGCCGGGCTGGCGCCTGGAACTGGCAGTACCCGGTGTTGTGCTGCATTCCAGCCAGTACCTCTATCCCGCCCAGATACCTCCCGGCCGCGTGTTGATCGTTGGCGGTGGATTCAGCGGAGTGGAGATTGCAGAAGAGCTCGCTTCCTCCCACGACGTCACCCTCTCCACTCGAGCGGAATCCTCAGAGGTGTCGGAGCGGCCCATCTGGTCGAGGCTGCGACGTCGGGGTCCGATGTCTGAGTCACGCCCCCGCGTAGCTTCGACAGACGTCACTCATGCCGCCGCCGTGACGGAGGTACACGGAGACACCGTGATGTTCGCCGATGGGGCGTCCGTGAAGCCGCATTCCGTGATCCTTGCGACCGGGTACAGGCCGGCGGACGCATGGCTGCCCGATTCGGAGCCGCCCGGGCAGCCTTTGCACGTCAATGCACGCATCCCGGGACTGTTCACTGTTGGCATGCCGCGTTACTCCCGGGCAGATGCGGGCACCCTCGCTGGGGCGGGTCGTGATGCGGCGATCGTCGCCCGGCACATCGTTGGACGGCCGTAAAGGAGCACCATGACAGACACAGGGCACAGTCACGGTATCGGTGACGCCACTCCCCGCAATCGCCTGGTCATCGCGTTCGCGATCACCTCTTCGGTCTTCATCGTCGAAGTGATCGGCGCAATCATCACAGGCAGCCTCGCACTGCTTGTTGATGCGGCGCACATGCTCACCGATGTCGTCGGGTTGGCGATGGCCGTCACCGCTGCGCATCTGATGAATCGTCCCCCGACTCCCAAGTACACCTTCGGTCTTCGACGCACGGAGGTTCTCGGTGCGCTCGCTCAAGCAACTTTGCTGCTCGGGGTGGGCATCTTCGCGCTCGTGGAAGGCGTACGGCGGCTGTTCGAGCCCCCTGAGATCGCATCGGGGAGTCTGCTGTTCTTCGGCATCGTCGGTCTCGTCGCCAACATCGCCTCCATGCTCGTATTGTTCAGCGGCCGCGGACGCAATCTCAACATGCGCGCCGCGTTCCTCGAGGTCGTCAACGATGCCCTCGGTTCCGTCGGCGTCATCGCCAGCGCCATCCTCATCGCCGTTTTCGGTTGGTATCAGGCGGACGCCGTCGCGGGCGTCTTGATCGCGCTGCTCATCATTCCCCGCACTCTTATCCTGTTGCGAGCATCCGGTCGGGTGCTGTTGGAGTCCACACCCGCCGGCCTCGACCTCGAGGATGTCCGCCGCCACATCCTTGCCCTTCCGCACGTGGTCGCGGTGCACGACCTTCACGCGACCCAAGTCTCGACCGACCTCCCCACGCTCACCGCCCATGTCGTGGTCGATGACACCGTCACGATGGAAGCTTCCGCCGCATTGCTGACATCACTTCAGCAATGCGTCAACGAGCACTTCGCCGTGAGCATCGAACACTCCACCTTCCAGATCGAACCCGAATCCCACCCCGGAGAGCACGACACCCATGCATAAACGCCTCTCGGCACGTATCACAGCCCTCGCCGCCGCCGCCCTGATGGTGTCGGCATCCGTCGTGCTGGGGACCACAGCCCCGGCCGCCGCTCACGACGAGTTCGTCTCGGCGTACCCCGACGCCGACTCGGCCGTCGACGGCTCTCCCGACGAGATCTCTCTGATGTTCACCGGGCTGCTTCCGGATGGTGACGGCGCAACAGTCATCGACGTGGTCGATGAAACCGGAGCAAACGTCGCAGTCGACGCCCCCCAGGCGACCGATGACGTTATCACGCAGCACCTCTCCCCGGACGCCGCGACCGGTGTCTTCACTGTCCGATGGAAGACCGTCTCCGCCGATGGGCATCCGATCAGCGGAGAGTACGTGTACACCGTCAGACCCGCGACGGACACGGGATCCGGCACAACCACCGCAAGCCCCACCCCTGAAGCCTCACCACAGAGCAGCGAAGAAACGGAAACCGCATCGCCGGCACAAACGTACGGCGGCACACCATCCGGAGGCGGTGCCTTCGAAATGCTGCCCCTATTCTTCCTCTCCGGTTTGGCTATCATCCTGGGGGTCGGGGTTGTGGGCGTGATGATGGCCGGGCGCCGCCGTCACCAGCGGGATCGCGCCGAAGTTGCTGAGGATGCCGCGGCCGCGGGGGAAGACGCCGATGCGTGATCGAGTCCGCCGGTCGGCCGTGGTGCTCATCGTCGCCGCCATCGTTATCCTGATCGATCAAGGCACCAAGACTCTTGCTCTGAACACGTTGCGACAGGATGCGCGTATACCGCTGATCGGTGACTGGCTCGGTCTTCAACTGGCCTTCAACCCCGGGGCGATCTTCTCGCTCGGGGAAGGCTCCACATGGGTCATCACCGTCGTCGGGCTCGCTGTCACCGCGGCCCTCATCGGTGCCGCTACCCGAGCCCGCAACGTGTGGTCGGCGGTTGGTTTCGGTTTCATCGTGGGCGGTGCGATCGGGAACCTCATCGATCGCTTATTCTCGCCGCCCGCGTTCGGGATCGGGCACGTCACCGATTTCCTTGCCTACGGGAACCTGTTCATCGGCAACCTCGCCGATGTCGCTCTCGGCATCGGTGCCGTGTTCCTCATCGTCGCGGGTCTGCGCATAAGCCGTCGCCGGCCAGACCCCTCGTCCCGCCCCGATCCCGTCGACCCTGTACCCGCCGAAGAAACGGTTCACCCATGAGTCCCAAAGAACGTGTCCCCTCCACTTACCAGCGGAACGCCCTGGCCCCCAGCCTCGTCGCCGCCGCGATCCTGTTCCTCGCCCCGGCGCTCTTCCAGGCGAATTGGGCGCCCCTCGTCCTCTTCATCGCCTCAATTTTCGGGCTGATCGTCGCGTGGTTTGCGCTGCAGGCACGCCACTGGTGGTGGATCCCGGTCTTCCTCGCGATCGCCGTGCTCTGGAACCCGGTAATGCCCTTCCCCTTCTCCGGTGTCGTGTGGACCACAGCACAGCCCATCGCGGCCGTGGCGTTCCTGGCAGCGGGGGCGACGATCAAGGTGATCCGGAAGTGAACAGCGCGATCTTCTTGTCACGACCATGCGTGTGAGCGGCCAGATCCTCGAAAGTCCCCCGTCTTTGCAGGCGTTCCTCGCACCGGCGGACATCCCGCTTCCGGTGTTACCGATAGTCGCGGGGATCCTCGCTGTGCTGTATCTGGTCGGAGCGATCCGGTTGTGGACGCGCGGGCGTCGGTGGCCCGTGTGGCGAACGGTCAGCTTCCTTCTCGGGTGTGTTCTCCTCGCGGCGGTCACTGGTCTAGGCGTTGAAACCTACGGCCAGGCGCTGGTGTCCGTTTTCATGTTCCAGCAGCTCACTCTGATGATGATGGTGCCGCCGCTCCTCGTCCTGGGCTCTCCCGGCACCCTTCTTCTGCGAGCGACACCGCATCATGGAGCGGGACGGTTAGTCCTCACAGCGGCCCACGGTGCTCTTCGAAGCCCGGCCGCGAAATGGATACTCAGTCCGTGGGCCACTGTCCCGCTCTACCTGTTCGCGTTCTACGGCATCTACCTTGCGGGTGCTGCCGATGCCATCCTCGCTCTCCCCGGGGGTCACGTCGCACTCGAGGTCGGATTCCTCCTCGCCGGCGTGCTCTTCACCATCCCCATCCTGTCCTCCGATCCGCTGCCGGTCAGGTTGGGTCATGGTGCCCGTGCACTGGACGTCTTTGCCGAAGCCGCGCTCCACGCATTCTTCGGGGTGTTTCTCATGATGGCCAGTACGATCCTGGTCGGCTCGTTCGTCGCGCCCACCGAAGCACTGGGCATCGATCCCCTCGCCGATCAGCAGCTAGCCGGCGCTCTGGCATGGTCCTACGGTGAAGCCCCGACCGTACTGATGTTGATCTACGTGATGCATCGTTGGTTCCGAAGCGACACCGCTCGTGCTGCCGCGGCGGATCGGTATGCCGACGTGCACGGGAACGCCGACCTCGACTCGTACAACGCTTACCTGAAAAACCTGGGCACTCATGACCGTGACCGCTGACCCGTTGGTGGGACACGCCCTCTCCGTTCGACCACGGCGCGGCAACGCCAGTGCGCACGATGCGCTCCTGGCAGCTGCGGTGCCATTTCCCGTAGCGATCGTCGCGTCCGCCATCGCAGGAGGCATGCTGGATCTCGCCTACCCCGCGTCCGGGTGGTGGCCCGCGACGTTCGTGAGCGCAACCATCGGGCTGTGGACGCTTCGCGGACGCTCTGTTCCCGGGGCGTTCCTGATCTCCCTCGTCTACGGGACGGCCTTCTACTTCACTCACTTGGTATGGGTGACCCGGTTTCTGGGGCCCATCCCATGGGTCGCGCTGGCTGGCTTGGAATCCCTGCTGTTCGGTGCCGGCGGTGCGCTGATCGCACTCGCCTATCGTGTCGCCACCACGCGGGCGGGATTCGGGTATCACGCGATCACTCCTGTGCTCGTCGCCGGGGTGTGGGTGCTGCGGGAAACGCTGATGGGGAATGCGCCGTACACCGGGTTCCCGTGGGCGCGAATCGGCTTCACTCTTGCCGAGAGCCCGCTCGCGGAAGCCGCTTCCTGGGTGGGGACAACCGGGCTGACCTTCCTGACAATCCTCGTCTGCGCAAGCGTCGTGGAAGCCCTCACCCTCCGCCGGTGGGAGCCGGGAGCAGCAGCGGCGGTCATCGTCGTTGCCGCGATGGCCGTCCCTCTGTTCCCGACTGAGCAAGCGGGAATGATGCGCGTCGGATGGGTGCAGGGCAACGGTCCCAGCGGCTACTTCGACACCAGGACAACAGGTGACATCCTGCGCGCACAGGAAGAAGCGACCGCTCCGCTCCTGGGGCGTGAAATGGACCTTCTCGTCTGGCCAGAAGGGGCCGTCGACGCCGATCCCCTGCGCGATGCCGCCGTCGCAGGCCGCCTTGATCGACTCGTGCAGGGTGCTGGCGCTCCGGCACTGGTGAATGCGGCAACCACCCGCGGAGCTGACACGTTCAACACCTCGATGCTGTGGACCAGCGCCGGGCCGCAGCAGCTCCACGACAAGGCCAACCCCGTCCCTTTCGGCGAATACGTGCCGGACCGTTGGTTCTACGAAGCCATCGCCCCCGATCTCATCGGGTTGATACAACGCGAGTACACGCCCGGCTCCAACACGCCCCTCATGAACGTTGGCGATGTGCCCATCGGTCTGGCGATCTGTTTCGACGTCATCTACGACGACGTCATCCACCAGAGCGCGTCCTCTGGCGCGCAGATGTTCGTGTTTCAAACCAACAATGCGGATTTCAGAGGCACGGACGAGAACCTCCAACAGCTGACCATCGCCCGCATACGCGCGCTCGAAACAGGGAGAACTGCGGTGAACGTCTCCACCACCGGGACCAGTCAAGTCATCGGCCGCGATGGAAAAGTGTTGGCTCAGGTTGCGGTGGACACGACCGCGGCGAAGATCACCGAGGTCCCCCTCCGCGCCGGCACGACTCTCGCTGTCGTGCTGATGCCGTGGCTCGGCTGGATGCTCAGTATCGGAACGGTACTAGCGCTGCTCGTCATGTCGATCCGACAGCGACGGACGCATGCTGACTCCCAGGAAGACGGATGGATGACGTTGTGAAGCTCAAGATTCTGACCTCTGGCGCGGCGCTGTGCGCACTGCTTGTGCTCACCAGCTGCGCACCCACCGTCCACCTCGAGCCCGCAGCGAACGCGAATGACCCGCTGTGCGCAGAGGTCACCGTACGATTACCGGACTCGATTGGCGACCAGGCTCGCGTCTGGACGGACGCTCAGGCCACCGCAGGATGGGGCACCCCCAGTAGCGTGCTCCTCACCTGCGGGTTGGAGCCCCCGGCCCCCACCACGCTGCAATGTGTCAGCTTGGGGGGCGTCGATTGGATCGTCGACGAGGAGGAGACCCCGAATCTGCGGCTCACAACCTACGGCCGAGATCCAGCTGCCCAGGTGTACGTGGACACGACCACCCTGTCGGCGGACGCGGTTCTCGAATCTCTTGCCGGGGCGATCCAGCAGCTCCCCAAGACCGGTGAATGCACGGCACCTGTGACGGAAGACCCGGACGCTGCTGGCGCTCAGACAGGGGATACCACTCCATGAATCCCGTTGTTCTCCGGATCGTTGGACCGACGATTCTCGTTGCCGCCGCACTCATCGCTGTGGTCATCGGGCTCGTGATTGGTGGAGGAGCTGCACCAAGACTCGCGAGTGACCCTGGAGCGCTCGTGCGATGGGGACTCCCGGCCGCGAAACTGTTCGTCAATCTGTCCGGTGCGGCGATGCTCGGGCCCCTGGTGCTGGCGGTGTTCGCTCTCCCCTCGGCAGGGAAGCCCTTCACCGTCGCGCTCGATATTGCCTCCGCCGGCGCCGCGACCCTCACCCTCACAAGCGGGGTGGTGGCTTACCTCACCTTCCTGTCCTCATTCAATCCGCAAGTTAACCTGAGTGCCGAGTTCGGCACGCAGCTCGGTCGCTTCCTCCTCGACACGGAGCTGGGACGATCATGGCTCATCACCGCGATCCTCGCTTCGGTCGTGACAGTCCTCGCATTCGCTGTTCGCAGCTATGGTGCGGTCATGATCACAACCGTGCTTGCGATCATCAGTCTGATTCCCATGGCCACCCAAGGTCATTCGGGTGAGCTCGCCAATCACGATCCCGCTGTCATGTCCCTCGTCCTGCATGTCATTTCAGCAGCAGTATGGCTCGGGGGGCTCATCCTGCTCGTCGTCGCGCGACCGATCAGCTCGCCGCGCGAACTCGAGAACCTGCTCCGCCGGTACTCGACGGTGGCGCTCATCGCGTTCATCGGCGTCGCCGTCTCGGGATACGCGCGGACGCTCACAGCCCTCGGCCGGTGGGAGGATTTGGCCTCACCGTACGGCATCCTCCTTCTCACAAAGATCGGCGCGCTTTTGGTCATGGGCGTCCTGGGTGCCGCCTACCGCCGCCGACTCATCGCAAAGACCAGCGAGGGCCGTGGCGCCTTCTGGATGATCGTGTGCGTCGAACTCGGTTTCATGGGTGTCGCGAGCGGGGTCGCCGCCGCCCTCGCCCGCACCGCCGCCCCCGCCGATGCGATCACCCTGCCGCAGACCACCGCCGCGGAGATCCTCACCGACGCACCCGTCCCGGTCGCACTCACCCTGCAGAGATGGTTCACGGCGTGGAGTCCCGACCTCCTTTGGGTGCTCGTCGCGGGTTTCGGAATCGTCTTCTACCTCGTCGGCGTCCGACGCGCACGGCGCCGCGGGTATCCGTGGCCAGCCAGGCGCACGATCAGCTGGATTGCGGGGATGGGGGCGCTTCTGTGGACGACCAGTGGGCCGATCGCAGCCTATGACGATTCGCTCATCAGTATGCGATTCCTCGCCTTCGCTCTCCTCAGTCTCGCGATCCCCTTGCTCCTTGTCTTCGCGGCGCCGATCACCCTCGCAACCTTGGTCATCCACCCACGGGACGATGGAAGCCGAGGACCGCGCGAATGGCTTCTCTGGGCCGCCCACAGCCCCCTGGCCCGGTTTACTCGTCGCCCCGTCGTCGCCGCGTCCCTGTTCGCCACGTCGCTGTGGTTGTTCCACTACTCCGACCTGTTCCGATGGTCGCTCTACGACCAGCTCGGAGCGGAATGGATGATCAGCCAGCTCCTCGTCACCGGGTGCCTCTTCGTACGATCGCTTTCCCCGAACGCGTCCACGACTCCCGAGGGGCGGTGGCGTGTGGCCTCACTCACTGCGCTCACAGGCGTGGCCACTTTCTTCGGCATCGCCACTATCGCTCGCTCCGACCTCATCGTCGCGGAGTGGTTTGGCGCCATGGGGCGGACGTGGGGACCCACCCCCCTGCAGGACCAGGCCCTCGCCGGAGCCGCCACCTTGATGATCGCGGGAATGCTCGCAATCCTCACCGGCTTCTCCGTCCTCCACACGAAACGCAACAACAGACCTACCGACAGCACCCCCGTGCCCGCCGGACGAAAGGACCCACGCCCGTGACCTCCACCCACCGCACCCGCTGGCTCGCCAGCACACTTCTTGCCCTCATCGCACTGGGAATCGTGGCCGCACCGGCCCCCGCAGCTCTCGCGCACGACAACCTCCTGGACACCGTGCCCGGGGCAGACGAAACCGTCACCCAACTCGACGACGTCGCTCTCACGTTCAGCGGGGAACTCATTGACTTCAGCCAGGCAAGCTTCGCCCAAGTGCAAGGACCCGACGGCCTCTTCTACGAATCCAGCTGCTCCACCATCGACCGCAACATCCTCACCACCCCGGTCGCACTCGGAGAACCCGGCGTCTACACCGTGCTTTGGAACGCCGTCTCCAGCGACGGTCACCCCATATCCGAGAGCTTCACGTTCACGTACGCTCCCACCGGCATCGAGCCAGGGCTGGGATGGGACCAACCAGCATGCGGGAACGAACAATCACGGATGCAACCGGCAAAGGCGTCGCCCTCTGCTGTGCCAACTACCGAACCTCCCGCAGCGGACACCCCTGCCCCGGCGGCATCCGCAGGCGAGAACGAGGTGGCTTCGATCGCGATCCCGCTCATCATCGCCGTGGCTGTCATAGGTGCCGCGGTGATCGCCACCACCGTTGTCGTACGGCAAGTGAAAAAGAACAAACACAACAAGGTGAGCCCCGACATCCACACGGACCCGAAAGCGTGAACTTCGTGTCAGGACAGTCGAACTCGAATTCGATGCGACAGATATGGGCCACTGATCAGAGATCACGAGCGAGTCGGCGCGACTTCGGCGGCCACGTACGGCCGATGGACCAGACGGCGGGCAATGCAAGCGTGGCCAATCTGCGCGCCCATGGCAGCAGAATCCACGAAGCCGAGCTCGAGGAGAGGGCACAGTGAACGGACGACTCGTCTCTGCGGCTACGGAGGCGGCTGAAGAATGCGGTTGTGCACCCACGCCCGCCGAACGCGACTCGTTCTGGAAGCTGAGTGTTACTCGACGTGGCGCTTTCGGGCTCGGCGCGCTCGGTGTCGCTGCATTCGCTGCACTCGGCATCGGCTCCGGCGACTCAGCGGCGTACGCTGCGTCGTACCCGAGTTGGGACGATGTGCAACGCGCCAAGAACAACGAAGCTGCCAAGGCTGCCGAGATCACCCGAATCGAAGGGCTGATCCAGTCCTTGACGCGGAAGGTCGCTGAGACTCAGGTTGCTGCCGATACAGCCTCCGACGAGTTCTATGCAGCGCAGCAGGAGTACTTCGCTGCGATCACGGAAGCTCAGAGCCTGCAGGCGCAGGCGGACGAACAATCAGCGATTGCCGAAACCTCTGCGCGCAGGGCCGGTCAAGTTGCGGCACAGCTGTATCGCAACGGTGGAGATGATTCAGCACTGCAACTGTTCTTCTCCGGTTCCGCGGCCAACGCCGATGAGCTCCTGTCACGCCTGGGCACCATGGACAAGCTTCTCGAGTACAACCGGTCGGTCTACGATGGCGCAATCTCGGCGCGCAACACCGCCCAATCGCTGACCGATCAGGCGAAGGTTGCCCGCGACGAACGAGACCGCCTGCAGCAGGTCGCAGAGCAGAAGATGATTGCGGCACAAGAAGCGGCCGACGCCGCACAGGCCGCGCTCGACGAGCAAGCCGCGAACCTCGAGACGATGCAGGCGCAGCTCGCCGCGCTGAAAGACACCACCACGCAGACTGTCGCTGGTTACCAGTCGGGTGTGGCCGCGCGCGAGGCCGAAGAGCGCGCCCGTCGCGAACGCGAAGCCGCGGAAGCGGCAGCCAACGGTGGCGGCAACGGCGGCGGCGGAGGCTCTGCCGGTAGCGGCGGTTGGGTCCGGCCCCACGGGGGCGGCCGAAGTTCAAGCTACGGCCCGCGGACCCCGATCTGCGGTTCGCAGGGCTGCTCCTCGAGCTACCACTACGGCGCGGACATGGCCAATGGCTGCGGAGCGGCGATCTACGCCGCCAACTCCGGAACAGTGGACTACGCCGGCGCGAACGGCAACTACGGCAATTACGTCCGCATCCAACACGGCGGGGGCGTCAGCACCGGGTACGCGCACATCAAACCCAGTGGCATCCTCGTTGGCAGGGGGCAATGGGTCAATTCGGGCCAGGTCATCGCTTACGCGGGTGACACTGGACGCTCCTTCGGTTGCCATCTGCATTTCGAGGTCTACATCAATGGTGGTTACACCAACCCCGTCCGATTCATGGAAGACCGCGGCGTCTATATCTAAGGCTCCGACATGGGAGCACGAAGTGGCGCCACCCACAATGACCAGTTGGGTAGAGAGGGCTGCTCCAGTCGTCACTCGCGACATCCTTGCTAGGGATCTCAGAGAGGGAGAATGACGCTACCCATCACCGCCGTCAGCCGCGACATGATGTCGGTCCACAGCCCTGTCACCATCAGGATTCCGAGGACGATCAGCAGTATGCCTCCGCATACGTTCACCACCCGGATGTGACGACGGAGGAACTCGACCGTCTTCGCCGCCCAACCGAACCCGAATGCGACCAACAGGAACGGGATGCCGAGGCCGAGCGAATACGCGAGGCCGAGGAAGCCGGCACGGACAGGGTCGCCAGCATTGAACGAAAGCGCGATGATCGCGGCAAGCGTCGGACCCATGCACGGTGCCCAGCCGATACCAAGTGCCACTCCAAGTAGCGGCGCCCCTGCGATTCCGGCCCGGGAGCCGACGTGGAAGCGGACCTCCCGCTGGGCGAAATTGAACAACCCGAGAAAGACGAGCCCCATCAGGATGATGACGACTCCGAGGATGCGTGTGACCAGGTCGCCCCAGCGTAGGAAGAACACGCCGGCCGTGCCGCCCAGCGCGGTGATGAGAACGAAGACGACGCTGAAGCCGAGGATGAACAGCAGTACGCCGACTACGAGCTGACGGCGCTGGGGCGCGACTGCGTTCGTCGCGCGACCCTTCGAGTCCGGCGCGACCACCCCGCCAAGGAAGCCGAGGTAGCCGGGGACCAGCGGGAGCACGCAGGGCGACAAGAACGACACGAGGCCAGCGAGCATCGCGACGGGGACTGCGAGCCAGAGCGCACCGGACCCGATGATGGTGTCGGCGTTCACGGTGTCTCCGCCAGAGCGTCCTTGACGAGCGTCGAGAGGATCGAGGTGCCGTCGATGGGTCCGATGATGCGGGCGGCGACACGGCCCTGCCTGTCGAGCACGAGAGTCGTCGGTGTCGCCTGGATCGGCACGACCTCGGAGAAAGCGAGTTTCGCCTCGGCCGTGTTCACGTCGATCAGGCTCGGGTAGGTGATGCCGAACTCGTGAGAGAAAGCCTGGGCAGTGTCGGCCTGGTCGCGGGTATTGATGCCGATGAAAGCTACATCCTCGCCGCCGTATTCTTGCCAGACGCTTTCGAGATCCTTCGCCTCGATGCGGCACGGCGCGCACCCGGCGTACCAGAAGTTCACCACCGTGACCTTGCCGGCGTTGTCTGCGCTGTCGAAATCATCACCAGTTTCAGTGATGCCGCTGAAGTCGACCGGTTCGCTCCGCTCGTCGATCGGGATCTCGACGATCGCGCCGCCAGCGGCCACATACCCGGTGTTCTCACCCTTGAGGAAGGAATCGCTGACCGGATCCGGCGCACACCCGCTCAGACCGATGGCGAACACCGCGGCGAGCATGGCTCCGATCGCACCACGAATGGTGCGAAAGCGAGGATTTCGAGGCACATCTCGCACTCTACGCAGATCCCCTATGCGTCCGCCGAACCGGGCCACCGTCCTGCGGGCCTCTTACCGCTTCCGACGTCCGCCAGGGCAAGTCGCCGCGTCGGCAACTTCGGTCTGCTGACACACAGAGCACCTCCGGGAGGATGACGTGTCAGCTGAAGGCCAACTGCGTCATTCCAACGCAATTCCGACGACGACCGCCTGCACACCGTCTCAGCGTTGCAGATTGCTCGGCGGTGGCATCAGTGTTCTCGTTCGGTCGTTGCCGGACATCAGATCGAACTCTAATCCGAGCCATACCGGTGTGTCGGGAGCCAGGCAAAGCCGACCCGGCGGATCCTGGGCGCAGGCGACAACGATGTGCCTACTCAGGTACTCCGCCTTCCTTGGAGTGGTGATGAAGCCAGCTGAGATTGCACGGTTGATCGCACGGCGACGATTCTCGAAGGGCTCGGAGCTGCACTGGGTGCCGCGCGATCATCGTTCCGCATCCGGCTACGCGGATAGCGTCTCGTTCGCACCGGTCAACCGAAGTCTCGGCCGTTTGGATTGGTCGGTCATCGACCCGATGAAGGTTCGAGTATCGAAGGGCGCAAGCCACTTTTTCACGGGGTCTGAGTACTTCTGGAGTCGCACCCGTAGCCACGTATGGTGTGAGTCTCAGTTCGAGCGCGACGAGTTGATGTGGCTCGATTTCGGCGGGCAAGTAGCAAAGGTGTGGTCGCAGCCATTTGGCGTGGTGTTCGGCGTTCGCTCGCCGATGGCGGGTCACTGGCACGTGCCGGATTTCCTATTGCAGATGTCGGACGACTCCTACGCCGTTCGAGACGTGAGGCCAAAGGAACGCATCGACAAGTCTGCGCAACTGCAGTTCGATGAAACCGCGGTTGTGTCGGCAACGCTCGGCTGGCACTATCAGGTACTTTCCGGCCACAGCATCCATGCGACCCGCGTGGTCGAATGGTTGTCGGCGTCGCGTCATGACCGTTGCAGGCCGCCTGCTGACGTCGAGGACAGGATCCTCGACGCGGCAACTGACAGCAAGACTCGCCGGGAGTTGTGCGAGCTGGCATCACCAGATTGCCCACCTCTTGCCTGCGCATGGGTTGACAACCTCGCCTGGCGCAGACTTCTCGCGCTCGATCTGTCTGCGGTCTTCAATAGCAACGCGCTACTGACTACCGCACGTCGGGAGAGAACGGATGCGATCAGTGTCTGACGAGAGCAAGCTGAAACTCGGGGACTCTTTCGACATTGACGGCGAGATCTGGGTCTGGGCCCACATCATCCCCGGCCTAGAGGTGAAGCTCCGGTCCGAGAACGCACCCGATCGACACCTCATCATGTCCGTAGACGAGTTCCTGCGCCATGCCGGCACGGCTCAACGCGAGCGCGCGGTATCGCTTCGTCCGGACGGGGACGCGTGGCCGACCAACGTGTGCGATATGGAGGCCCATCTCCTTGAGGCGTTCACCGGGAGACCAATGGATCCGTTGGCTTCCACTCCTCGGGCGCAGTATGACCCTGCGCTGACGACTCAGAACGCACGCGTTGACGCGAAGCTGCTGGAGTTGAAAGGCACGTCACTGGGGCGAGCGCGCAGTACCTTTCACCTCCTATGGAAGACCTACCAGCAAGACGGTGCAGCGGGGCTGAATGCCCGCATGCACCGGAAGGGCGAGCAGCGACTCGCCATCAGCCGGGCAGATCCGCGGCTGGTGACGATCATCGATCGATTCCTCGATCGCCAGACGGACAAGGCCACGAGTAGCAAAAAGCGTTGCGCTGTCTTGGTGAGGCGAGCGCTCGAGACAACCTACCCGGGCGACCCCATTTGTGAGATCAAGGCTCGCACCCTCCAGGGCTACATCAACGAGCGGGCTGCAGGCCGTTACAGCTTCGACAAAGCGACCACCCGGAGAAACACCGACAACAGCCCAAAGCGTCAGTACCACTCCGGAGCTGCCTATCAACTTGGAGAGCGATGCGAGATCGATTCAACGGACCTCGACGTTCTCGTTTGGGATGAGACCAGTGAGTTCCGTCCGAAACTCACCGTGCTTCTCGACGTCGCCAGCCGAGTGCCGCTCGCTTGGGCGATCCACGCGGATAGCCCTGGCGGATTCGATCATGCGCTCCTGCTCGCCCGAGCCATCATCGGGCGCAAAGCCGTGCCTGGTTCGGGCGCTGCCACTCTCTCGGGGTCAGCCGCCTTGCCTTCCGCGCTGATGAAGCAGGTGAACCCCTACCTCAGCGACGAGTCTCTGGCTCTCCCATGGATCTTTCCGCGATCAATCACCATCGACGGCGGAGCTGATTTTCGGTCCCGCACGTTCAGAGATGCCTGCCGTGCGTACGGAATCCACAGGGAGCTCGCGCCCTCCGGAACGCCGACGGTGAAGCCACATGTTGAACGCAACTTCGGCACCCTCTCATCAGATTTCGCCGCATGGTTGGCCGGTTTCGTGGGGAACTCCGTGGCGCATCGAGGCGCCCGCGACAACCCCACGCTCACCTTGGACTCGCTCCGGCTCATCCTGGACAGTTGGATATCCAACATCTACCTGAACAAACCGCACCAGGGCCTGAAGTCGACGAGCTCCCCCGGACGGATCTTCACCCCGAATCAGATGTACACCGAACTCTTCAGCGTCGGGCCTGGCGTCCCAGTGCCTTTCGGAGTCGAGGAGTACCTCGCCCTGTTGCCGACCGAACGTCGCATGATCGGTCGTGCAGGGATCGATCTCCACAATCGCCGCTACGACTCGCCCGACCTGGAGGACCTCCGCAGTCGCTCCCTCACGGGCGCTGAACCGGGATCCGCGAGAGCGAGGAAGTTCCCGGTGAGCTTCGACCCCTACAACGCGAATGCCGTCTGGGTACGTCACCCGGAAACCGGCTTGTGGATCGAGTGTTGGGACGTCGCTCTGCGAGAGAAGACGGCACCGATGGTCGCCGAGATCGACATGAAACTCCTTACCCGATACCCCGACGCCGCTATCGACGATCCCGATCGCCGCCGGGAGTGGATCGATCATGTCGAAAGCCGCGAGCGAGGAGACAAGCGCAAGCGCACCCAACACAAGCGAGAGCAACAGCGCCTCAAGGTCGAAGCTCAACGCGAGTCAGGCCCCTCGACAACGACACCGATCCCATTACGGCAATGGGCCAAACCCGTCGACATCAGCACCATCGATTGGACGTCCCCCGACATACATCTCGCTCAAGCAGAGGAGCTTGATCCATGAAGATCACCCCACTCGTCCTCCACCATGACCGCAAGACCAGCCTTGCAGGGCTTCGAGAAGCATTCGACGCCGAGCCCGCATCGCCGCCGAAGATCACCTTCCGGCAGTACACAGATCTGGATAGTGAAGCCCGAGAGCTATACGACCAAGCTCGCGAAGACTTTCTCCGGCTGACGTTGAGGGTGAAGACGCGCGAGCAAGCAGTCTGCGCTCGCATTCTGGAGGACCTCATCCGAATCAACCCTCGGCTGAAGAACTCGCGGCGCGGGCTGATGGTATCCGCGCCGATGTTCTCCGGCAAGACAGAACTCGCTCTCCTGTTGGCTCGATCCGTAGAACGCAGACACGCAGCCCAACACCCCGACTACCTCAGAGACGGAGACGCACCGGTCGTCTGGGTGGAGATGACCGAACACTCGACCGGGAAAGCTCTCCTTGCCCAGATCGTGGAGTTTCTCGCCCCCACCATCGTTCTCCCCAAACAGATTGCCACCGACCGGCTGCGGAAGCTTGCCGTCGAAGCCCTCCATCGACATGGCACGAAGCTGCTGGTGATCGACGAAGCGCACAAGCTTGGCGGGACTGAACCCTCCAGTGTCATCAAGGCTCTCCAGAATGAGTCCTGTGCGACCGTCGTCCTGGTTGGAATCAATCTCGACCAAGCATTCAAGACGGGCGACGGGCTGCAAGTCAGCGCACGCTGCGACTTCGTCACACTCGACAAGATCGACCCCGCCGTCCAAGAGGACTTCGAACAATGGATCAAATGGGTCGCCACCTTCGACAGCTTCCTACCACTATGTGGGCACGTCCACGGCCTTCTCACCCGCAACGCCGGCACGCTAGTCCACGCCGCCGACGGGAAACTCGCCGTTCTCGCGATGATCGTGGACCGCCTAGTCGCGTCCATCTTGCGCGACGAATCGCGCACCTCGGAGACCGTAACCCGCGAGGGACTCTTCGGGGTTCTCGATACTCTCCGGCGCACCACGCTCAACACACACAACGTCACCCTGGACGACTTGGTGGACGCCGCATGACCAGCACGCAGGCGTGGGCGAAACGACCCAAGTGGCATCATCTTGAGACGCCACGCTCCTACGCGCAGCGGCAATGCCGCGCCGCAGGAGTGCCGTTCGATTTCGCCGAGAGGGCACTGACCAGCCGAGCGCAACCGAACATCCACCGCGTCTGGATCGACGATGAAGCGGCCGCTCGGGCGGTCGAGGCGACGGCAGGGCGCCCGGCCGGTCACTACCTCCGCATGAAACGTCTAGCGCAACCGGACTCCACACGGGCCTACCCGCAGCGCTTCCTGTGCCGCCTATGCAGTGCCGGGGAGACGATCGAGCAAATTTCCCATGATCGGGAAAACTTCTGTCTCCGACACCCGGGGCAGATGGTGTGGGTCGGTCCCGGAACCGAACTCGATACCCAGGTTATCGTTCCCTTCGATCCCACGCTTCGGAACGCGGAACTCTCCTTCCGTCGACTCGTCGCTACTGGTCGGGTCACCACGCAGCTGCACAGTCAAGTGTGGGCCATGGTGCGCGACAACGACACCCTCTCCGCCCAGGACGGAGAGACCGGGCAGAATCAGTCCTTGATGAGCGCGGCACGCGAGATCGATCGCCGCGCACATCTGTACCGCGCGACGGTGCGCGTTCTGCAGATCTTGTCCAATCGTTCGCACTGCGCACGATGGCGCACTCAGTCGGCGGCAGATCTACGACTCGACATCAACGCAACGTTGGGCTTCGCCAACAGCGACGTCCTCGTCGAACGGGTGATTCTCTGGCTCCGACCCCTCCGCCGCCACACCATCCCCACGAAGTTCCGCCCCTTGGAAGCCGCCCTCGACACCGTCGACGTCCCCCGCATCCTCGACGCCACCGCCAACTACCCGCTATGGATCCTCCGACACCCGCAAGCCATCTCCGAATGGGACTGGGATCGCAACCCGCCCACCCGAGACCCCTGGTCGGGAGTAGATGTCTCCCACAAAGCCTGGTGGTTGTGCGAAGAGGGGCACTCCTGGGAAGCAAGCCCCCACGTGCGAGGCTTTGCCGAGACGAACTGCTCATACTGCATCGGCATGGACTTCTGGCCTGGACATACCGACCTCGGCACCCTGCGGCCGGACATCGCCGCGGAATGGGACACCACCCCAGGAGCCAACCGCGGGGACCCTCATCACGTCAGCGTCACCTCCGCACGGAAAATCAACTGGCTGTGTACTGCTCAAGAGCACACCTGGCCCGCCCAGGTGCGCTCCCGCACCACGCAAGAAAGCAGCTGCCCCTACTGCAGCGGTAGCCGGGCGATACCAGGTGAAACAGACTTAGCCACTCTTCACCCAGGCCTCGCAGCAGAGTGGGATTACGAACGCAACGACAGCTCCATCACTCCGGAGACAGTCACCCCCGGATCAGATCGTGTCGTCTGGTGGCGAGGCCCCTGCGACCATAGCTGGGACGCGGCTGTCGGCGGCCGTTGCTCAGGATACGGGTGCCCGTACTGCTCCAACCAACGCACCCTCGCCGGTTTCAACGACCTCGCCACCACCCACCCTCAACTCGCCGAACAGTGGGACCCCGCGAACTCCAAGACTCCGAGCGAGGTCACCGCGGGCTCGGATTACCCCGCGGTATGGCGTTGCGGCCTGAGTCACACGTGGGAGCTTCCCGTCTGGGGTCGCACGACGGACAAGACGGGATGCCCCGTATGCGCGAATCGGGTCGTCCTCGCAGGATTCAACGACTTGGGAACTCTCGACCCTCATCTGGCTTCGGAGTGGGACCACGAAGCAGGGGCGAACGACCGGACACCGTCCGAAGTGACCGTTAGTAGCTCCTATGAAGCCCTGTGGCGCTGCGCGAAGAACCACACCTGGCCAGCGACAGTCGCCAATCGACATGCTGGTTCCGGTTGCCCCTCGTGCTCCGGACGGGTCGCCATCCCGGGAGCCACTGACCTCGCGACACGCCGACCGGATATCGCCGCACAATGGGATCCCAGCAACGACTGCTCACCGAACCAGGTCACAGTCTCATCCCACGTGAAGGTGTCATGGATCTGCCATCGCAACCACTCGTGGCCGGCGACCGTCAAGAACCGCACTTCCGGCTGCGGCTGCCCCTACTGCGCAGGAAAGCTGCCCATCCCTGGCGAGAACGACCTTGCGACGCTGCGCCCCGATCTCGCCAAGCAATGGGATCCAGCGAACGCCCTCTCTCCTACCGAGGTCACCGTCGGGTCTGGTCGAAAAGTCATGTGGATCTGCGCTTGCGGATATTCGTGGCCGTCCAAGATTCAGACCAGAACCCGCAGACCCCACGCCCACTGCCCCGAATGTCGCAAGTAGTAACAGGACCCGATGCGAACCTCGTCTGGGCTTTTTGACCTGTGGCGCTGAGTCCTCCTCGCCCCCAGCGCTAGCTGTTCTTCCCCGTGAGGTTGTGAACGCGGTCTGAGGGTGTGTGGCCGCCGATGCCGGTGTGGGGTCTGTGGTGATTGTAGTGATGGAGCCAGGCGTCGTAGGTGGCTGCTCGGGCTTCGTCGCTGGCGTAGGTCTCGGCGTAGGCCCATTCGTGGGCGAGGGTGCGGTTGAAGCGTTCGACCTTCCCGTTCGTCTGCGGGCGGTAGGGCTTCGTGAATCGGTGTTTGATGTCGGGGCCGAGAGCGGTCGCGAACGCGTGTGAGCGGTAGCAAGAACCGTTGTCGGTGAGGACCTCTCGGACGGTGATGCCCGCGCGTGTGAAGAAGGCCTCGGCTCTGGCCCAGAACGCTGATGCGGTCTCTTTGCGTTCGTCGTCGAGGATCTCTGAGTAGGCGAGCCGGGAGTGGTCATCGACGGCGTGATGGAGGAACGCGTAACCGCGGCCCTTCTTCTTGTTGTTCCGGTTCCCGATGGTGCGGCCCAGCATGCGATGCCCGCCGCCGTCAGGGATGCGGCCTTGCTTTTTGATGTCGACGTGGATGAGGTCGCCCGGCTGTCCTCGTTCGTAGCGAACGGGTTTCGGTCGCCGGACAGGGAGGCCGGTGGCCTGATCGACGTGCGTCAGGATCGGCATCCGGTATCGGTGCAGAACCCGCTCGACGGTGGAGCGGGGCATGCGGAGGTGATATCCGATCCGGTGCGGACCCCATCGTCTCGTGAACCGCAGTGCGATGATCCGCCGCTCGAGGCGCCGCGCGGTGCGCGCAGGACTGCGACGAGGCCGCGAAGAGCGATCCGCCTCAGAGGCGCCCGTGCGAGCTCGCCGGGCCTACTTCGATGCTGTTGCCGGCGACACCTGGAACCGCTCGGCCGCTCGCCGCACCGACCAGCCTTGAGTGTTGATCAGGTCGGCCAGCCGAGCCCGACCAACGGGCGTCAGGGGTGCGTTAGCGTGAGTCACGAAGACCTCCGTGTGTGGAATGTGAGTGTGGTAACCCACATCCTGCCCGGAGGTCTTCGCTAACTCACGTGATCACAACGTCCCGAGGAACTACATCTAGTCGCCTGACATCGACTCTGTGGCGTGCGCGACGTCGATGCCCAGGGAGGCCTCCCCTTCCGGCGAAGGCTCATCTACGCTGTCGCACATGGATGAAACCGATGGCCAGCCACGGACCCGCCCTTGGCATGCACAGCCATCCACCGATGTGATCGCGGCGTTCACTGACGCCGTCGCTCGGTTGAACGCCGACGGGGACTTCATCGTTCGAGCGCTGACTGACCAGCTGCTCGCAGAGCGACCGATCGCGGATCAGGAAGAGCTGACGCCGCAGGAGATCAGCTATCTCACCCGGTCCAAGGCCTTCACGCCCGAGTCGTTCGAGAAGACATCGACTCGGGTTGCTCGCGGCGGTGTTCTGGCGAGTGTAGCGAGCACCCTTCTGACGGGCGTGCTTCAAACCATGTCCGCGTCCGCAGCCGCTGCCTTCTTGAGTATGGACGAGGACTCGCTCTTCGCCGCCGCCGATCGTGGCGAGTTGTACGCCGTCGATGTTGCCCACTCCAGACGGTTTCCGTCGTGGCAGTTCAGTCTCTCGTCGCCAGGAAAAATCCTGCCGCACCTGACCGAGATCATTGACATTGTGAAAGACAAAGGATGGGTGTCGGTATCGGCTCTCATGGCGACGCCCCAGCCGGTCATGGTCACCGACGGGCAGCAGAGCCCTGTGGAATGGTTCAGGCGCGGCGGCGACGTGGAAACCCTGGCTCGGATCATCGAGGCTCAGAAGTGGCGATAGAGCTCCTGCTGGGGACGCGAACTCGTGCGCGCCGCCGCTCTCGCATGTCGCCTACGGCGTTTGGCCTCGAGCTGCGAGAAACTCCGTCGCCGTCTCAACCCGATACCGCTCGTCGACGTAGCTTGCCGGAGTGAGATTACGGGTTACGAAGAGGGTGCTCAGGTGGAACTGCTCTCCCTGCGGGGGGTCGCCGAGTCCCAGACGCGCCGCAATGCTCGCAACGTGGGGCGCCAGTTCGCTCTCCTTTCGGGACAGCTGCGTGGTGTAGCAGGGCTTGGTAGCGCGGGTCCCTAGCTGGTCCCGGAAGAAAGAGCGCAGTTGGCGTGCCGTCTCGGCGAAT
Source organism: Microbacterium sp. LjRoot205 (assembly GCF_056175745.1). NCBI lineage: Bacteria > Bacillati > Actinomycetota > Actinomycetes > Micrococcales > Microbacteriaceae > Microbacterium > Microbacterium sp. LjRoot205. Next base: position 533,056 of record NZ_JBGFFH010000001.1, on the reverse strand, counting down.
CCGTGAACTGATGCGGGGTCTTTGGCCTCAATCAGCCACAGGGTGCTGTCTCCAGGGCGTCCGCACACGAGGTCAACTTCGGTAGTGAGAGTCGGCACGCCGAGTCGCGCGTGGTCGTTGGGTTTCACGCGGGCGACCGTGGTGTATCCGAGTTGCTCTAGCCGGTCTTGGAGGAACCTTTCGAACCGAATGTTGCGGCGCGCACGGCGGTCCGCAAGCGCGTCGGTGACAGGCTGAGGAACGTCCCCCGCCCAGGGAAGAACTCCTTGGAGTAGGTGGCGGTAGTAGACCTGAAAGGACGTCAGCAAGTACTGCGGGCTGACAATGAGCCGTCCGTCCGAGTCTTGCACCAGCGGTTGCACGAGGAGCCGGTGACGCCGCGTGCGCGTTTGCCAGGGTTTCCACTCGACGGCTTGTATCTGGACGGCCGTGCTGGTGAGCATCCGGATAGCGGCTTCGACACGCGTTCTCTTCGCCTCATCCGCGCCCGGGCCTAGCGCGTCACAGCCCCATGCTGTTGCCTCGGCCACTGTGACGTGCGCGGTCGTCCTGCCTGGCTCAAAGGTCTCCCATTTCGCGAGTGCGGCGAGGGTGGAGAGCATGTCCTGCGACGTCGCCCCCCATGCACGCTGGAAAGCGCCCTCAAGGTCGTCTCCTTCGTTCGTCTGTAGAAGCGAATCGCCATCTTCAGCGCCATACAGCCGAACGCTCGCGGCCGCGCGGCTCAGTTCGTCGTTTCGCAGGCCCCACGCCGATGCGTCGGGATGCGGATCATCGTCGACGGCGAGCTCGTACATTGGGCTGAGGTTGATGACTGCGGGCGCGACTTGGTGATACATCCGCTCGCTCAGTGTGGTCGCGGTGAGGTATGCGTCTGCGGCGGCAAGAAGACCGCTCCACGCCTGAGGAGTGATCGGCTTCGCTTCCGTCGGCTTGTCCAGGATGCGCAAGGCAGCTTCCACCACGATCTCGTTACATTGACGAAGCTGAAGTGTCTCCGCCGAGAGCTCGGCGGTGCGGGTGAGCGGGTCCCATTCGGTAGAGAGGTTCGCGGCGACTCGGGACAGATCGTCTTGCTGATGAATAGCGCTGTCCATCACTCTCGCCAGCTGCTCCATCCCCGTCAACACCACCTCGCTCACGTCGTGTCTCTTGATTCCTTCCAGCAGAGTTTCGAGAGCAACCGGCGCAAGATGCTCGCGGGTAAGTCGATTCGCGTCGTCCGCTCGGTACTCTCCCGGTTCGACGCCGGCACCGTGGAGTCGTCGCCCCAAAGCCGCAACCATGCGGCTCTCGTCAGAGGGTCGTAGACCCCACGGACCAGGCAGGTGATTGAGAGTGGTCCGCGCCTGCTTCATCTCCAAGATGAGAAAGGGCTTCGCTGTGCGCCACTGGTCGCGGAGCGCCGCCGCCGCTTCGACATCCACGCCTCCCGCGCGGAGCAGATCGAACACTGCGTCCCCTGTTAGGAGATTCGCCGCGTACGGATCTCCATTCGCCGAATCTGCGAATCCCTCGACATCGATGCGCCACAAAAAGTTGACTGGTTCATCGACGGCACGCGCGTGCGGGTCGAGATACGGCGTGACCACGCCGGATGATTCACCCGAGACCGCTTCCGATGTGTGGAGATGGAGGACGTATCCGGGCACATCGATCGCCTGGTGCGCGGAACGCCATCGATCACCAAGCGCAGCAAAGCCGTAGATCAGCCCGCCGCACAAGTCAAAGACGAACCGTCGGTAGTCGGCGGACAGGTCCTCCGAGCTCGCCCGTGCCACAGCGACGGGGGGTTCGGTAAGCGCGAGGGACCACCCGACGACATCCGGCGCGGTATTGACGCCGCGGTCGACGTCGTAGGTGGCGTCACCTTCGAGCGCCGCGACATTGGCGACCGGCCCCGGAGCAACCTCCGCTGCTCGCAGGTCACGAAGCGGAGGGAGCCCGACTCTGAGGAGCGACGCTTCGAGATCCGATAGCTCTACCGCGCGATCCCACTCGGCCTCGCCCGCGTGGGCTTCAAAGTAGATGGCGGTGGGTACCATGCCACCCTTGAAGAACGACTTGCCATTGGCCTTCCATGGCTCCCAGTAGTTGATCGCCTCCCACCCGAAACTCTCGGGGAAATCGGGAGCGCTCAGATCCCGCGCGAATGCGTAGAGATCATCGCGGGACGTGGCCGTCTCTGAGATCCAAGTCAAGTCTTCGAGCGCGAGGTTTGCTTCGCCGAAAGCTTGCGGCACAGCGATGTGACCGGCCGCGGCGAAAACCGTCAGCGGGATGACCTCCGCGCCCGGCCTGATGGTCCCTTGTCGTCCGCCCGCCATGCGCACCGACAGTGGACCGGCGTGCGACCTCATCTGTTTAGCCAGCTCCACTGAGCCGATGCGCGGCGGTGGGGTGGACCCCAGGTCGGGAACATAGATGACCGAGACAGCTATGCATGTGGATGGATTCACCGGCACCAGCCACTGAACGTCGATCCCTCGAAGCGGGGAATCGACACTTTCGCTGTTCGGAGGGGATTCGATCAAGCTGTTGGAAAAGCGCCATAGGGCCCGGCGGATCTGGTTCAGACAAGAAACCCTGAGGGCTCGTCGCGCATGCCCGTCTCGATCAAGCGCGGATACCAGTTCTTGTACGGCATGAGCCATGATCTCTGGGATGAAGAGTGGCGGCACCCATCGGAATCCGCCCGCTGAGTCAGCAAAGCGAAGGAACCTCCCGAACGGACTGGACGGACTCTCAGCATCGAATGCGGCCTCACTTGCGGAGATCGTCATCCATTCCAACGCTCTCTTGTCAGCCTCACCGAGTTCGATGTGGTCGAGAGGGCCCAGGTTGAGGAAGGCCCGCGTCGCTTCGAACTCAACGTCCGGCAATGAAACCTCATCGTTGAGCTCGAGATCCGGGGCTGGCACCCACGCGTCCGCAAGGTGGCGGACGCAGAAGTCGCCGTACCTCATCGCCACGTTCACCACGTTCGCAATACCGAATCGAAATCGCCTGCGGAGCCGACCGTCTACCGCTTCCGCCATTCGGAGCGAACGCGTGAGGTCGGCGACCGGCCGTTCGGTGAGGCCAGGCACTGCACGCAGCGACTCCGAGCCGACGGTGAGTAAGGCTGTTCGGGTCGGGTCGGTCGGGATGAAGTCTTCACGCGCCGGGCCGATCCCATAGGTGGTAGCCGCTAGATCGGACAGTGCTTGGATCGACGGCAGCGGGTGGTAATCGTCTGATGCCGGAGCGGCGGAGGCTCGTAGTGCGGCCGCGAAGCTGCTTCCCAATGTCACCGATCGATGCCTGTTGCCCGGGGACGTGGCGGCGGCGAATACCAACGTCCAGAGCTCGTCCGGATCGTACGCTGAAAAAGCCTGTTCGAGTGCGTCTGGCTCCCGTTGCGCGGCGCTCACCGCGCGCGGTTGAGATCGAGGCCGCTTGTTTCTACGAGATTTTTTGTTCTTCCCCACGCAAGCATTCAAGCGTAGGCCAACGACACCCTCGCTGATTGCTGCGCGTTGAAGACGTGGCCCGCCGGGGAGGAAGGTGGTCAGGGGATGGGGTGCCGCCTTGAATGCGCGGACGATATGCCTCCTTCAGCGCCCTGCTCCCACGCCAGGGGAGCGCTTGACCGCTCGCACCTTGACACCTTCCTCGGATCCATACACGCAAAAGCGCGCGTAAGATAATGCGTGTACGCGCTAACCAGATGACGACGCGAGGAGGCCAGATGGCCGTGAAGAAAAGTCGCACCCGTGCCGCCTCGGCTCGCGTCGCCGGTCGCGAGGTCGCTGTGGGCCGCGGCACTGTGACAGGTCGATCCCTCGACGGGAACCCAAAGCTCGTCGTGGCGACCAAGGCCCCAGCAAAGACCGACGTACAAGCCGGTGTCGAGCGCCTTGCGCAGGTGGCGAAGACGTCAAACGTCGACGTATCCGTGTTCAACGCACTCATCGACGAGCTCGCCGATGCGATGACCGACCGTCAATCGACCGAACTGGGCCTCACAGAGCAGGAAGCCAACTTCCTGATCGAATCCGGCGATTTCACTCCGGAGGAGTTCGCCGAGGCATCCGCATTCGTCACCAGCGGCGGGCTCGCCAAGCTCGAGCGCGAGACTCACGTGCGCGCCCTCACCAATACGTACACCGCGTCCGAAGTTGCAGCGCTGCTCGGGATCGATGCCTCCAGTGTGCGTCACCGACAAAGCAAGAACACTTTGTACGGCTTCCGGGCCGGAAGGATCCGTCTCTACCCTCGATGGCAGTTCATTCCAGGCGAGAAGGTCTCCACGATCCCCCATCTCCCCCTGCTCGTTAGAGCAATCCCATCCGACTGGGATCCAGCCGACGTCGAAGGCTTCATGACAACGCCTCAGGATGACTTGCGGTCGACCGAGGACTCGGTCGACCCCAAGGAGTGGATGACGCCGATCGAGTGGCTGGCTGCCGCGAAGGACCCCGCACCCGTAGTGGGAATCCTCGAAGACGCCGACATCAGGTGAGCCCGTCGAGCGCGAAGGTCCCCGCAACGCCCCCGGCGTCGCTCACACTCGACGCCAGCGAGCACCTGAGAACATACGATGGGCTCCTCTGGCGGGTCTTCGCTACAAGGGGTGCTCATCCACAGGCGTGGGACGAGCTGCGGCACTTCGGGCCGGTCAGAACCATGCGCTTTGACCCGCATCCCGAGCCGCAGCAGCATCATGCCGATTATGGCGTGATGTACGTAGCCGCTGGATCTACAACAGCTCTCGGCGAGGTGTTTCAGAAGGGGCGGATTATCAACCGGCGCGCTCGTGGAAGTACCCTCGCGGCTTGGCGACCGACGCGGGAGCTTCGGTTGCTGGACCTCACCAGCAACTGGCCTGTGATCAACGGCACGACCTCTTCGATTCAGATGGGGCCCAAGCGATACACCCGGAACTGGGCGAATGCGATTCATGACCAGCTTGGGTCGAGCATCGACGGGCTCTACCATGTGTCATCGATCGACTTCGGCCCGATGGTGACACTGTTCTCGCCCGCCGAGGACTCGTTCCCCCAGCTGCCGTTGGTGCACACCCGCCTGGACTCATCCAGCGCGAACGTGTACCTCGCGAAAGCCGTGAAGAGACTCGGCTACCGCGTCAATAAGTAGGACCGCCTAGATGAGCAGGAGTCATTCGCTAAAGGCGAGACCGCGATTCTCGGTGTATCAGACGGCGTTCAATCCACCCGTACGCTCAGTGTTATGACAAAGCGTTCGACATTGCAGACTCTCGGCGGTGCCGTCGAAGGCTTCCGGGATTTCGCGGCGGCGATCAAGAGTGGAGTGCCCACGGTTCGACAGGGGTCGATGGCAGAGGAAGATCAAGCCCTCGCAGGAAACATCGTCATCCCTCACGCCATAGTCTCCGGGCTCGTCCTCACCGTTGCAGACCATGTATCCGCTTGGGCGGAGCTTGCCGCTAGCCCCGACGAGGACGTGTTGCTCCTCCACATGCAGGCTGACTACACGTTGTTCCGCCCGGTCTTGGAGGGGCTCGTGGAGGTCATCTGGATTCTTGACGGCACCGATTCCTCTACTAGAGTCCGCAGGGCACTCGAGATTGCTCGTATCGAGTACAGGCACGGGCTGAAGCTGACGAACGCTCTGCGCAAAGCGCGAACGCCGGATGACAAGACGGAACAGGGAATAGCAGCACTCGGGCGTTTTCTCAGGACCACGGCGACCAACCTCGGGTCTGATCCCAAGGACATTCTCAGCGCACCATTGATCGACCCCTCCTCGATCACAAGGAAGATAGCGAGTCGCGTTCCAGGCCCCACGCTGCAGACCTTCAACTATTGGGCAATTACTTCGGCTCACGCGCACGGGCAGTTCATCATCACTCTGCGCCACGCGATCGAGACGCCCCCATCTACACCTCAGATGGGCGGGGCTCTATACGAACCAGACGAGGAGTTGATTGCAAACCTCATCGAGTTCATTGGGGCGCTGCTCGAGATCGCAATCAAACTCCTCAACGAGCAGGGCTACGAACTTCGACGCTAGAGCTGTCGTTTCGGGGGATCGGGAAACGACGGGTCGAGGAGATGCACACCATCGAGATGCAGAAGTCTCGGAGGCGGACTGTCCGACCCCATCCGTATGATCGAAACAACCCGTCGCGGGTGCGGGATCGCGACGGAGTGGATCTTGCGCTTTACATCGGACTTAGTCCGATTACATCGCGATTCTGACATTCGATAATTGAAGTGGCAGGTTCGAGCGCTCCCGCCTTCCGCACCGCGCGGCAGACCACTCGACCTGCTGGAAGGAAGACAATGAAAGCTCTCCGTTACGTCGAGATCGGCAAGCCGCCCGTCGTCGTCGACATCCCGATTCCGAAGCCGGGGCCGGGTCAGGTCCTGCTCAAGGTCACCGCTGGCGGCGTCTGCCACTCCGACGACTACGTCATGGGCCTCCCCGAGAAGGACTACCTCGAGCAGAGCTACCCGCTGCCGCTGACGCTCGGTCATGAAGGCGCGGGCATCGTGCACGAGATCGGTGAGGGCGTCGACTCGACGCTGAAGGTCGGAGACGCCGTCGCGGTCTACGGACCGTGGGGCTGCGGTCGCTGCCACAACTGCTCGCAGGGCATGGAGAACTACTGCACGAACGCCGCCGCTGAGGGCATCCGCCCTCCCGGTCTCGGCAGCCAGGGCTCGATGGCCGAGTACATGATCGTCGACGACGCCCGCCACCTCGTGCCGCTCGGCGACCTCGACCCCGTGCAGAACGTCTCGCTGACGGATGCCGGCCTCACCCCGTACCACGCGATCAAGCGCTCACTCCCGAAGCTCGGTGCAGGCACCTTCGCGGTGGTCATCGGCACCGGCGGCCTCGGCCACGTCGGCATCCAGATCCTGAAGGCGATCTCGGGCGCCACCGTCATCGCGCTCGACGTGAACGACACCAAGCTCGCCCTCGCCACCGAGGTGGGTGCCGATCACGTGCTGATCAGCGACGCGTCCGCCGCCGAGAAGATCCGTGAGATCACCGGCGGCCTCGGCGCGAACGCGGTGTTCGACTTCGTCGGAGCCAACCCGACCATGGCCCTCGCGCAGAGCGTGGCGGCGCTCGACTCGGACGTCACGATCGTCGGCATCGGCGGCGGGACGATGAGTCTCGGTTTCGGTGCGATCGCCTACGACGCCGCCGTGCGCATCCCGTACTGGGGCTCACGCTCCGAGCTGATCGAGGTGCTCGACCTCGCTCGCGCCGGCAAGATCCACGTCCAGACCGAGACCTACTCCCTCGACGACGGCCCGAAGGCGTACGAGGACCTCGCCGCGAACAGCATCCGCGGTCGCGCAGTCATCGTCCCGTGACGCACGAGCGCCGTGCGGTCGAGCACCGACCGCACGGCGCTCCGGTCACCCCCGGTCAGGTCAGAGCGGCGAACCGCCGTCGACCGTCGCAACGACCGCGACGATGTGCCCGCCCTTGCGCTCGACCCGGCGCACCGACGCGGGGTCGACGGCATCGCGCTCGAGCATCCGCCACGGCCGTGCCGAGATGTCTGCCCCGCCCGTCGCGCAGGCCAGACGCGCCAGCGGTGAGAGCACACGCCAGAACCCGTGCGGCGGCTGCATGTCGACGATGCACGCCCGTGCGCCGGGGCGCAGGCACGCCCGCGCTCGACGCCAGGCCTCTTCTCGCTCGGTGATCACGCTGAGCGAGTAGGTCGCGAGCAGGGCATCCGCGCGTCCGTCGCCACCGCCGCGCAGCTCGGTCACGGCCTGGACCACCTCTTCGGGGCTCAGCTCTGCCGCATCCGCACGGATCAGGCGCACCCTGTCGCCCCAGCCCTCCCGGTCGATCCGCCTCTGGGCCACGGCCAGCATCTCGGCGCTGCGATCGATGCCGATCACGACCCCCGACGGCCCCGTCGCGTCGAGCAGCAGCGCGAAGTTCAGACCGGTGCCGCATCCGAGGTCGACGACGGCGTCGCCGGGGCTCAGGTCGAGCAGAGAGATCCCCGCCAGGCGTCCGGCCCGATACACCGGGCGCTCACCGGAGAGCACGTCGTACCACCGCGCACCCACGCCGTAGCGCCGCATCAATGCCGCCATCCGCCCTCCCGCTTCCGGGTCCACTCTAGGCTTCAGGCATGAGCACCCCTTCTCGCAGACCGGCGCGCGCACTGACCGCACGTGAAGCAGGCGGACGCATGTGGGACCTGGTCGTGATCGGAGCCGGCAGCGCCGGACTCGTCGGGTCGCGCACCGCGGCCGCGCTCGGCGCGCGCGTGCTGCTGGTCGAGGCGCACCGGTTCGGCGGCGAATGCCTGCACACCGGCTGCGTGCCGTCGAAGGCGCTCATCGCGTCGGCCGCCGTCGCGCACGCCGCGCGCAGCAGTGCAGGACTGGGCGTGACCGCGGGCGAGATCCGGGTCGACTTCCCCGCCGTCATGCAGCACGTGCACTCCGCGATCCATGACATCGAGCCCGTCGACTCCCCCGAGACGCTCAACCGAGACGGCGTCCACACGCTCGTCGGACGCGCGCGGTTCGACGGCCCTCGATCCGTCGTGGTCGGCGGTGAACGCATCGCGTTCCGTGACGCGCTGATCGCCGCGGGAAGCACGCCGGTGCGCACGTCCGTCGAGGGCGAAGCGTCGATCGACGTGCTGACGAACGAGACGTTCTGGGATCTGGAGGAACTGCCCGCGCGGCTGCTGGTGCAGGGCGGCGGCGCGATCGGCTGCGAGATCGCACAGGCGATGGCGCGTCTGGGCAGCGCGGTCACGCTGGTGCACCGCGGTGATCGGCTGCTTCCGAAGGAGGATGCCGCGGCGAGCGCCGTGGTCCTCGCAGCGCTGCAGGCGGACGACGTCGACGTGCGCCTCGGCACGACCGTGCGCTCTTTCGATTCCGCCGGGTCCGACGACGATCCCTCCCCGTCAGGAACCGCGACGCTGAGCGACGGCACGCAGGTCGCTTTCGATCGGGCGCTGGCGGCACTGGGGCGTCGCGTCAAGGCCGGAGACCTCGAACTGTCGGCAGCCGGTGTGCGCCTCGATCGCCGCGGAGCCGTCGACGTCGACGCCTCGCTGCGCACGTCGAACCCGCGCATCCGTGCCGCCGGTGATGTGACCCCGCTGCCGCGGTTCACGCACACCGCCGGCATGTACGGCAGCGTCGCCGCGACGAACGCCGTGCTCGGGCTCTCTCGCAAGATCGACGCCGACGTCGTGCCACGCATCACGTTCACCTCGCCCGAGGTCGCGGCCGTCGGCATCACGCCGGACGATGCACCTGGACGCGGGATGCGAGTGGTCGTGCATTCCCACGCTCATCTCGATCGGGCGATCGCCGACGGGCACACCGACGGCTTCACGAGCATCGTCGTCGACCGGCGAGGCCGCGTCACCGGCGCCGTCATCGTCGGACCGCGGGCCGGAGAGTCGCTCGCGGAGTACACCGTGGCGGTGAAGACCGGCATGAACGTGCGCACGCTGGCCACGACGATGCACGCCTACCCGAGCTACTCCGACGCCGGATGGAATGCCGTCGTGAAGGAGGCGCAGCGCGGCCTCCGCGGCGGGGCCGTCGCATTCGGCATCCGCGTCCTGGGCCGCATCCATCGTCGCCGCGGCTGAGCCCGGCCCGACTCAGCGCAGGCTGCGGTAGCCGACGACGATGCGCTGCACAGCGCTGACGGCCACGAAGAGCGCCCACACCAACGCGATCTGCCACGCCCAGAACGGCAGGATGAGCCACAGCGAATGCACGGCGATGGTCTCGGTGCCCTCGGCTATCCGCCCGAGGAAGGAGAGCGACCGCCCGTCGTCTATCGTTCGCCCGGTGCGCTCGGCGATCGAGGAGAAGGCGAGGAAGGCCGTGCCGTTCACGTAGTAGACGAGGAGCACCAGCAGGAACGGCCACCACGGAGCGCCGAACTGCGCCGTGGCACCGAAGGCGACCCCGACGACCGTGGCACCGTAGACGACGAAGTCGGCGGTGATGTCGAGGAATCCGCCCGCGTGGGAGGGCGCGGAGTCCCGCCCCTGCGACTCGGCCAGCCGTCGGCGGCGTCGGGCGAGGGTGCCGTCGAGACCGTCCGCGATCCGCGAGACGAGCCAGAGCACGAGGGCGACCCACCACAGCTGGAATCCGGCTGTGACAGCGGATGCGACGCCGAGCGCGAGACCGAGCACCGTCAGGCGGTCGGGAGTGATCCCCGGGCGGTCGAGGGCGGCGGCCGTCACCTCGAGTGGTCGGGCGAGCACGGCCCGCAGAGAACGGTCAAGCATCGTGGCCACTCGCTGTCCTCTGCGCCGACGAGCGGTCGCCGTTCCGGCGGCGCAGGATCGCCGCCGTCACGACACCGCCGAGGATGAGCACGCCCAGCACGGCCACCGCGATCCAGAAGGGCGGTCCGAGCTCGAGCCCGAACGCGCCGAGCGCCACATAGGCGGCGGACCCGGGGAGGATGCCGATGGCCGTGCCCAGAGCGTAGTCGCGTCGTCGCACTGCCGTCAGCCCGGCGCCGTAGTTGATGAGCGTGAACGGGATGATCGGCACCAGCCGCGCGCCGAGGACGGCGAGGAATCCGCGGTGCGCGAGGGCGGCGTCGAGGCGCGCGACCCGAGCCCCGGTGAGCCGCTCGACCGCCTCTCTGCCGAGCGCTCGACCGATCACGAACGACGCGGCGGCGCCCAGCAGAGCACCGACGTAGACGAGCACCAGGGCGAGCCAGAATCCCCACACGAGACCCGCCGCGATCGTGAGCAGATTCTTGGGCACCGGTGTCAGCGTGAGGGCGGCGTACCCCGCCACGAAGAGCAGCGCGCCGCCCGGTCCGAGGCTCGCCGCCCAGTCACGCACCGCGTCGATGTCGCTCGGAGCGAGGAAATACCCAACCGTTCCGACGAGGGCGACGAACAGGAGGAGAAGCACGAGGCGGACGATCGCCGACCGCTTCGAGGGGGCGTCTCTGACACGCGAATCACCAGCGTCCACAGCATCCTCCCCGACTCCTATACCCTAGCCCGGCGCGATATGCCGATACACCGATTCCGAAGCGAGGAACCCCTGATGAGCAGCATCGCACGACGACCTCGGAGAACCGCAGCCCTCGCTCTCGCCGTGCCGCTGCTCGCCCTCACGGCCTGCGCGGCACCCGAGAGCAGCGCGTCGACGGCATACGACGACTGGGATGCCGTGCTCGCGGATGCCGAGGGTCAGACCGTGCAGCTGTGGATGTACGGCGGCGACGACCAGGGCAACGCCTACGTCGACGACATCCTCACCCCGGCCGTCGCGGAGTACGGAGTGACGCTCGAGCGCGTGCCCGTGACCGATACGGGAGATGCGCTGAACCGCGTCTTCACCGAGATCCAGGCCGGCCGCTCCGACGGCACGGTCGACCTCATCTGGGTCAACGGCGACAACTTCCGCACCGGCAAGGAGGCCGATGCCTGGCTGTGCGACTGGACCGACCTGCTGCCGTCGATGGCTGCCACCGATCCCGACGACCCGCTGCTGCAGTCGGACTTCGGCACGCCCGTCGACGGCTGCGAAGCCCCGTGGCACAAGGCGCAGTTCACGCTCGCCTACAACGCCGAGGCGATCCCCGACCCGCCGACGACCCTCGCCGGGGTGCTCGACTGGGCCGAAGCCCACCCCGGACGCTTCACCTACCCCGCCCCGCCGGACTTCACCGGTTCGGTGTTCGTTCGCGAGGTGCTGGCGAGCGTCTCGGGCGGCGCCGACGAGGTGCCCGCGGCGTACTCGGACGAGGCCTTCGACGAGCTGAGCCCTGCTCTCTACGACCGACTGAGCGAACTGGCCCCGAGCCTGTGGCGCGGCGGTGACACGTATCCCGCGAACGAAGCCGAGCTCGGTCAGCTCTTCGCCGACCGTCAGATCGACATGACGATGACCTACGGGCCCGCGACACTCACCGATCTCGTCGCCGACGGGACGTACCCGCCGGAGACCACCGTGCTGCCGCTCGAGGACGGCACCGTGGGCAACGCGAGCTTCCTCGGCCTGCCCGCCAACTCCGACTCGATCGCGGGGGCGATGGTCGTTGCGAACGTCGCACTCTCGGCGGAGCAGCAGGCTGCGAAGGCCCAGCCCGACGTGTGGGGCCAGTTCACGGTGCTCGATATCGAGAGCCTGCCGGACGACGACCGCGCCCTGTTCGACGCCCTCCCGACGTCGCCGGTCGTGCCAGGGTACGAGGTGCTCTCCGAGAACGCGCACGGTGAGCTCGCTGCCGAGTGGGTCCCCGCGCTCGATGAGGGCTGGCGGACGGGCGTGCTCGACCGATGAGCTTCGCGCCGGTGGCGCGCCGTCGTGGGAGCGCCCGTCAGCTCCTCCGCGGCACGCTGCTGGTGCTCCCCGCCGCCCTCGTGACGCTGCTCGTGGTGGGCGGCGGCATCGGCGCCACGCTGCTCCAGGCCCTCGGACTCATGCCCATCGCGGGACCCGTGACCCCCGGGATCGACGCCTTCCTCGCGCACCCGCGCGACCTCGCCGCCGCGACGGGGGTGTCGATCGCCGTCGCCGCGGCGTCGACCGTGATCGCCGTCGTCATCGGCACGGGCGCTGCGGTCGTCATCGCGTCCGGTCGCGAGGGCAGTCGCCTGCTCGCCGCCCTCGGCGCGACGACCGTGACCGTGCCGCACCTCATCGGCGCCGCCACCATCGGGCTGCTGCTCTCCGACGCTGGCGTCCTGCCCCGACTGCTCGGGATCCCGCCCGAGTCGTGGGCGCCCTGGGTGGGGGGTCCGTTGTGGGGTGCCGTGATCGCCGAGTTCGCCTGGAAGGAGTCCGCCTTCGTCGCGCTCGTCGTCACGGGCACCCTCGCCACCCGGATCGCCACCTACGACGAGGCGGCCGCGCTGCTCGGCGCCGGCCGGTGGCGGCGCTTCCGTCATGTGCTGCTGCCCCTGACCGCGCCGACGATCGTCATCTGCGCCGCGATCAGCTTCGTCTACGCTCTCGGGTCCTACGAGGTGGCGTGGCTGCTCGGTCGCACCTACCCCGAGCCACTGCCCGTGCTCGCCGTGCGGCTGTTCCAGGGCGTCTCTCTGGCATCTCGTCCCGAGGCAGCGGCCGTCGCGCTCGTGACCTGCACGATCTCGCTCGCCGTCGTGGCCCTCACCTTCGCGGCGCTCCGGCGCACGGCCGTCTGGCGGTGATCGGATGCCGTCGCCGACCCTGCCGATGCAGAGCACCCCCACCATGCAGCGCAACCGAACCATGCAGAGCACCCTCACCACGCCACGAGGCGCCGGCCGTGTCATCCGCGTGGCGCTGACGATGCTGCTGGTGGCCTGGTTCGCTCTGCCGTTCCTCCCCCTCGTGCTCTGGGCGTCCGCCGACGCCTGGTCGTTTCCGTCTCCCCTGCCCACGGCATGGGGAGTGCAGGGCCTCGAGGAGGCTCTGGGCTTCGGCCTGGTGCCGGGATTCGCCCGGTCCGTGCTGCTCGGATCGGTCGTCGCCGCGGTTGCCACACCTCTCGGCGCCCTCGCCGCGCGGGCGCTGACCTTCGGCACCGTACCCTTCCCTCGCACGGTCTCGGCGCTGCTGCTCGCACCCATCGCCCTGCCGCCGTTCGCCGCGGTCCTCGGCGTCAATGTGCTGCTGCTGCGCGCATATGTGCCTCCGATCGTCGGCGTGGTCCTGGTGCTCGTCGTGCTCGCTCTGCCGTACACGACGTTCGTGATGCGCGCCGCGTACGGCGCCTACGACCTGTCATACGAAGAGGAGGCGCGACTGCTCGGCGCCACGCCCTCTCGAGTGCTGCGCCGCGTGCACCTGCCGATGATCGCCCCCGCGCTCGCGCGGGCCGCGTTCCTCGCCTTCCTCGTCGCGTGGAGCGACTACATCGTGACGGTCATCGTCGGCGGCGGCGAGCTCGTCACCCTTCCGCTGATCGTGGCAGGAGCCGCCGCCGGTCTCGGCAACGACGTCGCCGTCGCCGTCATGTCCCTCGGAGCGGTCATCCCCCCGGTGCTCCTCCTCGTCGCCGTCCTGACCCTGCGTGGATCCGGCCGAGCCGCTGGCGGAAGGCGCCGCAGGCCATCCGCTCCCCCGAACACCACCTCCGCCGCCTCGTCCTCCCACCCCACGACCCCAGGAGCTTCCGCGTGAGCGCCGACCTCGTCCTCGACGGACTCGACAAGAGATTCCCCGGCTCGCCGACGCCTGCACTGCGGGCCTTCTCTCTCACGGTGGCCGCCGGCACCTGCACGGCCGTGCTCGGCCCCAGCGGGTCGGGCAAGAGCACCCTGCTGCGGGTCATCGCCGGACTGGAAGACCCGGATGCCGGAACGGTGCGCATCGGCGGCACGGATGTCGCCGGGGTCGCGGCGGAGCGTCGCGGAGTCGGGATGGTCTTCCAGCGCTCGCTGCTGTTCCCGCACCTCTCGATCCTCGACAACGTCGCGTTCTCCGACCGCGTGTCGGGCATGAGCCGCAGGGCTGCGCGATCCCGCGCCGGCGACTACCTCGAGATGGTGCAGCTGCAGGGGTTCGGCGAGCGCCGGGTCGGCGAGCTGTCGGGTGGTCAGGAGCAGCGGGTCGCGATCGCTCGGGCTCTCGCAGCGGAGCCGGCGGTGCTGCTGCTCGATGAGCCGTTCAGCGCTCTCGATCCCGCGCTGCGCAGCGACATGCACGACCTTCTCGAGGCCGTGCGCCGCGCGGTCTCGCCCACCATCGTGCTGGTCACACACGATCGAGACGAGGCGGCACGGGCGTCGGATCGCATCGCCCTGGTCGAGCACGGCGTGCTGCTGCACGAGGGCACCGTGCGCGAGGCGTACCGCCAGCCGCAGAATCTGCGAGCGGCGCAGCTCATGGGAGGTCGGAACGCGATCGCCGGCGAGGTTCGCGACGGGCGTCACCACAGCGCGCTCGGCTCGGTGCCGGTGCCGCCTGAGACGCCGGCAGGTGCCGGAACACTCGTGATCCGTCAGGAGGACGTGGCCGTGCTCGCAGACGACGGCGATCGGGCGGCCCCGTCGGGCGCGATCTCGGGCGTCGTGGAGTCGGTCCGGGTGACCGGTGCGCGGTCCGACATCGTCGTGCGCTGCGGCGACGCCGCGCTGCATGCCGAGGCGCCACCGACGCAGCGGTGTCAGCTCGGCGACCGTGTGCGGCTCGCGCTGCCGACCACGGCCGTTCACGTGATCGCCGGCTGATCCCGCCACCGACGCCGGGCTCCTCGGCGCAGACGGCCGTCGCGGATCAGCGGGTGGTGGCTCGGGACGCGCCCGTCTCCCGCACGCCCGTGAGACCCGAAGGTCGAGAGACCACCTGCGGTTCGGCGCCGTCGCGGACCGAGGGGATCGGCAGCAGTCGTCGCAGTTCGATGTTCTCGATCGGGTCGAGAACGGAGTGCTGCACGCACGCCGGAACCAGGCGCCCGTCCTCCGGGTGCGCCATCGCGTACATGCACGAGCCGAGGCGCTCCTGCGTCTCCTTGAGCAGCGGGTCGTCGGCGACGATGCCCTGTTCCATGAGCTTCCACGCAGGATCGACCTGCTCGGCATCCATGAAGTTGTGCACCACGAAGGTCTTGAACGAGACCTTGCCTCGGCGTGCCTCGCGCAGCACGCGACGCAGTCCGCCGGCACGGCGGAGCACGCGTCGGGCGAGACCGAAGAGCGGAGGGATGTCGCCCGGGTGGCCGGCGATCGCACGGACGACCTTCACCACGAGCACCGGCTTCGGGATGCCGCCGAAGATCATGCCGCCGAAGTGGTCGAGGAATCGGTCGCGCGCCGCGATGTCCTTCGGGTCGTCGGGGTCGAGCAGCGCCGCGAAACCGCCGCCGACACGCACGCCGACCGTCGACCGGTTGCACCGCGGGTCACCGAACTG
Source organism: Microbacterium sp. LjRoot205 (assembly GCF_056175745.1). Taxonomy (NCBI): domain Bacteria; kingdom Bacillati; phylum Actinomycetota; class Actinomycetes; order Micrococcales; family Microbacteriaceae; genus Microbacterium; species Microbacterium sp. LjRoot205. The sequence continues at coordinate 517,190 of NZ_JBGFFH010000001.1, read as the reverse complement.
CGTCGCCTGCCAGGGCAGCTTGTGCCCCGCACCCGCCTCGATCCGCTCCCACACGGCGTCGATCGTGACCTCGCCGAAGTCCTCCCGCCACCGCCGATCGTCGCCGATGAACGCGGCCGGCTGGAAGGACATCATGTCGAACGGCATCTCGAGCACGTCGCGGGTGACCTGCTCGACCTCGTCGACATTCGACGGCGTGACGGTCATGTTGTGCGCGAGGTAGCTGTCGACGCCGTGGTCGCGCTTGAGATCGATGAACATCTGCGCGAACTTCTCGCGGAACGGGTTGAGCTCGGCCTCGCTGTGCGGCCGCACCGCACCCTTGCGCCCCCGCATGAGCGAGTCGAAGTGGGCGGCGAACGACACCTTGTCGAACCTCGGCTTGCGATCCTCGTCGAGCACCACGTCGAGGAGGTAGTCGTATTCGAAGTCACCGTGGGTCATCGACATCGGCTCGCGCCCGACCGCTCGCATGGCGAGAAGCGCCTGGGCGTGGTCTTCGGCCGACAGCAGGCTGACTTCGCCACCGATCAGCTGCGCGTGAGCTCGCGGCCCCCGCACCTGGCGCAGGTAGGACATCTGTCGCGCGACGTTGTCGACCGTGTGGTCGCCGTCGATGCGCACCTTGTTGGCGTCAGCCGAGTGGTAGCAGGGCGAACACGTGAGGTTGCACTTGGGGAAGACTCCGTGCGTTCCCTCGCATCCCACGGCGCAGCGTCCGAGGAGCTGGTTCGGCGTCTTCGCATGCTCGGGCAGCTCCGACCAGCGGATGGCGAGAGCGCGGCGCGTCTCGGGATGGATCGGGCGCGTCTCGAGCTCGATCCGCTTGAGCGTCTGTGCGAGTCTCATGGGCTTCCTCTCGACCAGGCGAGCGTCCGCACCGTCGACGGGCTCGATGTCCGAGAGTTGTTCGACGCCGAACCGATCTCGGATTGCATCCGATTCTCGCACCACCTCTGCGCTGCCGCACAGATGTCACGACATCTCTGCGATCAGTTCCTCACCGCCCCAGAACGGCCCGGACGCTCGCCTCGGGAGAAAGATCGATGCGACGCAGCAGCTGCGCATTGAGAGCGACGACGATCGTCGACAGCGACATCAGCACGGCTCCGACCGACATGGGAAGGACGAATCCGACGGGCGCCAGGATGCCGGCGGCGAGCGGCACCGAGAGCAGGTTGTACCCGGCCGCCCACCAGAGGTTCTGCGTCATCTTGCGGTAGGCGGCACGGGAGAGCTCGATCACGGAGACCACCGACCGGGGGTCGGAGCTCGCGAGGATCACGCCGGCCGAGGCGATGGCCACGTCGGTGCCGGCACCGATCGCGATGCCGACGTCGGCCTGAGCGAGAGCGGGGGCATCGTTGACGCCGTCGCCGACCATCGCGACCTTCTTGCCCTCGGCCTGCAGCTCCTTGACCTTCGCGGACTTGTCCTCGGGGCGCACACCGGCGAACACCCGGTCGATGCCGAGCTCGGTCGCCACGGATTCGGCCACGGCCTGGGCGTCACCGGTGATCATGACCACTTCGACACCGAGGCGGTGCAGGGCGTCGACAGCGTCACGAGACTCCGGGCGCACCTCGTCGGCGAGCTTCACTCCTCCGGCCACCCGCCCGTCGACGATCACGTGCAGGATGATGGCACCCTCGCCTCGCCATGCGTCGGCGGCGGCGATCTCTCGGCCTCCGACCTCGTCGAGGAGCTTCGGCCCGCCCACGCGGATCTCGCTGTCATCGACGGTGGCGGTCACTCCCACCGCAGGAGATGACGAGAAGCCCGAGGCCTTCGACACGGTCAGGCCTCTGTCTTCGGCCGCGCGCACGATGGCGCGAGCCAGCGGATGCTCGCTGTCGGCCTCTGCGGATGCGGCGAGCGCGAGCAGGCGGTCGGCGTCGATGCCACCGATCGATTCGACGGCGGTGACGGTCGGTGCGCCCTTTGTCAGCGTGCCCGTCTTGTCGAACAGCACGGCGTCGACGGTGCGCATGCTCTCGAGCGCCAGGCGGTCCTTGACGAGCACACCGCCCCGGGCAGCGCGCTCCGTGGCGATCGAGACGACCAGCGGGATCGCGAGGCCGAGCGCATGCGGGCAGGCGATGACGAGCACGGTGATGCTGCGCACGACGGCGGCATCCGGATCTCCGACGAGAGTCCACACCAGCGCGGTGAGAGCCGCCGAGACCAGGGCGAACCAGAAGAGCAGTGCGGCTGCGCGGTCGGCGAGGCGCTGCGCCCGGGACGACGAGTTCTGCGCGTCGACCACCAGGCGCTGGATGCCGGCGAGTGCGGTGTCGTCGCCGGTGGCGGTGATCTCGACCCGCAGGCCGGAGTCGGTCGCGACAGTGCCCGCGGTCACCGTGTCTCCCTTCGTGCGAGTGACGGGGCGGGACTCGCCCGTGACCATCGACTCATCCATCGCGGCGGCCCCGTCGATGACACGACCGTCGGCCGGAACGCTCGCTCCGGGGCGCACGACGACGACATCGCCGACGACGAGATCGGCGGGTGCGACCATGACGATCGCGTCACCCTCGACCCGTTCGGCCTCGTCGGGCAGCAGCGCGGCGAGGGAGTCGAGCGCAGAGGTCGTCTGCGCGAGGGATCTCATCTCGATCCAGTGGCCGAGCAGCATGATGACGATGAGGAGGGCGAGCTCCCACCAGAACTCGAGCTCGTGGTGGAGGATTCCGAGGGTCGCGCCCCACGAGGCGAAGAACGCGACGGTGATCGCGAGGGCGATCAGCAGCATCATCCCCGGCGTGCGCGCCCTGAGTTCGCCGATCGCACCCGAGAGGAACGGCCATCCGCCCCACACGTACATGACGGTGCCGAGCACGGGAGAGACGAACCGCGCCCCGTCGGCGACGTCGTAGCCGAAGATCATCGCGAACATCGGCGAGAACGCCACCACCGGCACCGCGATGACGAGGTTGATCCAGAACAGGCGCCGGAACTGGCCGACGTGGTCGCCATGCCCCGCGTGACCACCGTGGCCCTCGTGCCCGCCGTGCCCCTCGTGCCCGCCGCGCCCCTCGTGCCCTCCGTCTGCGTCCTGAGCGTGGTGATCGTGAGTGACGTGCTGGTCGCCGGCGCTTCCCTCGGCGTGGTGCGTGCTCATCATGAGTGCTGTCTCCCGTGTCGGGTGTGGTTCTCAGTGTCTCTCTTCGGGGTGCGCGACATCGCCCGGGTCACCGCGGGATGACACTCCGGAACCCCCGCAGGCGCAGGCTGTTGCCGACGACGAAGACGCTCGACAGTGCCATCGCTGCGCCGGCCAGCATGGGGTTGAGCATTCCGAGCGCGGCGACCGGGATGGCCGCGACGTTGTAGGCGAAGGCCCAGAACAGGTTGGTCTTGATGGTTCCGAGGGTCTTTCGCGACAGTCGGATCGCGTCGACCGCGCTGCGCAGGTCTCCGCGCACCAGGGTGATGTCGGATGCCTCGATCGCGACGTCCGCCCCGGTGCCCATCGCGATGCCGAGGTCGGCCTGCGCGAGTGCGGGGGCGTCGTTGACGCCGTCACCGATCATCGCGACGACCTTTCCCTCGCGCTGCAGTCGCGTGACGACGTCGACCTTGTCCTTCGGCAGGACTTCGGCGATGACCTGGTCGATCCCGACCTCTGCCGCGATGCGCCTGGCGACCGCGTCGTTGTCGCCGGTGAGGAGGATGGGGGTCAGCCCGATCGCCGTGAACTGGGCGATCGCTTCGGCGCTGCTCGGCTTCACCGTGTCGGCCACGACCAGGATGCCGCGCGCCTGCCCGTCCCAGCCCACCGCGACGACGGTCTTGCCTTCGCTCTCGGCGCGGGCCTTCGTCGACGCCAGCTCGCGGCTCAGCGTCTGCGACCACTCGGCGAGGAGCGAGTCCCGGCCGACGAGCACAGCGTGACCGTCGACGATCCCCCGCACTCCCTTCCCTTCGATGTTCGTGAAGTCCTCGGGCGTCGGCAGAGCTCCGACCTCCTGCGTCGCGCCCTTGGCGATCGCCTGGCCGATCGGGTGCTCCGAGGCATCCTCCAGCGCGCCGGCCAGCCGCAGGAGTTCCGCGCGTTCGGTGCCGGGCTCGACGACCACGTCGACGAGCGTCATCTTGCCGTTGGTGACCGTGCCCGTCTTGTCGAGCACGACGGTGTCGACCGCGCGGGTGGACTCCAGCACCTCCGGACCCTTGATGAGCACGCCCATCTGCGCACCCCGCCCGGTGCCGACCAGCAGCGCGGTGGGTGTCGCCAGGCCCAGTGCGCACGGGCACGCGATCACGAGCACGGCCACCGCCGCGGTGAATGCCGCGGCCACGGGGAACCCCGCGCCGAGCCAGCCGCCCAGCGCGACGACGGCGATCACGATCACGATCGGCACGAAGACGCCTGAGATCCGGTCGGCGAGACGCTGGACCTCCGCCTTCCCGGTCTGAGCGTCTTCGACGAGCTGGGCCATCTGCGCCAGCTGCGTGTCGGAGCCGATCCGGGTGGCGCGGACCACGAGCCGGCCGCCGACGTTGGTCGTGGCACCGGTGACGACGTCGCCCTCTGCGACCTCGACCGGCATCGCTTCACCCGTGAGCATCGATGCATCGACGGCAGACGTGCCCGAGACCACGACACCGTCGGTCGCGATCTTCTCTCCCGGCCGCACGACGAACTGGTCTCCCACCTGCAGATCCTCGACCGGGATCTTCGTCTCCACACCACCGCGCAGCACCGCGACGTCCTTCGCGCCGAGCTCGAGCAGCGCGCGCAGGGCTGCGCCGGCCTGCTTCCTCGACCGCTTCTCGAAGTAGCGCCCGGCGAGGATGAACATCGTCACCCCGGCACCGACCTCGAGGTAGATGTTCGCCGCCCCGTCGGAGGGGGCCAGTGCGAACTCGAACGGGTGGGTCATGCCGGGGGTGCCGGCCGTGCCGAAGAACAGCGCGTAGAGCGACCACAGGAATGCGGCCGATGTGCCCAGGGAGATGAGCGTGTCCATCGTCGCGGTGCCGTGCCTGAGGTTCATCCATGCGGCCCGGTGGAACGGCCACGCCGCCCAGAGGATCACCGGGGCCGCGAGTGCGAGCGAGGCCCACTGCCAGTACGTGAACTGCAGCGCCGGGATCATGGCCATCGCGATCACCGGCACCGTCAGCACGATCGCACCGATCAGGCGGTTGCGCAGCGACCGCAGCTCAGGGTCTGCGGTGCCCTCACCGGCGGAGGCGGCATCGTTCTTCGAGCCCTTCGGTGCGGGGATCGACGCCGAGTACCCCGTCTTCTCGATTTCTGCGATCAGCGCCGCCGGATCATACCCGTCCGGCACGGTGACCTTCGCCTTCTCGGTCGCATAGTTGACGGTCGCCACGACACCATCGAGCTTGTTCAGCTTCTTCTCGATCCGCATCGCGCAGGAGGCGCAGGTCATGCCGCCTATCTCCAGTTCGACTCCGGTCCCTGCGTTCGCAGGTGCTGACGTGCTCATGTTCGTTCCTTCTCTGGCTTCCATCTGTGGGCCGCAGCGATCAGCTGCGGCAGGGGCGACGGCTGACGGTCAGTGCCCGTCGTCGTGCGAATCGCCCTCGGTTTCGGTCACGCCCTGCGCCTGAGCGGCATCGAGCACGAACTCGGCCGTATGCACCGTGCCGTCCACCTGGAAGTCCAGGTACAGCAGGTACCGCCCCGCGGTCGGGGCCTCTGCGGCGAACGCGATCTCGGGCCCCGACGTCTCGCCCGCTTCGGGCTCATCACCCGCGGCGTGCACGTGCAGGTACGCGAGGTCGCCGTCGCGCAGCGCCACGAGGTGGCCGAACGCGCCGAGATACGGCTCCAGGGCGGTGACCGGGCGACCGTCCTGTGCGACCGTCACAGTGAGATCGCTCGCCACTCCTGCTTCGAGGGCGCCGTCGAGCGAGACCGTGAAGCCATCGACCTCCGCGACGCGGGTCGGCTGCGGCGCGACGGGTGCGAACTCACCCGCCACCTGGACAGTGCGCGTGAGAGTGAGCGACGCAGCATCCGCCTGGGCCGGGGTGAAGTCCGCGAAGACGCGGTAGGTTCCGGCATCTGTCCACTCCCAGGGAAGCGACCACGTTCCCGTGGCCTCGTCGAGCACCGGATGGACGTGTCGGAACCGACTCCCGTCTGAGCGCACCACGATCAGGTGCAGATCCTTGTCGTGCGCCGTCGCGTAGTCCGTGACGGGGACGCCGGCGGCGTCTTCGATCCGGAATGCCAGTGCACCGGGTTCGCCCGGGGATGCCGGCGCCTCGATCGGCGACAGCACATATCCGTCGAGACCGAGCGACAGGCCCTTCAGGTCGTCTGCAGCGGCACTCGCCGCGTCATCCGCGCCGACAGCACTCTCGGCGTGACCATTGTGATCGTCCACTTCCGCCCCCTTCGTCCAGTCGCTGACCGCGCTCGCGGGAACGATGACGCCGGCGAGCCCGAAGGCCGCGCCGAACGCCACCACGAGGCCCGCCCCGAACAGGCCGAGCCGTGCGCCGGCGTTCATGCCGTCCGCACCGCCGAATAGCCTGCCTCTGCGACGGCGGCCAGGACCTGCGCATCGTCGACCGACGTCGAGCCGGTGACGACGAGCTTTCCGGTCTGGGCGCTCACCTGGACGTCTTCGACGCCGGGGATCTCGGAGACCTCTTCGCGCACCGACATCTCGCAGTGCCCGCAGGTCATGCCCGTCACCTGGAACTCGTTCTTCGTCATCATGTCTCCATCCCTCGTTCTAGTACCCCTGGGGGGTATTAAAAACAAGCGTATACCCTCTCGGGGTATTCCGCGATGGGTCGATGACTTCGCGCGACCGCAGCTGTCGCGCGCGAGGCCGGTGCCGCTACCTCAGCACGCCTCCTCTGCGACGGCGACGCGCACCTCGCGCAGCGCTCCCCCCACGGCCGCCAGCGAACAGGTGCGATGAGAGGAGGCGGGGATCAACGCGGTGAGCACCCGATCGCCGTCCTCCGCGAACAGCTCGAGCGATGCCACCCGGTCGTTCAGCGCGTCGATCCAGATCTCCCAGGCGACATCACCCGCACGCGCGACGGGCATCGACATCGACCCGCCCACCCCCGCAGGCGGAACCACGTCGGGGCGAACGACGTCGATGCGCCCGCTCGCGTGGCTCTGCCGGATGACGACCTCGCCGGCATCCCCGGCCCCGATGCGGAGTTCGACGCTGTCGGCATCTCCGAAGGTCGCCGTGACACGGATCCGCACCGCGTCCGCGAGCGCAGCATCCGCCGACCCCGCACCCGCCGGCCCCGCGCCCACAGCGACACGACCCGTCAGCGAGCCGAGCTCGGTGATCTCGTCGGCCCCGACCTCGATCGCCGGCGCCTGCCGCAGACGCACCGCGCCGCTGCGGTCGCGGGTGAGCGAGAGCCTGCGGGGAAGTGTCATCGCGCTGCGGTACTCGGAGGACTCATCGTGCGGGATGCTGCCGGCGTACCGCCAGTTGTCCATCCAGGCGATCAGCGTCCGTTCGTGCGCGGCGAGGCCGTCGAACGTGACGCCGGCGTAGCAGTCGGGGCCGAAGTCGATCCAGCCGAACGCCTCGAGCTCGTCACGCGACTGGCCGCGGTCGACCAGGAGTTCGGGCGCGGGAGTCGGAAGGGGCGCAGTCGGCCGGAAGGTCGTGCCGTCGAACTCGCCCACGACGTAGTGGGTCCCCGAGCCGCCGGCGATGCCTCCCGGGTTGAGGCTGATGAGCAGCACCCACCGCGCATCGTCCTCATCGCCGTCGATCGCCAGCCTGAACATGTCCGGGCACTCCCAGACCCCGCCGACGGGGCCGGCCGGACCGTAGGACGACAGGTAGGTCCACGTCTTGAGGTCGTCGGAGCGGTGGAACAGCACCTGGCGGTCCTCTGCCTCGACCGCGACCATCACCCAGTAGCCGTCGCCCCCGTCGTCGTAGCGGAACACCTTCGGATCGCGGAAGTCGCTCGTGCCCCGGTCGAGCACCGGGTTGCCGCGATACTTCGTCCAGACGTATCCGCCGTCGGTGCTGTACGCCAGAGCCTGCGCCTGGTGCCCGTCCGCGGCCGCCGTGTAGAGCGCCACCAGCGGAGGCTTCTCGGCCGTGCCGAACCCTGAGGTGTTGCCGTGATCGACCACGACGGAGCCGGAGTAGATCTGCTCCGTGTCGTCCCAGAGGATCGCCGGCTCGTGCTCGGTCCATCGCGCGAGATCGGTGCTCGTCGCGTGGCCCCAGCTGAGATGGGCGTGCTCGCTGCCCTGCGGGTTGTACTGGAAGTACAGGTGGTACAGACCGTCGTGGAAGACGAGACCGTTCGGATCGTTCATCCAGTTGTTGCGCGGAGCGAAGTGCAGTCGCGGGCTCAGGGTGCGGACCGGGGGAAGGTCAGTGGGGGTCACCGGGGCGTCGTCTTTCTACTTGATGGGGGCGTGCGTCATTTGCCGACGCCCGCCGTGAGTCCTTCGCGCAGAGGCTTCTGCCCGAAGAAGAACACCAGGAGTGCGGGGATCATCGAGAGGATCACACCGGCGAGCACCGTCGAGACGCTGCCGGTGCCGAGGTTGCCCTGCAGCGTCACCAGGCCGAGTGGCAGCGTGAAGTTCTGATCGCTGATGGTCATGATGAGAGGTCGGAAGAACTCGTTCCAGTGATAGTTGAAGGCGAGGATGCCGACGATCGCGAGCCCCGGGGTGGCCAGCGGCAGGTAGACGCCGAAGAACGTGCGCCAGGGCCCGGCCCCGTCGAGCTGGGCGGCCTCGCCCAGCTCGGTCGGGATGCCCATGAAGTACTGCCGCATCAGGAACGTGCCGAAAGCGGTGGGAAGCGCAGGCACGATGAGAGCGAGGAGGGTGTCGGCGAGCCCCATGCCCCTCACCAGCATGAACACGGGGACGATCGTCACCTGCAGCGGAACCATCATCGTCGCGAGGATCAGCGCGAACATCAGCTTCTTGTGACGGAACTCGAACTTCGCGAAGACGTAGCCGGCCATCGCGGCGGAGAGCATCTGGCCGGCGGCGACCAGCAGCACCACCAGGGCGCTGTTCCACGCGTAGAGCCAGATCGGGATCTTGGTGAAGACGTCGGCGAAGGCTCCGAAACCCACGTTGACCTCTTGGGTCACGCTGTCGGTCGGCGACAGCGCCGTGATCAGGGTCCAGACGACGGGCCCGAGGGTCAGCAGTGCCGCGAGTCCGAGCAGGGCGAACTTGCCGCCCGTGCCGAGCGTGTAGAGCCAGGAGCGCTTCGTAACTACTGTCGTTGTCATGATGGGCCTCACCCGTAGAAGACGAATCGGCGGCTCAGCCGGAACTGCATGGCCGTGACGAGCATGATCAGAAGGGTCAGCACGATGCCGATGGCCGACGCTCCACCGAAATCGAGCTGTCGGAACGCGGACTCGTAGATCACCATCACGGCCGTGCGGGTCTCGTCACCGGGGCCACCGCGGGTCAGCACCCACGGCTGGTCGAAGATCTGCAGGGCGTTGATGATCGCCATGACGGATGCCACGAGCAGCGTCGGGCTCACCAGGGGCAGCGTGATCATGCGGAACTGGGTCCATCCCGCCGCACCGTCGAGGGCGGACGCCTCATAGACCTCACTCGGGATCGCGGCGAGCCCGCCGATGAAGAGCAGGAACGTGAACCCGAAGTTCTGCCACACGTAGACCAGGAGCACCACGACCTTCGCGCCGAGTCCGGTCGTCAACCACCCGACATCCGCGATGCCGATCAGATTCAACGTCTGATTCACCAGGCCGAACTCCTGGTTGAACAGGTACGCCATGATCAGCGAGACGGAGGCCGCCGATAGGATCAGCGGGAAGAACAGCGCCGACCGGAAGAAGGTGCGCAGCCAGTTCGGCATCTTCGACTGGACGAGCACCGCGAGCACCAGTGCGACCCCGAGCTGCAGGATGACGGCGACGACGACGAAGCCGATGGTGTTCAGGAACGACACGCTCACCGTCGGGTTGGCCGCCAGATCGACGAAGTTGTCGAACCCGACGAAGACCGGGTCGGAGATGATGTCCCAGCGGAAGAAGGCCAGGACGAACGATCCGATGATCGGGACGAAGTTGAACAGCCCGAGCCCGATGAGGGTGGGCGCCAGGAAGACCCAGATGATCGATCGTCCCGAGCGGGCGACCGTGCCGGTCTCGCGCCGGGATCCCGGCGGCACGGTGAGAGTGCGGGTGGTGTTCTCGGACATCAGTTTCCCCCCAGCGCGAGCTCGAGATCTCGCTGCATGGTCTCGAGCCCTCGGCGGACGCCGGATGGGCCGTTCGTTATGGTCGACACCACGTTCTTGAGCAGAGCGGACTCGACGGCGGCCTGCTGCGGAGGCGCCGGCATCGGACCGGTGTCGGGGAACTTGTCGAGAGTGTCGTAGAAGACCTCCCAGTGCGCAGGCCCCACCCCCGCGCCATAGAGCTCGGCGTTGAGGGAGCGACGAGGGAGTGACGAGTCGGGCTTCGGGTGGGCGATCGTCATGCCCTCGACCGAGACGCAGTACTTGAGCCACTCCCATGCCTCGTCCTTGCGGGGCGAGGTCTCCATGATCGCGTAGCCGCCCGCCCCGAACTGGTGCCGTTGCCCCGCCATCCTCGGGAAGTAGGTCACGTCGTAGGCGTCGTTCGCGACGCCCGCCTCTTCGAGCCCGCTGACCCAGAAGCCTCCCGCGGGGGTCATCCCGACCGAGCCGGTGGAGAACAGGGAGACCAGCTCGTTCCCGCCACCCTGTGCGGGGTTCGCGGCGAGCCCCTCGGAGACCATGCGCTCGAGCACCGAGAAGCTCTCGATCGCGTGCTCGTTGAGCGCGTCGGCCTGCTTCCACACGTAGCCGCCGCTGCGGGCCGGCTGGCCGGGGTAGAAGCGGTCCCACAGCCAGTCGCCGCCGCTCGCCTTCTCCTCGTGCAGGAAGCTGGTGTTGTTGACGTACAGCCAGGGGACGACACCGCCCCACAACCGGTTGTTCCAGAAGTACGGCAGGAACTGCCCCGAAGCGCTCTTCTTCATCGCACGCGCGGTGCCGAGGAAGTCCTCCAGCGTCCAGTTGTCGGCGGGGCGTTCCAGCCCCGCGCGATCCATGGCCGTCGTGCTGTAGAAGACGTTCGCCGCATTGAAGTTGTCGGGCATCTGGAACAGGCTGCCCTGGTACATGAACGCCTCGATGAGGGTCGGGTTCACGTCGTCGAAGTACTCCTGCATCTCCGACGCGTCGCGGCGCACATACTCGTCGAGAGGATGCGCGAGGCGCGAGGCGAAGAGCTGCGCCCCCTCGGTCGCGACCGTGACGACGTCGGGCGGCGTGCCCGCGGCGATCATCGTGAGGATCTTCGCGAAGTACTCGCTCCAGTCCTGTCCTTGAATGGCCACGATGCGCACGGTGATGCCGGGGTGCTTGCGCTGGAAGCCGTCGACCAGCGCCTGACGCGCCACGGCGTCCTGCGCGGTGCCGAAGAGGGCGACGGTCAGAGTGTCAGTGCCGCGGCCGGGGATGTCGGCTCCGGTGAGTCTCGGCCACGAGACGACGGTGCCCACGATGCCCAGACCGATCGCGCCGAGCAGAGCCCTACGAGTGAGATCAACCACGATGTTCTCTCCTGAGTGAATGACTTCAGAGCGAGGGAATCGAGTCCCGCCCACGAAGCTAAATTGATTCAGCATCGCCGAGGTTAGCATCGTCGATCCGGGGCCGCAACGATTTTGCTAAATCAATTCAACCAGCGTGGTTCCGGGGTGCCGCATGCACTGCCTAAGCTGGAGATGTCACGACAGGAGGAACCCGGTGCCGAAGAACGTCGATCGCAGGCCGACGCTCGCCGACGTCGCCGCGCTCTCGGGCATGTCCAAGACCGCCGTGAGCATGATCCTGAACGACCGACCGGGTTCACGTCTCTCGGCCGACGCGGCACGCCGGGTGCGGGCAGCAGCGGAGGAACTCGGCTACCGGCCGAATCCCGCCGCCCAGAGTCTGCGCCTCGGCAAGACGAAGACTCTGGGATTCATCTCGGATCAGATCACCGTGACCCGCTATGCCTCCGAGATGATTCGCGGCCTGCTGTCCGCGGCGAAGGAGCACGGCCACACCGTTCTGATCGCCGAGACGGAGGGCGATGACGCGACCATCTCCGACGAGATACAGGCGATGATCGACCGCCGGGTCGACGGCATCCTGATCGGGCTCCTCGGCGCCCGCATGATCGAGGTGCCCGAGACCCCCGCCGACGTGCCGGTCGTGATCGTCAACGGCACGTCGACGACGGGGCACCCCTCCGTGCTCCCCGACGAGCGAACCGCCGGCCATGCGATGGCGCGCCTGCTCACGGAAGCCGGCCACCGCCGGATCGGCGTGATCGGCAACAACCCGCGTGCGGTGTCGTCTCCCCGGCACTCGGTGACCATCGGCCCGAGATTCGACGGCATCCGCGCCGCCTTCGCCGAGGCCGGCGTCGATCCGTTCATCATGGACGTCCCCGAGTGGAACCCCGACATCGGATACTCGCGCACGCTGCAGATGCTCGACGCGCACCCCGACCTCACGGCGATCCTGGCCGGCAACGACGGAGTGGCGTTCGGCACGTATCAGGCGATCGCCGAGCGAGGGCTTCGAGTGCCCGACGACATCTCCGTCGCCTCCTTCGACGACGAGGAGCTCGCCGGCTTCCAGCGACCGGGACTCACGACCGCGCGACTCCCCTACGACGTGATGGGGCGCACCGCGGTCGAGATGCTGCTCGGCGAGCGCCCGCTCGACGCGGTGCTGATCCCGATGCCGGTCGTCGAGCGCGCCTCGATCCGCTCTCTGGGCTGACCGGGAAAAATCCATTCACGCGCATCCATCCCCCTTCTGCGGGCGTAGGCTGGAGAGAAGGACGGACCGTCCGAGAAGATCTCCCGGCACCGCGACCGTCCGGAAGAGGAGTCACTCGTGGCTCAGTACGACGTCTCGAACCGCTCGGCGATCGTGACGGGAGCAGGCAGCGGAATCGGACGCTCGACCGCTCTCCTGCTCGCTCAGAACGGCGCAGCCGTGGTCGTCAACGATCTGAACGCGGAGCACGCGAACGCGGTCGTCGAAGAGATCCGCGCCGCCGGCGGCACCGCCGAGGCATCGGTCGGAGATGCGACCGACACCGACTGGATCGCCAGCTCGGTCGAGCTCGCGAACACTCTCGCCCCGCTGCGCATCGGCGTCAACAACGCGGGCATCGGCGGAGCATCCGCCCCCACCGCCGAGTACGACGACGCCGCGTGGGACAAGGTCATCTCGATCAACCTCAACGCCGTCTTCCGCAACATGAAGGCGCAGATCCCCTCGATCCTCGCGAACGGCGGCGGCTCCGTCGTGAACATCGCCTCGATCCTCGGCAGCGTGGGCTTCGCGAACTCGCCCGCCTACGTCGCCGCCAAGCACGCGGTCGTCGGCATGACCAAGTCGGCCGCCCTCGAGTACTCGGCCCAGGGCGTGCGCGTGAACTCGGTCGGCCCCGGGTTCATCGACACCCCGCTGCTCGCGAGCATGGATGCCGCTGCAAAGGACTTCCTCGTGAGCAAGCACCCGATCGGCCGTCTCGGTCAGGCTGACGAGGTCGCGAACCTCATCGCCTTCCTCGCCAGCGACGCCGCCAGCTTCATCACCGGCAGCTACCACCTCGTCGACGGCGGCTACACCGCCCTCTGAGGTTAGGTCCGGGCGCCTTGTCGCCCCCGTTTCGGTCGTCCTCCGGGCCGTCTGCAGGGCAACAGCACGGATGCAGGACTCAACCACCCGCATGATCCTGCATCCGTGCCTCGGTCCTGCATCCGACACCGGTCAGGTCGCACATCCGCCGGCATCCGGCCCCACCTCCGGCGCCGCAGCCCAGGCACCCCCGCCCGTCTGCAGGACGACAGCACGGATGCAGGAAGAGATCGGCGATCCCACCCTGCATCCGCGCCTCGGTCCTGCATCCGGCCCCGACCTACCCGTCGCGACCTGATGCAGGACGATCGCGGCACGCCCCGTCAGGCGAGACGGTCCAACCGCAGCGTGGCCGTCGCGCTGTGCGCGGCCATCCCCTCGGAGTCGGAGATCACCTGCACGGCATTCGCGAGCTCGGGCGTCGCCTCGCGGCTGATGCGCTGATAGGTCAGCGGCTTCAGGAAGCGCGACACTGAGAGACCCGCACTGTGCTTCGCCCCGCCGGCTGTCGGAAGCACGTGGTTGGTGCCGGCCATGCCCTTGTCCGAGTAGGCCACGGTGCTCCAGGGCCCGATGAAGATCGAGCCGTAGTTGCGCAGATTCTCGTGGTACCAGTCGTCGTCGTCCGTGAGCAGCTCGAGGTGCTCGGGGGCGAGGTCATCCATGAGGGCCGCGGCGGTCTCGCGGTCCTTCGCGACCGTGACGACACCGTAGTCGCGCCAGGCGGCACCCGCGATGTCGACCGTCGCCAGCGTCTCGAGCTGCCGTTCGATCTCCGCGATCACAGCGTGGCCGTGCTCCTCGGATGTCGTGATGAGCGCCGCGGGCGAGTTCGGCCCGTGCTCCGCCTGCCCCAACAGGTCTGCGGCCACGAGCACGGGGTCGGCGGTCTCGTCGGAGATCACGGCGACCTCGCTCGGACCCGCGAGCAGGTCGATCGCGACCGTGCCGAAGAGCTGACGCTTGGCCTCGGCCACGAACGCGTTGCCCGCGCCGACGAGCATGTCGACGGGCAGATCGCCGAGCAGCCCGTAGGCCATGGCCGCGAGCGCCTGCACCCCGCCGATCACGAACACGCGATCGACCCTCGAGAGGTGCGCGGCGTAGACGACGGCGTCGTTCGCTCCGCCGTCGGGCTGCGGAGGCGTGCAGGCGATCACGGTCGGCACACCCGCCGCCTTCGCCACGCCCACGGTCATGAAGGCGCTCGCCGTGAGCGGGAACCGACCGGCCGGCAGGTACGCACCGACGCGCGAGACGGGGATGTACTTGGCGCCGGTCACGATGCCGGGAACGAACTCGGTCTCGAAGTCGGTCAGGTGCTCGCGGGAGGCGCGGGCGAACGCCTGCGTGCGCTCGGCCCCCAGTTCGATCGCCGCGCGCAGATCCGGGTCGAGGCGGTCTCCGCTGCTCGCGATCTGCTCGGCGGTGAGCTCGATGTCGGCACCCTGGTAGTTGTCGAGCGTGCGTGCGTAATCGAGCACGGCATCGAGACCGCGCTCGCGGATGTCGGCGAGCATGCTCGTGACGGTCTCGATGACGGCCGGATCGCGCTGCGCGGCGGGTGCGTCGATGAGCGGGGTCTTGAGGTGATGGAAGTCGCCGTCGTAGCGGGCGAGGACAGCTGAGGAGTAACGCATGCAGGAAGGCTAGATCCGCTGCATCCACGAGACAAGCCTGATGATCCGTGGCAATCCATCGGGTTTACCATTGGCTATGACCATCACGCAGCTGACGGCCTTCCTCGCGGCGCTCGACGACGGCTCGTTCACGGCGGCGGGCAGGACTCTGGGCATGACGCAGGCCTCCGTCTCCGAGCTCGTCGCGCGCCTCGAACGCGAACTCGGCGTGACCCTCTTCACCCGCGGCAGCAGGCGCCTCGTGCCGACGGCCGCCGCGCTCGAGCTGCGCCCCCACGCGGCGCAGGCCGTGAGCGCGGTGCAGAACGGCATCGACACCATCCAGGCGCTCACGTCGCTGGACCGCGGCACCTGCACGTTCGGCGTGCTGCGCAACGCGGCCTACTACGCGCTCGCGGATCTGGCCGAGACCTTCCATCACCGGCATCCGAACGTGCGACTGCGGCTCGTCGGCATCAACTCGGCGCACGTCGCCCGCTCGATCGCCGCCGGCGAGCTCGAAGCCGGCCTGCTGGTTCTTCCGGTCGACGAGGACGGCCTCGAGGTGCGCCCGCTGTTCCGCGACGAGGTGCTCTATGCCTCGGCCACCCGCGAGCCCGACGCCCCGGCCGTCTCGATCGACGAGGTCGCCGACGCCAAGCTCGTGCTCTACGACGCCTTCGCCGGGTGGGACGACCCCACACGGCGCCAGCTGCTCGAACGCGCACGGCTGCGGGGGCTCACCATCGAGCCGGCGGTCGAGGTCGAGCACGTCGAGACGGCGCTCAGCCTGGTCGCGGCGGGCACCGCCGACACGATCGTGTCGCGCTCGATCGCCGAGTCCGACGCGTTTCCGTCAGGCATCCGCACCTTCCCGTTCGCCGAGCCGATGCACGACACGATCGCGCTCGTGCAGCGCGAGGGCGTGCTGCTGTCGCCCGCGACGCAGAAGCTGGCCGAGCTGGCAGAGCGGATGCTGCGCGAACGACTGCCGGAGCATCAGGGGCGCACCGCTCTCGCATGACGGCGGGTTCCGACCCGTCTGCAGGACGAAGGCACGGATGCGGGAGCAGATCGACGATCCCGCCCTGCATCCGCGCTCAGGTCCTGCATCCGGCACGGGTCAAACCCTGCACGGTCAAACCCTGCATGGGTCAAACCGGCATCCGATCGCGTCAGTACAGGTCGGCGCGACGGTCGGCGAACAGGTCGTTGTGCGGCGGAAGCGCCTTGCCCCGCGCCGCGTCGAGCGACAGCACCGCGGTGGCCCCCATCACGGCCCGGAACGCGACGATCCACCCCTGCTCGTCGATGATCGCCGTGCCGTCTGTCCAGTCGACCCCGCGCTCGGAGCCCCACCGATCGGCGATCACGACGGGCAGCCTCGACGACCTGGCCGATGCCATCGCCTGGATGAGCTCGGGAGCATGCTCACCTGTGGGGCGCGGAACGAGCGGCCAGTTGACCGGAAGTGCGAGCACGTCAGCGCCCGCCAGTGCCAGCCGACGGGGCACCTCCGGGAACTCGTTGTCGTAGCAGAGTGCCACGCCGAGACGGCCGAACGGGGCATCGACGACGAGCCCCGCCTCTGATCCGCTGTCGAAGACCAGCTTCTCGGCGCCCCAGAGGTGCGCCTTGCGGTAGTCGGCGAGGCGCAGATCGCGGGTGAGGACCGCGGCGGTGTTGAACAGACGATCGCCGTCGCTCTCGGCATACCCCACCACGATCACGGCGCCCTCGGGGATCGCCTCCTGCACCGACGACCACCGCGGGTCGCCGGTGGTCAGAGCGGCGCCGAGCGCCTCGTCCCGATCGGCGAACACGTAGCCGCTCGTGGCCAGCTCCGGCAGCACGATCAGCTGAGCGCCGCGGCGCGCGGCCGCGGCGATCGCCGAGCGGATGCGGTCGAGGTTGCCGTCGACATCGCCGATCACGATCTCGGGTGAGATCGCGGCGACACGCAGCGAACCGGCATCCGCTGCTCCGACACCCGCGGAGGAGGCGCCGGAGCGCGAGGAGCCGGAAGCCCCTCGCGCCCCTGCGATCTCAGTCATCCTCGGTGGCGGTGACCATCACTCCGAGAGGGGCCAGGTAGCCGTTGGGGTCGATGGTCCAGTCGGCAGCGGCCGCCGCCTCGACGACCTCCGGAGCCCACTCGAGGTAGACGCGGTCGTCGCCGCCGTTGATCACGAGCACCGTTCCGGTTCCGGTCTCATCGCCCTCGACGCAGACGTACGAGCGCCAGCTGCCCTCGGGCACCGAGAACGTGTCGCCCGCGCCCAGCGTGACCGCGGTCGATGGGTCACCGTTGAGGGTGACCTCCCACCGGCCAGTCTTGAACAGCAGCGCCTGCGTCTTGTCATGGCGGTGGCGAAGCACGCCCTGGCCCGCCTCGGCACGCACCCACGCGAGGTTGAACGAGTGCGGCTCGGTCACGTTCGGCACCTGGCGACGGTTCTCGCTCATGCCGTAGCCGATGGCGGTGGCGAGCTCGACGTGGCCCCCGTCGACCGCTGCGCAGAGCAGTGCCGCCGACGAGTACTTGCGGTCACCCGGCTGGATGACCCGCGAGCGCATGTCCTCGACCGTGTAGGTCGTGAGCTCGTCGATGTAGTGCTGCTTCATCGGCGTGATCAGGGGCACGTCGTCGGGAAGCACATCTCCCGCAACCGTGTCGATGAGCTTGTTGTCGGCCGTGAGGTGCAGGCCATACGACTCCGCCTCGCGAAGCACCGACGGACCCCAGATGATGCCGCCGTTGTCATCGCGGCCGAGCACCGTGTAGAGGATGCCGTCGTCCGGCCCCTCGTTCGTGAAGCCGCGGAAGATCCAGGTGGGGATCGTGACGATGTCACCGTCGTGGCTGATGTACTCGCCCTGCTTGCCGTCGACACCCCAGCGGAGTCGGAACTCGCCGCCGAGATTGATGAACACCTCTGCGGTGAAGTGCAGGTGCAGGTTGTTCGAGATGCCGTTCGGCATACCGGCGGCCCCGGTGTTGAAGCCGTGGTTCACCTCGAGGTTCACGTACTGGCTCGCGTTCTGCGAGACACCGGCGCCGATGAACGAGTAGTTCTCCTTGCGGTCGGAACCCGGGGTGCGGCAGTCGATGAACGCCGAGTTGCACGGCACCCAGTCGGACCGACGGATGGTGCGGCGTGCGATCTCGTCCGCGGGGACGATGACGTCGACCTGGTCGACGATGGCGTTGCTCATTTCTTCTTCTCCTTGTCGATCAGTCGCTGATCAGTAGATGTTGCTGAAGGCCGCAGGCTCGTCGCCGCGAACGCCCGCGATCTGGGCGCGCAGGGCGATGTCGTCCCACAGGCGCACCTCTTTGACGAGGGCTCCCTGGTGGAATGTGAACTGCGAGATGCCGATCAGGTCGATCGGCTTGCCGGTGAGGCTGCCGTAGTTCGGCACGCCGTTGTAGTCGCCCACGAACTTCCAGGTGACGGCGACGCGCAGGCCCGCATAGCGCACGTCGTAGTTGGTCTGGATGTCGCGGATCTCGAACTGTCCCGCGGGGAACGACTCGAGGAACCGCAGCAGCGCCCGACGGTAGCCCTCGGGACGGATGACGACCCGGTTGCCGACCGTGAGCAGCACGAGGTCGCGGTGGAAGAACTTCTCGACCTTCTGCAGGTCGCGGTCGTTCCAGACCGTCTGGATCATGTCGATCACAGTCTCGACCTCGGAGCGGTAGTCGTCGGGGCGCGCACCGGAGTCGCCCTTCGCGATCGGATCGGCGGGGGCCGGCTCGGTCCACGATCCGGTGTACCCGCGGAAGGCCTGGGCGCGGGCGAGCTCATCGACGTCGAGGCCGCTCTCGAGCGCACCGGCGAGCGAGTCCCGCACCACCCACTCCTCGACCATGCGCCCCTTGCGGTACAGGCAGTTGGCGATCGTGCGGCTGTGCGACGACGTCTGCAGATGTCCGGAGAGCACGAGGTGCGAGCTGAGGAACGCATCGTCTCCACGGGCCTCCCAGATCACGTCCTCCGCCTGGCCGGTGCGATCGGGCGTCGCCGAGATGCGCATGAGCGTTCCCTCGATGACCTCCTGCCGCGTGGTCGAGGTGCCGTAGGCGCCGTGCACGATCGAGTCGGGCTCGTAGTTTTCGCGGATGAAGCTGATCGACCGATCGACCCAGATCAGATCGGTGACCTCACGGATGAAGTCGTCGGGGTCTTTGTACGGCAGATAAGCAACCGGGTCGAGAGACACGCTTTTCACTCCTTCGAGACGCGAAGCTGCGGTTCATCGGTGATCGCTGGCTTCGTCTTTGTCAGTGTATGCGTATGCACAAACCAGCGCAAGAGATGATCCTGCGCACACGGTGATCATCGCCGAGCGGCGGGGTCAGCCGGCGTGCGGGGCCGCGAGGGTGCGCCGCGGCACGAAAGCGGATTCGAACCGCGTCTTCTCGAGTGCGGCGTCCGGGTCCTCGATGCGACGCACGATGAGGTCTGCGGCGGTGCGCGCCATGCCGGCGATGTCGTATCCGATCGTGGCCAGGTCGATGATGGGCCAGGCCGCCTCGGGGAGATCGTCGAAGCCGAGGACCGAGAGGTCCTCGGGCACGCGCAGACCCGCGCGGTGGGCGGCGTTGAGCGCTCCGTACGCGACCACGTCGTTTCCGCAGAACAGGAGGGTCGGGCGGTCCGCTCCGGCGAGGATCTCGGATGCCGCCGCCTCACCCTCGGCCGCTCCGTACGGGACCCGCCGCACATCGCTCTCGTGCAGCGTCACGCCCTCGGCGACGAGGGCGTCGCGCAAGGCCGCCTCCCGGCTCTGCGCCGTGCTGGTGTTGCTCGGTCCGAGCACCGCTCCCACGCGCGTGTGACCGAGTTCGACCGCCCGCCGGACAGCGTCGCGATAGCCCGGCGCGGGATCGACGACGGTGGCATCCGCCTCGACGAACGAGCCGGTGCGATTGAAGTACACGAACGGCAGGCCGCGGTCCTTCAGGCGCAACGGTGCGACGGACTCGACCGTGGTGGTCGCGAGGATCACGCCGTCGAGACCGTTGGCGAGCAGCCGTTCGACGATCGTGTCGTTGTCGGCCGACTCGGTGTGCAGCATCAGCTGGTAGCCGAGGGTCTCGAGCTCCCGGTGCACCGGGGCGATGATGTGCGAGTAGAACTGGTTGTCGAGATCGGTCAGCAGCAGGCCGATGCGCCGGGTTCGACCCGACGACAGGGCACGCCCCGCCTCGCTCGGCACGTAGCCCAGCAGCTGGGCCGCTTCGCGCACCCTGAGCTTCGTCGCCTCGGACACTCGCGCATCGTCGCGCAGCGCCCGAGACACCGTCGGCTGCGAGACACCCGCCAAGCGGGCCACATCACGACTCGTGACGACCATCTGGCGCCTCCCCCTCGATCTCACGGATTCTACTGCTCTTGACGCCCGAATGCATACGCGGTCATAATCAGCACATACGTATGCAACGGAAGGAAGGGCCATGCCCCTGCATCTCAAGACCGCGCCGACGAAGACGTTCGCGGACACCGCTCAGCAGGACGTCGCCGAGCGGGTGAGGGGAATCATCGGCGACATCCGCGAGAACGGCGACGTCGCCGTGCGTCGGTATGCCGAGCAGTTCGACAACTGGAGTCGCGACTCGTACCGACTCTCCGAGGAGGAGATCACGGAGATCATCGGCACGCTCGATGCACAGGTGATCACCGACATCGAGTTCGTGCAGAGCCAGGTGCGCCGTTTCGCGCAGGCGCAGCGCGATTCACTGGTCGACATCGAGGTCGAGACCCTTCCGGGGGTGTTCCTCGGCCAGAAGCACGTGCCCGTGCAGGCCGCAGGGGCATACATCCCCGGAGGCAAGTACCCGCTGACGGCGTCCGCGCACATGACGATCATCACGGCCAAGGTGGCGGGGGTCCCTCGGGTCGTCGCGTGCACCCCGCCCATCCGCGGCGAGATCCCCGCTGCGACCGTGGCCGCGATGAAGATGGCCGGCGCCGACGAGATCTACATCCTCGGAGGAGTCCAGGCCGTCGCCGCGATGGCCGTCGGCACCGACTCGATCGAGCCGGTGAACATGATCGCCGGGCCGGGCAACGCCTACGTCGCCGAGGCCAAGCGGCAGCTGTTCGGTGAAGTCGGCATCGACCTGTTCGCCGGCCCCACCGAGATCCTCATCGTCGCCGACGAGCACGCCGACCCGTTCTTCACCGCGGTCGACCTGCTCTCTCAGGCGGAGCACGGACCCGACTCGCCCGCCGTGCTCGTGACGACGTCGCAGGCGCTGGCCGAAGAGGTCATGGACTGGATCGAGAAGATCCTTCCCGGCATGCCCACGCGCGACTACGCGGGCCCGGCATGGCGCGACTGGGGTCAGGTGATCGTCGCCGACGACCTCGACGAGGCCTATCGGATCGCCGACGACTTCGCCTTCGAGCACGTGCAGATCTTCACCCAGAACCCGCGCGAGGCTCTGACGAAGATGCACGACTACGGCGCGCTGTTCCTCGGCGAGAACACGTGTGTCTCCTACGGCGACAAGGTGATCGGCACCAACCACGTGCTGCCGACGCTCGGCGCTGCCCGGTACACGGGCGGGCTCTGGGTCGGCAAGTATCTGCGCACCGTGACGTACCAGGAGGTGCAGAACACCGAGTCGTCGGCCGAGCTCGGCGCCGTCTGCGGGCGCGCTGCCCGGGTCGAGCTGTTCGAGGGCCACGCCCGCTCGGGTGACGCCCGTGCCTGGCGTCATGCCGGCACGGAATTCGCCTGGATCGAAGAGAGCCACGCCGCGGTCGGCGCGGAGACGCGATGACCGACCTCTCCGGTCGCACGGCAGTGGTCACCGGCGGCGGCAGCGGACTCGGGGCGGCCATCGCCCGGTCGCTGCACGCCGCCGGTGCGCACGTCGTGGTGGTCGGGCGCCACGCCGCGAAGCTCGACCGCGTCGCGGCCGACCTCGGGTCACGGGCGCGCGGGATATCGTGCGACGTGTCCGACCCGGCATCCGTCGACGCGCTCCGCGAGCAGCTCGCCGGCACCGATGTCTCGATCCTGGTGAACAACGCCGGCATCCCCGGCCCCGTCGCGGCTCTCACCGACATCGACGTCGCCGACTGGGACGAGGTGTTCGCCGTGAACGTGCGCGGCACCTTCCTGCTCTGCAAGGCACTGCTGCCCGGAATGGTCGAGCGCGGCGACGGCGACGTCATCAACGTGGCATCCGTCTCCGGCAAGCGTCCGCTCGCGCATCGCACTCCCTACTGCGCCTCGAAGATGGCCGTGATCGGACTCACGTCGACGCTCGCGTTCGAGGTCGGCCCCGCCGGCGTGCGTGTGAACTCGCTCTCCCCCGGCCCGGTGCAGGGCCCACGGATGGAACGCAACTTCCGCCTCGAGGCCGAGCGCTCGGGCACGAGCATCGACGATGCCGAGCAGGCGTTCGTGTCGCGTGCGGCTCTCGGCCGCATGGTGACGGAAGACGAGGTCGGCGCGGCGGTCATCGCGATGCTCGCGATGCCGGGCATGTGCGGCGCCGACATCGACCTCTCGGCCGGGATGGTGGCCTGATGCCGTCGCTGCGCGCCAGGGCACGGGCGGGCGAGAAGCTGATCGGCGCCCTGCTGCGGATGCCGTCGGAAGAGCTCGTCGAGATGCTCGCCGTCGCCGAGTTCGACTTCGTCCTGATCGACTGCGAGCACGGACCGGCCGACCTCGTCGCGCTGCGTCAGCACATCGCGCTCGCGCAGGTGCACGACGTGCCGGTCATCGTGCGCGTCGGCGAGGGCGATCGGAATCAGATCCTGCGGGTGCTCGATCAGGGAGCCGAGGGCATCCTGGCTCCGCACCTCGACACGACAGCGGATGCCGAGGCGCTGGTCGCCGCGGCGATGTACCCCCCGGTCGGGTCGCGCGGCTTCGCGACGTACAGCCGGGCAGGGCGCTTCGGCCTCGTCGACCCCGCCGACCACCGCGAGTGGTGGCTCGAGAACACTCTGGTGCTCGGCATGATCGAGTCGCCCCGCGGCGTCACGAACGTCGACGCGATCGTCACTGCGCCGCGCCTCGACGGCATCATGGTCGGTCCGGCCGATCTCGCGGCCAGCTCCGGCCCGGATGATCAGCCCGTGCCGCAGGCCATCGCCGCCGTGCACTCGGCCCTCGCACGCGCCGGTTCGCTGCGCATGGACATCGTCGGCACGCGGGATGCGGCAAGCGCGGCCTTCACCGACGGCGCCGACCTCGTGGTCTACAACCTCGCCTCCTCCCTCATGGCGCATCTGCGCGGACTGGCGACGCCCGAGCGCTGAGCCCGCGGCCTCATCCCCACCCCTCGGGAGGAGAACTGCGCTTCGGGAGGAGAGACTCTCGGATTCTCTCCTCCCCGGGCGCAGTCCTCCTCCCAAGAGGACGCCGCGCGACGGCGCCCGAGCGTCTGCGGGCTCAGATGCGGAGGTGCGAGCGCCACGACCCCACGAGTCCACCGAATTCCCGCGGCCTCTCGAGCGGCAGCAGGTGGCCGGCATCCAGAGACACGAGCCGTGCGTCCGGCATCGCCGACACGATCTCGGTGTGGAAACGCGGCGGGCAGATGACGTCGTCGAGTCCTGAGACGACGAGCGTCGGCATGGTCAGTCCGCCCAGTCGCGACAGCAGATCGGTGCGTGTGAGCTGCATCCGCAGCTGAGCCCGCAGCCGCTCGGCCCCGGTCTCCTCGCCCATGCGCAGCGTGCGCTCCACGAGGTCGGGACGATCTCGCACGACGTCCTCTCCGAGCAGAGGCTGGAGGATGCTGTCCTGCAGCGCTCGCGGCTCAGCACCACCTTCGAGAGCATCCAGCCAGCTCGTCCAGCCGGAGCGCTGCGCATCGGTCGGCGCCTTGGCGTTGGTCGACACGAGGCAGAGCCCCGCGACACGCGTCGGGGCGGCGAGCGCGAGCGCCATGCCGACGATGCCGCCGAGCGAGTGCCCGACCACGATGAACGAATCGGGCAGCTCGTCGAGCAGCGCGTCGACCTGCTCCGCGACGGTGGGGCGATCCAGCACCGGCCGGATCGCCCCACCTGCTCCCCCTCCGAAACCGCCGTCCTCCCATAGATCGGCGGTGCAGTTCATGCCGGCCAGCAGCACGAGCGGCGGCACCGCGACCGCCATGTCAGCCCTTCACAGCGCCGTCGCTGAGGCCGGCGACGAGGTACTTCTGCGCGATGAACGCGATCACGAACACCGGGATCGTGAGCAGCATGGATGCGGCTCCCGCCTGTTGCAGCATCGGCAGGGTCTGCCCGAGCTGGGTGGCGATGAAGACCGGCACGGTCTTCGACGAGGTGTCGGTGAGCACGAGAGCCGTCAGGTACTCCTGGAACGCGAACAGGAAGACGAAGATGCCGGCCGTCAGGATGCCGGGGCCCATCAGCGGGATCATGACCCGGCGCAGCATCCCGATCCTGGTGCATCCGTCGATCATGGCGGCCTCGTCGAGCTCCCGGGGGATCTCGGCGAAGAAGTTGCGCAGCAGCCAGATCGTGAACGGCTGGTTGATCGCGACGAGGGCGATCGCCAGCGCGAACGTCGTGTCGTAGATGCCGAGCGCCCTGCTGATGTCGTACATCGGCAGCACGACCGAGAAGCGCGGGAGCGCCCGGAAGATCAGGGCGAGCACCAGCAGCAGCGCCGAAACATAGCTCGGGAACCTCGAGAGCGCGTACGCCGCGGGGATGCCGATGACCAGCGCGAGCACGGTCGAGACGACGGCGACCACGAGGGT
Source organism: Microbacterium sp. LjRoot205 (assembly GCF_056175745.1). Taxonomy (NCBI): domain Bacteria; kingdom Bacillati; phylum Actinomycetota; class Actinomycetes; order Micrococcales; family Microbacteriaceae; genus Microbacterium; species Microbacterium sp. LjRoot205. The sequence goes on along the minus strand of NZ_JBGFFH010000001.1, from coordinate 492,162 downwards.
GTTGACGAGGTAGTCCGCGAAGTAGGTCGTCTCCCACAGGTTGACGAAGGCCTGCAGCGTGGGCTCGTAGTCCCAGAACACCGGCGGGTTCGAGAACGCGACGTCTGTGGGCTTCGTGACCGACAGCGCCATCCAGATGAACGGGCTGAGCATCACGATGCAGAGGATGCCGAGCAGCAGTCCGGTGATGACCGGGGGGCGGTTCGGTCCGCGCCGCTTGCGCTTCGATGCGCCGCTGGTGATGATCGCCCGGGTGGAGAGCTCGGAGTCGGAGAGCTCGGAGGTCGTGAGGCTCATCGTTCTGCCTTCGCTTCCTTGAAGATGCCCCGGATGAACGGGATCAGCATGATGAGGATGAGGACGATGGTGAGCACGTTGATCGCGCTGCCGAGGCCGAGGTTCTGTGCGCCGTCGGCGAAGGCGACCGAGTAGACGTAGAGCATGATCGACTCGTTGCCGATCGACTGCGCCTGCGGCGACAGGGGGATCAGGTTGTCGAACATCCTCAGGACGTCCATGATCGTGATCAGCGTCACGAACCCGAGCACCCCGCGAATGGTCGGGATGATCACGCTGATGTGGGTCTGGAAGGCGTTCGCTCCGTCGATCTTCGCGGCTTCCTTCAGTTCGTTCGGCACCCCCTGCAGCCCCGCCAGGATGATCAGCATCGCGAACGGGAGCATCGACCAGACAGTGTTCGCGATCACGAGGATCGCGTTGGGAACCTGGTCGGTGAACCAGAGCACCTGGGTGCCGCCCATCAACCCGATGAACCGGTTGACGACGCCGCCGAAGCTGTCGTCGAACAGCCACGAGAACGCCACAGCCCCCACGAGGTTGGGCAGCACATACGAGACGAGCAGGATGCCGAGTACCAGCGGACGGGACGTCGTGATCCTGTTGACGCCTGTCGCGATGATGTACCCGAACACGAGCAGGATCACGGTCGTGATGACCGTGACGATCACGGTGAAGGCGACCGCCCGGTGGAAGCGCGGATCAGTCAGCGCGTAGACGAAGTTGTCGAGCCCGACGAACGATCCGGGTGAGCCGTAGCGGACCTGCTCGAAGCTCCACTGCACCGTGCGCACCAGGGGGAGCACGAGGAGCGCCCCCATCACCAGCAGGCTCGGTGCGAAGAGCAACCAGAACTCGCGTGTCTTCATAAGCGTCCTCCCTTGGACGAGCTGTGGCCTGAACTCGCGCTCAGGCCACAGCCGCGGACCGGCGGTCCTGGATCAGCCGACGAAGGACTCGCCGGTTGCCTGCATCTGCGCCAGCCCGTCGTCGACGGAGACGTTGCCGTTGAGGATCTCGACGAGGATCGGGCGGATCTCGTTGGTCAGATCGGCCAGCACCGGCGACACGATCGGCGGCATCGCCGAGGCGATCGAGTCGTTGGCGGCGGCGCCGTACGGCGAGTTCTCTTCGGTGACCATCCCCTCGCGGGCCGGGTAGGCCGCCGGAACGGATGCCGTCGACGCGTCTTCGCTGACGGCCGAGGCCATCATCTGGAAGAGCATGTCGTGGTCGAGCTTCGTGTTGAACGGAATCGACCATCCGTCGATCGACAGGCGGTTGTAGGAGTAGTCGGCGTCAGTCGTGAGCTTGGGCGCCCCCGCGAAGCCGAACGAGTCGGAGAGCTTCGAGTTCTCCGGCAGCGTCAGGTCGATCATCCGGCCCGAGAACATGATCGACATGGCCGCAGTGCCGTTGAACATCTGCTGCTGCACCTTGGGCTGGTCGAAGGTCGTGACCTGCGGATCCATGTACGGCTTGAGCGCGAGCATCGCCTCGACGGCTTGCTTGGCCTCGGGGCCGTCGAGCGTCACGTCGCCGTCGGCGTTCACGAAGTCGGCGCCGAGCGAGTTCATCGCGGCCTGGAAACCGGTGGAGACGTCGCTCGTCGCGAGCCACGGCAGCGCGATCGGGTAGTCCATGAGCCCCTCGGCCTGGATCGCCTCGGCGGCGGAGATCATCTCGTCGAAGGTGGTCGGCACCTCGAGCCCCAGGTCGTCGAAGACATCCGTGCGGTATGCCATGACGAACATCTGCGCCTGCATCGGGATGGCGTAGATGTCGCCGTCGTACGACATGCCCTCCACCATCGACTCGCTGATCTCGCCCAGACCGTAGTCGTCGGCATACTTGTCCCAGAGGTCGTTCAGCGGAACGAGCTTCTTCTCTTCGGCAAAGCCCGGGATAACGAATCCGTAGGTTTCGAGGATGTCGTAGGTGCCCGAGTCGCCGGCGAGCGTCGCCGTGGTCTTGGTCACCTGCCCGCCGAAGTCGATCGGGTCGTGCTTCAGCGTCACGTCGTCGTTCGAACAGCTCGACACCATGGTGTCGGTGAACGGGTCGATTGCCGAGGAGTTGTAGGCGAGGACGTTGACCGTGGTCTTGCCCTCCGGAGCCGTGTAGTCACACGACACCGTTGTCGAGTTCGCGTTGTCGGTGCGGGTCCCGGCGCCGCAGCTGGAGAGGGCGATCATGCCCACCGCTGCGAGGGCGAGTACCGGCAGTGCCCGATGCTTGATATGTCCCATGACGCTGATGGTATACGTATGCAACGGACTTAGGGAAGCCTATATTCCAGGAATTCTTGAGGATTGAATACGTATACTGCCGAAACCCGCGGCATGGTGGGCGCGGAGGGGTCTGGACATGCCCGCCGCTGCCGACTACCCCCGTGGACGACGCTTCTCGAGCACTCCGGCAAGCAGCACCGCGACCACCGCCGCGGCCGGCGCCACGATCAAACCCGCACGCAGGCTCTCGGTGTCGGCGATGAAGCCGACGAACGGCGGCGACAGCAGGAAACCGATGCGCAGCAACCACGACACGATCGTGAGACCGGCCCCCGGGCGCAGACCCGGCAGCTCATCGGCCGCATGCATGGCCGCGGGGATGAGCGTCGCGATGCCGAAGCCGACGGCGGCGAATCCGGCGATCGTTCCGGGCACGCTCGGGAAGATGAGCGCGAGGGCCATTCCCCCTGCGGCGATCAGGCCCCCGACTCGGGCCACGGCGCGCTGGCCGAAGCGGTCGGTCATTCCGTCGCCCAGCATCCGTCCGATGAACTGCGCGCCCACCAGAGCGATGAACCCGAGGGGCGCGACCGCGGCAGCGGCGCCGAGCGAGTCGCTGAGGTACAGGGTCGCCCACGAGTTGCCGGCGTCCTCGGCGATCGCCCCGGCCATCGCGATGAGCGTGAGCGCGATGAGGATCATCACCGTCCGCGGGCTCACACCGCGGCGCACCGCGGTCTGCAGTTCGACCGGTTCAGCGGTCGCCTCGGCATCCGCTTCTTCATCACGGCCGGGGAGGCAGAACCAGAGTGCCGTGAAGGCCACGGCTGCGAACACCGCAGTCGAGATGCCCAGGTGCACGCCGAGAGGCAGCTGCAGGGCGATCGCCGCCGCGGCCATGCCTCCACCCAGCACCGCGCCGATCGACCAGATGGCGTGGAACGAGTTGATGATCGAACGGCCGTAGCGCCGCTGCACTCGCAGACCGTGCGCATTCTGCGCGACGTCGGTGATCGCATCGAACGCGCCGCCGAGCAGCAGGGCGACGGCGAACAGGATGCCGGACGGTGCGAAGGCTGCCGCGAGCAGCCCGAGGCCGGTGCAGATCGTGCCAATCACCGCGATTCGCGCCGAACCGAAGCGGCGGATCAGCACGGCGGCGAACAGTCCGGCGGCGATGGCTCCGGCGGGGAAGGCGGCGATCGCGAGTCCGTAGCCGGCATTGTCGAGGTCGAGGGCGGCCTTGATCTCGGGGTAGCGAGGCAGGATGTTGGCGAACAGCGCACCGTTCGTGAGGAACAGCGCCGAGACGGCGATCCGCGCACGTCGGGTCGTCTGGTCCGCGACGGGGCGTCGAATCGATTCGATCGAGGTCATGGCAACGACGGTACACGCCTCAGCTCGTCGCCGAAAATCGCCCTTTGCGACGCGGGCGTCGCCTGCCTGAGATCAGCCCAGCAGCGGTTCGACCTGGGCAGACCCCTCGGCGGTCGCCGACGCCGCGGCGATCGCGGCCTTCGCGTCATCGAGGCGATCGAACTGGCCGATGAAATCGGACTGCGCCCCGAATGCGCGGAAGCCCTCGCGCGGCGTCCCGGTGATCGAACCGAGGAACTGACGTCGGTCATTGCCGACGTGGAAGCCGGGGTCGACCTCCACCCACAGCCCTCGGGGCCGGGATGCCGAGCGCACCCGTGCGCTGGTCACAGCCTTGGCGGCGTTCCTGATGCGTGCGGACATGGTTCACGCACTCATCGCATGCAGGGTGCGCGAGCCGTCGACCACCCGGGCGAACTCGTCACGGGTCAGATCGAGGCCTCCCGCGGAGTTCGCAGCGTTCATCATCGCCACCACCAGCGAACGATCGACATCCGCCTCCTGCGTCATCGAGAAGCGCAGCGGAATCGATGCGTGCACCCAGATCGTCTCTGCGACACCGTCGCCCATCGCGAGCGTGAGCGGGAAGGACTCGTTTCGCCGCAGCTTCGTCACGATCACGAGCCGCAGGTGCGTCATCAACCGATCGTCGAGCTCGATCGGCGTTGCTGTGTTGCCGTACGTCAGACGTCCCATGATCTCTCCCTCAGACGAACATTACGTTGAGAAATAGATTACTAGGTTACCTAGCTAAATCACAGTCCGACCTAGGGGAGGTCGCCGATCTCCTCGGCCAGGCGTCGCAGGAACCGGGTGATCGCATCGGTCTGCTCCGGGGTGAACTCGCTGGCGAGCGACTCGATGCGCTGCGTCAGCTCATCGGCCTGCGCATTGAGATCGCGGAGCGACGCGCGCAGCACCTTGGAGCGGGCATCGGCAGGATGCGGCGCCACGACGATCTGACCGCGCTCTTGAAGTCGACGCAGCAGGCTCGTGATCGCCGCCGTGCTGACGTTCAGGTGAGCGGCGAGGCCGCCCGGCGTGGCGGGGGCGTCGTCCGGGGCGTCGAGGATGTACCTCATCGCCTCCCTGTCGGTGTCGTTCGGCGCGCGCACGGCGGCAAGGCGTCGCCCGAACTGGGCCTCGGCCCTGCGAAGTTCGTCGACACGCGCGACGAGTTCGGTCGCCCGCGTCGTCGTCTCAGTCCTGCTGCTCATGCGTCACCCCCTGACCCTTCCATGGTACTCGACAAACAGGTAACCAGGTTGCCTAGCGAAATCCAATGCGACCAGCCACTCTGATGAAGTGACATGATGGGATTCTGGGAAAGGGGCCTCATGGTCGAGCGATTCGCACTCGAGGATGCCGGGTACATCATGTACGCCGACATGATCGACCGTCTGCGCGCGGACTTTCCCTCCGTGCCTGCGTGGCGGATCGATCAGATCGTCACCGCCGAACACGACGCGATCACCGGCGGGATACTCCGGATCGTGCCCGCCGAGGTCGAGTCCGGCGCGGCCGAGATGCTCGCACGCGAGGCGGAACCCCGTGGAAGTGAAGAAAGCCTGAGCGATGATGGCGAGGTGGCGTGATGGAGCGCTCTGAGGAGTTCAGCCGTTCCGGCTACTGGTATCCCGAGGCCGACAGCGCCAGCACCGTCGACGTCCTGAACCTGCTGCGTCGCTACCGCGCGGCCGAGACCGCGATGCGGGAACGCACACGCATCTCGATGAAGATGAACGAGACCGACCTCGTCGCCCTGCGTTTCCTGCTGCGCGAGCAGCGGGCCGGCCGCATCGTGCGAGCCATCGACATCGCCCGCATGCTCGACATCTCCACCGCATCGACGACGACGCTCATCGACCGCCTGGAGAAGGGCGGGCACGCGAGGCGAGAGCCGCACCCGACCGATCGACGTGCCGGAATCGTGGTGCCGACGGTCAGCAGCGACGACGAGGTTCGCGAAACCCTCGGCGCGATGCACAGGCGGATGCTGGCACTGGTCGACGAGATGAGCGACAAGGAGCGCGCCGTGGTCACGCGGTTCCTCGCCGGCATGACCTCGGCGATCGAAGAGGCGTCCGATCTCGACCAGGAACTGCGCGAGGTCATCCGCTCGCACGAGGAATCCGAGTCCTCCGGCGAGTGATCGTCGAGAGCCGGCCGACGATCGGCCGGCCACCCGACGCTCCGATCAGGCCCTCTCGACGTCGCCCTTCGCCTGAGCGTCCGCCTCTGCCTCGGCATCCGCTGCGACCGCCACCCGCTCGGGGAACAGCTCATCGAGATCGAGATCGGGATTCTCCTCCTGCGTCTCGACCAGCTCGACGGCCTCCTCGATCGTCTGCACGCTCGGCATTGCGCCGGGCAGCGGTCGGCGCGCCGACTCCTTCAGCACGATCACGGCGATGAAGCCGGCGACCGATGTGCCGATCACGTAGAAGGCCGGTGCCAGCGACGAGCCGGTGAGCTGCACGAGCGCCTCCATCACCACGGGCGCGGTGCCTGCGAAGAGCGCGACGGCGAGGTTGTACGAGATGCCCATGCCGCCGTAGCGCGACGACGTGGGGAAGAGCGCGGGCAGCGACGACGCGAGGTTCGCCACGTAGAACGTCACCGGGAAGGCCAGCAGCACGAGCCCGAGCAGCGTCGACCAGATCTCGCCGTGCATCATGAACAGGAACGACGGCACCGCGAGCACGATCGCCGAGATCGAGCCGATGAACAGCACCCTCTTGCGCCCGATGCGGTCGGACAGCTTGCCGGTGAGCGGGATGCAGAGCGCCATCGCCACGAGCACGGGCAGGGTCAGCAGAGTGCCGTGCACCTCGTCGTAGCCCAGAGTGCCGGTGAGGTAGGTCGGCATGTACGAGGTGAGCGCGTACCCGACGGTGTTGGCGGCGGCCACGAGCACGAACGCCGTGAGCAGCTCGCGCCAGTACGCGCGGATCAGCGCGATGACGCCCTTCGGCGCATCCGGCGAGGCCTGAGCGTCGTCAGCCGCGCGCTTCGCCGCGTCCTGCGCCTCCTGGAACGCCGGGGTGTCCTCGATCTTGAGACGGAAGTAGATCGCGATGAGTCCGAGCGGCAGCGCGACGAGGAACGGGATGCGCCAGGCGAAGCCCTGCATCGTCTCCGCCGAGAGCGTCAGCTGCAGGATCGACACGAACGCGGCACCGATCGCGAAGCCCATATACGACCCGAGATCGAGCAGCGACGCATAGAAGCCGCGACTCTTGTCGGGTGCGTACTCGGTGATGAACGTCGTGGCACCGGCATACTCTCCACCGGTCGAGAAGCCCTGTGCGAGCTTGAGCACGATGAGCAGGATCGGTGCCCAGATGCCGATCACCGAGAAGTCGGGCAGCACGCCGATGAGGAACGTCGCCGCCGCCATCATGATCAGCGTGAAGGCCAGCACTCGCTGGCGGCCGAGACGATCACCGAGCTGGCCGAGCACGACGCCGCCGAGCGGACGGGCGACGAAGGTCACGGCGAACACGCCGAGTGAGAACAGCGACTGCGCTCCGGCGGACGCATCCGGCAGGAACGCGCGTCCGATGATCACGGCGAGATAGCCGTAGACGCCGATGTCGTACCACTCCATGAGGTTGCCGACCACGGTGCCGGCGACGGCGCGGCGCAGCATCGGGCGGTCGACCACGGTCACATCGTCGACGGTGAGTCGTCGCGGTTCGTCCGTCACCGGCCGCAGGCGACGGATCAGTCGCTGCCACAGGCTCAGGGGGGTGCTCTTCAGGGGATCGGACATCGTGCCATCTTCCTTCTCTTGCGGCATCCGCGTCGTACGACAGGCCGCACACAAGGCGGGGAGGCGGCATACGCCGCCTCCCCGCTCTGTGTCACTGTCGTCAGTTGCTGAAAGCGTCCTTGACGTTCTCGCCAGCCTGCTTGACGTTGGCCTTCGCCTGGTCGGCGCGGCCCTCCGCCTCGAGCTTCTCGTTGTCGGTCACCTTGCCTACGGCTTCCTTCGCCTTGCCGGCGAGGTCCTGCGCGGTGTTCTTGATCTTGTCATCGAGTCCCATGGGGGATCCTTTCTCGTACCAGCGGTGGTCTGCGGTCGGGGTGCTGTGATGTCGTCTCACAGGGGGATGTCGAGCGCGGAGGCCGCCAGCGGCAGGGTTGCCGCGGCGATCACCGCGATGAGGCCGGCGACTCCGGCAGATTTCCAGAGGGGCGGTCGCGCAGGGGCCACCGGGACGCGTCGGATCCCCGTCGAACGGCCGACGGCCGCGCGGGCCGAGAGCGGAGCGACGTCGACGGAGTCGATCGGAACGAGACGGCGCGATCGGAGATCGCGGCGTGTGCGGTACTGCGTTGCTGTCGACATGGTTCCCCTTCCTCGGTGAAAAGATTACTAGATGAACTAGTGAGTCGCCAGCCTAGTGAAAACTTCAGGATTCGCGCCTACGCTCGAGTCATGACCGAGCTCACGCAGCCCACCGGGCACGAAGAAGCCCTGCGCGCCCTCCCCCGCGACGACGGATCGGCACCTCGCGCGCTGGTGCTCGGTGCCACCGGATACATCGGCGGGCGGCTGACCCCGCGACTGCTGAACGCCGGATATCGGGTGCGCGCACTGGCCCGTGACGCCGCGCGTGCGGCATCCTTCCCCTGGGGTCCCGACTGCGAGATCGTCGAGGGCTCGGCCGACGACGCCGAAGCCGTCGCCGAGGCCATGAAGGATGTCGACGTGGTCTACTACCTGATCCACTCGATGACCGCGGGCAAGGGGTTCGAAGAGAGCGACGAACGAGCGGCCACCACGGTGGCGGATGCCGCGGCCAAGGCCGGAGTGCGTCGGATCGTCTACCTCGGCGGGCTGCACCCCGAGGATGCCAAGCTGTCGCCGCACCTGCGATCCCGCGTGCGCGTGGGCGAGATCTTCCTCGAGTCGGGCGTGCCCACGCTCGTGCTGCAGGCGGGCGTCGTGATCGGCTCGGGGTCTGCATCGTTCGAGATGATCCGCCACCTCACCGATGTGCTGCCCTACATGCCGGCGCCGAAGTGGGTGCGCAACCGCATCCAGCCGATCGCCGTGCGCGACGTGCTGCACTACCTCTTGGGCGCTGCCCGCGTCGACGACGACGTGAACCGCGCGGTCGACATCGGCGGACCCGACGTGCTGCGATACGGCCAGATGATGAACGGATACGCGCTCGAAGCCGGACTCCGTCAGCGTGCGATCGCCGCACTGCCGGTGCTGACCCCCGGTCTCGCGTCGCACTGGGTCAATCTCGTGACTCCGGTTCCACGGTCGATCGCCCGACCGCTCGTCGCGTCGTTGCAGAACGAGTGCATCGTGAAGGACCACGCGATCGACGACCTCATTCCGCAGCCGGACGGCGGGCTGACCCCGTATCGCACGGCGGTCTCGCTCGCGCTGGGTCGCGACGCCGCAGACACCATCGAGACGAGCTGGAAGGATGCCGAGGTCTCGGGCGCCCCGAGCGATCCGCTGCCGAGCGACCCCGACTGGGCCGGTCGCACGGTGTTCACCGACACGCGCAAGCTGCGCACCGAGGCACCGGTCGACGGCCTGTGGCGCGTGATCATCGGCATCGGCGGCTCGAACGGCTGGTACTCGTCGAAGTTCCTGTGGGCCGTGCGCGGGTGGATGGACCGCCTCGTCGGCGGCGTGGGCCTTCGCCGTGGACGCCGCAGCAAGGCCGAGGCGCGCGTCGGCGACGCCATCGACTTCTGGCGCGTCGAGGCCGTCGAAGAGCCCGGCCGCAAGACCGACTCTTCCCCCGCGAGCGGCGGACTGCTGCGCCTGCGCGCCGAGATGAAGGTTCCTGGCGATGCGTGGCTCGAACTGCGCGCGCTGCCCGACGGCGACGGGTCGCGCTACGAGCAGCGCGCCGTGTTCTTCCCCCGAGGGCTCGCTGGTCGGCTGTACTGGCTCGGCGTGCTGCCGTTCCACGGCTTCATCTTCGCGGGCATGGCGGCGAAGATCACCGCCGCCGCGGCCGTGCCGGTCGAGACCGTCGCGGGTGACGAGACCGCTCCGGGCGAGACCGCTGCCGAGTCGGAGACGGCCGCGGTCTGAGTCCGCCTGCGCGACTCGCGTGCGCATCCCGCATGCACACCCCGCGCGCGGGGTCGATGTCGCATCGCGACTCGCGTGCGGGGTCGATTTCGCACCGGAAACGGCTGATTCGGATGCACTTTCGACCCCGCACCGCGTACGGACCGGCGCCGCGACGCGTGAGGTCAGGAAGGGCGCTCGGCGAGGCCGGAGGGGTCCGATCCTGCGTCCGCACCTGCACCCGCATCCGCATCCGCACCTGCATCCGCACCTGCATCCGCACCCGCATCCGTGGAGCTGGCGGCGTCGGCGGGGATGATGTCGATCGCCTCGGTGGCCGTCGCGTAGACCTCGGCCAGGCTGTCGTCGACGTCGGCCTCGTCGATCCAGGCGAGGTCGTCTCCCGAGTGGTCGTACTCGACCGGCACGAGGGCGAAGTCGTCGCCGTACTCCTCGAGACCGGCCATGACGCTGTGGCGCACGGCCATGCGGGCATAGCGCTCGCGCAGGATCATCGGGTCGCGCCGCAGGTCCTTCATGAACGCGACCATCATGAACGCCATGATCACCGCGAACGGCAGAGCGGCGATGATCGTGACGTTCTGCAGCGATTTCAGACCGCTGCCCTCTTCGCCGGTGACGAGCAGCACCGCGGCGATCACGCCGACCAGGACTCCCCACACCACGGCGACCCAGCGAGACGGCTCGGGGCGGCCCTGCTGCGAGAGCGTGCCCATCACGAGTGAGGCCGAATCGGCTCCGGTGATGAAGAAGATCGAGATGAGCAGGATCAGGACGATGCTGGTGATCAGCGGGAACGGCAGGTTCTCGAGCACGCCGAAGAGCACTTCCTCCGGCGGATCGACCGAGAGGTTCGCGCCGTTCATCTGCTGCTGGATCGCCGTCGTGCCGAAGATCGCGAACCACACGAGCGAGATCACGGCGGGCACGACGATGACGACCGAGACGAACTGGCGCAGCGTGCGGCCGCGCGAGATCTTGGCGATGAACATGCCGACGAACGGCGACCACGAGATCCACCACGCCCAGTAGAAGATCGTCCAGCTCGACAGGAACATCTGCGCCTCATCGCCCTGCGATGCCGAGCGGGCGACCATCTCGGGCAGGTCGCCGAGGAACTGCACGGCGACGGAGGGGATGACGTTGAGGATGAGCAGCGTCGGACCGACGAAGAACACGAAGAAGGCGAGCAGCAGCGCGACGACCGCGTTGATGTTGGAGAGCGCGCGGATGCCCTTCGATACGCCCGATACGGCAGATGCGATGAAGCAGGCCGTGAGCACGGCGATCGCGGCGATGAGCACGCCGTTGCCGAGCTCGCCGATGCCGCTCACGATCTCGACGCCGTGGCCGATCTGCAGTGCGCCGAGGCCGAGTGATGCGGCGGTGCCGAACAGGGTGACGATGATCGAGAAGATGTCGATCGTGCGGCCGAGCGGGCCCGTGGTGCGGCCCTCACCCAGCAGCGGGGCGAAGATCGACGAGATCAACGGGGTGCGGCCGCGGCGGAACGCGCCGTAGGCGATCGCGCCACCGACGAGCGCGTAGAACGCCCACGCCTGCGGACCCCAGTGGTAGAGCACCTGGGCCTGCGCGGTGTGCATGGCCTCGAGAGTGTCGGCCTCGACGGTGCCGGGCGGCGGGTTCTCGAAGAAGGTGAGCGGCTCGGCGGCGCCCCAGAAGACGAGCCCGATGCCCATGCCGGCGGCGAAGAGCATCGAGATCCACGAGAACATCGAGAACTCGGGCTCTTCGTCGTCACGGCCGAGGGGGATGCGTCCGTAGCGGCTGAAGCCGATGAACAGCATGAAGACGAGGATGACCGTGGCGATCGTCGTGAAGAAGAAGCCGAAGTACTCGACGACCCATGCGAGCACGGTGGACGTCGTGCCCGAGAGGTTGTCGCCCGCGAAGACTCCCCATGCGATGAAGGCGACTGTCAGCGCGACGGCGATGCCGAAGACGAGCGGATCGGTGCGATAGGTGCGCCCGGTCTCTTCGACCGAGACCCCTGGCACGAGCGCGGGGTGCACGCCGCGCGGCGGCACGGCCGCGATGTCGCGGACGATCTTCTGGGCGGCTTCCGTGGCCTTCGCAGCCTGTCGGACTGCGGCGGTGTTGGTCTTCGGAGCGTCGGTCCGTGAGGTGGGGGTGTCGTCCGGAGTGTCCATGGGAACCAATTCTCCCATGCCGGCATTCTGCGGCCGGATCGAATGCCGTGCCGAGGACAGGCTCCGATCACAGCAGACCTAGCTAACACGAAAGGAACATTCCCGCACTTCAAATGTGCTTCATGACGCCATAGAGTTACATTGTGGACCTTCGAATGTTCCAAAACTCAGCCACGGGATCACTCGTGCCGATCGACGGCCACGACCCCCAGCTCGGGCCCTGGGCCCACAAAGCGTTCGTGCCGGTGCCCCTCGCGAGCGAAATGCCCGATCTGACCACTGCAACATTTTTGGCCGTGTCCGATGCCCGCGCGGCATTGGCCGCACTCGACAGTACCTCCCGGCAACTACCAAACCCTCAGCTGCTCCGGCTGCCCACGTTGCGAAGAGAGGCACAGAGCACTTCCGCGCTCGAGGGGACGTACGCTCCTCTGGCTGCCGTTCTCACAGCCGACGAGAACAACGCCTCCACCGCCGAACTCGTCGAGGTCCTGAACTACGTTCGAATGGCCAACCTGGGGTTCGACAAGATCGCGCGAGGGCAGACGATCTCCGTTTCGTTGCTCAGCGAGCTACAGGGAGTCCTGATGAGGGGCACGCCCTTGCATGCCGTATCGGGGCGGGTAAGAGACAACCAGGTCGTTATCGGCAGACGTCCCGATGCCGACGTGCTCGGGTTTCCCGCGCATGCGGCCCGATTCATCCCGTCGCCCCCCGGCCTCCAGCTGGAGGCGAACCTGCGCGATCTCGCCGATTGGATGCAGCGGCCTCACGGCGGTCACATCGATCCAGTCGTTGCAGCTGCGATGTCTCACTACCAGTTCGAGACTCTCCATCCCTTCCGCGACGGCAACGGCAGACTGGGACGGTTCCTCATCGTGTTGCATCTCCAGCTCAGTGGAGTGCTCGAGGAACCCACGCTCACGGTGTCACCTTGGTTTGAGTCGCGCCGCCAGGACTACTACGACATGCTTTTCGGAGTCAGCGCCGACGGAGACTGGGATAGTTTCGTACGCTTTTTCGCACGCGGTCTGCAAGCCGCGGCGGATCAGACCCGTCGCCAAATGGTCGCGCTAGTGGCAGTACAGACGGAACTGAAAGAACTCGTGAGAGCCTCCACCCTTCGAGCAGACTCCGCCCACGCGCTGGTCGATCTTGCCGTAGCCAATCCATCCTTCACCGTGCGAAAGGTGGAGTCAGATCTGAACCTGTCGTACACGCGGGCGAACAAGCTTGTCGGTCAACTCGTCGATCTGCGCATCCTCCGCCAAGTACCCGGTGACACCTATGATCGACGATTCTTTGCTCCGAGAGTGCTCAGAACTCTCACGGATGACACGTGACGGTTCGGTCGGCGCGTGCGGGCGAACCTCACGCGGACGAGGCGCGCGCGAACAGCCGCATCTCGATTGAGAGGTGGTATTGCCGGGTGCCGCGAGCAGACGTCAGCGCGGCTGGCGGCGACCGCCGAAGACCGAGTGCAGCAGGGGCAGTGCCGAGACGCAGATGAGCGTGATGCCGAGCGGCGGGATCGAGGGCACCAGCAGCGCGCCGCCGACGAGCATCGCGGCGAAGAGCACCCCCGAGCCGATGCGGCGCGCGATGCCTTCGAGTCGGTCGAGGCGGCGTTCGAGGGCCGAGGTGTCGAACGTGACGTTGCCGTCGTCGACGCGGGTGATGATCGCGTCGATGCGCTTGGGCAGGCGGTATGTGACGGCGGCGGTCTCCATGGCCTGCTGAGCCATGTCCTGCATGAGGTTGCCGGATTCGTCGCGCAGCAGCCGTGCGGCGTAGGGCTCGGCGGCATCCCACACGTTGAACGAGGGATCGAGGCTCGAGCACATGCCCGAGGTCAGCGACACCGCGCGGATCAGCAGCAGCATGTTCTCGGGCAGCTGCAACGGCAGCGAGCGCACCATGTCGCCGAACTCATCGGCGAAGTCCGTGAACTCGCGGGGGTCGACCTTGCTCAACTCGGCGAAGCCCATGCCGCCGAAGCGGGCGAACAGCGCACGGAGCGCCCGTTCGAGCTCGGCGGTGTCGGCCGACGGCAGCAGCACGCCGATCTCCTGCGCCGCGGTGACGAGCCCGCGGCTGTCGCGACCGGCGACCGCGATCAGCAGCGTGCGCAGGCCGTCGCGAAGGTTGTCCGGCACCTCGGCCATCATGCCGAAATCGATGAAGGTCAGGCGGAAGTTCCTGCCGGTGGCGGATGCCGGCTCCGGCGTCACGAAGATGTTGCCGGGGTGCGGGTCGGCGTGCACGAAGCTGTGCGTGAACACCTGATCGAACATGACCTCCGCGAACACGTCGGCGACCTCCGACGGATCGATGCCCGCCGCACGCAGAGCATCGGTGTCGTTGATCTTGATCGCCGTGACGTCGGACAGCGTGAGCACGCGGCGCGTCGACCGCTCCCAGACGATCTCGGGGGCGTCGACGCGAGCATCCCCGGCGAAGTTCTCCCGGAACCGCTCGGCGCTCGCGGCCTCGTGCAGGTAGTCGATCTCCTCGAGGCTGGTCTGGGCGAACTCCTCGACGAGGCCGGGGGCGTCGACGCGGTCGCTGACGAGCCTGACGCGCATCGCCCAGCGAGCGACGCGGCGCAGCGCCGCGAGGTCGACCGCGACGATCTCGTCGATGCCCGGACGCTGCACCTTGACCACGACGTTCGCGAGTCCGGTGTCGACGGCATCCTGCGCCGACAGGCGGGCTCGGTGCGCCTGTCCCAGGGATGCGGCAGCAACCGGTGTCTCGTCGAACCAGGCATACGCCTGCTCCAGCGGCATGCCGAGTTCGGCCTCGGCGGCCGCGCGGATGCCGGTGAACGGCACCGCCGGAACCTCGTCCTGCAGGCCCTCGAGCTCTTTCGTGATCTCAGGGGGCAGCACGTCGAGGCGCGACGACATGAACTGCCCGACCTTGATCATGAGTCCGCCGAGCTCGACCGCGAGCACGTGGAACCGCTTCGCGAAGCGCTGCATGCGCGGGGCGCGGGTGCGCTCGGCGATCGAGCTCATGCCGAAGCGCGGCAGCACGAGCTCGAACCACCAGACCTTGATGAACTCGCGCGCCGCGAACGACAGGATGCGGCGGTACCGGGCACGATGGGCGCCCTGCGCCGCAGCATCCGTCATGTGTCGTCCCTGGGTCGTGTGCGATCAGTCCTGAGCGAGGATCGAGTACAGCCTACGGCGGGCCTCATCGAGGATCTCGACCGCCTGATGCACCTGCTCGGTGCTGCCGCTGCGACCGACGGCTGCGGCGGCGGCCGCGAGGTCGACACCGGCCTTCGGCAGTGCGCTGTAGCGGCGGTTGTCGTGCGAGCCCTCGCCCTTCGACTGCGACTCCCACGGGGCAGGGGTCTCGGTGTGCTCGGCGGCGACGGCACGGCCGGCCTCGGTGAGCGAGTAGGTCTTGCGACCGTTCTGCTCATCGGCCTCGATGAGGCCCTCGTCGGCGAGCAGCTGCAGCGTGGGGTAGACCGAGCCTGCGCTGGGCTTCCACGAACCGCCGCTGCGATCGGCGATCTCGTTGATGATCTGGTAGCCGTGCATCGGCTTCTCGGCGAGCAGCGACAGCACCGCGGTGCGGACGTCTCCCTTCGCCATGCGCGAGCCGCCGCTGGGGCGCTGCTCGAACGTCTTGCGGAGCTGGTCCATGGCATCGAAGATCGCGGATGCGGGTCCGCCGGGGCCCGAGCCGAAGCCGGATCCGCCGAACGGGTTCGAGGGGAATGCGTTGTTCATGGTGACCTCCCGGAAATGGTGAGCGATAGTCAACGATATATCGTTAAGGCTGAGTGCCGGGTGGGAATCCGGCATCGCCGAGAAAGTTCGGCGGATGTGCGCAGCTCACACCCAGGGGTGCTGACGCGCACTGCACGCACGGGCTCCTGAAAGCAAGCCCCCTGCGCTCCACAGCCGACGATGTTTCACTGATGTCGATGTCGAATTCTGCTGCCGTTTCCCCTGCGTCCACTTCCATCCGGGTGAGCGTGGTCGTCCCTGTGTTCCGACCGGGAGCGGCATTCGACGAACTCATCGACTCCCTCGACCGACAGACGCTCGATCACGACCGGTTCGAGGTGCTGCTGTGCGACGACGGCTCGGGCGAGGAGACGGCCGCGCGATTGGTCGAGATCGCGCGCGATCGCGACTACGTGCGCGTGGCGTACCTTGCGCATTCGGGGTGGCCGGGAACCCCGCGCAACCACGGCATCGACGATGCACGCGGCACGTACATCCAGTTCGTCGATCAGGACGACTGGCTCTATGACGGCGCCCTCGAAGCCCTCTGCGACTATGCCGACCAGCACTCCTCCGATGTCGTGGTGGGCAAGGAGGTCGGCATCGGCCGCCGGCTGCCGAGCCGGATCTTCCGGAAGGACGTGCCCCGGGCGCGCCTCGGCGAGGATCCGCTGCTCGAGATGCTGACGCCGCACAAGATGTTCCGCACCTCGTTCCTGCGCGAGAACCGCATCCGCTTCCCCGACGGCAAGGTGCGGCTCGAGGATCACCTGTTCGTGATGCGGGCATACTTCGAGGCGTCGACGATCTCGATCCTCGCGAGCCAGCCCTGCTACGCGTGGGTCAAGCATGCGGGCAGCGCGAGCTCGTCGCGCATCGAGCCGGAGACGTACTTCCCTCATCTCGAGGCCGTTCTCGACCTGGTCGAGCGCTACACCGAGCCCGGGCGACTGCGCGACAGGCTGCTGCGTCACTGGTTCCGCGGAAAGATCCTGAAGCGGCTGACCGGCAAGAAGTTCCTCGGCTACCCGGATGAGTATCGCGACCGTCTGATCGACGTGGTCGGGCCGCTCGCGAAGCGCCGATTCGGACCGGGCGTCGACGGCGGCCTGTCGTTCCCGAACCGCATCCGGGCAGGGCTGCTGCGCGCAGATCGGCGGGCCGACCTGGTGAGCTTCGCACGGTTCGAGATGGAGATGAAATGCCGCGCGGTCGTGACGTCGGCCCGGTGGTCGCGGGGTGGCGGCCTGTATCTGACGTTCGACGTCTCGGTCACCCGCGATGGACAGGAAGCCCTCGTGTTCGAACACGGCACGGGGCGTCTGACCTCGTTGCCGGTGTCGATGGACGGCCTGCCGACCGCTCTGCTCGAAGCAGGGCGCGAGCTGCAGAACGATCAGGTCGAGCTGGTGCTGCGCGACAAGGCCGCAGGGGTCGAGCGTCGCATCGCCTCCGTGCATCCGCGCAGCCTCGGTGCGATCTCGGTCGCGATCGATCCGCTGAAGGTGTTCGGGCCTGCCGACGAGTCACGCGGCGCGAAGCTGTTCGTGACGGTCAGGCGGGCGGGGTGGACGTTCGACGTGCCCCTCACCGCGGATGCCGGGACGCTCGCGGCCGCGGGGCACTCGCCGCTGCTCGCGGGTCGCACGTGCACGCCGGTCGTCGGGCGCGGCGGTTCTGTCGAGCTGCGCCGGCAGTGGCCCGGTGGGCGACTCAAGGACCTGGCCGGCCGTGCGGTGCGCCGCGTGCGGAGCGGGTCGCGCAAGAAGTGACGCTCAGCGCGGGAGCGTGAGGATCTCGGCTCCGGTCTCGGTGATCGCGATCGTGTGCTCGGTGTGGGCTGTGCGGCAGCCGGTGGCGCTGCGGAGGGTCCAGCCGTCGGCGTCGGTCACCAGCACGTCGGTGTCGGCCATGACCCACGGTTCGAGCGCGAGCAGCAGACCAGGGCGCAGCGTGTAGCCACGACCGGGGCGCCCGTCGTTCGCGACGTGCGGGTCCTGGTGCATCGTCGAGCCGATGCCATGGCCCCCGAACTCGAGGTTGATCGGGTAGCCGGCATCGCTGAGCACCGTGCCGATCGCGTGCGAGAGGTCGCCGATGCGGGCGCCCGGGCGGGCGACGGCGATGGCCGCGGCGAGCGCCCGTTCGGTCGCGTCGATCATCGCCAGATCGGCGGATGCGGCATCGTCGGAGGGTCCGACACTGTCGCCGACCACGAAGCTGATGGCGGCATCCGCCGAGATCCCGTGCAGAGTGACCGCGAGATCGAGGGTGAGCAGGTCGCCGTCCGCGAGCGCGTAGTCGTGCGGCATCCCGTGCAGCACCGCGTCGTTCACCGCGGTGCAGACGTAATGTCCGAAGGGCCCGCGGCCGAACGACGGGGCGTAGTCGACGTAGCAGGACACTGCGCCGGCATCCTCGATCATCTGCTTCGTCCAGCGGTCGAGATCGAGCAGGTTCACGCCGACCGTCGTGCGCTGCTTCAGCGACTGCAGGATGCCCCCGACGAGCGCGCCGGCATCCCTCGCCCGGGCGAGCTGGTCGTCGTTGAGGATCTCGATCATTGTGGCCTCCGCATTCGGCATGGTGGTCAGTCCAATAACTATCCCGGTAATACTATCCCGGTATTAGAATGGGCACATGATGGTTCGCATGCCGCTGACTCCCGCCGAGGTCGAACGCGGAGAGCGTCTCGGCGCCCTGCTGCGGCGAGCGCGCGGCGATCGGTCGATGCTGAGCGTCGCCCTCGACGCGGGTGTCTCACCCGAGACTCTGCGCAAGATCGAGTCGGGTCGGGTCGCGACTCCCGCCTTCTCGACCATCGCGGCGATCGCCGGTGTGCTGCACCTCTCGCTCGATTCGGTCTGGGCCGAGATCGAGCCGCCGGTGCACGCGATCGGTCCCGCGCAGGTCGCGTCCTGAGATGGCGAATGCGCTGATCACGGGCAGCTCGCGAGGCATCGGTCGCGCGGTCGCTCAGGCGTTCGCTCGACGAGGCGACCGTGTCGTCGTTCACTACGGCCGCGATCGGGATGCCGCACAGCAGACCCTCGCATCGCTCGAGGGATCGGGGCACGCGGTCATCGGCGGCGACCTCGGGGATCCGGTCGAGGCGCAGCGCGTGGTCGAGGAGGCCGTCGCCGCCCTGGGTTCGCTCGACATCCTCGTGAACAACGCCGCGGTCGCGCCGAGCGCTGCCAACGCGCATCGCGTCGACTCGGCGTCGTACGCCGAGTGGCAGGCCGCCTGGTCTGCGATGGTGTCGGTCAACCTGCTCGGGGCGTCGAACGTGACGATGCTCGTCGCGCAGCACATGATCGAGCGCGGATCCGGCGGGGCGATCGTCAACGTCGGGTCGCGTGGAGCGTTCCGCGGCGAGGCCGACCACCCCGCATACGCCGCGACGAAGGCGGGGCTGCAGGCGTTCGGCCAGTCGATGGCCCTCGTTCTCGCCCCGCATGGCATCTCGGTGACCTCCGTCGCTCCCGGCATGGTGGCGACCGAGCGACAGTCGGCGAAGCTCGAGAGCGAGCAGGGCGACAGCATCCGCGGGCAGAGCCCGTTCGGTCGCGTCGGCACCCCCGAAGAGGTGGCGGATGCGGTCGCCTACCTCACGTCTTCCTCGGCGGTGTGGGCTTCGGGCACCCTGCTCGACCTCAACGGGGCGTCGTACTTCCGCTGAGCTCGCCGCTCCCTCAGCCCCGCACACCCTCGGGCTCTCACACCCTCGGGCACACACCCTCGGTCTCGCACACTCGGGCTCGCACACTCGGGCAGACACCCTCGGGCTCGCACACCCTGGGGCTCGCACACCTTGGGGAGGAGATCTGTCCGCGGGGAGGAGACTTCGCGCGAATCTCTCCTCCCGAGGGGCAGATCTCCTCCCGAGCGGCGAGCTCGCTCCCCGCGCGCGGACCGGTGTTCAGGCCCGGAGAACGGACTCGAGCAGCCCAGGGAACAGCGCGTCGAGATCGTCGCGCCGCAGCGTCAGCAGCCGTCGCCGACCGTTGGCCTCATTGCGGATCACGCCCGCCTCGCGCAGCACCTTCATGAAGTGCGACTTGGTCGACTTGGGGAGGTTCGGATCGGTCGAGTGGCACGCGGCCATGTCGAGCGGGCCGTCGGCGAGCTGCCGCGCGATCGCCAGGCGCTCGGGGTCACTGAGCGCGAAGAGCACGTCGGTGAGCTGGATCTCGGAGCGATCCGGGTGCGGGAGTTCGCCTGGCATGGTTCGAGAATAGTTGAACAATCCGTGGAACGCGAGTACGCTCCGATAGTTCGATGATTCTCGAACTCAGGACTCGAGACCGACCCCGCGGGAGCACGCATGACCACCACGGCACCGATCACCACGACCCCGGGGCCAGCATCCGCCATCCGCCGCCCGCCGTTCGGATTCGCGCTGGCGATCGTGACGCAGATCGCGATGATGACCGGCGCGAGCGCTCCCTCGCCGTTCTATCCGGTGCTCGCCGCCGAGATCGGATTCGACGCGATCGTCATCAGCGCGGTCTTCGCCGTCTACGCAATCGCACTGCTGCTCGCGCTGCTCTCGGCCGGCTCCCTCTCCGATCACATCGGACGCCGTCCCGTCGCGATCGGCGGGCTCCTGCTGCTCGCCGGCAGCATGCTGCTCTTCTGGCACGCCGACTCGGTCGCGACTCTGATGCTCGCGCGCATCCTGCAAGGTGCCGCGAGCGGTGTGCTCATCGCAGCACTCTCGGCCGCTGCCCTGGATCTCGCACCCGGCGGACGCTCGAGGGTCGCCGCCCTCTGGAACGCCCTCAGCCCCGGAATCGGCCTGGCGCTCGGCGCGCTCGTCTCGGGCATCGCACTCGATGTGACCGGCCAACCGCTGCTCGACGTCTTCGCACCGCTCACCGTCATCTACCTCGTGCTCGCCGCACTGTTCTTCCTCGCACCCGAGACTGCACCGCTGCATCCTGGGGCGTGGGGGTCGCTGAGTTTCCGGCTGTCGGTGCCCGCCGGCATCCGCTCGGACTTCTGGCGGGGCGCACCGGCGATCATCGCCGGGTGGGCGACGGGCGGGCTCTTCCTCTCGCTCGGCGCCAACATCGTGCGCACCGAGCTCGGCGGCGAAGCGCATGTCTGGCAGGGTCTCGCCGTCGCGATGCTGGCGGGCATCGGCGCGATCACCGCATTCGTGTTCCGCAATCGCCGACCGCGCACCTCTGTGATCTTCGGCACCGCGGCTCTCGCGACCGGCACGGCGCTGTCGCTCATCGCACTCGGCGTCGAGTCGCTTCCCTTCTACCTCGCCGCGACGGCTGTGACCGGCATGGGCTTCGGCACCGCGTTCTCCGGAGTCGTCGCCTCACTCGCACCGCGCATCCCCGCCACCGATCGCGCCGACACTTTCGCCGTGATCTACCTGCTCGCGTACCTCGCATTCGGCGTGCCGGCCGTCGTCGCCGGAACCCTGGTCGGCGTGTTCGGGCTCGGCGCGGTGTGCGTGGGATACGGGGTCGTGGTCATCGTGCTCGCGGTGGTGGCTCTCGTGCTGCGGGTACGCCGCGCGGAGTAGGCGGGCGCGGGGTTGGCGCGCGCAGGCCCTCACTTTTCGTGAGGCCGCATCGGGGTGCGCAGCGAGAGGACCCGCATCGGAGGACCCGCATCACAGAGTGCTCACCTCTTCGGGAGGAGAACTGCGCCTCAGGAGGAGACCTGCCCCAGGGAGGAGATCTGCTCCTGGGGAGGAGACTTCGCGCGAATCCCTCCTCCCGAAGGGCGGATCTCCTCCCGAGGCGCCGCGTCCCCGCGGGGCTCACAGCCCTCTTCGGGAGCCCGCATCGAGAGGACCCGCATCACAAGGTGCTCACCTCGTAGGGAGGAGAACTGCGCCTCGGGAGGAGACTTCGCGCGAATGCCTCCTCCCGAAGGGCAGATCTCCTCCCGAAGCGCCACGTCCCGCATCCGCCGACTTCCCCTATCGAACGATTAACGATAGATTTCTGTTGTTGCTCGATGAAAGGTGGAGGCATGGGAAAGTCGACGATCGTCGTGTTGAAGGTCGTGATCGTGGTGGCGCTGATCGGATCCGTGGCGGTGCAGGCGCTCATCGTGCCGCTGCTGTGGATCGACCTCGCGGCCGAAGAGCTGTGGGGCCGGATCGCCCTCGTGTCGATCGTGGTTCTCGGCGTCGGCACCCTGCAGGTCTTCGGCATCTGCGTATGGATGCTGCTGACGAAAGTGCGCCGCGGATCGATCTTCTCGACCTCGTCGTTCCGCTACATCGACGTGATCATCGGAGCGATCCTCGTGGCCGCGGCACTCGCCTGGATCCTCGCGGTGATACTCGCACCGGGCTCGGCCGCGCCGGGCCTCGTGGCGCTCATCGGCGGCGCGGGCGTCGTGCTCGGCGGCATCGCCCTGCTGGTCGTCGTCATGAAGGCGCTGCTGCGGCAGGCCATCGAGCGCGACACCGAAGCACAGTCGCTGCGCTCGGAGCTCGACAACGAGGTGATCTGATGCCCGTCATCGTGGATATCGACGTGATGATGGCGCGGCGCAAGATGGGTGTCGGCGAGCTGGCCGAGCGCATCGGCATCACCCCCACGAACCTCGCTGTGCTCAAGAACGGGCGCGCGAAGGCCGTGCGCTTCTCGACCCTCGACGCTCTGTGCGAGGTCTTGGAGTGTCAGCCGGGCGACATCCTGCGCTGGGAGGCGTGAGGGTCGGGAGGCCTGCGACGCGGATGCGACGCACGCGCAGCATCGGATGCCGGATGCCTACCGCCCCGCGAGCAACTCCCGCAGCCGTTCAGCCTCGCCCTCGGCCATCCCGTATCCGTGCTCGGGCCCCGGGTACACGCCCTCGCGCACCTCGCTCGCGTACGCCGCGACTCCGGCCACAGACACAGACCGCACATCGGCATAGCGCTTGACGAACTTGGCGACCCCGCCGGCATAGATTCCCAGCAGGTCGTGGAAGACGAGCACCTGGCCGTCGGCATCCGTTCCGGCTCCGATGCCGATCAGCGGAATGCGCAACAGGGGCGCGAGCGCCGCGGTGACCTCCGACGGCACCGCTTCGATGACGATCAGTGAGACTCCGGCGTCCTGCAGGGCGAGGGCATCGTCGATCACGGTGAGTGCGGCGTCGGCAGTGCGCCCCTGCGCGCGGTACCCGCCGAGCGACGTGGCGGTCTGCGGCGTCAGTCCGACGTGCCCGACGACGGGGATTCCGGCATTCACGAGCGCGCGGGCACGATCGACCGTGGCACCGCCGCGTTCGATCTTGACGAGGTCGACTCCCGCCTCTTTGACGAAGCGCTGCGCGGTCGCGACGGCGATCTCGTCCGACGCCTCGTACGACCCGAAGGGGAGGTCGCCGACCAGCAGCGGCGTGGTGAGCCCTCGCCGCACCGCCTTCGTGAGCATCAGCATCTCGTCGGTCGTGACGGGCACCGTGCTGTCATAGCCGAGCACCGTCATCGCGGCCGAGTCGCCGACGAGCACCATGTCGACACCGGCATCCTCGACGATCTGCGCGCTCGGAAAGTCGTACGCGGTGACCATGACGATGGGTTCGCGGGCATGCTTCTTCACGTCGAGATCGCGCAGGGTGAGGCGCTTGGTCGGGGCGGCGTGAGCGCTCATCGGGTCGCCACCAGTTCACCGACGGCGTCGTCGACGCGGACGATGGCGTTCGACCGATCCACGTGCACGACGACGGGTTCGTAGTCGGCGAGGTCTTCGGGCGAGTAGTCGGCATAGGAGATGACGATGATCGTGTCGCCGGTGTGCACGAGGCGGGCGGCGGCACCGTTGACCTGGATGACGCCGGACCCACGTTCGCCGACCAGCGTGTACGTCTCGAAGCGCGAGCCGTTGTCGACGTCGACGACGTGCACCTGCTCGTGCGGCAGGATGTCAGCGGCCTCGAGCAGGTCGGGGTCGACGGTGATCGAGCCGACGTAGTGGAGGTCACTGCCCGTGACGGTGGCGCGGTGGATCTTCGACTTCAGCATGGTGCGTCGCATCAGGCATCGCCCTTTCCGTCGGTGGTCGTGCTGGTCTCGGTGGTCGAGGCGGTCGAGGTGGTCGAGCTGGTCGAGGTGAGAGTCAGCAGGTGGTTGTCGATCAGCCGGGCAGCGCCGACGCGCGCGGCGACGAGCAGCAGCGCGTCCCGGTCGACGACCGCCACCGGCCGCAGGGTCTCGGCATCCCGGAGTTCCAGGTATTCGGCGTCGATTCCGGCCGCCGAGAGCACAGCGTGGGCGGAGGAGAGGATGCTGTCGCCGTCGCGCTCCCCCGATCGGTGCGCCGCGTCGGCGGCGTCGAGGGCGCGGTTGAGCGCGGTCGCCTGTGCGCGAGCATCCGCGTCGAGGTAGACGTTGCGCGAGCTCATCGCGAGCCCGTCTGCTTCGCGCACGATCGGGCATGCCACGACGCGCACGTCGAGGTCGAGGTCGCGCACGACCCGGCGCACGACCAGCACCTGCTGCGCATCCTTCTGACCGAAATAGGCGACATCGGGCTGGACGATGCCGAACAGCTTGGTGACGACGGTGGCGACGCCGTCGAAATGGTGGGGTCCGCGGCTCGCTCCGTCGAGCACCTCGGTGATGACCGCGACGTGGATGTTCGTGGCGAACCCATCGGGGTAGATCTCGGCCCGATCCGGTGCGAACAGGATGTCGACGCCTTCGGCCTCGGCGAGCGCGGCGTCGCGGGCCTCGTCGCGCGGGTAGGTGCTGAGGTCTTCGTTCGCGGCGAACTGGGTCGGATTGACGAACAGCGAGACGACGACGAGGTCGTTCTCCGTTCGCGCCGCCCGCATGAGCGAGAGGTGCCCCTCGTGGAACGCGCCCATCGTCGGCACGAGTCCGACCGACCGGCCCGCTGCCTTGGCGTCGCGAACCGCGGCTCGCACCTCGGCGATCGTGCGGAGGATTCTCATGCCTGTGGCTCCTCGGTGACGGCGGTCTGTTGGGTGGCCGCGTGATCGGCGGTCGTGTGGGCGGTCGCATGTGGCGCGCGTCCGGCGACCGCGCGGGTCGCAGTGGCGAGTGCGTCGAAGAGGTCTCGGTAGTCGCCGGATGCCGCGCGCTGCCGTGCCACGGTGGCCTCGTCACCGCGGGCGATCGGCCCCGTGAGCGAGGATGCCGCGCCGCGCGCCGCCCAGTTGTCGACCGTCTGTCGCACGAGTGGTGCGAGGTAGGCGCGGTTGATGCCTGCATCCTTCGCGAGGTGTTCAGCGGCATCGAGCACGGTCAGCACGAAGTTCGAGGCGAAGGATGCGGCGGCGTGATACTCCCCACGGTGTGCGTCGTCGACGTGGAAGGGGTTCGCGCCGAGCGCCCGCGCGAGCTGCTCGGCCGTCTCGAGCGCCTCGGGCGTGCGCCCATCGACGGCGACGCCGATGCCGCGGAAGACCTCGCTCGTCTCCTTGCCGGTGAAGGTCTGGAGCGGGTGGAGGCTGAAGTCGACGTCGGTGAGCGGCGTCGCACCGGAGACGTGCGCCACCAGCCGCGCGTGGGGGCGGGCGGCGAAGGCCACCGCTGCGATGGCGGAGTCCGGGACGCAGAGCAGCGCGATGTCGGCATCCGGCATCGAGTCCTCCCGGCGCAGTGGCCCCCGGACGACAAGGCCTGCCGCACGCAACGCCCGTGCGAGTACGCCGCCGAGACGGCCGGCGCCGACGATGGCGATGGTCGTGTCAGGGGCGAGAGCAGGGGTTCTGGGCATGTCGATTCCCGGCCGAGACGTGCGGCGCGGATGGGATGAGTATCCGCCCGAGACGGGGTGCGCGCAAAATCTGAGAGCGATGTGCACACCGTTTCGCGTGTATGGGTTGCAGAAATCATCAACTATCGCGCTGCGAGACGTGCTTATTGATTCGGCTCGACTTCCGCCCGGTCGTCGAGCAAGGCCGGCGAAGCCGCCCGAGACGAGACGCCCCGAACGCTGCGACGCCGCAGTCCCGAGTTACAGGTAGTACGTGCGCGAGACCAGTCCACCGTCTTCGCGGACCCACTCGATCGTGACGCCGCGCACCGCTGGACCTCCCAGAGTCCGACCCAGAAGCACCTCGAACGACGCTGTCGGCGGCACGGCGAGCGGAAGCTGCTCGCTCAACGTCGCCTCGATGCCGGCCGTCGCCGTGATGCCTGACACGGTCAGAACCTCCCCGCTCGTGTTGCGGAAGCTCCCGACCCGTCCATCGCTGCGGAACATCCACGGCTCCGGCTCGGCAACCGACGACGCCCGGAGGCTGCGGCCACCCGGCTGTGCCGTCGGCTCGCGGTTGAGCGCCTCCCCGATCTCGCGCACCCCGCCCTTCGCGGACAGGCTGTTGATGAATGCGATGACAGCGACGGTCGACGCCGCGATGGATGCCACGGCGCCGAGCCACGAGGGCACGACGACGCCCCAGAAGTCGGTCGGCACGGGTTCCATGACCGCACTCTATCCGCGGCCGCCGACACCGGACAGGGGCGCTCAGCTCGATGACGGGCCCTCGCCGCGTTTCGTCTCAGTCGACTTCGTCGTCTTCGCTCAACGACCGGGGACTTCGCTCAACGACCGGGGGACGTCACTCAACGACCGGGGACGTCGCTCAACGACCCGGGGAACGGCAGGCCCCCGCATCCGCCGTACCCTTAACTGTTCTGCCCCATCCCCGGGCACCTTGTCTGGAGCATCCCCATGTCTGCAACTGCGGTCGACGATCGTGCCCGCTATCGGGCGAACCCGACGGTTCTCGAAGCGCTGAAGAGTCCGAGGATGCTGACGCGCGAGGTGCTCGCGGGTCTGGTCGTGGGTCTCGCGCTGATTCCCGAGGCGATCGCGTTCTCGGTGATCGCAGGCGTCGACCCGAAGGTGGGACTGTTCTCGTCGTTCATCATGGCGGTGTCGATCGCCTTCCTCGGTGGGCGTCCGGCGATGGTGACCGCGGCGACCGGAGCCGTCGCGCTCGTGATCGCCCCGGTCGCGCCGACGTACGGGATGGACTACTTCATCGCGACGGTGATCCTCGCCGGCATCTTCCAAGTGATCCTCGGGGTGCTGGGTGTCGCAAAACTGATGCGCTTCATCCCCCGCAGCGTCATGGTCGGGTTCGTGAACGCGCTGGCGATCTTCGTGTTCAGCTCGCAGTTCCCGCAGCTGATCGATGCGCCGTGGCTGGTCTACCCGCTGGTCGCGCTGGGAATCGTCGTGATGATCGTGATGCCGAAGATCACCACGATCGTGCCGGCGCCGCTCGTGTCGGTGATCATCGTGACCGCTGTGGTGATGGCGTTCGCGATCACGGTGCCGACGGTCGGCGATCAGGGCGAGCTGCCCAAGAGCCTGCCCGAGCTGTTCATCCCGAACGTGCCGATGACGTGGGAGACGTTCACGATCATCGCGCCGTTCGCGCTCGGGGTGGCGCTGGTCGGACTCATGGAGTCGCTGCTCACCGCCAAGCTCGTCGACGAGATCACCGACACCCACTCGAACAAGACGCGGGAGTCGTGGGCTCAGGGCGTGGCGAACATCCTCTCCGGAACCTTCGGAGGCATGGGCGGATGCGCCGTCATCGGCCAGACCATGATCGGCGTCAAGGCCTCGGGCGCGCGCACCCGCATCTCGACGTTCTGCGCCGGCATCTTCCTGTTCCTGCTGGTCGTCGTCTTCGGCGACTTCGTCAGCACGATCCCCATGGCCGCCCTCGTCGCCGTGATGATCATGGTCGCCATCGGAGCGTTCGACTGGCACAGCGTCAAGCCGTCGACCCTCAAGCGGATGCCGAAGAGCGAGACGTTCGTGATGGTGGCGACCGTCGTGCTCGTGCTCATCACCCACAACCTCGCGGTCGGCGTCGTCGGCGGAGTGCTGGTCGCGTCGGTGCTGTTCGTGCGGAGGGTCGCGCATTTCGTGTCGGTGAGCCGGACCCTGTCGGATGCCGGCGACGCCGTCACCTACACGGTGACCGGCGAGCTGTTCTTCGCCTCGAGCAACGACCTGACGACCCTGTTCTCGTACCCGGAGGATCCCGACCGCGTCGTCATCGACCTCACCGGATCGCACATCTGGGACGCCTCGACGGTCGCAGCTCTGGATGCGATCGAGACGAAGTACACCGCGCTCGGCAAGACGGTCGAGATCATCGGGATGAACGACAGCAGCCAGCGGATGCGGGGAAGGCTCACCGGCGGGTTCGAGTAGTCCCGCGCCGAGCATCCCCGGTCGTTCAGCGAGCACGGCGGAGCCGCGCGAGACGAAACGCACCTCACCGGGTCCGTCGGATCACCACGTTTCGTCTCAGGCGACTACGTCGTCTTCGCTCGACGAACGACAGGCGCCCGTTCAGCGCACCAGAGAGGGCCGCTTGCTGTCGAACTGCCAGCCGGGCACGAGGTACTGCATGCCGGTGGCGTCGTCCCTGGCTCCCAGCCCGTGTTCGACATACAGCTCATGCGCCTCGGCGAGCCGAGCGCGGTCGATCGTCACGCCGAGCCCCGGGCGGTCGGGCACTCGCACCGCCCCGTCTCGGATCTCGGGCGCATCGACCGTCAGTTGCTGGCCGTCCTGCCAGATCCAATGCGTGTCGAGCGCGGTGATCTCGCCTGGCGCCGCTGCGCCGACCTGTGTGAACATCGCCAGCGAGATGTCGAAGTGGTTGTTCGAGTGCGACCCCCACGTCAGGTCGAAGTCGTGGCACAGCTGCGCCACCCGCACCGAACCGGCCATGGTCCAGAAATGCGGATCCGCGAGCGGGATGTCGACGGCGTCGGAGCGGATCGCGTGCGCCATCTCTCGCCAGTCCGTCGCGATCATGTTCGTCGCTGTTCGCAGGCCGGTGCGGCGACGGAACTCCGCCATCACCTCTCGACCCGAGAATCGGCCTTCCGCGCCGCACGGATCCTCGGCGTAGGCGAGCACATCGGCCAGGCGGCGGCCGATGCGCACCGCGTCCTCGAGCAGCCACCCGCCGTTCGGGTCGAGCGTGATGCGCGCTTCGGGAAACCGTTCAGCGAGCGCGGTGACGACGTCGGCCTCGACCTCGCCGTCGAGCACGCCGCCTTTGAGCTTGAAGTCCGAGAACCCGTAGCGCGTCTGCGCGGCTTCGGCCAGGCGCACGATGCCATCGGCTGACATCGCCTCTTCGCGCCGCACGCTCTCCCACCCGTCGCCGCTCTCGCGCAGATAGGGGAGGTCGGTGCGGTCAGCATCGCCGATGAAGAACAGATACCCCAGCATCGGCACACTGTCGCGCTGCTGGCCGTCGCCGAGAAGCTCCGCGACCGGCACGCCGAGGTGCTGGGCGTGCAGATCGAGGAGCGCCGACTCGATGCCGGTGACGGCGTGCACGGTCGTGCGCAGATCGAACGTCTGCAGCCCACGACCGCCCGCGTCGCGGTCGGCGAAGCGGGTCGCGATCGCCCGCAGCAGCGAGCGGTATCGGCCGACCGGCTGGCCCGCGAGGAACTCCGCGGCCTCGGCGATGGTGCCGCGGATCGACTCGCCGCCGGGGACCTCGCCGAGCCCCTCCCGTCCGTCCGAGTCCGTCGCGATGACGATGTTGCGTGTGAAGAACGGCCCGTGCGCGCCCGAGAGGTTCAGCAGCATCGAGTCGTGCCCGGCGACCGGGACGACCTCGATCCTCTCGATCGTGGGCACGGGGGTCATGCCGACACCTCGCGCCGCCCGTCGACGAGACGCGACACGTGCCAGGGGTTGGCGTCGCGCAGCACCTCGGGCAGCAGCCCGTCGGGGATGTTCTGATACGCCACCGGGCGCAGGAAGCGCTCGATCGCGAGGCTTCCGACGCTCGTCGTGCGCGAGTCGCTCGTGGCGGGGAAGGGTCCGCCGTGGACCATCGCGTGCCCGACCTCGACCCCGGTGGGCCATCCGTTCGCGAGGATGCGCCCGACCTTGCGCTCGAGCACCGGAAGGAGCGCGGCGGCGAGTTCGTGATCGTCGGCGCTCAGCTGCAGCGTGGCGGTCAGCTGACCCTCGAGCCGTGAGGCGGCCTCCACCAGCTCGGCGATGTCGCCGTAGCGCACCACCAGAGACGCGGCCCCGAAGATCTCCTCGTTCAGCACGGGATTCTCTTCGAACGACGAGAGCTCGGCGGCGTGGATCACCGGCGCCGGAGCGTGCGGCCCCTCGCCGTCGGTTCCCCGCGCGAGCACCTCGGCGTTCTCGTCTCTGGTCGCGACACCGTCGCGCCACGCGTGCGCGATGCTCGGCGAGAGCATGGTCTGCCCTGTGGCCGCACGCAGGGATTCCGACACGGCCCGCAGGAACGCCTCGCCCTCGGCGCCGCGAGGGACGAAGACGACACCGGGCTGCGTGCACAGCTGCCCGCTCGACCCCGTCGCACTCTGCACGTACCCCGCGGCGAGCGCCTCGACGTCGCCGTGCAGGGCCCCCGGCAGGATGAACACCGGGTTGACCGAGCTCATCTCGGCGTAGACGGGAATCGGCACCGGTCGCGCCTGTGCCGTGCGTACGAGCGCGAGACCGCCCTCGCGTGATCCGGTGAACCCGACGGCGTGGATGTCGGGGTCGGCGACGAGCGCCTGGCCGACGCTGCGTCCGGGGCCGAAGATGTGCGAGAACACTCCGGGGTGCAGTCCGTGCGCGTCGATGGCGCGTGCGATCGCCGATGCGACGAGCTCGCTCGTGCCGGGATGCGAGCTGTGCGCCTTGAACACGACCGGGCACCCGGCGGCCAAAGCGGATGCGGTGTCTCCCCCGGCAGTCGAGAACGCGAGCGGGAAGTTCGACGCCCCGAACACGGCCACCGGCCCGAGCGCGATCTTGCGCTGGCGGATGTCGACGCGCGGAAGAGGTGTGCGGTCCGGCTGCGCCGGGTCGATCCGCACGCCGCGGTGCTCTCCGGCACGCACGACGTCGGCGAACAGCCGCAGCTGCCCGGTGGTCCGAGCACGCTCACCGAGGAGTCGCGCCTGCGGCAACCCGGTCTCCTGCATCGCCCGCTCGATCAGCGTGTCGCCGATCGCGTCGATCTCGTCGGCGATCGATTCGAGGAACGCCGCGTGAGCCTCGGGGGCGAGTCGGGAGAACGACGTGAAGGCCTCGGCCGCGGCGGCGGTCGCCGCGCGGAGCTGCTCGACGTCGATCTGCGAGTAGGGGGGTTCGAGCTGCTCGTCGGTGGCCGGGGCGATGGCGTACAGCGCGGTGCCGGTGCCGGGCACGGATCGTCCCGCGATCGACGAATGCCCGGTGAGGATGGCGGTGGTCATGTCACACTCCTTGAATCGACGGCGGTGGCGCCGAGAGGATCGGCGAGGTCAGGCGGGAACGGCGGCGAGCAGGCCGGCGTGCTCGAGAAGCTGCGCCAGATCGGCGTCGTCCTGCGCCGACAGGTCGTGCAGCGGCGGGCGGACGGGACCGACGCCGTGTCCGGTCAGACGGAGACCCGCCTTGACGATCGAGACGCCGAATCCCTTCCCGCGGTTGCGGATCGCGATGTACGGCAGCACGAAGCGCCCCAGCTTCTCGGTCACCGCGGCACGGTCCTGGGCGCGCACATCGCGGTAGAACTCGAGCGCGAACTCGGGGACGAAGTTGAACATCGCCGACGAGTACGTGCTCATGCCCATCTGCAGCAGGGGCAGCGCGTAGGTCTCTGCGGTGGGTAGACCACCCAGGTAGAACAGGCGTTCGCCGTTGCGGACGTAGACCGACGCCAGATGCTCGATGTCGCCCGTGGCGTCCTTGAACCCCACGACGTTCTCGTGCCGTTCGGCGAGGATCGCCATCGTCTCGGCCGAGTAGATGGCGTTGCCGCGGTTGTAGACGATGATCGCGAGCTTCGTCGCCGCGGCGATCGCTGAGACGTGCTCGACGAGACCCGCCTGGTCGCACTCGGTGAGGTAGGGGGGCAGCACGAGGATCCCCTCCGCGCCGGCATCCTCGGCCGCTCGGGCGTTCGCGATCGCGTGCCGGGTCCAGCCGCCGGCCGAGGCGAGCACCGGAACCTCGGGTCGCGACGACTGCACGGCCGCACGGACGACCGCTGCGGACTCGGCCGCATCGAGGCTGAAGCCCTCGCCGGTGCCCCCGGCGGCGAAGAGACCGGCCACCCCGAAGCTCGCCTGCCATTCCACGTGCTCGCGGTAGCGCTTCTCGTCGAATTCGAGCTCCGGCGTGAACGCCGTCGCGGGGAACGAGAGAAGACCTTCGCGAAGGTGGTCGGCCAGCTCGGTGGGCGTGAATCGTGCCACGGTGCACTCCTGGGGTGTCGCGCCGGTATCCGGCTCGGATCTGAACAATCGTCACGCTATGCGTGAAACGATGCGCCTACAAACCAAATGGTGGATGGATCAATGCGCCGTCTGCATCAGAGTGCCGACATCTCCGGCACCGGTGTCGGCAGCGGCCGACCGTCGAGGTGGGCCCGCAGGTTCGCGAGTGTGAGGTCTCGCATGTCGATCCTGGTCTCGTGCGTGCCGCTGCCGACGTGGGGCAGCAGTGTGACGTCATCGCGGATGAGCCGCGTGGGCACGTGCGGCTCGTGCGCGAACACGTCGAGGCCGGCTCCCGCGATCCGGCCGTCCTCGAGAGCGGCGATCAGTGCATCCTCATCGACGACCGAGCCGCGTGCGATGTTCACCAGGAAGCCGTCGCGGCCGAGCGCGTCGATCACCTCGGCATCCACGAGGTTCTCGGTCGCCGCCCCACCGGGAACCGCGATGACCAGCACATCCGATCGGCGCGCGAGGTCGACGGCCGATGCCACGTGCTCCCACGGCACGCCCTCGACAGGACGTCGGGTCGTGTACAGGATCGTCGTGTCGAAGGCGGCGGCGCGTCTGGCGATCGCCTGCCCGATGCGGCCGAGGCCGAGCACGCCGACCGTGCTGCCCGAGAAACGACGCGTGAGCGGAAACCCTCCCGACTCCCACGCGCCGTCGCGCAGGAACCGCTCGGAGGCGCCGAACCGGCGGAAGACATCGAGCATGAGCCCGAGCGCCGTGTCGGCGACGCAGTCGGTGAGCACGTCGGGCGTGTGGGTCACCCGGATGCCGCGGGCGACCGCCTGGGCGACATCCGTCGTGTCGTATCCGACGCCGAAGTTGGTCACGATCTCGAGGTTCGGGAGGGCGGCCATCAGCTCGGAGGGAACGCCGTTGCGACCGCTCGTGACGACGGCGCGCACCTTCGCGGCATCCGTCGGGTCGAGGGCTGCGAGGTCGTCGGGCAGGCGCACCACGGAGTACTCGTCCTGCAGCGTCCGCTCGAGAGAATCGAGCAGCGGCCCCGCCTGAGCGACGGAGCCGGGAGCGAACGGAGCGGAGGTTTCGGGAGAGTTGGTCATGGCGCGAGACTACGTCCGGCCAACGATGCAGTTCCATAAGCGAAGTTGCATGGATTGATGCGCCGCAAGCATCTATGGGGTGAGACCGGCGTAATCTCGCGGATCGCGACTCGGCCGACGGATGCCGCACGGCACCGGCCCTCGGCACCGGCCGCCGGTGCGGCCTTCGCACCTGTTGACGCTCGGGAGGCGGTCTGCGACATTCACAACGGGCCGACAGCCAACGAGGGCCGCGGCCGTCCCCTACCTGGAGGAACCCGATGAAGCTTTCTTCCCCCCGACGCAGAGGCACCCGGGCAGCCGCGGTCACTGCCGGAATCGCATCGATCGCACTGCTGGCTTCGTGCTCCGTCGCCAACTCGGAGTCGGAAGGCGGCGGCGAGGGCGGCACGGGCGACACCCTCCGTGTCGTGCTCACGCAGGAGCCCCCGACGCTCGAGGCGTGCGACGCCAACCTCACCTCCACCGGCGTCGTCGTGCGCAGCACGGTCACCGAGCCGCTGGTCGAGCGCAACCCCTCGACGGGCGAGCTCGAACCGTTGCTGGCCACCGAGTGGGAGCAGACCGGCGACACGGAGTGGACGTTCACCGTCCGCGATGACGTCACCTTCCAGGACGGCACGCCGTTCGATGCCGAGGCAGCCGCCTACTCCATCGATCGCGCCGTGAACGGCGACCTCGGCTGCAACGTCGAGGGCTACATCTTCGGCGACGACGACCTCGAGGTCGAGGCGACCGACGCCACCACGCTCACGGTCACCACCCCGAGCCCCGACCCGATCCTCCCCCTGAAGCTGTCGTTCATCGAGATCGTCTCGCCCGAGACCTCGAACACCGAGTTCGTGCGCGAGCCGGTCGGCACCGGTCCCTACGCGATCGGCGAGTGGCAGGCCGGCACGAAGCTGACGCTCGAGCGCAACGACGACTACTGGGGCGACGCCCCGCAGTTCGCCGACGTCGAGTACCAGTGGCGCTCCGAGGGCACCGTCCGTGCCGCGATGATCACCAGCGGCGAAGCCGACATCGCCCTCGGCCTCAGTGCTGAGGACGGCATCGGAGACCTGGGCGTGAGCTACCCGAACAACGAGACGATCGCCCTGCGCTTCTCGGGCGAGACGGCTCCGCTCGACGACATCCGCATCCGTCAGGCGATCAACTACGCCATCGATCGCGAGGGCATCGTCTCGTCGCTCTACCCCGATGGCGACAAGGTGGCCGCGCAGCTGATCCCCGAGGGCATCGTCGGATTCAACGCCGACCTCGAGCCGTGGGAGTACGACCCCGAGAAGGCGAAGGCCCTGGTCGAGGAGGCTGCGGCCGACGGCGTCGCGGTCGACACCAAGATCCTCATGCCGGTGCGCACCGCGCAGTTCCCGAAGGTCAGCGAACTCGGCGAGGTGCTGCGCGAGCAGCTGGCGGCCGCAGGGCTGAACGTCGAGCTGCGCATGGTCGACACCACTCAGCACCTGCAGTACCAGCTGAGTCCGTTCGTCACGAACGAGGGTCCGATCTCGATGCTCATCCAGCACGGCAACCAGGCAGGTGACGCGCAGTTCACGGTCGAGCAGTACATGCTCACGGGCGGCGCACAGGCCGAGTTCGGCGACCCGGCCCTGGACGAGCTCATCACCACCGCGCGGACCCTCACCGGCGACGAGCGCCAGGCCGCGTACGAAGAGGTGTTCGCCTACGAGCGCGAGAACGTGGTGGCCCTGGCCCCGATCGCGCACCAGACGGTCATGCTCGGTCTCGCCGACCGGGTGACCTACGAGCCCAACTCGTCGACCGGCGACGAGCTGCGCATCAAGGAGGTCTCGCTCGCGGGCTGACCGCGAGCGAGAGTGAGAGTGAGAGGCGGGCGACCATGTGGACCTACCTGAGAAAACGAATCCTGCAGAGCGCGCTGCCGCTGATCGCAGTCGTCCTGGGTGTCTTCGTGCTCGCCCGCCTCACCGGCGATCCGTCGCAGCTGTATCTGCCGCTGAACGCGACCGATCAGATGCGCGAGGACTTCGCGGCCCGCAACGGCTTCGACCAGCCGCTGTGGAAGCAGATGGGCGATTACTTCCTCGGAGTCCTGCAGCTCGACTTCGGTCAGTCGCTGCGCACCGGTGAACCCGCGGCCGAGATGGCGCTGCGCGCCTTCCCCGCCACCCTGCAGCTCGCCGCGGTCACGATGATCCTGGCGATCGTCATCGCCGTGGCGCTCGGCAGCTGGGCGTCGCTGAAGCCGAACGGCATCGCCGACCGCATCGTGAGCTTCTTCTCGATGACGGCGGCGAGCGTGCCCGACTTCTGGGTGGCCATCCTCGGCATCTGGATCTTCGCGATCACGCTGGGCTGGCTGCCGACCTCCGGCACCGACGGAGCGCTCGTCTGGATCCTCCCGGTCGCGACGCTCATGCTGCGGCCGGTCGGAGTGCTCGCCCAGGTCGTGCGCGGGTCGATGGTGACGGTGTTGGGTCAGCCCTACATCCAGGTCGCCCGCAGCCGCGGTGCAGGGCAGATGCACATCGTCTCGAAGCATGCGCTGCGCAACGCCGCAGCCCCCGCCCTCACCGTGGCAGGCGACCTGACCGTCGGCCTCATCAACGGCGCCGTGGTCGTCGAGTCGATCTTCGGCTGGCCCGGCATCGGCAAGCTCATGATCGACTCGATCCTGCAGCGCGACTTCGCGGTGCTGCAGGCCGCGGTGCTGATCACAGCCCTGGCGATCTTCGCCCTGAACATCATCATCGACCTCGGTTATGCACTCCTCGACCCGCGAGTCAGGCCGACGGCCGGCTCTCGCGCCCGTCGTCGCGGCCCGGGGGCGCTCTCCGACACGAAGGCAGAGGTGCTGACGAATGTCTGACAACAACGCATCGACAGTCACCGTCCTCACTCAGAAGGCGCGCGGAGCACGGTCGTCCGGCCGCGCCAACCTCTGGCAGCTGCTGTGGAAGGACAAGGTCGCCGCATCCGCGGCCATCATCCTCGCGTTCATCGTGCTCACCGCGATCGTCGGTCCCCCGCTGTTCGGCGAGATCGCGCAGCGGCAGGATCTCGGGGCGCGCAACATGCCGCCGTTCAGCTTCCAGCTCGGCTGGGAGTACGCACTCGGCAGTGACTCGCTGGGACGCAGCCTGCTCGCCCGCATCATCACCGCGGCAGGCACGACCCTGGGTGTCGCCGCCGCGGCCGTGGTCGTCTCCGCGATCGTCGGATCGATCTGGGGCATGTGGGCCGGATTCCACCGCGGATGGCGCGAGTCGGTGTCGATGCGCATCGCCGACGTCATCATGAGCTTCCCCTCGCTGCTGCTCGCCGTCGTGATCCTCTACGTCTTCAACCCGAGCGCGGCGAACATCGTGCTCGTGCTCGCGATCACACGCATCCCTCTCTACCTGCGCACCGCGCGAGCGGATGCCGCCGAGCTGCGCTCCCGGATGTTCGTCGATGCCGCGACGAACTTCGGAGCCACGAATCGCGCCATCGTCTTCCGTCACATCGTCCCTAACGTGCTGCCGACTCTCGTCACGCTCGCCACGCTCGAGTTCTGCTACGTGATGCTGGCCGAGTCCTCGCTGAGCTTCCTCGGCATCGGCATCCAGCCGCCCGACGTCAGCTGGGGCCTCATGGTCTCGCAGGGGCGCCAGTACCTCGCCGAGGCGTGGTGGCAGTCGGTGCTCCCGGGTCTTGCGATCGTGATCACCACGGTCTGCGCCAACGTGCTGGCCGCGTGGCTGCGTCTCGCGACGGACCCTGGCCAGCGCTGGCGCCTGCAGAGCAAGAAGCGTCGTCGTGTGATCGGCTCGATCGCCGCGCGCCGCTGAGCCCCTGGTGACGGTCCTCGAGTTCACGCTGCTGGGTGCGGTGATCCTCGCCGCCGCCTGCATGCAGGGCTCGATCGGATTCGGCATGGGCATGCTGGCTGCCCCGTTCATCGCCCTCATCGACGCCACCCTGCTGCCGGTGCTCGTGATCATGCTGGCGATGGTCGTGACTCTGATCGTGGTGGTGATGGATCGCGCAGCGCTCGACCTGCGAGGCGCCGGCTGGGCGCTGGCAGGCCGCGTGCCGGGAACCGTCGTCGGAGCGGGGCTCGTCGCCGTCATGTCGGCGACCGCGCTGTCGTGGGCGGTCGCCGGCGTCGTGCTGCTGGGGGTCGTCATGTCGCTGCGCGGCTGGCACCCGCGGGTGACCAGGACGACGCAGGCGGTGGCCGGGGCGCTGTCGGGCCTCATGGGAACGACGACGTCTGTGGGCGGCACGCCGATGGCGATCATCTGGCAGGGGTCGGAGGGGCCGCGGCTGCGCGGCACGATGTCGGCGTTCTTCCTCGTCGGGTCGTCGCTGTCGCTGGTGGCCCTGTTCCTGTGGGGCGCGGTCCCCGCGCATGCGCTCGCCACCGCCGCCTGGATGGCGCCGTTCGCTGTGGGCGGCGTGGTGCTGTCGCGGTTCGTGAACAGGTTCCTCAATCGGCGGCGCACGCGCGCGATCGCCCTCGGGGCGTCCGCTCTCGGTGCCGTGACGCTGATCGTCACCCGCCTGGTCGAGATGTTCTGACCGGATGCCGAGGCGCCCAGCGCCTCAGTCCTCCTGCTCAGCGACCGTCGGTCCTCCTGCTCAGCGAGCCTCGGTCCTCCTGCTCAGCGCACCTGACGCTCGAGGGGAAGACCGGCGTCGAGCAGGTCGATGTTGCGGGCGATGTCGGCGGCGCGCGCGGTGAAGACCTCGCCGGCGTGACCCGAGTGGTGCGGGGTCAGCACCACCCGGTCGAGCGCGGCGAACATCTGCACGACAGGAGGCGCCTCGGCGCCCTGCGGCGCATCCCACCACACGTCGATCGCCGCCCCTCCGATGCGCCCCTCTGCGAGGGCTGCGTACAGGGCGTCCTCGTCGATGAGCGCGCCGCGGGCGACGTTGACGATCAGCGCGTCGGCGTGCAGCTGCGCGAGCGCGTCGGCATCGATCATCCCGCGCGTGCTCTCGGTGAGGGGTGCGGTGACGACGACGACATCGCTCTCGCGCAGCAGCGGATGCAGCTGCTCTTCGCCGTACACGCGGTCGAGCAGCTCGGTGCCGGGTCCGCCCGCGTCCGGATGCCGCCTCAGGGCGACCACGCGCATCCCGAAAGCCTTCGCGAGGTGGGCGACGGAGCGGCCGATCTCGCCATAGCCGATGAGCCCCAGGGTGCTGCCGGCGAGCGATCGGTGGTACGGCACGCCCGCCGGAGGAGAGCCCGTCACGGTGGCGATCGTGCGCCACTCTCCCCGGCGCATCTCGGCGTCGGCCTCGAGCGCTCGACGGCGCAGCATGAGCGCCGTCATGATCACGTGCTCGGCGATCGCGGGGCCGTGATGACCGGTGTTGCACAGCGGCACACCATCGGGCACGGCTTCGGCATCGATCCGGTCGACTCCGGCACCCGTCGCGTGCACGAGCCGCACGTGATCGGCGCCGGCTATGTCGTCGGTCGTGAGCCGCGAGCAGATCACCACGTCGGCACCGTCGATCGCGGCGCGCGCGGAGCCGGGCACACCAGGATCGGCGAACACCCACTCGTGCGGCCGCTCGGTGCGGCGCAGATCGTCGGAGAACGCCGACATGATCGCGTCGGTGACCGCGATGCGCAACGGACGGCTCGCCGCGCTCACCAGCGGGGACTTTCCAGCACGTATCCGGGGTCGACCCGCTGCATGTAGCCGGTGTCGTCGCGCTCGCGGATGCCGCCGTCGAGGTACTGCCGATGCAGCCGCGCCAGCGCCTCGGGGTCGAGGTCGACGCCGAGGCCCGGTGCGGTCGGCACCGCCAGCGACCCGTCGACGAAGCTCAGTGCGCCCGGCGCGATGACGTCCTCGTCCTCGCGCTTCCAGGGCCAGTGCGTGTCGCATGCGTATCCGACGCCGGGAGTGGCCGCGGCCAGGTGGGTCATCGCGGCGAGGCTGATGCCGAGGTGCGAGTTCGAGTGCATCGAGAGCCCCCACCCGAGAGTCTCGGCGAACCCGGCGAGCAGGCGCGAACGCTCGAGGCCACCCCAGAAGTGGTGGTCGGAGAGCACGATGTCGATCGCGCCGAGGCGCACCGCCTCGGGGATGTGCGAGAACGCCACGACGCACATGTTGGTCGCGAGCGGCAGATCCGTGTGGCGGCGCACCTCGGCCATGCCCGCAAGGCCCGGGGTGGGGTCTTCGAGGTATTCGAGCACGTCTTTCAGCGCGTCGGCGACCCGCAGCGAGGTCTCGACGGTCCAGGCGCCGTTCGGATCGATGCGCAGCGGGTGATCGGGAAACTCCTCGCGCAGCGCTAGGATCGCCGCGATCTCGTCGTCGGGCGCGAAAACCCCGGCCTTGAGCTTGAGCGCGGTGAAGCCGTAAGCGTCGACGATGCGCCGCGCCTGCGCGACGATCCCCTCGGGCGTGAGGGCTTCGCCCCACTCGTCGACGGACCCTCCCGGATGACCCGCCCACTTGTAGAAGAGGTAGCCGCTGAACGGAACGGCATCGCGCACGCGCCCGCCCAGCAGCTCGCTCGCCGGCACCCCGAGCAGCTTTCCGCGGATGTCGACGGTGGCGACATCGAACGGCGAGAGCACGCGGTCGCCCGTGCTGGTGCCCGTGACCATGCCCGACATGCCATGCCCACCACGGATGCCGTCGCCGGCCACACTGCGTTCGACCCGCGCGCGCAGATCATTGGTCGCGAACACGTCGCATCCGAGCACCGCGTCGGCGGCGACCTTCATCCGCTGCAGGTGCGCACTGTCGCCATAGGTCTCGCCGAGCCCGACGACCCCCGACTCGGTGGTCACCTGAACGATGGCGCGCAGCGCCAGGGGCTCGTGCACGCCGACGGTGTTGAGCAGTGGTGGGTCCTGGAAGGCCACGGGCGTGATGCGGACGGACCGCACCGCGTTCTCGGCCAGCCGCGTGGCAGCAGGGACAGACAGCAGGAGCTCTTCGGACATCACGCCTCCGTTGGTGAGACTCCGGGGACTCCGCATCAGCGGATTCCGCGTCATCGAGTTTCTCCGACACTATGGTGGGGACAGATGCGCAGACAAACCAAAAGTCGCACTGATTGATGTCGGGAGTGGATCGATGATCTCGCTGGTACAGCTCGAATGCTTCATCGCCGTGGCCGAGGAACTGCACTTCGGGGCGGCAGCGACACGGCTGAAGATGACCCAGCCGCCACTCAGTCGTCAGATCCAGCAGCTCGAGCGCGAGCTCTCGACCAGGCTGTTCGACCGCACCAGTCGTCGTGTGGCGCTGACCCAGGCCGGGCGCGCGCTGCTTCCCAACGCGCGCCGCCTCCTCGACCTCGCGGCGAAGGCCGTCTCGGATGTGCGCTCCGTCGGCGAGGGCGCGGCCGGCACCGTCACGATCGCGTACACGGCGATGGCGGGCCAGGCGGTCGTGCCCGATCTGCTGCGCCGCGCGTCAGCCGAACTGCCCGGCGTCACGCTGCTGTTGCGCGAGCTCGTCTCCCTCGACCAGGTGGAGGAGCTCGAGAAGGGCACGGTCGACATCGGCCTGATGCGGCCGCTGCTCGCCCGACCGCAGATCAGCAGTCGCGCGGTCTACCGCGAGCGCCTGTCGGTGGCGCTTCCGAGCGATTCGGCCCTCGCGCAGCGCGGCGAGCCGCTGAAGCTCATCGACCTCAAAGACGAGTCGCTGCTCATGTACTCGCCGAGCGGCGCACGGTACTTCCACGACCTGCTGCTGTCGATGTTCGTGGCGAGCGGGGTGCATCCGCACATCGTGCAGTACGCCGGGCAGGTGCCCGCGCTGCTCGCGATGGTGAGCGCCGGCATCGGGTTCACGCTGGTGCCGGAGTCGGCCGAGCGGATCTCCCCCGACTCGGTGACGCTGCTGCCGATCAGCGACACCGATCCGTCGTCGCGGGTGAACAGCGTCGAACTCGACATCGCGTGGAACGCGGAGTCTCACAATCCGCTCGTCGAACGACTGCTGAGCCTGGTCGACGAGGTGGATGACTCCGCGTGATCGATGCAGCGAGCGCATAGCCCAATGCCGATGTAGGGCTTGATCAGGATGAATCCGCACGCCTAGCGTGAACGGAAGATGATCAGTGCTGATGGCACGACCCGTGCTCGATGAGGAGGACGCATGCCGAACGACGTCGCCGCGACCGCCGATGAGTCCGCTCGACTCGGCGAGTCCGTGAACCCGACGCCCAGCGGGCAACCCGCCGCGCGTGACGACATCCTGCGTGTCGAAGACCTGCGCGTCGCCTACCGGATCGGCGACCGAGAGGTCGATGCGGTGCGGGGCGTCGACCTGAGCGTGGGTCGCGGCGAGGTGGTCGCGATCGTGGGCGAGTCGGGCTCGGGCAAGAGCACCGTCGCGCAGTCGATCATGAATCTTCTCGCTCCCAACGCCGAAGTGGTGAGCGGGCGCATCGAGTTCGAGGGCGAAGACCTCATCCCGCTGAGCGAGCGTCGCTGGCGCAGCATCCGCGGACGCCTGATCGGGTTGGTGCCTCAGGATCCGGCGCTGTCTCTCAATCCCGTGCGGCGCGTGGGCGTGCAGGTGGCGGAGCCACTGCTCGTACACGGACTCGCGACGAAGCACGACGCCCACGATCGCGCGGTCGAACTGCTCGAGATGGCTGGCCTGACGTATCCGGCCGAGCGGGCGAAGCAGTACCCGCATCAGTTCTCGGGTGGCATGAAGCAGCGCGCGCTGATCGCGGGAGCACTGGCCGCGCAGCCGAGCCTGATCATCGCCGATGAGCCCACGAGCGCTCTCGATGTGACGGTGCAGAAGCAGATCCTCGACCACCTCGCGAACCTGACGCGAGAACTCGGAACGGCGATCCTGCTCATCACCCACGATCTGGGGATGGCGGCCGAACGGGCAGACCGGGTCATCGTCATGAAGCAGGGCGAGATCGTCGACTCCGGGCCCGCAGAGCAGGTGATGAACGCTCCGACGCACGAGTACACGCGCAAGCTCATCGCTGCAGCGCCCCGGTTGAGCGCGCACGAGCGTCGGACCGCATCGACCACGGCCCGCATCGAGTTCGGCGGAGAGCCGATCGTGCGGGTGACCGAGCTGACCAAGATCTTCCCGCTGCCCAAGGGCGCAGGCGACCGCCGCACGCTCACGGCCGTCGACGCCGTCTCACTCGAGGTGCGCCGCGGTGAGACGCTCGCCGTCGTGGGCGAATCCGGATCGGGCAAGAGCACGCTCGCGCGACTCGTGCTGCGCCTCGAGGAGCCGACGTCGGGATCGATCTCCTTCGCCGGCGAGGACATCACGCACCTCAAGGGCGAGAAGC
The DNA here is from genome assembly GCF_056175745.1 of Microbacterium sp. LjRoot205. Lineage (NCBI taxonomy): Bacteria > Bacillati > Actinomycetota > Actinomycetes > Micrococcales > Microbacteriaceae > Microbacterium > Microbacterium sp. LjRoot205. Next base: position 449,678 of record NZ_JBGFFH010000001.1, on the reverse strand, counting down.
TGCGTCAGCTGCGGCGGCGGTTCCAGATGGTCTACCAGAGCCCGTTCGACTCGCTGAACCCGCGCATGACGATCGAGCAGCTCATCACCGAGCCGCTGCTGTCGTTCGGCGAGGGCGATCGACAGTCACGGTCGAAGCGCGCTCTCGAGCTGTCGGAGCAGGTCGCTCTCCCCGACGGGATGCTCGGCCGCTTCCCCGACGAGCTCTCCGGCGGCCAGCGACAGCGCGTGGCGATCGCCCGCGCCCTCGCGCTCGATCCCGAGTTCCTCGTGCTCGACGAGGCGGTCTCGGCGCTCGACGTGTCGGTGCAGGCGCAGATCCTCGCCCTGCTCGACGAGCTGCAGCGCGAGCGCGAGCTGACCTACCTCTTCATCACGCACGACCTCGGAGTCGTCGCCGAGACGGCCGACCGCGTCGCCGTTCTCAAGAACGGAAAGCTCGTCGAGTGCGGTGACGCGACACAGATCTTCACGGCTCCGCAGGAGGACTACACCCGGATGCTGATCGAGGCCGTGCCCGCGTTCTCCGCCTGACGCCAGCCCCGGTCGTTGAGCGAGCACGGCGAAGCCGAGCGAGACGAAACGCTCCCACACCGGCCCACCACGTTTCGTCTCAGGCGACTTCGTCGTCTTCGCTCAACGAACGGCATACCGCCCCGGTCGTTGAGCGAACCGTCGTCGCCCCCCGGTCGTTGAGCGAGCACGGCGAAGCCGAGCGAGACGAAACGCCCCCACACCGGCCCACCACGTTTCGTCTCAGGCGACTTCGTCGTCTTCGCTCAACGAACGGCATTCCCCCGGTCGTTGAGCGAGCACGGCGAAGCCGAGCGAGACGAAACGCGCCCATCGAACCGCGCAACGTTCACTTCGCACTCCCCCTGCGTTCACTTCCGCCGCCTATCTTGAGTGCGGTCGCGCGAACGCGGCTAAGAAACAGACAGATCGTTGTACATAAACCACAACTTCGGGGTAAAGTCGGATCAGACATACCTCGATGACGAGAAAGGCGACCATGGTCGACATCCGAAAGAAGCGCTGGTCTCTCCTGGGAATCGCTGCGGTGGCGGCCGTGACCCTGACCGGCTGCGCAGGCGGCAGCACCGAGACCGACGGCGGCTCGAGCGACGGCGGGTCGGATGCGACCCTCATCGTCTACACGAACTCGAACAGCGACGGCCGCGGTGAGTGGATCACCGAGAAGGCCGCGGATGCCGGCATCGACATCGAGATCGTGGGCCTCGGCGGCGCCGACCTCACCAACCGCATCATCGCCGAGAAGAACAACCCCGTCGGCGACGTCGTGTTCGGTCTGAACAACATGTTCTTCGAGCAGCTCAAGGCCGAAGAGGCGATCACCGCCTACGAGCCCGAGTGGAGCGGAGAGGTTCCCGCCGACGCGGGCGACCCGGCCGACGGCGCCTTCTGGCCGCTCGTCGAGCAGGCCATCGTCACCGTCTACGACGAGAACACGACCACCGATGCCCCCTCCGACGAGGAGGACCTCTGGACCGAGGAGTACGCCGGCCGCTACGAGGTCAACCCGGCACTGGGCCAGGCCACCCCGCAGCTCGTGCTCGCCAGCATCCTGTCGCGTCACCTCGATGAGGACGGCGACCTGGGCGTCAGCGACGAGGGCTGGGAGCTCGTCGAGGCGTACTACGCCAACGGCTCGCCCGCGGTCGAAGGCACCGACCTCTACGCCCGCATCACGCGTGACGAGATCGACTACGGCGTGCTCCCCTCGAGCGGCATCGCCGCGCGCGACGAGGAGTACGGCACCAAGACCGGCATGATCGTTCCCGACTACGGCGTGCCGTATGTCACCGAGCAGATCGCGCAGATCAACGGCACCGGCAACGAGGCCAAGGCGCAGGAGTTCATCGACTGGTTCGGCAGTGCCGAGGTGCAGGGCGAGTTCGCCGCCGAGTTCAACTCAATGCCCGTCAACGAGGGCGCGATCGAGCAGGCCAACCCCGAGGTCGTCGAGCTCATGGGCACCCTCGACCGTCAGGACATCGACTTCGGCTTCGTGAGCGAGAACCTCGGAGCGTGGGTCGAGAAGGTCACGCTCGAGTACATCGGCTGATCGAACCGAACCCCTCTTCACCACCTAGCCGGAAAGACAGCATGATCCGTTTCGAAGATGTCGAGGTCGCGTTCGGCGATCACCATGCGGTCTCGCACCTCGATCTGGAGATCCAGGAGGGTGAGTTCTTCACCCTCCTGGGTCCGTCCGGATGCGGCAAGACCACGGCCCTCCGCACACTCGCCGGATTCGTCGAGCCGACCGGCGGGCGCATCCTGATCGGCGGGCGCGATGTCACGCGCGTGCCGAGCGAGAAGCGCGGCGTGGGCATGGTGTTCCAGAACTACGCGCTGTTCCCGAGCATGAACGTGCGTGAGAACATCGCGTTCGGCCTCTCTGTCCAGAAGACGTCGAAGGCCGACCAGCGCCGCCGCGTCGACGAGATCGCCGACCGCACCGGCCTCGCGCAGTCGCAGCTCGACAAGAACGTGTCGGAGCTCTCGGGTGGGCAACAGCAGCGCGTGGCCATCGCCCGCGCGCTCGCGCTGACCCCCAGCATCCTGCTGCTCGACGAGCCGCTGTCGAACCTCGACGCGAAGCTGCGCGTGCAGCTGCGTGAGCAGCTGAAAGAGCTGCAGCGCGAGGTCGGCGTGACCACGGTCTACGTCACCCACGATCAAGAAGAGGCGCTCACCCTCAGCGACCGCATCGCCGTGCTCGACGCCGGCACGCTGCAGCAGGTCGGCACTCCCGAGGAGATCTACGACCGCAGCGCGACGCCGTTCGTCTGCCGATTCATCGGCGAGAACAACCGTCTCAGCCCGGCGCAGATCACGAGCCTCGGCGGCGGACTGGATGCCACGGCAGAGAGCTATGTGCGGCCCGAGAAGCTGCACCTCGCCGTGGCGCACGACAGCTCGACGGCATCCGCCTCCCTCGATGGCACCATCGTCGACCGCACGTACCACGGCAGCCACAGCGTCTACACCGTGACGGCAGAGGATGCCGCGCTGCGCGTCAGCGTGCCCGCCGCGGCGAGCGCCCGCCAGTGGAACCCGGGCGACGCGGTGCGCGTCGACGTCGACCCCCGCTGGATCCTGCAGTACCCGGCGGCGTGACATGTCGACTCCCCAGAACTCGCAGAACTCCCAGAACCCCACAGACCCCGCGGTCCCGCCGTCAGCGGCCGTGACCGGAGAAGCCGGCTCCTTGACCACCCATGCGGTCGTCGAGGGTCAGACGCCGGGACCGCGGCCCCGTAAGAGAGGAAAGCCCGGCAGCGTGAAGGCGATGCTGCGCTCGCCGCTCGCCTGGATCACGGGCATCATCGTGATCTGGTTCGCCGCCGCCTTCCTCGTGCTGCCGAACGCCGCCCTGCTCGGCGTCACCTTCTTCCCCGACGGGCAGTTCAGCATCCGCGCCGTCGAGAAGCTGTTCGGCAGCGAGCGCGCGCTGAAGACGCTCGGCAACAGCTTCCTGCTCGCCGTCACCCTGTCGATCACCGTCAACGTGGTCGGCGTGTTCATCGTGCTGGTGACGAAGTACTTCCAGGTGCGAGGCGCGAAGATCCTCTGGCTCGGCTATGCCACGACCCTGATCTACGGCGGCATCGTGCTGGCCGCGGGATACAACTTCATCTACGGCCGGTTCGGGTTCTTCACGAACATGATGGTCAACGTGTGGCCCGACATGGACCGCGACTGGTTCTCGGGCTACTTCGCCGTCGTCTTCGTGATGACCTTCGCGACCACGACCAACCACATGCTGTTCCTCTCGTCCTCGCTCGGCAAGGTCGACTACGCGTCGATCGAGGCGGCGAAGCTCATGGGCGCGTCGACCTGGACGATCCTGCGCCGCATCGTGCTGCCGGTCATGAAGCCGATGCTGTTCGCGGTCACGGTGCTCACGTTCCTCATCGGACTCGGTGCGCTGACCGCTCCGCTCGTGCTCGGCGGTCCCGACTTCCAGACCGTCGCACCGCTGATCATCGATCTCTCGCGCAGCCCCATCACGCGGGACATCGCGGCCCTGCTGGCGATCGTGCTCGGCATCGCGACGATCATCCTGCTCGCGATCATGAACCGCTTCGAGAAGTCGGGCGTGTACTTCTCGGTCGCGAAGGTGGCGACGCCGATCCAGAAGCAGAAGATCCGCAACCCGTTCGCGAACGTCGTCGTGCACGTCATCGCCTACCTGCTGTGGGTGATCTACCTGATCCCCGTCGTGCTGATCGTGATCTTCTCGTTCGTCGATGCGCGCAGCATCCTCGCCGGGTCGATCACCCTCGACAGCTTCACGCTCGACAACTACATCACCGTGTTCTCGAGCGCCGAGGCGATCCGTCCGTTCATCGTCAGCGTGGTCTACAGCGCGCTCGCGTCGATCATCGTGGTCGGCGGTCTGCTGTTCGTGGCGCGGATGCTGCAGAAGCACCGCAACCTGCTGACGACCGCGATCGAATACGTGCTGCACATCCCGTGGATCCTGCCGATCGTGCTCATCGCGCTCGCCCTCGTGACCGCGTTCGACGAACCGCGGGCGATCGTGGGCGGCCTCGTGCTCACCGGAACGCCGATCCTGCTGCTCATCGCCTACATCTGCGTGAAGATCCCGTTCACGCTGCGCCTGCTCAAGGCCGGGTTCGCGTCGGTGCCCGACTCGCTCGAAGACGCCTCGCGCATCCTCGGGGCGAAGTCGCTGACGACGTTCCGCAAGGTGCTGGTCCCGCTCGTGCTGCCGACCGCTGCGGCGATCACGGCGCTGAACTTCAACAGCCTGCTCGACGACTACGACGCGGCGATCTTCCTCTACCACCCGCTGTTCAAGCCGCTGGGTGTGGCGATCCAAGAGAGCACGCGCGGCGAGAACAATCTCGACGCGATGCCGATCACGTTCGTCTATACAGTGCTGCTCATGATCATCATGGGTGTCACCATGTATCTCGTGTATGGACGAGGTTCGCGCGCCGGAGCGCCCCGCAAGGCCAAGAAGGCGCGCGCGTGAGTGGTACATCGTCTTCGGATGCTCCGGGTCTGCGCGTCACGGTCAGCGATGTGGCCGCGGCCGCGGGGGTCTCCCGGGCCACCGCGACCAGGGCGCTCAAGGGCGAGGGGCGATTCGCTCCCGAGACCCAGGAGCGGATCCTCGCCGAGGCCGAGCGCCTCGGATACGTGCGCAACACGATGGCCGCCGAGCTCGCCGCCGGCCGCACCGGCACGGTTGGACTCATGCTGCGCGACGCGAGCAACCCGGCATACGGACTGTTGTTCTCGCGCCTGCAGGATGAGGCGCACAGGCGTGGCCTCGACCTCGTGACGGTGACGATCGGCGCCGACGTGCAGGGCGCCGAGCAGGTCAACGCGCTGCACCGGCTGCTCGGCATGCGGGTGGCCGGACTGATCGTGGCGACCGGTGGAATTACCGCTGCGCAGCTCGAGCCGTTCGCCGACCAGGTGCCGATCGTGCGCGCGGGGCGGGTCGAGACGGCGGAACGGATTCATACCGCGCACTATGACGATCCGGAGCACGGGCGGATGCTGGCTTCACATGTGTTGTCGTTGGGGCATCGGCGGGTCGTCGTGCTCTCGGGTGCGGAGGACGTGTCGTTCGCGGAGCATCTGCGGGCGTCGGCGATGGAGTCGACGTTGGTTGCCGGCGGGGCGTCGGTGACTCTGGTGTCTGCGGGGGCGGCGCCGACAGATGGAGTGAATGAGGCGCTGGATGCCGTGCGCGCCGGGGCCACGGCCGTGATGTGCGCGTCGGACTATCGGCAGCTTGCGGTCATGCGCGCTCTGCGCTCTGAAGGGTTGTCCGTGCCCGGCGACGTGAGCGTGACGGGGTGCGACGGCATCCTTCCCGGTGCCGACCTGCTGGGGCTGACGACGCTGCGGATTCCGGTCGAGGCCGTTGCCGCGGCGGCGGTGGAGACGATGCAGCTTCTTCTGAGTTCTGACGCCGACTCTGCGCCGACCGTCCGGCAGCCGTTCGTCGGAACCCTCGTGCCCGGATCGACTGCCGCGGCCGTCTGACTTCTGTCCTGTACTTGTTCGTCGTCTCACTGGAAGAGAAATGATCCTCACCGAGCACTCTCGCCCATCGCACACCTTCGTGCACATCTCCGATACGCACCTTCCCGGTGAACGCGCGCCGCTGTACGGCAGCGGGGCGGATGCCGATGCGAACCTCGCTTCTGTGTTGTCGCGGTTGGTGTCCTCGGGGCTTCGCCCTGACGCTCTGCTGTTCACGGGGGATCTCGCTGATCGAGGGGACGCGTCGTCGTATCGGCGGTTGCGGGAGTTGGTGGCGCCGGCGGTGGAGGCGTTGGGGTGTGAGGTCGTGTGGGCCATGGGCAACCACGACGAGCGCGGGGCGATGCGGGCGGAGCTGGGGCTTGCGGGTGCCGGTTCGGATGCTGTGGTCGAGGTGCGGTGGTTCGGTGGGATGCGGGTGATCGTGCTGGATTCGACGGTTCCCGGGGAGCACTGGGGGCGGGTGGATGAGGCTCAGCTCTCGTGGTTGGCTGCGGAGCTGTCGGTGCCTGCGCCGGAGGGTTCGCTACTGCTGATCCATCACCCGCCGCTGCCGACGGTGCTCGACCTCGCCGTGACGGTCGAGCTGCGTGAGCAGGCGGCGCTGGCTGCGGTGCTGGCGGGATCGGATGTGCGAGGGATCCTGTCGGGACACGTGCACCACCCGTCGTTCGGGACGTTCGCCGGGATTCCGGTGGCGGCTGCGTCGTCGAGTGCGTACGGGCAAGATCTGGCCCAGCCTGTCGGGGCTACGCGCGGGCAGGATGCCGCGCAGGGGTACAACCTCGTGCACGTGTACGACGGGACGATCGTGCACTCGGTCGTTGGGCTCGAGGTCGGCGCGGATGTCGGGGAGCCGGTTGCGGCGGAGGAGGCCGGGAGGCGGATCGCCGGGCGGGGGATTAGCTGGCGGGAGCGGGCGTAGGGGCCAAACTGGGCTAGCCCCTCCCACGTAAGGATGCTTGAGTCGTCGCGGGATCGGCGCAGGTTCGAGCAGTCGCGGAAGGTCATGCCGGCGATGAAGCGCTTTGTGGATTGGCGACATGATCCAGTTCACGCCGGCGAGCCGGCGGGTCGCTCCCCTCCCTGGGAGTGACCCGCCGGCCGTAGTTCATCGACGAGCGCAGTGATCGCACATCCGGTAGCCGTTCGTCCCTGAGCGCTTGTTCTGGGGCGGAATCTGCTTGCCGCTCACGCAATCGTCGTAGACGTGGTGCACGTCCGGATCGTCAGGGTTGATCGAGTAGTACGGGGAAACTCTCATGGTGCTCCTTTGCATCAGGGCAGCAGATTGTCTGGCGCCTTATAGTGCAGGAGCCGCATCCGACGAGATTGATACACCCGGGACGCTTCGCGGGGCCGGCGAGGCCACGCGGCGAACTAGATGCCGTTGTGCATCAGAGTCTTCGCGCGGCCGTTCATGGCCTCCAGCCCACCTTGCTCCGCGCTGTACACGAATAGCGCGATGCCGGCATCGTCGGCGAAGTCGACGGCACCACGCGCGTATCCGGTGCTCGTAAAGAAGAGCGGTTGCCGCCGCTGAGGATCATGAGCCGCGACCCCGCCAAGTTCTCGGATCGGCGCAATCCCGACTGCTTTCGCGTAGTGCTTCACTTGGGCGAAGCTTCGCACGCCTTGGACATCAATACCGCCATCGCCCGTGTAGCTCGTGAGCTCGGCGTCCACTTCCCCCAGATGCCGCATCCATTGCGCGACGACCTCTTCGGCACCCCTCGCGTCGACCCCACCCGGTCTGGGTGACGGTGTCGGATATGCGCGATGGGGCGACGGTTCAACTACCATCCCCACCTTGCGTCGACGCGATTCCAGAACCGCCGATGCGCCTTGAAATGCTGCGGCGTAGAGCGACTTCACCGTGGCGTCATAAGCACTTGCCGCGTCGCGCTTCGCCCTCGCCGTGCCCATCGCAGCCAGAACCGTGACGAGCACGAGAATTGCGGCGACTCCAACAACCAGCAGAACGGGGAGCGTCCTCAACCAAACAATCATGTCTGCCAGGAACCAGAGTTGAGGCGGGAGCTCGATCGGAACGACCCACAGAAGCACCCCGACGAGCGCCACCACAGTGAGCACTACGGCCAAGCCCAAGACTCCAAACCACGAATCGTAGGAACGGTCCTCATCTGACTTGTGAAGCTCGATCTGGGGGCCGATGGATCGTCTCACTTGACGATGGAGCACCTCGTCCGGGATCCACACATCCGCAATCTCGCGACCCATCTCTCGACCGAGCTTGTACGCCGTATTGACTGACCTCACGCGCTCATCTTGGCAGGGAAAGAGCGACTCACGAGCATCGCGCGCTCCTACGGAGCCGCCGTCAGATGTCCCTACTCGCCGCTCTGCTGCTTAGAACGAAGACGCCGTCGGCCGATCGACGAATCGCGCGCGGCTTTCCAGGCTCAAGCGAACTGAGTAGATGTCGTGGCATGCGGAGCACGCCGGACCGCTCTCGGTCCGGTCCAACCCGTGGGTCCCAAGATGCGTCGATGACGACATCATCTATTTGCACGGATACGTACCCGCGCCCTGACGGGAAGATCTTCTTCGATGACTTCGGGACACGAAGCTGACCCCGCTTCAGGTCTGCGGCCGTGACTTTCTGCGTCCAACCCAACGCATTCTCAGGCGGCGCTCCCTCAGTAGCAGGCGTCACGCTGACACCGCCGAGCGCTTCGCGAAACCTCGCCGGAGCGGGTCGAGCTGTTGTCACGTGTTGCACCTTTACCCCTGAGAGTCCGTGTTTCTTTCGGCGGCCACGGGGGTGCGTGAGGTTAGCGAAAGGAAGAACCGTGATCTGGTCGACCAGGCTCGCGCGCGACGCCTGCGGAACATTCGCCTCGAAATGTCGAAGCATCGCCGCTTCAGCCGCGTCCGGGTCGGCTGCGGGTCCGTAGTGGACCCAGAGTTCGGACTCCAACATCTTGAGTGGCCAACCGCCCGAGTGAGGGGCTCGAGCGCCGATTCTCGTGGTGTAGAACTGCTTCACTCGCGTGCGAACACTCTTGCTTGCTAACCCGATGTATACGACTGGTTCGTCACGCACCCACATCTCCTGGAACCTTGTCGACAAGTTCGCGAGTGTCGCTGCGACCCCGTCTACAGTTGCTTCCGGCCGCACCCGAAGGAGATCGGCAATCGCTTCTCGATCGAGTCGTGCCACATCGAGACCACCCTGTTGATCGGCGCGCTCAGTCGTCGAGATGACATAGACGCCCGGACCGCCTTCGTTCGGCGCCTGACCCCATCGAACTACGCCACTGTATGTGACACCGGCGTCGTCGAAAAGCTCTGCAACGCTAATCATCTTGGTCCCTTGCCGTTGCCCATGTGGGTCGAAGCCTCGCCCAACTCATCGCGTCCCAGTAGACGCCAGCTATTTCCTCAAGGCGTCGCTCACGCTCGGCCGCTGGCGCGCTGAAGGCTCTGTTGCCGGTGTGGCGCGCGGTCCAGGATCGCATCCCTCGCGAGCGGATGAAGGCGTGGTGTGCGGGTTCGCGAAAGTACATTCTCACCGCGCGATGGGCGTCTCCCCCGTGCGCCACTACTGCGCGAATGCCCGGCACCGTTTGGAGTAACCGATGCAGGGCGGGCTGTCCCTCGGCGATGAGCTGAACGGGAAGGCCGTTCGGGTGCGCATCGTGGACGTACCAAGGACAAGCGTTCCACGGAATCACATCGCTGAACCGGGCTCCCACGCGTTCGTAGAGCGCACCCAGTCGCTCCGCGGTTCCGTCGTCATTCTCGGTCGAGAGAAACCCCGAGCCCGCTTCCCCCTTGGCTCGGGGACCCGGATTCGAAAGCAGGGAGAGCACCCTCGCCGTGGTTGCGTCGTAGTGCGAAGCCACGAAGGGTATTGACAGATCCGGACGCTCTTGACGAAGCTCTCGCACTAGCTCGTTGACTGGCGCGATGTGAGGTGCAAACGCTGAGTCACGCATCTCATCGACGAAAGCCACATCCCGTATCTTCCGCGCCACGGAGTACCCCTGACCCAATCAGTCTTTATACCGACGTACCGCTTCGCGAATCCCGTCAGCAAACGAATAGATTTCGTCGAGTTCCTCGAGCGGATGCCGTGTCTCGACCTTGTCCTCGTCGAGCAAGCCGAGGTACTTCTGCTTGCCGTTGAAGTGAAGGCGCGCAACCGGCTTGCGGTTGTTGTCGTCGAGAAGGACGGCGAAGTAGCTCTTCGCGTCGCGGTGAGTCACGCGTTGTGGCTTCACCTCACCGCAAGCGATGGCCTTCACAATCTGGTAGCCCTCAAGCTCGTCGAGAGTCGTCTCGATCTCTGTATCCCGATCGAGATCAGCCTCGGCCACGCCGGCACTTGCCGGCACCGGGGCTGTCGAGGTGTGGGTGATACCACTGACTCCCAGCGCCGTCTTAAGCCGCTCGTTGACTCGCTCAGTCAAGAACTGCTGGCCAGCCTTACTCACTAGAGTCGTGAACTGCTGGCGAACCTTCTGGGTGTAAGCCCCGTCGTACACACGCGTCGCGAAGAACTTGATCCACTCGTCCGTTGGCTCGCGGAACTGAGCGGCGATCTCGCGCTTCAGCGCTCCGATGTACTTGAGCTCCTCTGCAGCGCTGATGATCGAGTCGAGATCGAAGCTCTCCTTGCTGAGCTTCTGGATCTCGTGGATCAGCGTTTCGTCGATGTCGAGGAGATCCAGAACAAGGAACGGCTTCGCATCCATACGGTTCGGTGCGTCAAGGTCGGTGTAGAACTGCCAAACCACTCCGTTTGTCAGGACTGCGATCCGGGCGTTGGTGACAGAGAAGTAGCGGAACAACTGCGACGCATGCTCGATTTTGAGCGCCCCCATCGACGGCTTGCACTCGATCAGGATCTGCACTTCGCCGTCGCGCATGATGGCGTAGTCGACCTTCTCCCCCTTCTTCGTCCCGACGTCTGCCGTGAACTCAGGGACGACCTCCAGCGGGTCGAACACGTCGTAACCGAGGATCGTCGAGATGAACGGCATCACAAAAGCGTTCTTCGTCGCTTCCTCAGTCCCGATTGCCGTTGCCTGGTTCCGCACCTTGGTCGCTAGTGAATCGAGACGTTCCGAGAACTCCACCGCTACTCCGCTCTTCGTTGAACACGCATTCATCCAGACGATAGCGGAATACCGGGACATCGGCCGCGCCTCCTGAGTCATCCGTCGGCGTTTGACACAACAGATTCCGCCCAGATCAAGCGCGAGTGCGCCATGATCAAAGGTGTGCCCACCGTTGGGCCGCAACGGGAGGGCAGGACTTATGGGTGACGCAGACTTGAGCGAGATCGAGATCGTCAGCGACGGAGACGGAATCGCCCTGATCGGATCGTCATCCTCGATCGAGATGTTCCTGACGTCGAATCGACTCGAGTCTCGCGAGTTGGACTTGCCCAGGCTGAGCACCATATTCGGCGGCGGCGCTGCGGTGACGAAGGCCAGTTCTGAGGTCGTCGCTAACTCGGGCCGCTGGATGAAGCTGACCGAGGAATCGTGGAGAGCCACGCGCCATCTCCCAAAGGTCACGCACTCAGCAACGGACAACTGGCAAGCGACCTTGCGTGCCACAAACGGCCAGTTTGCGAAGAACCTGCAGTTCCTCAAGACAACGCCTGCCTCTGTACTCACCAACCCTGCGATGCTCGCCGGTGTTGCAGGGATCATGGCTCAGGTCGCGATGCAGCAGACCATGGACGAAATCACGGACTATCTTGCGATCATCGACGAGAAGGTCGACGACGTCCTACGAGCGCAGAAGGACGCGGTCCTCGCTGACATGATCGGCGTCGACATGATGCTCGAAGAGGCGATGACGATCCGCAGAGAAGTCGGAGGCGTCTCTGAAGTGACCTGGTCCAAGGTGCAGGGGAGTGCGATGACGATCGCCCGCACCCAGGCGTATGCTCTGCGTCAGATCGACGCGCTCGCCGAGAAGCTGGAGAGCAAGTCGGTGAGCGACCTCGCCGATGCGTCGAAGAAGGCCGACCGCCAAGTGCAGGATTGGCTGGCCGTGCTCGCGCACTGCTTCTATCTGCAGGAGGCGATGGGAGTGATCGAGTTGGATCGAATATTCAGATCGTCGCCGGAAGAACTCGATCAGCATCGAGTCGCATTGCGAACGGCTCGAGCGAACCGCGCAGATCTGATCGCGCGCACCACACGACAGCTCCTCGACCGAATGGATGGGGCTGCCTCGATCGCGAACTCGAAAGTCCTCCTCAACCCGATTGAGTCGCCGACAATCGTGCGATCGCGGAACAAGGTCGCGGGTGCGGTCGGAGATTTCCACGCACGCCTCGGCATCGAAGCCGCCGCAGAATCGCTGGAGTCGCGGCGCTGGGCGTCGGCGGTTGCCGACACCCGCGACGGTCTACTCAAAGCAGGCGGCGATGGCGTGGGGGCAGCCCGCCGGATCGGCGCCGACGGTGTCGGTGCCGCCGCGCGCGTCGGCACCGAGGGCGTCGACAAGGCGAAGGAGATCGCAGGATCCTTCGCCGGCCTCGCGGGCCGCACGTTCAGGCGTCGCGGTTCGCAGGACGAGCCCCAGGAGTGAGCAACACCCCCGCAGCCGCCGAAGGCGACGCAAACACCGTGACGTACATCGGGCAGTTCGCGATGCCGAAGCCCGTGCGCATTACCGGACGCAGTTCGAGCATCACGAACTCGTTCGTGAACGGTGTGATCCCCGTCGTCGTGCCATCAGAAGCCGAGGTTCGCGAGGCTCTCGAGATCCTGGGGATGCTCGAACGCGTCACTTGCTCGTACTGCGGTGACACAAGCACGGAATGGGATCACCTCCGCCCTCTTGTCGATAAGCAGCGGCCCACCGGCTATATCTCGGAGATCCACAATCTCGTACCGGCGTGCGGCAAGTGCAACCAGAGCAAGGGCAACAAGCATTGGCTTACGTGGATGCGCAGCACCGCTCGTCTATCCCCAACAGCTCGGGGCGTCGCTGACATCGAGGAGCGTATCGCTCGACTGCAGGAGTACGAGGACCGCGGCATTCCTACGAGGATCGACTTCGAAGCAGCCGCTGGTGCCGATCTGTGGGAGAAGCACTGGGCCCACCACAAGAAGCTCCTGGAGCTCATGCGCGTCGCCGACCAGGAAGCGCAGGAGATCCGGGTTCGGGTCCGAGCCGCCTACGCCGAGCAGCGCGCTGCACTCGACTGACGCAGCCGCCCCTAGCGTTCGTGGCTTGGCCCCGGATGCGCGAGCATTGCGCGCCCGGGGTCAATGCGGGGATCGAGTTGCCGATCGTTACGGGATGATGATGACCTTGCCCGAGATCGGCCCCTCAGCCGCCTCCGCGTGCAGCGCCTGAAGCTCGGTCAGCGGGATGCGACGTGTCACCTCCAGCACCAGCGCTCCATTGTCGACCAGCGACACCAGCTCGGCAAGCTTCTCCGTATCGCTCCGCACGAACACGACCACAGACCGCACTCCACGCCCAGCATCATCCGGTGCTGGCATCCAGGCGGTCGTGCTCACCACGACTCCACCGTCGCGCACGAGTCGCACCAGGGCGGTGAACTCGTCCGGCTCGATGGGAGCGAGGTTGAGCAGGAGGTCGACCTGCTCGGTGACGGCATCCAAGACGTCGGTTTCGGTGTGGTCGATGATCTCGTCGGCACCCGCCGCACGCACGGCATCCGCACTCCGCGGGCTGGCCGTCGCGATGACGTGTGCACCCGCACGCTTCGCCAGGGCGATCGCATACTTGCCGACGACTCCGCCGGCGCCGACGATGAGTACACGCTGCCCTGCCTCGAGGCCGCCGTCGTCGAACAGCGCCTGACGCGCGGTCAGCGCGACCGACGGGAGCCCCGCAGCATCAACGAGCGGCACGCTTTTCGGCGCCTCGACGAGCGCATCCGCGGGGGCAATGACATACTCCGCTGCTCCGCCGTCGGTCGCCATCGGCAGAAAGGCGATGACTGCGTCACCCACAGCGAAGCCACCGACTCCGTCACCCAGGGCGTCGACCGTTCCCGAGACGTCGTATCCGGGGATGTGCGGGAGCACCACTGGGATCGGTAGGAAACCTGCACGCATGCCGTTGTCGGCGGCGCTGAACGCGGATGCTGCGACGCGCAGCCGCACCTGGCCGGCGCCCGGGGTGGGCTGGTCGATCTCCTCGTAGTGCAGAACCTCGGGGCCGCCCACTTCGTGGAATCGTACTGCCTTCATGGTCTTACCTTTCGCCGGGTGCTTCGAATTCGAAGTAATGCGACTATCGTAGCACTGCTTCGAATTCGAAGCAATGCGTATACTGGATCCATGAGCACACGACCCCCTCAGCTCTCCCCGACGGAGCTCGCGGCCTACTTCGCCTTCGCCGAGGTGAGCAGCCTGCTGCGGCATGCGGTGGAAAAGCAGCTGCGCGACGTCGGCAAGCTCAGCTACGTGCAGTTCCAACTGCTCGCGCGACTCGGCGACGCTCCGGACGGTTCGCAGCGGATGACGGACCTCGCGGATGGGGTCGTCTACAGCCGAAGCGGACTGACGTATCAGGCGCAGTCCCTGGAGGAGCGCGGGCTTGTCACGCGCGGGCCGTCACCGGAGGATGAACGCAGCACCATCGTCGCGATCACGGACGAGGGGCGGGATGTGTTGGCGAAGGTGTTCCCCGGGCACATCGAGGCGGTGAAGATGTATCTGTTCGAGTCGCTGAGCGCGGCGGATGTGGAGATGCTTGCGCGGGTGATGACTCAGGTCAGCGGGCACCTGCGGGCGGAACCGCCTCGGAGCGCGGGGCCTCGTAAGCGAGCCACAAGCGCCGGCTAACTCACAGTGCGACAACACGACGCATCGGTCCCGTTTGTGCGACGGATCGCGCACTTCGTCTCGGTGTCGCGGACGGTCGCCAGTGACATCGAAGCTTACGTCGTGAACGGCGAGCCGTTCTTCGACGCGAGCAACGATTGCAAGGCGCTCTTCTCGTTAGCGAGGATCTCGAGCCTGGGTAATCGATCTGGCCGGATCACACATCTGGGATGCGTCGACCGTTGCCGCGTTGGATACGATCGAGACGAAGCACACAACGCTGGCGAGGAAGTCAAAGTATCGAATCGCTAGTCCAGGCCGAATGCCTTAGCGATCTGCTCGATCGTAAACTGCTGGCGTAGGTTCGCGGCCGTGTTCTGGTTCGCGAACATCCCCGCCCGCAAAAAGCCCTGCTCGCTGGGCACGACGGAAATCCAGTCGACTGGGGACCGCCCACTCCGCCAGGCTGTCGTCCTGATCTCCTTTGCGCTGGTAGTTTCCCTCCAGCAGCACATCCTTCAGCAGGACGAGCTCTCCCGCATGAGTCACAGTCGTCTCATCCAAACGTCGGGCTTCACGCGTGACTGTCCCGACTCCGACATAGCCGACTTTCGGGATGCATGTGAAGATTCGTGCGCCGACCGGCAGGTTCCTCAACGTGCGAGAGAACCACTCCCCTCCGCCGGGGGTTCTCCACCGTTGCCTCGGGGGAATCGAGGCCCTGAAGAAGCTTCATCGTCACCATTTCTTCCAATGGCATACGATTCCAAACGAGAACGGAGGCGCGAGGCCTACACAGGCTCCCCTCGGGGCCGTGTTAGGGCGGGCGCACGGCGACGCGGTCAACCCGCGCGCTAGAGGACAAACCTTCCCGAGGAACGTCCCCCGGGATCGGCCCGTGTCTCACACCGCGACCCCTACATAAGAACTTCCTCAGTAGCTAGAAGGTCCGCGTATCTGTACCTTGGTGGTACAGATCGTTAACGGGGGGATCAGCAGTGTTGCACTTTCAATTGCCGCGGTCATCCGGAGGCAACCTCCTGGAGCACTTACTTCTCGAGTCGATCGGTGCGGTGCGGGGTGGCGGCATCTTCGCCTGGGCGAACGCCGCTGGCGCGCGCACCTTCTTCGACGACCAGGTGATGGTGGAGCTACTCCAAAACGCTGACTTTCAACTGATCGTCGGAACGGACTCGATCACGGACACCGCCGCGGTGGCCAAACTATCAGCGCTCGAAAGACTTCAGCCACGCTTGCATGCTAAGGCGTTCTTGAGCCCCGTGTCGTCCTTGTTTCACCCCAAGCTTGCTTGGTTCGAACACCCGGGGCATTTGAGCCTCATCGTTGGCTCTGGCAACCTCACGATGGGCGGTCTTCTTTCAAATTGGGAGGCGATGATCGTCACTAAGTTGTCAGGCCGCGAGGCAACGGCCGCGCTCGATGAGATCCAGAAGTTCATCACAGACCAATCCGCATCTCTGCTGCCCCTATGGGATCCGAGAGTCGCAGAGCGAGTAGCGGTCAATGACGGAAACGAAAGAACTCTCCGCCTCGCAGCACCCCCAGCGACCAAGCCACGCTCACCGGCGGTAGACGGCGGGAACGAGGTTTTGGTGGCAGAGATTCCAGCGTCAGGTGGGCGTTGGAAGCAAGCCAACTTTGACCGCGACAACTACGAGAACTTCTTCGGGGCAAGGGTCGGATCGCAGCGGCGCATAGTGTTGCAGAGCGTGTCGAGCAACGGGGTACTAGGCGATATTGAAAGCCGTCCGAGCGTTGAAGTGTCGAGCAGCAACTATCGATTCGAGCTGGCGGCCGCGGCCGGCATCCCCTATCCGATCGCGGGCCCGCCCATCGGGACCTTCGTCCGTCTCTCAACCGGGCAGTTCATGTACACGCTTCTACTGCCGGGCGATGCGGGTTACGCGGAAGCCGCCAGTTTCCTCGCGGCTCGATGGGCTGGACCGAGCCGCGAGAAGCGCCGAGTGCGCACGACTGTGAACGACCTCCGTCAGGCTTGGGCCGATGCGCCACTCTGGGAAGCGAAGCTGCCAGACCTCTAAGGTCGAGCAACGATAAGGACCTCCGCGTGCATCGGAAGGTCCCCGTTGTACTCAGTTCGATTCAAGCGGCTGTGCGAGGATGCCTCGATCGGGTGCACCGTCACATCAGTAAAGAAGTCTTCCGCTCGACCGACTAGACCGCCAATTGTCATCAGCCGTGTCTCAGGGCGCGCTTTTGTACCACCCCCTTGGGGTGAGTAAGAGAGGATCAAGGGGATCCGCTGACGTTGAGCCGCCGCGAACATGGAGTCGAATGCACCTACTACTTCTGACCGGATGCTGAACGGAGACTGGTGGCGTTGAGATCGATATAGACCCCTACTCGGCGAGCTCGTTCCAGGCGTCAAAGTGACTCCAGGATCGTCACCGAGCGCAATCGTTTCGAGGACATGGTAGAAGCGACTGTAGTGGTCGCGGGTGTACGGAGGGTCAGCGTAGATCGCGCCCACCGAAGGCTCAAGGCCGTTCAGTATCACCCTGAAATCCATTGTGGCTGTGGCGCACGGGTGCTCCGCAACCTCAAGCGAGGCATATCGCTGTAACCATTTGTCGAACAGCTCGAACGCCGAAGTGTTGCGCGCTCGGAGCACTCTCGCCGCTACTGCAGGTTTCACCACTCCGGACCTGTCACGAAGTCGCGAGGGCTGCGCGAAATGGCTTCCAACTGTGGCCACGAGGTCGCTTGCGGTTCCCAACACCGCCGCAACCAAGGTTGCTTCAGCTGGAGAGTCGGGCTGATGGTCGATCGCGGCCAGCAAGGCGTCTAGTTCGAGCGCTTGCGTATAGGAAAAGTAGACACCGCCGTAGTAGCGGGTCAGAGTTGCGCTTGCGGCGTCGAGGCGGGGCTGCGCACTCGCCTTGGCGTTAGCAAGGTCTGCGTCAGTGGCGGCCAGACTTGTCAAGGAACCCTCTTCAACGAGTCTGGCGAAGCTCTCCGGCGCGCTCAGCGCGCTCGCTGATGCGACCGCTTCGTACGCGAGAAGATCGGAGACAGCTGGCGTGACTGCTCTTACCCACTCTCTCGCCCTCGCCACGATCCGCTGCCGCGTCGATCTCTCGTATGCGCGCGGAGTAGACAGGGCACTAGCAAGAGTCGCCGAGTACGCCTGGACGTCCACGGAAAGGACTGGCCGATGGCGTGCGAACTCACGCGATACAACTCCGCTTCCAGCAAAGAGGTCAACGATAGATCGCCCGGGTGGGGTCAGCTCAACGACTTTGGACACGATGGGCGACAGAAATTTTGTCTTGTTGCCTAGGTAGTGGACTGGGCGAAGGGTTGTGGACTTTGCGGTCATGAAGTTTTGCTTCCGTCTATGTCGGTGCCCACGCCTAGCGTGGGGGAATGCCAGCTGTCAGTCAGCGCTTTCGGAGGAGATCACTTCAGCCGCCTCGACGAAAACTCGCCAGAGGGGGCTGGACGTCCGGCGATAGTACACGCGGTGCTCTCCGGGTGCCCGCTCCTCCGCGATGAGTCCTGCCCGGGCCAACCGAGACAACTCTTGACGGATCGCGGTGTGAGGCCCCAGGTTCGATGGCGGCTCTGATTGATAGAAGCGCTCCGATCCACGGCTGAGCACCCAGAGCGCAACGGGTAGCCTGCAGCTGCGTCCGAAGAGGTCAGCGCTAACTTGCTCAGGAATCATTGTGCACCTTTTACATGTTACTTGTTTAAGGTATAATATGACATGAACGATTGGAAGCCAAGTGACGCTGGAGATCCTCAGCCTGGACATGGAGCAGCAAGCGGCGGACCCCTCAGTTGCATCCGCCGTCCCCTCGACGCCGTTGACCCTATCTAGCCAACCCGCGCCCGTAGATCTCATTCGCGGTGATACCCCGAACGGAATCGCGGTGATTGGCGACGCTCGGCACGCATTGGCGGTTCTACCGCGCATACGGCCCGACGTGACTGGCAACGTGAAGCTCTGTTATATCGACCCGCCCTACAACACCGGCGAACGATTCGCCTACTACGACGACCGCCGGGATTCGAGCGATTGGCTCACAGACCTCAAGTCCCACCTGGAAGGACTGCGCCCACTGTTGGCGAGCGACGGCAGCGTCTGGGTACATCTCGATGACTCGGAGCAGCACCGTGCTCGCGTCGTACTGGACGAGGTCTTCGGTAGAGGGGCCTTTGTCGGCACGATCATTTGGCAAAAGCGCCTGACGCGGGACAACCGAAAGGCCTTCAGTTCGATGCACGACTACATTCATGTGTACGCACCTGCTGGCCCAAAGGTTTGGAAACGCGTACGCAACGGGCTCAGCGATGGGGGAACGTTCGCGAACCCGGACAACGATCCACGGGGCCCATGGCGATCGGCGCCGATGACGGTTCAGGCGGGTCACGCAACAACGAGCCAGTTCTATACGGTCGTGACTCCGACGGGGGTGCGACACGAGCCGCCGGCTGGGCGATGCTGGACATACACAGAGGCCAGGTTGACACAGCTGGTCGCTGAAGGCCGCGTCTACTGGCCGCGAAATGGTGATGGTAAACCGCGACTGAAGCGCTATCAGAGTGAATCGGGCGGATTGGCGCCCTTCACAGTATGGAGCGCGGCCGAGGTAGGAGACACGGCGAGCGCAAAGAAGTCGCTCTTGCGAGACTTTCCAATGACGACCGCTTTCGATACGCCCAAGCCCATCGAGCTACTGGAGCGCATCGTCGCGATCGCGACCGACCCGGGAGATCTCGTACTCGATTATTATTTGGGTTCAGGGACCACTGCAGTGGCGGCCCAGCGTTTGGGGCGCCCATGGGTAGGAATCGAACGGAACGCCGAGGTGGTCGAGCGATTTGTGATCCCACGCCTCCAGAGCGAGTACGCAGCGAATCCGACTGGTGGGTTCGGAGTATCTCGTTTGAGCTAGGCCGAAAGAAGGATCATCCGGGCTCCTGTCTGACGCTCTACAGGCGGCGGGTTGCGGGTTGCGGGTTGCGGGTTGCGGGTTGCGGGTTGCGGGTTGCGAGTTGCGAGTTGCGAGTTGCGAGTTGCGAGTTGCGAGTTGCGAGTTGCGAGTTGCGAGTTGCGAGTTGCGACAACGTACACCTCACGGACGAGCTCTCCCAACGCCTCGACCCTGCATGAAGACGTTTCCTCAAACCCCACTTCGCCTAAGCCTTCGACACGAGCTCACCTGCTGCACCTCCCGTCGCGCCCCCCACAACAACGGCTCTACCAACACCGAACCGAGCGCGAGATAACGCATCGCGGCGTCCGCGTTCTCCCCCAAGACCGCTGAGGTCGGCATCCGCGATCCGCCGGGCGATGGCGAAGTACTCCACCATCGAGGCATCCGGCGACGAACCCGGCACCCGCGAGCGCCCGTACCGCCGTTGCGACCGCGCGGAGTACCGCCTCGCCGCGCGCCCCAACTCTCAAACCAACCACTCGGCCTCAGCCAGATCCAGAGCCTCATCGAGCGGTGGCCTGAACGACTTCGTCGACTCCTACTGGAAGACGCCGCGTTGACCGCCTTTAGCAGATCGCTCGCAGATCGGAGCAGTCAGCCGCCCGTTCAAGGCAAGTCCCAGCCTGGGTTTAGCCGAGGTCCCCTCGATGATGCCCCGCGCCAGCGCTACGCCCCTCGGGGCGCGGCAACGCTGCTGACCTCGCTGAGCGCGACGCTTGCAGATCAACCCCGAGCTCCGTAATCCTCTGACACCACGACATCCGCCCTAACACCGATAGATGGTCTACTTCGACATCCTCGACAAGCAACGCGAACCCCTTGATCGCCATTGTCGCATCTGCTCGCGGACAGGGCAGCGCGCATCGCTTCCAGAACGACTGGCGCCGGTCCGGGAGTGACGGCTTACAATGTTCCATAAGTAGACGCACCGTTGCGAAACCCAAGCCTCAAGGAGCTCCACTATGGCCCTCACCGCACACTCCACCATCGGCGACTGGCTGAACGACCCGACCGGCGGACCACTCATCCGCGCGCTCTTCGAGCAGACGGGCGCCGACCCCGAGCTCCTCACCCCCGTGCTCGGACTGCCGCTGCAGCAGCTCGTCGCGATGAGCCAGGGCCAGCTGCCGCAGTCGGTCGTCGACGACCTCGTGCGCGCGGCCAATGGCGGCGAGATCCCCGAGGCCGACGAGTCGAAGGGCTGGACCGAGAAGCCCACCACCGGACGTTTCGCCGGCAAGACCGTGATCGTCACGGGCGCAGCGTCCGGAATCGGCAAGGCCACCGCATCCCGCATCGCCCGCGAAGGCGGACGCGTCATCGCCTCCGACATCGCCGCAGACAAGCTCGACGCGCTGAAGGCCGAACTCCCGGATGCCGACATCACCACCGTCGCCGGCGACCTCACCAAGCAAGACGCGATCGATGCCGTCATCGCCGCCGCGGGCGACCGGATCGACGCCCTCGCGAACGTCGCCGGCATCAACGACGACTTCTCCCCCGCGGGCGAGACGACGGATGCCGTCTGGGACCGCGTCATCGCCATCAACCTCACCGCCCCGTTCAAGCTCATGCGTGCCGTGCTGCCGATCATGGAGAAGGCCGGCCGCGGCTCGATCCTCAATGTCTCCAGCGAAGCGGGCCTGCGCGGCAACTCGTCGGGCAACGCCTACACGGCCAGCAAGCACGGCATCATCGGCGTCACGAAGTCCGCGGCGTTCATGTACGGGCCGAAGGGCATCCGCGTGAACTCCGTCGCTCCGGGCGGCGTTGCCACCGGCATCCCGATGCCCCCGAACATGTCGGAGTACGGTTCCGGCCGCCTGGCCCCGTTCCAGCAGTCGATCCCCACGGTCGCGACCGCAGAGCACCTCGCCGCATCGATCACCTTCCTGCTGTCGGACGACGCCGTGAACATCAACGGCGCCGTGCTGGCATCCGACGGAGGATGGTCGGTGCAGTAAGCACCCCGATGACCACGCCGCTTTGAACACGAAGAACCCCCTTCCGTTCGGGTCGGCAGGGGCTCTTTCTGCGTAATACTGGGATTCTGATCGGGATCAGGAGGCCGCAAAGATCATGGCGCAGAGGATCGGCTGGCTACACGATGAACTACTCCTCGCCGCTGACCTCGTAAGTCGCAATAACTGGTCTGCTGTACGCGCGAACAACCCTGCAGCGGAAGAGCTGTCTCAGTTGCTTCGACAGGGCACACTTCATCCTGGCAAGGTGCTGCCGGATGACTTTCGTTCGCCCTGGTCTATTCAGCGAAAGACATTCGATCTCGCTACTTCCGACCCCTCATACCAGGGCAAGGCGACTCGCGGCGCGTTGCGAGACGCCGATGTTCTTGCCGCATTCCGCCGCGATGCCAGCGGTATGCAGGCGGCCGCAGCAGAGGTGCGACGCCTTCTTCTTGAGAACGTGGCGCTACCGCAAGATTGGTCGATCGATGTCGATAACCTCTCCTTCGAAGAGGGCGGGGTAGTTGAGTACTTGGGCCGCAGGCGCGAACGCAGCTCAAAACTGCGCGAGGCGAAAATTAGCGACGCCCTCAAGACGAAAGGCTCACTGGAATGCGAGATCTGCCAGTTTGACTTCAGCGCCTTCTATGGGTCGCGGGGGGATCGCTACATCGAGGTGCACCATCGAACCCCACTCCATGCCTCCGGAAGTACCCGCTCTTCGTTGAAGGAGCTCGTTCTCCTTTGCGCCAACTGTCACAGGATGTGCCACCGCGGAAACTGGATCACTCCGGACGAGTTAAGAGCGATGATTCGGGAAGCTCGTGGCGCCTAACAACGAGGCCACGGCTCGATGGGATACCCGCTGGGAGGTGTGCGGTGGGAGCACATCTGCCCTCGGTACCCTGGCCCCCATGAAGAAGCTCTCCACGCTCGCGTCGCTGGCCGTCGGCATCCTGATGCTCTCCGGATGCTCGCAGGCGTCGACCATCGCGGCCTGTGGCCAGGTCGCCGCTCAGGCCGCGCAGGTGACGGGTGTGATCGGCAGCGTCAGCTCGCCGACTCCCGAGGCCGCGCAGGCGGCTCTCGATGAAGTCCAGAAGGTCGCCGAGAACATCCGCGGTGTCGACGGGCCCGAGGAGTTCGTCACGCTCCGCGACTCGTGGACTACGAGCATCGACGCATTCGCCGCCGACGGCGAGAAGGCCATCGCGGGTGACATCACAGGCCTGGATGCGGCGACGACAGAGATGCGTGCGGCGACCGACGCGATGCTCGCGTACTGCACTCCGTAGTCGGCACCGCCCGCGGGCACTTCAGCCGCTCGTTCGGCGGAACCCTCATCGCGATCTCGACGCTCTCGCCGATCGCACGCCCGCCCTCGAAGGCACGAGGCCATCACCGCGGACCTCCCCTGCATCCGCTCGGACGAGACGTTCACCCGGATTCCGGGGCAGCGACTGCTTCTAGTTCAGACAGCTCTGTAGTACCGTTCAAGCCACGCTGACGAACCGAGACCCGTGATGCGACTTCGACCGTTTCTGATTGCCGTGGCGGCCGTTATCGGCGCCGCATTGACCTGGTGGGGCGCCACCACGCTGTTCGCCTCCGGTGTGGGGGCTGACCTCGAGGGAACTGCCGGCGGTCTCGACCTACTGCCTGCTGCTGCGGCCGCAGGGGGAATCGCATGCGTCGTCTGGGCGCTGTGCGCGCTCGCCTGGCAGGTGGGCATCATCCGGACGCGACGACGGTCGCGGCGCACACCGGAGGGACAACCTGCGCGCTGACCTGGGCGCTGACACCAGCTCGGCGACGGCGCAACCCACGGGCGTGACCTATCGCGCAATGCCTCGCAGCAACCGCGTCACCGTCTCCTCGACGCGCTCCGCGCTCAACGGCTGACCGATCAACGCCGCGTACGACGCCATGGCGATGAGCTGGTCGGCGATGGCGTCAGCATCCACGTCTGCCCGCACCTGCCCGTCGACCTGTCCGCGCGCGATCCGTTCGGCGACCCACTCGCGGATCGGCGCCGCGAGACGCTCGTTGAGCGCCAGCCCGAGTTCGTGGTCGGTGGCGGTCACCGCGATCAGCGCCCGGGCGAGAGCGACACCCTCGGGCTTCGCGAGCCCGGCTGACATCGCCGAGAACCAGGCGTGCAGGTCGGCCCGGATGTCGTCGCTCATCGCGACGGCGGGGTCGGCTCCGGGCAGGTCCCCCTCGAGCAACGCCTCGCCGAGGATCGCCGCCTTCGACGGCCACCACCGGTAGATCGTCTGCTTGGCGACTCCCGCGGTCTCGGCGAGCCCCTCGATCGTCACCGCTTCGTACGTACCGGCCACGACGGCCGCGCGCATCGCCTCGAGCACAGACTGGCGCGCGGCTTCACTTCGGGGACGGGGCACCTGAACAGGCTACCCATCGGAACACCTTCAGCTGCGCGGGCGGTAGGTGTGCGCGACCGCTCCCGATGCGAACTCGCGACGCTCGATGAGCTCAAGGCTCAGGCGCTGGCTCAGACCGTCGAGCAGCCTCGGGCCGCTTCCGGCGAGAACTGGATGCACGACCAAGGTGTACTCGTCGATGAGTCCTAGCTCGGCGAGTGCCAAAGGAAGAGTCACCCCGCCGACGGACAGCCCTTCGCCCGGCTGACTCTTCAGCTCACGAACAGCCTCAGCCAGGTCACCGCGAACCAGCCCGGCGTTCCAGTCGACAGCATCCAATGTGCTCGAGACGACGTGCTTCGGCACGCGGTCGATGGCCTCGGCGAACGGGATCTCCCAGTCGCTCATCCACTCGGGCCAGACTCCGGATGCCGGGCGACGCCACGCGGACTCCATCATCTCGTAGGTCGTTCGGCCATAGAGCACGGCATCCGCCCGCTGCATCTCCGCGGTCCAGAAGCCCATCAGCTCCTCATCGGGAGCGACGCCCGCCTCGTGATGCACACAGCCGTCGAGCGTGACGTTGATCGCGTAGCGCAGTGGTCTCATCTCGCCGATCTCCTTCGATGCGGGCGGTGGTTTTGCGGGATGGGATTCAGATTACTTTCGGGGGTCGACCGCTGGAAGCCCACGATCCAACTGCGGAGGCGCGCTCGAAACGCGGCCGCCGCCAGCTAGCCACTACTGACGACTCAGGCCCGGTTTCCCATTCGGAGCTCGTGCGCCTGCTGGGCACGAACCTCTTCAGCATGGCGCGCTGCATCTGCATCGGCATGGGCCCCGAGGGCCGAGCGGGTCTGGAGCCCCACAGCACGCGCGTGCATAGCGAGCAGACCCGCGAGGACACCGATACCGATGAGCGTCGAGCCAATAGACAGGCTGAAGCCGGCGGTGCGCAACTGCTCCGAATCAATGTCGAGCAAAGATCCGCTCGGCCACGACAGGTACCCGTCGATTGCAAAACCGGCACCGACGACCAGCGCGATGATCGTCGTCCAAACCAGAAGTCTCATGGACGGATCCTATTGGGCGACCAGCCGCGGCGATCCGGAGCAAGCCCCCTGTTCCGCACGCGCCGGCCGCTCTAGTGTGACCGGCATGTTGAAGATCGTGTCGATCGTGATCCGCGTGAACGACCTCCCGGCGCAGTCGCGCTTCTGGCAGGCGGCCCTCGACTATGTCGAGCGCGACCCGGCATCCGACGACTGGGTCGTGCTGAAGCCGCGCGACGCGGACGCCCCCTGTATCGCGCTCGACGCCCACCATTCCGAGCGAGTGCTGCCGCCGCGCATCCACCTCGACATCTACGCCGAGGATCAGGATGCCGAAGTGCGCCGCCTGGCCGAGCTCGGCGCCCGCGAGGTGCACTGGGACAATCTGCCCGACGATGCCGACTACGTGATCATGGAAGACCCCGAGGGCAATCGCTTCTGTGTCGTGGACCGGCGGGACTGGGCGGGGTGGGAGCGGGTTCCGCACGAGTGACGCCCCCTTCGTCGGAACTCACCTCGCCAGATGTTGCCGAGCGGACCCCGGGAGAGTGCGAGCGCTCGAGGTCCGCTCGAACGGTCGGGAGACATGTCAATCGGCGCCTTTGCCCGTCTTCGCGACCGCATGACGTAGCAAAGCACACATACGAGGACAGAGCAGTATGTTGCATCGCCGTCCGACCGGGGAGTGCGACGCGGTCCCGCCAGCGCTGACGCTCTCGCCGGCCGAGGTGGCATTCCGGTCTGAATCGTTACTTGCCCGACGCGTCCAGCAACCGATATACAGGTCAAAGCGCTCTGGGGGCGCTGGCGATTCGTCGCCTCACTGTCGAGGGGAACTCTCATGTCACTGCCGCCTGCCTCGTGGCATCCAGATCCGCAGAATCCGCATCAGCTGCGCTGGTGGGACGGCCATCGCTGGACGGATGCCACATCGCCGTCGCCGGCTGCTGCCGTGACATCGCAGCTGTCGCACCCCGCTCCGGCCGCAGCATCCGTCGCCTCGAAGCGACGCAGCGGGTGGCGCACGGCAGGCATCATCATCGGCGCACTCGTGGTCGGTGGGGTACCGGCCCGCGTGTCGCCGATCGCGATCCTCCTGGTGGCCACGGCGATGGTCGGCATCGCCCTCTATGTGATGGCCGCTCGCCCTCTCCCGGCACTGGGACTGCGGTCACGGATGTCGGGTGTGGTCGCCCTGGGCATGGCCGCCCTTCTGGTCACGGGTGGCGGCATCGCCAGCGCGAACGGCGGAGGCACTCCGACGGCATCCGAACCTCAGAACT
Organism: Microbacterium sp. LjRoot205; assembly: GCF_056175745.1. Classification (NCBI taxonomy): domain Bacteria; kingdom Bacillati; phylum Actinomycetota; class Actinomycetes; order Micrococcales; family Microbacteriaceae; genus Microbacterium; species Microbacterium sp. LjRoot205. The sequence goes on along the minus strand of NZ_JBGFFH010000001.1, from coordinate 423,165 downwards.
TCGCGGCCGTGGCGACATCGACCCCGGAGCCCAGCCCGACCCCCACGCCGACCACGTTCGAGACCGCGACCGAAGAGGTGCCCGTGCCGTTCGAGGCGGCCACGGTCGACGACCCGCAGCTCGATCAGGGCGCAACAGCACTCGTCTCCGCCGGTGTGAACGGTGTGAGGGTGATCACATACCGCGTGACCATGGTCGAGGGTGTGGAAGTGTCTCGCGAGGTCGTCAGCGAGTCTGTCTCGGTGCAGCCGGTCAACGAGGTGACAGCGATCGGAAGCAAGGCTCCCGCACCGGTTGCCGTGCCCGCTCCTGCGCCCGCGCCGGTGCCGCTCGTGCAGCAGGGCGGTGGTGGCTGCGACTCGAACTACACCGGTGCATGCGTGCCGATCTCCAGTGACGTCGACTGCGCTGGCGGCAGCGGGAACGGACCGGCGTATGTGCAGGGGCCCGTGCAGATCGTCGGCTCGGACATCTACGACCTCGATCGCGACGGAGACGGGATCGCCTGCGACTAGTCGCGCGAGTCTCCCGCCTCCAGCGACCGGTAGAAGTAGAACGCACGCTCGCCGGAGTCCGGGTCGACGCCACTGAACCCGTGCCGTTCGTAGAAGCGCATCGCCCCGGCATCCGACTCGTCGACGTTGATCTCGATCGCCTCGACTCCGAGTTGCTCGCAGATCTCGACCATGTGCTGCAGGATCGCGCTGCCGATTCCGGTGCCCCGCTGCTCGGGCTCGACGTACATCTCGTCGAGCAGCGCGACCGGCCCGTCAGACCACACGTTCGAGCGCAGGGTCACGAGGGCGACGCCGACCACGGATTCGCCTCCGAGCACGGCGAACGTCGACGGTTCAGCGAGCAGCACCTGCAGGCGTTGTGCGAGAACCTCGGCGCCGGGAGTCTCGGTGTCGAACTCGGTGTTGAACGCGTGCAGCATCTCGGCGATGCGGGCGGCATCCGTGGGATCAGCCCTGCGGATGCCGGGAGTCGGGTTCATGTGGGTGCCGTCCTTGTGTCGTGGTGCGTTTCGTCTCGGGCCGCTCCGCGGGCCTCGCTCAACGAACGAGAAACAGAGCGTTTCGTCTCGGGCTGCTCCGCGGGCCTCGCTCAACGGACAGATCACGGTCGTTGAGCGAAGACGACGAAGTCGACTGAGACGAAACGTCGACCGCGGGGGCGTTTCGTCTCGGCCTCGCTCGACGAACGAGGTCCGCGGCACCCTCAGCGATCAGGCGCTGTCCGAGTCGGCCTTTCGCGACCCGGCCTCGAGCACATCGCCGGCCGGCAGCTCCTGGTGTCCGCCGAATTGCAGGCGCATCGCCGACAGCACCTGGTTCGCGAACTTGTCCTCGTCGCGCGAGGCGAAACGTTCGAACAGCGACGCCGCGAGCACCGGCACGGGCACGCCCACGTCGACAGCGGCCTTGACCGTCCAGCGACCCTCGCCCGAATCGGAGACCCGACCGGCGAGGCCGTCGAGCTGCGGATTCTCTGCCAGCGCGGCGGCGGTCAGGTCGAGCAGCCACGACGAGATGACGGATCCGCGTCGCCACAGCTCCGCGACCTTCGACGTATCGATGGGGAACTGGTAGAACTCGGGCTCCTCGAGCGGGGCGATCTCGGCCGAGTGCTCGGCCTCGCGCACCCCGGCATCCGCATTGTGCAGCAGGTTGAGGCCCTCGGCGATCGACGCCATGATGCCGTACTCGATGCCGTTGTGCACCATCTTCACGAAGTGCCCCGCGCCCGACGGACCGCAGTGCAGATAGCCCTGCTCCTCGGGGGTGAGGTCTCCCGTGCGACCGGGCGTGCGCTCGATCTCGCCGACCCCCGGAGCGATCGTGCGCAGCACGGGCTCGATGCGCTGCACGGCCTCGTCCGGTCCGCCGACCATCAGGCAGTACCCGCGGTCGAGCCCGAACACTCCGCCGCTCGTGCCGACATCGACATAGTGGATACCGCGCTCGCGGAAGGCCTTCGCCCGCCGCACGTCGTCGCGGTAGTTCGAGTTGCCGCCGTCGATGAGGATGTCGCCCTCGTCGAGCACCTCCGCGACCTGGTCGGCCACCGCTCCCGTGAGCGAGGCAGGCACCATCATCCATACAGCCCGCGGTGCTTCGAGCTTCGACGCCAGGTCGGGCATGCTGTCTGCACCCACGGCTCCCTCGGCGACCAGCGCCTGCACCGCATCGGCATTCACGTCATAGACCACGCACTCGTGCCCCGCCCGCATGAGGCGGCGCACGATGTTGGCACCCATCCGACCGAGTCCGATCATCGCCAGCTGCATGAGAATCCCTTCGTCCCCGCCCCCGATGGGCCGAGTCGGGGCAATCCTGGCACGGGTGCGGGGGTCGCTCAATGCCGTGTCGCGGGTGGGCGCTCGGTGCGGGGTCGATGACGCACCGCTGGCCTCGGTTCGCGGTGCAGAAGTGACCTCGCACGCATCGGGCACTCGGTGCGGGGTCGAAAACGCATCCGAAAGGCCGTCTTCCGATGCGAAAGTGACCCCGCACGCGGCCCGCCCTCGGTGAGGGCCGCGTTCGGACAGCCCCCACAGATGCACGCTCAGATCACGGATGCAGGCCGAGCCCGTCGTTCTCGGCATGCATCTGTGATCCGGACGTGCAGGTGCCGACGAGCCCAGACCTTCCGCATCCGGGCCGAGGGCTCGCCGTGGATGGAAGGATTGAAGAATGACCACCGGAACGTTCGACCAGATCACGCAAGACGACCTGCGAGCGGCAGGCAGCCTGAAATGGACGAACTTCCCTGACATGATCGGCGCGTTCGTCGCCGAGATGGACTTCGGACTCGCCCCCGCGATCAACAGCGCGGTGAAGGATGCGTTGGATCTGGGCGTCACCGGCTACCTGCCCGAGAAGCTCGCCAAGGACCTCTCGCAGGCCACGGCCCGCTGGTACTCGGATTCGTATGGGTGGGAGATCTCGCCCGAGCGGGTGCACCATGTGCCCGATGTGATCGCCGCGTTCGAGCTGGCGATCGAGCACTTCACGACTCCCGGCTCGGCGATCATCGTGCCGACGCCCGCATACATGCCGTTCCTCCTGGTGCCGCCGATGCATGACCGTCGAGTGATCGAGGTGCCGAGCATCGAGGTCGACGGACGCTGGGTCATGGACCTGGATGCCGTCGCCCAGGCATTCCGCGACGGCGGCGAGATGCTGGTGCTCTGCAACCCGCACAACCCGCTCGGCACCGTGGCGACCCGTGACGAGCTGCTCGCGATCGCCTCGGTCGTGACGGATGCCGGAGGCCGGGTGTTCTCCGACGAGATCCACGCACCCATCGTCTACGCGCCGGCTCAGCACATTCCCTACGCCTCGGTGTCGGAGGCGGCGGCGTCGCACACGCTGACCGCGACGTCGGCGTCGAAGGCGTGGAACCTCGCGGGCCTCAAGTGCGCGCAGGTCATCCTCTCGAACGATGCAGACGCCGCGCTCTGGGAGAGCCTCGGATTCTGGGCAGGGCACGGCACTTCGACGCTCGGAGTGGTCGCGAACATCGCGGCCTACACGGGGGGCCGCGAGTGGCTCGACGAGGTGGTCGACTACCTCGACGGCAACCGGCGGATGCTGGCGCAGCTCGTCGACGAGAAGCTGCCCGGCGTGCGGATGATCGTGCCCGAGGGCAGCTACATCGCGCTGCTCGACTTCCGCGAGACCGGGTTGACCGGGGACCTCGGCGAGTGGTTCCGCGAGCACGCCGGAGTCGCGATGACGGATGGCGCCGCCTGCGGTGAGGCAGCCATCGGATACACGCGCTTCGTCTTCGCGCTCCCCCGCCCGGTCATGGTCGAGGCGGTCGACCGGATCGCCGCCGCACTGCACGACCGGGCCGTCTGAGCGCGTTTCGTCTCGCTCCGCTCGCTCAACGACCGGTGCTCCTCTTCCGCTCTCGGTCGCTGGCCGAGGACGGCACCCCTCCCCACCCCGGTCATTGAGCGAGGACGGCGAAGCCGACCGAGACGAAACGCACCCACACTGCGGACGGCGCCCCTCCCGGTCGTTGAGCGAGGACGGCGAAGCCGACCGAGACGAAACGCACCCACACTGCGGACGGCGGCGAGTGTCGGCATCCGCGCGTACGCTCCGGCTGCATGGGATACGTCTACATTCTTCGCTGCTCTGACGGCACGCTCTACGTCGGCAGCACCCGCGATCTCAGCAAGCGGATCGTCCAGCACCAGGAGGGGATGGGCAGCGAGTACACGAAACGGCGGCTCCCGGTCGAACTCATCTGGAGCAGCGAGCACGCCCGCATCGATGACGCCTTCGCATGGGAGAAGCGCCTGCAGGGGTGGAGCCACGCGAAGCGACTGGCGTTCATCGACGGCGGGCTGGATGCGGTGCGTGCGTGGAGCGTGCGGGAGCGGCGCGAGCGGGCGGCTCGGGGGAAGCGTCCTGCGGTGAGGTAGCGCGTTTCGTCTCGGGCGGCTCCGCCGGCCTCGCTCAACGACCGGGGGACGAAGGGTTCGCCGGCCTCGCTCAACGACCGGGGGCGAAGGCGCTCACCGGGGAGACGAAGGCCCCGCCGGGAATCCGGAACACCGCCGCCTGCATCCGTCAGAACCATCGCCGATCCCAGGCGCGCAGCTGCAGCTGCGCCAGGCGACGCTGGGCTCCCGTGACGCCGAGCATCATCGCGCCGGTGACTATGCACGATTCAGTCCCCGGGCCAGAACCAGACGAATAGGTATACTTATTTCCACGGAGCAGAGCCCAGAATCGCGGGATTCCAGCCATCTCACACATAACTAAACATATAAATAGATTTAATCTGCATTCCGGGCTACACTCGGCGATGTCGCCCAGAGCGGGGCGACCTCAGGTTCACCGAGGAGCATCGTGGCTCAGACCCATTCGGACTTCATCCACTCCGTCGCAGAGCGCGTGCGATCGCGGACAGACGAGGCGACAGCGGCCATGTTCGAGCGCTGCTTCGAGAACACCCTCGGCACCACCCTGCGCGAGATGCCCGACGGCACCCTGTTCATGCTGACGGGCGACATCCCCGCGATGTGGCTGCGCGACTCGACCGCCCAGCTCGGCCCGTACCTGCACTTCGCTGCCGAGGACCAGACCATCAGTGACATGATCGCCGCGGTGTCGCGCCGGCAGATCGAGTACGTGCTGCTCGACCCGTATGCCAACGCCTTCAACGCCACACCCGACGGCAGCGGACACCAGAGCGACCGCACCGAGCAGTCGCCCTGGATCTGGGAGCGCAAGTACGAGGTCGACTCCCTCTGCTACCCCGTGCAGCTCGCACACGACCTGTGGGCGACGACGGGCCGCACCGATCATCTCGGCGACTCCTTCGCCCGCGCCGCACGTGTGATCATCGAGCTCTGGCGCACCGAGCAGGACCACGAGGCCCACTCGACGTACCGGTTCGAGCGCTTCGACTGCCCGCCCAGCGACACACTCGTGCGCGAGGGGCGCGGCAGCGAGACGGCGCCGACGGGCCTCACCTGGTCGGCGTTCCGCCCGAGCGACGACGCCTGCGAGTACGGCTACAACGTGCCGGGGAACATGTTCGCCGCAGTCGAGCTGCAGCACATCGAGAGCATCGCGATCGAGGTGCTGCACGACGAAGACCTCGCGGCGAGCGCTCGCGACCTGCGCGCCGACATCGAGCGCGGCATCGCCGAGCACACGGTCGTCACGAGCCCTTCGGGCGACGACATCTATGCCTACGAGGTCGACGGTCGCGGCGGCATCCTGCTTCTCGACGACGCGAATGTGCCGAGCCTGCTGTCCCTGCCGCTGATCGGCTGGTGCGGAACGGACGATCCGCTCTACCTCGCAACCCGCCGCTTCATTCTGAGCACCGCGAATCCGGTCTTCTTCACGGGAACCCTCGCCTCGGGAACCGACTCGAGCGGCCTCGGCAGCCCGCACACCCCGGTCGACCACGTCTGGCCGATCGGCCTCTGCATCGAAGCGCTCACCACTGACGATCGGGCCGAGAAGGAGCGCATCCTGCGGCTGCTGCTCGAGACGGATGCCGGAACCGGCCTCATGCACGAATCGTTCCTCGTCACCGATCCATCTGTCTTCACGCGGGAGTGGTTCTCGTGGGCGAACGCGATGTTCTGCGAACTCGTGCTCGACATGACCGGACTCGCCACTCCCCGTCGAGAGCCCGTCCGCCGCGAGCCCCTCACCGAAGCGCGACCGGCATGAGTGCCACGACCACGGACGCTCCGGCATCCGTCGACGAGTCCCGCCCGACGAACACGGGGCCCACACCCGGCAAGCCGCGGAAGTCCCGCAACCCCAGCGCGAGGCAGATGACCTGGAACGCCTGGCTGTTCCTCCTCGTGCCCGGCGTGCTGTTCGTCGTCTTCATGGCGCTGCCGATCGTCATCGCACTCGTGCTGAGCCTCACCGACTACGCGATCGTCGGCGACTTCGAGTGGCTGGGCATCCAGAACTACCTCGACATCGCGGTCGACCCGTTCTTCTGGATCGCCCTGCGCAACACCGCGTACTACACGGTGCTGTACGTGCCGGCGGGTCTCGTCGTCGCCCTCGGCACCGCCCTGCTTCTCAATCGTCGCCACCGTGCGGTGCGCCTGTTCCGGACCCTCTTCTACATCCCCGTCGTCGCCTCGACAGTGGCGACCGCGACGATCTGGTTCTGGATGCTGAACCCGCAGAACGGTCTGCTGAACGTGGCGCTCAGCTGGTTCGGCATCGACGGGCCCGCGTGGCTGTACGAGTCGCAGTGGGCGATGATCGCGATCGTCATGATGAGCGTCTGGGCCGGGTTCGGCGCCAACATGATCATCTTCCTCGGGGGCCTGCAGGGAGTGCCCGGGGAGCTCTACGAAGCGGCCCGCCTCGACGGGGCGAACGCCTGGCAGCAGTTCCGCTACGTCACGCTCCCGTCGCTCACGCGCACGACGTTCCTCGTGTCGACGCTGCTCATCATCGGCGCGTTCCAGGTCTTCGACCAGGCCTATGTGCTGACGAAGGGCGGACCGGGCAACTCGACCGTCACGATGGTCTATTACATCTACAACAAGGGCTTCGGCGCGCTCGAGATGGGCTACGCGTCGGCCCTGTCGTTCGTGCTCTTCCTGATCATCCTCGTGTTCTCGCTTCTGAACGCGAAGCTCAACAACCGGAAGGGCGTCTGATGACGAACACGCTCAGCGGTGGCCGCGCCATCGAGACCGCGCTGGCCGCCGGCACCCCGGTGGCCCCACCCCTGCATTCGCGCCGCAAGCCGACGACCCGCAAGCGCATCGCGACGGTCGGCTGGTACGTCGGCGTCATCCTGATCAGCGTCGTCACCGTCGCCCCGCTCGTCTGGACGATCTCGACCTCGTTGAAGCCCGCCACCGAGATCCTCTCGGGCGCGCTCAACCTGATCCCCGCGAACGCCACACTCGAGAACTACCTGCAGGTGTTCGAGGAGGTGCCGTTCGGCCGCTACTTCGTGAACTCGCTCGTGCTCGGCATCGGCGGGGCCGTGACGAACATCTTCTTCGGCGCCCTCGGCGGCTATGCCCTGGCCAAGCTGCAGTTCAAGGGCCGCGCGGCGGTCTTCGCGGTGTTCCTCTCGTCGCTCATGATCCCCGGCATCATCACGATGATCCCGTCGTTCCTGATCCTGCGCTCGATCCCGTTCGCCGGCGGCAATGACATCTTCGGACAGGGCGGTCTCGGCCTGATCAACACCTACTGGGCCGTGATCATCCCCGGTGCCGCCGGAGCCTTCGCCGTGTTCTTCATGAAGCAGTTCTTCGAGACGCTTCCCGACGAGCTGGGCGAAGCGGCCCGCATCGACGGCGCGAGCGAGTTCCGCATCTTCGCGATCATCTACTTCCCCCTCGCCAAGGCCGGGCTCGCGGTGCTGGGCATCATCAGCTTCCAGGCCGGATGGAACAACTTCCTCTGGCCGCTGATCGTGCTCAACAGCCAGGACATGATGACCGTCCAGGTCGGCCTCGCCTCGTTCGTCAACAACTACGAGACCGCTTTCGGTCCCCTCATGGCCGGCACCGTGATCGCCAGCCTCCCGGTGCTGCTCGTGTTCCTCTTCGCGCAGCGCTACATCATCGAGGGCGTCGCCCACGTCGGGTCGAAGTGATCCACCGGTTTTCCCTTTCCCATCACGCCCACCACACGCATCACACCAAGGAGATTTCGATGAAGAAGCACCTGAGAGTCCTGACCGTGTTCGCCACGGCATCCCTCGTCGTGACCGTCGCCGGCTGTGCATCCGGCAGCGACGCCGGCGGCGACGACGGCCCCGAGCCCGTCGTCATGTGGGGCTCGTGGTCCGGCGACCAGGTCGACCAGCTCGAAGCCCAGGCCGAGCGGTTCAACGAGTCGCAGGACGACTACGAGGTCTCGTACGTGCCGCAGGAGCTCGTCGAAGAGAAGCTCCTCACCTCGCTCGCCGGCGGTCAGGTTCCTGACGTCGTGCTCTGGGACCGCTATCAGACCTCGCTCTACGCGCCCAAGGGAGCACTCGCCCCGATCGACGAGTTCATGGAAGAGGATGCCGTCGACACGAGCATCTTCTACGAGCCGGCGCTCGGCGAGATGGAGGTCGATGGCGAGCTCTACGGCCTGCCGCTGCTCGTCGACAACCGATCGCTGCTCTTCAACCAGACGCTGCTGACGGATGCCGGAGTCACCGCACCCACCGACTGGGACGAGCTGAAGACCGCCGCCGAGGCGCTCACCGTGAAGGACGGCGGCAAGCTGACGCAGGCCGGCCTCGACCTCAGCGACCCCGGCCTGTTCAACATGTACCTCGCGCAGGCGGGCGGTCAGCTGCTCAACGACGACCAGACGAAGACCGCGTTCAACAGCCCTGAGGGCCTCGAGGTGCTGAACTTCTGGCAGAGCCTGCTCGATGCGGGCGTCTACGAGCAGGGCTTCGGCGACACGGGAGACTCGTTCGCCGAGAGCCGCACGGCCATGAAGCTCGACGGGCCCTGGGCGCTCTCGACCCTCGACAAGGTCGACGGCCTCGAATACGGCGTCGTGCAGCCGCCCGCCGGAACGAACGGCGACCAGGGCGCCTACATGGGCGGCTTCGGACTCGTCATCCCCGAGGGCGCGAAGAACGCCGAAGGCGCGTGGGAGTTCATGAAGTGGTGGACGACCGAGGCCGAGAACGGCGTCGCGTTCGGTGAGATCTCGGGCTGGATCCCGGCCAACATCGAGGCCGCGAACGACCCGTTCTTCACCGAGGACGAGCACTACGCCGCCTTCATCGAGACGATGAACTACGCGCAGACCCGCCCCAACGTGCAGGGCTTCTCGGACGTCGAGGGCAAGGCGCTCGTGCCCGCGCTCGAGCGGTTCCTGTCTGGCGAGATCTCGGCCGAGCAGGCGCTGAAGGATGCCCAGGAGCAGGGCGACCAGCTTCTCGAACAGAACCGCTGACCCCCGTCGGATCGCGCAGTCGTCTCAGACGGCCGCGCGATCCGCCGCCATCCACCCTCAGGAAAAGGACACATGACCAGCACTTCCGCGCAGACCTGGTCGGCCCGTGCCGACACCGCGCAGCAGAGCCTCGACCACTTCTTCGGTGTTCCCGGCATCCAGTTCCTCGCGAACAGCCACCCGCATGACCGCGGCAACACCGAGGTCTTCAACTACTGGTGGCTCGCCCACGTGATCGACGCCCGGGTGGATGCCTGGGTGCGCACCGACGACGACGCCTGGATCGCGCAGGCGATCACCGCACGCGACAACATCGTCGAGCGCAACGGCGGGCAGCTCTTCAACGACTATTTCGACGACATGCTGTGGTTCGCTCTCGCGCTCGAGCGAGTGCACCGGGCGACCGCCGAGCGGCAGTACCTCGACGAGGCGATCGCGATCTGGGATCACGTCATCGCCGAGGGCTGGAACGAGACTCTCGGGTGGAGCCTCGCCTGGCGCAAACAGCAGCTCGCCTACAAGAACACTCCGGCGAACGGACCGCTCGTGATCCTCGGGGTGCGATTGAGTCGCCTCGACACGTCGCGCGACTATCTGTCGTATGCGCGGCGGGCCTTCGACTGGCTGACCGCGAACCTGGTCGGCGACGACGGCTTCGTCGAAGACGGCATCAACCGCACCGGTGACGGCGCCGTCGACACCCAGTGGCGCTTCACCTACAACCAGGGGCTCTACGTCGGCGCCGCGGTCGAGCTGTTCCGCGCCACGGGCGACGACGTCTTCTTGCAGCGGGCCGTGCAGACGGCGATCACCGCGGTGCGCGAGCTGAGCGACGGGACGGTCTTCCCGGACGAGGGAGACGGCGGCGACGAAGGCCTCTTCAAGGGCGTCTACTATCGCTACCTCGGTGAGCTGCTGGCGGTTCTGACCGAGTCGGACTCCTTCGCCTCGGAGCGGGTCGAGCTCGATGGCTTCGTGCGAGCCGGCACCGATGCGCTGTGGCAGAACGGCCTGGTCGACGGGCACCTGCGCCCGGGCAATGACTGGTCGCAGCCGCCGGTCGAGTGGATCCCCTACTCGACCATGGTCAGCGCGATCTTCGCCGTCGAGCAGCGCGCACGGCTCGAGGGTCGAGAGGTCGGCGGTGTTGTCGGCGGTGTTGTCGGTGCTGCGGTCGGTGCTGCGGGAGCCGAGGCTGAGGCTCCGGCGGGTGCGGCTCCCTTGGGTGCGGCTCAGGTGGGTGCGGCGCGCGTAGCACGCTGAGACCGGCTCCATGATCCGCCCGCGGGCTTCGGCCTGCGGGCGGATCGCTGCGTTCGGGGGGTCTCCGCGTCCGACCGGATCTCGGCCTGCGGGGGCGGGCAGCGGTCTCGTATTCAGCATGATCGGCCGGGATCAGCGCCTCTACGACGGTTTCGAGCCGCGAATCCGAGATCCGTGCTGAATTGTGAACGCGCAGCCGGTCAGACGCGACGAGTCAGCCGCGCGGAGCGGCCGACGACGAACCGAGGATGAGCTCCGTGGGCAGCACGACCTTCTCGATCTCGCTCGGTGCGCTGATCTGGCGCCTCACCGACTCGACGGCCTTCTCGCCGAGAGTGCGCTGTTGCTGGCGGATGTGGGTGTAGCGGAACAGCCGTGTGTCGAACGTGGCATCCGGGTGGTCGAAGCAGACGATCGAGATGTCCGCCGGAACCTCGAGCCCGAGTCTGTGGCATGCCTCGCGCAGCATCAGCGCGATGTTGTACTCGGCCGCGACGTAGCCGGTGATGTCGGGATGCTCTTCGATGAACGCGACCAACCGGGCGATGTCCTGCTCGATGGTGTCGGCGCTGCCGGGCACGGTCGAGCCGATCGAGCGCAGCTCGGCGCTGTTCTCGAGGGGCAGATGGTTGGAGGCGTGAGCGTGGATGTACCCGTTGCGCCGATCGTCGCTCGATGAGACGTGGCTGGTCGAGCTCACGAATCCGACGGTCTTGTGTCCGAGGTCCAGCAGGTGCTCGGTCGCAGCGCGCCCACCCGCGAGGTTGTCGGAGCAGACGGCCGAGACCGGGATCCCGTCGAAGAGGCGGTCGAGGATCACGACGGGGAACTTCTTGGCGACCAGTTCGAGGGCGGCGGGCGGGATGTACTCCGACGAGCTCGGAAGCAGGATCAGGCCCTCGACACCGGCGCCGACCAGGGCGCGGATGCAGGCGTCCTCGTCGGCGAGGTCGCCTCCGGATCGCTTGAAGACGACATGGGTGTCGGCGCCGGTCGCCGCGAGGATGCCCTCGATCACCTTGTTGCCGAAGCTGTCGTCGAAGCTGGTGATCACGCACCCGATCAGAGAGGGGCTGCGGTCGGCGTCGTTCTGCGCACGGGCGGGAGCCTGCGGCGCCGTGGGCGTGAGGCTGGTGACCACCGTGCCGATTCGCGGGCGGCGCATGATCAGACCGTCGGTGCGCAAGAGATCGAGCGCCCGTTTGATCGTGATGGGGCTGACATCGAACCGGCTCGACAGCTCCGCCTCGGACGGCATCCGGTCGCCGACCGCGTACTCGCCCCGCAAGATCGACTCGCGCAACGCTTCGTACACCTGCTTGTAGAGCACGTCTGTCCGATCGTTTCAGCCAATAGTTATATTTAATCTACAGGCTTCGTGAACGGATGTCGCGCCGTACGCCACCGCGCCGTCACGGGAACGATTCACCGAGCCCGAACGGCATCCCCCATCGCGGCGAACGCCTGGCGCAGGATCGGCCGGGGAGTCGCGAACACGACGCGTACGAAGTCCTCGTACCCGCGTCCGAGCAGCGCCCCCTCGGTCAGCACGACTCCGGCGTGGTCGCGGAAGAAGGCGGCCGGCGCGCCCTCGATGCCCAGCGCGGTCGTGTCGATCCAGCCGATGTAGGTCGCGTCCGGTTCGCGATAGATCGCGCCGGGAAGATGTTCGGCGACGAGCGATCCCAGAAGGTGCCGCGTCTCGGAGAGATACGCGAGCACCCCGTCGAGCCATGGCTTGCCCTCGCGATAGGCCGCGGTCGACGCGACCACGCCGAGCGTCGCGGCTCCATGCTGCACCGAGAACCCGAACCGGCGGTAGAGCTCCTGGTCGGCGTCATTGGACGTGATCAGCTGAGCGGTCTTGAGCCCGGGGATGTTCCATGCCTTCGATGCGCTCGTGCCGGTGACGGTGTGCGCGGCCGTGGCCTCAGACACCGACGCATAGGGGATGAACGGCCGGCCGTCGAAGCGCAGCGGCGCGTGGATCTCATCCGCGAACACCCGACCGCCGTGGCGCTCCACGATCTCGGCGAGCGCCTCGAGCTCGGCTCTCTCGACGACGGTTCCGGTCGGGTTGTGCGGGTTGCAGAGCACGAGCGTGCGGGCACCGGCGGCGAACGCCTCATCGATGCGCTGGAGGTCGTGATGCCAGCGTCCGTCGACCTCGACACCGGGGATCTCGATCACCGGATGACCGATCGCGGGCAGATATGTCAGGAACGGCATATATGCGGGGGTGGGCACGATGACCGGTGATCCCGCGGGTGCGTACTCCTCCACCGCGACGCGCAGCGCGGCCATCACGTCGGACACCGGATGCACGCGCTCCGGATCGATCGCCCAGTCGTACTCCCGCTGCATCCACTCGGCGGTCGCCTCACCGAGCCGGGCGGCCAGCGGGGGCGACAGGTATCCGAGGTTCTCCTCGTCGATCGCTCGGTGCATGGCATCGGCGATCACGGGCGCGACGCCGAAGTCCATCTCGGCGACCCACGCGCCGATGCGTCCAGGGTGCAGACTCCACTTGCGGCTCTCAGGTCGATCGAGGTCGAACCTCGTGCGGGAGTCGAACGGATGCGGGTCAGTGCGCGCGCGGTGATCGGTCATGGCGAGCGGCTTTCAGCAGCCCACGAACCGACATCGAGCAGCGCCACCGGCACGACGGGTGCTCACGCGGTCACCCGTCGTCGGTCGACCGGCGCGGTCGGTGGTCGTGATCTCAGACACGAGTACTCCTTCACAGCGTGAGCTTCCACACTAAGGAAGGTCCTGTCGTCGTGCGATTCTCGTTTCGGTGAGTGACGGTCAGGATGCCGCGTCGCGTCGGCCGGCGAAAGCGATCCCGCTCGCCGTGCGCACCAGCGTCGCGTTGTCGGGAGCGGTCCGCCCATCGGGGAGGGAGAGCGTGTCTTCGAGTCCGATGCGCGAATCGAGTTCGAGCTCGACGGCGAGCGTGAACGCGGGCCACGCCGATCGCAGTTCCCCGTGCAGCAGGATCGGGATGTTCGGCTCGTCGAGCCGCACGTGCGCGATCAGACCCTCCGCGTGGCGACGAACGACCTCGACGGCCTCGTCGGGCAGTTCGATGAGCACGCGTGTGCATCGGCTGCGGACAGGCGACTGAGTCCAGGCCTCGAGCCCCGTCGCGTCCCAGATGCCCGCTTCGACTCCGACTCCGCGGCTGAGCAGCAGCTGGGCCACGTCGTCAGCACCGGCCTCATGCCAGTTGACGGATGCGAAGTCGGGGAGGTCCGTCCACTCCGAGATCGCGGCCAGCCGCCGCTCGACATCGGGCTCGATCCACGCTCCGGTCGTCACACCGATCGGCACCTCGGGGCACGCGGACCTCAAGGCCCGCAGCCACCGCCCGACGTCAGCGGCAGCCAGGCTGTCGCGCCCCGCGGCATCCTTCGGGTGCACATGGATCTCGGTCGCTCCCGCGGCCACGGCCCGCGCCGCATCAGCTGCGGAGAGGGCTGCGTCGGCGCTCAGTGCCGGATGCTCTGTTGCCGAACGGGCGCCGTTGATGCAGGCCTGCAACAGCATCCGTCGGTCTGATCGGTCCAACGAATCGCCGCCCATCAGTTCATGAGGTCGCGCGGATGCCAGTCATACAGATTTCCGGTGTCGGATGGTCCCTCGTCGGTGCGCACGGTGTGCTGCACCTGACGCGCCGCCGCTGCTCCGCGACCGGCCCGGACGGCTTCGTCTTGGGTCCCGAAGCTGGAACCCAGGGTGCGGGATTCGCCCTCGATGCGGTTGAACCAGATCCCGTCACGCTGGAAGGTCTCGATGTCGCCTGCGGCCATGCCACGTCCTTTCGATCTGCCTCCTTTCTATGTGACGGGCCTGACACCGGGAGAGCCCCTTGACAGCGTGCCGACCCGTCGTCAGACGGGCCATGAGCGTCGCGATGAGGGTCGCGATGAGGGTCGAAAGAGCGGACCATTCACCAAATAGTCGCGACGTCAAGCCCTGTGACGAGCTCTGCTCGTGCGGTTTACGGTTATCGGATGCATGACCCGGATGCATCAGCAGGGAGCAAGTGATGACGTTGGAAGTGGTCTCGCCCACGGCTGCACTCCTCGACGGACGGTACGTGCTGCACGACCGCGTCGGGCAGGGCGGCATGGCGACCGTCTATCGCGCTGAAGACACGCACCTCGGACGCATTGTCGCGATCAAGATGATCCACGGCGAGGGCCCGGTCGCATCGATCGAGCGGGCGCACACCGAGAAGGCGCTTCTCGCGTCGCTGAGTCACCCCTCGCTCGTGACGCTGTACGACGCGCAGCTCACCCCCGGGCGACCCCAGTACCTCGTGATGGAGTTCGTCGACGGACCGACCCTCGCCGCGCGCATGGCCGAAGGACCGCTGCCGCCCCGAGACGTCGCGCGCATCACTCGCGACCTCGCCGAGGGACTGGCCGCGGTGCATGCGGCGGGGATCGTGCACCGTGACGTCAAGCCGTCGAACGTGCTGCTGGCACGGGGTCGGCCGGGCCGGCCTCTCGCCGCGAAGCTCGCCGACTTCGGCATCGCCACGTCGATCGAGGACACTCGGCTCACGACGCCGGGGATCGTGCTCGGCACACTCACCTATATGGCTCCGGAGCAGCTGCGCGACGCCGCCCCCGGCACTCCGGTCGATATCTTCGCGCTGGGCCTGGTCGTGCTCGAAGCCCTCTCGGGGGAGACCGGATACGCCGCGCTCGGCTCCGGACGCGCGGCGGCGATCGCCCGCCTCGCGCAACCGCCGAGGATCTCCGAGACGGTTCCCCAGGAGTGGCGCGATCTGCTGACCCGCATGACGCGGCTCGAGCCCGAAGAGCGACCGACCGCGGCCGAGGTCGCTCGTGCAGCGCGAGGTCTGCTGCGGGGCTACGCGTCTGACGCCAACGGTTCCGCAGTCGCTGCGGCGGCGGCAGCCATCGTCGCGTCGGCCGGAGCGGATCCTGTGGCAAGCACGGCGCCGGTGGAGGATGCCGGTGCGGATTCAGCCCGCGGCGGGACTCGGCCGAGTGAGGCTGTCGTCGGTCAGCCGGACGGCAGCGCCGCACCGCCGGCGGCGCCGGAGGCCGCTGCCAGCCCGACAACCCGGACGACGCAGATCGCCGGCACCACCGGCGCGACGGCGGTGCTCGATGCGTCGTCACTCTCGCCGACGCGAGTGCGTGTGCGTCCCCACCCCCGCCGACGAATGCTCGTCGGCGCAGCGGGACTCGTCGCGACGGGTGCACTCGTCGTGGGTCTCGCGGCCTTCACCGCGCCGAACCCCGATCTCGGCCGGCTCGCGTCGGCTGTGGCGGCTCGCACCGTCGTGACGCCTGCGGAGACCACGCCCGCAGAAACCGTGACCGACGAGGCCCCCGCTGCACCGGTCGAGGTCGTCACCGACTCGGGCAATCAGGGCAACGGCAACAAAGAAGACAAGGCCGACAAGGGCAACCCGGGGAACTCCGGGAACTCGGGGAACTCGGGGAACTCGGACAAGGGCCAGTCCAACGGCAAGACGCCGAAGGAGAAGGACAAGTAGCACTGGCGAAACCCCTCGCGCTCGGCAGGTTCGTGCTGGCGGCGGGGTGGGTTCCGCGTCTCGGTTGACACCTCCCGTCGGCATCCACTCCGAACACCGACAGCAGGTGCCAACCCAAGAATTCGACCGCCGTCGCCCGGCCGCGACGGCGCGACAGTCTCGCCGTGCGTCAGCCCGCGTAGGCGGCCCGCACGTCGAGCACCCAGGTCACGCCGAAGCGGTCGGTGAGCATCCCGAACCCGGGTGACCACGCCGACGCGGCGAGCGGCTCGACGATCGAGGCGCCGTCTGCGAGAGCGTCCCAGTATCCGGTGAGCTCGTCGAGCGAGTCGGCGCGCAGCGACTGGAAGAAGGAGCGGTCGGTGATCGTCATCCCGTTCTCCCGCGAGGTCGTGCCTGCGGTCGCGTCAGAGTCATCCGCACCCGGGATGTCGTATGCCATCAACCGGAAGCCGTCGGCGTCCTCGACCTGCCCGAACACGATCTTGTCGGCGCCGGGCACGCCCGCAGGCATCCCGAAGTCGCCGTAGGTGGCGAGTGTCACCTCGCCGCCGAAGACAGTTCCGTAGAACTCGAGCGCCTGGCGAGCGGTGCCGCGGAAGTTCAGGTGGGTGGTGGTTGCGATGCTCATGATGTCTCCTCGATCGTCGGCGGCGGATTCGCCGTCGAGACCAACACTCACAGCAGAAGAGGACAGTTTCGGTCCTCTACCTGACGCAGAATGGATGCCATGACAGGCAGCTCCTCGCGCATGCTCGCCCTGCTCTCGCTGCTGCAGACGCAGCGCGACTGGCCGGGGCAGGTGCTCGCCGACCGCCTCGACGTCACACCGCGCACGGTGCGCCGAGACGTCGACCGCCTGCGCGAACTGGGCTATCGGATCAGCGCGATCAAGGGCCCGGACGGCGGATACCGGTTGGCCGCCGGCTCCGAGCTCCCTCCTCTGCTGTTCGACGACGAGCAGGCCGTCGCCATCGCGGTCGCGCTGCAGAGCGTCTCGGCCACGGGGATCGACATCGACGAGGGCGCGGCCCGTGCGCTGGCGACTGTGCGTCAAGTGATGCCATCGCGCCTACGGCACCGGGTCGACGGCATCCGCTTCACCGGCGTCGAGAACGAGACCCGGGTGGATCCGGCGGTGCTCGAGGCCGTCAGCGCCGCAGTGCGAGACCGGCACGTGCTGCGCTTCGACTACGGCGACCATGACCGCCCGGCCCGGCGCACCGAACCGCACGCCGTCGTCGCCCGCGAAGGACGCTGGTACCTCCTCGCGTGGGATCTCGAAGCCGACGACTGGCGCACCTTCCGACTCGATCGGATGACCCCGCGCATCCCGACCGGCCCCGCCTTCACGCCGCGCGAACTTCCCGCCGCCGACGCGCAGACCTACCTCGCGGCTCGCGCGAAGGGGTCGGATGCCGAGGACCGCTGGCCCTGCATCGGCGAGCTCGTGCTCGACCTGCCCGCCCGCGAGGTCGCGCAGTGGATCGGCCGCGACGGCACGGTGGAGCCCATCGACGACGTTTCGTGTCGCGTCACGGTCGGGTCGTGGTCGTGGGTTGGCATCCTCGCGTCGATCGCCCGCTTCGATGCGCAGTTCACGGTCGTCGGGCCACCCGCTCTGGCGGATGCTGCTCGCACCCTCACGGGGCGGTTCGCCGCCGCATCCTGATCTGCGGCCTGCATCGCTTCCCGTGCGTGGTCAAAAGTGCATGCCCCAGCGTTGATTCGGATGCCTTTTCGACCACGCACCCGGTTCAGGATGCCTTTTCGACCACCCACTCGTCATGCTCCTCCGCCCGGGCGATCGGCCACAGCATCCCCCGGTAGACTGGCCATGCCCCGCCGGCCCCTCATCTAGGAGTGCGCGTGACCACCGCCCCTGCACCTGCCCACAAGCACGTCCCCGACTCCGTCGAGAACGCAGCCGCGACTCCGGAGAAGCAACAGCCCTACGCAGCGCTGGGCCTCAAGGACGACGAGTACGCCCGCATCAGGGAGATCCTGGGCCGCCGCCCCACCTCCGGTGAGCTGGCCATGTACTCCGTGATGTGGTCGGAGCACTGCTCCTACAAGTCCTCGAAGAACTACCTGCGCCGTTTCGGCCAGAAGGTCTCAGACGAGATGAAGGAACGCCTGATGGTGGGCATGGGCCAGAACGCGGGCGTCATCGACGTCGGCGAGGGCTGGGCCGTCACATTCAAGGCCGAGTCGCACAACCACCCCTCGTTCATCGAGCCGTTCCAGGGTGCGGCCACCGGCGTCGGCGGCATCGTCCGCGACATCATCTCGATGGGCGCGCGCCCGGTCGCGATCATGGACGCCCTGCGTTTCGGCGCGATCGACCACCCCGACACCGCCCGCGTCGTGCACGGCGTGACCAGCGGCATCAGCTTCTACGGCAACTGCCTGGGCCTTCCGAACATCGGCGGCGAGACGGTCTTCGACTCCGTCTACCAGGCCAACCCGCTCGTCAACGCGCTCGCGGTCGGCGTCCTTCGCCACGAAGACCTCAAGCTCGCCAATGCCACGGGCGTCGGCAACAAGGTCGTGCTGTTCGGCGCCCGCACGGGTGGCGACGGCATCGGCGGCGCCAGCATCCTGGCATCCGACTCGTTCGACAGCACCGGACCCACCAAGCGCCCCGCGGTGCAGGTGGGCGACCCGTTCGCCGAGAAGGTGCTCATCGAGTGCTGCCTCGAGCTCTACCGCGACGAGCTCGTCGAGGCGATCCAAGACCTCGGCGCCGCGGGAATCTCGTGCGCGACCAGCGAGCTCGCGGCCAACGGCAACAGCGGCATGAAGGTCTCGCTCGACAACGTCCTGCTGCGCGACCCCTCGCTCACGGCTGAGGAGATCCTCATGTCGGAGTCGCAGGAGCGCATGATGGCGATCGTCGCCCCCGAGAAGCTCGACGCGTTCCTCGCGGTCGTGCAGAAGTGGGACGTCGAGACCTCGGTGCTGGGCGAGGTCACCGGAGACGGCCGACTCATCATCGACTGGCAGGGCGAGCGCATCGTCGACGTCGACCCCTCGACCGTCGCGGTCGACGGCCCGGTCTACGACCGCCCGGTCGCGTACCCGACGTGGATCGACGCACTGCAGGCGGATGCCGCCGAGAACCTGCCCCGCTCGAACGACCCCGAGGTGCTGCGCGAGCAGTTCCTCGACCTGGTCGCCTCGCCGAACCTGGCCGACACCCGCTGGATCACCAACCAGTACGACTACTACGTGCTCGGCAACACGGCCCTCTCGTTCCCCGATGACGCCGGCATGATCCGCGTCGACGAGGAGTCGGGTCTCGGCTTCGCGATCTCGACCGACGCGAACGGCCGCTACTGCCAGCTCGACCCGTATGCAGGTGCGCAGCTGGCCCTGGCCGAGGCGTACCGCAACGTCGCCGTCACCGGCGCCGTGCCCACCGCGATCACCGACTGCCTGAACTTCGGCTCTCCCGAGAACCCCGAGGTCATGTGGCAGTTCGGGCAGACCGTCGACGGTCTCGCCGACGGATGCTACGAGCTCGGCACCCCGGTCACCGGCGGCAACGTCT
Source organism: Microbacterium sp. LjRoot205 (assembly GCF_056175745.1). Classification (NCBI taxonomy): domain Bacteria; kingdom Bacillati; phylum Actinomycetota; class Actinomycetes; order Micrococcales; family Microbacteriaceae; genus Microbacterium; species Microbacterium sp. LjRoot205. Next base: position 403,376 of record NZ_JBGFFH010000001.1, on the reverse strand, counting down.
CGTTCTACAACCAGACCGGCGACGTGCCGATCCACCCGACCCCGCTCGTCGGCGTGCTCGGCATCATCGACGACGTCTCGCGCCGCATCCCCTCGGGATGGCAGGACGAGGGCCAGAACATCTACCTGCTCGGCACGACCTCGACCGAGCTGTCGGGTTCTGCGTGGGCCGAGACCGTGCACCAGCACCTCGGCGGACTGCCCCCGAAGGTCGACCTCGCGGGCGAGAAGCGCCTCGCAGGTCTGCTCGGCGCGGCACGCGACGAGTGGCTGATCTCGTCGGCGCACGACGTGTCGGAGGGTGGCCTCGCTCAGGCCCTCGCCGAGGGCGTCTCGCGCTTCGGCGTCGGCGCCCGCGTCTGGCTCAACGAGATCATCGAGCGCGACGGAGTGGATGCTGCGACCGCACTGTTCTCCGAGTCGACCGGTCGCGTCATCGTGACTGTCCCGCGTGAGGACGACGTGAAGTTCCGTGGGCTCTGCGAGGGCCGCGACTACCCCGTGATGCGCATCGGCGTGACCGACTCCGAGGGCGCGAAGCTCGAGGTGCAGGACGTCTTCACGGTTCCCGTCGCCGAGATCCGCGAGCGCTCGCAGGCAACCCTGCCCGCCGCCTTCGGCCCGACCGTCAGCGAGCCGGTCAGCGCATGAGCGGCGACGGCCTGAGCGAGGACTACGGCGACCTGGGCGAGAAGCGCAATCGCCGCCTGCGCATCGTCGCCTGGAGCGTCATCATCGCGCTCATCCTCGGCGGCGGCGGCGCGACCGTCATCACGCTGCTGCTCGGCTGAGTTCGGGTCCTCCTCCTTCGGGTGCCGGGGCGGGTCGCGTGCTCCTTCGCGCCTCGTGCTCGTCTCCCGTCGGAGTCGGGTCGACGAAGCAGTCGACGAGATGGCGACGAAGGCCGCCCGGCCGAGGCGAGGAGCGGATGCGACGTCGTTCGCGTACGGGCATCGATCGGGTCTGGATGCGCAGACGGGTGGCCGGACGGCGGTGGCTCGGTGAGCCGGACGACTACCGCGAGAAGAAGAAGCGGGTCAGCCGCACGATCGAATCAGGGTCGTGGTGCTCGCGCCCCAGCGATTCGACGATGATCGCGCCGAGGATCGCTCGTCCGAGCTGCTCGACAGGCGCCTCCTCAGCGAGCTGCCCGTCGCGGATGCCACCTCGGAGGCGTTCGGTGAGGTACTTCTCGACCCCGAGGCTGTCGCCGAGGTGCGCTCCGACTCCGGCGTCCTCCGTCGCCGCGGCGACGAGCGAGCGCAGAAGAGCGCCTCCCTCGGGCGCCTCGAGGATCGACAGCACGCTGCGCAGCCAGGTCTCGACATCGGCGGCGAGGTCTCCGGTGTCGGGAACGACGAAGTCGACGGGGATGAGCCGACCTTCCGCGAGGCATTCGCCGATGAGGGCTCCGCGTGACGGCCACCAGCGATAGATGGTCTGTTTGCCGACGCCGGCCTCTTTCGCGATGCCTTCGATCGTGAGCCGGTCGTACCCTTGGTTGTGGAACAGACGAGAGGTCGCGTCGAGGATCGCTTCACGGGCAGCAGTGCTGCGCACGGGTCCGCTTCGATGCTCGTTCACCACACGTTCAGGATAACCACAGAACACTAGACGAGACGCCCCGTATGATCTATCCGTCTGAAGGAGATCGTTGTGGCTGCACTGCTGTACCGCCTGGGTTCGTTCGCTGCACGCAAGGCGTGGACGGTGATCGTCTCGTGGGTCGTCATCCTCGGTCTGGGTGTCGGCGCGTTCCTCACCCTCGGGGGCACACTGAGCAACAGCTTCGACATCCCCGGCACTGCCTCGGGTGCCGTGACCGACCAGCTCGCCGAGAAGCTGCCCGACACCGCCGGCGGCACGGGAACCGTGGTCTACCAGACGACCGACGGATCGGCCTTCACCGAACAGCAGAAGCAGGAGATCTCGGATCTCGCGTCGAGCGCCGAGGATCTCGACGGCGTCGCATCCGTGATCGATCCGTTCGACGCTCAGCAGCAGCAGGCCGTGCAGGCGCAGGACCTCGCTGACGGCAAGGACCAGATCGACGGCGGCCGCGCCCAGCTGGATGCCGGTCAGACCCAGCTCGATGACGGACGCACCCAGCTCGATGCGGGTCTCGAACAGCTCACCACCGCTCGATCACAGGCCGAGGCGGGCGGTGCTCCCGCCGAGCAGCTCGCGGCGTTAGACGCTCAGATCGCCGCCCTCAACGGCCAGCTCACCGAGCTCGACGCCCAGCAGAAGACGATCGACGAGTCGCGCGACGAGCTCGACGCCAACGCCGAGAAGGTCGACCTCGGATCCACGCTCCTCGATCTCACGAACGGCATCGGCGTCGTATCCGAAGACGGCTCGACCGCGATCGTCAACGTCTCGTTCGAAGACCCCCGCCTCGAACTCTCCGAAGAGGTCAAGCAGGGCACGATCGAGCACTTCGACTCCTCCCCGATCGATGGCGTCGAGGTGAACTTCGGCACCGACATCGCGCAGGGGGTCCCCGAGATCTTCGGCGTCGGAGAGGCGATCGGCCTCGCATTCGCTGCGGTCGTGCTGATCGTGATGCTCGGCACGCTCATCGGCGCGGCCCTGCCGATCGTCACGGCAGTCGTCGGCGTGGGTGTCGGCGTGACCGCATCCCTCGCCTTCTCGGGCGTCGTCGACATGGCATCCGTCACCCCGGTGCTCGGTGTGATGCTGGGCCTCGCGGTCGGCATCGACTACTCGCTCTTCATCGTGAACCGGCACCGCAAGCAGCTACTGAACGGCGTGCCGGTGAGGGAGTCCATCGGCCTCGCCACCGGCACCTCGGGAACCGCCGTCGTATTCGCCGGCACCACGGTCATCGTCGCTCTGCTCGCCCTCAACGTGACGGGCGTGCCGTTCCTCGGCCTCATGGGCACGGTCGGCGCAGTCTGCGTCGCGGTCGCCGTGCTCGTCGCGATCACGCTCGCCCCCGCGATCCTCGGACTCGTCGGCACTCGCCTGCTCAGCGGCAGGGCCCGCGCCACGATCGGGCAGCCGCATGCCGCGGGCAAGCCCGTGAAGCAGATGTCGACGCTGCGTGCGATCGTCACCGTGCTCGTCAGCGTCATCGCGCTGCTGATCGTCGCGATCCCGTCGATGTCGATGCGCCTCGGCCTGCCCGACGGTGCGAGCGAGCCCTCCGACTCGACCAGCTACCGCGCGTTCCACATCGTCGACGAGCAGTTCGGCGAGGGGGCGAACGGTCCGCTGCTCGTCACCGCCACTCTCGACGACGCGGTCAGCGACGACGACCTGCTCGCCACGCAGGTCGAGATCGCCCAGACTCTCTCCGACCAGGACGACGTCGTCGGCGTCGCCCCGATCGCGACGTCCGACGACAACACGCTGCTCGCGTTCCAGGTGCTCCCCGCAGAGGGCCCGAACAGCGCCTCCACAGAGAAGCTCGTGCAGGACATCCGCGCACTGCCGCAGCTCGACGGCGGCATCACTCTCGGAGTCGCCGGCCAGGCGGCCACCAACATCGACATCTCCGAGGCGCTGGCCGGCGTGCTGCCGCTCTACCTCGTGGTCGTCGTCGGGCTCTCGCTGCTCATCATGATCGTCGTGTTCCGCTCGCTGCTCGTGCCCATCATCGCGACCGGAGGCTTCGTGCTCTCGCTCTTCGCGACCTACGGCCTGATCGTCGCCGTGTTCCAGTGGGGCTGGGGCGCCGAGATCATCGGTCTGCACAGCACCGGTCCGATCCTGAGCTTCCTGCCGGTGATCCTCGTCGGCATCCTGTTCGGGCTCGCGATGGACTACCAGCTGTTCCTCGCCTCGGGCATGCGCGAGGCGTATGTGCACGGCGCCTCAGCCCGGGATGCGGTGGCCCAGGGCTTCCGAGCCGGACGCTCGGTCGTCGTCGCCGCGGCACTCATCATGGTCTCGGTCTTCGGCGGGTTCATCTTCTCGGAGTCGACGATCATCCGCTCGATCGGCTTCGGCCTCGCCTTCGGTGTGCTGCTCGACGCCTTCGTCGTGCGGATGCTGCTCATGCCCGCGCTCATGCACCTGCTCGGCCGTTCGGCCTGGTGGCTGCCGCGGTGGCTCGACCGCATCCTCCCCAACGTCGACATGGAAGGTGCAGCGCTCGAGCGCGACCACCCCGGCGTGCGGACCGACACGGTTCAGGTCGTCGCTGCCGCAGACGACGCAGAAGCGCGCTGACGTCACGCATCCCGGAACCCGGATGAGGCGGCAACAGCACGCCGCCTCTTCCGCGGACGCTCGAGCGTGGGTAGCCTCGGCCAGCAAGGAGGCACCATGGCCATCGCACCCGTCGACGTGGCCCTCGACGCGAACATCGAGGGCCACCTGATCGGCTCACCCGTCAGCATCATCCGCGAGTTCACCTCGACCCTCGGCAGCGGGCCGCGACTCCACCGGCATCCGTACGTCGAGACCTTCGTGATCCACCGCGGCCGCGCGCTCTTCACCGTGGGCGACGAGCAGGTCGTCGGATCCGGAGGACAGGTGCTGGTCGTCCCGGCGCTCGTCAGCCACCGTTTCGAGGTGCTCGACGGCGGCACCTATGAGGCCACCCACATCCATTCGAGCGATCGGTTCATCACGGAGTGGCTGGAGTAGTCACTTTTCTCGCCACCCGGCGTGCGATCCCCAGCCGGATGACCTCGGCGACCCGCACACCGGGTCAGACCACCATCCCGCGCCAGATCACCTCGACGGCAGCCCTCAGACGGGCGGCGACTGCAGGGTCGTCCATCCGGTCGCCGCGCACGACGATCTGGTAGTACGCGGTGCCGGCGATCGCATCGAAGCACGCGTCGACGTCGAGATCCGGGCGCAGCTCACCGCGCGCGATCCCTGCGCGCAGCGCGTTCAGCAGCGGCACCCGCCTTCGCGACACATGCGACTGCCAGTACGCCTTCTGCAGTGCACGGTCCGACATCACGAGCCGGATGCGCTGACGGAACCGCTCCTCCGCATACCCGGATGCCGCAACCGACAGAGCCACTCCGCTCTCGCCGAGCCCGAGCCCGTCGAACAGCGCATCGCGAAGATCGACATCGTCCGGATACTCCGGCGGCACCATGCGCCCGACGTCGAGCGCGGCCGCGATCAACGTCGTGAGCGACGGCCATCGGCGGTACAGCGCCGCCCGACTCACCCCGCTCCGCGCCACCACGCGGCTGACAGTCACCTCCTCCCCCGCGTCGATGATCTCGAGCGTCGCGGCGACGATCTGCCCATCGATGTCCTCATCACGCGGACGGCCGGGGCGGCGGCGAACCGCAGCCCCGACAGCATCCCGTGCCACAGCCGTGATCACACCAGCGCCCGCTCGCGAAGACGCGTGATCGTCGCGTCCGACAGCCCGGCCGCTCGCAGCGGTGCGAGAGCATCGCCGTGCTGCTCGCGGAGCGTGTCGAGCAGGGTGCGCATCGACACCTCCATCGAGCCTTCGAGCAGCGCCGCGCTGGCCCCGGCGGCACCCGCGTCGAACCCGAGCGCCTTCCACATCGCGCCCATCACGGGAGCAGTGCGCTGCATGATCGCGACCATGTTGCCGCCGGTGAGGGCATAGTCGGCGACGATGTCGTCATCCGCCGCACCGAGAGCGAGCAGCAGCATCGCCGCGACCACACCGGTGCGATCGCGCCCGGCCGCGCAGTGGAACGCCGCGGTTCCCGGAGTGTGCGCGATGACGTTCAACGCCGTGACCAGCTGCGGTGCGGCGACCTCGACCATGCGCAGGTACATCCGCCCCATCGCGTCATGGGTGAGCCCGGGGGCATCCCGGTTCATCGACTCTCCGACATCCGCGATCAACGGCAGGTGGTGGTAGGCCACGGGGTACTCGGCGAGAGGGCCGCGACCGGTGACCGAGACCTCCAGCGGCGAGCGCAGGTCGATGATCGCGGTGAGCCCTGCGGCGACGAGCTGTGCGGCGACGTGGGTCGTCACGTAGGCGAGGTCGTCGGTGCGAATGGCGAGGCCCTCGCGCAGCACGCCGCCGTCGATCGGAATGCCGCCGAGATCGCGCAGGTTGACGGGGGCGCTGAGCACCAGGTCGATGTCGGCGATGGTCATGTGATTCTCCTTCGGATGAGGGCGCTGCCCTGGTCGATCGCCGTGACGAGCACGATGATGCAGATGATGATGGCGCTGAGGTGTCCGTAGTCGTACATGCGCATCGCGGTGGTCAGCTCGAGGCCGATGCCACCGGCGCCGACGAGACCCAGGATGGTCGCGCCTCGCACGTTGCCTTCGAACAGCAGCAGCGTGTACGAGGTCAGCAGCGGTGCGGACTGCGGCAGGATGCCGTATTGGATGACCTGCCGCTTCGAGGCGCCGACGGCCTCCATCGCGACGACCGGTCCGCGGTCGACCTGCTCCATGGCCTCGGCGAAGATCTTGCCGATCGATCCGATCGATCCGAGGGTCATGGCCAGGATGCCGGCGAACGGGCCGAGTCCGACGGCCGAGACGAACATGAGCGCGAACACGAGATCGGGCACCGAGCGGATGATGTTCATCACCCATCTCGTCGGGTAGTAGACCCACTTCGGCGCGATGTTCGACGATGCGCCGAACGCGGCGAGCAGCGACAGCACGGCGCCGAGCACCGTGCCGACGACAGCCATCTGGAACGTCTCGAGCAGCAGCGCGAGGATGGTGCCGATCTTCGAGAAGTCCGGCGGGAACAGCCGGGAGAGGAACTCGCCCATGTTGATGGCGCCGTCACCCAGTCTGATGAAGTTGAACTCGGCGCCGTTGAACGACCAGATCAGCAGCAGCGCGGCGATCGGCAGGCCGATCAGGAAGCGAGCCCGCGGGATGCGGAACGCGCGCTCCAGGCGCGAGCGCTCCCCGGCATCCAGGGTCGGGCGCGTGGACGGCCGGTCGGCCTTGCCGCCTGGGCCATCCGTCGAGCGGCCCGCCGGGCCATCCGTCGAACGGGGATCAGTGGTGAGCGTCATCGTCGTGCTCCTCGTCGTCGTAGAGCGGCGCGAGTGCCGCGGCATCCAGCTGCGATGTGGCGCCCGCGACCAGCATCCGTCCGTGCCGCAGGCCGATGATGCGGTCGCTGTGCGCGAGGGCGAGCGGCAGCACATGCAGGCTGACGAGCACCGGGATGCCGTCTTCGGTGGCGATCTCGCGCAGCAGTTCGAGCACCGAATCGGCGAGCTTGGGGTCGAGCGATGCGACCGGCTCGTCAGCGAGGATCACCTTGGGCTGCTGCATGAGCGCCCTGGCGATCGCCACGCGCTGCTGCTGGCCGCCCGAGAGCGACCGCGCAGGGGCAGTGGCCTTGTGAGCGATGCCGACGCGGTCGAGCAGTTCGAGCGCGCGGCGGCGATGCGCGGTCGAGAAGCCGCCCACCAGATTGATCGCGCCGGCGCCGTGCAGCGCTCCGGTGAGCACGTTCGTCATGACGCTGAGCCGCGGGATCAGGTTGAACTGCTGGAACACCTGGCCGACATCCGAACGCAGCGTGCGCAGCTCGCCGCGCGCGAGGTTGGTGACGTCATGGCCGGCGACCCTGACCGACCCCGCAGAGATCGGGGCGAACCCGGTGAGGCTGCGCATGAGGGTCGATTTGCCCGAACCCGAGGCGCCGAGAAGCGCGACCATCTCACCGGGGAACAGGTCGAGGTCCACGCCGTCGAGCACCGTGGTGGCGTCATACGCGACGCTGAGGTCGCGCACCGACACGAGCGGGAGCGCCTGCCGGACTTCGGCCGTGGGCGTGCGGCCGGGGGCGGACGTTTCGTCTCGTCGCTCCGCTCCTCGCTCAACGACCAGGACTTCTTTGCTCGTTGAGCGAGCGGAGCGAGACGAAACGCTCGCACTCGTCATTTCAGGTCCTTGAGCTCGACACCGGCGACCGCCGCGATCTCGGCGAACGACTCGAACGACGAGCCGTCGGGGTCGACCGTCTGCTCGGCCGCGGCGAAGGCACCGTAGGCTCCGAGAGCTTCGGCGTTCTCGGGGGAGAAGACCTCGGCGATGCCGTCCTGGATGAGCTTGCGCGTCTCGTCGTCGAGCGACTGACGTCCGAGCACCGCGCCCTGGATGTCCATGGCCGGGCTCTCGCCCACCGCGCGCCACTCGCCGTCGGCGAAGGGGAACATCGGGGCGCCCAGCTCGGTGAGCATGACAGCGGTGCACGCGGCATCGACCTGCCCCTGCTGCAGCGCCGCGAAACTGCCCTCGTGGCCGCCCGCGAAGATCGCCTCGTAGTCGGTCCCCTGCTCGAGCCCTGCCTCGTGCAGCATGTGCACCGGCATGAAGTAGCCCGAGCTCGACGCCTGGTCGGCGAAGGCGACGGTCTTGCCCTCGAGGTCTTCGACAGTCTCGATCGGCGAATCGTTCAGCACGACGCAGGTCGAGACGGGCTTGCCGTCTCCCTGGAAGGCGACGAGTGCGTCGACCTCGCCCGTGTTGACGGCGAGCGCCGAGGGGAAACCGCTCATGATGCCGATGTCGACGTGGTCGGCGCGGATCGCCTCGACCACGCTCAGGTAGTCGGGCACATCGGTGATCTCGACATCGCGGCCGGTGGACTCTTCGAGGAGTTCGGCGAAGACCTCGATCGGGTTCTCAGCGGTGGGGTCGTCGCCGACGGGAAGCGTCGCGATCGTGATGGGAGCGTTCGGGTCGGCGGGAGCCGCTTCGGCGGTCGGGCTCTGGCAGCCGGTCAGGGCGAGGGCGGCGAGGCCGAGGAGGCCGACGGCGGGCAGGGTGAGGCGGCGCATGATGACCTTTCGGGAGGAGGCGTTCCCGAATTCCGAGAACAGGAGTATTCCAACTCGCGAAGGTGACAGGGAATTACGAGACCGCCGTACTCGAAACGGAACGCTGAGTGAACGGCTGGTGTCGGTGCTCGCGGGCACGGATGTCGGTGACCGGGCCTAGAGTGTGCGGATGACCCCTGACGTCCGTGCTCGCCTCGAGCAGCTGCGCGCCCGGGCGGCAGAGCGGGTCGCAGCGACCGGGGCCACCCTCGCCGAGCTGATGCACGACCGGGAGGGGTCGAACGACGACGACGAGCACGACCCCGAGGGCGTCACGCTCTCGTCGGAGTGGTCACGGCTGACGGGGCTCGCCGAGGCGGCGGCATCCGAACTCGCGCAGGTCGACGATGCGATCGCTCGGTGGGATGCCGGCACCTACGGAATCTGCGCGAACTGCGGCCGCCCGATTCCGCAGGCTCGCCTCGAGGTCCGCCCGTTCGCGACGCACTGCGTCGCCTGTGCCGAGAAGCTCGGCCTCTGAGCCGGAGCTCTTGCCGACCTGACGACGTGTCATCGCGGGCGGCTCAGCCGTCGTCGCTCGACGACTGAGCGCGCCGCGACGCCCGACACCAGGTCACCAGTTCACCAGGTCACCGGGTCACCAGAGGAACGTGACGCCCACGGTGAGCACCGCTCCGAGCACGGCGACCGCCCACCAGTACCACGCCCGCCGGCGAGGGAGGAAGGGCAGGCGAGCCCGCGACCCACGGAGGACGAGGATGCCGATCGCGGCGAGCGCCGGCGCGAACGCGATGCCCCATACCCAGCCGCCGACGGAGAACCACGGTCCGCTGTGCCAGAGCAGCAGGAGGCCGAAGGCCGCCCAGATCAGGTCGCCGATCGACGGCAGCAGCGCCTTCACGCGGAACGCGCGGATCAGGGCGACCAGGCTCAACAGCAGTGCGAGCCCGAAGATGCCCCACGCGAGGCCGACGGATGCGCTGTCGACCGCGGGAATCGGCGCGCCCGACACATACGACATGGCGATGTAGTCGGCCGGGGCCACGGTGTTCGACAGCGCGAGGAAGGCGGTGCCGGCCTCCCGATTGAGGGTGAGCATGGTGCGGAATCCCCCGGTTCCGCCGTTGTGCCAGGTCTGCAGGCCGTCGCCGTCGAACGATGCCGACGTGATCCATCCCCATCCGATCTCAGCCCCCTCTCCCATGGGCGCGGTCGGGTCGAGGGCTGCTGAGCCTGGGGCGGTGCCGTCGAGGTTGGCCTGCGCCCACAGCGCGAGGTCTGCCGCGGTGGTGAACGTCGACGCGCCGGCGGGCAGGTAGCCCTCTCCCCACCACCGAGGAGCGGGGACGCCGTTGATCAGGAATCCGGGCACGGCATCAGCCGGCACCTCGTCGGCCGTCGCCGTGACGACCGTGTCGTCCATGCCGAGCGGTTCCGTGATGCGCTCCCTCAGCAGGGCCGCGTAGTCGTCGGCATCCGCTGCCTCGACCAGCGCCGTTCCGAGCAGCGAGACGGCGAAGTTCGAATAGACCGACCCCTGATCGGGGTCGACCGGGGCGACTGCGGCGTCGGCGATCAGCTGCTCGGTCGTCGTGGTCGCGTAGGGGTTCTCGTTGAGGAGGACGCCGCTCAGTGCCTCCGCCTCCGCCGTGGCGCCGAGTCCGGGCAGCCCCGACGAGTGCTGCGACAACGACGCGAGCGTCACCTCGCCGGCGGCCGTGCCCTCGAGGTCGGGAAGATGTTCGGCGAGCTGATCGTCGGCGCTGACCTCTCCGCGCTCGATCGCGTCGGCGAAGAGTGCGCCGGTGAAGGTCTTGGTGATGGATCCGAGCTCGAACACCGTGTCGGCGGTCGGGGCTCCAGTGTATGACGGGTCGGCGTCGCCGAGCCCGGCGAAGACCGCTCCGTCCGGGCCGATCTCAGCGACCGAGAGCGCCCGGAAGCTGTCGAGACTGCCGGGAAGCGAGCGGATGCGGTCGGCGAGCGCCTCATCGCCTGCGGTCGACGCGCTGACCGTCTGCTGCTGCGGACCGATCGCCGCACCGAGTGCGACGCCGACGACCGCAGCGACGCCGATCACGGCGAGGATCGCTCGCGTGGGGCGGCGGCGCGGGGCATCCGCTGCGCTCTGGCGGTCCTGCAGGTCTGGGGACGGGATCGAGGGGGTGGTCACGGTGGGCTCCTCAGCTCGAAGCGATCATGGTCAGGACGAGAAGGGGCACCACGCGGGCGGCCGGCACCTCGTAGTGCCCGCGGCGCGGCGAGACGAGCCACCCCGCAGTGACGAGCTGCCGCAGGTGGTGGTAGAGCTGGCCCGACGAGGCGAGGTGCTCGAGCTGCAGCAGCTCGGCCGTCGTGTGCGCTCCGCGCATCACCTGCCGCACGAGCTCGATGCGCGCCGGGTGCCCCAGGGCTTCGAGCGGACGGGCGAGATCGCTCCAGTCGTGCGCGAGCAGCCCTTCGGCGTGCAGGCCGTACTGCCAGCGCACCGGCCCCGCCTGCGTCTCGACCGCACCGGCCATCATCACCGCGCCGGGCGCACGGCGTCCGAGCTCGTTCACGAACCAGAGCGGATCGTCGGCGCCGGTCGGCTCGGGCGCAGCATCCGCCGCCTGCGGCTCCGCACCCGATTCCGCACCGTCAGCGGGTGCGGAGGCGTGAGCAGCGAGTGCGGACAGCCGTGCGACCTCGTGCTCGAGGTCGGCCAGTCGGCGCTCGATCGTGCTCTGGTCGTCGGGTTCCATGGTTCGAACCTATCAAAAGTTCGTAATTACGTAAAACAGATGGGCGAGAAGGCGGAACCGCGGGCGACGCCGCGAAGCCCGAGAAGTAGGCTGAGGACATCATGGACGAGTTCATCCGGGGCTTCTGGATCTTTGCGGGCAACTACTGGTGGCTCGCCTTCCCGATCCTCGGCATGGCCGGAGGTGCCGCGAAGGCGTGGGAGCGCAGCGCGAAGCGCCGCCACGAACGACGCATCGAGACTCTGCGCCTCAAGGCCGAGATCAAGACCGCCCAACTCGAGGCGCGCAACGGCCGTGCGAAGCGCATCGGCCCGGCCGTCGTCGACACCACGGCATCGGTCACGCCGAACACCCTGCTCGAGCGTCTCTTCTCCGAGCACGACGAGATCACCGCCCGCTGGCTCGACTACGAGCTCGACGTCGCGAAGCTCATCGCCTTCCCCGCCATGAGCGACGGCCGCCAGCCGCTGGTCGCCGCCTTCCTGCGGGCCAAGAAGACGGCGGATGCGCTGCGCCCGCCGTCTGCCGACTCGACCGTGACCGAGCGGCAGGTCTCGGAGTACCTCGACGCGGTGGGCGCGTATGCCGTGGCATTCGAGATCGCCGAGAAGGATGCCCGCAGGCTGCGCGACTCGACCTTCACCGAACCCGAGCGCAAACGTCTGGACCGTGCGCAGCAGCTGCTCAAGGTCGCGGTCGACGAATCCGCGACACAGGCAGAACGCAACGTCGCCTACCGCCGCGTGCGCGACGAACTGGAAGGGCTGATCCTGCTGAGCGACGAGGCCGTGCAGGTGCTCGAGAAGCAGGTGGCCCGTGAGCTGCCCGAGCACGCGACGGCAGCCGCCTCGCCTGCTCCAGAGCCCGACAGGATCGTCCTGCCCTCCGCGACGAAGACACCCCCGCCCCGAACCAGAACAGCCGAGCCCGCGCAGCCGAGCGCGGACGACGACCGGGAGACCCCGCAGTGATCACCCGATTCGAAGAGCTCGACTGGCAGAAGACCCCGATCGGCGAGCTGACGCTGCGCCGACGCACCGAGCCTGCAGTCGGCCAGGAGATCTACGAGGTCAGGCTCGGCGACGAATATCTCATGTCGAGCCTGTTCACGGTGGCCGAGGAGGAGCTGTCGAACCTGGGTCTGGCCGCTGTCGGCGGCGACGGTCTCTCGGTCCTCGTCGGAGGGCTCGGGCTCGGATACACCGCGGTCGCCGCACTGCGAGACGAGCGCGTGGCTTCGCTCACCGTGGTCGATCGGCTCGGGGCTGTGATCAGCTGGCACCAGCGCCGCCTGCTGCCCGTGTCGGCAGAGCTCGTCGATGACCCGCGCACCAGTCTGGTCGAAGACGACTTCTTCGCCCTGGTCCGGGCAGCACCCCGTGAAGACCACCCCGGATACTCCGCGATACTGCTGGACGTCGACCACTCGCCGCGCCACCGACTCGACCCCACGCACGCCGACCTCTACACCGCGGACGGCCTGCGTGCGCTCGACCGGCACCTCGCCGCCGCCGGCGTCTTCGCCCTGTGGTCGGACGATCCGCCCGACGAGGACTTCATGGGCCTGATGCACAGCGTGTTCGATGATGCGGTCGCCCACGTGGTCGACTTCGCGAACGCCGTCACGGGCGGCACCTCCTCGAACACCGTCTACGTCGCGCGCAGCCGCCGCACTGCGGATGCGGATGCGACCGCCGGGCATGCACAGAAGGTGGCCTCGTGACCCCGAAGACGGTCGTGCTCACCGGAGCATCCGACGGCATCGGCGCAGCCGCAGCGCGCCAGCTCACCGCATCCGGTCACCGACTCATCCTCGTCGGCCGCTCTGTCGAGAAGACGCGGGCAGTCGCCGCCGACACCGGTGCCGAGTGGTTCACCGCCGACTTCGCCAGGCTCGACGACGTGCGCGAGCTCGCGACGAAGATCGCCGGCACCGTGGGCGACGGCGGGATCGACGTGCTCGCGAACAACGCCGGTGGCATCTTCGGCGATCAGACCCCGACGGTCGACGGCTTCGAGAAGACCCTGCAGGTGAACCACCTGGCGCCGTTCCTGCTGACGAACCTGCTGCTGCCCCAGCTGCGCATCGGCCGCGCGTCGATCATCAACACGTCGAGCGTCGCGCACCGCCTGTTCGCGCGGCTGGACATCGACGACCTCGACAATCGCAAGAATTTCAGCGCGAACAGGGCCTATGGCGACGCGAAGCTCGCCAACGTGCTGTTCACGAAGAGTCTGCACACCAAGTTCCACGGCGAGGGCCTGAGCTCGGTCGCCTTTCACCCCGGCACCGTGCAGACGAACTTCGCCTCGGACTCGAACACGCTCATGCGGTTCGTCTACCGCACCCCGCTCAAGCGTCTGCTGCTGATCAGCAGCGAGAAGGGCGGCAGCACGCTGAGCTGGTTCGTCGAGGGAACGCCCGACGAAACCTGGATCTCGGGCGAGTACTACGACGAGCGGGTGCTGACACGTCGCGTGAATCCGCGCATCGAGGATGCCGCACTCGCCGAGGCGCTGTGGCAGAAGAGCGCCGAACTCGTCGGCATCAGCGCGAGCTGACACGAGCGCCGGCGCCGAGCCCGGCATCCCGCACGTTCCGGCAGGCAGCCCAGGACCGCGGAGACCTCTCCCAGACGGCAGGAGTATGCTGGCGAGTCGGGTCACGTGACCCGTTCAGAGCGCAAGAGGCGGTGATGGCGATGTCCGGTGATAGTTGCGACGCCGCCCCCGTTGCGTCGCGTCTGACGGCATCCGTGCGTTGAGCTTCGGCTCCGCACCTGCACGTCCTGCTTCGCAGCCGTCGGCGGCGTCTTCCGCCCCCTGACGAATTCTGCGCACGCCCTCTCTGATCCGGCGTGCGCCTGCGAGAACGGAGCCAGCCATGGCCCTCATCGACAACGGCGTGTACGTGCACGGACGCCGCGTGGAGACCCCGAAGAACCTCGACGAGACCTACCGGTCGCTCGACGCCCACGGCGGCATCGCGTGGATCGGCCTGTATCGACCGAGCCCCCTCGAGGTCGCCTCGGTCGCGCGCGAATTCGACCTGCATCCGCTCGCCGTCGAAGACGCGCTCTCGGGCCACCAGCGATCGAAGGTCGAGCGCTACGGCGACACGCTCTTCGCCGTGCTGCGCCCCGCTCGCTACCGCGACGAGCAGGAGTCGATCGAGTTCGGCGAGCTGCACCTGTTCGTCGGCCCCGACTTCGTGGTGACGATCCGGCACGCGGAGTCGCCCGACCTCGCGGCCGTCCGCCGCCGCATGGAGGCGCACCCCGAGCTGCTCGCGATGGGACCGGAGGCGGTGTTCTACGCGATCCTCGACGAGGTCGTCGACGGCTACGAGCCGATCGTCACCGGGCTGCTCAACGACATCGACGAGATCGAGGACCAGCTCTTCGGCGACAGCGATGACGACGCCCTGTCCCGGCGCATCTACGAGCTCTCGCGCGAGGTCATCAACTTCCAGCGTGCGGTGCACCCGCTCGCCGGGATGCTGGAGTGGCTCCGCCGCGGCTCGGAGAAGTACCGCATCGACGAGGAGCTGCAGCGGTCGCTGCGCGATGTGCTCGACCACGTCATCCGCGTCAATGAGCGCGTCGACTCGTTCCGGGCGATCCTCGAAAACGCCCTCACGGTGCATTCCGCTCTCGTCGCACGACGGCAGACCGAGGCGGGGCTGGCCCAGAACGACGAGATCAAGAAGATCTCCTCGTGGGCGGCGATCATCTTCGCGCCCACGCTCGTCGGCACGGTCTACGGCATGAACTTCGAGGTCATGCCCGAGCTGCACTGGGCACACGGATACCCGATGGCGATCGGAGCGATGGCCGCCTTCGCGGTCGCCCTCTATGGGGTGTTCAAGTACAAGAAGTGGTTGTGAGGCCGGGCGGGCTCAGCGGTCGTCGCCGCTGAGCCGGTCGAGCAGGTCGTCGATGTCGTCGACCTCGACGGTCTCGACCTCGGCGCGATCGCGCACCTCGATGTTGGCGACGTCGAGGTCGTCGTCGAGCTGCACGAGGATCCGCGAGTCAGGGAACTGCTTCGGCGCGTCGAAGGCGATCAGCACCGCGTCGGCGAACACCACCACGGAGGTGGCCTCGAGATCGTCGCGCAGGTCGATCTGCTCGAGCACCGGCTCGTCGTCGACAGCCTCGTCGATGTCGTCGGCGACCTCGTCGATCACCGCACGCCACCGCGTCTCGGACACCGACAGGATGCGCGTGATCGCCTCGAGCAGCGCGTCGTCGTCGAGTGTCTCCTCGTCGTCCTCCAGCTCGGGATCGACGTTGACCGTCACCACCGCGCCGGCGGCATCGATGGTCGCGCGGCCGTAGACGAGACCGTTCTCGGCGACCGGATCATCGAGAAGGCCGCTGTCGACGATGCGGGCGAGAAGGTGGTCGAGCAGTGACGAGGCCATGAGACCAGTCTTCCACGTCGCCGCCGCTAGGCTCGTGTGCGTGCCGAATGCAGACGCCCCCGCCTCCGCCGCATCCGACCTCAGCCGCATCGCGGCGTCGCTCGTCGGCCCCGATCCGCTGAACTGGGTCATCACCGGCGACTCGATCACCCACGGACTCGTCCACACGCAGGGCGGTCGCAGCTATGCCGAGCATCTGCACGAGCTGATCCGCGGCGAACTCGCGCGCACCCGTGACGCCGTCATCAACACCGCGATCAGCGGGCACCGAATCACCGACATCCTGGACGACTGGGATCGCCGCGTCGCGTCCTGGCAGCCGGACATCGTCACCCTCATGATCGGCACGAACGACATGGCGACCGGCCCCGGTCAGGTCACCGTCGAGCCCGCCGCGTTCGCCGCCTCGCTGCGCGAGTTCGTCTCGCGAGTGCGCGCGTCCGGCGCTGTTCCGGTGCTGCAGACCCCGCCGTCGATCGACGTGGCGAACGCACCCGGGCGCGAGCGGATCATCGAGTTCGCGGATGCCGTGCGCGAGGTCGCCGCATCGGAGGACGTGATCCTCGTCGACCAGCACGCCCGTTTCACCGAGCTCGGCAACGGCGGTGTGCCGTGGGGGCTGATGGGCGACCCGTTCCACCCGAACGCCGCGGGTCATGCCGCACTGGCGCTCGAGCTCGCGAACGCGCTCGACATCTGCCCGCCGCACGACCGCGACCGCACCCTGCCGCTGCTCGAGGCGCAGGTCGCGATGGCGCGCCTCAACGCCTGAGCCGACTCCGCCCACCCCGTGGTGGGTGGTCACACGCGCATCCGCCACTCGGTGGGTGGTCGAAAACGCATCCCCCAGCCTTGACAGCGCTGCTTTTTCGACCACCCGCCGCTCGCCCGCCCCTCGCGACTCGACCCGCAAGATGCACTGGTGCATCGATTCGTATACCAGTATCTTGAACCGCATCCGAAGTCGTACCGCGGGGGAGCGATGAAGGGGGGACGCTGTGTCTCATGTAGTGGCAACAGGTGCAGGCAAGGCGATGATGGAGCGCCGGAACGATCCGACGCACGACTACATCCTCGGGCTCACTCGAAAGAAGAGACCGCGCGTGCTGTTCGTCGGCACCGCGACCGGTGACGACGCGGCCTACATCGTGAGTTTCTACTCGACGTATGACTCCGACCGCTGCGCGCCGCATCACCTGCCGCTCTTCCACCGCTCGGTCGACGACCTCGCGGGCTTCGTGAAGGGATTCGACGTCATCCACGTCGGCGGCGGCAACACGGCGAACATGCTCGACGTGTGGAAGCGGCAGGGCCTCGACGAGATCATGCGCGAGATGTGGGAGGACCCCGACTCGAACGTCGTCTTCACCGGAGGCAGCGCCGGCGGCATCTGCTGGTTCGAGGGCGGCACGACCGACAGCTACGGACCCACGCTGCAGGTGCTCCCCGAAGGGCTCGGATTCCTGCACGGCAGCTTCTGCCCGCACTACGACGCCGAGGATCAGCGCCGCCCGCTGTTCCACGCATCGCTGCTGAGCGGCGAGCTCGCCACGGGATACGCGGTCGGCAACCTGCAGTCACTGCACTTCGAGAACTCCGAGTTCGTGACCGCGATCAGCCCGGTCGAGAACGCGCTCGCCCTGCGCGTCGAAGCCATCGACGGCAAGATCGTCGAGACGGAGCTGGCCACCGAGATCCTCACCGGCTCGGGCCCCATCACGAAGGGGCCGTCGACATGAACGACAACGTGTGGATCCTCATCGCCCAACTGATCGTCGTCATCCTCGCGATCTACATGGGCACCCGCACCAGCGGGATCGGTCTGGGAGTGTGGGGTCTCGTCGGTGTGGCCGTGCTCATCTTCGTCTTCGGAGAGGCCCCGGGCAACGCCCCGGTGGATGCGGTCTTCATCGTCATCACGGTGATCACCGCCGCATCCACCATGCAGGCCGCGGGAGGCATCGACTGGATGGTCTCGGTCGCCGCCAAGGTGATCAGGCGCAAACCCAAGTCGGTCGTCTTCCTCGCACCGGCGATGTCGTTCCTCTTCACGGTCGGAGCGGGCACGGGGAACATCTTCTACCCGTTGCTCCCGGTGATCTACGACGTGTCGTACCAGCAGAAGATCCGACCGGAGCGCGCGCTGTCGGTATCGGCCGTGGCCTCGCAGGTCGGCATCCTCTGCTCCCCCGTCTCCGCCGCGACGGCCTCGATGGTCGTGCTGCTGGCGCCCCAGGGCGTCGACCTCGGTGGGCTGCTGCTGATCATGTGGCCGGCGTCGATCGCCGGTCTCTTCGTCGCCGCACTCGTGATGATGCGGCACGGGAAAGACCTCGAGGTCGACGCCGAATTCCAGCGCCGTCTCGAGAGTCACCAGATCTAGCCACCGGTGGTGGACGCGCACGACACGAAGCTGCCGCGCACCGCCGTGCTGTCGGCCGCGCTGTTCCTGATCGGCGTCGGCGTCATCGTGCTGTTCGGGCTCTTCGAGGGGCTGCGCCCGGTGATCGGCACGGATGACGCCGGCGACCCCGTTCGTCTGAGCGTGACCGTCATCATCGAGGTGGTGATGGGCATCATCGCCGCTCTCATCTTCGTGTTCTGCAAGGTCAAGGCCGCAGACGTGCCGAAGCAGCCGACGTTCCCCGCCGGTATCGTCGGTGCGATCGCCCTGTTCGGCATCGCCTGGCTCGCCAACACGTTCGTCGCGGCGAACCAGACGCTCATCGTCGATGGCCTCGGCTCGGTGGTCTCGGGATCGTCGGCGTTTCTCGGCGCGCTGCTCTTCGCGCTCGCCCTGTTCGCCGTCGCGATGCTGACCACGAGCCAATCCAGTGCGACCAACGCGATCGTCCCGATCGGCATCACGATCGGGCTGCCTGCGCCGCTGCTGGTGGGGCTCTGGCCGTCGACCATGGGCATCTACACGCTGCCGGCCAACGGCAGCCAGGTCGCGACCGTGGCGTTCGACCAGACCGGCACGACGAAGATGGGCAAGTTCGTCTTCGACCACTCGTTCCAGCTGCCGAACCTCGTCTACGTCGGCGTCGCGATCGTCGTGGGTGTGGTGCTCTCCTTCCTGTTCTCGTGACGTGAGGGTCCCCTGAGATGCCGGTGGACCTCGATCGCTCGGCCCTGCGCCAGTTCCTCCTGGGACTCGCGCAGGGCATGAACGCGTCAGCCGAGTCGGTCGACCGCATCCGCGACACGGTGACGACGGTCGCAGAGGCCTACGGCGCCGACGACACGGACTTCGTCGTGCTCCCGACGATCATCATCGTCGAGACGGGTGACGACGAGGATTCTCGCGTCGCGATCCGCTCGGCGACCAACGCGTCGTTCCGGTTCGACCAGATCGCCGCTCTGTACGAGCTGATAGCGCAGGCGCGCACGGCGTCGGTGTCGCCCCTCGACGGCATCCGTCGCCTGAACGAGATCGGAGCCATGCGACCTCGCCTGGGCTGGGTCACCCGCACGTTCGGGCACGCCGTTCTGACGACCGGCCTCGCCCTGCTGCTCGCTCCGACCTGGCAGGGAGCGATCGTCGCGTTCGCCCTGGGGGCGGGCATCGGTCTGCTCAAGCTCGTGCGCTCTCCCACTCTGCAGCTGATCATGCCGATCGCGGCGGCGTTCGTCTGCGCGGCCGCGGTGTTCCTGCTCGCCGAGGTCATCGAGATCGGCGATCCGATCCGCCTGCTCATCGCACCGTTGGTCACGTTCCTTCCCGGGGGCGTGCTCACCACGGCGACCGTGGAGCTCGCGTCGGGGCAGATGATCTCCGGCGCCTCCCGCCTGGTCTACGGCTTCGTGCAGCTGGCGCTGCTCGCCTTCGGCATCCTCGCGGCCGGCACCGTCGTGGGTGTCGAGTCCCGCACCTACGAGCCGCTCGAAGTGGCGTCCTCGCTGCCGTGGTGGGTCGCGTTGATCGGCATCCTGGTCTTCGCGCTCGGCAACTACCTGCATTTCTCCGCGCCCGCCTCGACGTTCGGCTGGGTGCTGCTCGCGCTCATCGTCGCCTATGCCGGACAGTGGGTGGGGGCGGCGTTGCTGGGCCCCCTCGTGGGCGGCTTCGTCGGCGCCGTCGCGATGGCCGTCGTGGTGTTCTGGATCGGTTCACTGCGGCACGGCACACCGGTGCAGATCACCTTCCTGCCGGCGTTCTGGCTGCTGGTTCCGGGGGCTGCGGGGCTGGTCGGGCTCACCGAGGCCGTCGCCACCGACGGCGGACTCGCCGACTTCATGGAGGCGCTCGTCTCGGTCATGTCGATCGCGCTCGGCGTTCTGATCGGCACCGCGCTCTACCGCGTCGTGCACCATGGCGCGGAGGAGATCGTGCAGTTCGCGGTCGCGGTGCCGACAGCGGTGACGGATGCCGTGCAGCCGCGCCTGTGGGAGCGACTCCTGCCGTGGCGGCGGAGAAGGGCCGACGCTCCCTAGTGACGCACCCGCCGGGCAACCCGCGGCACGATCGCCGCCGCGGCGAGCGCGAGTGCCACGCCGACGAGTGTCATTCCGACGCGTTCCACGAACCAGTGGGCGGGTGTGCCGCTGTCTTCGAGCAGCAGCAACGACAGCACGATGAATGTCGAGAACAGCGGGAAGACGTACCACCGACTGCCTGCCGTGCCGGTGCCGAGTGTCAGGATCACGACGAGGAGTATCGCCGAGAACGCGGGGAGCGGATGCAGGGCCGCGACGGCGATCGCGAGCAGAGCTCCGGCGACGACCGCCACGGGCCTGCCCCATCCGCGTGTGATCAGCATCGCGTGATTCGGCCGACTCACCATGAGCGCCGCGGTGCACGCCCATCCGGGGTGGTCGACGCCCAGCGCGAAGCCGATCGCGGCACCGACCGCCCCCGCGAGACCGATCTGGATGCCGTAGACGAGCATGGCCGAGCGCGTCGTCGGGGGTGGCGAGGGGCGCGGGCCGGATGACGAGTCCGGCCAGACCAGCGACACGAGGAACGCGTAGAGCGACCCCGCGAGGATGAGCCCCGCACCGGCGAGCCCGGTCGCAACCGACGGGAACGAGAGCCCGACGCCGAGCAGCGGCACCCCGAGCACGAGCACCGGTGTCGCGAGGTGCCGTGAACGACCGGCGGCCAGCACGGCGACGACCACGCACAGCGCGAACACCACGAGCACCGCCAGCGCGGGAGAGCGCGTGACCGCCGACCCGAGCACGACCGAGGTCGCCGCGATGCCGCCGACGACGAGGCTCATCGCCCGCTGCCTGCGAGTGCTCGACACCCCGAGCCCCGCCGCGGGGAGCACGCCGACTGCGAGCGCCAAGCCGATCTGCGGGTCGCTCAGCGTCGCGATGCCCGCTGGCAGACCGATCACCGCCCCATGCAGGGCGTTCCTCCACGACCAGGCCAGTGCCGCCATGTGCTCACTCTGGAGTCTCCCGCCCCGGAAGTACAGAACCACGCGCGGCGTGATGCGCACGCGCCCACCGGGAGCCACACGAGAAAGATCAGTATTCGGTGTTGCTAAGTACCGGTACTCAGTGTTACTTTGTACTGGTACCCAGCAACACTGAGTACCGACCAACGAGAGGAGGCCTTCATGGGCAAGCAGATGACCGAGATCCTCAAGGGCACCTTGGAGGGCATCGTTCTGGCCCTCCTCGCCGAGCAGCCGGCATACGGATACGAGATCACCACCCGCGTGCGTGACCACGGATTCACCGACATCGCCGAGGGCACGATCTACGCCCTGCTCGTGCGCGTCGAGCAGAAGAAGCTCGTCGACGTCGAGAAGGTGCCGAGCGAGAAGGGGCCGCCCCGAAAGGTGTACTCCCTCAACCCGGCGGGCACGCAGGAACTCGAGGAGTTCTGGAAGACCTGGAGCTTCCTCACGCAGCGCATCGACAGCCTGCGCACCGCAGTTGCGAACACCGAAGACACACACTCCGACACGAACACCGACACGACCAACAAGGAGAACTGACATGGCCGCGAAATGGATCGAAGCGCTCACCGGATCGCTCGAGCAGAAGAAGCAGTACCGCGATGCGAAGAAGCGCATCGACGCCCTCCCCGAGCCGTATCGCACGGTCGCCAACGCCCAGCACCGCTACACGATGTACTACGGCGGCATCACCGACGGCGACATCCTCGTGCAGATCTTCCTCGATCTCGCCGACCTGTGGGAGCGCGCCGCCATCGACGGCACCCCGATCGACGACATCGTCGGCGACGACCCCGTCGCCTTCGCCGAGACCTACGCCGAGGCGTACGGCGGAACCCACTGGATCGACAAGGAACGCGCCCGCCTGACCGCGGCGGTCGACGACGCGAAGAAGAAGGAGACCCGATCATGACCAGCCCCGCCGTCGCCGTTCGCAGCCTCGAGAAGTCCTACAAGGACCTTCACGTCCTGCGCGGCGTCGACTTCGACGTCGAGAAGGGATCGATCTTCGCCCTGCTCGGCTCGAACGGCGCAGGCAAGACCACCGTGGTGCGCATCCTCTCGACGCTGCTCAAGCCGGATGCCGGCACGGCCGTCGTGCAGGGAGTCGATGTCACCGCCGACCCGCTCGCCGTGCGGCAGAGGATCAGCCTCACCGGCCAGTTCGCCGCGGTCGACGAGATCCTGACCGGACGAGAGAACCTCATGCTCGTCGCGAAGCTGCGGCACCTGCCCGACGCCGCGAAGGTGGCAGACGATCTGCTCACGACATTCCGACTGACGGATGCCGGAGCTCGCAAGGTCGGCACCTACTCGGGCGGCATGCGTCGTCGCCTCGACATCGCCATGAGCCTGGTCGGGCACCCCGAGGTCATCTACCTCGATGAGCCGACGACCGGGCTCGACCCCGAGTCCCGCATCGAGGTGTGGGACGTCATCACAGAGCTCGCGAACACCGGCACCACGGTGCTGCTCACGACTCAGTACCTCGACGAGGCCGAGCATCTGGCCGATCGCATCGCGATCCTCCACGAGGGTCGGATCATCGCCGACGGCACCCTGGCAGACCTCAAGCGACTGCTGCCGGCGGCCAAGGTCGAGTACGTCGAGAAGCAGCCCACCCTCGAGGAGATCTTCCTCACCCTCGTCGGCCCGAAGTCGGGCTCCGCAACCGGAAAGGAGAACGCAGCATGAGCACGCACTTCGTCGCAGACACCGCGACGCTCACCGGCCGCTCGATGCGGCACATCTTCCGCAGTCCAGACACCATCATCACCACGGCGGTCACGCCGATCGCGCTGATGCTGCTGTTCGTGTACGTCTTCGGAGGCGCACTCCGCGAGAGCACCGGCGCCGAGAACTACGTGAACTACCTGCTCCCCGGCATCCTGCTCATCGCCATCGCGTCCGGCATCGCCTACACGGCCTTCCGGCTCTTCAACGATCTGCAGAGCGGCATCTTCGAGCGGTTCCACTCCATGCCGATCGCGCGATCGAGCGTGCTCTGGGCGCACGTCCTCACCTCGCTCACCGCCAACGGCATCACGCTCGCGATCATCTTCGGCGTCGGATTCCTGATGGGGTTCCGCACCGGAGCCGGTCCGCTCGCGTGGCTCGCCGTCATCGGCATCCTGTTCCTCTTCACCCTCGCCCTCACCTGGCTGGCCATCATCGCCGGCCTGAGCGCCAAGACGGTCGACGGGGCGAGCGCCTTCTCGTATCCGCTGATCTTCCTGCCGTTCATCAGCTCTGCGTTCGTGCCGACCGAGACCATGCCGGGTCCGGTGCAGTGGTTCGCCGAGAATCAGCCGGTCACCTCGATCGTCGACACCATCCAGGCGCTGTTCGCCGAGAAGCCGGTCGGCACCGACATCTGGGTCGCCCTCGCCTGGTGCGTCGGCATCCTGATCGTCGCCTACGTGTTCGCGATCATCGCGTACCGCAAGAAGGTCAGTTGAACGTCTGCAGTGAGACGGAACGCTCCGTCCGGGCCCCGCGCCCGGCCGGGGCGTTTCGCCGCGCTCGGCGTCGGAGTTCGTGGCGCTCGGCCCTGGCCATGTGACGCCCTTCGGGGAGGAGATCTGCCCTTCGGGAGGACGGATCAGCGCGAAACCTCCTCCCGAAGAGCAGTCCTCCTCCCGGAGAGGTGAGAGCGAGGGGGAGGTGGGGGCGAGGGGGGCGAGGGCGAGGGAGGGGCGAGGGCAGGCACGGATGCCGAACAGAGCAGAGGCTGCCACCCGCCCTACCGCAACCCGAGGGGGCCGAGCACGATCCGCTGGCGCGTGCGCACCCAGACCACACCGTCGGCGCGCCGTTCGGCTCGGGTGGCGAAGCGGTAGCGATACGACACCGCACGCACCCACCGAGGCTGCTCGCCGTCGAACGGGTCGGAGCGCAGCAGCGCGAGGGTCGGCGCATCCGCTTCGAGAAGTCGCAGCAGGAACACCGTGAACCAGTCGTCGAGTGAGCGCCCGAGCGGCAGGAACCACATCAACCAGTCGAGCCGCAGATGGTACGGCGCGAACTGGCGAGGGATGCGGCGCACGTCGCCCGGCTTGCCCTTGAACTCGTATTCGCGCCACAGCAGTCCGTCGTCATCGACCGAGCCCTCGACGACGATCTCGATGCGCTCCTTTGTCACGGTGCCGAAGGCGCCGTAGGCGTTGCCGATCTGCCACCTGTTGAAGCTCGCGTTCATCAGCTGGCGACGCGCGAACAGGTTGCGCAGGGCCGGCCAGCTCAGGGCCACGACGAGGATCCCGACGGCCGTGGTGATCACGAACCAGTACAGGGGGATGCCGGGCCACAGAGACTCGTCAGGGTCCGCTCGCTCGGCGACCGGAGCGCCCACCCCCGGCATCCCGATCGCCGAGAACGCGATGACGATGGTCGCCCAGTTCAGCCAGGCGAAGTTGCCCGTCGCGACGAGCCACACCTGCGTCGCGATCACGATCACGGCGGCCACGGCCCCGACGATCTGCGGCACCGGTCCGGGAACCCACACCGACAGCAGCGGCGCGAACACGAAGAAGGGCACCACGAGCTGCGCGAAGTGGTTGCCGACGACCTCACCGCGATGGAACCACCGGGGCAGCAGGTGCGCCTGACGGCTGAGCGGCCCCGGCATCGGCTGCGTCTCGTGGTGATAGGTCAGCGCGGTGAGGTCTCGCCACTCCTGCCCACCGCGGATCTTGATCATGCCAGCGCCGAACTCGACCCGGAACAGCAGCCACCAGAACAGCACGATCACGACGGTCGGCGCCGGCTGGTCGTTCGACCCGAGGAACGCGGCCAGGAACCCCGCCTCGAGCAGCAGCATCTCCCAGCCGAACGAGTAGAAGGTCTGCCCGATGCTGACCACCGACATGTATCCGAGCCACAGCCCGAGGAAGCACAGCATCGGCACCCACGGCGGACCCCACTGCGGAACGCCGATGACGAGCAGCGCCGACACGACGATCCCTGCCCCGCACAGCAGTGCGAGTCGTCGATCGGAGTACCGGATGCGGACGAAGAGGGTCGGATGCAGCATCCGCCGCCGCTCTCGCTTCTCGCCGATCCAGTCGAGCAGCACCGGCGCCGGCAGCAGCCCGTTGTCGCCGAGAAGCGCCCGGAACTGGTTCAGAGTCGAGACGAACGCGACGAGGTACAGCGCCGCGATGCCCCGCTGAAGGACCTCACGGGCGAAACCGAAGTCGACCGCCGCGAACCCGTCCACGGCCACAGGCTACGCCCCGACCGCACAGCGCAGGAGGGGGTTGCGGACAGCCGGCACCGCCACCGCTCCGGCGGTCGTCGAGCGAGCCCGGCGAAGCCGAGCGAGACGAAACGCGGTACCGATGCGCTATCGGCTCGCCACGTTTCGTCTCAGTCGACTCCGTCGTCTTCGCTCGACGACCGGCGGGATGTCGACGGTCGACAGGCGGGTCAGGTCAGCTGACGACCCAGTCGAAGTCGTCGCCGTGCTCTTCGAGCCATGCGTCGACGGCATCCGCTTCCTTGCCCTCGCCGTACTCGTTGACGACGAGGTCTTCGAGCGAGCCGTACTGCGCGTCGTCGAGCTTGATCTGCTCGATCAGCTCAGCGGCCTCGGGGTACTCCTCGGCGAAGCCCTTCGTGCCGAGGAAGTGCAGGGCCTCGGCCTCGCCCATGGCGCCCTTGGGGTCTTCGAGGTCCTTCACGGGGAAGGCGTCGTTGGCCCAGAACGGACGCCACAGCGTCACGACGATGTCCTCCTGCTTGTCGGTCGCAGACTTCAGCTCGGTGAGCATCGCCGCGGTCGACGAGGTGACGAGCTCGTACTCGCTGTCGAGACCGTACTCGGGCATCATCTTCTGGGTCTGCGCCGTGAGGCCGGCCCCGGGCTCGATGCCGAAGATCTTGCCGTCGAGCTCTGCGCCCTTGCCGGCGAGATCCTCGATCGAGTTCAGGTCGGAGTACTCGGGAACCGCGAGCGTCAGCTTGGCGTTCTCGTAGTAGGCACCGAGATCCTCGATGTCATCGCCGTAGGTGTTCATGTACTCGGCGTGCGTGAGCTCGGGCCAGGCCGACGGGTAGATGTCGACGTCACCCTGCGCGAGACCCGTATACAGGGGGCCGGCCTCGGTCAGCGTCTTCATCTCGACCGTGTAGCCGATCTTCTCGAGCTGGTCCTGCAGCAGGTACGCGGTGCTCAGGCCGTCGGTCCACGAGGGCAGGAAGCCCAGGGTGATCGTGCCCTTGTCGCCCGAGCCGGACTCGCTGCCGCCGGTGTCGCCGCCGGTTCCGCCCATGCCGTCGCCGCTGCAGCCGGCGAGGGTGAGGGTCGCTGCGGCGCCGATGGCCGCGATCGTCAGGATCTTCTTCTTCATGTGTATCTCTCTCGTTCCGTATATATGTGCTGTGTTGCTGTGTACTGCTGTGTTGCGTGTTCTCTTGCGGGAGGGATGAGTCAGTGCACGCCGCCGCCGACGGGGGCGCGGCGCGGGGAGGCCTTCATGCGCTCGGCCTCGTCTTCGGCATCCTTCGCAGCGGCTGCCTCGGCCGATGCGGGGGCGGATGCTGTCGCCGGCACCTCGGCGGATGCCGCGGCGAGGCGCTTCTGCGTGCGACGCCTAGCCAGCAGGCCGAGCAGCGACGAGCGGTTGCTGCCCAGGTCGCCGAGCGCTGCCGTGACGCGGTCGAGGAAGACGGCGATGAGCACCACGCCCAGTCCCGCCTCGACGCCCTTGGCGATGTTGATGGTCGAGATCGCCTCGACGACGATCTTTCCGAGGCCGTCAGCACCGGCCATGCCGGCGATGACCGCCATCGACAGCGCGAGCATGATGACCTGGTTGACGCCGGCGAGGATCGTCGGCATCGCGAGCGGAAGCTGGATGCCGCGAAGGATCTGACCCGGCTTGGCGCCGAACGCCTGGCCGGCCTCGACGGTCTCGGAGTCGACTCCGCGGATGCCGAGCTCGGTCAGTCGCACACCGGGAGGCAGAGCGAAGATCACGGTGGCGACGAGTCCGGGGACGACGCCGATGCTGAAGAACACGATCGCCGGGATCAGGTAGACGAAAGCCGGCATGGTCTGCATGAAGTCGAGCACGGGCTTCAGCACCGCACGCACGGTGGCGTTGCGGGCAGACCAGATGCCCAGGGGCACCGCGATGAGCACCGCGATCGCCGCCGCGACGAGAACCAGGGCGAGCGTCTGCATCGCCGGCACCCAGAGACCCATGGCCACGATCAGCCCGAAGGAGATGACCGTGCCGATCGCCAGCTGCCACGAGCGGACGAGCCACGCGATGAACGCGGCGATCACGATGATGACGACGAAGTGCGGGCTCAGGAGCGCGCGGGTGAGTCCGTCGACCAGAAAGCTGACGACGAAGGAGATGACGTCGAGCAGACCGTCGAGGTTCGTCTTGATCCAGTCGACTCCGGTCGCGACCCAGCTGCCGAGGGGAATGCGGAAACCATCCATCAGCGCACCTCCTCTGTCTTCACGGCGTCCGCCGGGTCGGCGGTCCACCCGTCATCGAGCACTGCATCGATCTCGGCCTGCGGCATCGGAAGAAGCGGCAGGGTGAGCTCGCCGGTCGCTCCGGGGCCGGGGCCCAGGGCGGCGAGCAGGGTGATGCGCGGAATCACGCCGGTCAGGCGTCCCGTGGCATCCACCACTGCCAGCGGCAGCGGCGACTCCACCGACGGGATGAAGAGGTTCATGAGGACCTCGTCTTCGCTGACGCTCTGCGGCACCGGCTTGATGATCGACGCGAGGGTCGACACGCCCTGGCGGACCAGCCTGACGGCGTCGCGGTCGGTGACGATGCCGAGCAGCTTGCGATCGCGACCCGTGACGTACGTGGCCGACATGAACGCGTCGCGCATCTGGCGCAGTGCCGTGCGGGGGCCGGCGGTCTCGGCGACGACCGGGCGCGGGCGCTCCATGACGTTCGCAGCCGTGAGCACACGAGCGCGGTCGACATCCTGCACGAACTGCTCGACGTAGTCGTTGGCGGGGTCCATGAGGATGTCTTCCGGCGTGCCGATCTGCACGATGCGGCCGTCGCGCATCACGGCGATGCGGTCGCCGAGGAACATGGCCTCGTTGAGGTCGTGGGTGATGAAGACGATCGTCTTCTGCAGCTTCTCCTGGAGTTCGAGCAGCTGCTCCTGCATCTCGCGACGGATCAGCGGGTCGAGGGCGCTGAACGCCTCGTCCATGAGCAGGATGTCGGAGTCGGCCGCGAGCGCACGGGCGATGCCCACGCGCTGCTGCATGCCTCCCGACAGCTCGGACGGCAGCTTGTCGGCCTGTCCCTCGAGGCCGACCAGGGTGAGGATCTCCTCGGCTTTCTTCAGGCGCTCGTCCTTGCCGACGCCCTTCAGCTCGAGGGGGTAGGCGACGTTCGCGGCGACCGTGCGGTGCGGCAGCAGTGCGAAGTGCTGGAACACCATCGAGATGCGGTCGCGGCGGATCTCACGCAGACGCGACGACGGGATGCCGGTGATGGGGTCGCCGTTCACGACGACCGATCCGTCGGTCGCGTCGTGCAGCCCGTTGAGCATGCGGATGATGGTGGATTTACCGGAACCCGAGAGGCCCATGATCACGAAGATCTCGCCGCGGTTCACGGTGAAACTGGCGTCGATGACGGCGGCGGTTCCTGCGTCGCCGACCTCGGATCTGCTCTCACCGGCCTTCAGTCGACGGACGGCACTGCTCGGATTCTTCCCGAACACCTTGTACAGATTGCGCGCTTCAAGAGCGATTTCGGACACGTTTCCCCTGCGGCTCGCCTTCGGGTGGCTGAGCCTGCTTCGGTTACGCCCGGGTGATCCTCCCGGCCGTTTCGACATGGTGCTGTGGCGGCGCGGACGGCGGATTTCGGATCCACCGCGATAGAGCATCGACCGTACGTCCACGCCTCTTCGCAGCACAGCACATTCGAAAGAAGGACGTGATCGCGGACTGGTCTTCGGGCCGTCAGGCCCACCAACCAACGTAACGAAATGGCCGGTCAGGGGCAAATCCGTCAATTTTATCGACGTTCAGTTTCGTCGGCTGACCGGGGGATTGCGCGGGTTTCGGACGCGCGTGCGAGGTCGGGCGTGGCGGGTGCGACACGGGTCAGCGGGCGCGCCGCGAGACCGTGGCGTGCGCTTCCGACGTCCCTGTACACCTGTGAAGTCCGGATGCCGGGAAGTCGGACTCGCGAGGCGCTTTCGGACTCGCGAGGCGCACGCGGTCAGCGACGGATGCTGCGCGTCACGGTGAACTTCGGAGTGCGATGCACCTGCTCGCTGGCGCCGACGAGGCGGGTGAGCTCGGCGCGGTAGCCGAGCGACGAGTTGTAGACCGTGAACAGCTCTCCGCCGGGCCGGAGGATGCGGGCCGCGGCCTCGAACAGACGGGTCGCTGCCCCGGTGTGCACGCTGCTGCCGAGATGGAAAGGCGGGTTGAGAAGCACGACATCGGCACTGGCGTCCGCGATCTCGGAGCCCGCGTCGTCGTGCATGACGGTGACGCGGTCTGCGACGCCGTTCGCGGCGACCGTTGCGCGGGCGGAGGCCACTGCCGCTGCCGATCTGTCGGTCGCGATCACGCGGGAATCGGGGTGCGCGAGAGCGTACGAGACGGCGAGCGCGCCGGTTCCGCAGCCCAGGTCGACGACGACCGGGGGCGGGCTCGGCTCTTCGGCGTTCACAACGCAGCATGAACCGGCCACATCGGCCGATTCTGGGGCGTTTTCAGTCCGTGCCGGCTCACCCGTGCTGAATTGTGAACCGTCGAGGCCGAGCACCTCGAGCAGCACACGCGTGCCGATGTCGAGGCGAGCCCCCGCGAAGGCACCGCCGTGCGCGACGAGGGTCACGCCGCCGTGCCGCGCTGTCACGGGGAACGGCGGCTCTGACGGCACCGGTCGCGGCCCGGATGCGACGACCAGCCGTGACTTGCGCTCCGCCCGCTCGGCCTGCACATGCGCGAAGCTGCGCCCCAGCACCTCGTTCTGCGCGATGGCCATGTGCTTCACGCGGCCGCCGGCGACGAGCACGACGTCCGGAGCGGCCCAGCGCGCCACGGCATCCGCGATCTCTTCGAGCTCTGCCAGCGCCTTCGGCAGCTGCAGCAGCACGAGTCGGGCGCGGTCGAGCAGAGAGGCATCGAGCTCGTGCGACGAGAACCCCGAGAGGCCCAGCTCGTCGGCGTTGCGAGCCAGCGCACGGCGACCGGTCGCGAGGTCCTGGTGCACGCGAATGCCGTCGAGACCGGCATCCGTCAGCGCGAGGGTGATCGCGCCGTATTCGTCACCGATCACCGCGATGTCCGACCCGGCGACCCCGAGCGCGAGAGCCCGCTCGACCAGCAGCAGATCGGTCGCGTCGTGGGCCTGCAGGTTGTCGGCCTCGACGTCGGGCCAACGGCGCAGTCGATCGAAGGGGAAGTCCACCCCTTCAGCCTAGGAGCACCCTCTCTTGACACGGACTGAACACGTGTTTAGTCTGCTGTATATGCGTTCAGTCTCCGACGACATCACGGCTCGCGCCCGCATCCGCGACACCGCCATCGCCGCCTTCGCCCGCGATGGCTACGACGCCGCGAGCCTGCGCGCGATCGCCAGGGAGGCCGGTGTCAGCCCGGCTCTGATCGTGCATCACTTCGGCGACAAGAACGCCCTCCGCAGCGAGTGCGACGACTACGTGGTCGGCGTCTTCATCGACGAGGAGCACGACCTCATCGTCGCGCCGACCCGCGACCGCATCCGCACCGCCCTCAACGACCTCGAGCGCTACGGCCCCTACATCGACTACCTCGCGAGGATGCTCGTCGACGGTTCGGCTGCTTCCGATCGACTGTTCGACAGCTTCCTCTCCAACACCCGCGCCGTGCTCGCCGAACAGCGCGACGCCGGGATGCTCGAACCGATGAGCGACCCCGAGATGACGACTCTGCTGCTGACCCTGATCGGCCTCGGACCCGTCGTTATGCGCGCCCAGATCGCCCGCACCCTCGGAATGGACCAGCTGAGTCCCGCGGGGCTCCTGCGCACCACGCTGCCGACGCTGGAGCTGCTCACCCACGGCATCTATTCGACGACCGCACTGCTCGACGGTGCGCGAGACGCACTCGCGGCTGAGGGGAACACCTCGGGAGGAGACGCATCATGACCGACACGATCGAGATCGACCGTCTGCAGAAGCGCTACGGCAGTCGCATCGCGCTGCACGAGCTCGACCTGCACGTGCGACCAGGCACCGTCTTCGGACTCATCGGCCCCAACGGCGCCGGCAAGACGACGACGCTGCGCACACTCGTCGACGTCATCCGCCCGTCATCCGGCTCGGTGCGCGTGCTCGGTGAAGACCCCCGCCACGGCGGCGCCGCGCTGCGACGGCGCATCGGCTACGTTCCGGGCGAGCTGCACCTCGAAGGGCGATCGAGCGGACACCGGATGCTGTCGTTCTACGCCCAGGTCTCCGGATCCCGCGATGCAACCGCGACTCTCCGCACCGGTCGGGAGCTGGCCGACCGACTCGGGGTCGACCTGTCGCGACCCGTGCGCACCCTGTCGAAGGGCAACAAGCAGAAGGTCGGGCTGATCCAGGCGTTCATGCACCGGCCCGAGCTGCTCATCCTCGACGAGCCCACCAGCGGCCTCGATCCGCTGGTGCAGCGCGAGTTCCTGCAGATGGTCCGCGAGGCGAAGAGTGCCGGGCAGACCGTGCTGCTGAGTTCGCACGTGCTCAGCGAGATCCAGCAGACCGCAGACGAGGTCGCCGTGCTCGCGAACGGGCGGGTCGTCGCCGACGGCGATGTCGCCTCGCTGCGCCTGGGGTCGATCCGCCGCGTGCGAGCCGAGATCTCGACGACGGATGCCGCGGCCGCCCGCGCCGACTTCGATCGCGTGCCCGGTCTCGGCGGAGTCGAGATGCATGACTCCGACGGCATCCTGAACATCTCCGGCACCGTGGACGGCGCGATCGATCCGTTCATCAAGGTGCTCGCCCGCTTCGAGGTGAGCGACCTGACCGTGGAGGAACCAGACCTCGAGGAGTCCGTGCTGCGGCTCTACGGCGCCTCTGCCGCGAACGTCGGCGCTGCCACGAGCGAGGCGGCCCTCACGAACGAGCCGCCGACGAGACGCGCCCGCCGCGGCAGGCAGGGCCGGCGATGAACGGCATCCTGCCGGTGTTCCGGCGCAACCTGCGCGAGTCGTGGCGCAGCATTCTCGGGTGGACCATCGGCATCGCCGCCGTGCTGTTCCTCTATCTGCCGCTGTATTCGAGTCTCGGCGGCGACGGTCAGCTCGAGGCCATGATCTCTTCGCTGCCGAAGGAGCTCGTCGACACGCTCGGATACGACCAGATCTCGACGGGTGCCGGATACGCGCAGAGCACGTTCTTCGGCCTGATCGGCTTTCTGCTGCTGACGATCGCGGCGGTGATCTGGGGGTCCGCGGCCATCGCCGGCGCCGAGGAGAGCGGACGAGCAGAGCTCGATCTGGCGCACGGCA
Organism: Microbacterium sp. LjRoot205; assembly: GCF_056175745.1. Classification (NCBI taxonomy): domain Bacteria; kingdom Bacillati; phylum Actinomycetota; class Actinomycetes; order Micrococcales; family Microbacteriaceae; genus Microbacterium; species Microbacterium sp. LjRoot205. The sequence continues at coordinate 370,554 of NZ_JBGFFH010000001.1, read as the reverse complement.
TCGGCCGCGGTCAGTATGCACTCGAGTCCGCTCTGGCCGTGCTCGTCAGGCTGCTGTGGCTCGGCGCCTTCGCAGGCCTCGTCGTCTGGGCGCTGAACGGCCCCTCCGAACTCGGCATCGACGACCGCAACATCGTGGGAGCGAGCGCTGCGCTCACGGGTCTCGCGTTTCTCACGGCATCCGCCGCCCTGCTCGCCGGCGCCGCGACCGGTCGCCGCATCTGGGCGACCGGGGTCGGCGCGGGCATCGCCGTGCTGGGCTACATCCTGCAGGCGCTGGCGAAGCAGTCGAAGGACCTCGAGTGGCTGAACGCCCTCTCCCCCTACGCGTGGGTCTACCAGCGACCGCCGCTCTCCGAGGGCGTCGACCTCGGCGGGCTCGCCCTCACCTGGGGCCTCGCGATCGTGTTCGTCGTCGCCTCGGTCTTCGCGTTGCGCGCTCGCGACCTCCGCGGCTGACCCCGTTCGCGTCTACTGCCCCGCGCGACCTCCCCGCCCCCACCCACTGCCCCTGGCGTGGTCAAAAACGCACCCGAATCGGCGACTTCGGGTGCTTTTCTGACCACGGGCGCGCCGCAGACGGAAGAGACCGTTGACACGATCCAGGTTCAGTGGTTACCTAGTCGAGTAACTAACCCATCAACCACAGCGGAGGACTCGTGATCGAAGAAGGCAAGCCGCTCTTCCTCCAGATCGCCGAGCAGATCGAGGACTCGATCCTCGACGGCTCACTCTCGGAGGAATCGCAGGCGCCCTCGACCAACGAGCTCGCCGGCTTCTACCGGATCAACCCCGCGACAGCAGCCAAGGGAGTCGCCATGCTCACCGACAAGGGAGTGCTGTACAAGCGCCGCGGCATCGGCATGTTCGTCGCCGCCGGAGCGAAGGATCTGCTCCTCGGCGAGCGCCGCGCCGCATTCGCCGACCGCTACATCGACCCGCTCCTCGCCGAGGCCCGCACGCTGGGGCTCGGCGCCGAAGACCTCGCCGCCCTGCTCCGCGAGCGGGCAGCGCAGGCAGCCCAGACATCGCAGACACCCCAGACAGAAGGGAAGACCCCCGCATGACCGCCGTCATCGAGGTGCAGAACCTCACGAAGCACTACAAGGAGAAGAACGCACTCGACAACGTGTCGCTCACCCTCGAGGGCGGCGCGATCTATGGACTGCTCGGCCGCAACGGGGCGGGCAAGACCACGCTCATGTCGATCCTGACCGCGCAGAACTTCGAGTCGTCGGGCACCGTGCGCGTCTTCGGGGAGCACCCCTACGAGAACACGCACGTCCTCAACCGCATCTGCTTCGTGCGCGAGAGCCAGAAGTACCCCGACGACGCATACCCGCGTCACGCGTTCAAGGCTGCGAGCCTGTTCTTCCGCAACTGGAGCCAGGAACTCGCCGACGAGCTCATCGAGCAGTTCCAGCTGCCGATGAAGCAGACGATCAAGAAGCTCTCGCGCGGCCAGCTCTCGGCCGTCGGGGTCATCATCGGTCTCGCCTCGCGCGCCGAGCTGACCTTCTTCGACGAGCCCTACCTGGGTCTCGACGCGGTCGCCAGACAGATCTTCTACGACCGTCTGCTCGAGGACTACGCCGAGCACCCCCGAACCATCGTCCTCTCGTCGCACCTGATCGACGAGGTGTCGAACCTCATCGAGAAGGTCATCGTGATCGACAACGGGCAGATCCTGCTCGACGAAGACACGGATGCCGTGCGCGACCGCGCCGTCACCGTGGTCGGCGACGCCGCCAAGGTCGACGCCTGGGCATCCGGCCGCGAGGTTCTGCACCGGGAGACCCTCGGCCGAGTCGCCTCTGTCACCGTGCTCGGGGCGCTGTCCGCCGCCGACCGCGCCGAGGTCACGGCATCCGGTCTCGATCTCGCTCCGGTGTCGCTGCAGCAGCTGATCGTGCGTCTCACCCAGAAGGCCGAGGCGGGCACTGCCACCAGAGCCTCAGCCGCGAAAGAGGAGGTCCGCTGATGCGACGCACACTCAACGTCATCCGCCTGCAGCTGATCAACCGCCAGACGTTCATCTGGGTGCCGCTGATCATCCTCGGCTCCGCGGTGGTCATCTCGATACTCATCTACGCGATGATCCCGACCGAGGGCCCGAAGTACGGCGGCGGCGGCCAGGCTCCGCTCTGGTACTTCTTCGCCATCGGCCTCTCGGCGATGACACTGACCTTCCCGTTCTCGCAGGCGATGAGCATCACCCGGCGCGACTTCTTCTTCGGGACCATGCTCACGGCGATCCTGGGCAGCGCGTTCCTGGGGATCGTGTTCCTGATCGGCGGGGGCATCGAGACCCTGACGAACGGATACGGCATCAACGGCTACGTGTTCTACCTGCCGTGGCTGTGGGAGGCGGGTCCGCTCGGGGCGTTCACCGTGTACTTCACCCTCGCCCTCTTCCTGTTCGTCGTCGGCTTCACCGGGGCGACGATCTACAAGAGCTGGGGACCCACCGTTCTCACCATCGCGGGCGTCGGTCTGGGCCTCATCCTCGTGGGACTCGCCTTCCTCGCCACGAGACTCGAGCTGTGGGATGAGGTGTGGCGGGGGATCCTCGACGCCGGCGCGCTCGGACTCGCACTGTGGGGCCTCGTCGCGACCGCGGTGCTCGCGGGCATATCGTTCCTCGCCTTCCGCAGGGCCATCCCCTGATCACCCGGTGATCACTCGGCGCCGGTCGCTCCTCACGGGGCGGCTGGCGTCGTCGCGTTCCGACCGCTACCCGCCCTCACCGCCAGATGCAACCAGGTGCGAGGACGGATGCCGAACGGCTAGCGTCATCCCTTCGGGGAGGATGACGAGAGGATGCCGTGACGAACATCAGAACACGAGTGCGCGCGCGCCGCCCTGGCATCGTGCGCTCGCTGCGCGAGGCGGTCGACCCCGCCCGGCTGCTGCTCGTCACCAAGACCGCACTGGCGGTCGGACTCGCGTGGCTGATCGCCCCTCACACGCCCGGAGTCACCGACGAGTACCCGTACTACGCGCCGCTCGGCGCGCTCGTCACCATGTACCCGACGCTGATGGGGTCGGTGCGATCGGGCCTGCAGACCCTGCTCGGACTCGCCACCGGCATCGGACTCGCCGCGATCGTCGTGCTGACCGTCGGGCCGACGTGGTGGTCGATCCCGGCCGTGGTCGGCGTCGGCGTGCTGGTCTCGGGCACCGGCTGGTTCGGCGTCGGCCGAGAGTACGTGCCGATGGCCGCGCTGTTCGTGCTGATCGTCGGCGGCCAGAACGCCGACGAGTACTCGCTCGGCTACCTCGTGCAGATGGGGGTCGGAGTGGTCGTCGGTCTCATCGTGAACCTGGTGATCGCCCCCGCGCCGCTCACTCTCGCCGCCGCGGCCAAGGTCGACGCCTTCCGCACGCAGCTGAGCGAGCACCTGCACGACATCGGATCGGCCGTCTCGGAATCCTGGCCCCCGGAGCACGAGAAGTGGGCCGACGATGCGTCATCGCTCGCCGACACGACGTCAGAGCTTCGCACCGCGCTGTCTGACGCCGACGACAGCCGGCGAGGCAACCCACGTGCGTTCGGGCGCCGCGGAGAGACGCAGCACATCCACGCCGAACTCGCGCGACTCGATCGCATCGCCCACCTGATCCGCGACATCTCCGACGAGGTCGCCGACACCATCTGGGATCGCCCTGGCGCGCTCGAACTGGATGCGGCGCTGCCCGAACCGCTCTCGGCCGCGTGCCACGCCGTCGCCGAGGTCATCGTGCAGCAGGATCCGCTCACGCCCGCAGATCACCGCGCTCGCGGGGAGGCGGCCCGTGCGATCAGGCTGCTGCTCGCGACCGTCGACGACCGCACGATCGATGTGCGGCGCTCGATGGGCCCCGGCGTGCTCGCGGCCATGCAGCTGCGCCGCATCCTCATCCTCAGCGGCCATCGGGAGCCGGAAGAGACAGCGGAGGACGAGGCCGCGACGGAGCCGGAGGGCGCGTAGCGGTCAGATCGTGTCGTCGGCGGCGACGAGATCGATCTGCCAGAAGCGGCCTTCAGGATCGTCATCGTCATGCGCGGCTTCAGCCTCGGCCACCGCCTTGTCGAAGATCTCCATGACCGCCGTGAACTCGGCCTCGGTGAGCCGGGTGGTCCGCTGCTGGAACACGGCGTGGATGCCCGAGGCTCGACCTCCGTAGTACTCGGGCGACCACGCGATCACACGCTGGAGAAGGTCCTGGTGCTCGGTGGCCACGGCTCGCACGACGGCGTCGCCGAGCTCCTCGTCGGCCACCGGGTGGTCGGGGTCGCCCACGCTCATCGCACCCTTCACCGGCGCCCAGACGCGGTCTCGACGATCTCGCGCGTGCTCCGGAGCCTCGACGATGAGGCCCGCATCAGCGAGGGTGCGCAGGTGGAAGCTGACGCTGTTCGCGGCGACCTCGAGCTCGGCGGCGATGTCGGCCGCGCGCATGTGGTGGCGTCGGGCGAGCAGGCGAAGGATCTTTCGCCGCAGTGGATGCGTGTAGGCCTTGAGCATGGCCGTCGTCATCCATACGGGATCTTCACCGTGAATGCCGTCGCCCATGCTCAGATCCTACTCGCACGAGTCATTGCGCAAGAGTAGTTGCGCAAGTCTTCTTGCGGAACTACTCTCTAGAGCATGACGACGACCGTGACCGCACCACACCGGCTCTGGCGGAACGCCCGGTATCTGACCTGGCTCGTGAGCGACACGAGCAAGGGTCTCGCGGCGACGCTGTTCGCCTTCGCGATCCCCCTGCTCGCCCTGGTGGTCACCGATGACCCCGCTCAAGCGGGAATCATCGGCGGTGCGGGCATGGTCGCGCGCCTGATCCTCACGCTCGCCGGCGGCATCCTGGCCGATCGGCACCGGCGCATCGTCCTCATGCTCATCGGCTCGCTGATCGGCATCCTGCTGGCGGGGGGTTTCACACTGCTGGCTCTCGCCGATGCTCTCACCTTCGGCACCCTGCTCGCGGCGAACGTGCTGCTGGCCGCGCGCAGCGGTCTCTTCGACGTCGCCGGTGAGAGCGCGATCAAGGAGATCGTGCCCGACGACGCGATGGGCAGGGCTCAGGCGGCGAACCAGGGGCGGGATGCCGCGCTGCAGCTGGCCGGCGGCCCTCTGGGCGGACTGCTTCTCGGCGTGGGCGGCTGGCTGGTCGGCGCCGTCATGACTCTCTGCCACGCCGTCGCCGCGGTGACGGCATGGATGCTGCAGCGAGCGACGCGCCGCGCCGGAATCACCGACACGGGGGCGGAGGCCGATGCAGATGCCGAGCGGCCGTCCGGAGAGCATCCGAACAGCGACGGGCGTATCGCCGCGGGGCTCGCCGCGGATCCGGCAGACGGTCTGGGCCTCCCCCCAGACACCGCATCGGATGCCGGTGCGCGAGGCAAGACCAGCGCATGGGCAGAGCTCCGCGAGGGCTTCGCCTGGTTGTTCTCCCGACCAGACCTGGGCGGCGTGCTCCTCATCATCACGATCATCAACCTCGGCTTCAACGCCGCGATCACGACTGTCATGTACGCACTCCAGCAGGCCGGCTACTCCGAGCTCCTGATCGGCTCGCTGGGCGCTGGCGTGGGTGCGGTCATGCTCGTCGGGGCGATCGTCGCCCCGATGCTCGTCCCGCGCATCCGCACGGGAGTCCTCGCCATCGCGGGTCTCTCCGGGGGCGCGATCGGCTCGATCCTGCTCTCGACGGTCACCGAACCGTGGGCGATCGTCGTCGTGCTCGGCGCCTCGGTGCTGCTGCTTCCCGCCCTCAACGCGGGGATGATGGGCTACTTCATGGTCGCGACGCCGACACAGCTGCTCGGACGGGCGAACAGTGCCGCGGGCGTTCTCGGCATGGGCGCGCTGCCGCTCGCGCCGCTGATCGCGGGCTTCGGCCTCACCTGGATCGGCCGCGAATGGACGATCCTCGTGTGCGCGGCGCTCTGCATCGTCGCCGTCGCCCTCGCGCTCGGCAACCGCGCGCTGCGCGCCCTGCCGGTCGAGGCGCGCTGGGCCGAGCACGCGAAGCAGTACGAGAACGCCTGAGCCGTACGTTCGCGCCGCCTGCCGCGTCGTCGGCTCTCGCGGTGGTTCACGTCGACGATCGGGAGTTCTCGAGCTTCGCGACACGCAATGAAAGGAACAGCGACAGGCTCCCGAGCAGAAGCTGGGCGATGATCACGGAAGCATCGATGCTGATGAAGGTGATGACGTCTTGGCTGACAGTGAGTGCGTGCCAGAACCGTGCGAAGAGAGCCGCTGCGATGAGCGCCGGAACATAGCGCCACAGGCCGGGCAGAGCTCCCCGCCATGCGATGACGATCACGGAGACGATCAGGAGCCCTGAGCCCAGGACAGGCGCCACGATCAAACCGTACGCAAGAGGTTCGGAGAGTGGGAGCCGCAGAAAGTCGAACCACCCGGCGTACGCGTGGCAGATACCGAAGCCGATCAGGGCGATCCTGCCCACGATGCTCTTGCCCACCACGCTGCCGCCGCCGCGCACCCCCACCGCGAACACGATCAGAGCCGCAAGCACGAGGCTCGGTATGAGTGCACCGGGAAGGTAGGTGACTCGATACTGCCAGGGCAACAGCGGGTAGACCGCGAAATGGGCTGCCTGACTCAGAGCGGCAGCGAGCAACAGCGCCCCTCCCCACAGCAGCGTCCGATTGGGCAACGACCCTCGGCTCTCCCGAGAATCCCGGCGCCCCGCCCCATTCTCACTCGTCGCACTTCGCATCAGGCCCCCCAGCTCCATCGCGGGGCCAGCGCCCCCCCGGCGTCCTCACCCTACGTCCACCATTTCTGGTCCGCCACACCACGCTGGCCGATGTCGGCGCCTCTGCGTAGGATCGGCGGCACGCGCACACGCCCTGGCACGCACACGAACTGAGGAGACGACGATGTCCGCCATGCAGATCACCGAGAAGCCACTCCCCTACGTCCGCCTCGCGGCACTGACCGAGACCGTCGCCTCGCAGCCCGAGGTCGCGGCCGTCGTGGGCCCTCTGTTCGACCAGGTCGCCGACGCCCTGAGTGATGCGGGGGCTACGCCGGGGCTCCCGATCGCCGAGTACGACATGAACAAGCACGGCGTGCGCATCACGGTCGGCTTCGTCTATGACGGCCCCGCCGTCGACGGGCTCGTCATCATCGAGCTGCCGGCCGTCGAGTCCGCGTTCACCGCCACGCACCTCGGCACCATGGCGACCATCGACGACAGCTGGCATGCGCTGAACGAGGCGATCAGCAACGGCGGCGTCACCGCCGTCGGTGCGTGCCGAGAGGTCTATCTGCGGTCGGAATCCGAAGATCAGGTCGACTGGATCACCGAGCTGCAGCAGCCGGTCACCCGCTCCTGACCGCCTTCGGGCTGACCAGGGCGCTGACCCTCAGAGCGCTCCGGCGAGCCCCGCGATGCCGACGATCACCGAGATCAGTGCGAGCACCAGGGCGATCGCGATCAGCACGGCATGTACCTTCAAGAACGTCGTCGCCTTGCCGTCGGCATCCCGAGCCCGGGGGTCCGTCGCGACGCGCTTGTAGAAACGGGGCCACACCAGCACGTTGAAGGCGGCGTTGAGGAACAGGACGACAGCGAGAGCGATCACCTCCCCACGCTAACGCCTCGGAAAAAATACCGAGTCCATGTATCAGCAGGCTCTTGCCGTGCTCCTGACTGGTGTGATCACAATGGGACTCATGATCGACGGGGCACCCGACGGCGCCGGCCTCGATCCTGCACCGGACGACGGTGCGGCTCGCTGGAGGCGAGCCGCCGAGTTCTTCGACGCTTGGCGAGACGGCGACAGCCGCGCGATGGACGACCTCGTGCGGCTGATGACTCCTGTGCTCTGGCATGTCGTGCGGGCCTATGGGCTCGAGCGCACCCTCGCTGAAGACGTCATCCAGACGACGTGGCTGCAACTGGTTCGGGGGCACCGCGCCATCACCGATCCGAAGGCGGTCTCAGCCTGGCTCACCACCACCGCACGCCGCGAGGCCTGGCGGGCCGGCAAAGCGCACAACAGGGTCGACACCACGGAGTCGGATGCTCTCGACGCGCTGCTTCCTGAGCAGCAGTCGGCCGAGCATCACGCCACTGTCGGAGAGGAGAATCGCCGGCTGTGGGCTGCGGTGCATCGCCTCGCCGACCGGTGCCAGCGCCTGCTGAGGGTGATCGCCTTCGAGGACCGACCCGACTACGCCCGCCTCGCCGCCGACCTCGCGATGCCGGTCGGCAGCATCGGCCCCACCCGCCAGCGTTGCCTCGCGAAGCTGCGCGACCTGCTCGACGCACCGACACCACGAACGGAGGGCGGCCCATGAGCGAGAACGATGGCGCCAACGGCGGCGACAACCACGAAGATGCCGAGCTGTTCGCGCAGCTGCGTTCACTCTGGCGCGACGTCGACCCGATGCCCGCCGCCCTGATCGATCGCATGATCGCGGCCGTAGCGGCCGAGGGCCTGTCGGAGGAGTACGCGCTGCTCACCCTCGTCGACGAACCGCTCGGTGCCGTGCGCGGCGACGCCGACGCTTTGACCCTGCAGTTCAGCGACGGCACCACCAGCATCCTGCTCCACGTCACCCGCACCGCGACCGGCGCACACCGCGTCGACGGCTGGGTCGACTCGACATCGGGTGGGATCGAACTCGCGCAGGGCGAGCGCATCCGCACGACGACGGCCAACGACACAGGTCGCTTCGTGTTCGACGACGTCCCGGACGGACTGACTCTCGTGCGTCTCAGCACCACGGTCGGCGATCAGGAACGAATCGTGTCGACCCCGCAGTTCGAGTTGTGATCCACCGCGGGGCGACCCGCGCACGATGCGGGGTGACCCGCGCAGACCACCGCTGGGCGACTCCCGCACCTCGCAGGATCCTCCTCACGGGACGCGGGGCATCCCGCACACACTGCGGGTGATCCCGCACAGGACGCGGGTCCGCCCGCACAGGACGCGGGTCCGCCCGCACAGGACGCGGGTCCGCCCGCGAGGAGAGGACCGACGATGGAGCAGCCCAAGGGGTGGAGCTGGCAGGACAGAGCTGAGGGATCGATCAGACGCGGCACGGCACTCGATCCGTCGGTCGAGCCCGTCGACGGCGTCAGGGCGTTTCCCACGGCCTACCTGCAGGAGCGTCTGCTGATCACGCAGGATCAGGAGAACGGCCAGGAGGAATACGACCAGGAGATCCACGAGCTGCGCGAAGCGGCCGGGTCGTTCGGCTGGAACCTCGAGATCGAATCGCCGGATGCTGTCCGCGCCGCCGGTCCGCTGGTTCCCGGGGTGCCCGGCTTCGTCCGCGCCCGCCTCACCACCCCCGACGAGCCGACCCGCGGCGAGTCTCCGGTGCCGCCCGACGCCTGGCGCGTCCTGCAGCGCGCCCGCCGCAGCTCCGGCACGCCGATGCCGAGGACCAGCCTCGAGCACGTGCTGTCGATCGACCCTGTCGGCCTCAATCCGTTCAGCCGCACGAATCCCTTCAGCCGCACCAACCCGTTCAGCCGCACCAACCCGGTGCGCGGCGCGGGCGGAGGCGCCGGCGGCAGCGATGACTACCTCGAGCCGGGGCGCGGCGCGCGCCAACCGGTGACCTGGCTCGGGCCGGCACCGCGACGCACCGCCACCCCGAAGCGCGGCCGCCGCCCCGTGGTGGCGGTGCTCGACACCGGATGCGGCGTGCACGACTGGCTGCCGGACGACATCGTCACCCGGCACATCGAGATCGACGGCGTGCCGATCGGCCTCACCGACGACGCCGACCCCGAGCGCTATCCCGACCTCTACGGGCAGCTCGACGGCGAGATCGACGCGGTCGCCGGGCACGGCACGTTCATCGCGGGAATCATCCGCCAGACGGCACCGGATGCCGACATCCTCTCGATCCGCATGGCCGGCGCGCTCGGCGTGATCGACGAGAGCACCTTCCTGACCACGGTCGCCCAGGTCGTCGAACTGCTGCGGCGACACCGCGAGGACCCCTCGACGGGGCATCCGATCGACATCCTCAACCTGTCTCTCGGGTATTACCACGAGACGCCGACGGATGGCCTCTTCAGCAGGACGCTGCACGCCCTGTTGACGAAGGCGCGGGAGCTCGGGTGCGTGGTGGTCTGCTCGGCGGGCAACGACGCCATCGACCGGCCGTCGTTCCCGGCCTCCCTCTGGCCGTGGCCCGGAGCCGACAACGGCATCCGTCGCGATGATGACGCGCCCCACGTGTCGGTCGGAGCCCTCAACCCGTCGGGCAGGTCGGTCGCGCTGTTCTCGAACGTCGGCCCGTGGGTGCAGGTGTACGCGCCCGGGGCCGCTGTGGTCAGCACGTCACCCGCCTTCGTCGGTGGCGAGCAGGCGACCACCAGGGCAGATGTCGACGGCCTGCGCCGAGAGACGATCGACCCCGACGACTACCGCGGGGGCTTCTCGATCTGGAGCGGCACGTCGTTCGCGGCGCCGTACGTCGCAGGGCGCATCGCCGCTCAGCTGGGTTCGGTGCCCGCACAGGGCGTCACTGCGGATGCCGCGGCCAAGGCCGTAGCCGCGGTGCTGAAGACGCTGCCGTCGCCGGTGACGGGCGGGTAGCCGGGCCGTTCGGCTGAGGATCCCCCGGATGGCTGCCCGCACAGGGCCGGTTCGGCGGCCATCCGTGCATCGGCCAGCCACCCGGACTCAGAAAGCCGGATGCGGCCGCAAGCCTTCCCTGAGACGCGACATACCGCCATTCTGGTGAAGTGCCACTGTCTGCTGCCGAGCTGCATCAGCGCGGCGTCGACGCAGCCAACTCCCGACGGTTCGCGCAGGCGCGGCGTGCGCTGACGACCGCGTCCGCGCGCACCGACGACGCCGATCTGCGCGCGCGCATCGACGGGACCATGGCCTACGTCCTCGCCCAGACGGGCCAGCCGGCGGAGGCCGAGCGCCTGTCGCGCGCAGCGCTGTCTCGACCGGGGCTGAGCGAAGAGACTGTCGCCCTCGCGAACGGGCAGTTGGGCACCCTGCTCATGCACGGCGGACGCCTCGATGAGGCCGACCTCTTTCTCACGAAGGCGATCGACGGCCTCGACGAGGGCTCGATCGAGAGCGCGAACTGCCTGATGAGCCGGTCGATCGTCAGCATGCAGCGGCACCGACTCGACGACTGCTCGGCCGACCTGCAGCGAGCCATCGCCGCCTATGAGGCCCACGGGGCAGACGCACCGCTCGCCGAAGCCCGCCACAACCTCGGCTACGCCGCGCTGCTCGGAGGCGACCTCGTCACAGCGCTCGGGCTGATGACCCGATCGCGGCCGATCCTCGCCGCCACGAGCGACCTCGCCGCAGCGATCAGCGACCTCGACCGCGCCGAAGTGCTGCGCGACGCCGGTCTCACCACAGAGGCCGAGGAACTCCTCGGCACGGTCGCGGTGCGGTTCGGAGCACAGCGGATGCGACAGGCGCGCGGCGAGGCCGAGTTCCACCTCGCCCGGTCGCTGCTACGGCATGACGCCGCCTCTGCCGAGCGTGCCGCCGCGACCGCATCCCGCCGCTTCGCCGCGCTGGGAAGCGAGAGCTGGGCAGCGCGTGCCGAGGCGGTGCGACTGGAAGCCCGACTGCTCGCTCACCCGAAGGCCACGCCGAACGGCGAGGACTTCGCGCGCACCGCCGCAGCGCTCGCCCGCGGAGGATTCCGCACCGAGGCCACTGCCCTGTCTCTCACGGCACGCCTCGCTGACGGAGGGCGACTGCCACGGCTCACCCGCGATGCCCCGACTCCCCTGCGCCTGCGCGAGCACGAGGTCCGTGCGGTGCGCGCGGCGTCTGCAGGCAAGGATGCCGATGCCCGCCGTGCCGCCGCCGCCGGCCTCGATCTGCTCACCGCGTGGCAGCAGTCGTTCGGCGCGCTCGACCTGCAGGCGTCCGTCGCGATGCACGGCACCGAGCTGATGTTCACCGGACTCGCCGCTGCCGCACGATCACGCGACCCCGAGGTGCTGTTCGAGTGGTCGGAGCGCGCCAGGCATCTGAGCCAGCAGGTCGCTCCCGTTCGCCCACCGCACGACGAGGAGCTGTCGGCCGACCTGGCCGAACTGCGCATGCTGCGCGCCGACCTCGCGGGGTCGGACTGGACGACCGATGCCCGGGTGCGCGAGCTGCGGGATCGGGTTCGCGACCGGCAGTGGTCGTCGACCGGAGTCGGCGGAAGCCACGAACGCCTCGGGCTGCGCGAGACCAGGGCCCGGCTCGACGATGACACGGCGATCCTCGCGTACGTCTTCTCGCGTGACGAACTGCTCTGCGTCGTGGTGACGGCATCCGCGTCGTCGATCGTCGAGCTGTCGCTGCCGCGCATCGAGGCTGCGCTCGACGGTCTCCGCGCCGACCTCGACGTCGCAGCGCTCACCCATGGCGGGCCGATGGCGCCGGTCGTTCAGCGGTCTCTCGACGAGAGGCTGCGCCGACTCGACGAGGCCCTCCTCGCGCCTGCCCGCGCGGCGGCGGGAGGGGCTGCCCGTCTCACGCTGACGGTTCCCGGCATCCTCGGCGGCATCCCCTGGGCGATGCTCCCCGGCATGCGCGGAACGCCGTTCACGATCGCGACCTCGGTGTCGCGCTGGCTCGGCGAGTCGCCTCGACGTCCCGATTCCACGTCGACATCTCGCCTGGCGGACGCCTCGCAGATGGCGCCTTCACGCACGGACGGGGCCTCCACACCGGCCCCGACGGCAGGGTTCGCGACCGGCCCTCGGGTCGCGCGCGCCGAAGAGGAGGTGCGCCGCGCCGCCGGAGCGTGGCGCGACGCGCGGATGCTGACCGGTGAGCGCGCGCGGGTGTCGGCCGTCACCGAGCTCGCCGAGCAGGTCGACGTGCTGCACATCGCCGCCCACGGTCGTCACGCGGTCGACAACCCGCTGTTCTCGGGGTTCGAGCTCCACGACGGCACACTGTTCGGCTACGACGTCGACCTGATCTCGCGGGCGCCGGCCACCGTGGTGCTCTCGGCCTGCGAGCTGGGCCGCTCGTCGGTGCGCTGGGGCGAGGAGGCATTGGGCATGACGAGGGTCTGGCTGCACGCCGGCACCGGCTGCGTCATCGCCGCACCGGTGGTGGTGGCAGACGACATCGCCTGCGAGCTGCTCGGCGCCGTGCACGTCGAGTTGGCGGCCGGTGCGCCCCCGGCCGTCGCGCTGGCGGCCGCAGCCGAATCCACCGGACTCCGTGCACCGTTCCAGTGCCACGGAAGCGGTCTCTGAATCTTTTCTCCACTCGATGTATCAGAACATCGGTGGCCCGCTCCTTATCTCCAGAAGGTGCCGGCGAAGGGCTTCGGAAACGAAGCGCGAGGGAGGCGCAGTCGAACTGGGGAAACCCTCGTGCACTGGGGAGTGTGAGGGAACGACAGGTCACCATCTACTCCGGGGGTGCCGCGAGAGGGGTCGCGGCACCCCCACCAGGAGTCCGCACGGTTCTCGGCTTGTCAGGCTCGTGTCCGCGTGCCAAGGTTACGGGCAGCCGCCAGGTCAGGCCGTCAGGACCTCGTAGCCCGCGTCGCGGAACGCAGCCAGGGTCGCGGCATCCGCTCCGTCGTCGGTCAGGAGAACGGGGAACAGCTCCGAGCCGCCGACGGCCGCGAACGCCACCGTGCCGATCTTGCTGCTGTCGGTGACGACCACAGCGCGGCGGGCTCGCTCGGCCATCATGCGGTTCACTGCGGCTTCGCGCTCGTCCTGCGTGGTGGCGCCGGCCGCCGCATCCATGCCGTTGACTCCGATGAAGGCGATGTCGAGCCGCACCCCCCTCAGCAGCTGCTCGACGAACGGGCCCACCAGCTCATAACTGCGCGAGTGGATCACCCCGCCGGTGACGACGACCTTGATGTCAGGCCGGGTCGCGAGCTGGGCGGCGATGTTCACGGCATTGGTGACGACCGTGATGCCGGGCCCCGCCGCGAGATCGTCGCGAGCGGCGAGCGCTGCGGCGATGGCCGTGGTCGTGGTTCCGCCCGACAGGCCGACGACCATGCCCGGTGCGACGAGCGCGGCGGCCGCCAGGGCGATGCTCTCCTTCTCGTGCGCGCGCTGGTGGCTCTTGTAGCGGATCGGCAGCTCGTAGGCGACCGAGTGCGCGACAGCCCCGCCGTGCGTGCGGGTGAGCAGACGCTGCTCGGCGAGCGAGTCGAGATCGCGACGGGTGGTGGCGGCCGAGGCGCCGAAGCGCTCGACGAGCTCGTCGACGTTCACCTCGCCGTCCTCGGCCAGCAGGTCGAGGATCGCATTCAGGCGGGCGGCGCGCTTCATGTCACCATCCTGCCCGTGTTCACGCTGGTCGCCCCGCAACTCCGGCGGACTCGAGGGCGAACAGGCGCAGCATCCGCGCGGCTTCGCCTGCGAGCGCCTCGCGCGCCGGCGAGAGGAACTTGCGCGAGTCGACGAGCTTCTCATCGGCGTCGAGCGTCGAGCGGATCGCCCGGGTGAAGAAGCCGTTCAGATGCGTCGAGACGTTGATCTTGGTCATGCCCGCGCGCACGGCGTCGGCGATCACGGCATCCGCGACGCCCGAGGATCCGTGCAGCACGAGCGGCACGGTCTGCTCGTCACGACCGCTGCGCTCGAGCGCCTCGCTCAGTCGTCCGATCAGCTCGAGGTCGAGGGACGCCGTGCGATCGGTCATCGCATGCGACGAGCCGACCGCCACGGCGAGCGCGTCGACGCCGGTCGCCGCCACGAATGCGCGGGCCTCATCGGGGTCGGTGCGCACACCGGGTGCGTGGGCTCCGTCCTTGCCGCCGACCTCGCCCAGCTCGCCCTCGATGTAGACGCCTGCCGCATGCGCTCGCTCGGCGACGGCCGCGGTGATGGCCACGTTGTCGTCGTAGGGCAGCGCTCCGCCGTCGAACATGACCGAGCCGAATCCGAGGGCGATCGCCTCATCGACGAGCTCGGGGCGCTCGGCGTGATCGAGGTGCACCGCGACCGGCGTCTGCGCGCGTCTCGCCACCGCGAGAGTCGCCAGCGCGATCGGCTCGAGACCCCCGTGATAGTCGGCGCAGTTCTGCGAGATCTGCAGGATCACGGGCAGGCGCGCTGCCTCCGAGGCGCGCACGAGTCCCTCGGCCGTCTCGAGGTGGATCACGTTGAACGCGCCTATGCCGGTGCCGCGTGCCGCGGCATCCGTCACCAGTTCGCGGGCGGAGACCAGGGTCACAGAGGGTCCTCTCGAACGATGGGGTCATAGGGGGCGACGACCAGGCGCTGCTCGAGCGCCGGCCAGTCGTCGGAGATCTCGCCGGCGAGCGGCATGAGCACGGCGGCAGCCGACCAGGCGGTCGCGCGACGCAGGATCGTCTCCGGATCACGGATGCCGTCGGCATAGAGCACCGCGCACGCGGCCACTCCGGCATCACCGGCGCCGGTGGGGTTGCCCGCGAGCGGAGCGTCGAGACGAGCGTGCAGCACCTCGGATGCCGTGACCGCGAGCATTCCGTCGGCACCGAGCGACAGCAGTACGAGGTCGACGCCCCGCTCGATCAGCGAGCGTGCGCCCTCGACCGGGTCGGTGATGCCGGTCGCCTCGATGAGCTCGGCGGCGTTGGGCTTGAGGACGGATGCTCGGGCATCCGCCGCGTGCAGAAGAGCCGGACCCGAGGTGTCGACGATCACCGGCACACCCGCGTCTCGCGCCGTGCCGATGAGCAGCGGAAGGAGCGTCTCAGGTGCCCCGGGCGGAAGGCTGCCCGAGATGACCAGCACCTGTGCGCCGGGGAGGGCGTCGACGACCTCGCCGAGCAGCGCCGCCCACTCGGGATCGGACGGGTTCACGCCCCGTTCGTTGACGATCGTCGTGTCTCCGAGCGCCTCGTCGACCAGGGCGATGCTCTGCCGAGTCGGTCCCACCACAGGCACGAGCCGGTGGCGCACCCCACTCGCTCCGAGCTCGGCGGCGAGCTCGACGCCGCTGCGACCTCCGGCCGTCGACACCGCGAGCACCGAGGCGCCCTGCGCGTGCGCGACCCTGGCGACGTTGAGGCCCTTGCCGCCGGCGCGCACGGCGCCGGCATCCGCTCTGTGCGTCTCGCCGAGGGTCAGTCGGTCGACGTGCCAGGTGAGGTCGAGGGCCGGGTTCGGAGTGACGGTGAGGATCATGCGAGCTCCCTCGCGCGCAGCGCCGCGCCCAGGATGCCGGCGTTGCCCGACAGCTCGGCCGGTACGAGCTCGGGAAGTCGATGGAAGCTCAGGCGTTCGGCGAGCCGGGCACGCAGCTCGTCGAAGAGCGCCCCACCGGCGCGCGAGAGTCCGCCGCCGATCACGATGGCCTCGGGGGCGACGACGGCGGTGAGCTGGGCGAGCGACAGGGTGAGGGCGTCGAGCGCCGAGTTCCAGATCTCGGATGCGACGCGGTCGCCGGCCGCGGCACGGGCGATCACGTCCTTCGCGCCATCGGGGTTGATGCCGGTCGCATCGCGGTAGCGACGAGCGATGGCACCTGCCGACGCGACCGCCTCGAGGCAGCCCCTCGCACCGCACGCGCACACCGGTCCATCGGCGATCGGCGAGTGGCCGATCTCACCCGCATAGCCGCCCGCGGTGTAGGGCTCTCCACCCACGAGCAGTGCACCCGCGATGCCGGTGCCGATCACGAGCACCACCGAGTTCGAGTACGCGCGCGCTCCACCGAGACGATGCTCGGCCCAGCTCGCCGCCCGCACGTCGTGATCGAAGGCGACGGGCAGGCCGAGCTTCGCCGAGGCGAGATCGCGCAGCGGAGAATCGTGCCAGCCGAGGTTGCTCGCGAAGACGCCGAGCCCGGCCTCCGCGTCGACGATCCCCGGCACCACGAGCCCTGCGGCCTGCGGAACGACGTCCGGGTGGTCTGCCCGCAGCTCGGCGGCGAGCACCCCGAGTCGCTCGATCAGCACCTCGGTGCGGTCGCCGTCGGCCACGGGGGTCGGCGTGCGACGAAGGCCGAGCGCCGTGCCGTCTGCGTCGAACAGCGCCGATTTGATGTCGGTGCCGCCCACGTCGAAGGCCAGCACCGGAGCGCCGCTGCCCAGGGGGCGTGCGGCGGCGAGCTTCTCGCCGGACGCGTCGCTCACGACGTCGGCGATGCTCGCGGCATCCTCAGGGCTGGTCATCGAACTCTCCGCGGGTGGATCGGGTCATGCATCCAGGATGACGGATCGCGTGAGGTTGCGAGGCTGGTCGGGGTCGAGACCCTTGGCGACCGCGCGGTCGAGGGCGACGCGGTGCAGGCGCACGAGGTCGGCGAGCGGGTCGATCGGATGCTGCACGAAACGCGCCCCCGTGGCCTCGACCTGCGCGGCCAGACCCTCGGGCGCCTCGCCGAACTGCCAGGTCACGCGGCCGGGTGCGGCGATCGCGATCGGACCGTGGCGGTACTCCATCGACGGGTAGGACTCGGTCCACGACTGCGATGACTCGCGCATCTTCAGAGCGGCCTCGTGTGCGAGACCGACGGTCCAGCCACGGCCGAGGAACGAGTACTGCTCGGCATCGCGCAGCTCGTCGTCGTCCTCTGCTGCGAGCACGGCGGCGGCATCGTCGATCGCACCCGTGAGGTCTTCACCGAGTGAGGCGCGGAACAGCGCCAGAGCGGTGGTCGCGAAGCGCGTCTGCACGACCGACTTCTCATCGGCGAACGGAAGCAGCACCGCTTCGTCCACCAGCGAGACGAGCGGCGAGGTCTCGTCGCCGATCACGCCGATCGTGGGCACTCGGCCCTTGATGCGCTCGACCAGTTCGAGCACCTCGGTCGTCGTGCCCGAGCGCGTCAGCGCGACGACGGCGTCGTAGCCGCGGTCGACGAACGACTCGGAGGCCGCGAACGCGTCGGTCTCGCCCTGCCCTGCGGTCTCGCGCAGGAACGCATAGGACTGCGCCATGAACCACGACGTTCCGCAGCCGACGACCGCGATGCGAGCTCCGGATGCCGGCAGCAGCGCCTGCATGTCGCGGAGTTCGACCGCGCGGGCCCACGTCTCGGGCTGCGAGTTCAGTTCTTCGCGCATGTGTGCGCCGGGCAGAAGTTCGGTCATGTCGGGCCCTCCGGACCAGATGTTGCAAGTTTGTGATCGTTTAAGTGCTGATTCGATCATAGTATTTCGACACGAGGAAATCCTGCAAGGTTCCTCTTGATTTGTTTATTCTCCTGACAAATAATCGAACAAGTTCCACCGCCCCTCCGCAGATCCGGTCCACGGAGGGTTCCTCGAGCCGACCCGGCTTGAACCGATCGCCCAGCCACCGGCGAAGGCGATCACACGCACCGTCGCGTGAGTTGTGCTTGCGACTGTGCACCACCTACACAGTGAGGAATGCAATACACATGAAGAAGTCACTGCGATTCGGTGCCGTCGCCCTGGCGGCGACCGCCACGCTCACGCTCGCTTCGTGCGGGTTCGGCGGCTCGACAGGAGGCGGCGGAGACGCCGAGGGCGAGACGACGCTCAACCTTCTGGTGCCCAGCTACTCCGACGCCACCAAGGGTCTGTGGGAAGACGTGATCGACGGGTTCGAGAAGGAGAACCCCGACATCAAGGTCGACCTCGAGGTGCAGTCGTGGGACAACCTCGAGAAGGTCGTCTCCACCAAGATCCAGGCCGGCGAGGCGCCCGACATCTACAACGGCGGACCCTTCGCCGGATTCGTCGGCGACGAGCTGCTCTATCCGGTCGAGGACGTGGTCTCGGAGGAGACCTACTCCGACTTCCAGGACGCGTTCCTCGCGAACGCCGAGGTCGACGGCACCGCCTACGCCCTGCCGCTGATCGCATCGGCCCGCGCCCTGTTCGTCAACAACGCGCTGCTCGAGCAGGCGGGCGTCGAGGCTCCGACCACCTGGGACGAGCTGCTCGATGCCGCGACCAAGGTGTCGGCACTCGGCGGCGGCGTGGCCGGTTACGGCATGCCGCTCGGTTCCGAAGAGGCCCAGGCCGAAGCGGCCGTGTGGCTGTGGGGCGGCGGCGGATCGTTCGGCGATGCCTCTGAGATCACGATCGACACCCCCGAGAACCTCGCAGGTGCCGAGCAGATCAAGAAGATGATCGACGCGGGCGCCACTCAGGCAGACCCCGGTTCGACCCAGCGCTCGCCCCTGATGGACATCTTCATCCAGGGCAAGATCGGCATGCAGGTCGGCCTGCCCCCGACAGTGGGCCAGATCGAAGAGGGCAACCCCGAGCTCGACTACTCGATCGTCCCGATCCCGACCGAAGACGGCTCGCCGTTCACGCTCGGCGTCATGGACCAGCTGATGGCGTTCCAGAACGACGGCGACAAGCAGGAGGCGATCACCGCCTTCTTCGACTACTACTACTCGGCCGATGTGTACGTGCCGTGGGTGCAGGCCGAGGGCTTCCTGCCCGTCACCAAGTCGGGTGCCGAGCAGCTCTCCGGCGAGGAGGCGCTCAAGCCCTTCCTCGACGTGCTGCCCGACGCGCAGTTCTACCCGTCGACGAACCCGAAGTGGTCGGCGACCGACGGAGCCTTCAAGGCGCTGTTCGGCCAGCTGCAGTCGAAGCCGGCCCAGGACGTCCTGGCCGAGATCCAGGCGCAGGTCGACGCGGGCTGAGTCCCGCTGACCCTGCCCACATCAAGCGACGGAGAGGTTCGGGAATTCCCATGAGCCAGACGAAAGAATCCTCGAACCTCGCGGGGGCGGCCACCGGCCGCCCCCGCACCCCGGGACGCCGCACGGGCGCGACCCGCGGCCGGCCGGGCGGCAAGGACCTGCTCCAGGCGCTGCCGTGGATCACCCCAGCCCTGCTGCTCATCTTCGGCGTGGTGCTGTTCCCCGCCGGGGTGATGTTCTTCAACTCCACCCGTGACATCTCGCTGTCGGGCCTCGACAAGGGCTCGGTCGGCTTCGACAACTTCGTGACGGTGTTCACGTTCGCGGAGTTCTGGCCGATCATCTTCCGCACCATCATCTGGGTCGTGGCGGTCGTGACCTTCACGGTGATGATCTCGCTCGGACTCGCCCAGATCCTCAACAAGGCCTTCCCCGGTCGGCAGATCGTGCGCATGGCCGTCATCGTGCCGTGGGCGGCATCCGTCGTGATGACGACGATGGTGTTCTACTACAGCCTCGAGCCGTACTTCGGGGTCTTCAACAAGTTCCTCTACGACATCGGGCTGTCTGACGACGCGGTCGGCTACGGCTGGACCAAGAACCCGGCCACCGCGTTCGCGTGGTCGATCGTGATCGCGATCTTCGTGTCCCTGCCGTTCACGACCTACACGATCCTCGCCGGACTCCAGACGGTTCCGGCCGACACCCTCGAGGCCGCGAAGATGGACGGCGCCGGTCCCACGCGCACCTACTGGACGGTCGTCGTCCCGCAGCTGCGCAGCGCACTCGCGGTCGCGATCCTCATCAACATCATCAACGTGTTCAACTCGCTGCCGATCCTCAAGGTGATGACCGGGTCGATCCCGGGCTACGGGGCAGACACGATCATGACGATGATCTTCAAGTACATCGAGCTGCAGAAGAAGGTCGACGTCGCCAGCGCGCTGTCGGTCGTCGCCTTCCTCATCGTGATCGTGATCGTCGCGATCTACGTCAAGGCCGTCAAGCCCATGAAGGAGGTCTGATCATGACTCTGACCGAGACCGCCCTCGTCACGACCGCAGGCGACGACGCCGCACCCCGCATCCCCGGGCGCAAGCGCCGGTACACCGAAGACCAGGTCACGCTGCCTCGCGTCATCCTGCGCATGGCCGCCGGCATCCTGGTGCTCGCGATCTTCGTGCTGCCGTACCTGATCATGTTCTTCGGCTCGGTCAAGACGAAGTCGCAGATCCGCTCGGTCGATCCGACGTACCTGCCGATCGAGTGGCACTGGGAGAACTACATCTCGATGTGGTCGACCCCCGAGACGCCGCTGCCATACAACCTGATCTCGACGATCATCATCGCCGTCTTCGCGACGCTGCTGGTGCTCCTGGTGTCACTGCCGGCCGCGTACTACACGGCACGGTTCAAGTTCCCCGGGCGTATGGTCTTCCTGTTCCTGGTGATCGTGACGCAGATGCTGCAGCCGGCCGTGCTCACCTCCGGCCTGTTCCGCCAGTTCACGGTGCTCGGACTCGGCGACACGTGGGCCGCGATGATCTTCATCAACGCCGCGTTCAACCTGTCGTTCGCGGTGTGGATCATGCACTCGTTCTTCGCCGGCATCCCGAAGGAGATCGACGAGGCCGCTCAGATCGACGGCGCCGGACGCTTCACCGTGCTGTTCAAGATCAACCTGCCGCTGGTCTGGCCCGGAATCGTGACCGCGATCGTCTTCACGTTCGTCGCCTGCTGGAACGAGTTCGCGGCATCCCTCGTGATCCTCTCGACCGACAAGAACCAGCCGCTGTCCGTCGCGCTCACCAAGTTCGTCGGTCAGTACGAGACCAGCTGGCAGTACGTGTTCGGCGTCTCGATCGTCGCGATCCTGCCGGTCGTCATCCTGTTCATGCTCATCGAGAAGCGCCTCGTCGGCGGCCTCACCGCCGGCAGCGTCAAGTAGAACCAGCCCGCGATCACCCGGACGCCAGACGAAATCTCG
This sequence comes from Microbacterium sp. LjRoot205, assembly GCF_056175745.1. Taxonomy (NCBI): domain Bacteria; kingdom Bacillati; phylum Actinomycetota; class Actinomycetes; order Micrococcales; family Microbacteriaceae; genus Microbacterium; species Microbacterium sp. LjRoot205. Next base: position 349,001 of record NZ_JBGFFH010000001.1, on the reverse strand, counting down.
GCACGCGGGCTGGGTGTACCAGCCCGCGTTCACAATTCAGCATGAGATCGATGGATCCGCGCGACCTCGGTCGCAAACCGGCGTATCGACACCGTTCATGCTGAATTGTGAACGGCGGGGGCGCTGGTCCGCTCGTCAGGTGCTCGGAGCGGAGGAGCGCCGTCTAGTGTGGTGACGCAGGGGGCAACATGACATGGCAGGATGCTGGACGAGTTGATCGACGACCGTCAGGCGACGCGCACCCGGGGTGGGGGTGGGGCGTGGTGCTCGTTCCGGCAGCGGTCGGACTCGCAGCGCTCGGGCTGTTCTTCATCCGATCGCTCGACCCCGGGATGGGCACCCTGATCGGCGTCGCTCTCATCGCCTGGGCGGTGTCCCTCGCGATGCCCTTCTTCGTGATCGCCTGGTACGCGGCGCAGGCAGCGTGGAAGGCGCCTCGCGAGCAGCGCGGACAGAGCTTCGCTGCACCATCGCACGCGCTGCGGCGCATCGGGTTCGGCATGCGCTGGAGCTTCCGCGCGCGCGGCTCGCTCTTCAACCCGGCGTCGTACGACGGACCGGACCTCCCGATGCTCGTCATCGGCAAGATCGTCCACTACCTCGCGATCGCGATCCTGGTGATGGCCGGGCTGGTGGCCGCACTGGTCGGGATCGCTTCGCCGCGCTGAGCGGGCATCGCGTCCGCAGCGGCCGCAGGAGAGAGCGCTGAGGTTCAGTCGCGAACAGCGGATGCTGCGCGCAGCTGCGCCGGACTCCAGCGCACGCCCAAAGCGCTCGAGAGTGCCACCTGTGCGACACCCGTCGAGATCGACGCGTCCGAGTCGGCGTATCGCACCGGCACGTTCGTGGTGCCGGTCGCCGTGTAGTCGACTTCCGCCTGCACGAGTGGCAGGAACCGGTCGCCCAACGCTCGTGCGGGCCCGCCGATCACGACCTCGGCCGCATCGAGCACCGCGGCGATGAGCTTGATGGTGCGGGCGAGCGCCCGTGCTCCTTCAGCCAGGCGCTCGTCGTCGGCGGCCGCGGCGAGCGCCGCGATGGCCTCGTCGTCCATGGCGTCATCGAAGTCATCACCGAGCATCGCCGTCATCGACGACGCCGACTCCAGGCACCCCTGCCGTCCGCATCGGCACGTCCGCGCCTCTCCGCCGAACTCCACCTGGACGTGCCCGATCTCGCCCGCACGGTCGCGAGGACCGGGAGCGAGCTCTCCGTCGAGAGTCACCGCCGCACCGATACCGGTGCCGATGTGGATGAACAGTCGATACCCCGACGACTCGTCCTCCCTGGCGGCTTCGGCGATCGCCTCGGCATCCACGTCGTTGACGAGCAGCACGGGAATCCCGAGCACTGCTTCGAAGCGCTCGGCGAGCGGCACATCCGTCCATCCCAGCTGCACGCTCTCGAACACGCGCCGTCCGTCGGTCGTGCCAGGCAGCTGCACTCCCGCCACGAGCAGCCGACCGGAGTACTCGGCCGCGACGTCGGATACGGCGTCGTCCAGCATCCGGTCACGCGACTCTTCAGAGAACGCGACTCTGCGCGTCTCGACCTCGGTGCCGTCGAGCGCGACCAGCGCGATGCGCGCATCGGTCGGCCTGATCACCAGAACGAGGATGACGTGATGCTCGGCTGCGATGCTCAGGGTCGTCGCCCGCTTGCCGCCCGTGCTGGCGGCCTGCTCGCCGTCGACGATCAGCTGCAGATCGATGAGCTCCGCCACCAGAGACGAGGCGGTTGCGGCGGTGAGTCCGGTGGCGCGGGCGATCCCTGCCCTCGTCTCCGAGCCGGGGTTGCGGAACACGAGCTGCAGCGCACGACGCAGATTCGCTCGGCGAACCGACGCCTGCGTGTCCAGTGCGTCGTCGCCGTTCAGCATGGTGCCGGTCCTGTTGTCGGAATTGGTTGACAGACCTGGTGGTTCTGCGTACCCTCGGTCATAGTTTATTCAATAAACTTAGTTCGGTCCCCGGGCGGGTGAGTGCTGCACACACTGTCACTCGCCCGGAAGGCCGGATCATCGCCCCTCGGCGGCTTCGGTGTGATGGCGGATGACTTCGGCCACCACGAAGTTGAACCACTTCTCGGCGAACTCCGGGTCGAGATGCGCGTCCTCGGCCAGTGCCTTGAGACGGGCGACCTGCTGCTCCTCGCGCCCCGGATCCGATGCCGGCATCTCGTGCTCGGCTTTGAGCTGCCCGACCTGCTGCGTGGCGCGGAAGCGCTCGGCGAGCATGAAGATGAGTGCGGCATCGATGTTGTCGATGCTCGAGCGCAGTCGGAGGAGTTCAGCCCGGGGGTCTTCGGCGGCGGTCATGCCCCCTACTCTACGGAAACACGGGGCTGGACGACCCTTCGTGACCGTGCGGATGCTGCCGGGTCTGGCACCGATCGGACGCTATCGTGAGCACATGAGCCGAGAAGAGCACGAACCGTCCTCGAAGGGGTCCGCTGCCGCATCCGACCCGTCCGCGGACTCCGCGCGGGCGTCCGCGCGCGAGGCCTCGACGACCGACGCATCCGCCGGCGCCTCTGCGTCCGCGAGCTCAGCCGCGTCAGGGGCCGCCGCCGTCGCCGCCACCACCCCGCACGATCCGACGACATCGCCCGCTCCTCGTCACGGGGTCGTCGAGCCGATGACGCCGAGCCGGTCGTTCTGGACGCGCATCGACCGCCCCTTCGTGTTCGGGTTCCTGGTGACGCTCGGCGCCCTCGGTGCCATCGTGCTCGGCCTGGCAGTCGCGAACCTGTCGACCGTGCTCATCTACATCGCACTCGCCATGTTCGCCGCGCTCGGACTCGACCCCACCGTGCGGTTCCTCGAGCGACGGGGGCTGTCGCGGGCGATCTCGGTGGTCGTCGCGATCCTCGGGCTCATCGTCGTGGCCGGCCTCGTCGTGTGGATGGTGCTGCCGGTCGTGATCGACCAGATTGCGAGCTTCGTCGGATCCGTGCCGGGGATGATCCAGGAGTTCACCCGCAGCGACATCTATGCGGCACTCGATGAGCAGTTCGGCGATCAGTTCCAGGATCTCGTCGCCGACGTGCAGTCGTTCCTCACCAATCCCGGCAACATCGCTGCGATCGGCGGCGGAGCCCTGAAGGTCGGCGCCTCGATCGCCAACGCCATCTCGGGCATCATCGTCGTCCTGGTGCTCACGCTCTACTTCGTCGCGACACTGCCCGCGATCAAGACGGGAATGCTCCGACTCGCTCCCGCCCGTGACCGTGCTCGCGCCAGCGACATCACCGAACAGATCACCGACTCTGTCGGCGCCTACGTCATGGGGATGGTCGTGCTCGCGTTCTGCAACGCCGTGCTCGCATTCCTGCTGTATCTGTTCCTCGGACTGCCGTTCCCGCCGCTCATGGCGACCGTCGCGTTCTGCATCACCCTGATCCCGCTCGTCGGATCCGTGATCTTCTGGATCATCGGCACGGGTCTCGCCCTGTTCACCAATCCGATCGCAGCGCTGGTCTTCGCTCTCATCTACCTCGTCTACATGCAGATCGAGGCGTACGTGATCACCCCGCGCGTCATGAACCGCGCCGTCTCGGTGCCCGGCGCGCTCGTGGTGATCGGCGCACTCGCGGGCGGCACGCTGCTGGGTCTGCTCGGAGCGCTCGTGGCGGTGCCGGTCGCGGCATCCATCCTCATCATCATCAAACAGGTGCTGATCCCACGGCAGGACGCCCGGATCTAGCGCCCAGCTCCGCGCGCGCACACCGCCTCAGACCGCGACACCGCGAACCGCGCATGTGGCCTCCGTCCCGCGCAGGGGTCTCGCGCAGAAACCGCGGCCTCACCGCCCCGCACACGCAGAAGTGCCCAGCCCCCTGAGGGACCGGGCACTTCTGTGTGAAGACGACTCGGGGTCAGACGAGGTCGTTGTCCTCGAGCCACTTCTTCGCGATGTCAGCCGACGACTGCTGGTCGACCGTGCTCAGGACGTTGAGGGAGACGAGCTCCTCGGCCGTGAGCTTCGCGCTGATCGCGTTGAGAACATCGGAGACGTCATCGGCGATGTCGCTCGAGACGATCGGCACGACGTTCGACGAGATGATCAGGTTCTCGGGGTCTTCGAGAGCGACGATCTCCTCGGTCTCGAAAGCCGGGTCGGCGGTGTAGATGTCCGCGACCTGGATCTGGCCGGCGAGCAGCGACTCGAGCGTGGTCGGGCCGGTGGCCGAGAACGCCAGGTCGACGCCGTAGACCTCCTTGGCCGCGGCCGGGCTGTAGGGCCGCTGCTCGAACTCGGGAGCCGCACCGATCGTGACCTGCGAGGTCACCTTCGAGAGGTCGCCGATCGTGGTCAGGCCGTTCTCCTCCGCGAAGCTCTTCAGCACCGTGTAGGAGTCCTGGTCGGTCGCCTCGGCGAAGTCGAGGGCCGTGAGGCTCTCGGGCAGGGCGTCCTGCAGTGCGGCGTAGACGTCGTCGGGGCTGGTGACGTCGATGTCGTCGTCCGAGATGTACTCGAGCAGGCTGCCCGTGTACTCGGGGAAGACGTCGATGTCGCCGGACTCGACGTCGGGCATGTACGCGTCGCGCTGACCGATGCTGAGCTGCCTCTCGACGTCGAAGCCGGCTGCCTCGAGCGCCTGGGCGTAGATCTCGGCGATGATCTCGTTGGAGTAGTACGCCTGCGAGCCGACGACGATCGTGTCGCCGCTGCCCGAGCTCTCGCCCGAGTCGGCGGGCTCGCCGAGCGACTCGCTCGAGCCGCAGGCGGACAGGGCGAGTGCGGCCGCGGCGACAAGGCCGACGGCGAAGACAGAGCGCTTGCCTCGTGCTGTGAACATGGACTTCCTCTTCTCTGGGGGACTGCTGGAACTGCTGTGCTGTGGATTCAGGAGGTGGCGGGCTGGGTCACGACCGACGTCGTCCCGGACTCGGCGGCGGACGGGTCGGCGGTGGAGGGCTCGGTGGTGGAGGGCTCGGCGGCCGGCGTGAGCGAACGCGAGCGTCGGCGCGAGGGCCGGCCACCGGTGCGCAGCCCACGCGGGACCGCCAGGTGCTGGGCTGCGGCCAGCAGCAGGTCGACGATCAGCGCCAGCGTGGCGACGAGGATCGCTCCCGCGAGCACCTGGTCGAAGCGCTGCAGAGGGATGCCCTGGATGATCGGGTACCCGAGCCCGCCCAGGCCGACGTATGCGGCGATCGTGACGGTCGCGATGACCTGGAGCAACGCCGAGCGGATGCCGCCCACGAGCAGCGGGAGACCGAGCGGCACCTCGACCTTCCAGAAGATCTGCCAGCCCGTCATTCCCATGGCCTTCGCCGAGTCGATCACCCGTCGGTCGATGGCCTCGAGCCCGGTGTACGCACCGGCGAGCAGGGAAGGGATTGCAAGCAGCACGAACGTCGTGACCGCGGCCTGGGGAACACGGAGCACGCCGAGCAGGAGCACGAGGAGGATCATGAGGCCGAAGGCCGGGATCGCGCGCGCCGCACCCGATATGGCCACAGCGATCTCCCGCCCCTTGCCCGTGTGACCGATGAGCCACCCGAGCGGCACGGCGATGGCGGCCGCGATGACCACCGAGATCGCTGTGAGCGTCAGGTGCTCGCCGAGGAGTTTCGGCAGGGCGTAGTTGCCGGTCCACTGGGCCGGGGCCAGCATCCACGCGAATGCTTCGAGGAAGAGGTTCATGCGGGCGCCCCCACCACGACGGGCCGCGCCGTGCTCGTCTTCGTCGCCGCACGCGTCCACGGCATGAGTGCCCGACCCGCGAGCAGAAGCAGCAGGTCGATCACCAGGGCGATGACGACGACGGCGATGATGCCGGCGAACACCTCGGCGATGATGCGGCGATCGAGGCCGTTGGTGAAGAGGTAGCCGAGGTTCGTGATGCCGATCAGGATGCCGACGGTCGCGAGCGAGATGGTGCTGACCGCGGTGACCCGCAGACTCGCCAGGATCACCGGGCCGGCGAGCGGGAACTCGACCGCCCAGAAGCGCCGGAAGGACCCGAATCCGGTGGCCGTCGCCGCCTGGCGGATGTCGTCGTCGACGGAGTCGAGGCCGTCGGAGACTCCCCGCACGAGGATGGCGATGGCGTAGATCGTCAACGCGATGATGAGGTTGGTCTCGCTGCGGGCCGAGTATCCCGCGACCGACGGCAGCAGGATCAGCAGCGCCAGCGAGGGGATCGTATAGAGCAGCCCCGTGAGCACGATGATCGGCCCGCGCACGAGCTTGAATCTCCACGCGACCCAGCCGAGGGGCAGCGACAGCACGAAACCGAGCACGATCGGGATGATGCTCTGACGCAGGTGCACCAGAGTCAGCTCGAGGATCAGGTCGAGGTTGTCGACGACCCAGTTCACGTGAGCCCACTCTGCACGGCGCCCAGGGCGGCGGCATCCGGGCCTGCGAGCGGACCGTCGGACTTCTCGGCCTCAGCCACGATCGCGCCCTGCGTGCGACCCTCGGAGTCGACCACGACGGTGCCGTGGGGCGTCTCCTTCAGGTGCAGCGCGCGGCGGCCTCGGTCGGCTCCGATGAAGGAGGCGACGAAGTCGTCTGCCGGGTTCTCGATGATCTCGCTCGGGCTGCCCACCTGGACGATGCGAGCACCCTTGTCGAGGATCACGACCTGATCGCCGAGCAGGAAGGCCTCGTCGATGTCGTGCGTGACGAACACCACGGTCTTGTCGAGCTCGTGCTGCAGCCGAAGGGTCTCCTGCTGCAGGTCGGCGCGCACGATCGGGTCGACCGCGCCGAACGGCTCGTCCATCAGGAGGATGTTCGGATCCGCTGCGAGGCCACGGGCCACACCGACGCGCTGCTGCTGACCGCCCGAGAGCTGGCTCGGATACCGCTCGGCCAGCGACTGGTCGAGCCCGACGGTCTTCAGCAGCTCCCGCGCGCGCTCGTGCGCCGGTGCCTTCTTCACACCTGTGAGACGCAGCACGGTGGCCACGTTGTCGATCACCGTGAAGTGCGGCATCAGACCCGAGTTCTGCATGACGTAACCGATGCGGCGACGCAGCGCGACGGGGTCGCCGCCGAGCACGCTCTCGCCGTCGATCTCGACCTCACCCGAGGTCGGCTCGACCATGCGGTTGATCATGCGCAGCAGTGTGGTCTTGCCGCATCCCGAGGATCCGACGAACACCGTCGTCTTGCGTGACGGCAGCACCAGGCTGAAGTCCTTGACGGCGGTCGTGCCGTCGGGGAACTGCTTGGTGACGTTGCGGAACTCGATCACGATTATTCTCCGGTCGGTCGATCGACGAGGCGGGCGTCAGCGCCGCGGCTGCGGCATACAGAGGTCATGCGGAGACTTCGACCCGGGGGTCGAACGCGACGAAGCCCGAGAAATCCTTGCCGACGCGGTCGAAGGCACTGGGGAACGGAGTGGGGTACGACCATGCGTAGTCGGTGTGCAGCTCGCCGCCCGCCTGCACGGAGTAGTACTGCGCATCGCCCTTCCAGGGGCACGTGTACTGGGTCGGGCTCTCGACGAGCGCTCCCTCGGTGATCGATGCGGGCGGGAAGTACCAGTTGCCCTCGATGCGGGCGAGATCGCTCTCGTCCGCTTCGGCGATGACGGTTCCTGCGAGTACAGCCTTCATGGTCCTGCCTCCTCGGATGTGGGTTCGAGCGTATAAGAGGTGTGCGACATTCGGCCGGGGGTTGCGCCCGGGGCCGTCAATATGGGAAACAATCCTGCTCCGGGCGCGCCGATCGCGCCAGGTCTCTCACCGGCTGTTCGGAGCGGATGCCGCAGCGGATGGCGCCGCGCGGCATCCGCTCTTCGCATCCGCCCGACACGATCATGCCGAGTCCCGCCCGTAGGTCTCGAGCAGTCGCAGCCAGATCTCACTGATGGTGGGGTAGGCCGGAACCGCGTGCCAGAGCCGGGCGATCGGCACCTCGCCGACGATCGCCACGGTGGCCGTCTGCACGAGCTCGGCGACCTCAGGGCCCACGAACGTCGCACCGACGATGACATCGCGTTCCTTGTCGATGACGAGTCGCGCCTGGCCTTCGAACCCGTCTTCGTAGAGGCTCGCGCCGGCGACCGAGCCGAGGTCGTAGTCGATCACGGCGACGTCGGTGCCCGCCTTGCGGGCGTCCGCCTCAGTCAGACCGACGGACGCGACCTCGGGGAACGAGAAGGTGACCTGCGGAGCCCCCGCGCTGTCTGCGGTCGCCACGTGCTTGCCCCAGGGAGCGTCGTCGACATCCTCACCCTTGGCGCGTGCGGCGATCACGTCTCCGGCAGCGCGGGCCTGATACTTGCCCTGGTGCGTGAGCAGAACCCGGCCGTTGACGTCGCCGACCGCATAGAGCCAGTCCGACCCGGGCACCCGCAGTGTGTCGTCGACGGTGATCCAGCGCCCGGCCTCGAGGCCGACGACGTCGAGGCCGATGTCGCCGCTGCGCGGAGAGCGCCCCGTGGCCACGAGCACCTCGGTCGCCGTGACCGTCGATCCGTCGTCGAGCACGATCGAGACGCCGTCGTCGCCGCGCGTGACGCTCGTGGTGCCGGTGTCTGTGCGCACGTCGACGCCGAGCTCCTTCAGCCCTGCCGCGACCCGCTCGCCCGCGAAGGGCTCCATCGACCCCAGCAGACCGCTGCGGGCGATGATCGTGACCGTCGATCCGAGCGCCGCATAGGCCGTCGCCATCTCGACGGCGACCACTCCGCCGCCGATCACCGCGAGCGACTCGGGAAGCTCCTCGGCGCTGGTCGCCTCGCGGCTGGTCCAGGGAGCGGACTCCTGCAGCCCCTCGATCGGCGGGATCACGGCATCCGACCCCGTGCTGATCGCGACCGCGTGGCGGGCGTGGAGCACACGGGTGCCGCCATCGGCATCCGTCACCGTCACCTCGCGCTCGCCCGTGAGGCGACCGTGTCCGCGGGCGAGGTCGATGCCGGCCGAGTCGAGCCACTTCACCTGCCCGTCGTCAGACCAGTTGCTCGTGAACGAGTCGCGACGGTCGAACACCGCGCGCACGTCGAGCCGTCCCGTCACGGCCTCGGCCGAGCCCTTGACCTTCTGCGCCGCGCGCAGCGCCTGGGCCGGACGCAGCAGGGCCTTCGACGGCATGCAGGCCCAGTACGAGCACTCACCGCCGACCAGCTCGCTCTCCACGATGATCGCGGTCAAGCCGTTCTGCACGGCGCGGTCGGCGACGTTCTCGCCCACCGGTCCGCCGCCCAGGACGATCAGGTCGTATTCGTCTGTCTTCTCAGCAGTCATGAGATGCACCTCTCCGTCGCCCAGTCTTGCTCAAGAGCAACGTCGAGTCACGGGCCGGTTGTTCCGTGGAGGCGTCGCCGGGCGCGTCGCCGGTCTCCCCGCGCGCCTCGTCGGGGCTCGATCCGGGGCTCGAACCGGGAGATCCGATCCGTCTGCAGGGCCGATCCGATCCGTCTGCAGGACCGAGGCACGTTCGCAGGACCAGATCCGCCCTTTCGTCCTGCATCCGTGCCGCGGTCCTGCACACGGACGAGCCCGCCGCTCCCACACCCCACCACGCAACCCAGCACCCGTCACCCGTCCTCCGGTCATGGCTCGCCGCCGTGAACGATTCAGCACGAACCGGCCGAATCACCCCCGATGCCACCCGTTTCGGCCGGACCAACGCCATCCATGCTGAGTTGTGAACGGCCGACTCACGGCTCCCGGGGCGCGACGCGCACGGCGAGCACCGCCGCGGCGAGCGCGATGATCGCGGCGAAGGCGAACACCGCGATGAACGGGTCTCCCGCCGCGGCCAGCCCGGTGAACAGCACGCCCGTGATCGCGAGGGCCAGAGCACTGCCGAAGGAGTCGGCCACGGTCATGGCAGAGCTGTTGAAGCCCTGGTTCTCGGGCGCCGACATCTCGAGCGTCAGGGCGCTGGTCCTCGGACTCATCAGGCCCATGCCGGCGCCCGCGACGATCCACGCGACGATGATGACGACCACGGGTGCAGCGAGCACGGTGGCGACCAGGGCGAGAATCACGCCCACGACCACCAGCACCGTTCCGATGCGCACGGCCAGCACGCTCGAGAGCCTGGCTCCCATGCGTCCCTGCACGGTGGCGGCCGCCGACCAGGCGAGTGCGCCGCCCGTGAGCGAGAGCCCGGCGACGGTCGGCGAGACCTCGTAGCGCTCGGTCAGCAGGTAGGGGATGTAGACCTGAGCACCGAAGAACCCCGCGGCGGCGAGACCGCGCACGAGCAGCACCGACGGCAGACCCCGCTGCCCCCGCAGAGTGCCCTTCGGCAGCAGCGCACGAACGGCGACGAGTGCCACGACCACGGCTGCGGCCGCGAGCACAGGCCCGGCTCCCGGCAGATCGCCGACGAGATTCAGTGCGAGCACGGCGACCGCGGCGAGCACCGACCAGCCCAGCCGCCCGAATGCCCACGGCGTGGTGGCGTCGCCTGCGCCCGAGAGCCCTCGGAGAGCAGGGACGACCATGAGCAGCGCGGGCATGACCAGGAACACGACGCCGAGGAACACCCAGTGCCAGCTCCAGATCTCGGTGACGGCCCCGGCGACGGTGGGCCCGACCAGCGAGGGAACGACCCAGGCCGCCGCGAAGCCCGCGAAGATCGCCGGATGCAGTTCACGCGGGTACACGCGGGCGACGACCACATAGAGCGCCACCATCAGCCCGCCGTTGCCGAGACCCTGCGCGAAGCGTCCGGCCACGAGAACTTCCATACTCGGCGCGAGTCCGGCGACGATCAGCCCGATCACGAACAGGCCCACCGAGGCGTAGAGCGGAGCCACGGGCCCGCGGCGATCCGCCCAATTGCCCGCCACGGCCATGCCGATGACTCCGGTGGCCAGGGGCCCCGCGAACGCGAGGGCGTACAGCCGTTCGCCGTCGAGGTCGGCGCTCACCGCAGGCATCACCGTGGTGACGGCGAGGGACTCGAACGCGCCCAGGAACACGAGCGCGCAGGCGCCGACGGTGATCCAGAGGTAGGCGCCGCTCAGGATCCCGGTGGCGGGCTTCGCGGTCGGAACCGCATCGGTGTCTATGGTCATAGGGTCGACCGTAGAACCTCAACAAAGGTTGAGGTCAAGCTGCGGCCTGCGACCGCCTCAGCGCACCGGCAGGATGTGCGTGGGCGCCGGAGCCTGCGCGATGTGCCGGATGTCGAACGGTGCCCCCGTGCGCTCGTCGAGGTCGATCAGTGCGACGGTGTCGGAGCGCTGCCCCGCGACGAGCAGCTTGCCCTCGTGCACGAGGTGATGGCGCGGCCAGTCGACCCCCGAGTCGGCGAGCGCGATCGCCTCGAGCGCTTCGCCTCCGCCGCGCACGCGCAGCGCGGCGATCGTGTTGCTGCCGCGCAGGGCCGTGTAGAGGAACTGAGCGTCGCGGGTGCGGGCGAGCTCGGCGGGGAAGTCCACGCCGATCTCGGCGACGGGGCTCGCGAGCACCGACGACACGACCGCCCACGTGCCGTCGCGTCCTGCGGCGAGCGTGAACACCTCGCACGAGTACTCGGTCACCACGTGCAGGTGGCCGCTGGGGTGCGCGACCATGTGGCGCGGACCGGTGCCGAGGGGCAGCACGACCTCGTGATCGAGCACGAGGCCTCCGGCGATCGGACGCCAGATGCGCACGAGGTCGAAACCGAGGTCGGTCGTCGCGATGCGCCCGTCCGCGAGGAAGGCCGCGGAGTGCGCGTGCGAGGAGCGCGCATCGCCGGTGGCGGTCAGTTCTCCGGAGTACGGATCGGATGCCGCGGCGGCCACACCGGCCGGCGCCGTCTCCTCGAGCGGTTCGCCGAGGAGTGCCGCGCGCAGCTCGGCGGCCCTGTTCACGGCATCCGGCACCAGCTGTCCCTGCGCGTCGATGCCGATGCGCACGACTCGCCCGTCGCCGTAGCAGCTCGCGATGAGGAACGATCCGCTCGACGACACCGTCACGTGGCACACGCCGTCGCCCGCGGCGACCGGCTCGCCGAGCGGCCGCAGAGCCGACTCGCCGCTGCGGCCGAACGCCTGCACACCGGCATCCCCCTCGAGCGCCGCATAGACGACATCGAGCGACGGATGCTGCGCCAGCCACGAGGGCGAGGAGGTCTGGGTGACCGCACCGCGGTACTCGAGCGCTGTCGGCGCGCTCTCGTCACCGGCGAGCAGGCCGATGCCCTCGGCGGAGCCGTCCATCGCGGGGCCGTACCCGCCGAGCCAGAAGCGTGTCACGGGGCGCTCAGTCGAGCAGGTCGTGGCGCACGATGACCTGGTCGCGCTCGGGGCCCACGCCGATGACCGAGATGCGCGTGTTGCTCATGCCCTCGAGTGCGATCACGTAGTCCTGCGCGTTCTTCGGCAGGTCGTCGAAGGTGCGCGCGGTCGAGATGTCTTCGCTCCAGCCGGGGAAGTACTCGAGCACGGGCGTCGCGTGGTGGAAGTCGGTCTGGTTGACCGGCACCTCGTCGAAGCGCCGACCGTCGACGTCGTAGGCGACGCACACCGGGATCTGCTCGAGTCCGGTCAGGATGTCGAGCTTGGTGAGCACGAGATCGGTGATGCCGTTGACCCGGGTCGCGTAGCGCGTGATCGGGGCGTCGTACCAGCCGACGCGGCGCGGCCGGCCGGTGGTGGTGCCGAACTCGAAGCCGCGCGAGCGCAGCCATTCGCCCTGCTCGTCGAACAGCTCGGTCGGGAACGGGCCCGAGCCGACGCGGGTCGTGTAGGCCTTGACGATGCCGACGATGCGGTCGAGAGCGCCGGGTCCGATGCCCGAGCCGGTCGATGCCCCACCGGCGGTGGCCGACGACGACGTGACGAACGGATAGGTGCCGTGGTCGACGTCGAGCATCGTGGCCTGGCCGCCCTCGAACACGACGACCTCGCCGCGGCGCAGGGCCTCGTCGAGCAGGTATCCGGTGTCGGCGACCATGGGCCGCAGGCGCTCGGCATACGACAGCAGGTCTTCGACGATCTCGTCCGCGGTGATCGCTCGACGGTTGAAGATCTTCACCAGCAGGTGATTCTTCTGGTCGAGGGCGCCCTCGACCTTCTGACGCAGGATGTTCTCATCGAAGAGGTCCTGCACGCGGATTCCGACGCGGTTGATCTTGTCGGCGTAGGCCGGACCGATGCCGCGGCCGGTCGTGCCGATCATGCGCTTGCCGAGGAACCGCTCGGTGACCTTGTCGAGCGTGCGGTGGTACTGGGTGATCAGGTGCGCGTTGGCGCTCACCTTGAGGCGCGAGACGTCGATGCCGCGGCCGCCGAGCGCCTCGAGCTCGCTGAAGAGCACTTCGAGGTCGATCACGACGCCGTTTCCGATCACCGGGGTCACCCCTGGCGACAGGATGCCCGAGGGCAGCAGGTGCAGCGCGTACTTCTCGTTGCCGACCACGACGGTGTGGCCCGCGTTGTTGCCGCCGTTGAACTTGACGACCCAGTCGGTGCGCTCGCCGAGCAGGTCGGTGGCCTTGCCCTTGCCTTCATCGCCCCACTGGACGCCGACGATAACGATTCCTGGCATGGGTATCCCCCTTGCTTTCGCCGGGTTTGCACCGGCTGATGAGCTGGCCCTCTTCGGGCGGCTCCATCCTATCGAAGGTCGTTCGCCGACCCTCCGGGCTGCGGGGCGGCAACGCGTCGCTGCCGGCGGATCCCGTCCTCGGGGCGCCGGCGGACTCGACGGAGGGACTGGCGGAAAAGCACCGGATGCTGTCACTCACGCGCATCGCCGATGTCGGTGGCCGGTGCCAGGATCGAAGGATGCCGAAGACCGGTCGCGCGATCCGCGACGACAGCCTGACCACAGCGAAGCCTCGAACCCAGGGCCCGCTCGTGCTCGTCGCCGCTCTGGTGACGGTGGTGCTGTGGGCGTCGGCGTTCATCGGCATCCGCGGCGCAGGGCCGCACTTCGATCCGGGCGCGCTGGCGCTGCTGCGCATGGCTGTGGGCACCGCCGTGCTCGCGATCATCGCGGTGCGCCACGGCATCCGTCTGCCCGAACGCCGGCACTGGTGGCTCGTGGCGGTGTGGGGCGTGGGGTGGTTCTGCGTCTACAACCTGGCCCTGAACGCCGCCGAGCGCACGCTCGACGCGGGCACCGCGGCGATGGTGGTCAACCTCGCGCCGCTCATGGTCGTGGTCTTCAGCGGGCTCTTCCTGCGTGAGGGTTTTCCCAAGCCCCTCATCATCGGAGCGCCGATCGCGTTCCTCGGGGTCGTGCTGATCGGCATGAACTCATCGACGAGCGAGGGACCCGACATCACGGGATTGCTGCTCGCGCTGCTCGCCGCCGTGATGTACGCGGGATGCACCCTGCTGCAGAAGCGCCTGCTCAGCGCGGGCACCGATGCGACCACATTGACCTTCCTGGGCGCCGCCGCCGGCACCGTCGCGCTGCTCCCCTGGGTGGGCAGTCTGATCGGCGCTCTGCAGACCGCTCCGCTCGGCTCGACGCTGTGGGTCGTGTATCTCGGCATCTTCCCGACGGCGATCGCCTTCACGACCTGGGCGTACGTGCTGCAGCGCAGCACCGCTGGCCAGACCTCAGCGACCACCTACGTCGTGCCGGCGATCGCGATCCTCCTGTCGTGGGCGATCCTCGGCGAGGTGCCGACCCTGCTCATGTTCGTCGGCGGCGCGCTGTGCCTGCTCGGAGTGCTCGTGACCCGGATGCGGTGGGGCCGTCGCTCCTGACGATCGCGACTCTCCCGTCGAGCCACCTCCCGTCGAGCCCCCCTCCCGTCGAGCCACGGGCAGTCCCCTCGTCGGCGGCCTCGCATATCGGTATTTCGGTCTAGCGATCGCACGCGCCCCGACCGATAAAGTGTGCGCGGAGGCGAATATGACGACCTGGTGGCCCTTCGCACGACTCGCAGCAGCCGTGCTCGGACTCGCGGCTATCGTCGCACAGCTCGCCCGCAGCATCGAGAACGCTCTCGCGGCCACCACGGAGTGGGGCCAGCACCTGCCGACGGTCGCGGCGAACTTCCTCAGCTTCTTCACGATCCTGTCGAACGTGCTCGCCGTGATCATTCTGACGATCGGCGCGATCTGGGCACTGCGCCACCGACACGGCACCGAGCCCGAGCCGACGTGGTTCGCGGTCCTGCTGGCCTGCGTGAGCACCTACATGATCGTCACCGGCATCGTCTACAACACGCTTCTCCGCAACGTCGAACTGCCCCAGGGCGTGACCGTGCCGTGGTCGAACGAGGTGCTGCACGTCGTCATCCCGCTGTTCCTCCTGGCCGACCTGCTGTTCGCCCCTCGACGACGGGCACTCGGCTGGAGCGCTGTCGCCATCATCGCGATCTTCCCGATCGTCTGGGTCGTCTACACGATGATCCGCGCGAACTTCATCATCGCCCCCGCGACCGGCGAGGCCTGGTGGTATCCGTACCCGTTCCTGAACCCGCACCGGGTGCCCGGCGGCTACCTCGGCGTCTCGGGATACATCATCGGAATCGCGATCGCCATCATCGGCGTCGCGTGCGTGGTGGTCTGGGTCGGCCGCCGGCGCGGCACCGCGACGGACTCGGCTAGCGGATCGCGCCCTCGGGGCTGAACACCGAGAGCACCGGAGCACTCACATGCTGCGGGGTCGTGGCGACGGCCGCCCGCGGATCGAGAAGTCGGATCGGAACCCGGTCTCCGCGAAGCTCCTCCCGGGTCGACGGCTCCAGTCGATAGAGGCGGAGCGCGAGCCACAGCAGCGTCCCGTCCACCCCGAGCGCCGCGGGGTCGACGTCGATCACGCCGCGCCTGCGTGAGAACGGATGACGCCACCGCTCCCGATAGCTGACGGCCCCGGGACGCACGGCGACCTTGAGCACGATCGAGTTGTTCATCCCGACGCCGACGTCGATGCTCAGGATGTCGTCCCAGTGCACTTCGGCATCGAGGTGGAAGGTCGCGGATCCGAGACCGCGCGGATGCAGGAACAGTCGACGCGGCTGTCTCAGCGAGATCAGGTGACTGACGATCGGACCGAGCAGCAGAACCGCGAACACCGCCCACACGACACTCCACGCACCACTGACGGTCACCGCGGCGACCGCGAAGGTCGACGCAGCGGCGAGCGCCGCGACGAGGATCATCGCGGGCACGAGCTTCGATCCGGGAAGGAGGATCCCCCCGGGGACGCTCGCGCTCGCCCGGCTGATGTCCTCCGCACTGACGCGTCGGCGAGTCAGGGTCGTGAGCCACAGCGTCACCGCGATCACCCACCAGAGCGCGGGGACGGCGATGAGCACACCCAGGATCGGGCGCATGGATGCGGTGTCGTGCAGATACATCCAGACGCACAGCACAGTGGCGACGGCCGCGAGGATCAGGTTCAGCACGACCACGGCCACCCACAGCGGTCGTCCGATCGCGTACTCGAGCGCACTGCGCGGCATCGTTCTGGGTTGCTTCATCGTTCCCGCATCATCCGAAGATCGAAAGTTCAGCTAACCACGGGGTCATCGCACCTGCCGATATACGCGTCGGCTCGCACCAGGGTCGACGACGTCGAGCCGCCGGATGGTGCATCTGTGATCTCGACCTGCATCCGTGCCCGGGCCGAAGCGGCGAGATCGGATGCGGTTACGCTGGTCGACGGGGGGTCGTCTACGCGTCCCCCGTGGGAACGAGGAGACATACCGATGAACGAGCCCTACGCGCCCGGCCCCTCTGCAGGTTCGACGCCGCCTCCGCCTCCGGCGCCCTCCGCCCAGGCAGCCCCACCGGCGCCTCCCGCTCCTGCGACCCGCGCCGAGGCATCCGCAGCGTCCGCTCCCGCGGCCCCTGCGGCGTCGACGTCTGCGAGCAAGAAGTCCGAGGCCCCTTCCGAGGCTGAGCTTCAGCGCGCAAGTGCCGTGCTCAAGACCGTGTCAGACGCGTACTCGGCCAAGATGGTCGGCCAGGAGCGCCTGCGCATGAGCCTGCTGATCTCGCTGATCGCCGGTGGGCACATCCTGCTCGAGAGTGTGCCCGGCCTCGCGAAGACGACCGCGGCGAGCACGCTCGCCGACACGGTCAGAGCGCAGTTCAAGCGCATCCAGTGCACCCCCGACCTGCTGCCCAGCGACATCACCGGCAACCAGATCTACGACGCCGCGACGGGCTCGTTCCGCACCGTGCTCGGCCCGGTGCACGCGAACTTCGTGCTGCTCGACGAGATCAACCGGTCGAGCGCCAAGACCCAGAGCGCCATGCTCGAGGCGATGCAGGAGCACCAGACCACGATCGGCGGCGAGGTGCATCATCTGCCCAAGCCGTTCCTCGTGATCGCGACGCAGAACCCGATCGAGCAGGAGGGCACCTACGAGCTGCCCGAGGCGCAGATGGACCGCTTCCTGCTGAAGGAGATCGTCGAGTACCCGAGCCCGGCCGAGGAGTTCGAGATCCTCGGGCGCATCGACTCGGGGGTGCTCGACCCCGACCGCCATGTCTCGAGCGCGATCAGCCTCGACGACGTGCACATGCTGCAGGACGTGGCGAGTCGCATCTACGTCGACCCGGCCATCCGCAACTACATCGTCTCGATCGCGTACGTGACCCGAAACCCCGCGCCGTACATCGGCGAAGAGCGCGCGCGCTTCATCAAGTACGGCGCGAGCCCTCGTGCGAGCATCGCGTTCCTGCAGGCATCTCGGGCTCTGGCGCTGCTGAACGGACGCGGCCACGTGATCCCGGAAGACATCCGCTCGCTGCGCCATCTCGTGCTGCGCCACCGCGTGCTGCTGACCTTCGAGGCCGACGCAGAGGGCATCCGCAGCGAGGAGATCATCGACCAGATCTTCGCCGCAGTGCCCACCCCCTGACCTCGCCATGGCCAGCCTGATCGCCCAGGTGAAGAGCAAGCTCTTCATCCACTCGTCGCGCAAGTCGCTGCACGCGCTCGACGGCGCCTACGCGTCGCTGCTGCACGGCCGCAGCCTCGACTTCGAGGACCTGCGCAAGTACGAGTACGGCGATCAGGTGCGCGACATCGACTGGCGCGCCACGGCTCGGTTGGGCACCCCGCTGGTCAAGCGACACCGCGCGATGCGGATGCACACGATCCTGTTCGTGGTCGACACCGGACGCTCGATGGCCGCGCTCGCGCACGACGAGAAGTCGAAGAAGGACCTCGCGATCCTCGCCACCGGCGTGCTCGGCGTGCTCGCTCTTCGGCACGGAGACGACTTCTCGCTCGTCTACGGCGATTCCGACCGCATCCGCCGTCGCGCACCGGGTCGCAGCGAGGGCGCGCTCGAGCATGCCCTGCGCACGATCGATCAGTCGATCGACTCGAGCACGGCGTCGAGCGACCGAGACGCGCTCCTGTCTTACGTGACCCGCACGGTCTCACGGCGCATGATCGTCGTCGTCATCACCGACGAGGCGCCGGTCACGACGGAGACGGAGCGGATGCTGCGCCGACTGCGCGTGCAGCACGACGTGCTGTGGCTGACCGTGAGCGACGCCGACCCGGTGCTCGACCACGCGACGGGCACCATCCGCAGCGATGTCGACAGCATGTGGGAGGTGCCCGACTTCGTGCAGGGCGACCCCGACATCATCCGCGAGCTCGCGGCGCAGACCGAAGCCGACGCCGCGCGTCTGGCTGAGCTGCTCAAGCGCATGGAGATCAGCCACAGCGTTCTGGCAGGTCAGGACGACGCCGTCTCGCAGCTGCTGCAGCTGCTGAATCGGAGGTCGAATGCCCGGCTCTGATGAGCTCTACCCGCCGTTCCAATACGGCTGGGGATGGCTCCTGCTCGCCTTCGGAATCCTCCTGCTGCTGATCGCGGCGGCGTGGCTGATCGTCGCCCTGACGCGTCCGCGGCGTGACCTCACGCTGACGCGCGACGCTCAGGGACCGACCCTGCTCACGACCGACGTGCTCTCGCAGCTGAGGGTCGAGTACTTCGACCGCATCCAGCGCATCGAAGACGACTACCGCGCACGCGCGCTCTCTGCCCGCAACGCGAACCTCGAGCTCAGCCGGGTGGTGCGCACGTTCGTGAACGAATACAGCGGCCTCGAGGCGCCTGTGCTGGCCCTCGACGATCTCGTCGCTCGCGGAGTGCACCCCGCCCTGGTCGACGCCATGGGCCGCCATTACTATCCGAGCATCTTCCGACCGGGCCCTGCGATCGATCCGATCGCCGGCGCCGAGGCGGCCAGAACGGTGGTGCGCACATGGCACTAGCGAACGGGTGGCTCATCCTCGTCGCCGTCGGCGTCGTCGTGATCGCGATCGCGCTCGGCATCGTGATCGGTCTGCGCAGCACTGCGAAGACCGAGGCGCACGAGCGCGCTCATGTCGCCCGAGCCGAGCGGCTGCGCGCGCTTCCGACCTTCCGGCAGGCGCTGAACCGACGAGTGCTGGCACTGTCGAGCGTCCTGCTGATCGGCGTGGTCGCGACCCTGGCCGCCGGAGTCGTCTCGGCGCGCCCGATGGCGTCACAGACCATCCAGCCCGTCAACACGAGCCGCGACATCATGCTGTGCCTCGACGTCTCGGGCTCGATGAGTGAGGTCGACGTCGAGGTGCTCACGGTCTTCGAAGAGCTGCTCGAGGATTTCGAGGGCGAGCGCATCGGCCTCACGATCTTCAACAGCTCGCCCGTGCAGATCTTCCCCCTGACCGATGACTACGAGTTCATCCGCGACCACCTGCAGAGCATCCGAGAGAGCTTCGAGTTCACCGAGTCGATCCCCGAGCACTGGGTCGGCACGCTCAACGGCAACGGCGCCTCGCTGATCGGCGACGGCCTTGCCGCGTGCGCGATGGCGTTCGACCACCCCGATGACGAGCGGTCGCGGTCGATCATCTTCGCGACCGACAACGAGGTCAACGGCGCCTCGATCGTGACCCTCGACGAGGCGGCGGCGTACGCCGATTCGAACGGGGTGCGGGTGTTCGCGCTCAACCCGGTGCAGGGCAAAGACGCCGACGTCAGCGCGGAGCTCGCGAAGGCCGCCGAAGCCACAGGTGGCGCCGCCTACGGTCTGCGCGACACGACCACCGTGAGCGACATCGTCGCGCAGGTGCAGGAGCAGGAGGCGGCCGCGCTGCAGGGTCAGGCGCAGGTCGTCTGGACCGACGCCCCGAACCTCTGGATCGTCGTGCTGATGATCTCGATGCTCTCGTTCATCGTCGTGCTCTGGAAGGTGAGACTGTGATCTTCCAGCCCGTGCTCAACGTCTTCCTCCTGGCGCTTCTCTGCGCGCCGGTGGCCGCTCTCGCCGTGATCGCGCTGGCCAAGGCCAAAGGACGCGACAGGGCCCTGTGGGCCATGCGGCTGGTCATGCTGCTCGCGTGCTTCGTCATGTTCCTGCGCCCGGGGATCCCCGGGGGTGCGACAGAGACCCTCGCCACCGACACCGACATCGTGCTCGTCGTCGACACGACCGCGAGCATCGTCGCCGAGGACTGGAACGGCGACGAGCCGCGCCTGGACGGCGTCCGCGCCGACGTGCAGGCCATCGTCGACGAGTACCCGGGCGCCCGCTTCGCCCTGATCACCTTCGACGCCTCGGCGGATCTGCGCATGCCGCTCACCACCGATACGACCGCGCTCGTCTCATCGCTCGAGGTGCTCCGCCCCGAGGTGACGAGCCAGTCGCGCGGCAGCTCGATCGGCATCGCCAACCAGCTGCTCACCGACACGCTGTCGAACGCGGCCGAGGCCTCACCCGACCGCTCCCGCATGGTGTTCTACTTCGGCGACGGCGAGCAGACGGTGACGTCGCCGCCCGAGCCGTTCGACGGCAGCGAGAAGCTCACGGACGCCGGCGCGGTGCTCGGCTACGGCACCGCCGAGGGCGGGCCGATGAGGCTCACCACCGGCGGCGTCGACGGCTCGTCGAGCGAGTACATCGAATATCAGGGGGCGAACGCGCTGTCGGTGATCGACGAGGCGAACCTCGAGGCGATCGCCGCGGATCTCGGCGTCGAGTACCAGCACCGCACGGCGGAGGCCGAGCTGACACTGCCCGACGCTCCGTCGACCACCACCAGCTACGCCGAGTCGGGTTCGGTCGGCACCGTGACCGAGCTGTACTGGATCGCCGCCCTCGTCGTCGTGGCGCTGCTCGGGGTGGAGCTCGCGAGGGCGAGCATGCTCGTGGCCCGGCTGCGTCTGCTGCGAGCACCGTCGGCGTCGCCGCGCCGGAAGACACCGACCGGCGGAGGTGCGGCATGACCGATCTGTCGACCCAGGCGGGCGCGACGCCACCCGTCAGCCCCGACGACCTGAGGGCGTCGGCCGCCGCTGCGCTGCTCGCCTCGAATCGCCGGCGGCGCAGCATCCGACGGTGGATCGCGATCGGCACCCTGCCCCTCGCGCTGGCGGCGCTGCTATTCGTCGGCAAGATCCTCAGCATGTACGCGTTCGCGCACCAGTCGATCACCGCCTATGTGGCCGACGACTACGCGGGTTCCGAGGCATCGGCCCGAGGCCAGGAGTTCCTCAACTGGTTCGAGCCCTACAAGGCGCCGTTCAACGTGGGCACCGCTCTCGCCGGCGCCGAGAAGCTGCCGGAGGCGCGGGGGAAACTCGAGGAGTCGCTCGACCTCGCGACCGGCCTCGAGGTGTGCACGGTGCGCATCAACCTGGGACTGGTGCTCGAGCGCATGGGAGACGCGGCTCGGGCCGACGGCGACGGTGCAGCAGCCGCCGAGTTCTACGGCGAAGCACTCACCCTGACGACCGAGACGCCGGAGGAATGCAACAGCGAAGGGGCGCAGGAGCAGTCGTCCGACCCTGACCGCGACATGCAGCAGAGCAAGGAAGACCTCGAAGACCGTCTGAAGCAGAAGCAGCAGAACGAGCAGCAGCCGCCCCCGGAGGAGCAGCAGGAGCAGGAGCCGCAGCCCTCGGAGGAGAAGCTCGAAGAGCTCGAGAAGAAGCTCGAGCAGGGCACGCAGGAGCGCGATCAGCAGCAGGGCGACGACGGCGGCGGCTCGGGGACGGACAAGCCATGGTGATGGATCACGAGAAGCAGCGGGCGCGCTACGTCGCCGGCTCCGAGGGTGCGCCACCCGTGCCGCCGCCCGGCGGCTATCGCAATGCACGCCGTCAGGCCGGCCCCGTCGTGCAGCATCCGGGCGCCCCGGCCATGTCGGGCACGGCGACCGCAGCCGAGGGCGCGTCGGAGGAGAAGAAGCCGGCGAACGCATTCGGCTGGGTCGCGCTCATCGTCGGCATCCTGTTCGCTCTGATCCTGCTCATCACGCTGGCGGTCGGCGCCACCGACGCGCTCTACGGCGTGACGATGCTGGCCCTGCAGCTGGTGGTCGTCGCCGTCATCATCGGCGCGCTGTTCACCGCCCGTGGACGCACCCTGGGAGCCGTCGCCCTCGCGATCACCCTGATCTTCAACGTCGCCACGGTGGGCGGCATCGGCGCACTGCAGACCTCGGCCTCCGGCAGCTACGACGGCATGAAGACCGACGAGCAGAAGCACGAAGAGGCCTACCCGGGCATCAAGGGCACGGACCCGCAGGATGCGCTGCGGCAGCAGTCGCTCGAAGAGGTGCAGGCCGAGGCGGACAGCCTGTTCGCCGACATCCGCGAGCGCGTCACCGCCGAATACGGGTACGACTGGGTGCAGGTCGGCGACGAGGATCTGCGCCCCGAGCGCAACGGCTACGGCGGAGAGTCGATGCTCATCGAATACACCTCCGTCGGCTGGGCGACGACCGAGCCGATCCAGGACTACAGCATCAAGCTCGAGGTCATGGCCACGATCGACGAGGTCGTCGCCGAGCACGGTCTGCCGTCGCTGTACTCGTTCAACGGCGAGTACTCGGGAATCGACCCGTCGATGATCGCGAAGCTCTACGGCAGCGAAGACCCCCGTGAACAGCACACGTGGGAGTACTACACCGAGAACTACCCCGATCCGATGCGCTTCTACGCGAACATCTTCGACCTCTCGAACGACCCGTCCGGCGACTTCCTGAAGACCCGGGAGGCGCAGAACGCCCGCACCGGAGAACCGCTCGAGGGGCTGCAGATGGTCGTCATCGCAAGCGCAGTGCTCAGCGAGGCCGACCGCGCCGAGTTCGAGGAGAAGCTGCAGGAGTACCCCGGGTTCTGAGTCCCGGTGAGCAGGTCGCGCGTCCGACCCGCCCTTCAGCCGGAGAGCGAGAACAGCATGCGCGCCAGCACGTAGCGGGCGTGCCCGCGCGACGACCTCGGGTCGTAGCCGAGGACGCCGATCAGCGCGGTGAGGCGGTCCTGCACGCTGGAGTGGTGGCGTCCCAGGCGCACGGCTGCGGCACGCACGCTCAGCTCGTCGACCACGGCGTCGAGCAGTTCCCGACTGCGGGCGTCGAGGCGCGCGAGCGCAGCAGCATCCGGATGCATGTCGCCAGACTCCGCGGCGGTGGCGATCAGGAGCAGGGCACCCAGGTCGTCTGCGGCCACCACGGGTTCGGAGGCGGTGCTCAGACGCGCGGCGATCAGTGCTTCCGCCCACGACTCGGGGAGGTGCTCTCCGGGCCCCGCGGTTCCGACGCCCAGACGCAGGCCTGTCGCGTCCGTCCACACCCGATCCACGGGCGCTCCCTCGACGACGATCGTCGCCCTCGTCAAGCCGTGTCTGGTCGCGACCACGACGGAGGGATGCTGCGGCAGCGGCGCGGGGTCGGGCGGCGAGGCCACGACCGCCACCGGAAGGACTGGAATCCTGAGCCTCGCCAGTGCCGAGACGCGCTCCCCCTCGCTCGCGAACTCGCTGATCGCCAGTTCCACGGCGCTCCCCGCGTCGCCTGCGCGGCGGGCACGGAGGATGCCGAGCGCCAGCGTGAGGCGCTCGAGGATCATCGCGTCATTCGTGTGCGGGTCCCCCTCGCGCTCGATCCAGGCGACGGCCTCCGGGCCGCTCTCACGCAGCATCCACCTGTCACCGGGGTCGATCGGATCGATGCGCACCCCGTCGGCGCGCACCCGGATGATCTGTCGGGCGTCGCGCTGCCCCACGGTGGCACCGCTCAGCACGGCGGCCCCGCGCAGCATGCTCTCGACGCCGACTGCACGGGCGATGAGCGTGTCGAAGTAGGAGACGACCTTGAGGGTCTCGCTCGCATCCGGGTCGAGGGCGGTGAGCCGCCCCAGCAGATCTTGCATGTCGGGCTCCATCGCGCGGGGCTTCCACCCTACGGGTTCATCGACCGAGCCCGTAGGGTGCCGAAGGTCACCCGAGCAGCCGGTTCACCCAGTCGTCGCGGGCGGCCAGCATCGCCTGCGCGACGGCCGTGTGCGGAGCGAACATGTCGAAGCCGTGGAACCCGCCGGCCCATACGTGCAGCTCGGCCTGCACGCCGGCCGCCCACAGCGTGGTCGCGTAGTCGACGTCCTCGTCGCGGAACACCTCGGCGCTTCCGCAGTCGATGAAGGCGGGCGGAAGACCGGTCAGGTCCGTGGCGCGCGCCGGAGCCGCATAGATCGAGACGTCGTCGGTGCCCTTGCGTCCGCCGAGAAGGGCGGTCCACCCGGTGATGTTCGACCCGCGGTCCCACACGCCGATCCCGTCGATCTGCCTGGTCGAGACGCTCTCATCGCGGTCGTCGAGCATGGGGTAGATCAGCAGCTGACCGATGAGCCCGGGGCCGCGGCGGTCCCGCGCGAGCAGGGTCGTTCCCGCGGCCAGGCCGCCACCGGCACTGCCCCCACCGATCAGGATGCGGTTCGGATCGATGCCCAGCTCTGCAGCGTTCTCGGCCGTCCACACCAGACCCGCGTAGCAGTCCTCGACCGGGTACGGATCGGGGAACTCCGGAGCAAGCCGGTACTCGACTGTCACGATCACGCCGTTGAAGCGCTCCGCCCAGTCGAGGAAGCCCACGACGCCGAGCCAGCGGTTGCCGATGATCATGCCGCCGCCGTGCGTGTGGAAGAAGCCAGGACCCGTGCCGGTGCGCCCCGCCTTCTCGACCACCGAGACGACGATCTCGTCGCCCTCGTGACCCGCGATGGTCACGTCGCGGCGCGTGAAGCCCCGCTCGTCGAGCACGGCGAAGATCTCGTCCTCGCCGCTCACGGGAGACTGGCGCAGCAGGGGAATCATCTCGGCAGTCAGGGTCGACGGCAGCGTGTCTGCGACCAGCGCGAGTGCGGCCTCCAGTTCGGGGTCGAACGGAGGGCGAAGGGTTGTTTCGGTCATCAGAACTCCTTTGTTCTCGGCCGCGGTCATGTCGGCGTCCCGCCAGCCTCCCGGAGGTCGCACCCGAGCGTAACCCGCCAGACAGGGCCGTTCTGCGGCCGGGAGGCCGCCGGATGGCGGGCGGCCGCACCGGCAGCGGCAGCCTCGACCCGCTCTCAGCTCGCGAGCGACAGCCCGGCGGCGAGCGCGAAGCCGAGCACGGTCGCGAGCCCCGTCACCTGCTTGGCCTTCTGCTGAGCGTCGGGAACCATCGAGTCGACGAGCATCACGAGCAGCGCACCGGCCGCGAAGCCGCTCGCCCCGGCTCTGAAATCGTCGCCGGTGCTGCTCGCGAGGGCGAAGCCGGCGACGGTCGCGAGTGCGCAGATCACCGAGATGCCGGCCCAGAGCAGCAGCACGCGCGACTTGGCCATGCCTCCCTTGAGCAGGTCGGAGGCCGAGCCGATCGACTCCGGCAGGTTCGAGACCACGATCGCCACGACGAGGGCGATGCTCACCGGCTCGCCGGAGGCCAGACCGATTCCCAGCACGAGCTGTTCGGGGATGCCGTCGAGCAGAGCGCCCAGCGCGAGCGGGACGCCCGCGCCACTGTCCTTCGACTTCGCCGCTCGCGCATCGAGGATCCGGTCGGCGATGAAGTACGCGAGGGCTCCCGCGACGACGCCGACGATCAGGGGGATGGGGCCCGCGAGATCGAGCCCCTCCTCCCACAGCTCGAACGCGATGGACGCCATGAGGGCGCCCGCGCCGAAGCCGAGCACGATGCCCAGCCACCGCGGTGGCCAGGTGCGCAGCAGCGCGAGGATCGCGCCGACGATGAGGGGCGACGCGGCGACCGCGCCCCACAGGATCGCTCCGCCCATGCCGTCCTCCTTCACGGACACTCTGCCACCACCGTCGCGGAATGTGCAGAGGAGGGGGCTCACACGCGCGCGCGTCGGACCGCTCCTCCGCTCACTCGACCGTCACGCGATGGATGCCGAGGTCGGTGCGACCGGGGAGCAGATCCGCTCGGAGGGCTCGGGTGCCGTGATAGTCGCCGTCGCGCAGCCGGCGGAAGGGATGGCTCGGTGATTCGTCCCCGAGCCCCGAGAGCCGTTCGACCAGGCGCGCGCTCTCGTGATCGATGCCCGCCGCGTCGATTCCGTCTGCGTCGTGGACGACATGCAGGTCGAGCGGCTCGATGCCCGTGTACCAGAGGGTTCCGTGGGTGAGCGGGAACATCAGCGAGTCCAGATCGCCGCTGATCCCCCGTTCCCCGATGGACCGGTCGTCCTCCCCTGCCGTGACGATCACGAGGGCCCGGCGCCCCGCGAGAAGCCCCTCGCCGTACCGCAGCGGAAGACCGGTCTGCGCGTCGACCGGTCCGTACGCGAACCCGTTGGTGAGCACGCGGTCGAACCACCCCTTCAGGATCGCCGGCGGGCCGTACCACCACAGCGGGAACTGGAGCACGACGAGATCTGCGGCCCCCAGCTTGCGCTGTTCCTCGCTCACATCCGCCGGCAGCTGCCCCGCGGCGAACGCCTCGCCCATGAGATCGACGACGTTGCCCTCCCTGCCGTGGGGCTCGCCGAGGTCCTGGGCGGCGAGGACGGGGTCGAACCGCTGAGCATACAGATCGGTGATCTCGACGTCGTGGTCGCGCGAGAGGGCTTCGACTCCGTCGCGGAACAGTCGGGCGTTGAAGGAGTTCTCCTGCGGGTGGGCATAGATCCAGTGGACGGTCGGGCGTGATGCGGACACGGATGGCCTTTCTTTAGTGGGAGACGGGGTGGCGAGCCGTGCGCCGCCACAGCGGCAGGAGTGCGGCGGCGACGACCGCCCCGGCTGCGATGAGGAGGGCGACGACGAATCCGCGAGACCCGGCGATCACGGCGATCGTGCCGAGCACCGCGATGCCGAGACCGCCGCCGAGGGCGAAGCCGACCTCCTGGATCGCCCCCACCTGACCGGCGTCGTCTTCGGTCGTCACGTCGAAGAGCGTGGTCGCGGCGAGCGTCGCAGCGACCCCGAATCCCCCTCCGATCAGCACGAGCGGGATCGCGACGAGATCGACCCCGGTCGACAGCCAGATGAGCCCCGCGCCCTGCACGACGAGAGCGAGCACCGTGAGCGTGGGTGAGCTCAGCCACCGCAGGAACAGAGGGGCCAGCACCCCGCCGAGCGCGATCGCCACAGCCTGCGGGAGAATCGCGATTCCGGCCTCGGCCGCGCTGAAGCCCCTGGCATCCTGCAGGTGCAGGCTCACCAGGAGAACGGATGCTGTCGACACACCTCCGCTCGCCACGATGCGCACGATGGCGGGGCTGAAGCCGGGTACTCGGAAGAGCCGCATGTCGATGAGCGGTTCGGCGAGGGTGCGCTGCCGGCGGATGAAGAACACGAGCGTGCCGACCGCGACCACTCCGGCGATGCCCGCGGCGAGGGGAGCGGCGAGCACCTCGTGCAGGGCGAAGACGAGGGCTCCGAGCGCGACGATCGACGACACGATGCTGAGGATGTCCCACGACGGCCGTCGCGAGCTGCGGGAGTCGGGCACGAGCCAGATCGCGAGCACACCGGCGACGACCGCGAGCGGCACACTCCCCAGCAGCAGCCACCGCCACCCCGGACCCTCCGTGACGAGGCCCCCGAGCACGGGGCCGAGCGCGCTGCCCGCGCCGAAGGTCGCGGTCCACATTCCATAGGCCAGCACTCGCTGTCGCGCGTGATAGTGCGCGCCGATCGTGGCGACGACGCCGGCCACGACGAAGGCCTCGGCGACGCCGAGGAGCGCGCGGACGACGATCAGCAGCATCCCGTCCTGGGCGAACCCGCCCACCAGGTTGAGCACGGCGAAGCCGGCGAGGCCGGCGAGCACGATGCGCTTGCGCCCGAACGCATCGCCGATCCGGGCGGCGATGATCAGCGTCGCTGCCAACGAGAGCGCGTAGACGTCGACGAGCCACAGCGCACCGCTGTCGCTGAGGGTGAGGTCGCCGCGGATCGCCGGCAGCGCGGTCGACATGCTGCTGATCGCGAGCGCCCCGATCAGGATGCCGAGAAGCAGCGGGATCATGGCGAGCCACGGATGCATGGCCGTGCGCGGACGAGCGGATGCCGCAGGGATCGAGAAGGTCACCGCCTCAGTCTCGTGGGCGAGTACACTTCAGGCAAGTACGGTCATTCAGGGTACATAGTGACCGTTTGGATACCATGGTGCGAACGGAAGGCGGATCCCATGAGGGAGAAGACGGAGCGCATCGTCCGGGAGTGGGGCGACGCGTGCGACGCGGAGGTCTCGATCGCGGTGCTCGGCGGGGCCTGGAAGCCCAGCATCCTGAGCCTGCTCGGCGAGCATGAGGTGCTGCGGTTCGGCGAGCTCAGCAGGTTGCTCGACGAGCCGACCGCTCGCGTGCTCACCCGTCAGTTGCGTGAGCTCGAAGACGACGGGCTGCTCATCCGCACGGTGTACCGCCAGGTGCCACCCAAGGTCGAATACCGGCTGAGCGACCTCGGTCGGGGGTCGATGCCCCTCGTCGACGCGCTCACCGACTGGGGCGGTCGGTATGCGGCTCACCAGCGAGGCGAGCTCGAACGGCTCGCCGCCGAACCCGAGACGCTCGACGCCGCCGTCGCGCGCTGACTCTCCTTCCCGTCCGAAACAGCCGACACGCCGCCGATAGACTGGGAAGCATGTCCAAGGTCCTCCAGTCACTTCCCGTCGGCGAGCGCGTCGGCATCGCCTTCTCCGGAGGACTCGACACCTCCGTCGCCGTCGCCTGGATGCGCGACAAGGGTGCCGTCCCCTACACGTACACCGGCGACCTCGGGCAGTACGACGAAGACGACATCGAGTCGATCCCCGGTCGCGCTCTCGAATACGGCGCCGAGGCCTCGCGTCTGGTCGACTGCAAGACCGCCCTGGTCGAAGAGGGTCTCGTCGCACTGTCGTGCGGCGCCTTCCACATCCGCTCGGGCGGACGCACCTACTTCAACACGACGCCCCTCGGTCGCGCCGTCACCGGCACGCTGCTCGTGCGCGCCATGAAGGAAGACGGCGTCGACATCTGGGGCGACGGCTCGACCTACAAGGGCAACGACATCGAGAGGTTCTACCGCTACGGCCTGCTGGCCAACCCGCGCCTGCGCGTGTACAAGCCCTGGCTCGACGCCGACTTCGTCACCGAGCTCGGCGGCCGCAAGGAGATGAGCGAATGGCTCGTCGCCCATGACTTCCCCTACCGCGACTCGGTCGAGAAGGCGTACTCGACCGACGCCAACATCTGGGGTGCCACGCACGAGGCCAAGACCCTCGAGCACCTGGACGTCTCGCTCGAGACGGTCGACCCGATCATGGGTGTGAAGTTCTGGGACCCCTCCGTCGCGATCGAGACCGAAGACGTCTCCGTCACGTTCGAGGCCGGACGCCCGGTCGCCATCAACGGCGTCGAGTACACCGACCCGGTGGCCCTCGTGATGGAGGCCAACACGATCGGCGGGCGCCACGGCCTCGGCATGAGCGACCAGATCGAGAACCGCATCATCGAGGCGAAGTCGCGCGGCATCTACGAGGCTCCGGCCATGGCGCTCCTCTTCATCGCCTACGAGCGCCTCGTCAACGGCATCCTGAACGAAGACACCCTCGCGACCTACCACGAGCAGGGTCGCCGTCTCGGTCGCCTCATGTACGAGGGACGCTGGCTCGAGCCGCAGTCGCTCATGCTCCGCGAGTCGATCCAACGCTGGGTCGGCCTCACGATCTCGGGCACCGTCACGATCCGCCTGCGCCGCGGAGACGACTGGACGATCCTCGACACCACGTCGCCCAACCTGTCGTACGGCCCCGAGAAGCTCTCGATGGAGCGTGTCGGCGACGCCGCGTTCGGCCCGGTCGACCGCATCGGACAGCTCACGATGCGCAACCTCGACATCGCCGACTCGCGCTCGCGCCTCGAGCAGTATGCGGGCCTCGGCCTCATCGGCGGCGCGACCGGCGAGCTCGTCGGACGCGTCACGGCCGGCGAATCGGGCGAGATCACGGGTTCCGTCGAGGAGGTCGACGAGAACCTCGCCGATGCGGTCGACAACGCATCCGAGGGTGCGGCGTTCGACTCCGGACTCGACTGATCTGACGGTTTCAGAGAGGGGGCGGATGCTGCGGCATCCGCCCCCTTTTGCGTGTGCTCGGCGGTTCGGCGTTCACAATTCAGCATGAGCGTCGGGCTAGGACGCTGGATCGTGCGGGTAGAGGCTCTGAGCGGCGATCCGTGCTGAGTTGTGAACGCCCACTGTTCAGACCCTGTGAGTCCTTCGAGTTATCTTGCACACTGCTGTGCACTATACGTAGAATGGCCGCATGACCACCCGTGCTCCCCGCCGTGACTCCGTCGAGAATCGCGCCGGAATCCTCGATGCGGCCCGAGCGACCCTCGCGACCGACCCGCGCGCATCGATCGACGTCATCGCCCGCAGCGCCGGTCTGTCGCGCCGCACCCTCTACGGCCACTTCGACGACCGAGAGGCCCTGATCCGCGAGCTGATCTCGGTCGGAGCGCAGCGCTTCAACGCGATCGCCGAGTCCGTCACCGACACCGACTCGCGCATCGCGCTCGCCCGCCTCGCCGCACGACTCTGGCAGGAGGCCGCGCACGTGCAGGTCGCCGCGGCGCTCGCGCTCGACGAAGCCCACGTGCAGCACACCGCCGACGCTCTCGCCCCTCTGCGCCGCACCGTCGCCGCCCTCGCACGGCGCGGGCAGGAAGACGGCAGCTTCCGCACCGACCTCCCCGCCCCGACCCTCGCCCGTCTCATCGAAGAGGTCGCGCGCACGGTCGTCTCGCGCACGGATGCCCACAGCGCCGGCGCGGCCGGGCTCGCCGTGCGCACGCTGCTCAGCATCGCCGGGCTCTCGTGGCGCGAGGCCGACGAACTGCTGGCAGCACACCCGGACATCGTCGAATCGCAGGAGGTCAGCGCATGAGAGTCACTCTGCACGAGGTGAGCAAAGGGCGCGGCGGGCAGTCGCTGCCGACGACGAGCCTCGAGTTCCACAGCGGTGCGGTGCGCTTCGCCCTCGCCGAGACCGAGCAGCGACCGACCGTTCTCGGCCTGATCGCCAGCGGACGGATGCGGCCCGACACCGGACGCGTGACGATCGACGGCGACTCGGACAACAAGGCGCTGCGCCGCACGATCGCTTTGGTCGACGCCCCCGACGTCAGCGACCCGCATCCCGACATCACCCTCGCCGGCGTGGTGGGTGAAGAGCTCATGTTCGCCGGGGTCGGCGCGACCCCGGTGCACGCTCGTCGGTGGCTGAATCAGCTCGGATTCGGCGAGCTCGCCGGCGTGCCGATCGGCAACGTCGACCCGGCCGCGCGGGTGCGCATCCTGTGCGAACTCGCGATCCTCCGCGAGGGCACCGAAGGCATCGTGCTCGTCTCGCCCGACCGTCACGGCGGCAGCCCGGACGGCTGGTGGCGCATCGCGTCGGAGTTCGCCGACCGCGGCTACGCCATGCTCGTCGTCATCGGCGGATCCGCTGCGGTCGCCCTCGAACGGATGCACGAACTCGAGGCGATCAACGCCTCCGGTCCGATCCAGCCCCTCGTGCTCGACCGCCCGGGCGACGAGGCATCCGCATCCGCATCCGCATCCGCATCCGGTGAGCACTCGACCACCGACGCGGGGCCGGAGAGCCCAGACGGCCTGCCCGCGGTGCCGCCTTTCGATGACGAATATGCCGAGGATGCCTCCGACGCCCAGGATTCTCCCGCGGGTGCCGACCCCGGCTCGGTGAGCGAGAACGCCGACGCCGAACACCGCGAAACGCCCGACGCAGACACAAACACAGACCCAGACACAGACCCAGACCCAGACCCAGACGCAGACACAGAAGAGAACGGAGGCGAGCGATGAAGGTTCCCGCCATGATCGCCGCCGAGCTGCGGCGGCTCACCGCGAGCAAGATGGGCATCATCGCCCTGATCGCGCTCGTGTGCGTGCCGATCCTCTACGGCGGCCTGTACCTCTGGGCCAACCAGGACCCGTATGCGAAGTTCCCCGAGGTGCCTGTGGCACTTGTCGTCGACGATGCCGGGGCCCCTGCCCCCACCACGGGAACGGAGGCCGAGACCGGCGAGACCGTCAACTACGGCGAGGACGTCGCCGAGAACCTCATCGACGGCAACGCCTTCGACTGGCAGCGCATGTCCGCCGACGAGGCCGCAGACGCGTTGCGCGAGGGCACGGTCGACTTCACCGTGACGATCCCTGACGATTTCTCTTCGGCGTTGACCTCGGCCGCGGGCGACGACCCGCACCAGGCGCGCATCGAACTCGAGACCAACGACGCGAACAACTACCTCGCGTCGAGCATGGGAACTCAGGCGGTCGAGAAGATCCGCAGCTCGGTGGCCGAGATGGTCGGCAGCGAGGCTGCAGAGCGCCTGCTCACCGGACTCAGCGACGTGCGAGACAACCTCGTCACCGCCGCCGACGGGGCGAGCCAGCTCACCGACGGTGCCAACACCGCGGCGACCGGCAGCGCCACACTCGCCGACGGCACGTCTCAGCTCGCCGACGGCACCTCTCAGCTCGCGGGTGGCGCGTCTGAGCTCGCCGGTGGCGCGTCTCAGCTCGCCGGCGGAGCGGCGACTCTCGCCTCGGGTGCTCAGCAGGTCAGCGACGGCAACCGGCAACTGGCCGACGTCGCAGACCGCGCCGGGTCTGCCGTGCAGCAGGCGACGGATGCCCTGCCCCAGGCACGCCAGGACATCGCGACGGTGCTCACAGATCAGGGCCTGACGCAGGAGGAGATCGATCGGGTGCTGTCCGCCCTCGATCCGCTCGGCACCCGCCTCGAAGAGGGCAACGCCACCGTGCAGAACGCGGTCGACAAGGTCGACCAGCTCGCCGCCGGAGCCGAGTCGGTGGCATCCGGTGCCTCGCAGCTCGCCAGCGGCACGCAGACGCTCGCCAGTGGCGCCCAGACCCTCGCCGGCGGCGCGCAGACCGCCGCCACGGGCGCGGCGGCGGCGAGGGATGGCGCGGCCCAGCTGCGCGACGGACTCGGCACCCTCGCGTCGGGCACGGCCGAGCTGCGCGACGGGCTGTCCGACGGGGTGGAGCAGATCCCCGCGTCAACTCCCGACCTGCGCGCGCTGCAGGCCGACACGATCGCGGATCCCGTCAAGGTCTCGAGCGACAAGGTGGCGTCGGCCGAGGACTACGGCGCGGGCCTCGCCCCGTTCTTCGCCGCGCTGTCGGCCTGGATCGGCATCTACGCGCTGTTCCTCATCGTCAAGCCGATCTCCCGCCGCGCCGTGACGGCGCTGCACTCCCCCATCCGGGTGACTCTGGCCGGATGGCTGACACCGGCGATGCTGGGCGCGGTGCAGATGGTCGGGCTCATGGGCATCCTCGCGATCACCCTGGGCTTCACGTTCAACAACCCCATCGGCACGCTGGGCGTGATGATCTTCGCGTCAGCGACGTTCGCGGCGATCATCCTCACGCTGAACGTCTGGCTGGGCTCGGTCGGCCAGTTCCTGGGTCTCGTGCTCATGGTGCTGCAGCTCGTCACCGCCGGCGGCACCTTCCCCTGGCAGACTCTGCCCGCTCCACTGGCCGCACTGCACCACGTGCTGCCGCTCGGCTACGTCGTCGATGCCATGCGACAGCTCATGTACGGGGGCAATCTCGGCAGAGCCGGATGGGATCTGGTGGTGCTGGGGATCTGGCTGGTCGGCGCTCTGCTGCTCGCCGCCATCGGGGTGACGCGCATGACGCACCGGCGCACGCTGCGCGATCTGCAGCCGAGCCTCATCGGCTGACGCCGCGTGGCGGGGCGAGAAGTTCCCCCGCCACGCGTCGTCGTTGTGGGTAGTATTCCCAGAGTGCGTCGGTGAGACGCCCTCTGGGACTCTCTGGGACTGAGTCCCGCAATGCCACCCGAAAGAGTTCTCGATGATGACAACCGATTCGCCTGAGATCGCCGTGCCCTCACGCCCGTCACTGGGTGCGCGCATCGGCCGCATCGCCTTCCTCGTCGTGGCGGCGATCATCGTCGTCGCCGTCGCCGTCGCCTTCTTCGTGACCTGGACGATCCAGCGGTCCTTCCCGCAGACCGAGGGCACCCTGCCGCTCGAGGGTCTGCAGTCCGAGGTGACGGTGCAGCGCGACGACCGCGGCATCCCGACCATCACGGCCGACTCATCCCACGATCTGTTCTATGCAGAGGGGTTCGTGCACGCGCAGGACCGCTTCTTCGAGATGGATTTCCGACGTCACGTGACGGCCGGTCGCGTGGCTGAGATGTTCGGCGAGTCGCAGGCCGGAACGGACGCCTTCCTGCGCACCCTCGGCTGGCGCAAGGTCGCCGAGGCCGAGGTCGAGGCGATGGACGACGTGACGCGCGGGTACTACGAGGCCTACGCCGACGGGGTCAACGCCTATCTCTCGTCACGCTCGGGCGCCGAGCTGTCGCTCGAATATGCCGTGCTCGGAATGCAGAACCCGGAGTACGAGCCCGAGCCCTGGGAGCCCGCCGATTCGGTCGCCTGGCTGAAGGCCATGGCCTGGGATCTCCGCGGCAACATCGAGGATGAGGCCGAGCGTGCGCTGCTGACCGCGCAGCTCTCCGACGGCTCCGACGGCTCCGACGGCTCCGGCGGCTCCGGCGGCTCCGACGCGACCGACGTCACCGCGACGCTCGATGAGCTGTACCCCGCGTATCCGTTCGACGAGCACCCGGTGATCGTGCCCGAGATCTCCACGGTGCCCACTCTCGAGACCGGCGCCGAGCCCGCCGCGTTCACGACCGACGCGAACGACGATGAGATGCAGCAGGCCGCGACGACGATCGAGTGGCAGGAGGCCTCCGACGTGATCGAGGCCGCGAGCCTGCTCGTGGGCGATGTCGGCGAGGGCATCGGCTCGAACTCCTGGGTGGTGTCGGGAGACCTGACCGAGACCGGCATGCCGCTGCTCGCCAACGACCCGCACCTGGGCGCATCGCTGCCGTCGGTCTGGTACCAGGTGCAGCTGCGCTGCAGCGAGGTCACAGAAGAATGCCCGTTCGACGTGGGGGGCTTCTCGTTCTCCGGACTCCCCGGCATCGTGATCGGCCACAACCAGCAGATCGCGTGGGGCTTCACCAATCTGACCACCGATGTCACCGACCTCTACATCGAGCGCATCGAGGGCGACCAGTACTGGCGCGACGGAGCGCTGGTGCCGATCGAGGAGACCACCGAGACGATCAAGGTCGCGGGCGGCGACGACATCGACCTAACGATCCGATCGACCGCGCACGGCCCCATCATCTCGGGGCTCACCGATGACTTCACGGCGATCGCCGACGACCCGGAGCCTGGGCTCACGGCCGGAGGCGCGACGGGCACCGCGCCCACCGGCGAGGCCTCCGAGTATGCGGTCAGTCTGCGCTGGACGGCTCTCGACCCCGGCACGGCCGCCACGGCGATCTTCGCGCTGTCGACCGCCCAGGACTTCGAGGAGTTCCGCTCGGCGGCCGCCCTGTTCGATGTGCCGGCGCAGAACCTCATCTACGCCGACGTCGAGGGCAACATCGGCTATCAGACTCCAGGACGCCTGCCCGTGCGAGGAGCCGGCGACGGATGGATGCCGCAGCCCGGGTGGGACAGCAGCTACGACTGGACGGGGTTCATCCCCTTCGACGAGCTGCCGGTGTCGTACAACCCGGCATCCGGCTACATCGTGACCGCGAACAACGCGATCGTCACCGACGACTACCCCTACTTCCTCTCGCGGGACTGGGACTACGGGTACCGCGCGGATCGCATCGCGCACCTGATCGAACGACGCGTGGCAGCCGCACCTCTCACGGCGCAGGACATGCGCGAGATCCAGATGGACAGCGAGATGTGGATCGGCAAACGTCTGGCATCCGCGATGGACGATGTAGAGGTGAAGGGCGCAGGCACCGAGGATGCCGTGGCCCTGCTGCGCTCGTGGGATGCGCAGAACGACGCGGCGTCCCCTGCCGCCGCCTACGCGAACGTACTCTGGTCGAACCTCGTGCAGAACCTGTTCGCCGAACGCGACCAGCCGCTGCCGATCGACGGCCAGGGCCGCCTCTTCACGGTCGTCGCGGATCTGCTCGACGACCCCTCCGACCCGCTCTGGACGAATCCGAGCATCGACGTGACGAGCATGGAAGAGATGCTCGCGCTGTCTGCCGAAGAGGCATACGAGGAGCTCTCCACCCTGCAGGGCGACGCCGTCACCGGGTGGCGATGGGGAGACCTGCACGCGATCACCCTCACGAGCGACACCCTCGGCTCGTCGGGCGTCGCCCCGATCGAGATGCTCTTCAACCGCGGCCCGTATGCGGTCGGCGGCGGCGCATCGGTGGTCAACGCGACCGGGTGGGATCTCGGCACCTCCTACGCCACGACCACTGTGCCGTCGATGCGGATGGTGGTCGACCTCTCCGACCTCGACGCCTCGACCTGGATCCACCTCACCGGGGCATCCGGTCATGCGTTCGATGAGCACTACGTCGATCAGACCGCAGACTGGGCAGCCGGCGCGCAGAAGCCGTGGGCGTTCTCCGAGAAGGCGGTCGATGCGGCGACGCAGAACACCCTGGTGCTGACCCCCGCCGGGTAGCTCTCCTCGGCCCGCCTCAGGCGGATGCGGGCCCGCGCCTCAGGCGGATGCGGGCTCGGCGGATGCGGCCGCGCGGCGTGCGATCGCCCAGATGCCGACCGCGGCGGCGAGGAAGATCGCCGCCAGCATCGCCCAGCCTGCGAAGCCGAAGGTGATCGCCGTGGCATTCACGACGATCGGCGACGCGAGGGCTCCGAGCGAGAAGCCCATTCCGAACACGCCCTGATAGGCGCCCGCCCGCACCGGATCGGCGAGCTCGAAGCTGAGCCCCCAGGCTCCGGCCTGCGACAGGATCTCGGCGAACGTGTGCGTGATCATTCCGACGACGAGGATGACGATCGCAGCCCACGTCGGAAGACCGGCGGCGAGCGCGTAGATCAGGCAGGCGGCGACCATGAGCCACCCCGCGATCATGGTCACGCGTCCCGCGACCCGAATGTCATGCGTGCCGCGCGAGGCACGCACCTGGAACAGCACGACCAGCGCCGTGTTGACGATCAGGAGCACGGCGAACGTGGCGTCCGGCGCCTTCGTGTATTCGCTGATCCACAGGGGCACCCCGAGTTCCGCCACCCCGAACTGCATCCCGAAGATCGCCGAGAGCCCGCTCAGCAGCAGGTACCGCGGGTCGCGCCACGGCGAGCGACGGTTCCACTCCCTGCGCTCAGCGGATGCCGCAGCCGTCGCCTGCGTGTCGATGGATCCCGTCTCGGTGAGCTGAGTCGCGACACGACCGCGTGCGGGGGCGTCGACCGCCGACGTCAGCCGGAGGAGCGAGAGCGACCCGAGTGCGCAGACGGCACCCGCACCGGCGATCACGACCCGGTAGGCCTCGGGCGTGCCCAGCGCCAGGGCGATCGCGCCGAAGCCCGAGCCCGCGGCGATCGCGAGGTTCGTGACCGTGCGCAGCACGGCGCGGGCATGCACCCGCCTGTCGGGGGCGAATCCTCGCGCGATGATGGCGGACCGCGCCGAGTATCCGAGCGAGTCGAAGAAGCCCGAGAGGCTGGCGAGCAGAAGCGCCGACACGAAATCTCCGACGAACGCATAGGCGGCGAGCAGCACGCCGCCGGCCATCTCGAAGCCGAATGCGAGGCGTCGTGCGCTCCACCGATCGGCGAGCCACCCGCCGAGGAGCGACCCGACGACACCGCATCCGCTCGACACCGCGAGCACCACCGCGGCCTGCGCGGGAGAGAGACCGATGATCTGCGTGAAGAACAGCACCGTGACCGCGAGGAAC
Organism: Microbacterium sp. LjRoot205; assembly: GCF_056175745.1. Classification (NCBI taxonomy): domain Bacteria; kingdom Bacillati; phylum Actinomycetota; class Actinomycetes; order Micrococcales; family Microbacteriaceae; genus Microbacterium; species Microbacterium sp. LjRoot205. The sequence continues at coordinate 311,035 of NZ_JBGFFH010000001.1, read as the reverse complement.
ACCCCGCGGCCGATGCGCGACACGGCGGTCGCGGCGACGAGCGCCCGCAGCACCGGATCGCTCAACCCGTCTGCGATGCGTGCGATGAAGCCCTTCGACGGACGTGCGGTCTCGCCCCCCGTCTCGATCTGATCGGGATCGGGGCTGGGCGAAGACACCCTTCATCCTCGCATGGCGCGCACGCGCGTCTCGCCGCACACCGGCATACGGCGCATGCAGCATCCGGTTAGCCGCAAGGCCCCCACTCGGTTAGCGTGGGTGCGTGGTCTCCAGCTATCTCGCCCCGAAGGGCACCCCCGTCACCCTGCTCGAGTTCGAGCATGCAGGGGCGACGCTCATTGCGGAGACCTTCGGCGAGGGCCCTCGCACGTTCCTGCTGCTGCACGGCATCGGTATGGGTCGCAGCGTCTACCTCGATGTCGTGCAGCGACTGCGCGGCAGGGTCATCGCGCTCGACCTGCCGGGTTTCGGCGAAGCACCCGAGCCCGCACGCACCTTCACCATGGAACGCCATGCCGACCTCGTCGCGGCCTATCTCCGGCACGCCGGCGAGGGTCCTGTCGTCGTGATCGGTCACTCCATGGGCAGTCAGATCGCCGCCGAGCTCGCCGCCCGGCATCCGTCGCTCGTCGAAGGCGTCGTGCTCGCCGGCCCCACCGTCAACAAGGCAGCGCGCAACATCGCCTCACAGGCGAGGTACCTCCTCACCGACCTGATCGGCGAGCGACCGCTGGTGATCTGGCGCGGCGCCAGGGAGTACCTCCGTGGTGGCCCGCATCTCATCCGCAAGATCCGAGCGACCATCGTGCACCAGCCCGAGAAGGCGTTCGCCCGCATCGATCAGCCGGTGCTGGTGCTGCGCGGAGAAGACGACGCGCTCGCGCCGATGAGCTGGTGCCGGGAGATCATCGACGAGATCCCCGGCGCCGACCTGCGGGTCATCCCCGACCACGGTCACGGCACGCTGATCAGCGACTCCGAGCCGGCGGCCCGCCTGATCCAGGCCTTCGCCGACGATCTCTGACTCGTACTCTCTTCGCCGCGTAGTTCACAACTCAGCATGAACGCGTCTAGACCGCGTGGTTTCGTTACTCGAACGCCGCTCAAGGGCGCTTCTTGCTGAATTGTGAACGAGGTGCGTCGGTGAACCTCGGCCCGAGCACAGCGATGATCTGCTCGAGAGCCTGTCGCACGGACGCCTGGTCACCGAGAATGTCTTTCGCAAGTGGACGAATGGTCATGAAGCCGAGTCGGGCCGCGGCGATATCGCGCTCGCGATCCTGCATCTGCTTCTCCCACCCTTCGTGGAACTCCTTGCTGTCGCACTCGATGATCAACCAGCCCTCCACCATGAAGTCGACGTACCCGACGCCTTCGAGATACACCTGCGTCTCATATGCGACGCCCATCGTCCGCAGCAGCAATCGCATGAACGTTTCGGGGCCCGAGCCCGCCGACGGATCGACCAACGTGAGCAGCGGGCGGAATCGGGCGGGAAGGGCCGCGAACATCGTGGCCAGCTCATCGTGGGTCAGGAGTGCGTGATGAAGCACGCTGTCCAAGGTGGCGAGCGCCTCGCGCGGAGCCTGGCACAGCACAGAGTGCGCGACGGCATCGATCAATGGAGCCGCATGCAGGCTCTCCCGCACGCTTGTCAGCACCTTCCAATGGAGCACGACCTTTCTGTCCTTCGCGACACGCAGACGAGACGAACCGGGAGTCACGAGCACATGCAGCTCTCGGCAGCGGAACACGAAGACCCCCAAAAGGGCGAGGAGAGACAGGCAGGACACTCGCCCGCCGATGCGGACCGCCTCGATGATGTCCCGGTGGGTCGACGGCAGCGCGTATCGATCGCGACGCACGTGCAGGAGTTCTCCTCGCGCGACTGACTCGGCGATGAGACGCCCCGTAAGCCCTCGGTGCACCAGATCCGATCGGCTGAGAACAGTATGCGCATAGCCGTCGTCCGCGCGCTGCGCGACGGTCTTCTGTTTCTTCCCCATCGCAGAAGTGTGCAGACAGCGCAGGGTATCGAAGTGCGTCGTCCGCACAACGAGGGATGACTTGCGCGGAACAGAGTTCAGTGCAGGAGAAGTAGCACTGGTCGGCGTCGTTCACTATTCAGCATGGATCTCGTGTCGAGCTGTCCTGCTGCCCCTTTCACGCCCACGCGGACAGGCTCATGCTGAATTGTGAACAGCAAGCGGCTCCGCGCCGGCGCGCGGCGAGTCCGCTTCAGCGCAGCGGCGGGGGTGTGGTCGGAAGGAGCATCGCGTTGCGTCGCGCCCTCGTCAGCAGCAGGGCGAACGCCCCCAGACCGCCGAAGAGCACCGCGAAGATGACCCCGAACACGATCATGAACCCGGTGACGAGACCCTGCTCCATGATGCTTCCCGCTACCGCGACGACCAGACCGATCACCGCGATGCCGGCCACGCACCAGCCGACGATCATCGAGGTGAGATAGCCGCGCGGCCCGGCATGCCCGGGGCGCGGACCGAATCTCGTGCCGAGGTACCAGGTCCAGCGGGAACCGGTCCACCAGCGGCTGGCCTGCCCCGTCACCGGATACCACCCGGCATCCGGTCCATCGACCTCGCCGGGCAGCGGCTGCACGGAGGCGTCGACGAGCGCCGCCGACTGCGGGGCGGGGAGCCTGCGCACGGCGCGGGTGTGCGCGGCGCCGAGGACCCAGATCACGGCGATGGACATCAGGACCACGGGAAGGGCGAAGTTGCCGGGGCTCTGCGTGATGACCGCCGCCAACAGCTGCAGCATCGCGAGGATGAAGAACACGATGCCGAGCACCAGCCCCACCGCCGGCGGCTCGACCGCCAGGGCGTCGGGCCGCGGCTTGCCCTTGCGCACGCGGTACGGCGTCCAGATGACTCCGTCCCACCAGCGGACGTCTGTGGTCCCCGGCACCTGGTACCACCCCATCGACGGGGCGGTCGGCGGCGCCGTGCGCTCATGTGCGGTCCACTGCACGCCGTCCCACCAGCGCTGCCGGCCCGGCGTGCCCGCGTCGTACCATCCCTGGGGTGCTGACATCCGTCTTCCTTCTGGTCAGCCGGCGCCCGGCGGAGTCTGCTTCGACTCGGCGAGCTCGTCGACGACCAGACTGCGCTCGTCGGTCGTGCCGTTGCGGTAGGCCTGCCGGCCGACGATATGGGCCGACAGCGGGGCCGTGGCGAACTGCATCAGCACGATCGGGGCGACGAGCGCGAGCCCGATGAGGATTCCGCCGACGGTGCGCTGCGACAGGGCGATCGCGAGGCAGATGAGGATGAGGCCGAGCACCTGGGGCTTCGTCGCGGCGTGCAGTCGCGAGGGCACGTCACGGAAGCGCAGCAGACCGACGGCGGCCGACAGGCACAGAACCGCGCCGAGCAGGATGAGCACGAGGATGGCGACGTCGATGACGGCGTCGGGAATGGCGAGACCGAACACGTTCATGGGGTCGTGTTGTCCCTTCTGGCCACGAACCGGGCGACCGAGATCGAACCGAAGACACCCACGGCGGCGATGATCAGCAGCACCGGGATGTTGCGGGTGTGACCGTTGATCGCCATCTCGGCGCCGAGCACGCACATGACCTCGGTGAGCAGCACGTCGGATGCCACGGCTCGGTCGAGGATCGAGGGGCCGCGCACGATGCGGATGATCGTCAGGATGGCGGCCACCCCGAAGACGACCATGATCGCCAGCATCAGCACGTTCATCGGGCACCTCCCCTGGTCAGCCCGCCGGCACCACCGGCACGCGCCGCGCGTTCGTCGGCCTTGAGGGCACGGTACTGCGCGGGAGCCCCGAGCGCACGCACGACCCGTCGCTCCCACCGCAGCACGCCCTCGCGCTGCTTCTCGACGTCGGCCATGCTGCGAACCCCGATCACGTGCAGATAGAGCACCTGCCTGTCGCGGTCGGCCTCGACGATCAGCGATCCGGGGACCAGCGACGAGACCACCGAGACGTGGGTCATGATGAGGTCGTCGGCGTATTTCAACGGCACCGCGATGATCGCCGCGCCGGGCTGACGGCGGAAGTCGAACACCTGCGCCGTGACCGAGACCGCTCCACGCAGGACGGCGAACAGGAACTGCACCACGAACAGCGCGGCGTACCAGATGTTGATCCGCCCGGACAGCTCGACGGTCGGCAGCCGGAAGACGCGCGTGACGAACACCGCGACGACGAGACCCGAGAGGAACGACAGCACCGTGAACTGGCTCCACAGCAGCATCCAGAGCACGACGAGCCATGCCAGGAACGGCAGCTGCACGCGGATGTCCCGCCAGAAGTGACGGCCGGTCTCGGTCGGGCTCATCCTTCGACCTCGTCTTCCAGCTGCACGAGGGTGACCGGGTCGAGCAGCGCCGCACCGATGCGGTCGCACAGTGCGTAGAGCGGACCGGCGAAGACGGTGAGCGCGACAGTGACCCCCACCATGCCGGCGGTGGCGACCGTCATGATGCGAGGGATGCGGCGACGCTCCTGCTGCTCGTCGGCGGCCGGGGCGTTGCCGAGGTACGAGATGCGCCCCTCGGTCTCGGTCGAGTCGTCCTCCTCGCGCCAGAACGCGAGGTTCCACGCGCGCATCAGCGCATAGAGGGTGAGCAGCGAGGTGACGATCCCGCCGAAGATCAGCACGATCATGAGGGGTGTCCCCACGGATGCCGCGGCCTCGAACAGCGCGAACTTGCCGATGAACCCGGAGAACGGCGGGAGTCCACCCAGGTTGATCGCGGGGATGAAGTAGAGCACGGCGATCACCGGCGCGACCTTGAGCAGGCCCTTCACCCGGAGGATCGAGGTGCTTCCCGCCCTGCGCTCGATGAGACCGACGGCGAGGAACAGGGTCGTCTGCACGATGATGTGGTGGACGATGTAGTACACCGTCGCGCCGATCGCCGCCGGGGTCGCTATCGCGAGACCGAAGATCATGTATCCGACGTGACTCACCAGGGTGAACGACAGGATTCGCTTGAGCTCGGCCTGCGCCACGGCGCCGAGCACTCCGACGATCATGGTCGCCAGGGCGATGATCAGCAGCACGGTGTCGATGCTGTTCTCGGCGAACAGCTGGGTCTCGGTGCGGATCAGCGCGTAGACGCCGACCTTCGTCAGCAGGCCTGCGAACACGGCGGTGACGGGTGCCGGAGCGGTCGGATACGAGTCGGGCAGCCAGAACGACACGGGGAAGATCGCGGCCTTGATGCCGAACGCGATCACGAGCATGAGGTGCAGCACCAGCTGCGTCTCCTGCGGCAGCTCGGTCATGCGCTCGGCGATCTGCGCCATGTTCACGGTGCCGAGTGCGCCGTAGATCATCGCGATCGAGGCGAGGAACAGGATCGACGAGACCAGGGAGACGACGATGTAGACGGCACCGGTGCGGATGCGCGACTCGGTGCTGCCCAGCGTGATCAGCACGTACGACGCCACGAGCAGGATCTCGAATCCGACGTACAGGTTGAACAGGTCTCCCGCGATGAAGGCGTTGAAGATTCCCGCGGCGAGGATCAGGTATGACGGGTTGAAGATCGAGATCGGCGTCTCGTCGGTGCCGTCTGCCGCGCCCTGACCGATCGAGAAGAGCAGCACCGCGAGCAGCACGATGCTCGAGATCAGCACGAGGAGAGCCGCGAGCCTGTCGACGTAGAGCACGATGCCGAACGGCACGGGCCATCCGCCGACCGAGACCGCGAGCGGTTCTCCCGCATCGACGACGACCAGCAGCACGGCGGCGATCACCGAGACGGTCGCGAGCGTCGCGACCGTGACGAACGCCTGCAGGCGCGGGTTGCGGCCGAAGATCAGGGTCGCCGCGGCGCCGAGCAGCGGCAGGGCGACGAGCAGGGGGACGAGGGCGCTCATCGGCGGTCCTCCCCGTCGTCGGTGTGCTCAGGTGCGCTGTCATCGGATGCCGTGTCGGTGGCCGTGTCATGCGCGGCGTCGGCCGCATCGGTCTCGTGAGCGTCTGACGCGTGCGTGTCGGCATCCGTCCGGAAGTCGTCGGAGCGCGGCGAGTCGTCCGCGTCGTCGTCGGGCGGGGCCGATTCTCCGTCCAGGACGGACGCCCCAGGACCGGCATCCACGTCCGGATCCCCCGCCCCATCCCCATCCGCACCCGCGGATGCGGTCCGGGGCGCGGTGGGCCGGTCGGTCGGAGCGTCGTCGTGGATCGACGGATGGTCGCGCATGTGCAGCACGGTGATCGGCGACGTCTGCACGCCGACGAAGTCGGTGGTCGCCTCGTCGTCGGCGGCGTCGGCCTCGTCGTCCATGAGGTCTTCGTCGGCGTCGGTGCGCTCGCGGAGCGCGATGTCGGCCTCGTCGTCCTCGACGGTGTCGGCCTGGCCCAGCTGCCACGAGCGGTAGATGAGCGCGAGCAGGAAGGCCGAGACGGCGAAGGTGATGACGATGGCCGTCAGGGTGAGCGCCTGCGGCAGCGGGTCGCTGACCTCTCCCTCAGCGCCGTAGAACGGTGCGCTCCCCGGCACGCCCATCACGATGAGCAGCAGCAGGTTCGTGGCGTTGCCGAGCAGCAGGAAGCCGATCAGCACGCGGGTGAGGCTGCGCTCGAGCATCGCGTAGACGCCGCAGGCGAACAGCACGGCCATGATCACGATCAGGGTCAGTGAGACATCCATCAGCGGGTCACCCCCCGCTCGCGGAACTCCTGCGCCTGGCGGTCGACCTCGGCACCGAGGCTGCGCAGCACGTCGAGCACGAGTCCGATCACGACGAGGTACACGCCGACGTCGAAGATCGTCGAGGTGACGAACTCCATGTGGCCGATGCCGGGGATCTCCCATTCCCAGAAGTTGCTGGTGAGCGGGGCGAGGCCGAAGAACAGCGGCACCACGGCAGTGCCGACCGCGAGGATCAGACCGGCGCCGAGCAGTCGACCGGCATCCGTGGGCGCGGCCGCGCCGAGCTCCCAGCGTCCGCCGGCGACGTAGCGCATGACGAGTGCCATGCCCGCGACGAGTCCGCCCGCGAAGCCGCCGCCCGGAAGGTTGTGGCCGGAGAAGAGCAGGAAGATCGACACGACGATGATCGTGTGGAAGAGGATGCGGACGATCACCTCGAGCAGGATCGACCGGTTCTCCGGGTTCATCTTCGGTCCGCCGACGAGCCAGGCGCGGGGGCTGCTCTCGTTCTCGTCGGTCTGGAAGCGCACGCCCTCGGTCGTCTCGACCAGGGGACGGCTGAGGGTTCGACGGCGCCGCGCCTTGGGCAGCGTCTTGGTCGCCGACAGCATGTCGGCCCGGTGAGTGACGAACACGAGAGAGGCGACGCCGGTGGCGGCCAGCACGAGCACCGAGAGCTCGCCCATCGTGTCCCAGCCACGCAGGTCGACCAGCGCGACGTTGACGACGTTCTTGCCGTGACCGATCTCGTACGCGAGCTTCGGGAAGGCCGCCGAGATCGGGTCCGCGATACGCGACTGGGTCGCCACGACCGCGACGAGGGCCATGGTGAGTCCGACTCCGACACCCAGCAGCGCCCGCGGAATGCGACCGACGGAGGCGTTGTGCTCGCCCATTCGCGCAGGCAGGCGACGCAGCACGAGCGCGAAGGTGACCATCGTCACGGTCTCGACGAGGATCTGCGTCAGCGCCAGGTCGGGGGCGCCGCTGGTCGCGAACAGCACGACCATGCCGAGACCCGTGATCGAGACGAGCACGACCCCGGTGTACCTCTTCTGCGCCCGCACGGCCATGACGCCGGCGGCGGCCATCATCGGCGCGACCACCAGCTGCGCGGGGGTGTGCCAGGCCGAGAGCTGGAAGCGGTCGATGTCGCTGGCGACGAGAGCCGTGATCTCGGCGGCGACGAAGACCACGAAGATCGTGCCGACGTAGACCGGAAGCGAGCCTCGCTGGGTGAGGGTCGTGCTCAGCACCGAGAGCCGGTCGACGCCGCGCATGACCAGGTAGTAGACGTCTGCCGCGGTGAAGCGGATCAGCCGTGCCTTGCGATCCCACCCCGTGCGCAGGGTCAGGAGGAAGACCGCGGCACCGAGCAGGATCGACAGGATCGAGATGCCGAGAGCGGGCTCGAGACCGTGCCAGAGGGCGAGGTGCCCTGGTCCCTCGGCGGCGACGCCCTCGGCGTCGAGGCCGGGCGTGGCCGTGAGGGCGTATCCCTGGAGCGCGACGTCGAGAGCAGGGGCTCCGATGCCGGTTGCCAGCGTGAAGCCGGCGAGGATGATCGGCGCCGAGAGGAATCCGACGGGCGGGTCCGGCCACGCGGTGTCGGGAAGACGATCGCCTGCTGCGTCGCGCTTGGTCCAGAACGCGCCCCAGAGGAAGCGGATGCCATATGCCGCAGTGAGAATGGATCCGACGCTGACGCCGATGATGGCGACGAGTCCCCATGGCGATCCGTGCAGCGCGTCGTCGAGGAGGGCTGTGAGGGTGGACTCCTTCGCGACGAATCCGAGGGTCGGCGCGATGCCGGCCATCGAGGCGATGGAGATGAATGCCGCAGTCGCCATGACCGGCGCCTGCCGGCCCACACCGCTCAGCTCGGTGATGTCACGCGTCGACAGCTGGCGGTCGATCACACCGACGATCAGGAACAGCGCCGACTTGAACAGCGCGTGCGCGATCACGAGTGCAAGACCCGCCAGCGCGCTCGCCTGCGTGCCGTAGCCGATCACGATCGAGAAGAACCCGAGCTGGCTGACGGTTCCGAAGGCGAGGATGCGCTTGAGGTCGGTCTCTCGCAGCGCCTGGATGCCGCCGAGCAGCATCGTCACGATCCCCAGCGAGATGATGATCGGCCGCCAGGGTCCGGTGAACGCGAAGATCGGAGCGAAGCGCGCGATCAGGTAGATGCCCGCCTTCACCATCGCCGCAGCGTGCAGGTAGGCGCTCACGGGGGTGGGCGCGGCCATCGCGCCGGGGAGCCAGAAGTGGAACGGGAAGATCGCGGACTTGCTGATGGCACCGACGAGCAGCATCACCACGGCGGCATCGACGATCGCCCCGGTGGGAGCGATCTCGAGGATCTCGCGGATGCTCGAGGTGCCGGCATCGACGACCAGCAGCACGACTCCGACGAACATCACGAGTCCGCCGAGGGTGGTGACCAGGAGCGCCTGGAGAGCAGCTCGTCGGCTGGCCGCACGCCGACGGTAGTGGCCGATGAGGAGGTACGAGAGGATGCTCGTCACCTCCCAGAACATGACGAGCATGACCAGGTCGTCGGTCAGGACGAGGCCGTACATCGCACCCGCGAATCCGAGCAGCACACCGGCGAACTGGCCGATCCCCGCGGAGTCGTCGTGGAAGTACCAGCGGCAGTACAGCAGCACGAGCGCGCCGACACCCGTGACGATGAGGGTCAGCACCCAGCCGAGAACATCCATGTTCATCGACAGGTTCAACCCGAGCTGCGGAATCCACGCGACCGAGACGAAGGGCGTCGGGCCGTCGAGCACCTGGGGGGTGAGCAGCAGTGCGTGGATGAATGCCGCGGCGGGAATGAGAGCCGCGATGGCGAATGCCTGGGATCCCAGCCAGCGCACCAGAACGGGCATCAGGATCGACCCGAGAAGGAACACGGCGAGGAGCGTCAGCATATATGCGGCTCCTCAAAGCTCGTCGGCCGGGGGTGCGGCGCAGGCGGGCGGGCGGGTGTCGATATCGAGTTTACCTTGATTTTTCGCTGTTCCGGGTCGATCATGTCGGCGCCGGACCGCGCAAATGGCCGGTTTTGCCCGGGATTTCGGGCACTTTGCGCGATGTCGATCGCGAAATCAGATCATTCGTTTGCGTTCTCGGCGCGTCGAGCGATCGCGGGGCCGAGCCTGTCGTACGACTTCGCGATGTGCGTGCGCATCGCCTCTGCTGCGGCCTCGGGATCGCGTCGGCGAAGCGCCGCCAGGATGCTCTCGTGCTCGCTGAGGGTGTCGTCTTCGAAGTCGTGACGGAAGTTCAGGCGGTAGAGGTGCATGTGCGACCGCAGCCGCACGATGGCCTCCGAGAGCAGCGGGCTCTGCGCCTGCTCGGCGATCAGGTGATGGAAGTGCAGATCCTCGTCGATGAACCGGCGGTAGTTGCGGAAGCTCTCCTCCGCGTCGGGCGCCGACGCTGCACGCATCTGAACGACGGACTCCGCGAGCTCGCTCTCGATGTCGGCGTCGAGATGGTTCGATGCGCGACGCGCGGCCTCGGGCTCGAGCAGTTCGCGCATGTCGTACAGGTCACGGAGCCCCGCAGCGTCGAGCAGAGGAGCCGCGACGTAGCCCTTGAGTGCGCGCTTCGCGACGAGCCCCTCGGCCTCGAGGCGTGTGAGCGCCTCGCGCACCGGAGTGGGCGACACGTCGAGATCGCGAGCGACCGCGTCGATGTTCACGCGGGCACCGGGCTCGATCACGCGGTCCATGAGAAGGCCGAGCACGGCGTCGTACACATCGTCGACGAGGGCGCGCCGCGCCGGGAGCGGCCGCGGTCCGCGTGCTTCGTCGTCGCCGAACATGAGTCTCATCGTACGGGGTGCCTTTCTCGGCTGATCAGCCCGTGTTCTCGAAGCTCGTCCCACACCTCGGCGGCGACCGGGCGCGCGACGAGGCGGCTGTTCCTCGAGACCTGCTCGGCGCTCGCGCCGCCCATCACCACCGCCGCCACCGCGGGGTGGGCCAGCGGGTACTGTGCGGCGAGCTCGGGGAGCGAGCTGCCGTGCCGCCGGGCGATGCGCGCGATCGATCGGGCTCGTTCGATGACCGCGAGCTCGGCGGGCCCGTAGTCGAAGAGCGCGTCCTGCGCGGGCGCATCCGTCGCGAGGATGCCCGAGTTGAAGACCGCCGCGGCGAGCACCGTCACGTCGTGCTCGTGTGCGAGCGGAAGCAGGTCATCGGCGGCCGACTGGTCGAGGAGGGTCCAGCGCCCGGCGACCATCATCACGTCGGCGTCGGTCTCGCGCACGAACCGCGCGAGCATCGCGCTCTGGTTCATCCCCGCCCCGAACGAGGTGATGACCCCCTGATCGCGCAGCTCGCTGAGCGCGGGGAACGCACCCTCGAGGGCTTCGCGCTCGTGCGCGTCGGGGTCGTGCACCAGTGCGATGTCGATGCGATCGAGACCGAGCCGTTCGAGTGACTGCTCGATCGAGCGCAGCGCGCCGTCTCGCGAGTAGTCCTGCACGCGGCGATGGTCGGCGGGTACGTCGAACAGGTTGTCGATGTCGGTGCGACCGGCGGCATCCTGGGGCACGAGCAGGCGCCCGACCTTGGTCGAGACGATGTACTCGTCGCGCGGCAGCTGCCGCAGGCTGTCGCCGAGTCGTCGTTCGGCGAGACCGAGCCCGTAGTGCGGAGCCACGTCGAAATACCGGATGCCTCCTGCCCACGCCGCAGGCACGATGCCCGGCCACTCGTCATCGCCCAGCGCCTGATAGAGGTTGCCGAGCGCCGCGGCGCCGTACCCGACGGGTGGAGCGGCGAGCCCGCCGCGTCCGATCGCGACCGACTGCGCGACGGGCTGCGCGACTCCGGAGACGACACTGCTCATGCGACGACCAGGCGCCCGAGCGCGTCGTCGTTCCAGGAGATCCCGAGCCCTGCCTCGTTCGGCGCCCAGGCCCGCCCGTTCTCGATGCGCAGCTCGCCCCTCGTCACGGCACGCAGCTGCGGGATGTGCTCGAGATACAGCGCATTGGGGATCGCGCACACGAGCGAGACGTGCAGCTCCATGAGGAAGTGCGGCGCGACAGGGGCGTTGAACGACTCGGCGAGGTGCGCGATCTTCAGCCACGGCGTGATGCCGCCCACCCGCGCCACGTCGGCCTGGACGATCGACGCACCACCGCGCTGCAGATGCTCGCGGAAGTGCCCGAGCGAGTACATGCTCTCGCCGACCGCGATGGGCACCGATGTCGAGCGCGCGAGCTGCCGGTGCCCCTCGATGTCCTCGGCCGGCAGGGGCTCCTCGAACCAGAAGACGTCGACCTCTTCGAAGAGACGAGCGCGCCTGATCGCCTCCGCCACCGAGAACGACTGGTTCGCATCGACCATGATGTCCATGCCGGATCCGACCGCGTCCCGCACGGCCCGCAGTCGCTCCAGGTCCTGGTGGCCCCGCGGCATCCCCACCTTGATCTTGACCCCGCCCATGCCTCGTTCCTTCGCATCGACGGCGTGCGCCACGAGCTCATCGGTGCCGAAGTGCATCCATCCGCCCTCGGTGTCGTACACCGGGACGGAGGGCGAGGCGCCGCCGGCGGCGACCCACAGCGGCAGCCCGGATCGCCGCGTCTTCGCATCCCACACGGCGGTGTCGACCGCGGCGAGCGCGAGCGCGGTGATCGGCCCCACGGTGGTCGCGCGGGTGATGCCGAACAGGGCCAGCCATACGGCCTCCGGACGCTCTGCTTCGAGGCCGATCAGCGCCGGCAGCAGTGTCTCGCGCAGCAGGCTGAGCACGGCACCGCCGCCTGTGCCGATCGTGTAGCTGTAGCCGATGCCCTCGGTGCCGTCGGCGGTGCGCAGTCGCACGAGGATCGTCTCCTGCTTCACGAACGTCTGCAGCGCATCCGTCCGCTCCGTCTCGACCGGAAGGTCGCACAGCTGCGCCTCGACGTGCACGATGCGGCTTCCTGCCGTCGCATCCGCCCTGACCTCGAGCAGTCTCGCGGCGGTGTCTTGTGTCGTGTGCATCAGCGTCCTCCGAGTCCGCCCAGGGTGACCCCCTTGATGAGCTGCCGCTGCAGCAGCAGCACCAGGATCAGCGAGGGGATGACGGCCAGCGTCGACGCCGCCATGAGCAGAGCCCACTGCGTGCCGAACTGACCGGTGAACATGCCGAGCCCGAGGGGCACGGTGGCCATGTCCTGTGTGTTGATGATGATCAGCGGCCACAGATACGAGTTCCAGTAGCCGATGAACGAGAAGACCGCGAGCACGCTCAGCGGCGCGACCAGCTGCGGCAGCAGCACCGACCAGAGAGTGCGCAGGCGCGACGCACCGTCGATCAGCGCCGCTTCCTCGTACTCCATCGGGATGGTGAGGAAGAACTGCCGCATGAGGAAGGTGCCGAACGCCGTGAAGGCGAACGGGATGATGAGCGCCGCGAAGCTGTCGTTCCATCCCCAGCTGTTGATCATGATGAACAGGGGCACGACCAGCACCTCCTGAGGCAGCACGAGCGTGAGCACGAACAGCAGGAACAGCTTGTCGCGGTACTTGAAGCGCAGCCGCGAGAACGCGTAGGCCGAGAGCACGGCGACGATCACCGAGAGCAGGGCGCCGAGGATCGCGACGATCAGGCCGTTGAGGATGAAGCGACCGAACGGCACGACCGTCCAGGCCTCGACGAAGTTCGCCCAGCGGATCTCCGATCCGAAGATCTGAGGGGTCGCGGTGAACACCTCGTTCTCGGGCTTGAGCGCCGTGAGGAACATCCAGATGAAGGGGAACGCGAAGATCAGCGCCACCACGGCGATGGCTGCGGTGTTCAGCCATTCCTTGAGGGAGTCCCGGCGCTGACGTGCGCGGCGGGGAAGGCTCACGACGTCACTCATAGTTCACCCACCTGCGCTGGCCGACGAACTGCAGGGCGGTGATGAGCATCACGACGAGGAAGAGGATCCACGCGAGGGCGGATGCGTAGCCGAGCCGATCGAAGACGAACCCGTTGCGATACAGGTAGAGCACGAACGTGTTGGTGCTCTCGCCCGGCCCGCCCTGCGTGAGGAACAGCGGCTGCACGAACACCTGGAACGCGCCGATCATCGTCATGGTCGAGCAGAAGAACAGCGACGGCGACAGCAGCGGCAGGATGATGAACCGCAGCCGCTGCCAGGCCGAGGTGCCGTCGATGCGGGACGCCTCGAGCAGCTCCTTCGGGATCGCGCTGAGGCCGGCCGACAGGACGATCACGTTGTAGCCGAACGACTGCCACACCGACATCGCGATCACCGAGGGCAGCGCCCACGCCGAGTCGGACAGCCAGTTGGGGCCGTCGATGCCGACGGTCGCGAGCATCGAGTTGACGAGTCCGTCCTGCGAGAGGAGCAGCCGCCACACGAGCGCGTTCGCCACCATCGGGGTGATCACGGGCAGGAAGAAGATGACCCGCCACGCGCCCGCGGCCTTCATGCGGGTGTTCAGCCACAGCGAGATGGTGAGGGCGACGAACAGGTTCAGCGCCGTGTAGACGACCGCGAAGATGAGCGTGTTGCCGAGCACGGTGTAGAACGTCGGGTCGCGGAACAGCTTGACGTAGTTCTCGAACCCGATGAAGTCGGGGCTGCCGAACAGCTTCCAGTCGAACAGGCTGATGAAGGCCGATCCGAACAGCGGAGTGAGGATGAACAGGACGAACCCGATCAACCCCGGGGCGAGGAAGGCCACAGCGACCCAGCCGTCGCCGCGCCGATGTCGCAGACGTGGAGCCCGCGGGGCGGGGGCACCGATCGGCACCCCCGCCACGCCGGGCATCGCAGAGGAGGCCGTCGCCTCACTCCGGTCGCTCATGATCGCCATCCGCTCAGCCCGCGACCGAGTTCTGGATCGTCTCCATGATCTCCGCAGCCGTCAGCTCACCCCGGTAGCCCTGCACTCCGTACTGGGTCATCAGGGTCTCGACCTGGTTCCAGGTCGAGGTGGTGCGCTGCGGCGTCGCGTCTGCGAGGAGTGCCTCGACGACGTCGGCGGCACCCTCGGTCTTGCCCTCGGCCCAGGCCGGAAGCGCCTCGATGCGAGAGGGGACGATGCCACGGGCCTCGGCCTGCTTCTCCTGCACCGACACCGAGGTCAGCGCCTCGATCGCGGCGAAGGCCTCATCGGGGCGGTCGCAGTTCGCAGCGATGCCGAATCCCGAGCCTGCGGTCATCGCGGCTGCCGTCCCGCTCGTCGACGGGACGATCGTGACGCCCAGGGTGAAGTCGGCGGCGTCGGCGAAGCTGCCGTACATCCAGGGGCCTTCGATGAGCATCGGCACCTCGCCCGAGGTGAACGCCTGCTGCGACACTTCGGAGCCGTCGGCGGCTTCGGGAGCCTTCGCGACCTGCTCGACCGAGACGAGGTCGAAGAAGCTCTGGATCTGGTCGACGAAATCGGAGTTCGTGAGGTCGAGCTCGCCGTCTTCGGTGACGGCGGGCACGCCGTCGGCGAGCGACCAGGCGTTGGGGATGAAGATGCCCGGCGCGAGCGCGAGCCCCTTCTTCTCTCCGTCGGTGAGCGCCTTGGCGTCCGAGATGAACTGGTCGCGCGTGTACTCGGTGCCGGGCAGCTCGAGCCCTGCCGCCTGGAACGCCTCGACGTTGTAGAAGAGCACGATCGGCTCGGCGTCATAGGGGATCGCGCGGATCGTCCCGTCGACCGTCATGCCGCTGAGCATCGAGGCGTCGATGCTGTCGATGTCGAAACCGCTCTTCTCGATCAGATCGTCGAGAGGCATGAGCAGGTCGCCCAGCTCCTGTGCGCGCGCGGCCTGGGTCGTGAGCAGGCAGGGCGGGTTCGATCCGCTGAGGCGGGTCTTCACCTTGGTCCAGTAGTCCGAGAAGCTCGGGCCCTCGACGGAGATGTCGAGGTCGGGATCCTCGACCTGCGCGCCGTCGATGAAGTCGGCCCACTGCGCCTGGTCGCCCTCGCTGGCGGCCCAGGTGTAGAGCACGAGCGGACCGCCGGATCCGCCGGTGCCTCCGGCGGATGCCCCGGCACAACCGGCGAGGGCGACCACGGTGAGGCCCGCGGCCCCGGTCAGGACGAGACGCTTCGCGCGTCGGGATGAGAGTGCATTCATTCTGTCTGCCTCCTTCATTGGATGCTGATTCGATGCGATGGGTGAGGGGGTGTCGCTCGGGTGGTGCGGTTACTCGGAGAAGTCGATGGCGATGACGTCGATCAGCGCACCGCTGGGTGCGGGTGCCACGATTCGCAGCTCGCCCAGGTCGTCGCCCGCGATGGACGCCTCGTGCACCTCGAAGCTGGCGTCATGCTGCAGCTCGAGATCGTCGGCGAGGCGATGCACTCGGGTGATCGAACGCACCGGCAGCCCGCGCACGATGATCTCCTCGACCGGCAGCGCGGTCAGGTGCAGGTAGAGACGGCCGGCACGGGCGGTGGTCGGGCCGTGGAAGTCGATGCCCACGGTGGGCTCGACGCCGATCACGGCCTCGGCGTGCGACTGCATCCACTCGGCGAACTCCTGCAGACGCTCCTGCTCGACCGCGGGCAGCGTGCCGTCGGGGCCGGGGCCGACGTTCAGCAGCAGGTTGCCTCCGCGGGCGACGACGTCGATCAGGGTGACGAGCAGCGACCGCGCGGACTTCTCGTTGTCGGGCCCCCTGCGCCATGCCCAGTGATCGCCGATCGTCAGGCACAGCTCCCATGGACCGGTCGGCGGGGTGAGCGGGAATCCCTGCTCCGGCGTGCGGTAGTCGCCCTGACCGGGAAGACGATCGTTGATGACGACGTGCGGCTGCAGTTCCTTGATCAGTCGACGCAGGCCGGGAGAGGTCCACTCCACCGCCGAGCGCTCCCAGTCTCCGTCGAACCACAGCAGGTCGATCTGTCCGTAGTTCGTGAGCAGCTCGGTGAGCTGCGCGCGGACGTACTCGAGATAGCGCGACCACTCCTCCGGCGACGAGCGACGATGGCGATCGGTGGCATCCGGGGTGTCGGCGAACTCGGCCAGCCCCGCGGCGGGCCAGTGCTCGAGCTTGTACGGCAGGTCCTCGTCGCGGAACGCCGGGTAGTCGGGGTGGTTCCAGTCGGGAAGGCTGTAGTAGATGCCGACCTTCAGCCCCTCGGCCCGCACGGCGTCGACGAACTCGCGTGTGATGTCGCGGCCGAAGGGGCCGTGCTCGACGCCGAAGTCGGACTGCTCGGTGAAGAACATGTTGTAGCCGGCGTGGTGGCGTGCGGTGAAGACGACATAGGTCGCGCCCGCGTCGCGCACGCGGCGGGCGAGATCGGCGGCGTCCCACTCCGTCGGGTCGAACGTCGGCGCCGTCGCCTGATACTGGGCGACTGTCACCGCATCTTCGACGGCGTCCTCGCCGGGGATGATCGAGCGGCCGACGAGCGGCCAGGAGATCTCGATCCCCTGCTGCGAGGCCTGATCCCAGTGCACGAAGATGCCGAAGCCCGCGCCGCTGAACCACTCACCGCCGGGGATGCGGTCGGTGGGGCGGCGGAATCCTGCGTCAGTCATCGAAGCTCTCCCTTGAGTTCAAGATTTCCTATAGGATACGTGATAGACGAAACGGTTCACAAGGGTGTGATGAAAGGTGTTTTCCGATGGCGATGTTCGAGACCGACCCCGTTCGCCCCGAGGCCTACCGAGAGTTCGAACGGCCCCTGCCCGAGTGGTTCCGCGGTGCGGCGCTCGGGATATTCGTGCACTGGGGCCCCTACTCCGTGCCCGCGTGGGCCGAGCCGACAGGCGAACTCGGGGCAGTGCCGCGAGAGCAGTGGTACGCCCACAATCCCTACGCCGAGTGGTACGCGAACACGATCCGCATCGAAGGCTCCCCCGCACACGCGCATCAGCAGGAGGTGCACGGCGGAGCCCCCTATGACGACTTCCTCGACCAGTGGAAGGCCGAGGCGTTCGACGCCGACGAGGTGCTCGCGGTCGTCGCGGCGACGGGAGCCGGCTACTTCATCCCGACCACCAAGCACCACGACGGGGTCACCCTGTGGGACGCACCGGGCACCGACGGACGCAACACCGTCGCACGCGGGCCTCAGCAGGACCTGATCGGGGCCTTCGCCGAGGCCACCCGCGCCGCGGGACTCCGCTTCGGCGTCTACTACTCGGGCGGGCTCGACTGGCACTTCTCCGACCTTCCGCCGATCGAGCACGACGGCGACCCCGCCCCCGATGACCTCGCCTACGCCGAGTATGCGCACGACCACGTCATCGACCTGATCGACCGATACCGACCTGACATCCTGTGGGGCGACATCCGCTGGCCGAATGCCGGCATCGCACCGGGACCCAAGAGTCTCGCGCACGCATTCGAGACCTTCTACGCGCGAGTGCCAGAGGGCGTCGTGAACGACCGCTGGGGTGAGTCGCACTGGGACTTCCGCACCAGCGAGTACGTGCACGGCACGGCGGTCGAGGTGGGCGAGGCGTGGGAGAACACCCGGGGCATCGGTCTCTCCTTCGGGCACAACCGCAATGAGACGAGAGAGCACCTGCTGTCGGCAGATGAGGCGGTGCGCCTGCTCGTCGACGTCGTCTCGAGAGGCGGCAATCTGCTGCTGAACATCGGGCTCGAGGCATCCGGGCGCATCCCCGAGCTCCAGCGGCAGACCCTCGAGGGCCTCGGCGAGTGGAACAGCCGTCACGGTCACGCGGTCTTCGGCGCGCGACCGGAGGAGCGACTGCGGGCGTCCGACGAACCCTGGCTGCGCTGGACGCGCACCGACGACGCGGTGCACGCGGTCATCGATCAGAACGGGAGCGTTCGCCTGCCCGATCCCGATGGCCTCCTCGACGAGCAGACGGCCCGTATCGGTGACACCGGGGTTTCCGCGGAGCGCGTCGACGGTGCCATCCTGGTCGATGTGGCGGATGCCGCGACCCCCGTCGCGATCTCGTTCCGCCCCCTGGCTTGAAAGGCACACCCATGCGCATCGCCCTGCACTCCGAGATCCGCGACGGCGCGATCGACGATTACCGCACGAACCACGCGCGCATCCCCGATGCCCTCGCTGAGACCTTCTCGCGGATCGGCATCCACGACTGGACCATCTGGCGATCCGGCCACCGCCTCTTCCACCTGGTCGAGTGCGACGACTGGGACGCTGCGGTCGCCGCGCTCGAGGATGACCCGGCCGATCACGCCTGGCAGGCCGACATCGGGCGTTTCGTCGAGCTCTTCCGCGATGCGGATGGCGCCGAGGGAACCGCTCCTCTCGAAGAGGTCTGGGATCTGAGGTCGCAGATCGGCTGATCAGCTGATCCACGAAGACCGGAGTCTTCGCGGCGGTCGTGGCAGAGTAGCCCCGTGACGCGGGCGTGGGTGCGGGAGCCGGCTGGTTGGCTGGGCGCTGCCGCTGTGTCGCTCGTCACCGCCGGTGAGGTCGCGTCGTCGGCCCGAGCAGATCTGCTCTTCCGCGACGGCGACTCGATGGTCGTCGCGATGCTCGCCCGCTCGCTGCTCTCCGGCGAACCGCTCGACTGGGCGATGTCGAGCGTGCTGTTCCTGCCCGAGTCCGCAGCGTTCACCGCCCTCGACGCAGCGGTGCCCGTCGATGCGAGCGGTCTCTTCGCGATCAGCGCGGTCGTCAACCTGCTCGCCCTCTACGGCGCCATCCGTCTGACAGCCGGCCGCGCCCGTGCCGGCATGGCCCCCGTTGCCTGGTCCGTGCTCGCACTCTCGGTGTTCGGGGTGCTCGCGATGACCGACGTCTCGGCGTCGCGCGAGGCGCTCGACCTCGCGTCGCTGCAGCTGACGACCACCTATTACTCCGCGACCGTCGTCGCCGCCGTCCTGACGATCGGCATCGTGCGGCGCATGATCGACAGCCGCGCGCTCATGGCGTGGCCGTCGATCGGACTCGGCGTCGTCGCCTTCGTGTCGACCCTCTCGAACCCGCTCTACGCGGCGTGGGCGACGATTCCGCTCGTGATGTTGCTGGCGATCGCGTCGGTCTCCCCAGGGCTGCGCTCGCGTGCGCCGGTCATCATCGCGGTGCTGCTCGCCGGCACCACGCTCGGATTCCTGTCACGTACTCCGCTCGCGGCATGGATCACGAAGACCGGCGTCGATTACATACAGCCCGGGCAGTGGCACGAATCGATCGACTACTACGGCCGGCTCGTCGGCGAACGGATGCAGAGCCCCCTCGGCGTGATCGGGCTGCTGATCGCTGCCGCACTCATCGTCGCAGCCGTCGTGCGCACCGTGCGGGCGGGCGACCCCGGCTCACGGCTGGTCGCGGCGATGGCGTGGGTCGCGCCGGTCATGGTCGTGGTCGGTGCCGTCATGCTGGGAACCCACGCGGCACGCTATCTGCAGCCGTTCGCCTTCGCACCGGTGCTCGCACTCGTCGCCGCTCCGCACGCCCTGAAGGTCGGCGACCGTGTGCGGCGACCCGCGGCGGTGATGGTCGGTGTCCTGCTGCTCGTCGCCGGAGGGCTCAGCATCCCTCGACTCGCGGATGCCGCAACCCGGCCCGATGCCGATCTCACCTGCGTCACCGACTGGGTCGACGCCTCCGGTCGCACCGGTGCCGGGCAGTTCTGGACAGTGCGCCTGCCCAAGCTGCACCTGGCCGATCGATCCCTCACAGCTCGTGCAGGTCGATCATCAGCTCGACGCGTATGCCTGGCTGGTCGACCGCACGGACTTCGCAGTCGGCGAGGTGTCGTTCCTCGTCGAGGATTCGCAGACGGTGCCGTGGGACCCGCCGCAAGCGGTTCTCCCCGAGAGCGTCGTCGACTGCGGTCGGTACTCGATCCTCGATCTGGGCACCGAGACGCTGCCGCTGGGTCCGCAGCGCTCCTGACCCCCGAGGTCCCTCGCTCGTGGAGTGGCGCGAACCCGTCTCGCCCCACCCACACGTCCGCCGCCTGCTCAGCGGGCGGGCGCCGCCGTAGTGGTGCCCTCGCGGAACCGGCAGGTGAGGTGCAGGGTGAGGCCCGGCTCACCCTGCAGCATCCGCGCGACCTGCTCACCCGCGGCACGCCCCTTCTCGACCGCCGGCTGCACGCTGGTCGTGAGCACGAGGTCGCCGAGCCCGTCGGCGGCGATGCCGTCGAAGCCGGCGACCGACAGGTCTTCGGGCACCCGCAGCCCCAGCTCCTCCGCCGCACGGATGACGCCCACCGCGATGAGATCGCTCTGGGCGAGGATCGCCGTCGGCCTGGTCTCGGCATCCGCCAGCAGCGTCCGCCCCGCAAGGAGGCCCTCGTCGATGAAGCTGCCTCCCGCCGAGATCGCCGGTGCATCCGGGAAGATCTCGCGCATGCCGGCGAGGCGATCGATCGTCACATCCACCGTCGCCGCATCGATGCGCTCCTGCGTGACGGGGCCCCGCTCGCGGCCCGTGTCGAGCGGCAGTGTGACCAGCGCCACGTCGCGGTGGCCGAGATCGCGCAGGTGCCGGGCGACGTCCGCGGCAGCGGCGGCGTTGTCGAGGGTGATCCTCGGGATGCCCTCTCCGGCGTCGCCCTCGATCACGACCACGGGAAGTCCACGGCTGCGGACGATGTCGAGCGATGCCTTGGCGCGCCCCGAGCATCCGATGAGCACGACCGCGTCGACCGGCGCGCTCGAGAGCGATGATCCGTCATCGCCCGGCTCGTCGCGCATCAGCAGGATGCCGGCGCTCAGGTCGGCCATCCCGTCGGTGAGGCCGTCCATCATGGCGGTCGTCACCGGGTCGAGGAAGGCGGCGCGCAGATGCCCCTCGAGCACCACGGCCACGATGCCGCTGCGTCCCCGGCGCAGCGAGGCGGCGCGCGGATCGGGCCCGGCGTAGCCGAGTTCGGCCGCTGCGGCGAGCACCCGCTCGCGCGTCGCCGGTGCGACGTTGGTCTTGCCGCTGAAGACGACGGAGGCGGTCGACGTCGCGACTCCCGCCGCGCGGGCGACATCGGCGATCGTCGCTCGGCGCGGGGTCTCATGACTCGTCATACTCCGAGGATAGCTCCCCCGGTTCCCGTCCATCGAATCGATTCGATATGCTGTGCACCATGGACACGGCTCTTTCTCGATCGCAGTACGTGCGCTGGCGCACGGCGATCTTCGCGATCTTCCTCGCCAGCGGTCTGTCGATCGCCACCTGGGCATCGCGTGTCCCCGACATCAAGCTCGCGCTCGAGGTCGACAAGGCACAGGTCGGCATGCTGCTGCTCGGCG
Source organism: Microbacterium sp. LjRoot205 (assembly GCF_056175745.1). NCBI lineage: Bacteria > Bacillati > Actinomycetota > Actinomycetes > Micrococcales > Microbacteriaceae > Microbacterium > Microbacterium sp. LjRoot205. Next base: position 289,195 of record NZ_JBGFFH010000001.1, on the reverse strand, counting down.
CGGGGATCGCGTCGATCATCGGAATCTCGACCAGCCCCGCGATCATGGCGCGCACCGGCGCGCGCCTGGGCATGATGGTGTCGATCTTCACGTTCGCCTCCGGCGTCGCCCTGATCGGCATCGGTGCCAACGTGCTGGGCTCGTACCCGGTGGTGCTGATCGGTCTCGTGCTGTTCGGCCTGGGCAACGGCTGCGTCGACGTCATGATGAACGTCGAGGCCACCGCGATCGAACAGCACTCGGGCAAGACGATCCTTCCGCTCTTCCACGCCTTCTTCAGCTTCGGCACCGTGATCGGCGCCGGCCTCGGCGCCCTGGCCGCCCAGCTGCAGATCAACGTCTTCACGCACACGCTCGTCGTCGCGGTGGCGATCGCCACCATCGGCGTCATCAGCATCGCCAGCGTCCCACGCCGCGCCGAAGCGCTCGACCCGACGACCGACGACGGCGAGAAGGTGCACTGGCGCGAGCGCATGCATGTCGCCCTGTCAGCCTGGCGCGAGCCGCGTACCTACGCGATCGGCGTGGTGATGCTCGGCATGTCGTTCGCCGAGGGCGGCGCCAACGACTGGCTGGCTCTCGGTGTCGCGGAGGACCACGGCGGCGGAACCGCACTGGGCGCCGCGGCCCTCGCGACGTTCTCGGTCGCGATGACCGTCGTCCGCGTGTTCGGCGGCCCGCTCGTCGACCGGTTCGGACGCGTCGCGGTGCTGCGCATCCTCTCGGTCGCCGCGGCATCCGGCATCCTGCTGTTCATCCTGGCGCCCAGCCTCCCGCTGGTCTTCGTGGGTGCGGCCCTGTGGGGCGTCGGCGCATCGCTCGGATTCCCGCTCGGAATGTCGGCCGCAGCAGACGACCCGGCCAAGGCCGCCGCGCGCGTGAGCGCCGCGGCGACGATCGGCTACATCTCCTTCCTCGGCGGCCCTCCGGTGCTCGGCTTCATCAGCGAGCACATCGGCCTGCTCAACACGCTCTACATCCTGGTCGGACTGGTCGTGCTGTCCGGCCTCTTCTCGGGTGCCGCCCGTCCCCTGCGCACAGACGAGATGTCGAGTCAGCCCGCCGCCGCAGAAGGAGTGCGCCCGACGAAGTAGGCTCGACGGGTGCGTCTCGTCATCGCCCGCTGCTCCGTGGATTACACGGGCCGGCTCAATGCCCACCTTCCGCTTGCCACGCGTCTGCTCGTGCACAAGGGAGACGGGAGTCTGCTCGTGCACTCCGACGGCGGCAGCTACAAGCCGCTGAACTGGATGAGCCCGCCCTGCTCGCTCGCCTCCGAGGAGCCGGGCGAGGAGGAGTCGATCGCCGGCGTCACCGAGGTCTGGCGTGTCACTCACAAGAAGACCGGCGACGCGCTTCGCGTGCAGATCTACGAGATCCTGCACGACACGAACCACGACCTTGGCGTCGACCCCGGGCTGCAGAAGGACGGCGTCGAAGCCGACCTGCAGCGCCTCCTGGCCGAGCAGGTCGACCGCATCTCGGACGGTGCGACGCTGGTGCGCCGCGAATACCCGACGGCCATCGGCCCCGTCGATCTCCTCGTGCGGGATGCCGACGGCGCGGCCATCGCAGTCGAGATCAAGCGCCGCGGCGACATCGACGGCGTCGAGCAGCTCACCCGCTACCTCGAGCTGCTGGGCCGCGATCCGCACCTCGCCCCCGTGCAGGGCGTCTTCGCCGCGCAGGAGATCAAGCCGCAGGCGCGTGTGCTGGCCGAGGACCGCGGCATCCGCTGCCTCGTGCTTGACTACGACGACATGAAGGGCATCGAGTCCGGCATCCCCCGCCTCTTCTGAGGCGAGCTGCACAGATGTTCACGGCGTTCGGTCGCTTCGCGCACTGCCCATAGGCTGGAAGGCATGGCTTCTTCCCCTTACTCGTGCGTGCTCTGGGACGTCGACGGCACCATCGCCGACGCGTCGGTCGGCATCCTCCGCCGCCTGAACGTCGCCCTCACGCACTTCGGTCACCCTGCTCCCACGCGCGAGCAGCTGGTGCACTGGATCGGGCCGCCGATGTTCCAGTCGTTCCAGGCGCAGGCGGGCATGACCCCCGAGCAGTCCGCCGAGGCCGTGAGCTTCTACCGCACGCTCGGCAAGGCCGACGGCTACACGACCGATGTCAGAACGTACCCCGGCGTGCCCGAGATCATCCGCGACCTGCACGACGCCGGCATCCCGCAGGCGACCGCGAGCTCGAAGCCCGAGATCCAGGTCGACGCGATCATCGACTTCTTCGAACTCCGCCCGTACTTCGTCACGACCGTGGGCGCGACACCCGACGAATCGACCCTCGCGTCGAAGACCGACATCGTCGCCGAGGCGCTGCGCCGACTGGCCGACCGAGGCGCCGACGTCTCGCGTCCGGTGCTGATCGGCGACCGTCACCACGATGTCGAGGGCGGCAACGCGAACGGCGTCCCGGTGATCTTCGTCGAGTGGGGCTTCAGCGACACGCATGAAGGCGACGAGGCGGCCTTCCGCGCCGCATCGCCCGACGAGTTGCGCGCGCTTCTGCTGAACTGACCGGCGGGCGCGCCGCCTCCGGAGGAGAACTCTCCCTGGGGAGGAGCCTCAGCCCGCAGATCTCCTCCTGAGAGGCAGATCTCCTCCCGGGAGGGTGTCCGGGCACGTCCGTCGAGCGAGCGTGAGCCCGCGAGATCGCCCACAAAGCACAGAACTCCCCGCCGGAGGGTCGCAACGAGTGCGGGCCTCCGGTCGGGGAGTTCTATGACGTCCGCTCTCAGAGCGGACGGATGTTCTCAGCCTGCAGGCCCTTGGGGCCCTGCGCCACGTCGAACTCGACTCGCTGGTTCTCTTCAAGAGAGCGGTAGCCGGATGACTCGATGGCGGAGTAGTGCGCGAAAACGTCAGCGCCGCCGTCGTCGGGGGAGATGAAGCCGAAGCCCTTCTCCGAGTTGAACCACTTAACCGTGCCCTGGGTGCTCATGTACTGCCTGTTCTGCTGGAAAGAAGCCGACGCAGGATGCCCCGACGTGCTCCACGCTAGTGGAGCACGCGCTGAGCGGAAGTCCCGAGGTCAGCCCGTAACCCAAATGTTGCATGAGCGGTCATCCGCGGTCACACGAGGGGGCACACGAACGCGCCCAGAAAATGGTGTGGCCCTCACCGCGGGGGGAGCGATGAGGGCCGAAGACGACCGGAGGGTGCGTCAGATTCCAGCCTAACCCCTCCGGCACGCGTTTGTCCCCCATTTGGGGGACAAATCCGAAAACTTGTGAGAAGAAGACAAACGATAGCGGCCCTCTCGAGCAATCCGTTGGGGACAGAACTACTCGAGAGGGCCCAATCGCATGCACGAATCGCCTTTGCCTCTGGGGAAGGCAGCTCGTCTCTGGGGAAGACGAAGACGATCAATCCCCTGTGCATGCAGCTTCACCCTAGGGGAGGGAATCGGATCCCGCCAAGGGGGGTTGACGATCGCGGTCATCAGTGGGTCGGATGCAGCAGAGTCCCCGAGTAGCCTGGTGCGGTGACCATGCTGAACAAGGACATGACCCTGTGCATCTCGCTGTCTGCACGCCCGAGCAACAACGGCACGCGATTCCACAACTTCCTCTACGAAGAGCTCGGCCTCAACTGGATCTACAAAGCGTTCGCGCCGACCGACCTGGGCCAGGCGATCGCCGGCGTGCGGGGTCTCGGCATCCGCGGCTGCGCGATCTCGATGCCCTACAAAGAGGACGTCATCGCGCTCGTCGACCGTATGGATCCCTCTGCGACCGCCATCGACTCGGTGAACACGATCGTGAACGACGACGGGGTGCTCACGGCCTACAACACCGACTACAGCGCGATCGCCCAGCTGATCGAGCGCAACTCGCTCGACTCCTCGGCATCCGTGCTGCTGCGCGGCTCGGGCGGAATGGCGAAGGCCACGGCCGCCGCCTTCCGTGACGCAGGCTTCGCTCGTGTGACCATCGCCGCCCGCAACGAAGCGCGCGGTCGGGGGCTCGCCGACCTCTACGGGTTCGCCTGGAAGGCCGATGCGGATGCCGCGACCGCCGACATCATCGTGAACATCACGCCGATCGGCATGGCGGGTGGGGCGGACGAGCATGCGCTGTCGTTCACCGAGGAGCAGATCGCTGCGGCATCCGTCGTGTTCGACGTCGTCGCCCTGCCTGCCGAGACGCCGTTGATCGCGGCGGGGCGCGAGGCCGGGAAGACCGTCATCACCGGCGCCGAGGTGGCGACGCTGCAGGCGCTCGAGCAGTTCGTGCTCTACACGGGCATCCGCCCGACCGCCGAGCAGGTCGCGGCGGCCGAGGAGTTCATGCGGGCGCAGTGACCACCGCGCCCGCATGACCCGGCGGTGGCGTCAGCCGTTGAACTCGGCGGGGTGCGGGCCGGTGCGTCCGTCGCGCTCGAGGAGATCGACGGCCGCGAGCTCGTCGGCGCTGAGCTCGAAACCGAACACGTCGAGGTTCTCCGCGATGCGGGCGGGGGTCACCGACTTGGGGATCACGACTCGCCCCTGCTGCAGATGCCACCGCAGCACGATCTGCGCAGGGGTCTTGCCGTGGCGGTCGGCGATCTCGATGACCGAGCCGTCGCCGAGAACGGCGCCCTGTGCGAGCGGGCTCCACGCCTCGGTGATGATCCCCCGCTGAGCATTCGCCGCCGCAACCGCACGGTTCTGCAGCGCCGGGTGCAGCTCGACCTGGTTGACCGCGGGAACGACGCCGCCCTCGGACACGAGCCGTTCGAGGTGCTCCGGCTCGAAGTTCGAGACCCCGATCGCCCGCACCCGTCCGTCAGCGTAGAGACGCTCGAGCGCGCGCCAGGTGTCGGGATACGTCGCCAGAGCCGGCGTCGGCCAATGGATCAGGTACAGGTCGAGGCTTTCGAGCCCCAGTCGCTCGAGCGATGCGTCGTAGGCGCGCAGCGTGGCATCGAATCCGTGATCGGAGATCCACACCTTCGACGTGATGAACAGCTCGTCGCGCGCGATGCCCGAGTCGGCGATCGCGCGCCCGACGCCCGCCTCATTGCCGTAGACCGCTGCGGTGTCGATGCTGCGGTATCCGGCGTCGAGGGCCGCGGCCACGGCATCCGTCGTCTCGGCATCCGGCACCTGGAAGACGCCGTAGCCGAGCTGAGGCATCTCGATCCCGTTGTTCAGGGTGACTGTGGGGATTGCGGGGGTGTTCACTGCTGATTCCTTCTCGTTCTGTCTGCGGGTGTGTGCGGTCATGCGGCGACGGTCTGGAGGGTGCCGGTCGCTGCGGGCGACGGCCGCCGGGCCGCGACGACGGCGATCACCATGACGATCAGAGCGGATGCCGTGATCGCGGCGCCGATCCAGATGGGCGAGGTGTAGCCGAGCCCCGCCGAGATGCCGAGGCCCCCCGCCCAGGCGCCGAGGGCGTTGCCGACGTTGAACGCGCCGATGTTGGCGCCGGAGGCGAGAGTCGGTGCTCCGCCGGCGTAGTGCATGATGCGGCTCTGCAACGCGGGCACCGTGCCGAATCCGAACGCGCCCATCAGCACGAGGATCGCCGTCGTCACGGGCTGCGACCAGGCGAAGAACCCGAACAGCACGAGCACGACCACCAGGGCCGAGATGAAGATGAGGAGGGTGCGGTCGATCGAGCGGTCGGCCAGGCGCCCGCCGATCCCGTTGCCCGCCACGAGCCCGACGCCGAACAGCACGAGCAGCCACGGCACGGCGGTGTCGGCGAATCCGGTGACGTCGGTGAGCGTGTAGGCGATGTACGTGAAGGCGCCGAACATCCCGCCGAACGCGAGGGCTGTGACGATGAGCGAGAGCCACACCTGACCCGATCGGAAGGCACGGAGTTCGCTGCGCAGACTCACCTGCGCACCGGCCGACCTCGGGGCGGTGACGAGCAGCGCGATGCCGGCGAAGGCGACGACGCCGATGACCGAGATCACCCAGAACGTCGAGCGCCAGCCGAACTGCTGTCCGAGGAACGTGCCGAAGGGAACGCCGAACACGTTGGCCGCCGTGAGGCCGGTGAACATGATCGCGATCGCCCTGGCCTTCTTCTCGGGCGCGACGAGCTCGGCCGCGACGACCGATCCGATGCCGAAGAACGCGCCGTGGCACAGGGCGGCGATGATGCGGCCGATCATGGCCACCGAGTAGTCAGGGGCGAGGGCCGTGATCGCGTTGCCCACGATGAACAGCACGACGAGGCCGAGCAGCACGGGTTTGCGCGGCAGGCGCGTGGTGGCGGCGGTGAGGCCGAGGGCGCCGACGACGACGCTCAGCGCGTAACCCGAGATCAGCCAGCCGGCCGTGGCCTCGGTGACGCCGAAGTCGGTCGCGACCTCGGGGAGCAGGCCCATGATCACGAACTCCGTGAGTCCGATCCCGAAGGCGCCGATGGCGAGTGCGATGAGTCCGAGTGGCATGGGTGTGCTCCGTGGTCCTCTGCTAAAGTAGTTGCAGACGCGGGATATTGCGTCCGACGGATAATCATTGCATACGCAACTATCCAGCGCAAGCAACTACTTCGGAGGTCACTGTGGGCATCTCAGACGACGCTGTCGAGATCCGCGCGCGCGGCTGGCGCACGCTCGCCGCACTGCACGGCATCATCGAGGCCGATCTCGAGAAGGCGCTCGGCGCCTCGGTCGGCCTCTCGGTCGTCGAGTACACGGTGCTCGACGCCCTCAGCAGGCAGGACGGCTGGCACATGCGGATGCAGCAGCTCGCCCGCGCGACGGCGCTGAGCCCGAGCGCGACGACCAGACTCGTGACCCGTCTCGAAGACCGCGGGCTGCTCACCCGCATCCTCTGCGCCGATGACCGCCGCGGCATCTACACCGAGCTCACCGCCGCCGGTCAGGCGCTCTACGAACAGGCGCATCCGATCCACGATGAGACGCTCGAACGCGCTCTCGGAGACGCGGTCGCGCAGCCGGAGCTCGCGCCCGTCGTGCATGCTCTGCAGGCAGTGACCGTCGACGCCTGAGCGCCCGCTCGCCGTCGTCAGTCGGTGGTCGAGAGCCGAACGGAGGGCATGTCACCCTCCCAGTCGAGCGGCAGGGCGGCGATACCCCGGTAGATGAAGAGGTCGTTCCATCCGTGGAAGACGAGCACATCGCCGTCGGGTGTGGAGACGACGTCCTGACCCCCCGGACCGATGTAGCGGTCGTCGGCGGACGAGGTGGAGAGGACGGGGTCCGGCAGCTTCTCGTAGGGTCCGAGCAGCGACGGGGACGTCGCCGCGCCGATCGCGTAGTCCTCGGAGCCGTAGTCGTTCGCCGAGTAGAGCAGGACGTAGGTGCCGTCACGCTCGACCAGCACCGGCGCCTCCACCAGATGCCCTTCCCAGGCCTCGGTCTGCATGACCAATCGGGTCGCCGGTCCCGCCAGCTGGGTGCCGTCGGCGGAGACGGGCGCGATCTGGATCCACGTGTCGAGCTCGCAGCAGTTGCCGTCGTTCTTCCACAGGAGGAACCGCGACCCGTCGTCGTCGACGAAGGCGGCGGGGTCGATCGCGCCGCCCTCTTCGAGCGGGCAGATCATCGGCTCCGCGCCGACAGCGACATAGGGACCCGTGAGCGAGTCGGCGGTGGCGGATCCGATGCACTGCCTCCCGGAGTCGGCGTGCTCGGCCGAGAAGTACATCACGAAGCTCCCGTCGGCTCGTTCCGAGACGTCCGGCGCCCAGGTCCGCCCCGCGCTGGCCCATGCCGGAAGGACCGGCAGCGCGTCATCGGTCGAGACGTCCCATGTGACCAGGTCGGTCGAGGTGGCGAACTGCACGTTCGCGCCCTGATTCTCGGTGGCGAAGGCGACGTACCCGTCGTCGCCGTGGACGACGTCGGGATCGGCGAAGTCCTGATCGATGAGGAACGGCGCCCGCTCCACGGTCGCCTCGGGTTCGGCCTCGCCGGAGCATCCCACGACACCGACGCCCAGAGCGAGGATGATGCTCGCGGCGACCGTGGACGCGAGCTTCTTCGCGACCTGGGTCACCCCTTGACCGCCGATCCGGCGACGGATTCGACGATCTGCCGCTGCGCGATCGCGAAGAGGATCAGGACGGGGACGGATGCGATCACCGCTCCTGCCATGACGATCGCGAAGTGCGTCGAGTAGGCGCCCTGCAATTGGCTGAGTCCCGGCTGCAACGTGAGGTTCTCGGGGCTCAGCAGCACGTACACCGGCCAGAGGAAGTCGTTCCAGTTGCCGAGGAACGACAGCACCGCCAGAGTCGCCAACGCGGGTCGAGCGAGCGGAAGCACCACCTGCACGAAGATCCGGATGTCGCCGGCACCGTCGATGCGGGCGGCCTCCTCGATCTCGGGCGGCAGCCCGACGAAGAACTGTCGCAGGAAGAAGATTCCGAAGGCACCGGCGGCACCGGGCACCGTGATGGCCCAGATCGTGTCGAGCCAGCCGAGGTTCTGCACGATCAGGTAGTTCGGGATGAGGAAGACCACCGGAGGAACGAGAAGCGTCGCGATGATGACGCCGAAGATGATCCTCTTGCCCGCGAACTCGAGCCGAGCCAGTGCATACGCCCCCATCGACGCCGTCACGAGGATCAGGACGGTCTGCAGGGTCGCGGCGGCGAAGCTGTTCCAGAGCCAGAGGAAGATCGGCTGCTCTCCCGAGCCGAGCAGGCTCTGGTAGGCCTCGATCGAGAACGGGTCCGGCAGCGAGAACGGCGATCTGATCGCATCGGCATCGGTCTTGAACGACGTGATCAGCATCCACAGAAGCGGGAGGACGATCACGAGAGCCAGTGCGACGAGCGCGGCATAGAGGGCGACGCGCCCCCACGTGCGGCGAGCGGACGGGCGACGGGTCAGTGCTGTGGTCATGATGCCTTCTCGACTCGTTCGCGCTGCAGCCGGAAATTGATCACGCTGACGATCGCGAGCGCGAGGAACAGGATGTAGCTCATGGCGGCAGCCGGTGCCATGTTGTTCTGCGAGAGACCCTGGTCGGCGATGTACATGATCACCGTCCGCGTCTCGGTGCCCGGGCCGCCCTTCGTGAGGAGGTAGGACTGGCCGAACATGTTCGCCGACGCGAGGATCGTGGTCGTGGTGATGAAGGTCATCACCGGACGGAGTCCTGGAAGGGTGACGCTCGAGAACTTCCGCATCGCTCCGGCGCCGTCGAGCGCGGCCGCTTCATAGAGGTCGCCGTTGATGCCCTTGAGGCCGGCCAGGAAGATGATCGTGTTGAGTCCCATGGTCCACCAGACGGTGACGCCGACGATGGAGACCCAGACCCAGGGGACGTCGACCGTCCACGGGATGTCCGAGGGGAGCCCGACCACGCCGAGCAGGTGGTTGAGGATGCCCGACTGCGTGTCGAAGATGTAGCCCCAGATCACGCCGATGACCGCGACGCCGAGCACATACGGCGCGAAGAAGATCGTGCGGAACGTCGTGGCCGCGCGGATGCGCTGGTTCAGCAGGATCGCCACGAGAAGCGGGATGACGACGAGGAACGGCACGCTGATCACGATGAAGATCCCGGTGACGCTCATCGACTTCCAGAAGTCGCTGGAGAGCACGTTGCCCGGGGTGAACAGATCGATGTAGTTCTGGAATCCGACGAACTCCTGCACGTCGCGGAACGGGCTCCAGTTGGTGAGGCTCATCCAGATGCCGAAGATCCCTGGGCCGGCGACGAAAGTCAGGAAGAGCACGAGGAACGGAGCGAGGAACAGATACGCGGTGAGCGTCTTGCGCCGAGAGGATGCGGAGCCCGCAGGTCTGCGCGGGTGTCGCCCCCCAGCGCTGCTGCGCTGGGGGGCGACGAGGGTGGCTGTCTCAGTCACCGTACTTGGCCCGGTTCTGCTCGAGGATCTGATCGGCCTTGGCCGCAGCGTCGTCGAGCGCGGTCTTCGGATCCTTCTTGCCGGTGAGGGCCTCGTTCAGCGCGAGGGTGATCTGCGCGTTGACCTCGGAGATCCCCGGCGAGACCGTCTCGTAGTGGGCGTACTCCAGCTGCTCCATGAAGGGGGCGAGGTTGGGGTAGGTCGAGAGCAGCTCGGGGTCTTCGCGCACCGAGTTCGCGGCAGGCAGCTCGCCGGTCTCGGCCCATCCGAGGGAGTTGTCGTTCATCCACTTCACGAAGACCGATGCGGCCGCCGTCTCGTTCGCGTCCTGGCCCTTGTTGGCCGGGAACACCCAGTGGGTCGAGCTCGACCACACGGCCTTCTCGTCGCCGATCTGCGGCACTGGTGCCGGCGCCCAGTCGAGGTCGTCGAAGGCGGTGTTCGTCGTCTGCCAGACGCCGTTCCAGTTGAATGCGGTGTCGCCGGCGATGAGCGCCTTGATGTTGCCGTCCTGTGCGACGTTCGCGGGGCTGTACCCCTTGTCGACCATGTCGGTCATCCAGGTGAGGGCCTTCACGCCCGCCTCTGAATTGAACGTGGCCTCGGTGACGTCGTCGTTGTAGAGGTCTCCGCCGAACTGCCAGATCAGGCTCTGGAACTCGAACGTGCCGGTGAAGACGTAGCCGTCGACCCACTCGCCCTGGACTCCCGCACCCTTCAGCGCGTCGAGTGCGGCCAGATACGACGCCTCGTCGGTGGGGATCTCGCTGATGCCGGCCTTCGCGAGCACCGACTTGTTGGTGAACAGGCCCAGCGGCGTCACGCTCCACGGCACCGCGTACTGGGTGTCCTGGTAGTTGCCCTTGTCGAAGACGGTGGGCGGGAAGTCCTCCGCCGCATATCCGAGCCCGTCGATGATCTCGCCGGAGTCGAGCAGCAGGTTCTGCGCCGCATACGTGGCCAGGTCGTCTCCGTGCAGCACGGCGACGTCCGGCCCCTTGCCCGCCTTGATGGCGAGCGGCATCTTCGCCGTGATGTCCGCCCACTCCTGCGGGACGGCCTTCACCGTGATGTTGTCGTGCTCCGCGTTGAACTCCTTGATGAGCTCGGGGACGATCTTGGGGGCTGCTCCACCCGTCCAGCCGTGCCAGAAGGTGATCTCGACATCGGGGCCGGTGTACTCCCCGTCGCCGGAGACGCCGCCCCCACCGGTGCCGGCCGACGCCGCGCACCCTGATGCCGTGATGCCGATGGCGAGTGCGATGCCTGCACCTATCGCTCGGCGAGCCCATGGACTGTTCATGTGATTGCTCTCCTTTGAGTGACTCCGGCGCACCGGAGCGGGATGACCGGATACCCAGCCGTGTTCGCAATTTACAGCGCTGGAATTTTGTTGTCAAGGTAGTATCGCGGGTGACGACGTAGCGACCAATTGGAGACCGCATGGGTGTGCGCTTGCAGGATGTCGCGGAGCTCGCCGGCGTCTCGATGAAGACCGTGTCGAATGTGGTGCGCGGATACGAGCACGTGAGCGCATCGACGCGCGAACGCGTGCAGCGCGCGATCGACGAGCTGGACTACCGGCCCAACCTCATGGGCAGACGCCTCGCGACCGGCCGGACGGGTCTTCTCGCCCTCGCCTTCGCGAACGTCGCCCTTCCGTACTTCGCCGAGCTCTCCCGCGCCGTCTCGGCGGCGGCCGGCGAGGCGGGCTATCGGGTGCTGCTCGAGGAGACCGACGGAACGTTGGAGGGCGAGCGCGCCGTGCTCACCAGCTCCGAGTCCGGGATGGTCGACGGCATCCTGTTCCAGCCGTCCGCGATGTCGTCGGCCGAGATCTCGCGCCACCGCAGCGACCTGCCGATGGTGATCCTCGGAGAAGGGGCAGCACCCCTCCCCGTGGATCGCGTCATGATCGACAACTTCGAAGCCGCTCGCACCGCCACGGCGCACCTGGTGTCGCTGGGGAGACGGCGGATCGGCTTCGCCGGCCACGAGACGCAGGAGATGTCGTCGACCTCCCTGCAGCGCATCGCTGGCTATCAGCAGGCCCTGGAGGATGCGGGCCTTCGGCCCGACCCCCTCCTCCTCTTCCCCAGCCGCGAGATCTCGCCGTCCGGAGCGGTCGAGGGCGTCGGGGGCGCGCTCGACGCCGGAGCGGACTTCGACGGGCTCGTCTGCCGCGACGACCTCGCCGCGATCGGCGCCCTGCGCGCGCTGCACGAGCGCGGCCGCCGCATTCCCGACGACGTCGCCGTCACCGGCTGGGACGACATCGAGTTGAGCCGGGTGACCTTCCCGAGCCTCACCACCATCGCTCCCGATCTGCACGAGCTCGCCCGCCGCGCCGTCGAGTTGCTCATCGAGCGGATCTCCGGGTTCTCCGAGGCCGGACGCCACGAGCTGGTCGGCTACCGGCTGGCCGTCCGCGAGAGCGCGCCGTCCCCTCGGTGATCGGGATGAGTGTCGCCCGCGGACTCGGATTCCGCGTGGTTTACAGCGCTGCATAAATCATGCATGCTGGACTGCATGCTGAGAATCGATCCGCCACTCCCGCCCATCGCGAGCCAGGGGGACGGAACCTACCCGCGCCCTCAGCTGGTCCGGAGCGAGTGGAGCGACCTGACCGGCCGATGGGGCTTCGCCGTCGACGACGACGACCGCGGCATCCGCGAGAAGTGGTTCGCGAATCCCTCCTTCGACGCGTCGATCGTGGTGCCCTTCCCGCCCGAGTCGTCGGCGTCGGGAATCGGTGACCCCCGTCCGCACACGGCGCTGTGGTACCACCGCGCCCTCACGCACGACGAGGTGCTGGCCGCCGGCCATGGTGACGGGCGCCGACTGATCCTCCGCTTCGGGGCAGTCGACTACCGCGCCATCGTCTGGGTCGACGGGCAGCGAGTCGGCTCACACGAGGGCGGGCACACGCCGTTCGCGGTCGACATCACCGACGCTCTCGAGCGAGACGGCGGGGGCCATGTCGTGGTGCGGGTCGAGGACCGGGCGACGGATGTCGCCCAGCCCCGCGGCAAGCAGGACTGGCGTGACGAGCCCCATGCGATCTGGTACCACCGGACGAGCGGAATCTGGCAGCCCGTCTGGCTCGAATCCGTACCCGCCGGCCCGGCGATCGAGTGGATCCACTGGCGCGCGGATCTGCCGTCAGGACGCGTGCACGCGCGCATCGGTCTGACCACCACGCCGGCATCCGAGTGCGTGGTCGACGTCGAACTGCGTCATGGTGACACCCTGCTGGCACGCGCCTCGACTCTCGCTCGCGAATCCGAGATCGAGATCGACATCCCGATTCCGAGCCAGGCGAACGGACAAGCGTACGAAGAGCTGGTGTGGTCGCCGGAGAACCCGCGGCTCATCGACGCCGTCATCCGGACATCGGATGACGGGGCACCCCTGGACACCGTGTCGTCGTACCTCGGGCTTCGTTCGACGAGCGTCGATCGGCGCTGCTTCCTGCTCAACGACAAGCCGCGGTTCGTCCGTTCCGTCCTCAGTCAGGGATATTGGCCGGACACCCATCTCGCCGCCCCGTCGGCGCACGCCCTGCGCCAAGAGGTGGAGCTCATCAAGGAACTCGGGTTCAACGCCGCCCGGGTGCACCAGAAGTTCGAGGATCCGCGTTTCCTCTTCTGGGCCGACCGGCTCGGGCTCATGATCTGGGCAGAGGCGCCCGCCGTCTTCTCCTTCACACCGACGGCCGTCGAGCGCACGGTGCGCGAGTGGCTGGAGGTCGTCCACCGCGACGTCTCGCATCCCTCCATCGTCACCTGGGTGCCGCTGAACGAGAGCTGGGGCGTGCAGCACATCGCGCACGACAGCCGCATGCTGCACCACGCTCTGGCGCTCGTGCACCTGACGAAAGCCCTCGACCCGACTCGCCCTGTCGTATCGAACGACGGGTGGGAGCAGGCCGAGACCGACATCGTGGCCATCCACGACTACGAGGGCGACGGCGAGGTGATGGGCGCCCGATACAAGGACCGCGCCGCTGTCGACGAGATGATCACCGGCGTCGGGCCCGCGGGCAGACGACTCGTGCTCACAGGCGAGGTCGACGACGCGCCGGTGATGCTCACGGAGTTCGGCGGCATCTCGTTCGACGTGCACCGCACCGACCATGCCTGGGGCTATACGAGCGCCAGCTCCGACAGCGACTTCCGTGACCGACTGAGCTCGCTGATGGCCGGCATCCACGACAGCACCGCCCTCGCCGGGTACTGCTATACGCAGCTCACCGACACCCTGCAGGAGACCAACGGCCTCGTCGGCGCCGACCGGGTCCCCAAGCTCCCCGTGGACGAGCTGCGCGCGATCATGGTCGGTCCGAGAGGATCCCAGCCGTGGGAGTGAGCGTCCGGGGGCGGGCCGGCGGTGCCGGGCATCGCCCCGTGCATCCCGGCTACTTCGCCGACCCCTTCGTGCTGCGTCTGCCCGACGACACCTACGCGGCGTACGGGACCAACCCGACGGCGAGGTCGACCGAGGAGGTCTTCGAGGTCCTGCTCTCACACGATCTCGAGACGTGGCGCAGTGCCGGTCTGGCACTGATGCGGCTCGACTCCGAGATGGGAGACGAGTACTGGGCCCCGGAGGTCTGCTTCCGCGACGGCTCGTGGTGGATGTACTACTCCGTCGGGCACGGCATCAGCGGTCATCACCTGCGCGTCGCCCGCGCGGCCGAGCCGACGGGTCCATTCCACGATCTGGGTGTCGATCTCACCCCTCACGAGACCTTCGCGATCGATCCGCACCCGTTCCAAGACGCGGACGGGGAGTGGTACCTGTACTTCGCGCGTGACGTGCTCGATGCGGAGCGACCCGGCACGCATCTCGCTGTCGCCCGCCTGCCCGCGCCGGCGCAGCTCGCCGACACGCAGGCCGTGCTCGAGCCCTACGCCGATTGGCAGATCTACGAAAGAGAACGCCCGATGTACGGCGGGACGTTCGACTGGCACACGCTCGAAGGACCCGCGGTGGTGCGCAGGCAGGGCAGGTACTGGATGACGTTCTCCGGCGGCGCATGGACGGGCCCCGGCTACGCGGTGTCCTGGGCGTCGTCAGCGAGTCCGCTCGGCCCGTGGGTCGCCGCACCGCCGACGGCGCCTCCCCTTCTCTCGTCGGGTGCCTCGCTGATCGGCCCTGGCCACAACTCGCTCGTCGTCGGGCCCGACGGGGGCGACCGCATCGCGTTCCACGCATGGAATGCCGATCACTCCGAGCGACAGATGCACGTCGCGTCGATCGACTTCAGGTCCGAGGAGCCGGCGCTGCTCGCGACCACCCCCGACAGCGGCGCCTGACCCACGGCGGGATTCACCGGACCGGGATCAGCCCGCGGCGAGCGCGGTCACGAACCGGTGCGCGAGACCGTCACCTGGATGCTCTTCATCAGCGGCTGGTCGCTCTGCACGCTGAAGTCCTTGCGTCCGATCAGCACGTTCATCTCGGGCATGTAGCCGGCGGCGCTGCCGCGCGGCAGGTCGTAGGGCACGGCACGGAACGCGGTCAGCATCCGCGTCGATCCGTCCTTCGAGGTCGACACGATGTCGACGAGGTCGCCCTCGACGAGACCGCGGTCGCGCATGTCGTCCTCATGCAGGAACACGAGCTCTCGCAGGTTCTTCACGCCCCGGTAGCGGTCGTCGTTCGAGTAGATCGTGGTGTTCCACTGGTCATGCGAGCGCATGGTCTGCAGCACCAGGGTCTCGGACGACTCGGGGATGACGTTCGGCAGCGGCGCGTGCGAGAACTCGGCACGACCCGACGGGGTCTCGAACACCCGCTCCCGCGCCGGCTGGGGGATCCGGAATCCGTGCCTGTCGCGGATCAGCTCGTTGAACCCCTCGAACCCGGGCAGCACCTTCGCCATGACATCGCGGATGTTGTCGTAGTCGCCGACATACCAATCCCAGGGCGTGGCCGTGTGGGGCAGCGTCGCCTTGGCCATCCCGGCGATGATCGCCGGCTCCGACCTCAGATACGCGGATGCCGGCTGCTTGCGCCCCATCGAGAGGTGCACCATGCTCATCGCATCCTCGACCGTGACGCCCTGCGGGCCCTGAGCCTGCTGGTCGCGCTCGGTGCGACCGAGGCAGGGCAGAATCAGCGCCTTCTCGCCGTGCACGAGGTGACTGCGGTTGAGCTTGGTGCTCACCTGCACCGTCAGGCGGCACTTCTCGAGCCCCTGCGCCGTGAACGGGGTGTCGGGAGCCGCGAGCACGAAGTTGCCGCCCATGCCGACGAACACCTTCACGCGTCCGTCATGCATGGCCTCGATCGTCCGCACGGTGTCGAGTCCCGGATGCCGCGGCGGATCGATGCGGCAGGCGTCGGCGAGACGGTCGAGCCAGGCGTCCGTGGGGTGGTGGTCGATTCCGCAGGTGCGGTTGCCCTGCACGTTGCTGTGCCCGCGGATGGGTGAGGGACCGGCGCCTTTGCGCCCGATGTTGCCGCGCAGCAGCAGCAGGTTGACGATCTCGCGCACGGTGTCGACGCCGTGCTCGTGCTGGCTCACGCCGAGGCACCAGCTGATGATCGTGCGCTCCGACGCCAGGTAGACCGCGGCAGCCTCTCGGATCTGCTCCTCACTGAGGCCCGACTGCGCGACCAGGTCGTCCCACGAGGTGGCGTCGACCAGCGCGCGGTACGCCTCGACCCCGTTCGTGAGGGTGCTGAGGAACCCGGTGTCGAGCACCGACGGGTCGGTGGCGGCGGCCTCGAAGACGACCTTCGACATGCCTCTGATGAGAGCGAGGTCGCCTCCAGGACGCACCTGCAGGTTCATGGTGCTCGTCCCCGTGGCCTTGAACCGCGCCATGTCGACGAAGTCGTGCGGCACGATGGTGCGGGTGGCGGCAGCCTCGACGAGCGGGTTGACGTGCACGACCTGGGCGCCGCGCGTCACGGCATCCGCCAGCGCGGTGAGCATGCGCGGAGCATTGGAGGCCGCGTTCACGCCGAGCACGAAGAGCGCGTCGCAGTCGTCCCAGTCGTGAAGGTCGACCGTGCCCTTGCCGGTGGCGATCGACGCTTTGAGCGCGCGACCGGAGGCCTCGTGGCACATGTTCGAGCAGTCGGGCAGGTTGTTCGTGCCGTACTCGCGCACCATCAGCTGGTAGAGGAACGTGGCCTCGTTGCTGAGCCGCCCGGAGGTGTAGAACGACGCCTCATCGGGGCTGTCCAGTGCCTGCAGCTCGTCGCCGACGAGCGCGAACGCGTCGTCCCACGAGATCGGCACGTAGTGATCAGTCGCCGCGTCGTAGACCATCGGCTCGGTCAGGCGCCCCTGGTCTTCGAGATCGAAGTCGGGCCAGGTCGCGAGCTCCGTGACGGTGTGCTCGGCGAAGAACCGACGATCCACCCGCTTGCGCGTCATCTCCCAGGTGACGTGCTTGATGCCGTTCTCGCAGATGTCGAGCTTCAGATTGCCGGGGTCGTCCGGCCACGCGCATCCGGGGCAGTCGTAGCCCGAGACCGCGTGGTTCATCTGCAGCATCGCGAGGGGACCGGCGATCGGCTCGCTCTCCCTCAGCACGACTCGACCCACCGACACCGCCGCGCCCCAGCCGGCGGCGGGGTGACCGTACGGCTTGCGCGACCAGGGCCGATCGGTGCGCGGACCGTAGCCGCCCTGACGCGGCTCGGCGGGCATCAGCCCGAAGGCCGTTCCGGCGGTTCCCGCTGTTCCGGCTGTTCCCCGGTCATCGAGCATGCTGTGCCCCTTCTTCGGCGTAAGCAGACGACGCGTGGCCGTCGATGCGCACTCGATGCGCGTGCGAGTAGATGTTCATCGATCGTCCGCGGACGAATCCGGCGAGCGTCACCCCTGACTCCTCGGCGAGCTCCGCTGCCAGAGACGAGGGCGCCGAGACGGCACTGAGCACAGGGATTCCGGCCATCGCGGCCTTCTGCACGAGCTCGAAGCTGGCCCGACCGGAGACCTGGAGGATCTGCCGGCGCAGTGGCAGCCGGTCGTTCAGCAGCGCCCAGCCGACGACCTTGTCGACCGCGTTGTGACGCCCGACGTCTTCGCGCAGCACGAGCAGTTCACCGGAGTCGGCGTCGAACAACGCCGCTGCGTGCAGACCGCCCGTCTTGTCGAATGCTGCCTGCTCCGCACGCAGTCGATCCGGAAGCGCGGCGATCTGCTCGGCATCGACCTGCACGTCATCCTGGTCGACCGGATGGCGAGACACCGTGCGCACCGCGTCGATGCTGGCCTTGCCGCAGACGCCGCACGAACTGGTGGTGTAGAAGCGTCGGGCAGCATCGGGGTCGGGAAGCGCCACGCCGCGAGCCAGGCTGATGTCGAGGACGTTGTACGTGTTCTCCTGGCCACCCGTGCCCGGGCCGCCGCAGTGGATCGCCGAGTGGAACTCGGCGCCCTCGGCGATGATCCCCTCGGACACGAGGAACCCGGCCGCCAGCTCGACGTCGTGCCCTGGAGTGCGCATCGTGACAGCGAGCGGCGAGCCCGCGACGCGGATCTCCAGCGGCTCCTCGACGGCCAGCGTGTCGGCGCGACGGCTCGCACCCTCGCCGAGGGTGAGCTTCAGAATCGGTCTCCGCGTCGTGATCCGCCCCACACCAGCGAGCGTACTCCGCGGTCACGGGATCGGATCGATACGTCATCGGGAGGCCGATACCTGGGTACCCTAAGCCCATGAGCGCGCCTCGCAACGCACGTCGGACACCCGCAGCCCTCGCCATGGCGGCGATCGTCGCCCTGGCGCTCACCGCGTGCACCGGCGGTGGAGGCGAACAGGGCACGACGAGCGACGGCGGCCAGGGATTCCCCGACGACGGCTGCACCCACATCGCGGTCGCCACCTCGTCTGAGAAGGTCAACATGCTCGACGAGCTGGCCGAGGCGTTCAAGGATTCACCTGAGCACGAGGGGCTCGAGACGTGCGCCACGGTGCGCCCGACCAACGTGTCGTCCGGCAACGCGACGCGCTTCCTGACCTCCGGCGAAGACTGGCCGAGCGACGACACGTCGCTCTGGCCCACCCTGTGGTCTCCGGCATCCACCGTCTGGACCGATCGCGTGGCGGCCGCCGCATCACCCAGCCTCGTGGGCGAACCGAAGTCGTTCACGCGCACGCCCGTCGTGTTCGGCATGCCCGAGCCGATGGCCACGGCCCTCGGCTGGCCGAACACCCCCATCAGCATCACCGACCTCGAGACCCTCTGCCAGGACCCCGCGGGGTGGGGCAGCGTCGGTAAGGACATCTGGGGTGCCTTCAAGATCTCGAAGACCAACCCCAACACCTCGACCACCGGGCTCTCGACCATCCTGATGCAGTCGTACGAGGCGACCGGCAAGCTCGAGGGACTCACCTCGGCCGATGTCGAGGCCGCGGCGGACTTCTCGCGGGTGTTCGAGGAGTGCGTCATCCACTACGGCGACACCACCGGAAACGTGCTCTCGACGCTCTATGACGAGACGCAGAACGGCTCCAACGGCTCGGCCTACGTCTCGGCCGTGGCGCTGGAGGAGACCTCGCTGCTGAACTACAACCAGGGCAACCCCGACTCGCACACCGTGCAGCCGGGCGAGACCCTGACGCCGCCGAAGACCAAGCTCGTCGCCGTCTATCCCGAAGGTGGCTCCATGTGGTCGGACAACCCGATCACCGTGCTCGGGGCCGATTGGGTGACGGCCGAGCAGCGCACGGCCGGGGAGGCCTTCGCCGAGTTCGTGCAGACGACCGCGGCGCAGAAGATCCTGCCCGAGTACGGCTTCCGCCCGCTCGACGAATCGGTGCCGCTGGGCGACCTGTTCACCCCGAAGTACGGAGTCGATCCCGCTCAGCCCGCCGTGACACTGCCGAAGCCCGAGGTCGACGTGATCTCGACGGCGATCGACCAGTGGACGCAGGTGCGCAAGCCCTCGTCGGTGCTCGAGCTCATCGACATCTCAGGGTCCATGGACGACCCGATCGGCGACGGACGCTCGCGCCTCGACGGAGCGATCGAGGGTGCGCAGTCGACGCTGAACCACTTCCGCTCCACCGATGAGATCGGCGTCTGGGCGTTCACGACCGGCATCTCCTCCGACGAGGGTGAGGGCATCCAGGTGCTCCGCGACGTGAGCGCGCTCGGCTCGGACGGCGAGAAGCTCGACTCGTCGCTCGATGACCTGCGCTACGCGCAGCGCAACGGCACTCCGCTCTACGACTCGATCCTGCTCGCGTACGAGGCGATGAGCGAGCGGGCTGAACCCGGTCGCATCAACGCGGTCGTGGTGCTCTCGGACGGCGAGGACACCGACTCGAGCACCTCGCTCGACTCGCTCATCGCCAAGATCGGCAAGAGCACGAAGGAGGGCGGAGATGACGCTCCCGTGCGTATATTCCCGATCGCGTATGGAGAGGGTGCTGACACCTCGGCACTGCAGCGGATCGCGGATGTGACCGGCGGACAGCTCTTCGACGCCTCGGATGCCGAGCGCATCGACCTCGTCTTCGCCTCCGTGATCAACAACTTCTGAGGTCTCGCGATGCCGTATCTCTCCTCGTCGAACAACCCATGGCTCGAGGATGCCGTCGCAGGCATATCCGGTCAGAACATCTACGTCGACCCCGACGTGTCGGGCGGACAGGCGCTGACCGACGCCCTCGCGGGGGTGGTTCCCGGTGACGGATCGATCGCGGTGGTCGTGCTGCCGGCAGAGGCCGACAAGACCACGCCCTACAGCAGCTACATCCTCGAGCGGCTGACTGCCGCGGGCGACCACGAGACCGTGATCCTCGCCGTCGGCGACGATCTGCAGGCGGCCTCAGCGGCGATTCCCAGCGATGACGCCCTGCGCATCGCGAACGAGAACGAGTCGTCAGGGGCGAATCTCCCAGACAAGCTCGTCGAAACGGTGCAGGAGATCTCAGCCGAGACCCCGACCTCATCGGGGTCTGACTCCGGTGTCGCCGGGCCGGTGATCCCGCTGGTGATCGGAGGCGTGGTTCTCGTGGCAGCCGCCGTGACCGCTGCCGGCCTGCTCGCGCGTCGTCGACGCAGGCCTGCGGTCTCGACGGATCCGGTGCCCGCCGGCATCCGTCTGCGAGTGAACCGTCTTCGTGAACTCCGCGCCGACTACGCCGCCGTGCCGGGCAGCCCGGTGGCGGCCGAGACGGCGGCGGGGATCGACGCCCTCGCCTCGCACGTCGAGCAGCTGTTCATCCGTCTCGATGCCAAGGCAGGCGAGGATCAGAGCGTGCTGGCCGAAGCCGAGTACTCCGACAAGCTCGCTCGTCTGGTCGCCGCCCTCGACCGCGACTATCTGCTCGACCTGCTCACCCGGCCCGACCTGTGGGATGCCCCCGACGAGCGCATCGCCGAGGTGCGCGAGGCGCTGTCGTCGGTGACCACCCAGATCGTCGACAACATCAAGCAGGTCAACGCCCGCAAGGGACTGCTGTTCCAGGTATCGCTCGACTCGCTCATCGGTCGCAGCGAGCTGCGCGACTGGGAGCGTCAGTTCAAGCAGAGCTCCGGGGAGTAGTCGGCTCTCAGCGCATCGGAACGGCGTCGTCGACCACACGACCGTCGACGAGGTGCAGCACCCCGTGCATGCGCGGAAGGTGAACGAGATCATGCGTGACGAGCAGCGTCGAGGTGTTCCGTTCGTCCGTGAGCCGCAGGATGAGGTCGATGATCGCGGCCCCGCGTTCCTGATCGAGAGCACTCGTGGGTTCGTCGACCAGGAGCACACTCGGATCGTTCATCAGCGCTCGTGCGATGTTGACTCGCTGACGCTGTCCGCCCGAGAGCTGGTGCGGCCTCTTGTGACCGTGCTCGGCGAGGCCGACCGCGGCGAGCAGTTCATCAGCGCGAGCTGCCGCCGTGGCGCGATCGCGCCGGCTGTGCGGCGCCCCGAGCTCGTTCATGACGCTCAGCTGCTCGCGGGCGGTCAACGACGGGATGAGGTTGGGCTGCTGGAAGACGATCCCGATCCGGTCCCGCCGAAGACGCGTGGCCTCGGCCGGGTCGAGGGCCGTGACGTCACTCCCGTCGATGAGGATCTCGCCCGAATCCGGACGCAGAAGGGTGCCGGCGACGGCGAGCAGACTCGACTTGCCCGAGCCGCTGGGGCCCGTGATGCCGGTGACGGTTCCGGGATGGGCGGTGAGGGAGACGCCGTCCACGGCGGTCACCCGGGAGTCGCCGTCGGGGAAGGTCAGGGTGATGTCGTTCAGGCGGATCATCGGTTGCTCCCGAGGGCGGTGAGGGGGTCGGCGGAGGTGACGGAGCGCAGGGCGAAGGCGGCGCCTGCGAGGCCGAGGGCGATCATGATGCCCCCAGGAAGGAGGGTCGTGATCGGGCTCAGCAGGAACGGGAGGGCGGTGCCGGCGAGCAGGCCGAGCACGGTGACGAGCCCCAGACCGATGCCGATGCCCACCACCAGCACGATCAGCGCCTGACCCAACGCGTCGCGGATCAGGGACGGCGTGCTCGCGCCGAGCGCCTTGAGGACCGCGACGTCGCCCTTGCGCTGCATGGTCCACACGGTGAAGAAGGCCCCGATGACGAGTCCCGAGATGCCGAAGAGCATCGCCACCATGAGCAGGAGGGAACCGATCTCGGAGCGGAAGGCGCTCAGCGCCGTCAGCGATCCGAGGGTCGCCTCCGAGATCGTGTCGTTCGCGGCATCCGCGGCATCCCAATCAGGGGCGCCCGTGACGGCGAGCACCGTGGCGTAGGCATCGGGGTTTCCCGTGGATGCCGAGTAGGCCTGCCAGTCGTGCAGGGTCATCTGAACGACGGGCGTATGGCTGTACCACGCGTCCCCCTCGACCGTCTCGACGTCGTAGGAGACGCCGGCGATCTCGATCTGCGCTCCGACCTTCACGCCGAGCGCATCCGCAGCGGGAACCGACAGGCGCAGCTGCCCGTCCCCGGAGGGCGCACCGGCGTCGAAGCCGGGCTCGACACCGAACACCGCGATCGCAGCACGGGTGTCGTCGGTCTCGGCGCGGGTCTGACTGATGCCAAGGGGGCGCGCGTCGGTCACGCCGGACGTTGCCGCCCAGTCGTTCGCCTGCTGCTCGGTGATCGTGGAGTCGGCGAAGCTCGCCGCATCGTCTCCGCCCGAGGGGGCCGAGAACACGATGCGGTCTGCGGGGAGCGCCAGCACGCCAGAGACGTTCTGGATGGCGAGGCCACCCGTCAGGCCGCTGAGGAACCCGACGAGAAGGGTGATGAGGGCGACGACGGAGCCGATGAGGATGAATCGCCCCTTGGCGAAGCGAAGATCGCGTAACGCGACGAACATGACGGTTGCCTTTCCTGTCTCCGATGCGGCGACCATTCCACTCTCGTCGTCGGCGCCGCCGTGGTCATCGGCCACTCGGAGAGCGTTCCCCGGCCAGGATGAGTACGCCTCGATCGTCCTTTCGGACGATGCCGCGCTCGGTGCGTCGGCGTAGAGTTCGATTCATGGCGCATACCGCTCTGACCCCGGTGTTCGTGGGTCTGCGGACGGGTCTTCACGTTCTCTTCTTCGCCCTGACGGGGGTCGTCATCGCCCGTGCGGTGCTCGACCCGTCGGAGTGGAGCATCGCCGCGATCGTCCTGGCACTGATCGTCGTCGCGACCTACGCGTCCGGGCTGCTGCTCACGCGCCTCTCCGCCGGGCGACGGCTGATCTCACTGATCTGGTTGGCCCTGCTCTCGGCAGAGTGGCTCGGGTTGCTCTGGCTGAGCGCCGATGCCGCCTACCTCGTCTTCCCTCTGTTCTTCCTGTTCCTCCACCTGCTGGGACGCTGGGCGGGATCGGCCGCGATCCTCGTGTCGACGATCGTCGCGGTGTACGCCCTCGGCATTCACAGCGGGTGGAGCGTCGGCGGCGTGGTCGGCCCGTTCGTCGGTGCCGGCGTCGCCCTCCTGATCGGCCTCGGCTACCAGGCTCTGGCTAGAGAGGCGCAGCAGCGAGAAGCGCTAGTGCGCGAGCTGCTCGCGACCCGCGGACAGCTCGCCGCACGGGAGCATGAATCCGGCGTCCTCGCAGAGCGCGCCCGCCTCGCCCGTGAGATCCACGACACGCTCGCGCAGGGACTCTCCAGCATCCAGATGCTGCTGCATGCCGCGGAGCGCGCCGACGACGCGCGCCCGGGCATCGAGCACATCAGGCTCGCTCGCGAGACGGCTGCCGCGAACCTCGTCGAGGCGCGGCGGTTCATCCGCGAGCTGACGCCTCCCCAGCTCGACGACCAGACCCTCGGCGGGGCGCTGCGCCGACTGGCCCGCACGCAATGGGCGACGCAGGGACTCGACGTGCAGGTGCGGGTGTCCGACACGGTCGTCCTGCCCATGCATCTGCAGACGGCCCTGCTGCGCATCACCCAGGGTGCGATCGCCAATGTCATCCAGCACGCTCACGCGAAGACGGCGACGGTCACGATCGGCATCGAGGACGACCACCTCCACTTCACCGTCGAAGATGACGGAACCGGGTTCGATGCGGAGATTCCTGCACCGGGGACCGCCGAGAAGTCGGATTCCTTCGGTCTGCGCGCCACCGCCGAGCGGGTGCAGCAGTTGGGCGGGAGGCTCGAGATCGATGCGGCACCAGGACGGGGAACGACGCTCGCCGTCGACCTCCCTCTGACAGAGTTCGCATGATCCGCCTCGTCATCGCCGACGATCACCCCATCGTCCGAGCCGGTCTCACGGCCCTGTTCGGCCTCGAACCGGACCTGGAGGTCGTCGCAGAAGCGTCGACACCCGACGAGGCCGTCGCCTGCGCCGAGCGCGAGAACCCCGACGTGGTGCTGATGGACCTGCAGTTCGGCTCGCAGTCCCAGGACACGGGCGTGGACGCGACGCGACGCATCCGTGCGCTCGAGGCTCCGCCCTACGTTCTCGTGCTCACCAACTACGACTCGGATGCCGACATCCTCGGCGCCGTCGAGGCCGGCGCGAGCGGCTACCTGCTGAAAGACGCCCCACCGCATGAGCTGACCGCCGCCGTGCGCGCGGCGGCAGCCGGAGAGAGCGCGCTCGCGCCGATGATCGCCTCCCGCCTGCTCGACCGCATGCGCGCGCCCCGCGTCAGCCTCAGCAGTCGCGAGATCGAGGTGCTCGAGCTCGTCGCCGCCGGGCGATCGAACAGCGAGGTGGCAGAACAGCTCTTCGTCAGCGAGACGACCGTGAAGTCGCATCTCGCTCACATCTTCTCGAAGCTCGACGTCAGCTCACGCACCGCCGCGGTCTCGGAGGCCCGCCGGAAGGGCATTCTCCGCTGAGGCCTGGAGCGTCCCGGGAGATCCGGGCCGGATCGAGTGCTCACACAGGAGCGAGTGGTTCACCCACCCCCGCAGGGATCTCCACCACGACCAGATCGCCGGGCTTCACGACACCGCCGGCGACCACGACACCCATCACTCCCGCCTTGCGCACCGTGCGACCTTCGGAGTCGGTCCCGACGACCTGCTTCAGCAGACCAGACTCGAAACGATCGATCTGCAGACACGGGTTCCTCAGCCCCGTCACCTCGACCACGGCGTCCGCTCCCAGCCGCAGCAGCGTTCCTCGGGTGAGGGCGAGCAGATCGATCCCCTCGGTGGTGATGTTCTCGCCCAGTTCACCCGGAGAGACATCCGCGTCGACCTCATCGAACAGTTCTCGGTGCATGAGATGAACCTGGCGGAGATTGGGCTGCGTGGGGTCGCGTCGAACCCGGGAGAGATGCTGCACCTCAGCCGGGCTTTCCGCTGATCGTGAGACGACGCAGACGCGACCTCAGGCAGCGCCGAGCAGTTCCGTCATCTTGGCGTAGAACACGGCGGGGTCCCCCGCGAGCGATGCCTTCACCATCGCGCTCCAGTCGTCGACGATCACCTCGATCGAACCGTCCGCGAGGCCGTCGAGTGACCGACGGGCCACGTCGCGAGGATCGATCTTGGGCCCGTCGTAGTTCGCCATGAGATCCGTGTCGGCGGCACCGAGATGCACGCCCTGCACGAGGGTTCCCTGACCGGCGAGCTCCAGCCGAACCCCGTTGGTCATGTTCCATGCCGCAGCCTTCGCGGCGGCATACCCTCCGGCACCCGGCGACGCGAACCACGACAGCGCCGACAGCACGTTCACGACCGCGCCGCCGCCGTTCGCAGAGAGGATGGGAGCGAACTCGCGGATCACGTCGAGGGTGCCCCAGAGGTGGGTGTCCATCTCGCGGCGCAGATCCGGCAGGTCGCCCGTCACCAGGCCGGCACCCGTGGATATCCCCGCGTTGTTCACGACGACAGTCACGTCCTGGGCCACACCGGCCGCCGCGACGATCGATTCGTGATCGAGCAGATCGAGCCGCATCGGCACCACGCGCCGGTCGTCGAAGTCGAGCGTGTCGGTGCGGCGGGCAGTCGCGTAGACGGTTCGTGCACCGCGTTCGACCAGTTCGAGCACGAACTGACGGCCGATTCCGCGGTTTGCTCCGGTCACGAGGGCGATCTGGTCAGTGACGTTCATGGGTTCCTTGCTTCGCTGGGATTCTGCGCTCTCCGGCCCGATCGGGCCGACACCACTACGCTAGAACTTGACGTTGACGTCAAGGTCAAGTCCCAGTCACGAACACGGAGGAACGGATGCGGATCGGCGAGGTTGCACGTCAGGCAGGGGTCAGCACGAGGGCGCTCCGCTATTACGAAGAGCAGGGGCTGCTCGCCTCGGAGCGCACGCCCAGCGGACAGCGCGAGTATGCCGCGTCGGCCGTTGAGCGCGTCCGACTCGTTCAGCAGTTCTTCACTGCGGGGGTGCCGAGCCGCACGATCGCGCAGCTGCTGCCCTGCGTCGACACCGGACACGGTTCCCCGGAGGCCTTCGCCCTGCTGGCAGCGGAACGCGATCGCATCACCGGCGCCATCGAGGGGCTCACGGCCGCCCGCGATGCCCTGGACCTCATCATCGACATCGCCCACAACCCCACGCCGGAACACTGCCCGGCCCTCCGGCATCCAGCGTGGGAACCACACGTCACCATCGAGGCGGCCGCAACCACGCACGCCCGGATCTGAGCTCGCTGAAGGGCCTCAGCGACCAGGTGCGACCGCGGCAGGCGCTCACATGTTGTAGACGGCGCGTCGGTGCGCGACACGTACGACCGTCACGAGCACCTGCTCATCGGTGACCTCGTAGAGAACCCGATAGTCGCCGACTCGGATTCTCCAGGCGTTGTCGTATCCGGCCAGCTTGCGGCATCCGTGTGGACGCGGATCGTGCTCGAGATCGGCCACCCCGCCGAGTATCCGTCGGCGAATCTGCGGGTCGAGCTTGCGGATGTCTCTGGCAGCCGCAGTCGTGAACTCGACCCGAAAGCGCGTCACGCGACTTCTGCGCGCAGCTCATCCAGCGACACCCGCTGACCATCATCAGCCGCTCGAGCGACCGCGAACTCGGCGGCGTCGCGGGCCGCCTCGAGTTCTTCGAGCAGCTCGAGGTCATCGACGCTGATCACCACGGCCGTCAGCTTGCCATGGCGCGTGACGCCCACGCGCTCTGAGCCATAAGCGACCCCGCCGAGAACATCGGCAAGGCTGTCACGCAGATCCTTCGACGGTACGCTGCGGGTGATCGTGTTCATATGTCGAGAATATCACTTATGTACATAATGCCGACATTCTGCCTCGCCGGCTGTTGTGAAGACACGGCCCTCAGGAAGCGGAAGGAGCAGCGGTGGAGGCGCGCACGATCAGCTGCGAGCCCAGAGTCACGACGTCGTCGATCGCCGTGCCGTTCATCGCCTGCAGCAGCAGATCCACGGCGAGCGCACCGCTGCGTTCGATCGGCATCCGCACCGTGGTGAGCGCTGGCGTGACCGCGCCGGCCAGGTCGATGTCGTCGATGCCCACGATGCTGATGTCGGCGGGGCAGCGCTTGCCGAGCTCGAGCAGTCCTGCCTCGAGTCCGAGGGCGACGAGGTCGTTGTAGGCGATCACGGCCGTGGCGCCGCTCGCTGCGGCCGGGGCGGCGGCCGCTCGGCCACCCTGGATGGATGCGGCGTGGTGGCTGAGGCCAGTGAGACGGATGCCGTGGCGCTCGCATGCGCGGGCCACGGTGTCGGCGCGACGCACATCGGCCCACGATCCGCGAGGACCCGCCGCGTACGCGATATGCGTGTGGCCGAGCGCTGCGAGGTGCTCGATCGCCTGCGCCGGCCCGTGCTCGGTGTCCATCAGCACGCAGGGGGCGCCGTCGATCTGGCGGTTCACCACGACGTAAGGGGTGTCGCCGACCAGTTCGAGCACGTCGGCATCGGGAAGGCGAGGGCTGCACAGCAGCATCCCGTCGAGCTTGCGGGCCTGCTCGATCTGCTCGCGCTCACGGCGCAGGTCTTCATCGGCGTCGAACAGCACGATGCGGTGACGCCCGTGCCACGCCTGCCCCTGGATCGCCTTGAGCAGGGTCGCGTAGACAGGGTTCGACACGTCGGGCACGACGACCCCGAACGTGCGGGTCGCGGTGGCTGACTGCGGGGTGGAGTAGCCGAGCTCCCCCGCGGCTTCGAGGACGCGACCGAGGGTGTTCGGCGCGAGACGATCCGGCTCTCCGAACGCGCGGGAGGCGGTCGCGATCGAGACGCCTGCTCGTCGTGCCACGTCCGTCAGCGTCGCTGCCATCTTCACCTCCCGCTCTCGCAGCAATCCTACGATCCCCCACTCGGATGTAAAACGTGTTGACAAGTTTGTACAAAAGATGCACACTGATTTGCACGACGATCAACGCCGATCACCCTCAGCGGTGCGCGGCCCCGAGCGAAGGAGCCACCGCGTGAGCATCCCAGCACCGGCCCTGCGCCGCACGACCTCTGCGACCGCATCCCCCCTGGTCGCCCCGACTGCTGCAGGCATCCTGCACCTCGGACTCGGCAGCTTCCACCGCGCACACCAGGCCGTCTACACCGGAGCAGCACTCCAGTCCGCCGGCGGCGACTGGGGAATCGTCGGCGTCGCATCGCGTTCACGCTCGATCGTCGACGCGATGCACGCGCAGGACATGCTCTACTCGGTCGCGACCATCAGCCCCGGCAGCACGTCGCTGACCATCCCCGGCGTGCACACCGACGCGTTCGTCGGCGCCGAGCAGCCCGAGCGCGTGATCGCGCAGATCGCCGACCCCGGCATCCGCATCGTGACCCTCACCGTCACCGAGAACGGCTACAGCTACTCCCCCGCGACGCAGCGCCTCGATCTCGACGACGACACCGTGCGCGCCGACCTCCGTGGCGGTGCCGCTCGCTCGACGATCGGCCAGCTCGCCCGCGGCCTGCAGGCCCGTGCCGCTGCCGGCGGCGCACCGATCTCGATCCTCAGCTGTGACAACCTCTCGTCGAACGGCGCGCACACCGAGAAGCTCGTTCGCGAGTTCCTGCACGAGCTGCCGGGCTCGGAGGGCGCAGATGCGCTCGCGTTCCTCGACCGCTCCGTCTCGTTCCCCTCGAGCATGGTCGACCGCATCGTGCCCTCGACGACCGCCGAGCTGCGCACCCGCGTGAGCGCCCTGCTCGGCGCCACCGACGACATCCCCGTGCCCGCAGAGCCCTTCACGATGTGGGCGATCGAAGACCGCTTCGCCGGCGGCCGCCCCGCCTGGGAGGCCGGCGGCGCCGTGTTCACCGACGAGGTCGGACGCTACGAGCAGATGAAGGTGCGGCTGCTCAACGGCACGCACTCCCTCATCGCCTACCTCGGTGCGCTCAGCGGAGTCGGCACGATCCCCGAGGCGATCGGACTCGACGGCATCGAGAGTGCCGCGCGCGCCGTGCTGCGTGACGAGTACGAACCCTCGATCGAGGTGCCGTCCGGCGTCGACATCCGCGCCTACGAGAGCGAGCTGTTCGAGCGCTGGGCCAACAGCGCCCTCGGCCACCGCACCAGCCAGGTCGGAACCGACGGTTCGGTCAAGCTGCGTCAGCGCATCCCCGAGCCGGCCATGCTCGCCATCCGCAACGGCGGGATGCCGCACCTGATCGCCCTGACTGTCGCCGGCTACCTGTCGTGCCTCGCTCCCCTGCCGGGCTTCGACCCCGGCCCGCACGCCGCCGCGATGACCGACGGCGCCCGCGATCGCCTCGCAGGATACGCGGCGAGCGCTCGCGACGGACGCGAGCTCGCGCAGCGCGTGATCGGCGAACTGCGCCTGTTCGGTGATGAACTCGGATCTCAGGATGCGTTCATCACCCGCGTCGGCGAGCTCGTCGACACCATCCAGCGACGCGGCGTCGATGCCGCGATCGCCGATGCCGTCTCGGCATCCCAGACCACATCATCGCTCACCGGCGCAGAGGAGATGCAGCCATGAAGGCTCTCGCCATCCACGGCAAAGAAGACATCCGCTGGGAGGACCGCGAGGTTCCCACCCCCGGCGACGGCGAGGTGCGCCTCCGCGTGAACTACGTGGGCATCTGCGGATCCGACCTGCACTACTACTTCCACGGCGCCAACGGCGAGTACACGATCCAGGAGCCGCTGACCCCCGGTCACGAGCTCTCGGGTGTCGTCGACCTCGATCCGTCAGGTCGCCTCGCACCGGGAACCCCCGTCACCGTGCACCCCGCGCGCTACGGCCCCGAGGTGCCCGGTCTCGAGGACCGCCCGCACCTGCGCCCCGGCGGTGACTACTTCGGCAGCGCCGCGGCGAACCCGCACCGTCAGGGCGGAGCATCCGAGCTGCTGATCGTCGAAGAGCAGATGATCCGCGTGCTTCCGGCTTCGCTTCCCCTCGAGCGCGCCGCCCTCGCCGAGCCTCTGGCCGTCGCGATCCACGCCGTGAACCTCGCCGGCGACATCGCAGGCAAGCGCGTGCTCGTGATCGGCGCAGGGCCCATCGGCCTCCTCGTCGTGGCCGCCGCCGTCAACGCGGGGGCATCGGTCGTCGGCGCCAGCGACGTGCGCGAAGAGCCCCTCGAGCGGGCGAAGAACCTCGGCGCGACCGAGGTCTCGCTCGTCGGCCGCGACACGATCGACAACGAGTCGTACGACGTGGTCTTCGAGTGCTCCGGCGTCGGAGTCGCCCTCACGCAGGCCGTCCGCGCCGCCCGCCGTGCCGGCACGATCGTGCAGGTCGGGATGCTCCCGAACGCCGACATCGGAGTGAACCTCGCCCCGATGCTCGCGAAGGAGCTGACCATCCGCGGCGCCTTCCGCTTCTCCACCGAGATCGACGACGCGGTCGCCCTGCTGGCCGAGTCCGACGCCCTCGACTCCGTCATCTCTCACGTCCTCCCGGCATCCGACGCCGTCCAGGCCTTCGAGCTCGCCCGCAACTCGTCCGCTTCGGCGAAGGTCCTGCTCTCCCTCTAGCGACACCCCACCCGACACCCGCCTGTTCCTGGTCCGAAGGAGTACCTCCCATGTCAGAACCGCAGACGACGGCCACCGCCGTCGACCCCGCCGAGAAGAGGTCGGTCAAAGACCTCGTCCGCGCCGCCATCTCCGGATGGCTCGGCACGGCGCTCGAGTTCATGGACTACCAGCTCTACTCGCTGGCCGCCGCGCTCGTCTTCGCCGACCTGTTCTTCTCCTCCGAGAACCCGGCAGTCGCCGTGGTCGCCGCGATGGCCACCTACGGGGTCGGCTACGTCGCCCGCCCGGTCGGTGCGTTCTTCTTCGCTCGTCTCGGTGACAAGACCGGCCGCACGAAGGTGCTGTTCTACACGATCCTCCTGATGGGTCTCGCGACCACCCTGATCGGCTTCCTGCCGACCTACAACCAGGTGGGCGTCCTCGCACCGATCCTCCTCGTGCTGCTGCGCATCGCGCAGGGCTTCGGCGCGGGAGCCGAGATCTCCGGTGCCGGCGTCATGCTCGCCGAGTACGCACCGGCCAAGCGCCGCGGCATCATCGCCTCGCTCGTCGCCCTCGGCACCAACTGCGGCACGCTGCTCGCCTCGGGCATCTGGGCCATCCTCCTCGTCGCCTACAGCGAAGACGAGGTCATCGCCTGGGCATGGCGCATCCCCTTCATCGCCAGCGCGGTCATCATGCTCTTCGCGATCTGGGTGCGCTTCAACCTCAAGGAGACCCCGGTCTTCGAGGAGCGCGACGACGTCGTCGACGGCAAGGCGCTCTCTCGCGACGAGGTCGTGAAGCTCGCCACCGAGACCAACGACATCCGCACTCTCGAGGCGCTGCAGCGCAAGCCGTGGAAGGCGTTCTCGATCGCGCTCCTGCTGCGCTTCGGCCAGGCCGGCAACTCCGGCATGATCCAGACGTACCTGATCAGCTACATCACCGTCGTGCTGCTGCTCGACCGCTCGATCGGCGTCAACGCCGTGATCGTCTCGTCGCTCGTCGCCTTCATCACCGTGCCGCTGTCCGGTTGGCTCGGCGATCGCTTCGGCCGCAAGCGCATGTACATGGTCTGGTCGATCGTCGCGCTCATCGTCATCGTCCCGACGATCCTCATGATCAGCAGCAAGGACACCGTGCAGGTCTTCGTCGGCTATGTCGTGCTGCACAACCTCGCGGTGATGAGCTTCGCATCGCTCGAGAACCTCACGCTGCCCGAGCTCTTCGGCTCCCGCAACCGCTACACCTTCACGGCCATGGCACGAGAGATCGCCGCCATCGTCGCGACCGGTGCGGGCCCCGTCATCGCCGCCGCATGGGTGTCGGCCGTCACCGGCTCGTTCATCCCGATCATCATCATGCTGTTCATCTTCACCCTGAGCGCGCTCGTCGCATCGATCTGGATGCCCGAGGTCGCCGGTCGCGATCTGACGGACCCCCGCGACGCGATCTGACCGAACCGCTCATCACGACCCGGGGTGCGGGCGCCCGAACGCCCGCACCCCCACTTCGACCCGCTTCTTCAGGAGAACGACATGACCATCGAGATCGTCGACGTCAACATCACCAGCCCCGGACGCAACTTCGTCACGCTCAAGATCACGACCTCAGACGGCATCGTCGGCCTGGGTGACGCCACTCTCAACGGACGCGAGCTCGCCGTCGCCTCATATCTCTCCGAGCACGTGGCGTCGATGCTCATCGGCCGCGACGAGGACCGCATCGAAGACACCTGGCAGTACCTCTACCGCGGCCCGTACTGGCGTCGCGGCCCGGTGACCATGGCGGCGATCGCCGCGGTCGACATGGCGCTCTGGGACATCAAGGCCAAGAAGGCCGGGATGCCGTTGTACCAGCTGCTCGGCGGCGCCAGCCGCGAGGGCGTCCGCGTCTACGCCCACGCGTCGGGCACCGACTATGCCGCACTCAAGAACGCCATCACCGGCTACGAGGAGCTCGGCTACACCGCTGTGCGCGTGCAGACCGGCGTGCCCGGCCTCGGCCAGATCTACGGCGTCTCGTCGACGGGCCCCGGCGTGCGTTACGACTACGAGCCCGCCAAGCGCTCGGGCGACCGCCCCAGTGAAGAGACGTGGGACACCCGCAACTACCTCAACCACATGCCGGGGATCTTCTCGCAGATCCGCGAGGATTTCGGCACCGACCTGCGCATCCTGCACGACGGACACCACCGGATGTCGCCGATCGAGGCCGCGCGCTTCGCGAAGGACATCGAGCCCTACGACCTGTTCTGGCTCGAGGACTGCACCCCGGGTGAAGACCAGACCGCGCTGCGCCTGGTGCGCCAGCACTCGACGACGCCGCTCGCGATCGGCGAGGTCTTCAACTCGGTCTTCGACTACCAGACCCTCATCACCGAGCGCCTGATCGACTACGTGCGCTCTGCCGTCACCCACACCGGTGGCATCACGGCCATGAAGAAGCTGCTCGACTTCGCCGCGATCTACGGCATCAAGTCCGGCATCCACGGTCCGACCGACATCTCCCCCGTCGGCATGGCTGCGGCGCTGCACCTCGACCTCGCGATCCACAACTTCGGCATCCAGGAGTACATGCCTCACAACGAGCAGACGCTCGAGGTGTTCCAGACCTCCTTCACGTTCGACAAGGGCTTCCTGCACCCCGGCGACAAGCCCGGACTCGGTGTCGACCTCGACGAGGATGCCGCGGCCGGCCACGACTACACGAAGGCCTACCTGCCGGTGAACCGTCTGCTCGACGGGACCGTCCATGACTGGTGAGGCCATGACCGGCGAGGCCATGACCGGCGAGCCGCGCCGGGTCGCCCTGCCGCAGCGCACGGTCGACGCGCGCCTGATCGTCGTGGCACGGGCGAAGCGGGCGGAGGACTACGACGCCGTGCTCGACGTGCTCGTGGACGCCGGCATCCGCAGTGTCGAGCTCACGCTCACGACTCCCGGCACCTTCGAGCACTTCCCCCAGCTGCTCGCGCGGTTCGGCGACACGGTCGACCTCGGAATCGGCACCGTCACCAACACGGCCGACCTGGCTCGGGCGATCGAGGTCGGCGCGGCGTACATCGTCACCCCGATCACGTCGACCGGCTTCGTCACCCAGGCGACGGATGCCAATGTGCCGATCGTTCCGGGAGGACTCACGCCGACCGAGCTGTTCGCCTCGTGGTCTGCGGGTGCGTCTGCGGTCAAGGTGTTCCCCGCGGGTCAGGTCGGCCCCGCATATCTGAAGGACCTGCGTGGGCCTTTCCCCGACCTCGTCGCGGTGCCTTCCGGCGGAGTCGACCTCGCGGGTGCTGAGGCCTGGCTGCGAGCCGGTGCGGTCGCGGTGAGCGTGGGCGGTCCGCTGCTCGGCGATGCGTTCAACGGTGGCGATCTCGCCGCGTTGCGCGAGCGCGCGGCCGCGTTCGTCGAGGTGTGCGCGCGGGACTCCGCGTGACCTCGCCGTCTGTCGTCACCCTCGGCGAGACCATGGCGCTCGTGCGCACGACCGAGATCGGCTCGCTGCGGCACGCGAACTCCCTGGCGTTCGGCATCGGCGGCGCCGAGAGCAACGTCGCGATCGGCCTCGTCCGGCTCGGCATCCCGACGTCGTGGCTCGGACGCGTGGGCGACGACTCCCTCGGTGAGCGCGTCGCGCGGGAGATCCGTGGCGACGGCGTCGACGTGCGAGCGATCGTCGACCCGGATGCCGCGACCGGCCTCATGGTGAAGGAGCGCCCGTCTGCGGCATCCACCGCCGTGCATTACTACCGCGCGGGGTCGGCCGGATCCCGGCTGCGGCCGGAGGATCTGCCGGACGGATGGGTCGAACACGCCTCCCTGCTGCACATCACCGGCATCACTCCCCTGCTGTCCGACACGGCCGAGGCCGCCGTGCACCTCGCGATCGATCGGGCGCGTGCAGCCGGGACCAGGGTGAGCTTCGACATCAACTACCGTTCGGCGCTCGCCTCCCCCGCGGTCGCGGGCCCGGCGCTGCGCGACATCGCCGAGCGTTCCGATGTCGTCTTCGGCGGCGCCGAGGAGTTCGCCATCCTGTATCCCGGGATCTCGGTGGCGGATGCGGCGGCACGACTGCACGATGCCGGGTGCGCGACGACCGTGCTCAAGCAGGGTCCCGACGGCGCCTCGGTCTTCACGGCCGGATCCCTGGTCGGCGCGCCCGGGTTCACGATCGACCCGGTCGACACCGTGGGTGCGGGCGACGCCTTCGTCGCCGGCTATCTCAGCGCTCTGCTCGACGGCCAGGATCTCGAGGCCGTGCTGCGGCGAGCGAACGCCTGCGGCGCGATGGCCTGCCTGGTTCCCGGTGACTGGGAGGCCGCTCCGACCCTGCGCGATCTCGAGCGGTTCGTCGACGGTGATTCCGACCCGGTGCGGCGCTGATCCGGCGTTGAAGCAGCCCGAGAACGCGTAGCCTCGAAGGATGTCCAAAGCCGTCATTTCTCCGTCCACGGCTTCCGGCCTACCCGATGCAGAGCCCGCGCGCAGAGCGCTGTTCTCGCACGCTGCGGTGAACTCCCGACCGGTCGCGCTCGTCTACCGACTCCTGGCGCTGGCTGTCATCCTCACCGGTGTCATCCGGCACGCCAACCTCCTGACCGGCGACCCCTCGTGGACGACCGTGCTGTTCTACACGATGGTCAGCAATCTGCTCTGTCTCGCCTGGGTGCTGTTCCTCATCGTCCGGACCATCCGAGACCTGCGTCAGAGCGGCCCGTTCGGCACCTCGACGCCCAGTGCCAGGGGCAGCGGAGCGGTGATGTTCGCGATCACCGTCACGATGCTCATCTATCTCATCGTGCTCGTGCCCACGCGGTTCGCCGACGGCGACGCCGAGATCTTCTCGCTCACCGACAACCTGATCCACATCATCACGCCGGTGCTGGTCATCGTCGACTGGCTGCTCTTCGTGCCGAAGGGATCGTTCCGGTGGGTCGACCCGCTGCTGTGGACGCTCGTCCCCTACGCGTACCTGACGTGGGCGTTCGCCTATGGAGCGCTCGGCGGAGAGTTCACGCCCGGCCAGACGTATCCGTACCCCTTCATGGACGTCGACGCGCTCGGTCTCGGCGGCGTCGCCCAGTGGATCATCGCCCTGACGATCGCCCTCATCGCTGTCGGCTTCGTGTTCGTCATCATCGACCGCGCGCTCGGCGCACTCGCCCGACGGGTCGCACGGCGCTGATCCGTTCCCTCTCCTGACGCTTCCGGTCCCTTCACGGGGCCCGTTCCCTTCACGGGAGACCCCTGGCCCATCTGCAGGAGCGAAGCACGGATGCAGGACCGAACTCGAGCTTCTGTCCCGCATCCGTGCTCGAGTCCTGCAGATGTGTCGTCCTAGCCGCCGAGTCAGTTGATGATCTCGGCGCGGTCGTCGGCGTGAAGGGCGGCGAGCCTCTCCCGCCAGGAGGCGAGCGCCTCCGGTGAGAGACGGGTCCAGTCGAGCACTTCGCGCACGACCCTCAACGGCGCACTGCTGCGATAGGAGCGGGTCGGATTTGCCGGGGAACTTCTTGTCAGTCACATTCGGGTCGTTCTCGAAGTCGCCGGTCGGCTCGACCTCGTACACGCGCGGCTCACGATCACCCGGCGCGAGCTCGGCGGCGAGACCCGCGCCATCAGCCACGGCCGTGAAGTAGATGTGATTCATCACGATCTCGGGGCGGTAGTTCGACGCGAACCCCGCCGTCAGGAGGTCACCCGGGCGCAGATCCGCCTTGGTGCCGTGGAAGAAGGGCCCGTCATCCAGTGCGTCGCTCACCGGCACAGCCTACGACTGCTCCGGATGCCGCGGAAGGGCACTCTGCCCGGGCGCCGATCTGCACGGGAGGGGGAGATCCGCGTGCGGGGAAGGCACTGCTCGTGTGGAGGGAGCACTGCGCCCGGAGAAGGCACTGCGCCTGGGGAAGGCACTGCGCCGGGGAAGGCACTGCGCCTCGGGACGGCACAGCCTGGGGAGGGCACTGCCTGGTGAGGGCGCGCTGCGCGTGGGGAGGAGACCTGCGCCTGGGGAGGATGAATCCTCGGATTCTCTCCTCCCGAAGCGCAGTCTTCCTCCCGAAGCGCAGTCCTCCTCCCGGCGGAGCGCCTGCCTCAGTCCCTCAGTCGCCGGAGCGACGCGTGCCGACACCCGGCTCGTCGTTGTGGACAGACTCGTCTTGCACGGATGACTCCGAGGACGGATCGACCCGCACCGGACCCGACCCTCCGGAGTCCGCGCCGGCGTTGCCCGCGGGAATCTCCCCGACCTGGTCAGGGTCGTCGGCATCCCGATCCTCGATGAGCGCCGCGATCCCGTCTTCGGAGGGTTCTGCGCCGCTCACATCCCGGCCGGACTTCTCACCGTCGCTGGTCACTCGGTGCCGTCCCGCAGATCCGACGGCGCATCGCCGCTGTGCGGCAGGCCTTCGTCTTCCGGGGCGAGGTCGCCCTGTCCGTCCTCGCCGAGCTCGGCCTCGAGCGGCTCGTCGCCCTGTGTCTCAGGCTGCGAGGTGTCGGTGGGGAACGTCCCATCGGTGAAGTCGTCGACCGGGGGGACTCCCGGCATGTTCGGCGGGAAGCTGTTGGCGAATGCGTCGATGTTCGACATGGTGCCCTCCTCTGATTCGTCCGGACCATAATGATCCGTCCGATCCGCGGCGAGCGCAGGGCGGTTGACAGCTGACCTCGAGACGGGGAGGATTCGGCCACACCGGACCGGCGATCGGGTTCGCGCTCGTGCTCGTGCTGTTCGGATTCAGCTGACCGCCGCCCCTGACCGCTCCGCACCGTGAGAGCATCGATCGCAGACCACGACACGAGGGAGTATTCGGATGCTCGACACAGCAGACAGCGTGAGGCTCGGTCGTTCAGGACTCCGGATCTCCCCGGTGGTTCTCGGATGCATGAGCTTCGGCGCCCCGGATCGCGGCGCGCACGGGTGGTCGCTCGACGAAGAGGCCAGCCGCCCGCTGATCAGGCACGCACTCGAAGCTGGGATCACCACCTTCGACACTGCTGACGTCTACTCCGACGGCACGAGCGAGGAGTTCGTCGGTCGCGCTCTGGCCGACTTCGCGAACCGCGACGAGATCGTGATCGCGACCAAGGTGCACGGGCGCATGGGACCGGGGGCGAACCAGGCCGGGCTCAGTCGCGCCCACATCCTCTCGGGCATCGACGCGAGCCTGAGGCGCCTCGGCACCGACCACGTCGACCTCTACCAGATCCACCGATGGGATCCGCAGACCCCGATCGAGGAGACGATGCAGGCTCTGCACGACGTCGTCCGTTCCGGCAAGGCGCGATATATCGGAGCGTCGTCGATGTGGGCATGGCAGTTCGCGAAGGCTCAGCACGTTGCGGCGCAGTACGGGTGGACGCCGTTCGTGTCGATGCAGGACCAGTACAACCTGCTGCAGCGCGAAGAGGAGCGCGAGATGCACCCCTTCTGCCTCGACTCCGGAGTCGGGGTGCTGCCCTGGTCGCCGCTCGCGCGCGGCAAGCTCACACGCGACTGGGACGAGAAGACCGCACGCACCGCGACGGATGCCTTCGGAGCGACGCTGTATCGCCGCGAAGAGGAGTCGAACCGCGCCATCGTCGAGGCGGTCGCTCGCGTGGCCGAGGCGCGAGGAGTCTCCCGCGCGCAGATCGCTCTCGCATGGGTCGCTCAGCAGAGCGCGGTGACGGCGCCGATCGTCGGCGCGACGAGGGCGGGTCACATCGAGGATGCCGTCGCGGCCGTCAGCATCCACCTCGAACCCGCCGAGCTCGAAGCGCTCACCAGTGTCTATACGCCTCGCGAGCCGGAGGGTTTCTGACCCAGGTCGAGCGTTACTCGATCTGACCGATGGGCTCGCGCTTCTCGGCCTGGAACTGATCCTCTGCGCGGCCCCGTGCCCAGTAGGCCGAGATCGACAGTGACTCTCTCGGCACGTCGCGCTGCTTCAGCAGAGCCCGCACGGCCTTGATGGTTCCGCGCTCGCCATGCGCGAAGACTCCGGGGTGACCCGCACCCCAGGGCAGCTCGGCGAGAACGGCCAGCAGCTCGTCATCGGAGTCGGTCCATCGAACCGTCACACCGGCCGGCGCCTCGGGCAGGAGGCGGTCGGCCGGGTCGGCGACGGTGAGGATGACGTGCCCGACGGCATCCGCGTCCATCGCTTCGACGGCCGACGAGATCGCGGGGAGGGCGGTGTGGTCGCCGATGAGCAGATGCCACGGGGTTCCCGGCGCGGGCAGGTACCCGCCGCCTGCTCCGCTGACGACGAGCGTGTCGCCGATCTGGGCCGACCGCGCCCACGGGCCCGCGACGCCCTCGTCGCCGTGCACGACGAAGTCGATCACGAGGCGCTGCTGCTCGGCATCCGCCGCGCGCACCGTGTAGGTGCGTCGGGTGGGCAGCTTCTCGGGGCTCTCCTCGCGCAGCTGCGCGAGATCGTACGGAGGAGTGAGCCCGTGGCGCGGGTCGGCGAACAGGATCTTCACGTACTTGTCGGAGAAGACGTTGTCGGTGAAGGCCTCGTACCCGTCGCCTCCGGCCGTGATGCGCACGAGGTCAGGACTGACCTGCTCCACCCGCTGCACGCTGAGCACGGCTTGGCTGGGGGTTCGACGAGGCTGGTCCGGCATTTTGCGTCTCCTGACGGTGAGGAACGAAGTCCCCTCCAGTCTGCCCGGCGCAGCCCGGAGCGAGGGCCGCTCAGCCGGCACAGAGGTCGGTGTCGGCGCTGCGGTTCACCGCGTCGACCGGGCGCGGCGGCACCGGCGTCGCGTGGGGCTGCGAGACGAGCGCTTCGTAGTCGCCACCGAGCAGCACCTGCACTCCTTCGACGTCCCCGACCTGAACGGTCACCGCGAGGCCCAGTTCGGCAGCCAGCGCCTGCGCCGTCTGCTGGGCGTCGGGGGTGTCCGCAGCGGTGATCGTCGTCAGTTCGACCGGGTCGGCATTGGCGATGCTCGTGACCGTGTATCCGTATCCCGTCGCATCCTCCGAGACGCGGGATGCCAGCCCGCTGATGCCCGCTCCGTTGAGAATCTGCACGGGGGCGGTGCGCACGGTGGCTGGGGGCTGCACCTCGTCGGTGGTCAGCACGATCGGCACGTCGTCGATCAGTGCCCGGAAGATGACGTCGGCATCGGCGGTGGGCACGACGCGGTTGGGATCCTCCGGAGCCTCGGTCGTCGGCATCGTGACGAACGTCACGCTGCTCAGGGGAACATTCGCGACCCGCGCGGCGAGGCCGGCCAGATCGGTCAGGGCGCCGAGCCCCGGATCGACGGTCATCGACGAGGTGACGGCATCGAGAAACGCGTAGAGACGGTCGGGGCGCACCAGCACGTCGGACTTCGTGGCCTTCTGCACGATCGCCGAGAGCACCATCTGCTGATGCCCGAGGCGAGCGATGTCGCTCTCTTCGGCGAGCGCGTGCCGGGTGCGGGCGAGAGCGAGCGCCTGGTCGCCGTTGATCGACTGAGCGCCGGCCGGCAGGTCGAGCCTCGCGTGGCCGTCCTGCAGGGGTTCGGGCAGACACACGTCGATGCCGCCCATCGCATCGACCATGCCGATGAAGCCCTCGAAGTCCATCTGCACGAAATGATCGATCGTCATGCCCGTGAGCTGCTCGACCGCCGCGACCGAGCAGGCCGGCCCGTACTGCAGGGCCGAGTTCAGCATCCCGAAGCCGCCGTCGTACGACCCGCGTCCGTTGTCGTCGCAGGCGGGCAGGTCGCCGAGGGTGTCACGCGGAAGCTGCACGGCGTCGATCCGCGTGTTGTCGCTCGAGATGTGAGCGATGACCATCGCATCACTGCGCTCGGTGCCGTCGTCCTCGCCGAAGCCGTCCGATTCGAGTGCTCTCGAGTCGGATCCGAGCAGCAGGATGTTCAGATCCCCTGTCGCGAGCTCGGGTTCGGACTCCCCGTCGTCCGAGCGGATCGGCGCGGTCGTGACGTTCCCCTGCAGCTGCGCGTAGGCGATCGCACCGACGGCGACCAGCGCCACGACGACGGCAGCGCTGATCCAGCCGATCACCCGGCCACGCCGCCGGCGAGGTCGTGGCACCGGTCCGGTCTCGGGCGATGCGTCGTTCTGGCCGTCACTGGGGGAGGATGCTGGCGGTCTCACCTGTTCACACCATCACGACTCAGCCGCCACCACCAACACGTGGAGGCGGCGAGTCCTGCGAGGGTGCTGTGAGCTCGGGCTCACACCGTGACGTAGCCGCGGGAGGAGTCATCGTGGATGAGGCGGTAGTCCGGGCTCGTCCCACGGTGATCGGCAAGGCTCCACACCCGTGCCGATCTCGTCTGGTCGGAGGACGAAGCGCCGTATTCGAGCACGAGTGCGGTCGGCATCCGCCCGTCGCGGTACTCGCCGACGAAATAGCGCGGGCTCCCCAGACCGCCCGAGTCCACCCGACCGACGAAGTGACCGGGCTCGCTCGCGCGAGGCGGGGTGGCGAGCAGGTCGGCGGTCGTGATGCGCTGCACGGACTCAAGCTGTGCGAACCGCAGCAGCGGGGCGGGCAGAGATCTGTACTCTGGGGCGTGTTCGTGACTCATGCGAGCCTCCTCAGTCAGGGATGGTGGTGTCTCACGGACAGTGGTGCCCGGGCTGCAACCCCGGCACCACGTTGTTCTTCCACCGTACCTTATTTTGAGTCATTCAAAATAACCGGCACACTCGGCGCGTCAGACGCGAGCGGTGAGTAGCCTTCATCCATGAGCTTCCACATCGAGCACACACTCGACGGCCGCCACACGAGCACCGGCAGCTACGACACTCTCGGCGAGGCGGTGATCGCGGCGCTGGGCGTGAGGCGGGCGCCCGTGCTCGTCGTCGACGACTCCGCGCCTGGAGATGCGGATGCCGTCGCCGTCGTCCTGAAGAAGGGTGAGGTGCTCACCGCAACGGGCGAGCCCGAGTGGTGGGGTCGAGTGGCGAAGGCATCTCAGCAGAAGCTCCTCGCCGGCGGTCGACTCGACGCCGCGGTCGTCACGGATCTCACCGACGCGGGTGGCGCTGTGGCCGCGACAGCATGGGAGAGCGGCCCCGTCGAAGAGTGGGAGCTGACCCCGGCATCCGACCATGACTGGGTGCGCTTCGAGGCGGCTCGGCAGGCGATTCGCGGCTGACACACTTCCGACGCATGCGAAAGGCCCGGCTTCCTCGAGAGGAACCGGGCCTTTTCACATCTGCTTCTCGCTGTGCGCGAGGGGGGACTTGAACCCCCACGTCCATAAGGACACTGGCACCTGAAGCCAGCGCGTCTACCATTCCGCCACTCGCGCGAGTATGTCGGGCTCCGAAGAACTCAACTTCCCAAAGATATCACGCGTTTCGCCTCGCGAAGAAACCGAGGCCGCGGTGGACTCAGCACCGTCGGGAGGACTTCTGCCCCTGGGGAGGAGGATCCCCTCGATTTCCTCCTCCCCAGGGGCAGTTCTCCTCCCGAACGGCGCGCCCCCGGCCGCCGCGAGACACCACCCTCAACCCCGCACACACCTCCCCACTCCCCCGGATTCTCGGCGCTTTCCCGCCTCGCGAGGGCGTTCACCCAGCACACCTGGCTACGATGTGCGTACCGGTCGGTATGCCAGAGGAGCCCAGTGGGACTACTTGACAGCTTTGAGAAGGGTCTCGAGCGCGCTGTGAACAGCGCGTTCGCGAAGACCTTCCGCAGCGGCATCCAGCCCGTGGAGATCGCTTCGGCCCTTCGGCGCGAAGCGGACACCAAAGCGGCTGTGGTGAGCAGGGACCGCATCATCGCGCCCAACAACTTCGTCGTGCGCCTCAGCACTGACGACGCCGAGCGGATGCAGGGGCTCGGCGGGGCCCTCACCGATGAGCTGCATGCACTGCTCACGAAGCACGCGAAGGCCCAGGGCTACAGCTTCTCCGGCCCGCTGTCGATCTCACTCGAAGGCGACGACAAGATCGCCACCGGCACGATCAACGTCAGCTCGGGCACGGTCGAGGGCCGCGTCAACTGGCAGGCCG
Source organism: Microbacterium sp. LjRoot205 (assembly GCF_056175745.1). Lineage (NCBI taxonomy): Bacteria > Bacillati > Actinomycetota > Actinomycetes > Micrococcales > Microbacteriaceae > Microbacterium > Microbacterium sp. LjRoot205. Next base: position 246,112 of record NZ_JBGFFH010000001.1, on the reverse strand, counting down.
TCATCGACGTCGACGGCCGCCGCCATTCGCTCACCCGTGCCCGCACGGTCATCGGCCGCGGAACGGATGCCGACATCACGATCTCCGACGCGGGATCCAGCCGCAAGCACGTCGAGGTCCTCTGGGACGGCGAGCGCGCCATGATGCGCGACCTCGGCTCGACCAACGGCACCAAGGTCGACGGCCAGAAGGTGCGAGAAGCGGCCCTTCCCTCTGACACCACCATCACCATCGGACGCACCGACCTGGTGTTCCGCATCGTTCCCGTCGCCACCCCGTCACGCCCGCCGCGGCCGCGCGACGACGACGCGACCCGCGCGTTCGGAGCCATCTCGTGAGCACTCCCAGCGAGCTCGTCCTGCTCCTGCTGCGCATCGGCTTCCTGCTGATCCTGTGGTTCTTCGTGTTCGGAGTCGTCTACTCGCTGCGCGCCGACCTCTTCGGCATGAAGGTGCGCAAGCTCCCGGCCGAGGCCGCTGCCGCGATGCCCGCCCCGACGAAGGCACCCGCCTCAGCACCGGCATCCCGCCCCGCATCGTCGAAGCCCAGCACCGGCCCCGCGACGGTCGCGACGGCCAAGCGCCTCGTGATCACCTCCGGCCCGAAGGCGGGGCTCGAACTGCCCCTCGGCACCGAGACTCTGACGATCGGCCGCTCGAGCGAGTCGGCTCTCGTGATCCGCGACGACTACACCTCCAGCCATCACGCGCGCCTGCTGCTCCGAGGCGACAGCTGGGCCATCCAGGATCTCGACTCGACCAACGGCACGTACGTCGCCGGCCAGCGGGTGACCGGCGGTCCCGTCGGCCTCGCCCTCGGCACCCCGATCAAGGTGGGCGCCACGACCTTCGAGCTGCGAGCCTGACCCCGGCATGGTCTTCGAAGGCTCGAGTGCCGCGATCTCCCACACCGGGAAGGTCCGCTCCAACAACCAGGACTCCGGATACTCCGGGGCGAACCTGTTCGTCGTCGCCGACGGCATGGGCGGTCACGCGGGCGGAGACGTCGCGTCGAGCATCGCGATCCACCGGCTCGAGCCGCTCGACCAGCCCTACACGTCGGTCGAAGACGCACAGGCCTCCCTTCAGGCCGCCGCGACCACGGCAGCCGGCGATCTGATCCGCGCCGCCAAGGACCGCCCCGAACTCGCCGGCCTCGGCACGACGCTCAGCGCGATCATCATGGTCGACGACTATGCGGTCATCGGTCACATCGGCGACTCGCGCATCTACCTCTACCGCGACGATGCGGTCACCCAGATCACCGCCGACCACACCTTCGTGCAGCGACTCGTCGACTCTGGTCGCATCACCCCCGAAGAGGCGCGATACCACCCGCGTCGCTCGGTGCTCATGCGCGTGCTCAGCGACATGGACGCCGACCCGGAACTCGACATGTTCGTCATGCACACCCAGCCGGGTGACCGCTGGCTGCTGTGCTCCGACGGGCTCTCCGGTGTCGTCGACGAGGCGCACATCCTCAAGGCGATGCGCATGGGCATGGCACCGGGGCGCACGGCCGACAACCTGCTGAAGCAGGCACTCGACGGCGGCGCGCCCGACAACGTGACGATCGTCCTCGTCGAGGTCGGCGGCCAGCACGCCATGCACTCCGGCACCGCGACGATCGTCGGATCGGCCTCGAACCCCGCCAACATCACCGTGCCGCCCGTGCGCGCACCGCGCGGAAACTGGCTGCATCCTGTTCGGCAGGCGGCGAACGAGCCCAGCCACTTCGAGCCGGCCCCCGAGTACCTCGAGGAGCTCATCGAAGAAGACCGCCGACGCGCCAAGCGCCGTCGTCTCGGCTGGATCGCCGGGATGCTGGTGGTCGTCGCGATGCTCGTGTTCGCCGCCTTCGCGGCCTACAGCTGGACCCAGACACGCTACTTCGTCGGCGCCGACGAGGACAGCGTCGTGATCTACCAGGGCGTGCAGCAGAACATCGGCCCGATCACGCTGTCGACGCCGCTGCGCGACACCGACATCCTGCTCGCGAACCTCCCGCCCTACCAGCGGGATTCCGTCGAGCGCACGATCACCGCCCGTTCCTTCTCCGACGCAGAGGCGATCGTCACGCGGCTCCAGGCCGGAGCCGACCGCGTGATCGGCGAGACTCCCCTGCCCACTCCCCTGCCCACCGAGACGCCGACGGAGGATGCGGGATGAGCACCGACGTCACGGCCGACACGAGCGTCATCAAGGCCCTCAAGAAGATGCGGATGCCGCAGACGCAGCGCAACCGCGAGTTCTGGCTGCTGCTGTTCGCCGTCGCGATCAGCGGCGCGTCCCTCACGCTCGTGCAGCTCGGCGCGCTCGGCCTCATCGACCCGATGATCCTCGCGATCGGCGGCGGTCTCGCCGTTCTCGCGTTCGCGGTGCACTTCGTGCTGCGCGCCGTGGCCTCCGCGGCCGATCCCTTCATCCTGCCGATCGCCACCCTGCTCACGGGTCTCGGCATCGCGATGATCTACCGCATCGACATCGCCCAGTCGCTGACCGGGTGGAACGCGTACTCGACGAAGCAGCTCGCGTGGACCGCGATCTCGCTCGCGGGCGCGATCGCCGTCGTGATCCTGCTGCGCAACTATCGGGTGCTGTTCCGCTACACGTACATCTTCGGACTCTCCGGCATCCTGCTGCTGCTGCTGCCGTTCGTGCCCGGCCTGCGCATCCCCGACGCGAACGCCCAGGTGTGGGTGTCGCTCGGCGGCATGTTCGCCTTCCAGCCGGGCGAGCTCGCCAAGATCTGCCTCGCCATCTTCTTCGCCGGCTACCTGGTGCGCACCCGTGAGAGCCTCACGTCGGTGGGCACGAAGTTCCTCGGCATCACCTGGCCGCGCATGCGCGAGCTCGGACCCGTGCTGGTGGTGTGGGCGATCTCGCTCGGAATCATCGTGATCCAGCGCGACCTCGGCACCGGAACCCTCATCTTCGGCATGTTCGTCGCGATGCTCTACGTCGCCACCGGCAAGACCAGCTGGGTGCTGATCGGCCTCGGCCTCGTCGCAGCCGGCGTCGCGGTCGCCACGCAGATCCTCAGCTACGTGCAGGGCCGCTTCACGAACTGGCTGTTCCTCTTCGATCCTGAGAAGGTCGACCCGGACGTCGCAGGGTTCCAGCCCATGCAGGGCCTGTTCGGCCTCGCACACGGCGGTCTGCTCGGCACCGGATGGGGTCAGGGTCGTCCCGAGGTCACCCCGCTCGCGCACAGCGACTACATCATCACCAGCCTCGGTGAGGAGATCGGCCTGATCGGGCTGTTCGCCATCCTCTGCCTCTACATGGTGTTCGTCAGCCGCGGTGTGCGCATCGGGCTCGCCGGTCAGGATGACTTCGGCAAGCTCCTCGCCATCGGCCTCTCGTTCACCATCGCACTGCAGGTGTTCATCATGGTCGGCGGTGTGACCCGGCTCATCCCGCTCACCGGTCTGACCACCCCGTTCCTCGCCGCCGGTGGCTCGTCACTCGTGGCCAACTGGCTCATCGTGGCCATCCTGCTGCGCATCTCCGACGGTGTCCGCAGCCAACCCAGGGCGGTGATCGGCTGACATGACCGACTCTTCGACTCGTCGCTGCGCTCCGCACTCAGTGACCGGCGTGCACTCCGCCCGAGGGGGCGTCGCATGACCAAAGAGCTCCGCCGTCTCAGCATCGTCATGCTGTTCATGTTCCTGTCGCTGTTCGCGGCGACCAGCTGGATTCAGGTCGTCGAGGCCGATTCCCTCGGGCAGAACCCGAACAACAGGCGTACGCTGCTCGACAGCTACGAGATCCAACGAGGATCGATCATCGTCGACGACGTGGCGATCGCCTCCTCGACGGCCTCCGACGACCGCTACCAGTTCCAGCGCGTCTACACGGATGCCGCGATGTGGGCGCCCGTCACCGGGTACTTCAACCCTGCGCTGCAGTCGGCGACGGGGATCGAGCGGGCGATGAACGCAGATCTCTCGGGCACCGGCTCGAGCGCGTTCTTCGCCGAGATCGAGCGGATCCTCTCGGGGCAGCCGCAGAGCGGATTCAGTGTGGAGCTGACCCTCGACGCCGCCGCGCAGCGAGCGGCCTACGAGGGCCTGCAGGGACTCAACGGCGCTGTCGTCGCCATCGAGCCGAAGACCGGGCGCATTCTCGCCATGGTGTCGACGCCCGGCTTCGACACCAACCTGCTCGCGACGCATGACGCGGATGCCGCGAATGCGGCCTACGACCAGCTCGACGAAGACCCCACGAAGCCGCTCTCGAATCGGGCGATCGCCGGCGACCTCAACCCGCCCGGCTCGACGTTCAAGCTCGTGGTCGCGGCCGCGGCCTACGCGAGCGGCGACTACACCCCTGACTCGACGCTGCCGAACCCCGCTCGCTACCAGCTGCCGCAGTCGAACAACACGGTCTCGAACGCATGGGGCGGCACGTGCGGGCCGGGTGACACCGTGACGATCGCCGAGGCGATCCGGTTGAGCTGCAACATCCCGATGGCTGAGCTCGCCGTGCAACTCGGCGATGACAAGATCCGCGAGATGGCGGAGAAGTTCGGGTGGAACCAGAGCTTCTCCACGCCTCTCGAGTCGACACCCTCGAGCTACCCCCGCGCCCTCGACGACCCGCAGACCGGACTGACCGGATTCGGACAGGGACAGGTCACCGCCACACCGTTGCAGATCGCGATGGTGGCGGCGGGAATCGCGAACGAAGGCGTCGTCATGAACCCCCGTCTGGTCGACACGGTGATCGGCAACGACCTCTCGGTCATCCGTTCGTACGACGACACGCAGTTCGGCCAGGCCACCGATGCGACGATCGCCGATCAGATCACGGCGTCGATGGTCGCCAGCGTCTCAAACGGCGCTGCGCAGGGTGCAAGAATAGACGGGGTCGATGTGGCTGGAAAGACAGGCACGACCGAGAACGGTAACAAGCCCTACACGTTGTGGTTCTCCGGTTTCGCGCCGGCGGACGACCCGGAAGTGGCAGTAGCGGTCCTCGTCGAAGACGGCGGCGGACAAGGGCAGTCAGGATCCGGCGACACCATCGCCGCTCCGATTGCAAAGAAGGTCATAGAGGCGGTGCTGGGCAGATGAGACCGACGCAGGGTGTGTCGTTCGGTGGTCGCTACGAGCTGCAGTCGCGTATTGCGATCGGCGGCATGGGCGAGGTGTGGGAGGCGACGGATCACGTCATCGGCCGCACCGTGGCCATCAAGATCCTCAAGGATGAGTACATGGGGGACCCCGGGTTCCTCGAGCGGTTCCGCGCTGAGGCGCGCCATGCCGCACTCGTCAACCACGAGGGCATCGCGAGCGTCTTCGACTACGGCGAGGAGAACGGCAGCGCCTACCTCGTCATGGAGCTCGTGCCCGGCGAGGCGCTTTCGACCGTGCTCGAGCGCGAGGGCGCGCTGAGCGCCGACAAGACGCTCGACATCGTCGCGCAGACGGCATCCGCTCTGCAGGCCGCCCACGCAGCAGGCCTCGTGCACCGCGACATCAAGCCGGGAAACCTGCTGATCACGCCCGACGGCCGCGTCAAGATCACCGACTTCGGCATCGCCCGCATCGCCGACCAGGTGCCGCTGACGGCCACCGGCCAGGTCATGGGCACCGTGCAGTACCTCTCGCCGGAGCAGGCTTCCGGGCACCCGGCATCGCCGGCGACCGACACCTACTCGCTCGGCATCGTCGCGTACGAGTGCCTCGCAGGCAAGCGCCCCTTCACGGGTGAGTCGCAGGTCGCGATCGCGATGGCGCAGATCAACGAGCAGCCTCCGCCGCTGCCGCCGACCGTGCCGATCCCGGTGCAGAACCTCGTCATGGCGATGATCGCCAAGAAGCCGGCCGACCGGCCCTCGTCTTCCGCGACGGTGGCACGCGCCGCCCAGGCACTGCGCCGAGGCGACCTGAACTCTGCGGCCATCGCCGTGCCGGCCATCGCGACCGGCGGCGTGGCATCCGACGACGCCACCCGACTGCTCACCGCATCGGGCGACGACGGCACGACTCGCATCCTCCCCACCACGGCCCAGCTGCCCACCGGCGAGCAGGCCGATGAGGGCGCCGAGAAGACGAAGAAGAAGCGCAGCCCCTGGACGTGGCCCCTCATCGCTCTGATCGCCCTGCTCGTGATCGTGCTCGGCGGAACCGTGTTCGCTCTGATGAACCCCGGTGACCCCGAGCCCGAGCCGACGCAGTCGGAGACGGCTGTCCAGACGCCCAAGCCGACGCCGAGCGAGACCGAGACGCCCGAGCCCGAGCTGATCGACGTCGATGCTCTCGGGCTCGTCGGAATGCAGTGCGAGGCCGCGCAGGCCGCGGCGGTCAACGCCGGATTGCAGGCCGAGTGCACCGTGGGCAACACGATCGCTCCGAGCGCGAACCAGGTCGGAACGGTCGAATCGGTCCAGCCTGGTGGGAACGTGCCGGAGGGCACGACCATCACCCTGACGACCTTCAAGGAGCAGGTGAAGGTGGGCAAGCCCTCGGGCACCCCGACCATCGCCGGCACCGCGACCGAGGGCGTTCCTGTGACGCTCAACTGGCCGAGCTTCGAGTGCCCCTCGGGCACCCCGGCGCGGTCCGCCTTCGAGGTCACGCTCACCAACGCGACCTTCTCCGGCGGCAACTCGGGCGAGTCCATCCGCAGCTTCGGACCGAGCGTCCTCTCGACGCAGATCGTCCCCGGCACGGCCGGCCAGACGATCACTGCCACGTTCCGTGTGTTCTGCGGAAGCGACATGCCGTCCGAGCAGTCCGACGCGATGCCGGGCGTCGCCATTCTGCCTGCCGCACCGGATCCCGGTGAGGGCGACACCGACGGCGGCGACTCAGGCGAATAAACCGCTCTCGCCGTAGGCTAGAGCATCCACAAGGTCGTATCAGGGGGTCAGTACGTGTCGACAGAGCCACGCGTTCTCGCGGGTCGCTACCGCGTAGACGAGCTCATCGGGCACGGCGGCATGGCGAAGGTGTACCGAGGGTACGACCTCACGCTCGGTCGTGCGGTCGCGATCAAGATCCTCGACCCCGAGCTCGCACGGGACAACGCGTTCCGCACGCGCTTCCGTCTCGAGGCGCAGTCGGCGTCGCGCATGTCGCACCCGTCGATCGTCCGCGTCTACGACGCCGGCGACCCCTCGACCACCGACAGCAGCACCGATGAGCCTCCGTACATCATCATGGAGCTGATCAGCGGAACCCTGCTGAAGGACATCATCGCGAAGGGTCCGGTGCCTGTCGAAGACGCCGTGCGCTACGTCGACGGCATCCTCGAGGCGCTCGACTACTCGCACCGCGCGGGCGTCGTGCACCGAGACATCAAGCCGGGCAACGTCATGGTGACCGACAAGGGCCAGGTCAAGGTCATGGACTTCGGCATCGCCCGCGCCGTGTCCGACTCGTCCTCGACCGTTGCCGAGACCACGCAGATCATCGGCACCGCCGCATACTTCTCGCCCGAGCAGGCCAAGGGCGAGCCGGTCGACGCCCGGGCCGACCTCTACTCCACCGGCGTGGTGCTCTACGAGCTGCTCACCGGTCGTCAGCCGTTCCGCGGCGAATCGCCGGTCGCCGTCGCGTACCAGCACGTCAGCGAGACCCCCGTGCCTCCGACCGAGGTGAACGAGGACTCCCCCGGTGCGCTCGACCCGATCGTCCTCCGCGCACTCGCGAAAGACCCGTACCAGCGGTACCCGGATGCCGCGCACTTCCGCGCAGCGCTCGACTCCGCGGTCTCCGGCCACGCGCCGAGCCGCAAGGAACTCGGCGCGCTCACCAGCGAGCTGTATGGACCGAGCCCGCGCGCCGCGCAGGAGACGGCCCGGTCGCTGCGCCAGCTGAGCACTGACACGACCATGGCTCGCACGCAGTCAGGTCCGCCGGTCGCGTGGATCTGGGCAGGTGTCGCGCTGCTCGCGGTGCTCCTCGCATCCGTGCTGTTCTGGGTGTGGACGCTCAGCATGCGCCCGGATGACGTGCCGTCGAGCGCTCGCGTCGTGCCGGATCTCGTCAACGTCTCGTCCGAGCGCGCCCAGGACGATCTCGCCGAGCTCGATCTGACCACCAAGCTCGTGCTCGAGTCGAGCAACGACATCGTCGAGGGCAACGTGATCCGCACCGATCCGGAGAGCGGTACAGCCGTCAGCGAGGGTGATTCCGTCACCATCTACGTGTCATCAGGCAAAGAGACCGTGATGGTGCCGATTCTCGAGGGGCTGTCGTTGACGGCCGCCAAAGATGCTCTCGCGGCAGCGGGTCTCGAACTCGGCACGGTGATCCAGCGCAACGACAAGGGCCTGGCAGCAGAGACGGTGATGGAGGCGAGCGAGGCCGCCGAGAGCGAGGTCGCGCCGCAGACCGTCGTGAATCTCGTGGTCGCCAGCGGCCGGGTGACCCTCACCGATGTCACAGGGTGGACGATGGATGCCGCGCAGGCAGAGCTCGAACGCATCGGGCTCACACCGAGCCCGGTCGAGCTGATCGACTGCACGCCGACCGAGCCCCCCACCGTGTCGTCGATGTCGGCCGCGCCGGGCGATGTCGCGATCGGCTCGACCGTCGAACTGCGCTACTGCGTCGCCGCCGGCTGACCCGAGGCGTCACCGACGCTTCACACGCCCGAGAGCGGATGCAGGTTCGCCGACAGGGCCACGGCGTCCGGGTCGCCGCAGAGGTCGAGCCAGTTCGCCAGCAGGCGGTAGCCGCCTTCAGTGAGCACGCTCTCGGGGTGGAACTGCACCCCGAGAATCGGCAGCCGGGTGTGCGCCAGGGCCATGACGGTGCCGCTCTCCGTGCGCGCGGTGACGACGACGTCGGCCGGCAGCGCCGACTCCGCGAGGGCGAGAGAGTGATATCTGCCGGCATCGAACGGCGACGGGATGCCGGCGAAGAGAGCCGAGCCGTCGTGCGTGACCCGCGACACCATGCCGTGCATCAGCTCCGGCGCCTCCGACACGGCTGTGCCGAAGGCCGCGCCGATCACCTGATGCCCGAGGCAGACGCCGAGGAGAGGCATGCCGATCCGCGCGGCGAGGCGCACGGCATCGATCGATACCCCGGCGTCGGCTGGTGTGCCCGGGCCCGGCGAGAGGAGCAGCGCGTCGAAGGCGGGCAGCATCCCCTCGAGCTGCGCGGCGTCGGTGGCATCCGCTTCGATCAGGGTGACATCGGCGCCGAGCTCACGCAGGTACCCGACGAGGGTGTGCACGAAGCTGTCGTGGTTGTCCACGACCAGCACGCGGGTCATTCGAGATCGACCTCGCCCGGTGTGATCAGGGGGCTCACCCAGGGGAACACGAACCAGAACAACCCGTAGAGCACTGCTGCGATGAGCACGAGGAGGAAGAAGAGCTTCAGCCACCACGGACCGGGCAGCAGGCGCCAGAGTGCGGCATACATGATTTCGTCTCGTTCCGTTCGGCTAGATCGACGGCGCAGCCGGCGGAGGCGGGGGGTCGGTGAGCGCCGTGGGCGGGCCCTCGGCGCGGGGCTGGAAGCTGTCGAACACCCCGTAGGCGACGATGCGCTCAGCGAGTGAGTAGAGCGGCGAGCAGGCGGTCAGAGTGATGTACTTCTCGCCCGTCTCGACGCCCGGCATCTGCGGCACGTCGAGCAGCACGTCGGTCTGCGTCGGCTTCACGTACTCCAGCGTCCGGAAACGGTAGGTGAACCATCCGTCGGGGGTCTCGACGACGATCGCATCGCCGACCTGGAGCTTGTCGAGCTGGTTGAAGGGCTTGCCCCAGGTGGTGCGGTGCCCGGCCATCGCGAAGTTGCCGACCTCGCCGGGCATCTTCGAGTCGGTGTAGACGCCGATTCCCAGGTCGTCGAGAGTGCGTGCACGGCTCGTGCCCCCGTAGATGCCGACGTTGTAGTCAGCACCGAAACGCGGCACGTGCATCTGCGCGAACCACTGTGCGTCGGCGGGGGCGGCCGGTATCACGGGCTCGTAGTATGTCGTGCCGTCCTCCCCCTCGATCAGGGGCGGAGGCTCGGGTGCCGGAGCCTCGGCAAGCGTCTGCGACATGGCAGCGCCCTCGTCGTTCTTCTGCGCGGCGATGATGATGTCGCCGATCCACATCTGCCAGGCGACGAAGAGCAGCACGAGCACGCCACCGGTGAGCAACAGCTCGCCGAGCACGCTCGTGAAGGTCGCGCGCGATCGGGGGCGACGGCGTCGTGCGCGTCGCTCCCCCGAGACGACGGATGCAGTCATGGCCAGATCTTATCTTCCAGACCTGGACACCAGCCCTCTGGCCTTGCTTTTCCGCGCGATATGACACTCTTGGGTACACTGTGGGAATGGCACGCGACCGCAAGACTGAAGAACCCGAAGCTCCGCGCAGCGAAGGCGAAGCCGCACCCAACGCCGTGTGGTTCAAGCCGGTGATGGTCGGCTTCATGCTCCTCGGTCTGGTGTGGATTCTCGTGTTCTACATCTCCGGCATGCAGTTCCCGATTCCCGGTCTCGACAACTGGAACCTCGCTATCGGTCTGGGCATCGCCCTGATCGGCTTCCTGATGACCACCCGCTGGCGCTGACGCCAGCCCCCTCTCTTCGAAGAAGGCCCCTCTCGCTCAGGCGAGAGGGGCCTTCTTCGTGTCGTCGACGAGCGATTCGGTCAACATGTCGTCCTGAGTTATCCACAGGTTATCCCCACCCTGGGGAGAATTACACCCATGTTATTCACAACGGTTAACAACCCTGTTAACAACTCTTGATCAGGAGTAAACCGTCGTGATCAGGAACGGCACCAGGAAGGCGACGATCAGGACGAGTGCCACGACCACCGCAGCGAGCAGCAGGATCTGCAGCGTGCGCTGCTCTCGCCTTCGGGTTCTCGTGAGGATGAATGCGACGAGTGCACCGACGATCGCTCCACCGAGGTGCGCCTGCCAGGCGATGTTCTGAGAGAACACGAATCCGACGACGAAGTTGATGCCGAGGATCACGAGGATCCCCGTGACGTTCGCGCCGATGTGCCTGCCGATGATCAGCAGCGCGGCCATGAGGCCGAAGATCGCCCCGGAGGCGCCGACCGTCGCGGTCCCGGGCGCGAGCAGGGCGACGGCGACGGAACCGCCGAGTCCGCTGATCAGATAGAGCGCGAGGAAGCGGACCCGACCGAGCATCGGCTCGAGGCTCTGCCCCAGCATCCACAGCGCAAGCATGTTGAGCGCGAGATGCAGGAAACCGCCGTGGACGAACACGGCGGTGAGAAGCCGCCAGGGCTCGAAGGTCATGAGAGACAGGTTCGGATACAGATATCCCGCCGCGAAGAGCAGCTGGCCCGTGATCGCGTCGCCGATCCCCGGGATCAGCTGCACCAGCCCGATGAACGACGTCACTGCGAGCAGTGCGTACGTGACTATCGGCTTGCCGCTGCGCACGGCGGCGGTCGCCGTGTTGCGGCCGCCCCACCGGCGCTCTGCACGCTTCTGGGCGGGAGTGCGGCTCTTGCGTTGCTCGGCCATGCACTCGGGGCAGATCACTCCGACCGGCGCCTGCGTCTGGCACTCGGGGCAGATCGTTCGCAGGCACCGCTGGCAGAGCACGAAGCTCTGCCGATCCGGATGCCGGTAGCAGAAGTTGTCGCGGTTGTCCGCGAACTCAGGCGTCGTCATCCGGATCGGCCAGCGTCGGCGTCAGGCCGCGACGATGTCGATCGACTGCAGCACGACGGGCTCGATCGGGCGGTCGCCCGCGGCCGTCGGCACTGCGGCGATCGCGTCGACGACAGCCTTGGAGGCGTCATCGGCGACCTCGCCGAAGATCGTGTGCTTGCCCTGGAGCCAGGGAGTGGGGTCGGTCGTGATGAAGAACTGCGAGCCGTTGGTGCCCTCGGGCTTGCCCGTGATGGCGTTGCGACGCAGGCCGGCGTTCGCCATGGCGAGGATGTAGGGCTCGTTGAAGTTGAGCTCCATGTTGATCTCGTCGTCGAAGTTGTAGCCGGGGCCGCCGATGCCCTGTCCGAGCGGGTCGCCGCCCTGGATCATGAAGTTCGGGATGATGCGGTGGAAGACGACGTCCTTGTAGAGAGCGCCCTCGCCCGGCTTGCCGGTGGCGGGGTGCGTCCACTCCTGTGTGCCGTCGGCGAGGCCGACGAAGTTCTTGACCGTCTTCGGAGCGTGGTCGCCGAAGAGGTTGATGACGATGTCACCGTGGTTGGTGTGCAGGGTTGCGACATGAGAAGCATGAGCCATGCGTCCATTCTCGCAGAGCTTCCCATGAGTTGGCCCGCGTCTAGCGTCGATCCGCCTTCGGCGCAAGGGTTCGGCGATTCCCTCGCCCCATCCAGGGTCGCGTGGCAAGATGGGGAATCCGTACTCCAATCGACAGGAGAGCATCGTGAGCATCAGCCGCAAGCGGAAGAAGGAGCTGCGTCGTCTTCAGAACGACGCGAACCAGCTCTGGGAGAACCAGCAGGTCCTGGTCGGCCACGCCGCCGACGTCGCCCGTGAGGCCGGACGCCAGCTCGGCCACTTCGGCCGCGAGCAGGTCGGTCCTGTCGTGCAGGACACCTACAACCGTCGCGTCGCCCCCGTCGTCGACCGTGGCGTGCGATTCGGCCACCACGTCGTCGACGACAAGGTCGTCCCGATCGTCGGCGGAGTCGTCGGAACCGCGCTCACCGCGTGGGACGTGGCGAACGCCAAGCGCGAGGGTGTCGTTCGCAAGGTCCGGAAGGCCACCAAGCCCGAGCCGAAGGGCCCGGGCGTCGGCTCGATCATCGCCCTGATCCTCGGAGTCGCCGCAGCAGCCGGTGTTCTCTACGCCGCCTGGCAGGCACTGCGCGCAGACGACGAGCTCTGGGTCGCCGACGACCCGCTCTCCGCACCTGACGCGTGACCTCGACACCGGAGCCCCCGGCCACTGAGCCGGGGGATCTCCATGCTCGGGTGAAGGATGCCGCGGCCGCGCGGGGCCTCGAGATCGAGATCCGTGAACGACCGGCGGCCCGCAGCCTCGTCGAAGCTGCGGAACTGCTCGGCATCCTGCCCTCCGGCATCGTGAAGACCCTCGTCGTCAAGCGCTCGGACGACACCTATCTGTTCGCGCTGGTTCCGGGCGGCAGGTCGATCTCGTGGCCCAAGCTGCGTGCGGTGGTGGGTGTGAACAAGCTGCGCCTGCCTGAGCCGGAGCTGGCCCTCGCGGCGACCGGATACGAGCGCGGCACGATCGTACCGATCGGCAGCACCACCGACTGGCCCGTCTTCGCCGACGAGTCGATCATCGGACAGCGGATCGCCATGGGCGCCGGTGCTCACGGCTACAGCCTGTTCGTGGACGCAGACGACCTCATCTCCGCCTACGGCGCGACGGTGGCCGACATCTCGGTTCCCGAAGAGGCGCGCGACTGACTCAGAGGATGCCGGCCATCCGCAGTGCGATGTCGACCAGCTTCACCCTCTGCAGCTCCTTCACTGCCTTGAGGGGAAACCACTCCGCCATGTCGGTCGAGCCGTCAGCCTCGAAGGTCAACTTCCCGCCCGTCACGGATGCGCGGTAGACGATGCGCAGCGTGTGCAGCGGCTGGTCCGACTCGCCCACCCGCTGACCGGCGGGGATCACCCGCGAGTGGATGCCGAGCAGCTCCCCGACTTTGACGCTGTAGCCGGTCTCCTCACGAAGCTCCCGCCGCACGGCGTCTTCGGGTGCCTCGCCGGCCTCGAGACCGCCACCGGGCATCGTCCAGGCGACTCGGCGTCCTTCGATCCAGCGCGCCAGAAGTATGCGTCCGTCGTCATCGGTGACGACCGCGTATGCCGCGACGCGCATGTCCATGCCCTCACACTAGCCCCCGCGCGGTTACGTCCACCGCTGTGTGTCGAGCCGTCATGACAGACGGGGCCGGATCGATCAGGAATCGAGAAGCACAGCCGGCCGTGGCGTCCGTAGTGTGAAGTTCATCGCAGATCACGCCAGGAAAGGAACCCGTCATGGCTGACAACGAGAAGAACTTCAGCGCCGAGGAACGCGAGGCGATGAAGGAGGCCGCGGCCGACAAGCGCAAGTCGCGCTCTCGAGCGAAGAAGAGTCCTGAGGAAGTGCGCGCCGAGGGGATCGCAGATCTCGAAGCGGCGGTGGCGAAGCTGCCGGACGACAAGGATCGCGAGTTGTCGCTGGCGCTGCATGCCCTCGTCACCGAGGTCGCTCCCGAGCTGATGCCGCGCACCTACTACGGCATGCCGGCGTGGGGCAAGGACGGCAAGGTGCTGTGCTTCTTCCAGCCGGCGAGCAAGTTCAAGGTCCGCTACGGCACCTTCGGGTTCGAGCCCATCTCGAACCTCGACGACGGCACGATGTGGCCGACCGCCTACGCGCTGCTCGACCTCACTGCAGCGAACCGCAAGGTGCTCACCGAGCGCATCCGCCTCGCCGTCAGCTGAGTCGTCGTTCCCTGTCGCAGGCCCGAGCAGTAGCGTGGATGCCGTGAGCACACTGCCGTTCCCCGCTTCCGTGTACGCCGCCCGACTCGACCGCGCCGCGTCTCTCGCCGCCGACTCCGGTCTCGACGGAATAGTCGTGGGCCCCGGCCCCGACCTCCAGTATCTGGTCGGCGTCGAAGGCGACACGATCGAACGCCTCACAGCACTCGTGCTCGGTCCCGGACTCGCTCCCACGATCGTCGTGCCGAGGATGGAGCTGGCGAAGGTGAGGACCACCGCTGTGGGGGCGCTCGGACTCGCGGTCTCCGACTGGGTCGACGGCGACAGCCCCTACGACCTCGTGGCCGCGGCCCTCGGCACCGTCTCAAGGGTCGGCGTCTCCGACGCACTGCCGGCACTGCACGTCATTCCGCTGGCCGACCGGATCGATGTGCGCGTCGAGCTCGCGACGCCGGTGCTGCGTGAGGGTCGCATGATCAAGGATGCCGAGGAGATCGCCGAGCTGCGGCTGGCCGGCGAGGCGATCGACGCCGTGCACAGGCGCGTGCCCGAGTGGCTGCGTGCCGGGCGCACCGAGCGCGAGGTGGCGGCCGACATCGCCGAGGCCATCGTCGCCGAGGGGCACCGCACGGTCGAGTTCGTCATCGTCGGCTCCGGCCCCAACGGCGCCGACCCGCATCACGAGGTGTCGGACCGGGTGATCGGCGACGGAGAGATCGTGGTCGTCGACATCGGGGGAGCGGTGCCCAGCGGCTACAACTCCGACAGCACCCGCACCTACGTCGTCGGCGCCCCCGACCCCGACGCTGCCGATCGCATCGCGGTGCTCGTGCGCGCTCAGCAGGCCGCGGTCGACGCCGTGCGCCCCGGAGCGACGGCCGAGCAGATCGACGCCGCGGCGCGGTCCGTGCTCGCTGAGGCGGGGATCGGAGAGGCATTCCTGCACCGCACCGGTCACGGCATCGGCGTCTCGGTGCACGAAGAGCCCTACATCGCGCCCGGCAACGATCTGGTGCTGCGCGAGGGCATGGCGTTCAGCATCGAACCCGGCATCTACTTCCCAGGCGAGTGGGGTGCACGCATCGAGGACATCGTCGTCGTGACCGCCGACGGATGCGAGCGCCTGAACATCGCACCCCACGGACTCACCGCGGTCTGAACCACGCCGGCAGGTCGTCGGCGCGCGGTCGGTCAAGCCCCTTGGTCGACACGATCCCGGGTGGCAAGACTGTTCCCATGGCATCCGACCACAGCACAGAGACCGGCGATGCACGCGGCCCGGAGCACACCGCAGACGGGCATCACGTCGTCATCGACGGCCGGCGATGGCGGGCGACGGACCCGTCGATCCCCGACGCGTTCCGGCAGGAGCTCGTGGATGAGCTGATGGCTGCGCGTCGTGCCGTGAAGACGCAGGATTCCGATGCGCGACGGCGGGTGCAGGACGCGAAGACCGCGCTGGGTGAACGCGGGGAGCCCTGGTGGGAGGACCGCAGCGGCGACGGCTTCGACGAGAGGATCGCGGCCGCGCTGCGCGCGCTCACCCGCAAGCGGAACGAGTCCTCGATCTGTCCGAGTGACGTGGCGCGAACGGTGGGCGGTGAATCGTGGCGAGCGGTGATGCCGGACGTGCGGCGGGTCGCCGCCGCACTCGCAGACCGCGACGAGATCGTCGTGACTCAGAAGGGCGAACCGGTGAGCATCCGTGAGGCCAGAGGACCCGTGCGGATCATCCGCGGTCCGAAACTCTGATCACGGGCGGTTCTGACGCCGCATCCCGGCTTCAGAGCTCGTCGTGATACCCGCTGTAGGGGAAGTCCACGTCGCCGGTGTCACGCGGGTCGTACGCCACGGAGGCCACGCTGATCGTCACCTGGGTGTTCGGGGTGATCAGCACGCTCACAGCCCTGTTTCCGACCACGACCAGGTCGACGAACGTACCTGAGCTCCTCGTCGCCGACTCGATGCGTTCTCGCAGGTCGTCGACGTCCTGATCCTGGGAGAGCAGGAAGCTCGCTCCGTCGAACACGATCTCGGTCTGGATCATCGTCTCCCTGTCAGCCATGCGTGCACGCTACGCCCTCGACCTGAGAGTGAGAAGGGGGGTTGATTACTAGACGATCTTCGAGTTGTTAACAGATGCATCCACAGCTGTGGACTGGAAGAGCCCCTGGTCCGGCAAGCTCGGGCAGTTGTTAACAGGGTTGTTAACACCTGTGGAGGAGCGCAGATCGCCTAATCCAGGGCGGCCGTCTCGGCGATCAGGTCGAGTCGATCGAGAAGCAGCTGTCCTGTTCCACTCATCGCCGAGACGGCATTCACGGTGACCAGGAGGGCCACGAGTGCGAAGAAGATCCCCGCATCGTACCCGGGGAACACACGCGAAGGGAGAAACGAGAAGGCCCCGCACGTGGCGGGGCCTTCTCGAACTGTCTCAACACAGTGTGGAGCCTAGGAGATTCGAACTCCTGACATCCTGCTTGCAAAGCAGGCGCTCTACCAACTGAGCTAAGGCCCCGTGAGGGAATTGTTAAGTTGAAAAGTGGGCCCACCAGGACTTGAACCTGGGACCTCTTCATTATCAGTGAAGCGCTCTAACCGCCTGAGCTATGGGCCCGTCAACCTCCGAAACTTTACCGGAGATTTCCGGAAATACCCAATCGAGGGCGGGGCACCGGCGCGCCCCTGCCCTCGATCATGGTCAGCGCCCCGGGCGGATGGTCACGCTGCCCGCCGAAAGCGAGACGTCGATCGCGTTCCGGGTGTCCGATGACTGGTCGACCTTCGCGTCGAGCGACCCCGCGCTGACGTCCTGGGTGATCGAGTACGACTCGTCAGGAACAGTGAGGTCGACCGACCCCGCGCTCACGTCGATCGTCGTCTGCGACGGCGCACGTCCGGTCAGCTCGACGTTGAGATCGCCTGCCGAGACGCTGAGATCCGCGTCGTCGACGCCGTCGAGCAGCGCGTCCGCACGTCCGGCACTCATGTCGATGGTGAGGCTCCGTGCGGCTGCTTCGACATCGAGCGCGCCCGCGTTGACCGTGATGTCGAGAGCGCCGAACTCGCCGACCACATCGAGGCTGCCCGCGTCGAGGGTGAGATCGGCATCGAGCTGCACGTCGAGAAGGTCTTCGGGGAGAGTCAGCACGGCTGACTGGTCGTCGCCGAACCAGCTGCCGAACCACCATCCGAACCGGAACTCGGGACTGCGCACCACCAGGTCGTCGCCGTCGCGCTCGAGAGTCCACGCCGGGCCACGGGCGTCGGTGACGGCCAGCCGGGCCTCGTCGACATCCCCGAACTCGATGCGCATGTTTCCCGCATCCACGTCGAGGTCGAGGCCCTTGATTCCCGATGCATCCTCGGTCAGCACCGAGTCGCTGCCCTGCGTGGAGCCCATCATGCTGCCGGTCGCCGCGAATGCCGCAGACCCTCCCGCGCCGAGGAGCGCGATACCGCCGACGATCGCCGTCACGATCATGATCGCCGTCGTTCCCGATGAACGGCCGGCATCGGCGGGCGCCGCCTGAGCAACGGGAGCAGTGGTGGGCGCCGGTGCCGGCTCGTGGCCCTGAGGCGCGGACGCCGGCGGGGGAGTGAGGGGGGTGTGCCCGCCCTGGAAGTCGTCGTTGGAGGTCATCGTCCCAGTCCTGTCTGTCCGGTCGGCGTGGTGCCGCCCGTGTTCTCGATGTGTGCGAGCGCCGCCAGCACGCGTCGGTTACCCGACTCGCCCTGCTCGAAGCCCAGTTTCTGGAAGATCGCGGTGATGTGCTTCTCGACGCTCGCCTCCGAGAGGAAGAGCAGGCCCGCGATCGCCTGATTCGACTTGCCTTCGGCGATGAGCGACAGCACGGTGCGCTCGCGCTCGGTGAGACGCTGCATGCGGTCGTCGCGGTTGCGACGGGTGAGCAGCTGAGCCACGACCTCGGGGTCGAGCACCGTCGCGCCCTCAGAGATCCTCTGCACCGAGGCGAGGAAATCCGAGACGTCGGCGACTCGATCCTTGAGCAGGTAGCCCAGCGGCCCGCCCTGCGCGGAGATGAGGTCGGACGCATAGCGCTCCTCGACGTATTGCGAGAGAACGAGCAGCGGGAGCGCAGGGTGCGTGACGCGCAGTCCGAGCGCCGCGCGGATGCCCTCGTCGGTGAACGTCGGGGGCAGCCGCACATCGAGGATGCAGAGCTCCGGATCGGTCTCGATCACGGCTTCACTGAGACCGGCGGTGTCGGCGAGAGCGGCGACCACACTGTGGCCGGCATCCTCGAGCAGTCGCACCAGTCCCTCGCGCAGCAGGACGGAGTCCTCGCAGATCAGGATGCGCATGGCACGTTCACCTCCAGGCTGGTCGGCCCGCCGACGGGGCTCTCGAGACGGAAGGTCCCGCCCGCTGCCAGGACGCGGTTCGCGATGCCGTCGAGGCCACCGCCCGGTTGCACCTGTGCACCGCCCATGCCGTTGTCTTCGACACGCGCCCAGAGCACTCCACCGTCGCGAAGACGAACGGTGACCCGGGCCTCACTGGCTCGTGAATGCTTGGCTGCGTTCGTGAGCGACTCGGCGATCGAGAAGTACACGGCGGCCTCGGCCTCACGGCTGCAGCGTCCGTCCATCCTCACGTCGAGACTCACGGGGATGTGGGATCGCCCTGCGAGGGCGGACAGGGCTGCGTCGAGGCCTCGATCGTCGAGGACGGATGCATGGATGCCTCGGGCGAGCTGTCGCAGCTCGGTGATCGCTGCCTTGGTCGAGGTGTGCGCTTCAGCGATCAGCTCTTTCGCGGCATCCGGATCGTTGTCGATCTTCTGCTGCGCGAGCCCCAGGGTCATGCCGACCGACACGAGGCGGGGCTGGACGCCGTCGTGCAGATCCCGCTCGATGCGGGTGCGCTCGACGTCTGCGGCGCGCACGGCGCCCTCGCGCTGAGCGGTGCTGGTGCGCACGCGCTCCGTGAGCTCTGCTTCACGGCTGCGAACGACGATGGCGAGCGAGAGCACCCGGTTCAGCAGTGCCAGGCCGATCATTCCGGCGATGCAGGCGGCGATGCCGAGGATGCCGACGAGCGGCGCCCACGCAGGGTCGATGCCGCCCCCGCCGAACGGGCCCATCACGGCGTCCGCTCCGGTGAGGGGTGCGAACGAGATCGTGATCGACCAGACGAGGCCGAAGGCGAGGCGCAGCACGATCCAGCCGAGCACAGCGGTGATCGCGAAGTTCGCGAGGGCGCGCCACATGCGGCCGTCGATGGCCTGGCGTCCGAGCGAGCGCAGCCAGCCCACGAATCCGGGGCGGTCCCGCGGGCGCCACCGGAGCGGCGTGATCGGCGACCGGTAGAGGGCGCTGACCCGGGCCACCTCGAACCAGCCCACGCCGAAGAGGGCGTAGACGAGTCCGACGAGCAGCACGATGCCGACGCCCGCCGCGAAGAGCAGGCCGAGCCCGGTGCCGAGGAGTCCGGAAAGAGTCGCGAAGATGAAGCCGCCGATGACTCCGATGCCTGCGAGGTGCAGGATCGTGAGCACGATGCGCAACGGCGGCTTCGTGGCCGTCGCCGGTGGTGGCGTGGCAGTGTGTGTCGTCATGGTTCAAAGGTACGGCGGCGCCGATCGGGCCGACACCGAGCCAACCAGACACCCGGCTTCGGGTTTTCCCTACTCCGTCGGAGAGCACAGAAGAGGGGCGGATGCCGAAGCACCCGCCCCTCTTCGAATCCGGAGGATCAGTTCGACATGAAGCCGACGAGCAGACCGCCCGTCACCTTCACGGCGACGTTGTAGATGCCGGCCACGACCGCGCCGAGCACCGTGAACACGATGAGGTTCAGGATCGAGACGACAGCGGCGAACGCCATCACCTGCGGCAGACCTGCCACCTCGGAGATGCGCACCGAGTTGTCGGTGATCGCGCCGACGATCTCGTCGGCCTGAGTGAGGAGGCCCGTGGCCTGGAGCACCAGGAAGATCAGGAAGAACGACACCATGGTGACGATCGCGAGTGCGACCGCTCCGAGGAACGAGAGCTTCACGGCCGACCAGAAGTCGACATAGACGAGACGCAGGCGCACCTGCTTGCCACTGGTCTTGCGCGTGGACTTCTTCGCCAGCTTGTCGGCTACTGTGCTCATGCGTCTGCTTCCTCAGGATTCTCGTTCGTCTCGGGGGCGGTGGACTCGGCGTCCACCTCAGCCTCATCCGATTCATCTTCCTCGGTGAGGCCCCGCTCGCCGTTGCGGGCGATGGCGAGGATCCGGTCGGCTTCCGTCGTCCGTGCGAACACCACTCCCATGGTGTCTCGGCCCTTGGCGGGCACCTCGGCCACGGCAGAGCGTACCACCTTGCCGCTGGACAGAACCACAAGGACCTCGTCGTCGGCCGAGACCATCAGACCACCCGCGAGAGTGCCCCGATCGTCGTGCAGCTTGGCCACCTTGATGCCGAAACCACCGCGTCCCTGGACGCGATATTCCTCGACGGCCGTGCGCTTCGCGTACCCGCCGTCCGTCACCACGAACACGAACTGACCGGGAGCGGCGACGGATGCCGACAGCAGGCTGTCGCCCTCACGGAACTTCATGCCCTTCACTCCGGCGGTCGCGCGTCCCATCGGTCGCAGCGCATCGTCGGTCGCGCTGAACCTGACCGACATGCCCCGGCGGCTGATGAGCAGGATGTCGTCCTCGGCGTTGACCATGAGCGCCGAGACCAGCTCGTCCTCGTCGTTCAGACGGATCGCGATGACGCCGCCCTGGCGGTTGGTGTCATACGTGTCGAGGCGCGTCTTCTTGACGAGACCGTCGCGCGTCGCGAGCACCAGATAGTCGGCGACCGCGTAGTCGCGGATGTCGAGCACCTGCGCGATGTTCTCGTCGGGCTGCAGTGCGAGCAGGTTCGCGACGTGCGTCCCCTTCGCATCGCGCCCGGCCTCGGGGACCTCATAGGTCTTCGCGCGATAGACGCGTCCCTTGTCGGTGAAGAACAGCAGCCAGTGGTGGGTCGTCGTCACGAAGAAGTGCTCGACGATGTCATCCGCTCGCAGCTGCGCGCCCTTGATGCCCTTGCCGCCGCGGTGCTGCGAACGGTAGTTGTCGCTCCGCGTGCGCTTGATGTACCCGGCGCGGGTGATGGTGACGACCATCTCCTCCTCGGCGATGAGGTCTTCCATCGAGACATCGCCGTCGAAGCCGTGCAGGATGTGCGTGCGGCGGTCGTCGCCGAAGCGCTCGACGATGCCGGTGAGCTCTTCGCGGATGATGTCGCGCTGCAGCATCTCGTCGGCCAGGATCGCCTGGTACTCGGCGATGAGCCGCTCGAGCTCGGCCGCCTCGTCGAGGATCTTCTGCCGCTCGAGAGCCGCGAGGCGACGGAGCTGCATGTCGAGGATGGCCTGCGCCTGGTCGTCGTCGATGTCGAGGAGCTTCTTCAGTCCCTCGCGCGCGTCGTCGACCGTGGCCGACCGACGGATCAGAGCGATGACCTCGTCGAGCGCATCGAGCGCCTTGAGGTAGCCGCGCAGGATGTGCATGCGACGCTCGGCCTTCGCCAGACGGAAGCGCGTGCGACGGACGATCACTTCGAGCTGGTGGGTGATCCAGTAGGTCACGAACCCGTCGATCGCCAGCGTGCGCGGCACGCCGTCGACGATCGCCAGCATGTTCGCGCCGAAGTTCTCCTGCAGCTGCGTGTGCTTGTACAGGTTGTTGAGCACGACCTTCGCGACCGCGTCGCGCTTGAGCACGACGACGAGGCGCTGACCCGTGCGATCGGACGACTCGTCGCGGATGTCGGCGATGCCGCTGATCTTGCCGTCGCGCACGAGATCGCCGATCTTCACGGCGACGTTGTCGGGGTTGACCTGGTAGGGCAGCTCGGTGATCACGAGGCACGTGCGGCCCTGGATCTCCTCGACGTTGACGACCGCGCGCATCGTGATCGATCCGCGGCCGGTGCGATAGGCCTCGTGGATTCCCTTGGTGCCCAGGATCTGAGCGCCGGTGGGGAAGTCGGGGCCCGGAACGCGCTGGATCAGCCCGTCGAGGAGCTCTTCACGCGGAAGGCCGGGGTTGTCGAGCGCCCAGAGCGCAGCATCCGAGATCTCGCGCAGGTTGTGCGGGGGGATGTTCGTCGCCATGCCGACGGCGATTCCGACCGAGCCGTTGACGAGCAGGTTCGGGAACCGCGCCGGAAGGACCGTCGGCTCCTGGGTCTGGCCGTCGTAGTTGTCCTGGAAGTCGACGGTGTCTTCTTCGATGTCGCGCACCATCTCGAGCGCGAGCGGAGCCATCTTCGTCTCGGTGTATCGAGGAGCCGCGGCTCCCATGTTCCCGGGGGACCCGAAGTTGCCCTGACCCAGCGCGAGCGGGTACCGCAGCGCCCACGGCTGCACGAGACGCACGAGGGCGTCGTAGATCGCCGAGTCACCGTGGGGGTGGTACTGACCCATGACCTCGCCCACGACACGGGCGCACTTCGAGAACGACTTATCGGGGCGGAACCCGCCGTCGTACATGCCGTAGATCACGCGGCGATGCACAGGCTTCAGACCATCGCGCACGTCGGGCAGGGCACGTCCGACGATGACGGCCATCGCGTAGTCGAGATAGCTGCGCTCCATCTCGAACTTCAGGTCGACCTGGTCGATGTTCCCGTGGTCGTGGGCCGGGGGCTCGGGGCGTACTTCGTCAGTCATGTGTGTTGTCGATTCCGGTCGTTATTCGAGCGAATGCAGGGCGCGGAGCGCCTCAGATGTCGAGGAAGCGGACGTCCTTGGCGTTGCGCTGGATGAAGCTGCGTCGTGATTCGACGTCCTCACCCATCAGCACGCTGAAGATCTCGTCTGCCGCCGCGGCATCCTCGATGGTCACCTGGCGGAGCGTCCGCGTCGTGTGATCCATCGTGGTCTCCCACAGCTCCTTGGCGTTCATCTCGCCGAGACCCTTGTAGCGCTGGATGCCGGCATCCTTCGGGATGCGCTTGCCGTTGTCGAGGCCGAACTTGAGCAGCGCATCGCGCTCTGCGTCGCTGAACACGTACTCGTGCGGCTGGTTCGACCACTTGAGGCGGTACAGCGGCGGCATCGCGAGGTACACGAAGCCCGCCTCGATGAGGCCGCGCATGTAGCGGAACAGCAGCGTGAGCAGCAGCGTCGTGATGTGCTGCCCGTCGACGTCGGCATCCGCCATCAGCACGATCTTGTGATAGCGCGCCTTCTCGATGTCGAAGTCCTCGCCGATGCCCGTGCCGAAGGCCTGGATCATCGCCTGGACCTCGCGGTTGCCCAGCGCCTTGTCGAGGCGAGCGCGCTCGACGTTGAGGATCTTGCCGCGGAGCGCGAGGATCGCCTGCGTGTGCGGGTCACGTCCCTGCACTGCCGAACCGCCGGCCGAGTCACCCTCGACGAGGAAGATCTCGCTGATCGAAGGGTCCTTGCTGGTGCAGTCCTTGAGCTTGTCGGGCATCGCGGCCGACTCGAACACGCTCTTGCGCCGTGCGGTCTCGCGCGCCTTGCGCGCGGCCAGGCGCGCGGTCGCGGCGTCGAGCGCCTTGCGGATGATGTTCTTCGCCTGGGCCGGGTTGCGGTCGAACCAGTCGCCGAGCTGATCGCCCACGACCTTCTGCACGAACGCCTTGGCCTCGGTGTTGCCCAGCTTGGTCTTGGTCTGACCCTCGAACTGGGGCTCGCCCAGTTTGATCGAGATGACGGCGGTCAATCCCTCGCGGACGTCGTCTCCGGAGAGGTTGTCGTCCTTCTCCTTGAGGATGTTGTTCGCACGCGCGTACTTGTTCACCAGCGTGGTGAGCGCGGCGCGGAAGCCCTCTTCGTGGGTTCCACCCTCGTGGGTGTTGATCGTGTTCGCATAGGTGAAGACGTTCTCGGTGTACGACGTGGTCCACTGCATCGCGACCTCGAGCGAGATCTTGCGCGCCGTGTCCTCGGACTCGAACGCGATGATCTCCTCGTTGACGACCTCGGCGTGACGCACCTTGTTCAGGTACTCGACGTAGTCGACGAGTCCGCGCTCGTAGAAGAAGACATCACCGGGCTGCTTCGTGACGGTCACACCGGATTCCTCGACCTCGTAGGCCGAGGACGCGCGCTCATCGAGCAGCTCGATGCGAAGACCCTTGTTGAGGAACGCCATCTGCTGGAAGCGCGTGCGCAGGGTGTCGTAGTCGAAGTCGATCGACTCGGTGAAGATCGAGGCATCCGGCCAGAACGTGATGCTCGTGCCGGTGTCGTCGGTCGCCTCGCCCTTGATGAGCTTCTGCTGCGGCACTCCGCCGTCGGCGAAGCTGTGCCGCCAGACGAAGCCCTTCTGCTTGACCTCGACGTCGAAGCGGGTCGACAGGGCGTTCACGACAGAGGAGCCGACGCCGTGCAGACCACCGGAGACGGCATACGCGCCGCCACCGAACTTGCCACCGGCGTGCAGGATCGTCAGCACGACCTCGACCGTGGACTTCGACGGGTCGGAGGAGTGCGGGTCGACCGGGATTCCGCGGCCGTTGTCGATGACGCGCACGCCGCCGTCTTCGAGCAGCGTCACGTGGATCGTGTCTGCGTAGCCGGCGAGAGCCTCATCGACCGAGTTGTCGACGATCTCGTAGACCAGGTGGTGCAGACCGCGCGGACCCGTGGAACCGATGTACATTCCGGGTCGCTTGCGCACCGCCTCGAGTCCCTCGAGGATCTGGATCGAGTCGGCGCCGTACTCGCCGGGCTGCTTGATCTTGGGGGAGATCGATGTGGACCTCGTCTCCGCTTCCGCGGGAGCCTGGGTCTCTGCGCCCTGTGAGGGGTCAGGGGTTTCCCCGGTGGTCGATTCCGTCTCGTCAGCAGGGAATTCAGGCGTCATCAGAGGGCATTCTCCACATCAATATCACGAACTCCCATTCTAGCGGTCTTTCGACTCGAAATCCCGCTGAACGGCCGTGTGTGGCCCTCTGAGCCTCTTGAACCCCCTGAACGGTGCCCTACCCGTAGGTATCGCGCGGGCCCCGTCCTGGAACGACTCTGGGACCCCATTTCCATGAGGGTACGTCCGGTCCGATGAAGCGGAGGTTCTCGACCCCCGCATCCGGATACCGTCGGCCGATCTCGGTGAGGATGGTCCCGCGCATGTACTGCAGGTTCTTGGCCCAGGCCGTCGAATCGCACTTCACGGTGAGCACTCCGCGTTCGAGCGAGACGGGTTCGGAGTGCTTCGCCGTGTCCGTACCCGCAAGATCGGCCCACTGCCTGACCAGGTCTTCACGGGCAAGAGTCTTCTGCCACCCGGAGTCGCGGCTGAGCTTGTCGAGCACCGCTCCGAGGGGGCCGGGGTCACGTCCGGGCGTGAAGGGGGCGTTGTCATCGTCGGTGACGATGCGCCGCTTGCGCTTCCACGTCTTCGAGCTCGGTGCGAGACCGCGCAGACGCAGATACGTCGCGACCGTCTCGGGAGTCTCGGATGCCGGAACGGGTGCGGCGTCACTCATGCGGCACCTCCCTCTCGTCGCTGATGGTTCCGGCCGAGATCCTCACCACATGCGCGTGGAGCACCTCGGGGATATCCTCCTCCACGGCCGCGGTCACGACCACCTGCTCGTACCCTGCGGTCAGCGCGGCGAGGCGCTGACGGCGCTCGGCGTCGAGTTCGGCGAACACGTCGTCGAGGATGAGCACGGGGTCGCCGGCGGGGGACTCGCTGCGCAGCAGCTCGGCCGAGGCGAGGCGCAGGGCGAGAGCAACCGACCACGATTCCCCATGCGACGCATAGCCCTTCACGGGCAGCCCGCGAACGCGGAGAACGAGATCGTCGCGATGGGGTCCGGTGAGGGTGAGCCCGCGGTCGAGCTCGTTCGACCGCTTGGCGAGCAGTGCGGCGTGGAACATCTCGGCGATGTCTCCCGAGGTCTCGGCCGGCGCGTCGACCCCCTCTTCGGGGTCTGCCCCTCGCACCGAGAGCGCCCAATCGAGCTGGGGACGATGGTCTTCGCCCGCGATCGCCGCATACGCCTCTGCCACCGGGGTCTGGAGGTCGGCCGCCAGACGCTGTCGTGCCGTGATGATCTCTGCTCCGAGGGAGACCAGCTTGTCGTCCCACACATCGAGGGTGCTCAGGCCCTCGCCTTTGATGCCCCGCGCTCGGGCCGACTTGAGAAGGGCGTTGCGCTGCTTGAGCACACGGTCGTAGTCGGCGAGCACCGATGACATGCGCGGAGTGCGCTGTATGAGCAGCTGGTCGACGAAGCGACGCCGAGAAGACGGGTCGCCGCGCACGATCTGCAGATCCTCCGGGGCGAACAGCACCACATGGGCATACCGGGGAAGCTCGTTGGTCTTCGACGGCGAGCCGTTGATGCGTGCCTTGTTCGAGCCCTGCTTGTTGAGCTGAACCTCGATCAGCACTTTGCGTTCGCCGTGCGAGAGGCGCGCGCGGATGATCGCGAAGTCCTGACCTTCACGCACCATCGGCGCATCGGACGAGACCCTGTGAGAGCCGAGCGTGGCGAGGAAGACGACGGCCTCGGCGAGGTTGGTCTTGCCCTGACCGTTGCGGCCGACCAGGACGTTGGGCCCCTTGTGCAGTGCGAGATCCGCGGTCGCGTAGTTGCGGAAGTCGACCAGGCTCAGGTGTTCCACAATCACGCTGTCAGCCTACCTTCGGGGTCTGACACCGCTGTCGCCGCGCGGAGCGCGCCCGTCGCAGGATCAGCGGAGCAGCAGGTTGGGCTGCAGCAGGTACTTGAACGAGTCGAGTCCGGCCTGATCGACCGAGGTCTGGCTCGTGATCAGCACGGGGCTGAGCTTGTTCGCGTTGTCGCTCGAGGTGAACGTGACGCGCACGAACTCGCTCTTGACCGCTCCGAGTGCCTCGATGAGGTACTGCGGGTTGAGACCGAGAGTGACATCGTCGCCACCGTTCAGGATCGCGTCGACGGACTCCGATGCACGGGCGTGCTCACTGCCCGATGCGTCCATCGTGACGCTGTCGGACGTGAACGTGAAGCGCAGCGGAGCTGCACGATCCAGCACGAGCGACACACGGCGCACCGCTTCGACCAGGTCGGCGGTGTTGACGACCGCGTAGTGCTCGGTCTGCTCGGGGAAGAGACGACGGACAGGCGGGAAGTTGCCCTTGATCAGGAGCGAGGTGACGGTTTTGTTTCCCGCAGTGAAGGCGATGATCTCACGATCGCCGGCTCCGGAGAACGCGATCTGGATCGTCCCGGCGTGACCGAAGGTCTTTCCGACCTCGAGAAGCGTGCGTGCGGGAACCAGTGCGCTCGCCTCGACGGCCTCGCCATCCCACGGCACGTCCCTGAGCGAGACGCGGTAGCGGTCGGTGGCGACCAGGCTGAGCGTGTGCCCGGAGACTTCGAGCTGGACACCGGTGAGCACAGGGGTGACGTCATCGCGTGATGCGGCGAAGCCGACCTGTGCGATCGCCGTTCCGAAGTCGTCGGCGGGAACCACACCGGACGAGCCGGACACCTCGGGGATCGAGGGATATTCCTCGACCGGCATGGCTGCGAGGGTGAATCGTGCGGAGCCGCAGGTGACCGTGATGCTGCCGTCGTCCTCGACGGCGATCTCGATCGGCGCGTTGGGGAGGCGGCTGGCGATGTCGGAGAGCAGGCGACCGTGGACGAGGATCGTGCCGGGAGTGTCGACCGTGGCTTCGATGGTGGTCCGAGCGGATGCTTCGTAGTCGAAAGCGGAGAGAGTCAGTCCGGATCCGTCTGCCTCGATCAGGACTCCGGCGAGGATCGGCTGCGGGTTGCGCTGCGGAAGGAGCTTGACGACGAAGGACACAGCCTCGCTGAAGACATCGCGGTTGACCTGAAACCTCACGGGTGCTCCCTTGTCGTCATTCTGAGACGGTTCGTCATCGGTCCTGCCTGTGCAGGGCTTCCCATGCTAGCCCCACAGTCGGGCGTATCCCTACGAGCGGCGCAAACCTCCGTCCCGTCGGACTTTCCCCACCGTCTGGTGATCGGATCGCCCTTGAATTGAATTAACTCCTTAACGGTGTTAACACCTGTGGATACTGTGGATAACTCGGTGGAAAGCAGACGCGAGTAAGGAACTACACGGTTGTCAGTTGTGGAAACCCTGAGGAATCCGCGGGTGGACACCTTCCCCTCGGTCCGACCGTCTCCCCTAGTTATCCACAGGTTCGGTGGTTTCACACACATCCGTCCCGATCTCGAGGCGAGTCATCCACAAGTTATCCACATGTGCAAACTGGCATCGATCGAGCCGGCCGTATGCCTCTCACACGCACAGAAAGGGGGTCGTAGCGTCCCAACGGAAGCCACGACCCCCTTTTCGAGGTGTCGTGAGGTCAGCGCCGACCGAGCTGCGTAGTGATCTCGGTCACCTGGTTGTAGATCGAACGACGCTCCTTCATGAGCTCACTGATCTTCTTGTAGGCGTACATGACCGTGGTGTGATCTCGGTTGCCGAACAGCTGCCCGATCTTCGGCAGTGACAGGCTCGTGCGCTCCCGACACAGGTACATGGCGATCTGACGCGACGTGGCGATCTGCTGCGACCTGCTCGAGCCATAGAGGTCGTCGACGGTCAGCTTGAAGTACTGCGCGGTGGCGGTGATGATGTCGGTCGGCGAGATGATGTTGTCTTCCGCCGTGTCGATGATGTCGCGCAGCACCGTCTGAGCGAGGGAGATGTCGAGAGCCGAGCGGTTCAGGCTGGCGAAGGCCGAGACCCGGATCAGCGCGCCCTCGAGTTCGCGGATGTTCGACGACACCACCGTGGCGATGTACTCGAGTACCTCGTCGGGAATATGAAGGGCTTCGCTCTGCGCCTTCTTGCGCAGGATCGCGATTCTGGTCTCGAGGTCGGGAGCCTGGACGTCGGTGATCAGGCCCCACTCGAACCGGCTGCGCATGCGGTCCTCGAAGCCGGTCAGGTGCTTCGGGGCGACGTCGCTCGTGATCACGACCTGCTTGTTGTGGTCGTGGAGCGTGTTGAAGGTGTGGAAGAAGGCTTCCTGCGTCTCGGCGCGACCCTGGAGGAACTGGATGTCATCGATCAGGAGGATGTCGACATCGCGGTAACGAGCCTGGAAGGCCGCGCCTCGGTTGTTCGCGATCGAGTTGATGAAGTCGTTCGTGAACTCCTCACTCGACACGTACCTGACCTTGACGCCGGCGTAGAGCGACTGGGCGTAGTCTCCGATCGCGTGCAGCAGGTGGGTCTTGCCCAGGCCCGAGTCACCGTAGATGAAGAGCGGGTTGTATGCCTTGGCCGGCGCCTCGGCGACCGCGACTGCTGCGGCATGAGCGAACCTGTTGGACTGGCCGATGACGAAGTTGTCGAAGGTGTACTTGGGGTTGAGGCGTGATTCGTGACGCTGCTGCGTCGGCTGCTCCATCGGAGATTCGACGCGCGTCTGCTCCTGGCGGCCGTAGTCCGCAACGGCGATGGGCGCCGTCGGCTGCTCGGCGAGTTCGTGGTTGACCACCACTCGGTAGGAGGTGACCTCGTCGCCGATGTGTGAGAGAGCCTCCATGATCGGCAGCCGCAGCCGCTTGTTGATCTGCGCCGCGGTGAGATCGTTGGGTACCTCGAGATAGAGCGTCGCCGCCATCACACCGGCGGGAACCGCGAGGCTGAGGAATCCCTGGAGCTGAGGGGTGACTCGGTCATCCGCTTCGAGGAGCTCCTGCACCGTGGTCCAGATCGGAACGTCGGGCTGGGCAGGTGATGACATGACGCTCCGTGCTGAGGGGCGACGGGCCGTCGGGATGACGCGGCTCGCCTGTGGATAACTTCGGATGCCACGGTAGTCACCACGGCTGTGAACGGCAACCTGCCCTGAGAAATCCGCGCGCGTGTTGCGCATACGTGCACGGGGCAGGTTGTGGATAATAGCTGTGCGGATCCTGTCAGGGTCCGTGCCGAAGCGCGCAGATTTGCTCTGTGGGCCGCCAGGACGTACCCTTAATCGGTTGACTTATGCCTGAATGGCAGATCCCTATGTCTCCGGTCAAAATGATCCCGGTGGCAGCATTCCCGGAGTGATTTCATGAGCAAGCGCACCTTCCAGCCCAACAACCGTCGTCGCGCCAAGAAGCACGGCTTCCGTCTTCGCATGCGCACGCGCGCCGGTCGTTCGATCCTCTCGGCCCGTCGCGCGAAGGGCCGCACCGAGCTCTCCGCGTAAATCGCTGTGCTCGCCCGCCCGTTTCGTGTGACCCGCGGGAGCGACTATCGCCTGGTCGTTCGACGCGGATCCCGTTGTGGCGGAGCCAAAGTCGTCACATCGATACTGACGACGGGCGAGAGCAGAGCCGCGAGGTTCGGATTCATCATCAGCAAGCAGGTGGGCACCGCTGTGGTGCGCAACACCGTGCGTCGGCGACTCAAAGCCGTGTGTGCGGATGCGCTGTCGCGGGTCCCCGAGGGCACGGATGTCGTCATCCGTGCCCTTCCTGCATCCGCGACAGCCACCTACGCAGAGCTGAGCGCCGATGTGAATCACTGCCTCGACCGCCTCGGGCAGGGTCGAGCATGACCGCCCTTCCGGCATCTTCGATCGGCAGCGCTCATCTGCAGACCGGGGACGTGCTGCGCAGCATCCCGCTGATTCCGAGGAATCTCGTTCTGGGGTTCCTCACCGGGTATCGCAAGGTGATCTCCCCCATGTACGGAGATGTCTGCGCCTATTACCCATCCTGTTCCGCTTACGCTGTAGGTGCGGTGCAACAGCACGGCGCGGTGAAGGGAGCGATGCTCTCGGCATGGCGCATCCTTCGTTGCAATCCCTGGAGCCACGGCGGCGTCGACGACGTCCGTCCGCACCAACACTTCCGTTATGACCTGACCGCTCGCGGTTTCGTCGTCCCTGCCCGAAAGGATTGATCGGTGGGTCTTGACCTTCTGCTCGCCAGCGCAACACCGTCACCGGAGCCTGCCTCCGGCGGCTTCGATCTGATCGGAACCATTCTCTGGCCCCTCAAGTGGGTCGTCGAGCTCGTCCTCGTCGCCTGGCACTGGCTTCTGACCGCCGTCGGTCTGCCGGCAGCATCCGGTCTGACCTGGGTGCTCTCGATCGTCGGCCTCGTGATCGTGGTGCGCGCTGCCCTGATCCCGCTCTTCGTGAAGCAGATCAAGAGCCAGCGAAAGATGATGGAAATCGCTCCTGAACTGCGGAAAGTTCAGGAGAAGTACCGGGGTAAGAAGGATCAGCTGTCTCGTGAGGCGATGAGCCGCGAGACCATGGGCCTCTATAAGAAGCACGGCACGACGCCGATGTCGAGCTGTCTGCCGCTCCTCGTGCAGATGCCGATCTTCTTCTCTCTGTTCAGTGTGCTGAGCGATGTCTCGAAGCACCACAATCAGGGCGTCGGCGGCGTGGGCCTGCTGAATGCAGAGCTCACCGAGCAGTTCTACAACGCGGAGCTCTTCGGGGTCGCGTCTCTTCACGAGACGCTCGGCAACGCAGTGGACGCCGGCAACACCACCGCGATCATCATCCTGGTCACGCTCGTCGTGCTCATGATCGCGTCGCAGTTCTTCACGCAGCTGCAGATCATCTCGAAGAACCTGTCGCCCGAGGCCAAGACCGGCCAGGCGTACCAGATGCAGAAGATCATGCTCTACGTGCTGCCGCTCGGCTTCATCTTCTCGGGCATCTTCTTCCCGCTCGGCGTCGTCGTGTACTGGTTCATCTCGAACCTGTGGACCATGGGTCAGCAGTTCCTGGTCATCCGCGAGATGCCGACTCCCGGTTCTGAAGCCGCGAAGGCGCGTGAAGAGCGACTCGCCCGCAAGGGCAAGGCGATCGATTCCTCGGGCAAGGTCGTTCCCATGGCCGCCTACGAAGCAGAGCAGCAGCGGCTGCTCGAAGAGGCGGAGCGCGCCAAGGCGCAGACTCCGAAGCGCCAGCAGCCCGTGGGCAAGAAGCGTGCCAAGAAGAAGGGGAGCGGTTCGTGACCGACAACATGACCGAGACCGTGGAGCCCACGGTCGCCGAGCTCGAGAACGAGGGCGACGTCGCCGCTGACTACCTCGAAGAGCTGCTCGACATCGCTGACATCGACGGTGACCTCAACCTCGATGTCCGCCAGGGCCGCGCCTACGTGTCGGTCGAGGCTGAGGGAGATGGACTGGCTCTGCTGTCGGCTCCCGACACGGTGCAGGCTCTTCAGGAACTGACCCGCCTGGCTGTTCAGAACAAGACCGGTTCGTTCTCGCGACTGATCCTCGATGTCGGCGGGTCTCGCGACGCACGCCGTCGCCAGCTCGAGACGCTGGTGAATGCGGCGGCCGCGAAGCTCGATGATGGAGCGACTCAGGCATCGTTGCCCGCGATGTCCAGCTATGAGCGCAAGCTTGTGCACGATATTGCCGCTGATCAGGGACTTGTTTCCGAGTCGTACGGCGAGGGTGCCGACCGCCACACGGTTCTGCGGCGTCGTTGACGTTTCACGTGGAACATCTGAGCGGGATGCTGTCGTGAGTGGTGTCGATGTCGAGGTCGAGCCCTCCGTCGCGCCCGAGCTCTTCGGAGACCGGATCGAGCTGGCACGCCGGTTCGCAGCAGCCCTGACTGAGCATGGGGAAGAGAGGGGTCTGATCGGCCCCCTCGAGCTTCCGCGTCTGTGGACCAGGCACATTCTGAACAGCGTCATCGCTGCTCCTCTGTTCCACGGATCGGTTGCGGATATCGGCTCCGGTGCGGGACTGCCTGGAATCGTGCTCGCGATCGCCCGCCCTGACGTGGAGTGGACGCTCATCGAACCGATGGAGCGTCGCACCACGTGGCTGAACGAGCAGGTGGCGGAGTTGAGCCTGGGCAACGTCAAGGTCGTGCGCGCACGTGCTGAGGACGTGCCTCGTCCGGCGGGGTTCGATGTCGTCACCGCGCGCGCGGTCAGCGCGCTCAAGACGCTCATCCCGCTCACCGCTCCTCTCGTTCGTGATGGGGGAGAGCTCCTGCTGCTCAAGGGGATGAACGCCGACAACGAGATCGAAGCGGCGCAGAAGCAGATCAAGAAGTTCCGCCTCTCAGACGTCCGTGTCGAAGTCCTCGGAGCGGGAGTTCTCGCTGAGAGCACCCGCGTCGTTCGGGCTCGGGTTCGGTAGACAAAGCCGCGCGCTGCAGCTCCTAAGGGATCTTGGCCAGACGCGCCGGGAATCGTCGGAATACAGGGTCCGCCTTTTCGGAGGTGGCACCCACTCCAGTGTTGAGTGGCGTGACAGGGGTAGACAGTCCGAGACCGCACGAGGGGGCGTTTGCTCCCCACGTCCCCGTCGGCGCGCGATAGGTTAACGGCGAAACTCCTGCGTGGTTCTGACGTTCTCGGTGACGTCTTCTCTGGTGGCGCCCTGCCGCGGCATCGCAGACGAACTCTCGCGGTAACTGAGGTCCCACGCCTGGTTCCAGGACGAACGGTGTCCGCGCGTGACCGGCCGGCGCTCATGCACCGTTACGTCAGCGTCCGCGGGAGGTCGATGCCGAGGAGGTGCAAGGAGCCCTCGGAGATCCTGCGCGCCGTGAGTGGCGCTGTTCTGGGGCGATGGGGAGTGCACGAGGGACTTCGGCTGGTGTGGCGAGTGTTTTCGATGTTTCACGTGAAACACACGCCGGATTCGATGCTCTTCGAGCGGGAGCGCCAGCGGGTGCAGGAGCGGGAACGGGCGTGGGCTGCGCCAGCGAACCAGCTCGTTCAACCTGATCTTCGCCGTGTGACAGTGAAGGTGAGTCATAGTGGCAGCGTGTATCGTTCACGTGTCGGTAGGTCCAAGGAGTGTTTCACGTGAAACACTCCTTGTTTATGCCGCTGTTGTTTGCTCGTAGGCGTCGCGGGGTACTTCGCGAACTTCACTCGCCGGCCTGCGCGAGCCAAGTCGCAATGCACACAGGTGTTGAATCGGTGTCGCGGTCGCATGCGACTTCTGGTGGTGAGTATGGGAGTAGACCGAGGTCACTGCCGGGTCGGCCCGTTCGAGGGTTTGGTGTATCGGCATGGTGTTTCACGTGAAACGCTTCTGACGAGGGAGCAGTGGTCCGCTCATAGGGCTCGACACCCGCCGTGAGCGTCACTATCCGCTCCGGCAGTCCGGGGGGTAGGTGGATCGGCATCGTGTTTCACGTGAAACGCTTCTGGTGAAGGAGCTGTGGTTTGCTCATAGGGTTCGAAGCCCGCCGCGAGCGACACGCCCCCTGTCCGGCCTGAGCCGGGTCAGCGAAGTCGCCCGGCATTGAGCCTGCTCGGCGAGATCTCATGAAGGTGTGCGGGCATGCGTCATGTGCGCGTCCCTGCAGTAGATCCTTCTCAGTGGGAGGTGCCTATCCAGCCCGGTTGACACTGGTGACAATGCTCTGTCGACCGCACCGAGCCGGAGGGGACCGGACCGATCCGAGTAGCCAGGGCGCGAGGGGCGCTATCCCGTTGTGTCTCTCGCTGCGCTTTCAAGAGGGATCCCTTGAGCATGTTTCACGTGAAACGCACCTCTCTGCCCCTCGGGGGAGAGCCCCTCGTCCGGAGTGACTCGTTCGTCCAGCGTCAGTGGAGTCGGCGAAATACCTGAACGTAGTGCCGCGATTCGAGATCTGGTCGTGCCGCGGACACGCCTTCGCGACCTTCCAATCAGCCCGGCTGCCTACGTGCATAGTGGCTGTTCGTAGCCGCGATAACGGTGCTCGTGGCGTGAGGAGTCGAACCACGACAGGTGGCGGTGAGGTGTGACCACATCTAACACGCACCATCTGGGTATGGGACGGGTGTTTCACGTGAAACGTCATTGTGAGAAGCGTCGTCTACCCCAGAAGGCTCGAGTGCGCCCGCACCAGTCGGCGCGTACAGCCATGAGATGGCGATAACTGTGGCAGCCGAGAGGGTTCGTACCTCTTAGCGATGCCGCGGTGCGTTGCGGCATCGTCTCCTCACCAGAGGAACATGGAGGAGTCCTTTGGAGCGTGCTTCCACACACCCAGCGGAACCGCAGGGTCGTGTTGGGAGTGTCACACGTCCGTTGTGTCCTATGGCGAACGAGCCGTAGGCGCGAGATTGGGGTCTAGACCTGATTGGGGGGGAGGGGCTGCACAGAGGATGATCATCAAGGGCGTTTCACGTGAAACATCGCGCTCACGTGAAGCAGCTGTCTCACGTGGAACACCGTGGTCGCGTGACTCTCATATACGTGACTCGAGCGGTCCGATCAGATTCTGAGTGCGACTGGGACTATGGGCCGCGGGAGTTCGAGCCCCACAGGAGGCCACCTCTTGGGGTTACGTGAAGTGCAGGCGACCCGTTTTAATCGCGGGATGTGCGATCCCACGACGGTGGGTGGTCGGGCTTTCCGGCCTTGGTGGCTGACCCAAGCGCGGGGAAGTGGGGATACGCGCTGGGTAGGAGGCCGTTCCTATTCCGAAGACTCACTTCACGCGTTTGGGGCCAACACACGCTGTGGCAACAGAGGGTAGGTGAGCGATTTGCGAGGCTCTTCAGGACGGCCGAACTACGGAGAGCTCTCGCGCGTAGACCGTGAGCGGCGCGGCCACATCAGGAAAAGGGGTCTCTGAC
This sequence comes from Microbacterium sp. LjRoot205, assembly GCF_056175745.1. Lineage (NCBI taxonomy): Bacteria > Bacillati > Actinomycetota > Actinomycetes > Micrococcales > Microbacteriaceae > Microbacterium > Microbacterium sp. LjRoot205. Next base: position 210,193 of record NZ_JBGFFH010000001.1, on the reverse strand, counting down.
CCAACTACCCCGATGACCGGAGACCGAGTCAGTGCGACGGTGCCCGAGAGCGCCGGAGTCACCCGGCGCATCGATCGTGGAGGAGCCGAACGGAACGCAGGGACCGTCGCGACGATAGGGGTCGACGATAGGGGTCACAGTGAGTCGCGCGATCCGTAGAGGGGCAAGCCAGCCGATGTGCCGTCAGCATGGGTACAGTCGGGTGGCACTGACGCGGAGAGCCAATGTTCCACGTGAAACATCGGTATCGTGAGCACATGGTTCGCTTGCTCATCACTGGTATGTCGGGTGTCGGCAAGTCGAGCGTACTCCGCGAGTTGGAGGAGCGGGGCTACCCCGTGGTCGATACGGACTACGGCCACTGGACCACCGAGGCGGGGCTGTGGGACGACGTTCTCATGGGTGCTCTGTTGGGGGAGAGTACCGAAGTGGTCGTGTCCGGCACCGTCGAGAATCAAGGCGACTTCTACGACCGCTTCGATCACGTGGTTCTGTTGTCGGCGCCCATCGCGGTACTTCTCGACAGGGTACGGCGACGCACCACGAACCCCTACGGCTCGACCGCAGCTGAGCAGGAAGAGATCACGTCGAATCAGGCGTCGGTTGAACCACGGCTCCGTGCGACGGCGACGGTGGAGATCGACGCTACGCAATCCCTCGAATATGTGGTCGATCGGATCGAAGAGCTCTTGCGCGGCGCTGACCGTTCCACGTGAAACACACCGACTTCGTTCGCTCGCGAGGATGCATGCGCGAGAACGATGGCAGAGGCCGACAAGGCTCCGCGGCGCCGACAGGGATGACCCAGCCGTTGTCCCATAGCTGTGCGCAGGCTGCCGGCAGCGCAGCGGATGCGCAGTTCAGGAGGTGATTCGGCTGATCTCCACCGGTATGAGCGCGCATCACAACGATGGTGAGGATGAGCCCAGCCCGCACATCGCGTGCCGCACGGGATGATGCGTTCCTGCTGTTCGACCACTTCGCGTGTGAGGCCCACGATGCAGAGGGCGAGGGCTGGTCGCAGTCGGCGATGCTCCAGCGGACGACGACGCAGCCGTGATCCCCCGCCGGCGTGTGTGCAGCCCAGGACGGGAGACGAGACGCCACGCCAAGGCAACACACACAGAGCGTGATCCATCTTCCGTGCCACCATCGTGCACACCATGCGAGGGAGTCGATGATGACGAAGGCGCGGGGACCGCAATCGCGCACATCCACCGGGAGTGAAGGTGCGGGACCAGCTCGTGCTCCGATCCCGCGCACGACGGAGCGCCTCTGAGCCCTACCCATGCTTCGCCCCCAGAACCTGAGCGCGCAGCGGGGCGTGTGCGCCGCGAGACTCGCTGCTCCCGGGCGAGTTGACCCGGAGAGACTCTCGGAAATCGCCACCGATCCCGCCGCCAGCGCCAGCTCCGACGCAGCAACGTCCCCCGCAGCGATTAGAGTGGAGGACGGCCCCGAAAGGAGTGGATGTTTCACGTGAAACAGCCCGAAAAGGCATCACCGAAGGACTCTTTCGGGATGGATACGCCGCTCGCGCGGGAACTCGCCGACCTCTCCGCTCGACGCCGTGCGCTCGAGACGGTGAACATCGATTTCACCGGAGACACTCGCATCCTCACGGTCTCGAACCAGAAGGGCGGTGTCGGCAAGACCACGAGCGCCGTCAACGTCGCTTCGGCACTGGCGGGTCTTGGCGCCAAGGTCCTGGTGATCGACCTCGACCCACAGGGCAACGCATCGACCGCTCTCGGTGTGCCGCACAACGCCGATACCCCGAGTGTGTACGACGTTCTGATCGACGACGTCCCGCTCGCCGACATCGTGCAGCAGAGCCCGGAAGACGAGAACCTCTTCTGCGCTCCGAGCACCATCCACCTCGCCGGGGCTGAGATCGAGCTCGTGGCTCAGGTCGCGCGTGAGCATCGCCTGCGACGAGCGCTCGACGCTTATCTCGTCGACAGCCCGATGGATTTCGTCATCATCGACTGCCCTCCTTCTCTGGGTCTGCTCACGATCAACGCCTTCACGGCGGCGAGTGAGGTCTTCATCCCGATCCAGTGCGAGTACTACGCACTCGAGGGGCTGAGCCAGCTTCTCGGCAGCATCCAGATGATCCAGAAGCACCTGAATCCTGGGCTTCATCTCTCCACGATCCTGCTGACGATGTTCGACGGCCGCACGCGGCTGGCGCAGCAGGTCGCTGACGAGGTCCGCACACACTTCCCCGATCAGGTGCTCGACACCGTCATCCCGCGCTCGGTGCGGGTGTCGGAGGCACCGAGTTTCGGTCAGACCGTGATCGCCTACGATGGGCAATCCGCCGGCGCCGTCGCGTATCGCGAGGCCGCTGTCGAGATCGCGTCGCGGACGGCGACGCAGAGCAAGGAGAAATGATGGCGAAGCGCACTGGACTGGGTCGGGGCATCGGTGCTCTCATTCCCACAGCAGATCAGTCCGAGCGTCCCGTGGATGTGTTCTTCCCCGGTGCCAACCTGCGTCCGGCGACGGATCAGACCAGCGACCAGCCTGCCGCTGAAGCCGACCTCGAGGTCGTGCCCGGCATCCACCTGATTCAGGTCGACCCGCAGAAGATCGTGCCGAACCCGCGCCAGCCGCGTACGCACTTCAATGCGGAGGATCTCGCGGAGCTCGTGCACAGCGTGCGCGAGTTCGGCGTGCTGCAGCCGGTCGTGGTGCGCAAGAACAGTGACGGCGAGTACGAGCTGATCATGGGGGAGCGGCGCACCCGCGCTGCCCGTGAAGCCGGCCTGGAGAAGATCCCCGCCATCGTCCGCGAGACCGCCGACGAAGATCTCCTGCGCGACGCACTGCTCGAGAACCTGCACCGCTCCGAGCTGAACCCACTCGAAGAGGCCTCGGCCTACCAGCAGCTGCTCGAGGACTTCGGCATCACCCAGGAGGAGCTGGCTACTCGGATCGGCCGATCGCGCCCGCAGATCAGCAACACGATCCGCCTGCTCAAGCTGCCCATGCCCGTGCAGCAGCGCGTGGCCGCAGGTGTGCTGACCGCAGGACACGCTCGCGCGATCCTCAGCCTGGAGACGCCGGAGGCGATGCAGCGGCTTGCTGACAAGGTCGTGAACGAAGACCTGTCGGTACGAGCCACCGAGGTCGCCGCGAAGACCGAGCCGGCGAGTCCCGGTCGCACCGCGAAGCCGACCCCCGGCGCTCGCCGAGCCTATCTCGATGAGGTCGCCGGCACCCTCGGGGATCGCCTCAACACCCGGGTCAAGGTCTCGCTGGGTGCACGAAAAGGCCAGGTCATCATCGATTTCGCTTCGATCCAGGACCTGAACCGGATCCTCAGCGAACTCGGCGAATCGGGGTATGGCCCGGCGTGATGCCGCGCCGCAGCCACTGACCGGTCGTAGACTCTCGACATCGCGATGACGAGAGGGATGCCATGTTCAAAGCGCTGAATCCGGAAGGCGTCAGGCGACGCGTCATCGCGGTGAGTATCGCCGCAGCTCTCGGAGGGTTCCTCTTCGGTTTCGACACTGCGGTGATCAACGGCGCCGTCGATGCCCTCGCGGGCGATGTCTCGGGCTTCGACCTCGGGGTCGGGCTCAAGGGCTTCGCCGTCTCGTCGGCTCTGATCGGCTGCGCGGTGGGAGCGTGGTTCGCAGGCCCCATCGCGAACAAACGGGGGCGCATCCCCGTCATGGTCGTCGCCGCGGCGATGTTCTTCATCTCGGCGATCGGATCCGGACTCGCCTTCAGCGTCGTCGACCTGATCATCTGGCGGGTGATCGGGGGACTCGGCGTCGGTGCGGCATCCGTCATCGCCCCTGCATACATCGCTGAGGTCTCACCTGCCGCGATTCGAGGACGACTGGGGTCTTTGCAGCAGCTCGCCATCGTCACGGGTATCTTCGCTGCGCTCCTGTCGGACGCCCTGCTCGCGAACATCGCAGGGGCAGCGGACCAGCCCCTGTGGGGGCTCACGGCATGGCGCTGGATGTTCATGGTGGCGGCGATCCCCGCGCTGGTCTACGGGCTGGTGTCTCTGCGGCTTCCAGAGTCACCGAGGTATCTCGTGCGCAAGGGCGACATGACACGTGCCGCAGAGGTGCTTGAGACCGTCACAGGCGCCGTCGACGTCGACGCGAAGATCAAGGAGATCACCAGCACGATCGACACGGAGCGCAAGGAGTCACTGCGCGACCTCCGCGGCAGCCGTCTCGGGCTCAAGCCGATCGTCTGGGTCGGCATCCTGCTGTCGGTGTTCCAGCAGTTCGTCGGCATCAACGTCATCTTCTACTACTCGACGACGCTGTGGCAGTCGGTCGGATTCGACGAGTCGAGCGCTCTGCTGACCTCGGTCATCACGTCGGTGACGAACATCGTGGTGACGATCATCGCGATCCTGCTCGTCGACAAGGTGGGGCGCCGCATCATGCTCCTGGTCGGTTCGGTGGGCATGACAGTGACCCTCGGGCTCATGGCTCTGGCCTTCTCGTTCGGCACGCTCGACGCCGAAGGCGCGGCGACGCTTCCCGATCCATGGGCGACAGTGGCCCTGATCTGCGCCAACGGCTTCGTGGTGTTCTTCGGAGCCACCTGGGGTCCGCTCGTGTGGGTTCTTCTGGGCGAGATCTTCCCGAACTCGATCCGTGCCGGTGCCCTTGCGGTCGCTGCGGCCGCGCAGTGGGCGGCCAACTTCTTCATCTCGACGACGTTCCCGATCTTCGCCGACATCGGCCTCACGTTCGCGTACGGCTTCTACGCGTTCTTCGCTCTGCTGTCGTTCTTCTTCGTGTACTTCAAGGTGCCGGAGACCAAAGGCAAAGAGCTCGAGGAGATGACCGACGAGCTGACGGTGGAGCGCCGGGGCACGCGCAAGGCGACGTAGGCTGGAAGCATGACAGAGTCCGTTCCGCGCCGCGCCAGCCTCGAAGTGCTGAGAGCAGAAGCGTCGGACGAACTCGCCGTGCTGATCCAGGAGAGGCTTCTGAGCGGAGAAGACCCCTGGGAGTTCATGGAGGAGCTGCCGAGCGTCGACGAGCTCGTCGTCTACCTGCTGCGCGCCGACAACATCACGGCGAACGACGGCGTGCGCCCGAACGCCGCCCGGCACTACCGTGTGCTTCGCCAGATCGCGCTGGAGTACCCGGAGCTCACTCCGGCGGTCTGGGGCCTTCTCGACGAGAAGCAGCGCCACCGCCGCTGGGATCCCTCGGTCGCCGACGCCTCCTGAGGGCCGCGGAATCGTGCCTCGGATGCTTGTCGGCTACGACCCCACCTGGCCGGAGCAGTTCGAGAGGATCGCACGGCAGATCCGCGCTCTCGGGGATGCCGACTGGACGATCGAGCACATCGGTTCGACGGCGATCCCGGGGATGCGGGCGAAGCCCATCATCGATGTGGCCGTCAGGATCAGGGACCTCGACGACTTCGAGATCCACAGCCAGGCTCTGCATGCCGGTGGCTGGCGGCGGGGCAGCGCCGTGCGCTCGCATCCGGTGATGATCCTCGAAGCCGACGGCATCCGCAGTGCGATCGCGCACTTCTTCGTCGAGGGGGAGTGGGATGCCGTGCATCAGCGGCTGCTCAGGGACTGGCTGCGGTCGCATCCCGACGATGCCGACCGTTACTCCCACGCCAAGTGCGACGCGGTGGCCGCCGCCGCACGCGGTGCGTCGACTTACAACGCCGCGAAGACTCCCGTGATCCAGGAGATCGTCGACCGAGCGCGCGCAGCCCGAGGACTGCCCTCGGTGCCGGTCTACGACAAGTAGGCGGCACGAAGAAAGGGCCGCCACTCCCGGAGGAGTGACGGCCCGTGTCTACGCGGGATCAGCCGATGAACGCGGCGAGATCCTGCTCGAGGGCCGGCTTCGGCTTGGCGCCGATGATGGTCGTCTTGACCTCACCGCCCTGGAACACCTTCATCGCGGGGATCGAGGTGATCTGGTACTTCATCGCCAGCTGCGGGTTCTCGTCCACGTTCAGCTTGAGGATGGTGATCTTGTCGGGGTTGTCGGCCTGGATCTGGTCCAGCACCGGCGCGACCATGCGACAGGGTCCGCACCACTCGGCCCAGAAGTCCACGAGGACGGGACCTTCGGCCTGCAGAACGTCCTGCTCCCAGGTCGCCTGGCTCGTAGCCTTTGCACTCATCAGAGTTCTCCTTGTTCGAGGTTCGCCTGCTACAACAGCAGACGAGGTGAAACTGTTCCCTGCCGCTCAGGCGGTGATGATCTCGGCGGCCTCCGCAGCCGGGAACTCGACCGAGGCGTCTTCGAGATCGGCCAGGAAGTGCTCGGCGTCGAGGGCCGCGACCGTTCCCGAGCCCGCGGCCGTGATGGCCTGGCGGTAGGTGGGGTCGATGACGTCACCGGCGGCGAAGACACCGGGAACCGACGTGACCGACGAGCGGCCGTCGACCCAGATGGTGCCCTCTGCGGTCAGCTCGAGCTTGTCGTGCACGAGGTGCGTGCGCGGGTCGTTGCCGATCGCGATGAACAGACCGTCGAGGGCGAGATCGCTGAGCGTGCCGTCGACCGTGTTGCGCAGCTGCACGCCCGAGACGGAGTCGCCACCGAGGATCTCGGCGACCTCGCTGTTCCACACGAACTCGATCTTCTCGTTCGCGAACGCGCGCTCCTGCATGATCTTCGACGCACGCAGGGAGTCCTTGCGGTGGATGACGTAGACCTTCTCGGCGAAGCGGGTGAGGAACGTGGCCTCTTCCATCGCCGAGTCGCCGCCGCCGACGACAGCGATCGTCTTCTCGCGGAAGAAGAAGCCGTCGCACGTGGCGCACCACGAGACGCCGTAGCCCGAGAGACGCTCTTCGCCCTCGATGCCGAGCTTGCGGTAGGCCGAGCCGGTCGCGTAGATCAGCGCCTGGGCCTCGTGCACGGTGCCACTGCCCAGCGTGACCTTCTTGACGGGGCCGGCGAGGTCGAGCTCGGTGACGTCGTCGTAGACGACCTCGGTGCCGAACTTCTCAGCCTGCTCCTGGAACTTGGCCATGAGCTCGGGTCCCTGGATCCCCTCGGGGAAGCCGGGGTAGTTCTCGACCTCGGTGGTGTTCATCAGCTCTCCGCCGACCTCGACCGTGCTCGCGATGAGCAGCGGCTTGAGGTTCGCGCGCGCCGCGTAGATGGCGGCGGTGAATCCGGCGGGACCCGAACCGATGATGATGACCTGACGCATGTGCTCTCCGTCGTAGATGCTGAGACGCCGAAAGACGTTCGACTGCTTCAACCAATGGTAGCCGCGCGACATTCCCACGCGAGGAGCGGTCAGCGACCTGGCAGGAACCGCCGCAGCATGGAGCCCGCGACCTTGAGCTCGGGGGCACGCAGCAGGGCCAGGATGCCGATGTAGACCGCCACGACGGCGATGCCGATGATGCAGGTGCCCAGGGCACCGAAGAGCTGACTCCGGAGTGTCCAGCCGTCGTCACCGCCCATGAGGAGGAACACGCCCCAGCCGGCGGCTCCCGCCGGGATCGCCGCGAGAGCGAACCGGCCGATGGACAGCATCCACGACGCGATCTGCAGCCCGCCGATCTTGCGGTGCAGCAACCAGATCGCGAGCAGCGTCTGCGCCGTGCTCGCGATGGACTGGCCGAGGGCGACTGCTGCGGCGAGCAGGCTCGCGGGGAGAACATCGGCGGTGTAGAGGAATGACGCGAGTAGGGCCGTGCCGACGACGAGCGTGCACTGGAAGATCGTGAACCAGAAAGGCGTACGGGTGTCGTCGTAGGCGTAGAACGTCCGCTGCACGATGAACAGGATCGTCAGGGGCAGCAGTCCGATGAGGTACGCGATCAGCACCGGGGCTGCCTGGAACGTCTCGTCTATGGAACGCGTGAACACCCGGGATGCGGGAAGAGCGGCCGCTGCGACCGCGGCGATCGCGGCGATGATGAAGAACACCAGGGTGCGGATGCTGCGGCTGATGTCGGCACGCACCTCGTCGTCCCGACCGGCCGCCGCATGCTCGCTGATCTGAGTGAAGTACGGGGTGCCGATCGAGAGCACGATCACGGAGTACGGGAGCATGAAGACGAGCCATGCGTTCGCCATCACCGTGGTCGAAGCGTCGGTGCCCGACACCGTCGTAGCGATGCTGGTCTGGAAGAACCCCGCCGCGATGCCGGCGAGAGCCATCAGCAGGGTCCACCCGGCCAGTCGTCCCACAGTGCCGAGGCCCGCGCCTCGCCAGCGGAAGTCCGGGCGGAGCGAGAGGCCGGTGCGCCGCCAGAAGACGAGCAGAACCAGCGCCTGCAGCATGATGCCCAGGGTGGCCGTGCCTCCGAGCATCGCGGTCATCTCGGGCGTCCAGGCGGCGGCTCTCGTAGGCACGTTGCCGAACAGGGCACCGAGCGCCAGGAAGCCGGCGATCGACACGACGTTGTTGATGACGGGCGCCCACGTGAACGGGCCGAAGATGCGACGCGCATTGAGTGTCTCGCCGAGGAGCGCATAGATGCCGTAGAAGAGGATCTGTGGGAGACACCAATACGCGAGCGCGGTCGCCAGTGCGCGCAGCTCCTGCTGCTTGTCGGACGTCGCGAGGGCGACGAGTCCGGGGGCGGCGATCATCGCGATCGCCGTACAGACGAGGAGCACCACCACGCCCAGCGTGAACATCTTCGAGATGAAGGCGCCGCCGCCATCGGGCTTTGCGGTGGCCTTGACGATCTGAGGCACGATGACAGCCGTCAGCACGCCGACGGAGATCAGTTGAAAGACGCTGTTGGGGAGCTGATTCGCCACCGTGAAGGCGTCGGCAGCCTGAGAGATGGATCCGAGTACTCCGACGAGCACGATGCTTCGGAGGAGGCCCGTCACCCGAGAGACCATGGTGCCGGCCGCGATGACGGCGCTGGCGCGCCCGAGACTACTCATTCATCTCCTCGACGGCATCGGACTCGGATGTCGTCTCCTGTTCGTTCTCAGCGACGGCCTCGCGGCGCCGACGTCGGACGGTGCGGATGATGCCGAGACCGAGAAGCAGCACGATGAGGCCGCCGAAGACTCCGAGACCGATCGCCTCCCATTCGGCCCGCACCGAGACGCGGACGCTCTCCGGCTGACTGATGGGCACGCCGGTGGGGCTCGAGAGCGACAGCGTCAGGGTGACCTCGCCGCTACCGACACGGGCCGATACGGGGACCTTGACCCTCGTGGTGGTTCCGGGCTGGATCGTCCACGGCGTCACCGACTGCACGTCGAGACGCGGGTCGCTCGGCTTGACGCTGAGCTGGATGTTCACCGGCCACGGCAGATCGTTGCGCACCGAGAACGGCAGGTCGGCGTTGGCGGAGAGCAGCTGGATGGTGCTTGCCGGAGGGATGTCGACGGCGTTCAGGGTCTCTGTCGTCGCGATGTTCACGTCGGAGACGGCGTCGTCGAATCCCTTCTCCGTGAGGCCGACCGCAGTCGCCCGCATGATCTGGATGCGCTTGGGGCTCAGCAGCAGCTGACTGTCGTCGAGGATCGTGGAGAAATCGCCGAGCACGATCTCGCTCTCGAGCATCCGCTGCAGAGCCGTCGCACGAGCCTGATCGGGATCGGTCGAGAGCGTCGCCGGAGTCTCCGGGACTGCCAGCACCTCGGCGAGACCGAATCCGAGGGAGTCGACCGACGCGACGGCCTCTCTGAGCGCCTCGGCCGTGCGCGTCTCGTCGCGGTCGAGTCCGATCAGGAGCGGTGCGGTCGGGTTCGACTGGCCCGTCAGGGAGATGTGGGCGCTCGCCTCGGCGAGCCACTGCTGACGCGCGGCGGTGTCGTCTTCCCCCGCGGCCTGCGACAGGGCATCGGATGCTGCAGCCGAGGTGACCAGCACGCTGCGCCCATCCACACCGGCGTGCGCACCGACGGCGCCTTCGATGGCCGACGACGACAGGACCGTGACCGCGCCGTCGCTCATATACGTCGAGAAGACGTCGAGGTCGGCGGCGGACACATCGCTGCGCGGCCACAGGATTCCCGGGGTCGTTCCCTCGATGGCGGTGAGTCCGGCATCATCGGGCAGCACAGGGCCATCGGTGGGCGGCGACGTCGGTTCGTCACTCGGTGTCGGCGCCGGCGTCGGCGCAGTGCCTTCTGACGGCACAGCGCCCTCTGTCGGTACCGAGGCCGGAGTCGGCTCAGCAGTCGCGGTGGGGGTGGGGGTGGGAGTCTCGTCTGCGGGCTCGGTGAAGTTGCTCGGGTTGAGGAACGGCGCGAGCGTCGTGGGCTGCAGGAGCGTGGGAAGGCCAGCCTGAGCCTGCGTGGTGACGTCGGCATCGGCGAACTGCAGAGCGAAGCGCTCGTTGGGCAATGCGTCGAGAAGGCGCAGCCACTCGCGGGCGCTCTGCGGCGCGGAGGAGCCGAGCACCCGGATGGCGGCAGGAATCGCCGGGTCGATCGCCAGGATCGCCGAGGTTCCGCGAACTCCTTCGACGGCCGCGGTGAGTGCGCCGTCGGGGGCGGTGAGGGCACTGAGTTCGTCTGCGGTCAGGAGGGCACCGTTGTCGGGCGTGGCCGTGATCGGCACCATCACGGCGATGGGAGGGTTCGCGGCGGCGGTCACGACGAGCACCGTTGTCGACGTCACCGATCGCGCATCGTCCTGAGCATCGGTCTGTGCTCCGCTGAGGGTCGCTCGAAACGGGTAGACGCCGGGGGCGAGGTCGCCCAGAACCTCGGGCGGCAGGAAGAGGCTCGAGGTCACGGATCCCTCGGCGTCGACGGGCGCAGTCGTCTCAGAGCCGAGCTGTTCGAAGCCGCCCGTGGCGTCTGCCTCGTCGAGCCATGTCGAGACGGCGGCCTCGTCGGTGAGGGGGGTGCGGTTGAGCTCCACGGTGACGCGACCGGACGAGAGCTCGGTCCGGGAGTCGTTCTGCACGGTGATCGAGGCCGTCGTCGCGGCCCCAGGAGCGACCGTGCCGCGGACACCGGCAGAGACGAGCAGATCGATCGACGAGCCCTCGGACTCGGCATCGGTGGCGGCGAACGCGCTGCCGGCCCCCGCGCCGGCCAGGCCGAGAACGATCGCCGAGATGACGGATCCGCGTGCCAGGCGGTGCAGGCGCGTGCGGAGGCCGTTCTCGGGGGTGGTCGCGGTCATGAAGGTCTTCCTCGAACGCCGGGGATCCCAGGCTGCTCGTGAGTGCTGACCTTGTGATTCTAGGCGGCTGGCTGAATGAGAACCCTGAAGACGCGTAGAGTGACGGCCGTGTCCGACACCCTCGCCCCCACGCCCGATCCGCTCCGCAGCACCGCGCTCGCCGCGGATCTCGACGACGCGGATCTGCGTTCGGAGCCTCTTCGCCGACTGTGGGGCGAAGAGGAGGACGACGCGCTGGCCAGAGGCATGCGTGAGCCGATCCTGCGCTCGATCGCCGGTGACGGCGGTGTGCTCGCCACGCTCGGCAGGCTGCTGGTGCTCGGAATGCCGCAGCCGCTCGCCGCGGTGACCGAGGCTCTGCCGAGACTCGGCGCCGACGGCCTCGCCGCTCTCGGCCTCGCACGCATCGAGGGGAGCCATGTGGTTCCCACTGCGCTTCTGCGGCCGCAGTCGTTCGTCGACTCGGATGGGATCGGTGAATGGTGGATCGCCAGCGATCTGGATGAGGTGGCGCTCGACGGCGCGCTTCCGGCGGATCACGTTCTCGGCGTCGGCGGAGCCTCGCGCACCCTCGCCGAGATCATCATGCCGATCGAGGTCGACCGCGCTCTCGATCTGGGCACAGGGTGCGGCATCCAGGCACTTCTGGTCGCTCGCCACGCAGGCTCGGTCGTGGCCACCGACATCTCGGCGCGTGCACTCGCCTATGCCGAGTTGAACGCCCAGCTGAACGGCGTCACGAACATCGAGTTCCGCCTGGGCAGCATGTTCGACCCGGTGGAGGGGGAGGCGTTCGACCTGATCGTCTCGAACCCGCCCTTCGTGATCACCCCGCGCGCAGAGGGCGTGCCCGAATACGAGTACCGCGACGGAGGTCTCGTCGGCGACGCCCTCGTCGAGCAGTTCCTGCGCGCGGTTCCGTCGTTCCTGACTCCTGGGGGTGTGGCGCAGCTGCTCGGCAACTGGGAGTCACGCGGGGGTCAGGTGGCGTTGACCGGGCGTTCCGGTCTCGACCGCCTCTCTTCCTGGGTTCCCGGCGACCTCGACCTGTGGGTGATCCAGCGTGAAGAGCTCTCGCCGCTCGGATACGCAGAACTGTGGATCCGGGATGGGGGCACGACGCCGCGGGATGCCGCGTTCACTCCGCTCCTCACGGCGTGGCTCGACGACTTCACCGCCCGAGGCGTCACCGCGGTCGGATTCGGCTACATCCTGGTGCGCAGACCGGCCGCCGACGGTGTCCCGCTGCGCCGTCTCGAGCGCGTGACGCAACCCGTCTCGAATGTGGGCGCCGCACTGCGCGCGGGCCTCGCCGCACACGATGTGCTCGCGACCGGACTGCCCGCCACGCTGCTCGTCGCTCCCGACGTCACCGAGGCACGCCATCTGCTCCCCGGCAACGACGACCCGAGCATCATCGAACTCCGACAGGGCGGGGGATTCGCCCGCACGATCACGGTCGATCCCGCGCTCGCCGGTTTCGTCGGAGCGTGCGACGGCGACCTCACCGTCATGCAGATCGTCTCGGCCCTCGCCGACCTGTTCGAGGTGCCGCTCGTCGAGCTGTGGGCCGACCTCGAACCCCGTATCCGGCAGCTCGTGCTCGACGGCCTGCTGGTTCCGGGGGAGTGATGACGGAATACCGCACCCCATCTATGCGTTCGAATACACCATGAAGGCTTTCGGATTCCTCTCCTTCGGGCACTATGCAGACGTGCCCGGTTCGGCGACCCGCACCGCGGGAGACATGCTGAAGCAGACCATCGAGATCGCGGAGGGTGCAGACGAGATCGGCGTGAACGGCGCCTCGGTGCGCGTTCACCACTGGGCACGGCAGGCCGCCTCGCCCATGCCGCTGCTGTCGGCCATGGCCGCGCGCACGAAGCGCATCGAGGTCGGCACCGGCGTGATCGACATGCGGTATGAGAACCCCTTCCAGTTCGCCGAAGAGGCGGCCGCCCTCGACCTGATCGCCGACGGGCGCATCGCGCTCGGCGTGAGCCGGGGGTCACCCGAGACGGCTCTGCGCGGCTATGAGACCTTCGGCTTCCACGATGAGGAAGACCCCGAGCGGGGCAGTGTGATCGCGCGTGAGAAGTTCGATCTCTTCCTCCGTGCGATCGACGGAGAGGGCCTCGCCCCCGGCGACCCCCGCATGGTCGGCGCCGGGCGCTATCTCGCGATCGAGCCCCAGTCGCCGACTCTGCGCGACCACATCTGGTGGGGCTCTGGTTCACGGGCCACGGCTGAGGAGACCGGGCGCAAGGGCCTGAACATGATGAGCTCCACGCTTCTCACCGAAGCGACGGGCGTGCCTTTCCATCAGCTTCAGCGCGAGCAGATCGACCTCTTCCGCGCCGCCTACAAAGAGGCAGGGCACACCGGTGCACCGCGAGTCTCGGTCAGTCGCAGCGTCTTCCCGTTGGTCTCCGACATGGACAGGGCCTACTTCGGGCTGCGCAGCGAGGAGAACGCCGACCAGATCGGCATCATCGACGGCTTCCGCTCTACGTTCGGCAAGACGTATGCGGCCGAGCCGGACGTGCTCATCCAGCAGCTTCTGGCCGACGAGGCGGTCATGTCGGCAGACACACTGCTGCTGACGATCCCGAACCAGTTGGGGCCCGCCTACAACCTCCACGTGCTCGAGTCGTTCGCGACGCACGTCGCTCCGGCACTCGGCTGGAAGCCGAACACCGAGGGTCCTGTGCAGGGATACGCGATCTGAGCGTGCAGGTTGAGGGTCTCTAGTCAGGCACACCGCAGCGCCGTCGGTCTCTTAGTCGAACGGTTCTGGACTCACATCAAGGCGTCTAGCCTCGCGGATAGACGATCGTGATTCCGAGATGAGAAGCCAGCCCTGTCGAGGTAAGTCGGACAAGGCGGTTCAGGAATGCGATGCAACCCTCCGCGTCCTTCAGCTGGAGAGTTGGGTTGGAGGTAACTCCGAGATTGCGTACCGCAAGTAGCGCTTGATTGACGGGAAGAGTCTCGTGGCCATGTGCGAGCGCGTGTCGAATCTTCAGCCACTCGTTGAGCCTGACCGAGACCATGTGAGGTGTCCAAGTGGTGCGAGGTCTTCCTTGGCCGCCGGCGATGGTATATGTCCAGAGCGGCCGTGGATCAAAACCCGCACTGACCATCAGCCGCCGGGTGTTCTCAGCGTTGGGAGTTGCGAAGTCAGTGATCGCTTTTCTGGCTGATCCGGTCAATGTGTCGTAGCGCGCGATGTCAATAGGAGTCGGGCCGGTCGGTCGCGCAGAGTCCAGAAGCGCTGTGGTCAGGTCTTGCACCGCTGCTTGCCAAGCGGCTACCGCGAGCACAATGACTGCGCGGTCGATTGAGACCTCCAGGTACCGGCGTCCTCGATTCGCTCCGCCGTGGCCGCGGTGGACCGCGACGAGGTTGTCGCAGTGGGTGATCGCGTTATCAAACTGATCTACCGCTTGCTGAAGGTCCATGAGCGTCATACTTGCGCATAGGAAACCCTGGGGCAATCCTGACGAGTGTCCGTACACTGCAATCTGAACCCGTCTCCTCGTCGCCGCACTCACACTGTCGAGGATCGTCTAGGGCGGGCCTAGATCGCAGCCTAGCGCGCTGAGGGCATGAAGAAGACAGGGGGTCAGCTGTCGAGATTGTGCCAGTCATCCCCGAGCACCCAGCGCACAGCCGAGATCCTGCCCGAGAGGTACCCCCAGGTCCAATCCGATGAGCCAGCTCCTCCACGCCGTATTGCTCCTCCATTCGACGCTTCGAGGCGAGCAAGCCAGCCTTCAGCTCAAGGGACAGGTCTTCCCTGGTCGCCACATCCACATCGGAGGGCTTTCGCCCGTACCAGAGCCGATCCATCAGCTCAGACTCTGCCGCCAGGATCTCGGTCACTCGCCTGAGCGTGCTCGTGCCGACATCATGCTTGAAGGCTAGATCGAGATTCTTCTCGACGAGCCGGAGGAGCTGGGGCTTCTCCCATACGCGGATGCGGAAGGGTGGGCGCTTGCTGCGCTCGTACTCAGTAATCCAGTCCTACGCCCCGTTCGTGAGGTAGCCCTGCTGCTAACTGATGCGAGATACCGAGCACCGTCCCGACCGTGAAAATCCGTTGGTAGATGAAACGCTGCGGAGCTGCCGATCCGCGATCTCACTTTGAATGTCGAGCGAGTCGATACCCTGATGCCGTGAGCGAAGAAGCGTGGCGGCCCGTAATTCCAACCGGCCGCGAGGACGCACTGATCGAGGAGTTCCCCGGATATCTGCGGGAAGCCGCGTTCCGATGGGTAGCGAGGTCCGTCGGCGAGGAGCGTGGCCATGTCTACTCGCACAGGTTCATCGATTTCCAGAACGCGGCCCATACGGATGTGGGGTTCCGCGCAGACACATTCCTCAGATGGAAGGACACTGTGCTGCCTCGCTTGCGTACGCTCGATGACGCAACCTTTACCAACCTCCTCAACTACCTCGCGAGCACTACTCACTACGCGCCCTACGCCGAGGGACATCCACTGGAGTTGGTGCTCAGCAACGGCGGTTCGGCGTGGACGGTGATTCGGTGGAACGGCACGAAGGCGAGGCTCGTCAAAAGAGTTCCCGACGGAGTGCGCAAGGCCATGAGCGCAGCGCTCAGCGGAAAGGACGCCGCCTCCCTCAAGCTGCAGGAAGCCTGGCTCGACGCCTACGGTACGAGCCCCCGAGCCTCGGTGGCCTACAGCCACGCCGTTGTGGCAGTCGAAACAGCCGCCCTCTCAGTGATCCCCGTTGGCGGCCCCGAGCCGACTCTTGCGAACCTCTTCTCGATCCTCGAGGCTGACACTCCCAAGTGGAGACTCGTCTTCCGGGACAGCGCGAAAGCCCCTGGGGCAAAGAGCCTCGCTATGATGCTCCGGACAATTTGGCGAGGACACGAGAGCCGCCACGGACGCCCTGACTATGCGGATGCGACTTTGGAGGAAGCTAGGGCGGCCGTCATCCTGGCCGCGACGCTCGTCCAATGGTTCACCTCTGGGGTCGTAGTGCCTGTGGAATCCGGCCCCAGTGCGGGTGGCGGACGCTAGGGAAGACCACGAAGGGGGAGACTTGTGGCGGCGAAACAACACCCGGAGCTCAGCGCGGAAGCGGCGGAGTTGATGGGACGAATCCGAGAGCGCTATCTCGGATCCCGGGACTTCAACGGCTTACACATCCGCGCGAAGCTCGTGGAGCCAACGAGGGCGGCAGCGATCGAACTCGTGGAAGCCGGGCTTGTCCAGGTGGTCACGGATGCGGACTACATGAACATCCATATTCGTCCCTGGCCGTCTCGACGATCGTTGGAAGATCAGATTCAGGACGTGCGGGATCTGTCGGCGTCGGACTATGGCGTCTGCCTGTACCCCACAGCCCCCGGAATGAAGGGAGTTCGCCTCCCAGCTCGCCTGAATGGGCGCCCCTACGCGAGGGCGATGGCACGGGGCAGAGGCACTTTGGAGCTGGCCTACTTCGAGTTCGATGTCCTAGAGCAATACCGCAATGACAGCCGATTCCGATTCGGTTTCGGCGACTCTGGAGCGAGCATGGGGCTCACCGACGAGGCGTTCGAGGACAAGGATGTGTTCGAGCGCGACCATGTGGGCCTGAGTCACATCGGCTTCGCCTATGACTTGAGCGGCTACGACCCCACGGACTCCGAGTCGCCGATCTTTCGCCGGGTAGCCGTGTTTTACCACGACCTCGTCACTCTGACGCCGGAACATCAGCGCCGGTGGGAGACGTACCAGGTCGATGAGGCCAACCTTCAGCCGCATCCCCTCTGGTGGATGGCGCAGATGGGTCACTGGCCCGACGGCGTTGGTCCCATCGAGAAGCTCTTCATGGAGCTGAAGAACCTCAATGATCTCGCCACGCTCTCCTTCGGAGAACCGCTCTTCCGCTCGACAGACAGACCGGACGAAATGGGTTGGCTTCTTCGCCCTGCCCAGCGCGAGTGGGATGACTTCATGCTTCAGCTCGACAAGGTTCTGTCGGACAACCTTCGCTCGGACTTCTTCAAGGCCGCGGGAGTGCCCGCCGTCGAGGAGAACGGCGAACGGATCGGCACGCTCAATCGCTTCCAGCGCTTCATGCAGGGCGCAGGTGTGCCAGAAGAGCGGGCGAGGAAAGTTCTCGGACCGCTGCGAGATGTGAGGAAGGCTCGCCAAGCTCCCGCTCACTCGATTCGTCCAAACATGACCGACAGGACCTTCATCCATCGGCAGATTGAGCTTCTGGACGACATCAACTCGGCTCTGGGCGCGATTCGGTACTGGCTCTCCACTCATCCAAAGTGTGCGAGCTGGAAAGACGAGGATAAGGACCTCAAGGTCTACATGCTCTGAAGGTGCCTTACTCCTCAGAGCTCAGGGAACAGCTGACCCGGGCGAGCATCGAAACCGCGGGTAGATAGCGGCAAATAGCCCATCGACCAGTCAGGCCAGGGAAGGTGCGGGCGCTCGGTCGGTGCGTAGAGGTAGTGCACCCCGAACCAGCCGAAGTTGATCTGATGCGAGACGAAGTAGGGATCCTCGTAGAACGAGGCATCGGTCTCGAAGGGGTCTCCTAGCCCCCTCGGGACCATCTCCTCAGCTATGCGGAACTCGATTCTGGTCTTGCTGTTTGCCGCCTCCCAGGCTTCCGAGCCAAGGACGAAGTCGGCTACTTCAGGACTGATGTCTAGCTGGTCATCGCTCAGCCGGGAGAATTCAAGCTTCAGTAGTGCGCGGTAAAAGTTCAGGGGCTCGTGGGTCCCCAGCGCATCCGTGAGCGAGATAGTCCGAGTCACAAGTACGGTGTCGTGGTTGTCCTCAAGGTAGGTCAGAAACGCGCTCAGCGCTCGGTCCTGCGGCGCGGTCAGTTCGTTGTTGCATCTTGGACAGAGAACCGAGTGCTTTAGATTCTTGGAGTTCGATGCCTTGGTGTTGAAGCGGCGGCCGTCCCAGCGACCATGCTGAAGCTCGCTCCAGTCGTTGGCGTGGTACTTCCTCAGGTACGAGTGTGGCCATTTGTGTTCACCCGTGGTGGCGGGCTCAGAGCGACAGACCCAGCAGGTTTTCGTCTGTTCCATGAGCCAACCGTACTGACAGCAGAAGCGAGGGCCACGATCCAGAACAGATCGCGGCCCTCAGCCGTGGTGTCACACACCCAGTCAGCGTTTGCCTCCATCGAGCCCGGCCTGCCACTCGTGGAACTCGTCCGGCGAAAGCGTGAGCCTGGGAACGAGACTCCATTCAACAGCTCCCCCGTACTTATCCCACCGGGCGTAGGTCACTCGGTACTGATCCGGGAGCGCCGTCAGCTCGAAGCGGAAGCGATGGGCGGGAATCCACCATCTGAGCCACCAAACCACCAACTTCCGAGCCTTCGCAATGGCGGGAGGTTCCGAACGAGACACGGCGAATATGGAGGGCAATGCTATCGCGCACTCACAGGGAAGCCGGAAGGCTGCAGCGAGTCGTACAGCCACCCCCGAGCGTGCTCGAGTCGTTCGCGACGCACGTCGCTCCGGCACTCGGCTGGAAGCCGAACACCGAGGGGCCTGTGCAGGGCGATCCGGTCTGACGACAGACCGGACACTGCGGATGTGAGGGGCGGATGCGGACTGCATCCGCCCCTTTTTCCTCGACTCCCTCAGCGATATATCGATACGCTGGCCGCATGCGAGCGCCCAAGAGCGGAATCCTGGCCGGAGTCATCGTCCTCGTCGCGGCGCTCGTCGGAGCTGTGCCGGCCGCCGCGGCCACCACGACCGCCTGGGCGACCTGCCAGCCGCTGACCGGCACGGGTGGCGCCTATACGACCACCGTGCAGGTGGCGGCGCAGCCCGCACTGACCGCGACCATGACCACCGACTCCCGCGCAGGACAGGTCGGCGTCATCTCGGGCGCATCGACCTGGCTCTCGCAGGGCACCCCCGTCGGTGAGAAGTACGGCAGCAGCATCAATCAGCAGTACCTGAATCTGCGACCGAAGGCCGACAGTCCCACGAGCCCGTCGACCACCACCTACTCGTTCGCGACGCCCACGCCGGCATCCGGTTGGACCTTCGTGCTGGGTGACATCGACGCCGATTCGGTGCGCATCGAGGCGATCGGCGTCGACGGTCAGACCCTCACCGCCGAGGAGATCGGATTCAACGGCGGCTTCAACTACTGCGCACCGGGCGTCACCGGCAAGCCGTCATGCTCAGGGGTCGCCACGGACGTGCCCTCGTGGGATCCCGCGACCCAGACCCTGACAGGTAACGCGGCGGCGTCTGACACGAGCGGCTCGGCGGCCTGGTTCGAGCCTTCGGTGCCGATCACCTCGCTGACGTTCTTCTTCACCCAGCGCTCGGGGTTCCCGATCTACCAGACCTGGTTCGCCTCGATCGCACGCGACATCACGGGAACCGTCACCGACCAGGCCGAGGGCCCGCTGCCGGGAGCGGCACTCACACTCACCGACGCGAACGGCGCGGTGGTGGGAACGACCACGACGGATGCCGACGGCACGTACTCCTTCCCCGGTTTCATCGCGACCGACGGATACACGGTGGCCGTCACGGTTCCCGACGGCAAGATCGCCGTCGGTCCGGCCGTGCAGGCCGTCGACCTCACGACCGAAGACGGCAGCGCGGCCTTCGAGGTGCGCGACATCGAGCCGGTCGCGGTCTCGGGTCGCATCGTCGACGACGAGGGCACCGGCGTCCCCGGCGCGATCGTCACGATCGAGGGCGTCGATCCGGCGACGACCGACGCCGGTGGCGAGTTCCTGATCGAGGGGGTGCCTGTCGGCCCGCACACCGTCGAGGTCACACCACCGCCCGGGTTCAGCGCCATCGAGCCCACAGAGATCGTGGTGCCGGAGAACAGTGAGGAGCCGATCGTCCTCGAAGACCTCGTCGTGGTCGAGAACGCCGACCTGAGCGGCACCGTCAGCGCCGCCGGAACGGGGGGCGTGCCTGACGTCACGATCACCGTCGATGACGGCGTCGACACGGTCACGACGGTCACCGACGAGGACGGCGTCTACACGTTCCCGCGCCTGCCGGCGGGGGAGTACGAGATCACGATGACGACGCCGGACGGCTATGTCGCGTCCGGCCCGGCGACTCGCACCGAGACTCTCACCACGACCGACCTCACGAGCGTCGATTTCGAGCTCGCCCGCCTGGGCTCGATCTCGGGAGAGGTGCGCACCGACGACGGCGCACCCGTGGCCGGAGTGATCATCACTGTGGAATCGGATGAGGTCTCGCAGGAGCTGACGACCGACGCCGACGGCGGATACGCGATCTCCGATCTGCCGCCCGATTCGTATGATCTGACGATCACCGCCCCGGAAGGGCGCACGATCATCGGCCCGGCGACGGCGACCTTCGTCATCACGGCTGCGGGAGAGTCGTTCGTCGGCCAGAACTTCACGGTCTCGGCCGCCGTCATCACCCCGACCGACCCGCCCACGCAGAATCCGACCGACCCGGCCTCGCCGCCGGACACCGGAGGCGCTCAGCTGCCGGGAACAGGCCTCGGACCCGAGACCTTCATCTGGGCAGCAGCGGGCGCCGCGGTGCTCGTGGTCGGTGCCGTGCTGCTGCTGATCTCGCGCCGCCGTTCACGACGCGACTGAGTCCGGCGCGTCGGAGGCCGACCGGTTCGTCAGACGGGGTGGACGACGCGAAAGCGCTCGCAGATGATCGGCATGTCGGCCTCGAATCCCCGGGGATTCTCGGAGTGGGCGCGCCAGTACCGCTCGTGCGATTCGCGCCAGTAGGTGAGGGTGCGGTCTCCCTCTCCTTCCGCGTGCGCGTGCTCGTCGGTGACCTCGTCGAAGGGCACAGTGCGGACCGCGGTCGTCTCGAGCACGGCGCGCGGAGCGCCGGATCCGTCGAGGATGATGCTCAGCTCTCCCACGTACGGCTCGGGGTCACCTGTCTCGTCGTAGTCCCACTGCGAGGAGGCGGTGCCGGTCTTCACGCCGGCGAGGACGAGCGCGAGCAGAGAATCGGCATGGTCGGGCGTCGCACCGAAGGCCCAGGCGCCGGGCGTCTGCTCCGGAAGCGCAGGATTCTCTGCGCGGACATGGTTCCAGAAGGCGGTGAGCGCGGCACTGTCGGTCATGCGGCAAGCCTATTGCCGTGCTACTTGGCCGCGGGGCCGAACAGCTCCTCGCCGTGCTCGTGCAGCAGCCGGTAGGCGTCGGCGAAGGTCTCGGGCTCGGGTTCGCCCGGCTTGCCGTACTTGGCGATCAGCAGACCGAGCAGGCCTCGGGCAGGCGGGGTGAGCGGTTTCATCTCGGTGGGGTCACCGGGCTTCGGCTCAGCACGCTCGGGGTTCGGCGGCGTGTAGGCGGGTGTCGTGACGGGCCAGTCGGCGGGATGCCGAGGCTGGTCGAGGTTCACGGAGGCGAAGAGCGTGTTCGCCGACTGGTCGCGGTCGTTGAGCGGCTTCAGTCCGTGCAGGCGCGAGAGGGTGGCCGTGACCGACCCGTGGTGCATCTCGTCGTGGACGATGGTTCCTCGACGCGTGTACGCCGACACCGCGATCGCCGGCACACGGCATCCGAGTCGATCGAACGTGAAACCCATCTCGCCCGCCCCGGTGTCTTTCGTCGGCTTCGTCGCCGAGGGGGGAGGCACATGGTCGTAGCACCCGCCGTGCTCGTCGAAGGTGATGAGCAGCAGGGTGTTGACCGCGTTCGAGCCCTGGGGCGACGCGCTCGTGCGCACCGCCTCGTAGATGTCGTGGATCAGACGGTCTCCGGCCCGGACATCGGAGATCGCGCTGTCGTAGACGGGCTCGCCGTCGACGACACTCTCGCGAGGCGACCCGAACGGCGGGTGGAAGTCGTTGTGGTCGTAGACCATGCGCGGTTCGATGAACGCGTATGCCGGCAGGGTGCCGTTCTTCGCCTCTGCGTAGAAGTCCTCCATCGTGCCGAAGTGCTCGGTGCGCCAGTACTTCTCGAGCACTGCGGCGTGCAGCATCCCCGTGAACGACACCAGCTGGAGCTTGTCGATGTAGATCTTCCAGCTGACCTTCTCGTCTTCGAGCCGATTGAACACCGTCGGCGCCGCAGGGGCGTCGAGCCACTTGCGGTAGCCGCCGCCCGCCTGGTTGGTGACGAAGCCATGCGAGGTCGACGCGTGGAAGAACGACCGGTTGCAGAACGTCTGCGACGGCACCCCGGCATACCAGTGGTCGAACACCGCGAACTCGGAGGCGAGCGTCGACAGCACGGGCAGCATCTCAGGGGAGAAGGAGCCCATGATGTGCGCGGCCTCCTCGGGCTTGGGCTCGACGCCCTTGCGCAGGCGGCGGAAGTTGATGATGTAGTCCTCGAGGAACCCCGACATCGTCGCCTTCTCGCCGTGCGTCGGTGCGTTGAACGGGGCCGACATCTGATCGACGAACAGGTCTGCGTTGTCCTTCGGGTCGACCGTGCCGAAGATCTGGGTGTTGACGTGCGGATACTCCTCGCCCGGGTCGGGGTCGGGCAGGCTCATGATCCGGTCGGTGTCTCCGGTGTAGACGTGTGCGTCGACGACCGTGCCGTCGGCCGCGGTGTTGCTGTGCGTGCCGAAAGCGAGACCCTCGAACTTCTCGCCTTTCGGAAGCGTCTCCTTCGAGTACAGATAGCCCAGCAGGTTGTCGAACGATCGGTTCTCGCCCATCACCACGACGAGGTGGTCGAAGCCGGGTTCGCTGCGCGGAGTCAGCGCGGCGAACGGATCGGGGTCGGAGACGAAGCCCTTTCGCTGATTCGCGACGTTCACACCGATCGCCGCACCTCCGGCGCCGCCGATCACGACGCCGGCCAGTGCGGCGCCGCCCATCTTGAGGAATCCTCGCCGGGAGGGCTCAGGCGCGGTGGGGGACTCGCTCTGTTCTCCGGTCACGATGCCGATCCTAGGACGCGGAGGGTGTCGACGCACGGGATGCGGAACGCGGCGCCGCTACGGTGGGGGCATGAGCTACGCAGGAGAGTCCTCGATCGAGGCGCGCGTCCGGGCGGTCAACGCCGATTTCGGTCGCCGTCAGACGCGGCTGTTCGTCACGTTCGCGCTGATCGAGGGTCCGGTGCTGCTTCTCCTCGCAGTCGCGATCTACGGCTTCGAGCTCATCGATCCCGAGATCGGGATCTGGTTCATCGTCGCCGTCGCGGTGATCGGCGGGTTCCTGATGAGCATGCTCCTCATGCGGCTGGTGCAGGCGAGAGCTCGCGCGGTCGCGCAGGCCAAGGGCGAGAACCCCTTGTTCTGACACCCTGCCCGGACACACCAGCCGCCGACGGATGACACCCGCACCCCGGTACGCTGGAACCCATGCTCAATATGGCTGACGGCCTCGTCCGTCTCGGCGCGCTCGCCGAGAACCCGGTCGTCCGCACCCTCGCCGGGGCGTTCGAGGCAGCGGGCTTCGACCTCGCCGTGGTCGGCGGACCCGTGCGTGACGCGCTGATCGGCAGGCCGACGCACGACCTCGACTTCACGACGAACGCGATGCCGGACGACATCCTGCGCATCGTCAAGCCGATCTCGACCGCCCAGTGGGAAATCGGCCGCGCATTCGGCACCATCGGCGCGCGTGTGCAGGGCGAACAGGTCGAGGTCACGACGTACCGGGCCGACAGCTATGACGGCGTGACCCGCAAGCCGACCGTCGAGTTCGGCGACACGATCGAGGCCGACCTGCACCGACGCGACTTCACCGTCAACGCGATGGCGCTGCTCGTGCCGGCTGTGAAGCTCGTGGACCCGACCGGGGGAGTCGAAGACCTCATCGCAGGTGTCCTGCGCACGCCGGCGAGCCCTCACGTGTCGTTCGGCGACGACCCGCTGCGGATGCTGCGCGCCGCGCGCTTCAGCGCTCAGCTCGGCTTCCGCATCGACGACGACACGTTCGACGCGATCACTCAGCTGCGAGCGACTCTCGAGATCGTGAGCCCGGAGCGCATCCAGTCGGAGCTCGTGCGGCTCATGCAGACCGACGACCCCGTGCGCGGCATCCGCGTGCTCGTCGAGACAGGTCTGATCGAGGAGTTCCTGCCCGAGGTGAGCGCTCTGCGGCTCGAGGTCGACGAGCACCACCACCACAAGGACGTCTACGAGCACTCGCTCACGGTGCTCAACCAGGCGATCTCGCTCGAGCAGTCGCGCAACCCCGGGGCTGAACCTGACGTCGCACTGCGCATCGCCGCGCTTCTGCACGACATCGGCAAGCCCCGCACTCGCAAGCTCGAAGACGGCGGCGTCGTCACCTTCCACCACCACGACGTGGTCGGGGCGAGAATGGCGCGCAAGCGTCTGCAGGCGCTGCGGTTCGACACGGACACGACCGAGGCCGTGTCGAAGCTGATCGAACTGCATCTGCGGTTCTTCGGCTACGCCGAGGGCGCCTGGACGGATGCCGCGGTGCGCCGCTACGTGCGCGATGCGGGCGACCAGCTCGAACGCCTGCACATCCTCACTCGCGCCGACGTCACCACGCGGAACAAGCGCAAGGCAGGGCGGCTCGCCTCGGCCTACGACGACATCGAGTCGCGCATCGCCGCGTTGCGCGAGCAGGAGGAGCTCGACTCCATCCGCCCGGAGCTCGACGGCAACCAGATCCAGAGCATCCTCGGCATCGCGCCCGGCCGCGAGGTCGGCGAGGCCTACCGATTCCTGCTCGAGCTGCGCCTCGACGAGGGTGTCATCGGAACGGATGCCGCTGAGCAGCGCCTTCGCGAATGGTGGGCCGCCCGGGCCTGAGCTCGCTCCGCGGGCGGGCACACCTGGGGATGCCCGTACGGCAGGTGCATGCCCAGAACACGCATCTCACCCTGCATCTGTGATCCGAGCATTCACCTGCGCGTGGATCTGAGCGCGCAACCGGAATATCGCGGGTACCGCCCGCGGCATCCGGCTCCTACACTGAGGTAACGCTCCACCGACGACGAATGGAGACGCCGTGGTTGTGTCGTGGCAGGTGTCACGTGATGGCCCTCCTGAGGCCTCTCGTCTCCTGATCGAGCGCGCGCATGAAGAGCTGATCGCCGGCAACCTCGAAGATCATCGACTGCAGCAGGTGCGTCCTCTCGTCCGTGAGTCGTGGGTGCGGTCGTGGCGAGGCCGGGTCGGGCCCGAGGAGGCGCCGCGGATCGAGCTGGTGACCGAGGAGCTCGAGGCCTATCGACTCGCGCATCCGCTCGCATCCGCCATGGACATGATCCGCGCGCTGCTCCTGCCCGGCACCCCCGAGGAGGCGGGGGTCGTCGTCGCCGTGGGCGATCAGGCCGGTCGGCTGCTGTGGATCGAAGGCGACCGCCAACTGCAGTCGCTCACCGAGGGCATGGGATTCGTCGCCGGCGCGAACTGGGCAGAGAACGCCGTCGGCACGACGGCACCGGGCACGGCTCTCACCCTCGATCAGTCGGTGCAGATCCGCGGGGCCGAGCACTACAACCGGCTGGTGCATCCGTGGTCGTGCACCGCGGCACCGGTCCGCGACCCCGAGACGCGGCGGGTGCTCGGAGTGATCGATGTCACGGGCGGTGACGAGGTCGTCTCGACCCAGGCGCGGTTGCTGGTCGACGCCACGGCGCGCGCCGTCGAGTCCGAGCTGATGGTGGCGCGGCTTCGGGCGCGCAGCGAGGCCCCACGCCCCGCGACGTTCTCGTCGCGCGCCAAGCCCACGACCCGCGCGACCCTGCACGTGCTCGGGCGAGACAGAGCGCGTCTCGAGACCGAGACCGAGCTCGAGGAGTCGATGATCGAGCTGAGCGCCCGACATGCCGCGATCCTGCTCATGCTCGCAGTGAACCGCCAGGGCCTGTCTGCCGAGCGACTGAGCGAACTCGTGTACGGACCCGAAGCGTCTGCCGACACGCTGCGTCCTGAGATGGTGCGCCTGCGCAAGGTTCTCGAGAAGCACGCGCCCAGCCTCGTTCCGGAGTCCCGGCCCTACCGACTGACGGTGCCGCTCGAGACCGATGCGCACGACGTGCTCTCGCTGCTCGACCGAGGCGCACATCGTGTCGCCCTCACCGCCTATCGCGGCCCTGTGCTTCCCGAGTCGACCTCGCCGGGTGTGGAGGAGTTCCGTGAGTCGGTGAGAGCGGCGCTGCGCGAGACGATGCTGTCGGAGGCGAGCCTCGACGTCCTGCTGGAATACGCCGAGATCCCGGAAGGGCAGGGGGATGCCGCGGCGCTGCGTCTCGCTCTCGAGATGCTGCCGGCCCGGTCTCCGAAACGCGCCGGACTCGTCGCGCGCATCGAACGCATCGAAGAGCGCTGACCCGGGGTCGTCCGGCTGACGGATCCCCGCCCGGCGGCCCACACGCCGACGGCATACCCGCCATCCGGGGAAGTATCAGCCGTTCGACGGATGCCGCCATGCCCGCCCCGCAACCGTTCGCAACGTTGCGCATCGGGACGCAACGTGCGGCGACCTACCGTCGGATCACAGCCGCACGGCATCGGAGCCGCGGCCCGTCGAAGGAGTCACCGATGACCATCGTCGAAGAAGACGTGTCCACCGCATCCGCGTCGTCCGCCTACGCCGCTCCCGGTCAGCAGGGCGCCATCGCGACCTACCGGCCCCGATACGGCCACTACATCGGCGGCGAGTTCGTCGATCCGGTCAAAGGCCAGTTCTTCGAGAACGTCAGCCCCGTCAACGGCAAGCCCTTCACCGAGGTGGGCCGCGGAACCGTCGAAGACATCGACCGCGCGGTCGACGTCGCGTGGAAGGCGTTCGCGAGCTGGGGCAAGACCAGCCCGGCTGAACGATCGGTGATCCTCAACAGGATCGCCGATCGCATCGAGCAGCACCTCGAGGAGATCGCCGTCGCCGAGACCTGGGAGAACGGCAAGCCCGTGCGCGAGACGCTCGCGGCCGACATCCCCCTCGCAGTCGACCACTTCCGGTACTTCGCCGGCGTGCTCCGTGCGCAGGAGGGCGGCATCAGCCAGCTCGACGAGAACACCGTCGCGTATCACTTCCACGAGCCCCTCGGAGTGGTCGGCCAGATCATCCCGTGGAACTTCCCGATCCTGATGGCGGTGTGGAAGCTCGCGCCGGCGCTCGCCGCAGGCAACTGCGTGGTCATCAAGCCTGCGGAGCAGACCCCGGCATCCCTGCTCTTCCTCTTCGACATCATCGGAGACCTGCTGCCGGCCGGTGTCGTGAACATCGTCAACGGCTTCGGCATCGAGGCAGGTGCACCGCTCGCGCAGCACAAGCGCATCCGCAAAGTCGCCTTCACGGGTGAGACCACGACGGGGCGCCTGATCATGCAGTACGCGTCGCAGAACCTGATCCCGGTCACGCTCGAACTCGGAGGCAAGAGCCCGAACGTCTTCTTCGAGGACGTCGCGCGCGACACCGCCGACCCGTTCTACGACAAGGCGCTCGAGGGCTTCACGATGTTCGCGCTGAATCAGGGCGAGGTCTGCACGTGCCCGTCGCGCGCGTTGATCCAGCGGTCGATCTACGACGGGTTCCTCGCCGACGGACTCGAGCGCGTCGGCAAGGTGATCCAGGGAAACCCGCTCGACCCGGCCACGATGATCGGCGCGCAGGCGTCGAACGACCAGCTGGAGAAGATCCTCAGCTACATCGACATCGGAAAGCAGGGCGGCGCGCGGCTGCTCACGGGAGGCGATCGCGTCGACCTCGGCGGCGACCTCAGCGGCGGGTACTACGTCGCACCGACCGTGTTCGAGGGCACGAACGACATGCGCATCTTCCAGGAGGAGATCTTCGGGCCGGTGCTGTCGGTCACCTCGTTCGACAACTTCGACGATGCGATCTCGATCGCCAACGACACGCTCTACGGTCTGGGCGCCGGAGTTTGGAGCCGCAGCGGTGACACGGCATATCGTGCGGGGCGTGCGATCGAGGCCGGTCGCGTCTGGACCAACACGTATCACCAGTACCCGGCGCACGCAGCGTTCGGTGGATACAAGCAGTCGGGCGTCGGGCGCGAGAACCACAAGATGATGCTCGACCACTACCAGCAGACCAAGAACCTCCTGGTCTCGTATGCGGAGGGACCGATGGGCTTCTTCTGAGTCAGGCCTCCGC
This sequence comes from Microbacterium sp. LjRoot205, assembly GCF_056175745.1. Lineage (NCBI taxonomy): Bacteria > Bacillati > Actinomycetota > Actinomycetes > Micrococcales > Microbacteriaceae > Microbacterium > Microbacterium sp. LjRoot205. The sequence continues at coordinate 182,042 of NZ_JBGFFH010000001.1, read as the reverse complement.
CGCCATTCGCTCGAGCAGCGAAGCCCGCCTCCGGTAATTGAGCGAGGAGCGAAGCCCCGAGACGAAACGCGCTGAGCCGCTCGCCGCGTTTCGTCTCGGTCGGCTTCGCCGTCCTCGCTCAACGACCGGGAGCTAACGAAAGGTACGAATCATGGTGAGCATCGGCACCTATCAGCGGGTCGACGCGACGGATGCCGCGGCATCCCTCATCCGCGACCTCACCGTGCAGCATGGCCCGCTGATGTTCCACCAGTCGGGCGGATGCTGCGACGGATCGTCGCCCATGTGCTACCCCGTGGGGATGTTCATCACAGGTCCGGGCGATGTGCTGCTGGGCGCACTCGACGTGGCGTTGGACGCCCCGGTCGAGGTCTTCATGTCGGAGTCGCAGTTCGAGTACTGGAAGTACACGCACCTCACGATCGACGTCGTGGCGGGGCGTGGCGCGGGGTTCTCGGTCGAGGGACCGACAGGAATGCGGTTCCTGATCCGCTCCCGGATGCTGAACGACGCGGAGCTGGAGTACTTCGGGCTCGCGGGTTCGGCGGGACCGACGGCTGCGGACTGATGCCACGTCACGCCGCAGGCGGCGCTCAGCGGGGGAGGCGCGGAACGGCGTCGACCAGCGCCCGCGTGTACGGATCCTGCGGGGCGTGCAGCACGGATGCCGTGGCACCCTGCTCCACCACGTGACCGTTCTTCAGCACGACTGTCCGGTCGCACGCCGAGGCGATGGCCGTGAGGTCGTGCGACACCATCACGAGCGACAGGCCGTTCTCGCGGCGCAGGCGGTCGAGCAGCTCGAGCACCTGCACCCGGGTGGTGACGTCGAGAGCGCTCACGGGCTCATCGGCGAGCAGAACCCGCGGACGGGAGACGACGGCCCGTGCGATGGCGATGCGCTGACGTTGTCCGCCCGAGAACTCGTGGGGATAGCGGTGCGCGGTGTCGGCGGGAAGGCCGACCGACTCGAGGGATTCGGCGATGCGGCGCTGGGCGTCGGCACCGGATGCCAGGCGCAGTGACCGAAGCGGCTCGCCGATGATGCGGTCGATGCGCTGACGGGGGTCGAGCGACGAATACGGGTCTTGGAACACGGGCTGCACGCTCGCGCGGAAGCGACGCATCTGCGCGCGATCGCGCAGCGACAGAGGCTCGCCGTCGAACAGCACCTGCCCCTCCCGAGGCGCGTCGAGGCCGAGCAGCAGGCGCAGGATCGTCGATTTGCCGGCACCCGACTCGCCGACGAGGCCGAGAGTGTCACCTTCGTCGAGGCTCAGCGAGATGTCGTCGAGCACTCGCCGGGATCCGTAGGCGAAGCCCGCGCCGCGCAGTTCGAGAAGGCTCATCGCTCACCCTCCGCGGTGTCCAGGAACGCATCGAGTGCGCGGGCGCTGTCGACCAGCATCCGCGTGTATGGCTGCACCGGGCTCTGCAGCACCTGTGTCACCGCGCCCTGTTCGACGACGAGCCCGTCGCGCAGCACCACGATGCGGTCGACCATGCGCGACACGACGGCGAGATCGTGGCTGATGAACAGCAGCGCCATGCCTCGCTCGGCGACGAGACGCTCGAGCAGGGCGAGCACGGCGTCCTGCACCGTCACGTCGAGAGCGGTCGTCGGCTCGTCGGCGATGAGCAGCTGCGGCTTGGCGGCGAGGGCGATCGCGATCGCGACCCGTTGCCGCTGACCACCCGAGAGCTCGTGCGGGTAGGCGCGCGCGATGCGCGGGTCGGTGAGAGAGACCTCGTCGAGGGCGGCCGCCACCGCAGAACGCAGCTCGGCGCCGCGCAGTCCGAGATGACGGCGCAGCGGCTCGGCGATCTGTCGTCCGACGCGCATCAGCGGATCGAGCGCGGTGAGCGGCTCCTGGAACACGATCTGCGCGACGGGTCCGCGCAGAGGCCTGAGGTCGGCATCCCGCGCACCGACCACCTGGTGCTCGTCGAGCAGCACCGACCCCGAGACCGTGAGGGAATCCGGCAGCAGACCGGTGACGGCGAGCGAGGTGAGCGACTTGCCCGACCCGGATTCGCCGATCAGGCCCAGACGCTCTCCGGGTGCGAGTGAGAACGACACATCGCGCACGAGCGCGCCCGATGCCGAACGCACGGTGAGGCCTGAGACGTCGAGGATGCTCATCGGCTCCTCCTGCGGGTCGGGTCGGCGAGATCGCGCAGGCCGTCGGCGAGGAAGTTGACTCCGAGCACCAGGGCGATGATCGCGATGCCGGGGGCGATCGCGCCCACCGGGGCGGTGAGCACGGTGCCTTGCGCCTCCTGCAGCATCCGACCCCACGAGGCGTTGGGCGGCGGGGCGCCGAGTCCGAGGTACGACAGGCTCGCCTCGGCGAGCACGGCGGCACCGAACTGCAGCGCGAGACTGACGGCGAGTGTCGGCGCGATGTTGGGCAGCACGTGCTGCATCACGATGCCGAGAACACCCGTGCCGCTGGTGCGCGCGGCGGTGACGAACTGCTCCTGCAGCACGCGGCGCGAGAGGATGCGGGTGAGACGCGCGACGACTGCCGACATCGCGAGACCGATCGCGAGCACCGCAGACCAGAGCGAGGCGCCCTGCACGGCGACGACGAGCATCGCGAGCAGCAGCACGGGGAACGCGATGACGACGTCGAGCCCCGCTGAGAGCGTGTCGTCGACCCAGGGGCGAGAGAAGGCGGCGATCAGGCCGACGATCGTGCCGAGCACGGCGGCGATCGCGACAGAGCAGGTGCCGACGATCAGAGCGATCCGCGCACCCCACATGAGCTGCGACAGCAGGTCACGGCCGAGACGGTCGGTGCCGAGCAGGTGCAGGGCGCTCGGGCCCTCGAGGCGGCTGCCACTGGTGTCGGCGAGCGGGTACGGCAGCCAGAACAGCGAGACGAGGGCGATCAGCACGATGACGCCGGTGAGCGCGAGTCCGATCAGCAGGGTCGCCTTCGGTCGGCGCCGTACGGGGACGGAGCCGGTGATCAACTGCTCGGCGACGCGGCTCATCGGTTGCCCGAGACGCTCGTGCGCAGACGCGGATCGATCAGGCGCTGCACGATGTCGGCGGCGAATCCGACGAGCAGCACGAAGAGGGTGCTGACCACGAGGACGCCCTGGATGACCTGGAAGTCGTGCTGCTCGATGGCCGACAGCAGCAGGCTGCCGAGACCGGGGAGAGTGAAGACGCTCTCGACCACGACCGCGCCGAGGAGCGTCGTCGACAGCTCGATTCCGAGGATCGCGACGACGGGCACCGAGCCGTTGCGCACACCGTGACGCAGAAGCGCTTCGGCAGTGCCGGAACCCCCGGCCCGGGCGGTGCGCAGGTAGTCGCTGCCGATCACGTCGAGGGTGGCCGACCGCACGTACCGGCTGAGAGAGGCGCTCATCACGATCACGATGGTGATCACCGGCAGGGCGAGCGAGCGCAGGGCATCGGCCGGATCCTCCCAGTCGTCTCGGGGGAAGCCGCCCGAAGGCAGCAGGCCGAGTCCGAGAGCGAAGACCCAGACGAGCACGACGCCCACCCAGAAGACGGGAACCGCGACGCCGAGCTGCGCGAAACCGGAGAGCGCGATGCCGTACCAGCGGTCGGACTTCACAGCCGCGGTGATGCCGATCACGAGCGAGACGAGCAGCGCGACGGCGAACGCGATGAGCGTGAGCGGAAGGGTCACGGCGAGGCGGTCGGCGATGTCGGGGCCGACCGGACGCGAGCTCAGGAAGGACTCACCGAGGTCGAATCGCAGCAGCTGCCCCGCCCAGGTCGTGAACTGCTGCAGCAGGGGCTGGTCGGAACCGACCTGCGCGCGGGCCGCGGCGATCTGCTCAGAAGTGGCATTGACCGAGAGCAGGGCGTTCGCCGGGTCGCCGGGAAGCAGGCGCAGCAGCACGAAGATCGCGATCATCGCGACGACGAGCGACACCACGAGGAAGGCGAGACGGCGGATCAGATAAGCGAGCATGGCTGTTCAGGATGAGGAGGGGGATGCCGACGCGCGGCATCCCCCTCGCGCGTCAGGACTTGACGATGTCGTAGGCGAAGAACTGGGAGTTCAGGCCGTTGACCGGGTATCCGCTGAGGTCACTCGAGGCGACCACGATCTGCGGGTAGAGGTACAACCATACGCTCGCGGCATCCTCGGCGATCTTCTCGTTGACCTGCTTCAGCAGGGCGGTCTGCTCGTCGGTCGTGGCTGCCTGCTCGGCCTCCGCGACCCACTGCTGCACCTGGGCGTCGTTGTATCCCCAGTAGAAGTCGGGGTTGCCGTACCAGACCACGTCACGGTCGTTCACGTGCTCCTGGAGCGTGGCCTCGAAGTCCTGCTCCTTGAACACCTTCGTGTACCACTCGTCGGCGCTGATCGTGTTGATCTCGACCGTGATGCCGACCTCCGCGAGCTGTGACTGCAGGAACTCCGCCACGGCGGGGTGCGGGTCGTAGCTCGGGGTGTCGAGCGTGAACGTGAAGCCGTCGGCGTAGCCGGCCTGAGCGAGCAGATCCTTCGACAGCTCGACGTCGTAGGGGTTCACCGCGGTGAGGTCCTCGTACCAGGGGTCGGTCGGCGGCACCATCGAGCCGATGAGCGTGCCGTAGTCGCCCCAGATCGACTCGAGGAGCTTCTGGGTGTCGATCGCCGAGTAGATCGCCTTGCGCACGAGTGCGTTGTCGAAGGGGGCGACGCGGTCGTTGAAGGCGAGCAGCTCCTTCGTGGTCGAGGTTCCCTCGCTGATCACGTAGTCGTCGTTGTCGAACTGCGCGAGCGAATCCGGGCTCTGCACGCTCGTGATCACGTCGATCTCGCCCGTGGCCAGAGCGTTGTTCTCGGCGGTCGCGTCGGTGAAGTAGGTGTAGACGACCTCGGCGTTCTTGGCCGGCTCGCCCCAGTAGTCGTCCCAGCGCTCGAGCGTCAGGGTCGAGCCCTTCTTCCACTCGTCGAGCGTGTAGGGCCCGGTGCCGTCTTCCGACCCGGTGATGTCGCCGGCCTCGTCGTTCACGACCCAGACGTAGCTGAGGTTGTAGAGGAACGAGATCGACCGCTGCGACAGCGTGAAGACGACGGTCTGGTCGTCGGGGGTCGCGATGTCGGCGATCGTCTTGAAGCTCGACTTGCGGGCAGAGACCGAGTCCTCGGCGGTGACGGCCTCGACGCTCGACTTCACATCGGCGGAGGTCAGCGGGTCACCGGAGTGGAAGGTCACGTCGTCGCGGAGCGTGATCGTGTAGGTGAGGCCGTCGTCGGACACCTGAGCGTCTTCGGCGAGAAGCGGCTCGACCTCGCCGTCGTCGGTCAGGCGGTAGAGGCCCTCATAGACGTTGCCGGTCAGGGCCTCGGTCACGCCCTGGCCGCCGCCCTGCGTGTTGCTCAGGTTGGTGGGCTCGTACAGCGACCCGATGAAGATCGTGGCGTCTTCGCTCGCGGCGTCGTCGGTGGCGCCCGACGCGCATCCGGCCACGAGGGCGAGCGTGGCCACGGCGCCGAGCGCGCCGAGGATGCGGGTTCTTCTCATGAGTGCTCCAGGGTGAGGGTGTGCGGCGTCACGCCGCGTAGATGTCGAAGCCGTCGCGGAAGACGACGTTCTTCTCGCCTGCTCGGATAGGCAGGGGGAAGCGGTTGGATGCCGGCGGCAACGGGCAGTTGTACTGGGCGCTGAATCCGCACGGCGGCACGAAGGCGCGGTTGAAGTCCAGCACCACGGTGCCCTCGTCGTCGCGCAGCTCGACGAACAGGAAGCGGCCGGATCCGTAGGTCTCGGCGCCGTTCGTCTCATCGCCGAACACGAGCAGCAGGGTGCCGCCGTCGTCGAAGGCGGCCAGATCGTATTCACGGCCGTCGAGCTCGAAGTGGATGTCGCCGGGGACGACGAGCTCGCGTGTGCCGCCGTTGTCGCGCATGTGCTCGAACGACACTCGGCGATCGCCGGACACCGGGGTGAAGTGGCCCTCGAGCACCCACGCAGGGTCGTAGTCGTAGGTGTCGATGCGGTCGAAGGCGCGGATCGCCGGTGCATCGGCATCCCACAGACGCAGTCCGTGCTCGGCCTCGCCGGTCTCGATGTTCGTGCGCTGGATCCGCGTCACGGTCACCGTGTCGGATGCCGCCTGCTGCTCGGCATCCAGATCAGGCGCCTCGCCCGTCCAGCGGGTCTCGATCAGGGCGAGGTTGCCCGTCGCGGACGTGACGGAGGCGCGGCGCTCGGCCTGCCACTGGGTGTGATCTTCGCGTTCAGACATCACCTTCCATTCTCTTGCATGCAGAAGAGGGTGGGGCCGGGTCCGTCACTCGAGGTAATGCGCGATGACAGGCATTCGCGAGAGTGCACGAATGCCGCCTTCCGGAGGGCCTTTCTGTCCGCATTTCGTGCATCATTCCGCGGGATTCGACCGGTTCGGTCGAGTCTCTCCGACGCAACGGAATGCAACGTATGCCGGTATACCATTACTCATATACGCGCAGAGTTGTCAGTCCCCAGCTGACCCGCACGTATGGACGGTTCGACCGTCCTGCGGAGGGAGTGTCAGATCTCCTTCTGATCCCGAGGGGGGATGGGGTGGGAACGCTGATCCCCAGTCAGCACCCACCCCCACAACCCACCCTCGGGGGTTCCCGCTCAGAACGATCTGGACCAGAACCAGAACGCCGCAAAGGCGATCATGAAGACCACCGGCACCCACGGGAAGCTGCGCTTCAGTCTGCGTCCTTCGTGCGCGACGCCCGGCGGCGGCGACAGCAGGCCGGCCGGTGGCGCAAACGGAAGCCGCTCGCCTGCAGGCCGCGGTGAGGCGGCCGGGGACGCGGATGCCGCAGCCGTCTGATTCTCGGGGAGCAGACGCTCGTCTCTCCATCGTTCCCATTGATCGAGCTTCGTGATCAAGGCGCCGACGGCGCCGAACAACCACGCCCAGGTCGCTGGGTCGAGCGTCGACACCCTGCGCTGCGTGTAGAGGAACATCCAGTCGTCGACGATCTCGACGTCGAGCTCGGCGGCGTTGTCGATGAACCGGGCCATGATGTCGGGGCTGAACAGATAGAGCGCGTCTCGCTCGTATCCCTCGGGGCAGTAGAGGGTGAAGTACTCGTCGAAGTCGCCCTCGAGCGACAGTCGCTGCTCCTTCTGGAACGACGCCGGCAGGTTCGATCCGAATCCGTTGTTGCCCTTGGCGTCGAGCACGATGTTGGGCAGCGGCACGTCGAGCTTCACCGCGACATAGCCCCAGCGGTAGGTGGTCGAGCTCTTGCCCCGCTTCACCGTGTACTGGTAATTGCCGAACTCGACGAACCGCGGCGTCGTGCCGCGCACGAGATCCGTCGACATGCGCGAGCCGCCGAGGCTGAAGATCATCCCCGGCAGCGCGGGGGCAGTCACTCGTCCCTCGTACGACATCCCGTTCGCCTGGGCGAACCGGTGCAGTCGATAGCGCGTGACGCGGGCGCGCCGCCATCCGACGAACGACCCGATGGCGATCACGACGGCGGCGGCGCCGAAGATCACCAGCGGAACGATGGCGAACCCGGATCCGCCGGGCGTGGAGACCATGCCGACGATGGTCGTGAAGACCACCGGCACCACGATGATGGCCATGAGCGCGATGACGACGATCGCGATGATGCTCGAGCCGTTCGTGCCGCTGGACGCTCGGGATCGAAGCTCGGCGGCGAACGCGGTGACCGCCTTCGGGTCGACCGGCTCGGTGAGCGGAGCGGCGTCGAAGGACGCCGCGGACGCGGGCCGCGGAGTCGTCATCGGTTCACCTCGTCGGCATCCCAGGTCAGGTCGGCGTTCTCGGGGATCGGGAAAGCCTCGAGACGCTCGTCGGCGCAGATCGCGGCGACCAGCTCTGCGGGCCCGGCCACGATCGTCGAGTCGTAGTCGATCTCGCTCACGAGGGTCCACGCGTGGTCGTCCGGCCACAGGATCGTCGGGCTCTGCGCCGACGGCGGGAAGCCGTGCTCCTCGCCCGGACGGTCGCGCCAGGGTACGTCGAGCACCCAGTCCGCGCGGGCGAAGTCGCTGACCGCCCCGCGGAACAGCACGTGGTCGCGCCCGGGGAGGCGGAACCGCGGTCCTTCCGAGATCTCGCGTGACAGGATGCCCTCCTGCCACGTCGGCTTGCGGAAGGCGTTGTTGAGAGGGTCATGGATGCTGCGGTCGAGCATCGCCTGGTGATTCGGCTCGTCGTTGAACGTGAAAAACATCCGGGACGGTGAATGGCCGAGGTGTCCGACGAGACCGCCCCGACCTTCCCAGAGCGCCGCGAAGCCGGCATCCGGAGTCGTCGTGTGGGTGGTGAGGTGCCCGGCGATCACGGAGAGCATCTCCGGAGAGACTTCGCCCTCCATCGGCCCCGTGAACTCTCGGCCGTCCGGTGACAGCCGCAGGTTCCAGTCACCGTCGATCGGGGTGCGCACGATGCGCTGCCACTGAGCCGACGGGTGCAGGGTCGTGCCGAAGGCGGATGCCGTCTCCGCCCACGTCGCGGGCTCGTCGACGTACTGATCTCTCAGGCTCAGATGCTCGGCCTCCGACATCCGCTCGTACTCCTCGTAGGAGGGCACGGGGCGGTCGGGCAGAGAGCGCACGGTCGCGGGATGCAGGATGCGGGCGTACGCGGGGAACCCGTGCGGCACGACGTCGTGCATCGTCGCTTTCCACGGATCGTCGAGGCGATCGCGCAGCCAGTCGCCCGCCGAGGTGTCAGAGATCCACTGCATGCGACCCACGGTACCTGCGAGGCATCGGTTCACCTGCCCGCGCGGCGGAGGGGCGCATGCTCGACGTCGAACGAGGGTCAGACGAAACGCCGAGGGCATCGGTGCCCGCGCCCGTTTCGTCTCACCCCGCCTGCTCCGCGAGCTGCCCGGGAAGACGCTTGCCGAAGGGGCTTCAGTGCACCTTCGAGCGCCCTCCATAATCGGAGGGTGAGTTCGACTGCAACCATCCCCTCGCTCGACGGCCGCCGGTTCCTGATGGTCTCCTCGACCACCTCGGCTGTCGACCCCGAATCTCCCAGCGAGTTCGTCTATTGGGAGAAGGACGGTGCGATCTGGGGTGACTACTCCGGTGACACCGTCACCTGCGGGCGCTTCGTCGGCACCCGCACCGGCGACACCATCTGGGTGTCGTTCGTGCACGTGCTCGTCTCAGACGGCGCCGTCGTGACCGGAGACGGCGAGAGCCAGCTCGAACTCACGGATGACGGCCGCATCCGTCTCGTCGAGCACTACGAGATGCACGGACTGCCGCAGCTCAGCGTCTGCGAAGAGCCCGTCGCGGCCTGATCGGGCGTTTCGTCTCGGTCGGCTTCGCCGTCCTCGCTCGACCACCGAGTTCCGCGTCAGCGTGGCGGCAGCATGTCGCGACCCGGCGTCGCCGGAGTCCATCGCGTCATGCCCAGCGGTGTCGCCAGGTCGCGCTCCGGCAGGTCGCTCGGCAGCAGGAACGACCGGCGGATCACCTCGTCGAGCACGACCACGCTGACGACGGTGCGCACCTCGGGCAGCTGCGCGACGACGCCGGTCGTGAACTCGTGCACACCGCTCACGTCGACGGCACGGATGAGCAGCATGGCGTCGTGCTCGCCCGTGGTGATGGCGCACCACTCGACGTCGGGCATCTCGAGCACGCTCTCGCGGAACGACGCCCAGGCCTGCGGATGCACGGTGACGAAGACGAGCGCACCGATCGACAGCCCCGCCTTGGACTGATCGACCCGCGCGCTGAACCCGGTGATGACGCCGTCCTGCATGAGCGTCTCGACCCGCGTGTAGGCGTTCGCGCGAGAAATCCCCACGGTCTCGGCCAGCGCGGCGATCGAGATCCGACCGTTATCGCGCAGCGTCTCGAGGATTCTGTATCCGATGTCGTCCAGTGGGGCGGCACTTCGTCCAGATTGCTTCACGGCTTCGTCGCTCTTGGTGGACACAATGCTCCTCATGGGCGGGGTCTTGGACAGACTGTGATGACGTCTGCATTCTTGCTGGACACATAGTCCCATACAATGCGAATCTGATCACCGGTCGTCCACCCGGCGTCGACCGAACCCGATGAAACTCCTCGCCCCTGGAGGCCCATATGTCGTCACGTCGCAGCACGTCCGTCATCGCGATCGGAGCTGTCGCGCTCTTCGCTCTCGCCGGTTGCTCCGGTGGCAACTCGGCGAACACCGGGGGAGAATCCTCCGGTTCCGACTCGCTGGTCATCGACACCGCGTTCTCGATCGAGACCGCCGACCCCGGTCACACCTACGACCCGACCGGCAACATGATCGCGAAGGCGCTCTACGAGACCCTCGTCGACTTCGAGGGCTCGGATGTCTCGACCCCTGTGCCCGGCCTCGCGTCGTGGGAGCAGAACGATGAGGCGACCGAGTTCACCTTCACGCTCGAAGGCGACCGCGTCTTCTCCGACGGCACGCCGATCGAGGCGAAGGATGTCGTCTTCACCCTGCAGCGCATCCAGGGCATGACCGACGCCAAGCCGAACTTCCTCCTGGGCGGTCTGACGATCACCGAGGTCGATGAGAAGACGATCTCGATCACCTCCGAGACGCCGCTGCTGCAGCTGCCCGCGATCCTCGCCAACCCTGCGCTCGGCATCGTCAACTCCGATGTGGTCATCGAGAACGGCGGATCGATCGACGGCTCCGACAGCGCGCAGAGCTTCCTCGACGGCGAGTCCGCCGGCTCCGGTCCGTTCGTGCTCGACACGCTCGACCTCTCGTCGCAGGTCGTGCTGACCAAGAGCGACGAGTACAACGGGGACGAAGAGGCGGCATACGGCCGCGTCGTCGTGCGCAATGTCTCGGAGAGCGCGACGCAGCTCGCGAACCTCAAGGGCGGCGACTCGATGGTCGCGATGGACCTCAACGGCGACCAGGTCTCGGGCCTCGGCGACGGACTGAACGTCGAGTCGGTGCCGTCCGGCCAGACGATCTTCCTGCTGCTCAACCAGTCGGAGGCCGTCGCGGGTGAGCTCGCGAACGTCAAGATCGCCGAGGCGATCCGCTACGCACTCGACTACGACGCGCTGCTCGAGCTCGCAGGTGCGGGAGCCGTGCAGGCGACCGGCGTGATCCCGCCCGGATTCGAGGGCGCCCTCGACACCGGCGTGGAGCAGGACCTCGACAAGGCCGAGGCTGCTCTCGCCGAAGCCGGCTACACGGGTCAGACCCTCAAGCTGCAGTTCCCGAACGACTACCCGGTCGGCGGTGTGGAGTTCACCCCGCTCGCCGAGCGCATCCAGGCTCAGCTCGAGGATGCCGGCATCACGGTCGAACTCGCGCCGGCGCCGTTCGCCACCGAGCTCGACGCCTACGTCAACGGCACCGAGGGCTTCGGCCTGTGGTTCTGGGGCCCGGACTACGCCGACTCGGCGAACTTCCTCCCGTTCGCTCCCGGCCTGAAGGTCGGTCTGCGCGCAGGCTGGGCCGCTGAGGCGAACCCCGAGATCGCAGGCATCGCAGCCGGTGCTGCCGCCGCGACCGACGAGGCCCAGCGCAGCGAGGCCTTCACCTCGTTCGCCGAGGCGATGCAGGCCGAGGGCCCCTTCGTGCCGCTGATCGTCCCCGGCCGCAACATCGCCACGGCGGATGCCGTCACCGGCGCCGTGTACAACTCGGTGTGGGAGATGGACATCGCCGAGATCACGCCTGCCGGCTGATCGGGGCTGACTGATGACGACGGTGGCCGTGCGACGGCAGGCTCAGCGTCGCAGGTCACCGCTCGTCGGATACCTGCTGCGCCGGATCGGCACTTCGCTGCTCCTTCTCGTGGGCGTCACGATCGTGACCTTTGCGCTGACGAACCTCGTGCCCGGCGACCCCGTGTCGGCGGCTCTGGGTGAGGGAGCATCGCAGAACCCCGAGACGCGTGAGGCGTTCATCAAGGCCCAGGGCCTCGATCAGCCTCTCTTCGTGCAGTACTTCATCTACATGGGCAACCTGTTTCGAGGAGACCTCGGAACATCGCTGGTGACCGGGCGACCGGTCACCAGCGACCTGGCCACCGCGGTGCCGGCGACGATCGAGATCGCGATCGGGGCCATCATCCTCAGCCTCGCGGTGAGCGTCGTGCTCGGAACCCTCGCGGCCTACCGCCGCGGCCTCGTCACCGACCAGGTCATCCGCATCGTGACGCTGATCGGGCTGAGCGTCCCGACGTTCTGGCTCGCTCTGGTCAGCTTCTACGTGTTCTTCCTCGAGCTGCGCATCGCGCCCGGCTCCGGTCGCATCTCTCCGTCGATCACGCCGCCACCCCGCATCACCGGGCTCTACACGGTCGACTACCTCCTCAACGGAGACGGCGTCGGATTCGCCGATGCCCTCGCCCACCTCGCCCTCCCGGTCATGGTGCTGTCGCTCGTGACGATCGGTCTGCTGACGCGCTTCATCCGCACATCGGTGCTCGAGGTGCTCGGCAGCGACTACGTGCGCGCGGCCCGCGCCAAGGGCCTTCCGGCCATGCGCGTGATCCTCGACTACGTGCTCCGAGGGGCATCCCTGCCGATCCTCACCATCGTCGGCGTCGCGTTCGGCTCGCTGCTCTCCGGCACCGTGCTCGTCGAGTCGGTGTTCGCGTGGCCCGGCCTGGGCACCTACGCCTACAACTCGGCGGCGAACCTCGACCTCCCCGGAATCATGGGCGTCGGTCTCGTCGTCGGCTTCATCTACCTCCTCATCAACTTCGTCGTCGATCTGCTCTACGGCGTCCTCGACCCGAGAGTGAGGATCGCATGAGCCGCATCGACTCGGCATCCGGTCCCTGGCGGTTCCGGTTCCGCTGGCCCCGCGCCTGGCGCACGCCGCTCGGCGTGATCGGCACCGTCATCGCCGGAGCATGGATCATCGTCGCCTTCACCGCGCAGTGGTGGGTTCCCTACGGCCCCAATGCCCAGGTGCTTCCTCGTCTGCAGGCGCCGGGCATCGACACACTGCTCGGCACCGACGGCAACGGGCGAGACATCTTCTCGCGCCTGATGACCGGTGCGACGGTGAGCCTTCCCCTGGCGCTCATGCTCGTGATCGCCGCGATGATCATCGGCACCGTGATCGGCGCGGTCGCCGGCTACTTCGGCGGCTGGGTCGACGAGACGCTGATGCGCATCACCGATCTGTTCATGGCGTTCCCGACGGTCATCCTCGCGATGGTGGTGGCGGCATCCCTCGGGCCGTCGCTGTTCAACGCGGTGATCGCGGCGATCGTGGTCTCGTGGCCGCAGTACTCGCGAGTCACGCGCAGCATCGTGATGGGACTCCGCGGGCAGAACTACGTCATCGCCGGTCGTCTGCTCGGTCACTCGCCGCTGCGGACGCTGTTCATCGACATCCTTCCGAACATCGCCGGACCCGTGCTGGTGCTCGCCACCCTCGACATCGGTGCGGCGATCCTGCTGCTCTCCGGCCTCTCGTTCCTCGGTCTCGGCGCGCAGCCTCCGACCGCAGAGTGGGGATCGATGATCTCCGCCGCCATGCAGAACTTCGATGCCTGGTGGCTCGGGGTCTTCCCCGGTCTCGCGATCCTCACGGTGGTGCTCGCCTTCAACTTCCTCGGTGACGCGATGCGCGACATCCTCGACCCGACGGCCGAGGTCACGCACGAGAAGCAGGCCGAGCACGTGGCATCGGCGAAGGGGGCGGCAGCATGACCGCCTCGACGCCCATGAGCGCGCTGAGCATCCGCGACCTGACCATCGACATCGGTCGCCCACTCGTGCACGGCATCTCGCTCGAGCTCGAAGCCGGTCGCATCCACGGCCTCGCCGGCGAATCCGGATCGGGCAAGACACTCACCGCGCTCGCCGTGCTCGGGCTGCTGCCCCGGCAGGCGCGCACCGGCGGATCCATCACGCTCGCGGGGGAGGAGCTCGTCGGCATGCGCCGCCGCGCCCTCAACCGCATCCGCGGCAAGCGCATCGCCATGATCTTCCAGGACCCGTCGGCGTCGCTGCACCCGCAGCTGCCGATCGGCCGGCAGCTCACCGACCACATGCGCGTGCATCTCGGTCTTCGAGGCGAGGCCGCGAAGGCCAGGGCCATCGAGCTGCTCGAGACGGTGCAGGTGCCGAATCCGGATGCGGCACTGAAGCGCTACCCCCACCAGTTCTCCGGAGGTCAGCGCCAGCGCATCGCCATCGCGTGTGCGCTCGCGTGCGACCCCGAGGTGCTGCTGGCCGACGAGCCCACCACCGCGCTCGACGTCACGGTGCAGGCCGGCATCCTCCGGCTGCTGCGCGACCTCGCGACCGACCGCAATCTCGCCGTGCTGCTCGTCACGCACGACCTGGGCGTCATGAGTGCGATCGCCGATGAGGTCGCCGTGATGAAGAACGGGCAGATCGTCGAGCGGGCAGACCGCGCGACCCTGTTCCGCGACCCGCAGCACGAGTACACCCGCACGCTGCTCGCGGCCCTGCCGGGGTCGAAGCTCGAGATCGCCTCACCGGATCCCGCGCTCATCGATCCGGTGATGTCGGATGCGGCACTCTCGGATGCTGCCGTGAAGGATGCCGAAGAGGAGGCCGCAGATGAGTGAGATCGCCGTCCTCGACGCGCAGGGAGTCGTCGTGCGCTACCCCGGGAGCCCGCCGGTGGTCGCCGTCGACGGCGTCTCACTGACCGTCGCCCCCGGAGAGACCGTCGCGCTCGTGGGCGAGTCCGGCAGCGGCAAGTCGAGCCTGGCCCGCGCGGTCGTCGGCATCGAGAAGCTCGCCGGGGGAGAGGTGCGGTTCCGCGGCGAGCCCGTGAAGCCGCTCGGCATCCGTCGGCGCGAACTTGCTCTCACCGGCATCCAGATGGTGTTCCAGGATCCGTCGACGTCGCTCAACCCGCGGCGTCGCGTGGGCGACCAGATCGCCGACGGCATCGCGACCGCCCGCGCTCGCGGCGCCGAAGGATCGACCGTCCCCGAGTGGCTCGACCGCGTCGGGCTGCCCACCGAGGTCGCCACGCGCTTCCCGCATCAGTTCTCGGGCGGCCAGAAGCAGCGGCTCGCGATCGCGCGGGCGCTCGCCGCGCGGCCGTCGCTGCTCGTCGCCGACGAGCCGATCTCGGCTCTGGATGCATCGACCCAGACGAGCGTCGCCGGTCTCATGCGAGACCTCGTCGCCGAGGCCGGCGCGGGGATGCTGTTCATCTCGCACGACCTCGCCGTCGTCCGGCGCATCGCCGATCGGACCTTCGTGATGTTCGCCGGACGCGTGCTCGAAGCGGGGGCCACCGATCGTGTGTGGTCTGCGCCGCAGCATCCGTACACTCAGGCGCTGCTCGCGGCGATCCCCGAGCCCGACGGAGCAGGTCGCATCCCGGTCGCGCCCTCGACGAACGAGCGCATCGTCTGGTCGGAGATCGCCCCCGTCATCGACTGACGTCTGTCGTCTGCTCCCTCGGGCGATTGCCCGTCCGGCTGTTCGCCCGGCTGTTCGCTCGCTCTGCTGTTCGCTCGCTCGGAGGACATCTGCCCCACTGCCCCTCGGGAGGAGATCTGCGCCTCGGGAGGACGGATGGGCACGAAGCCTCCTCCCGTGGCGCAGTCGTCCTCCCGACGGAAGGGCCTCGACGCCTCAGCCTGATCGGCGGGTCACGGCGCCGCTGAACACGGCTGGTGCGTTCGCGTCTGCCCCTCGGGAGGACAACTGTCTCCGGGGAGTAGGTTCCGACCCCGATCCTCCTCCCGAAGCGCAGATCTCCTCCCAGGGGATGGCCCGAGAGGGTGGGTCGAGGGATGACCCGAGCGGATGCTGCGCCAGCAGACCCCGGAACGCACCGCGGGCCGAGGCGATCGCCCCGGCCCGCAGCATCCGCTGGTGGATCAGAGAGGTGCGACGATGTCCTGCTCGACGTCCCACTCGGTGATCTCGAGCGAGGTCTCGATCATCTGGCCGGCGGCCTCGGTGCTGCCGGTCGTCGCCAGCACCACGTAGTCGTCGGTGACCTCGAACACCACGTCGACGGCGACGCCCTGCGCCTCGGACGTGCCGCTCACGAGGTAGACATCCTGACCCAGGCGGCTGCCGGTTCCCGTCACGGTGAACTCGCCGGTGAGCGCGCCTGCGGCCGTGGCCGGGTCGGTGCCGGCCGCCGTCGCCGCACCGCTGCTGAGCGCGGCGACGATCGGGTCGCTCGAGTTCGGGTCGGCGACCTGCCACTCGGTCGTAGGAGTCTTGACCCAGGCGTCGTCACCGATGATGATCAGCGATCCCATCGGAGTGATGGTCTCGACGGCATCCGTCGCGGGGTTGTACCGGGCGGTCGTGTCCATGCCCAGGATCGATGTCTTGGCCTGGTATCCGGCGGTGTCGGTCATCGCCTCGGTGATGCAGGCGCCGAGCGCGGTGCCGTCGACGGTCGCGCCTTCGGTCAGCTCAGGGCAGTCGGACTCGGGTGCGGTGGTCTCCTCCGAGGCCGCTGTGGGCTCTTCGGCGGGCTCCTCGGCACCCGCGGTGCACCCGGTGAGCAGTACGGTGGCGGTCAGGACGATGCCGACCCCCCATTTGTTGACGCGCATGGCGTTCCCCCTTCGGTCGTGTGCGCACTGAGTGTCAGACCGCACGCACTCCAGCATGCCAACTGCCCGGCGAGAGGCGTGGGGGCAGGCCGAAGGTTTCTCCGCTAGACTGTCAAGGTTGTCTGCCATCAGGCCCCCACTCGGGTGGCTCGGCGGATGACGTTCACACACCCTCCTGCTTCCGGGAAAGTCCCGGAAGCCGTTCTAGTCCGAAGGAGGTGGGTAAGTGACGCACCAGTACGAACTCATGGTCATTCTGACCCCCGAGATCGACGAGCGCCAGGTAGCCCCTACGCTCGACAAGTTCCTGAAAGTCATCACCAACGATGGTGGCTCGATTGACAAGGTCGACATCTGGGGTAAGCGCCGTCTGGCTTACGAGATCCAGAAGAAGAACGAGGGCATCTACGCCGTCGTCAACTTCACCGCCACCAGCGAGGCCACGCAGGAGCTCGACCGTCAGCTGAAGCTGAACGAGCAGATCATGCGCACCAAGGTCCTCCGTTCTGAGGAAGCTCAGGCGATGGTCGCGTTCGAAGCGAAGCGCACCGAAGAGAAGGCTGCTCGCAAGGCCGCCAAGGCTGCGAAGGCCTGAGTCCGATGGCCGGCGAAACAGTCATCACCGTGGTGGGTAACCTCACGGCCGACCCCGAGCTGCGCTACACGCAGAACGGACTGCCGGTGGCGAACTTCACCATCGCTTCGACGCCTCGGAACTTCGACCGCGCCGCCAACGAGTGGAAGGACGGCGAAGCGCTGTTCCTCCGTGCGTCGGTCTGGCGCGAGTTCGCCGAGCACGTGGCGGGTTCGCTGACCAAGGGCATGCGCGTCATGGCGCAGGGCCGTCTGCGTCAGCGCTCCTACCAGGACCGCGAGGGCAACCAGCGCACCGCTATCGAGCTGGAGGTCGACGAGATCGGCCCCTCGCTTCGGTACGCGACCGCGCAGGTCACCCGTGCGGCGTCGACCGGTGGCGGCGGCGGTGGTGGCGGCGGACAGTCGCGCCCCGCTCAGCAGCAGCAGGTGTCGGAAGAGCCGTGGTCAACCCCCGGCTCGTCGACGAGCGCAGACGCCTGGAGCACTCCGGGCAGCTTCGGCGACGACACCCCCTTCTGAAACAGGATCTCGGGATGCTTCGGCATCCGTCTCATCATTAAGGAAAAACAATGGCTGGAAAGTCTAGCGGCGACCGCCGCAAGCCGCGGAAGGGTGGCAAGCCCACCGCTCCCGCGAAGTCGATCCGGGTCGGAGTCATCGATTACAAGGATGTCTCCACCCTCCGCAAGTTCGTCTCGGAGCGTGGCAAGATCCGCGCCCGTCGTATCACCGGTGTTTCGGTGCAGGAGCAGCGTCTGATCGCCACGGCGATCAAGAACGCACGCGAAATGGCACTCCTGCCCTACGCTGGCGCCGGCCGGTAAGGGGTATCGAGATGGCAAAGCTGATTCTCACGAACGAGGTCGCCGGGCTGGGTAGCGCCGGTGACGTAGTCGAGGTCAAGAACGGGTTCGCCCGCAACTACCTCATCCCCCAGGGCTTCGCTACGGCGTGGACCCGCGGTGGCGAAAAGCAGGTCGCTTCGATCCAGGCTGCTCGTCAGGCTCGCGCGATCCACGACCGCGACGAGGCCGTGGCGCTGAAGAACTCCCTCGAGGCCACCAAGGTGCGCCTGGCCGTCAAGGCCGGCAACGAGGGTCGCCTCTTCGGTTCGGTCAAGACCGATCACATCGCGGATGCTGTCGCAGCCGCGGGTCTCGGCTCGATCGACAAGCGCAAGGTGCACATCCCGTCGGCGATCAAGTCGGTCGGCGAGCACGAGGCCACCGTTCGTCTGCACGACGACGTGACCGCAGTCATCACGCTGCAGGTCGTCGCCGCCAAGTAAGGCGCGACGCTCTCGAACGCCCCCTGTCCTTCGGGACAGGGGGCGTTCTGCGTTCGCGGCCGGTCGGTGTTTCGGAGGGTCTGGTGAAGGCGGCTAGCGGGTGAGACCGAGTTCGGCGGCGCGACGGGAATTCGCGGGCAAAGTCTCATCGACGTCGACGTCGACGGACCGTGACCACCCGTCGTCCTCGACAGGTATGCCGCGAGAGACGAGAGCACGCACTGCTTCGTCGACCCCGTCCACGAAGTCCCCTCCGACGTGGGATCCGGCGACCAGTGAGACGATCACGCGGATCGAGTGCGCGTCGACCGTGCCGATCCAGGTGACGGCGACGCCTCGGGCAGACAGCGGACCGAGCCTGGTCGTGAGGTGGAGAGACCGCTTCCGCCGATGAGGACATCGCCGACAACCGACCCGCGTCGGTGGATTCGCTGCACTCCGGCCTCGGCACCGGGCACGTCTGCACGAAAGTGGGCAGCCTGCATCGCACGGTCGATCTCGACCAGGGCGACATCGGCGGCATCAGTCGGGATATGGAATGTCCGTGCGCCGTTGACCGCCCACCGCAGACGGCGCGGATCTTCTGTCACCGCGGCACCTGCGAGGCGAGCGCGTTCTGCATGATGACCTCCCCGGAGAGTCTAGGCGGATCGTCCTCGGCGTCATCCGACGCGCCTCGTGCGGGTTCCGGGCACGACGGATGCCCCGCGCTGGGGACGCGGGGCATCCGTGAACTGTGCGGCATCGCAGACGCGGGCAGGTCTGGGGAACCTGCTCAGGGCATCACGGGATCCGCACACCGGCGGTGTCGCATCTCCTCCCCCGAGGACGTCGACACCGCCGGGGTCTGCGGCTACGCCGTCACGGGGCGACGACGCAGCATTCCGGCTCCGAGGAGGAGCAGGAGTGCGGCGAGGAATGCGAAGCCGAAGGAGGAGGAACCACCGGTGGCGGCGAGTCCCTCAGCCGGGGCGGATGCCGTCACGGCTGCGCCGCTCGCGACACCGGTCGCGGACGTGCCGGCGTCGGTGCCGACTTCCGTGACTGCGCCGGGAGTTGTGCCGGGGTCGGTGCCGGGATCGGTTCCGGGGTCCGTGCCCGGGTCGGTTCCAGGATCTGTGCCGGGGTCGGTTCCCGGGTCGGTGCCGGGGTCGGTGCCGGGGTCGGTTCCGGGGTCCGTGCCGGGGTCGGTTCCCGGGTCGGTGCCGGGGTCCGTTCCGGGGTCAGTGCCGGGGTCCGTGCCCGGGTCGGTTCCGGGATCGCTCGGGGGAGCCGTGACGGTGCTCTCGCCTACCACGGAGATCGCGTTGCCGCCGATCGTGATCGGAAGAGTCACGGGGGCGGTGACCTGGGTTCCGCCGAGGATTCCGTCGTCACCGGTGGTGGTGCTGCCGGTGGACGGGGTTGCCCCGGTGGTTCCGGTGGAGCCGGTTCCGCTCGTCGACTCGCTGTCTCCGATCACGGAGATCGCGTTGCCGCCGACCGTGACCGGTGCGGTCACGGGTGCGGTGACCTGTGTGCCGCCGAGGATTCCGTCGTCACCGGTGGTGATGCTGCCGGTGGACGGGGGTGCCCCGGTGGTTCCGGTGGAGCCGGTTCCGCTCGTCGACTCGCTGTCTCCGATCACGGAGATCGCGTTACCGCCGACGGTGATCGGAGCCGTCACGGGTGCTGTCACCTGTGTGCCGCTCCCGACCGCGTCGGTACCCGAGGTCTCGGGTGCGGTGGCGCTACCTCCGGATGCGGGTGCGGTGGTGCCGCTGCTTCCGGTGCTCTCGCTGTCTCCGATCACGGAGATCGCGTTACCGCCGATCGTGACGGGTGCCGTCACGGGTGCGGTCACCTGCGTGCCGCTCGCGACGCCGTCGTCGCCCGACGTGGACGGCGCTGCGGAGCCGGATGTGCTGCCGCTCGAGGGGGCCGGTGCTGCGGCATCCTGTCCGAGGGTCTCGCTGTCGCCGAGCACTGCGATCGAGTTGCCCGACACGGTGATGGGCGCGTCGACCTGAAGCAGGCCCTGGGTGCCCGACAGCACACCGTCATCGCCGTTCGTCGTGACAGCCGGGGCGGGGGCGGGGGCCGGTGCCTGGGGAGCCTCGGCCGGCGCCGCCGACTCGCTCGACGAGTCGCCGAGCACGGTGATCGCATTGCCGGTCACCGTGACGGGAACGACGACGTCCACGACGGCCTGGGTGCCCGACGCGGTGCCGGATTCACCGCTCGTGGTGGGGGCCGGTGCGGGAGCCGAAGCCGGTTGAGGTGCCGGAGCCGGTTGAGGTGCCGGAGCCGGGGCCTGCTCCGCGGAGGAATCTCCGAGCAGCGAGACGGCGTTGTCGACGATCGTGACGGGCGCCGTGATCGCGGTATCCGCCTGGGTGCCCGAGAGCAGCCCGTCTTCTCCTGAGGTGTCTGCCGCGTTGGCGGCCGTTGCGCCGAGCAGGGTGATCCCGCCGGCGAGAAGCGTGCCCCACAGGGCCCGCTTGATGTATGTACGCATGATGTCCTTCTCCTGACTGGAAATGGGTGTGTCTGGATGGGTGCACGCGAAGAGCATGTGCGCGCGCAGCACGGCATCTGTCGTTCACGAGGAACGACCGGACAACCCGTCAGTCAGGAGAGACGTCGGTGTCGGCGACCAGAGACGTCGGCAGGACGTCGTCGGGTGCACCGGGGGTGCGCTCCACGGCACGGAACGCGACAAGACCCGCGTCGCTGAGGTGCGCGAGCGAGAGTGAGGAGGCTCCGCTCGAACCGGCGGAGGAAGACGGCGCCGCCGGGGCACCGGAGGGCGGAGAGAAAGGCGAGGGCCGGTCATCGGATGCCGGCGCACTCGTGGCGGGCACAGTGATGGGTGCTGCCGGCTGGAGTCCGGATGCTGCCGGGTCGACTGGCTGAAGGCGCGCGACCGCAGGGGAGTGGAGGCCCGTCCGCGCATCGGCTGCGGCAGGGATCGGTCCGACCGGATCGGAGTCCGGCCCGGATGCGGGAACGGCTGGCCGAGTGGGCGTGAGGCCCGGGACGATCGGCGGCACGGTGTTGTCGACGACCTCTCCGACGATCGGTGTCGTCCCGTCGACGACACCGACGACCAGGTCGATCACCGCGGGCACTCCGAGATCGCCGGTCACATCTCCGACGATCGGCAGTCCTGCGATCAGGTCCGTCACAGGTGTCACGATCGGCGCCACCGGGGATCCGTCGACCAGATCGGTCACGGGAGCGACGACGGCCTCGGTGGTGTCGGCGACGATGTCGACGATCGGCGACGTCGCCGGGCCGACGACCGGAACCTGCGCGATCGTCTCCGCGACGTGTTCGACGGTCGGCTGAGCCACCTGCTGTACGGGCTCGACGACCTGGGCCGCGACGGGCTCGACGACGTGGGTGACGACCGGCTCGACCACCTGGGTCGCGACCGGCTCGACGACGTGCGTGACGACCGGCTCGACCACCTGGGTGACGACGGGGGCGGCCGGCGCCACGATCGGCGTGGTCGCTGCCGTGACGGTGTCTTCGACGGACGAGACCGTCTCGCTGACCACAGAGGAGACGCCGTCGAGCAGAGAATCGCTCGAGCTGTCGTCCGCGCTGGCAGACGACCCTCCCGTGAAGATCGTGATCGCCGCCCACGCGACCGCGCCCAGGCTGCCCCAGAGGGCGACAGCCGGAAGGCCGCGCCGGGCTTCTTGAGCGTTCACGTCGACTTCCCTCCCCCGAGAGCGATCGTTCGTTCACGACGCGCACTGCGTCGATTGCCGGTGACGATACTCCCGGCATATCGCGATGTCTAGAGGGTTCCGCTCGAAAACGATGACATCTCGCGCACATTTCAGGAGGTTGCGCAGTGTGACGCGCCCGGTTGAATCTCGGCTTGACTTTCCCCAGGTTCTACACATCCCCCACCGGATGCGATCAACCTTCAATGCCCAGTTGAACCACGTTCTCATCCACAGGGTGGGGAAACTCTAAATCCCAGACCAGGGGAAAAAATAGAACCCTTTTTCGAGGTACTCCACCGAGTTATCCACATGCGTTCTGCACAGACTCTCCGGACTTGTTCCCACGCTTTCCACATAGTTATCCACAGGCCGTGTTGCGACCGAAAACACCCGCTCGTAGCGTGGTGCAGCGACCCGATGTCGGAAGTGCCTGGTTTGCTGTGCGAACGGTCCTTATCGAGCTGAATCGCATCGAGTGGCCGACGCAGTCGGCACCGAGCACACCGGAAGAACGTCGCATCGAAGGGAGCAGTGTGTCGATCGCCGACATCTCAGAGGAGCGCCTCGGGGGCAAGCGTCCGCCAGAGCGCACACCCCCGCACGACACGCTCGCCGAGCAGAGCGCGCTGGGTGGAATGCTCCTCTCGAAGGATGCCGTCGCCGATGTGATCGAGACGCTCAAGGGCGCCGACTTCTACATCCCCAAGCACGAGCTCATCTTCGAGGCGATCCTGTCGCTCTACTCGCACGGCGAGCCGACGGACGTCGTCGCCGTCACCGACGAGCTCATCAAGACGGGGGAGCTGAGTCGCGCCGGCGGCGCCGACTATCTGCATACGCTCACCTCGATCGTCCCCACTGCGGCGAACGCCGGCTACTACGCGGGCATCGTGTCGGAGCGGGCGATCCTGCGCCGTCTGGTCGATGCGGGCACCCGCATCGTGCAGCTCGGTTACGACGGACAGGGCGACGCCACCGACATCGTCAACAACGCCCAGGCAGAGATCTACTCGATCACCGGATCCGAGACTGCCGAAGACTACGTGCCGCTGCAGATCGCGGTCGATGCCGCGCTCGAAGAGATCGAGGCAGCCAGCGGCCGCGACGGGTCGATGACGGGCGTTCCGACGGGCTTCAAGGAGCTCGACGAGCTCACCAACGGCCTGCACGGCGGGCAGATGATCGTCGTCGCCGCGCGTCCTGCGATGGGTAAGTCGACCCTCGCGCTCGACTTCGCGCGCTCGGCATCCATCGGCCACAACATCCCCTCCGTCTTCTTCTCGCTCGAGATGGGCAAGAGCGAGATCGCGATGCGTCTGCTGAGCGCCGAAGGTCAGATCCCGCTGCAGAACATGCGCAAGGGAAACCTCGACCCGCGGGACTGGACCACCGTCGCGGCCACTCGAGGCCGCATCAACGACGCCCCCCTCTACATCGACGACAGCCCCAACATGACGCTGGTCGAGATCCGTGCGAAGTGCCGGCGACTCAAGCAGCGCGAGGGTCTGCGGATGGTCATCATCGACTACCTGCAGCTGATGACGTCGGGAAAGCGTGTCGAGTCGCGCCAGCAGGAGGTCTCGGAGTTCTCGCGAAGCCTCAAGCTCATCGCCAAGGAGCTGCAGGTTCCGGTCATCGCACTGTCGCAACTGAACCGTGGTCCCGAGCAGCGCACCGACAAGAAGCCCGCGATCAGCGACCTGCGTGAGTCCGGCTCGATCGAGCAGGACGCCGACATGGTGATCCTGCTGCACCGCGACTCGGTCTACGACAAGGACGTTCGTCCGGGTGAGGCCGACCTGATCGTGGCCAAGCATCGTAACGGCCCGACGGCGACGATCACCGTGGCCTTCCAGGGGCACTACTCGCGCTTCATGGACATGGCGCCGGGCGGCGACTTCAACTGAGTCGGGCGGGGCTCCCGGTCTCCGCGTGGTCGCATCGTTCGGCTGCGAGCTGATCCGGGGAGGACGGGACGCCCCCACCACGGGGGAGGCGGCAGAAAGGGCGCCCCATCCGATGCCGTCAATGGGCGGCACCCCAGCTGTCGCGTTACAGCGCGACAGAACTGTGAGGCAAGCGTGACACCAGCCGCCTCGCCGCACAAGTCCTATTGTCGACCGGTATGCCGCGGGTCGAGGCGGCGCTCAGATCAAGTCAGCGCTTCGGCGTGACGCCGCAGCTCTCGGCGGTTCGAGACGTCGAGCTTGCGCATGATCCGGTGCATGTGGCTCTCGACCGTGCGCACACTCAGCACGAGTCGGGAGGCGATCTCGGCGTTGGAGAGTCCGCCCGCGGCGAGGCGCCCCACCTCCTTCTCGCGGTCGGTGAGGGTGACAGCTGTCGCACCGAACCGCGCGAGGTCGTAGTTCCTCCCCGGATGACGGGCACGGATCTGCTCTTCGCGCTCGACCGCGCGCTGCTGTCCGAGGTCATCCGCCCCCGCAGCGAACCAGGCCCGCGCGAAGCGGCAGGCCGACAGCGCAGTGCCGGTGAGCCCGCGCACGTCGAGCTCGTCCGCGATGTCGAGCATCGCCACGGGATCCCGCTGCACCAGCGCGCTGACGAACGAGGCCTGGGCCGCCAGCCCTGCCGCCTCCGGCAGTTCCTTCGTGCGCGCCATCGCGGCAGACAGCCGGGTCGGCGTCGGGTCGAGTTCGACCGCGGAGAGCTGGGCGGTGAGCCCTGCCACGCGGGCTCCGCGGTTCCAGAGGGCGTCGCCGGAGCGGGCGAGCAGCTCGGCGGCCTTCTCGGTGCTTCCGTCGAAGGCGAGCAGCTGCACCTGGGGCCACGCCTTGCTCTGCCCCGGAAGCGGGCCGTCTTCTGCTCCGAGCTGATCCAGGTCGGCGGCCAGCCGCTCGCCGGTCGTCACCTGCCCTCGTCGGATGGCGACCACGGCGGCGACCGCGAGCAGCGAGAGCTGCACTCCGGGCGGCAGCGGTGAGGGCTCTCCCGCCGAGAAGATGACCTCGAGCAGATCGTCGACGGCCGCATGATCACCTGCTGCCAGATGACACAGCGATGCGGCGGTGCCGAAGGCTCGCACGGCGTCGATGTCGAGATAGCCGTGCGCCTCGTCGAACCCGCGCTGCAGCACGTCGAGAGCGGCGCCCGGGTCGCCCTGGCCGAACAGTGCCATGCCGAGCAGCACCCGAGGGGTGTACCGCTGCTCCTCGTGCTCGAGCGCCTCGATGAGGCCGAAGACCCGCAGTGCATCGGAGAAACGACCGAGGCTGACGAGCACGCTCATCTGGGTCTCGAGCATCATCAGCTTGACCGCCGCGGGCAGCTCGTCGGACACCTCGAGGCGGTTGCCGAAGTCAGCGGGCACGGTGTCGAGGTTCGCGAGCAGCTGCACCTCGACGGCCCGCAGCATCCCGGCGTGCGCACCCACGGTCTGGGCATCGTCCTGCAGCTGCGCGACCGCTCGCTGCAGGTCGTCGTCGACGTAGGCGGTCCACTCCGCCTTGAGCGAGGCGAACTCGGCACGACTGGCGTCGTCCCCGGTGCGCGTCGCAGGAGACGAGAGGACGTCGGCGATCACGTCTCGCACCCTCGCTGTGTGAGTGTGCATGAGGGCACGGATGTAGCGCACGGCACTGGCGGCGGTCGGGTTCGCCTCCCACTCGGCGGCCGTCACGATACGGCGTGCGCGGGCACGCTCCTGCAGCAGCCGGACGAAGAGAGCATCCTGACCACCCGACGCGGTCGGAGACGACTGCTGGTCGGTGAGCACCGACCACACCGACTCGGGCGTGCTCAGCTGTCGCACGATCTGGCTCGTCAGTCGCGTGCGTCGCGCTGTGAGCGGCTCGTGCCGGAAGAACTCGACCAGCAGCGGCGGCATGACGGCGACGAGCTGCCGGTCGCCGCTGGGGATGAAGGTGATCATCCGGCGCTCCTCCAGCAGCTCGAGCGTGCCCCAGTCGACGAGCTGGCTCGCCGTGTCGATATCGGCCACCCCCACGATCGCGATGATCTCGAGCGCATCACGCGTGGCGTCATCGAGGCTCTCGAGGTGAGCCTCCAGCACGGCTCGCAGTCCGCTGCTCCACAGATCGCGGGTGGCGGTCCACTCGCCGCCGCGCAGCACGAGACGCTTCTCACGCACGGTCGCATCGACCAGGCTCAGGGCGAGGCCGATGTTTCCCCCCGACTTCGCGAACACCCGGCTCATCGTGCTCGCCTCGATCGGGTGCGACAGATACTTCTCGAGAGCCGTCTCGAGCTCCTCGAAGCGCAACGGGGTCATGTCGATCACGTACGAGGGTTCGAGAGTCGACGCGGGCAGGCCGCTCGGAGTGTGTCTGGCTCGAAGACCCTGCAGGCGAGAGAGCACGATCGGCACGCCGTACTCGCGTCGCACCGACTCCGCGACACCCCACGACGACTCGTCGAGGTCATCCCAGTCATCGAGGAACAGCACCGAGCGAGAGGCGCGGAGCGCCTGGCGCAGCGAGTCGGCGGTCTCGTGAAGGCTCGGCCCCGGCCGTTGACCACTGGTCGCGCCGATGCCGGCGAGATGCAGTGCGGCGAGCGGATGCTGGCGCAGCGACGCGATTCCGCGCACGGAGACGACGGTCCATTCGTCCTGCTCGACGCGGGCACGCAGCGCCTTGAGGAAGGCGCTCCGACCCGAACCGCGGCTGCCGACGACATCGATGCTGACACCCGCCTGGATGAGGTCCACTGCCGCGGCGAGACTCTCTTCACGACCGACCACCATGAGATTCCGCTTCCTCACGTGATGTTCCTATGCAAAAGCTACTCTCCCGGGCCTGTCAGAGATAGCCGCGCGGCAGGGGTGATGCGGCTGCTCCCTCGCATGAGCCTTCCCGGTGCCGTCGTCGCTGGTGACCTGAATCCCGAGGAGTACGAGCGGCGAGTGCCGACCTTGCGTACTCACGAGCGATCAGCGGCAGGGAGAAGCGGTGCGGGCCAGTACCCGCGAGGGCACTACTGAGCATCGACGCGTGGTACTCCGCAGGGTCGTGCACACCCGCCACGCAACCGTCGGAGAGGCCCACTGATATCGAGGTGGCGGAGTGCTGAAGACGCCCGAAACCCTCCAAGCGGGCAGGTCGCCGACCGCATCCTTACGATGACCGCCCATTCTGCGCACATCGTGCCCGCGGTCTCCCATCACTCGAGCGCGCCACATGCGTCGCGCGGAACCCTCTGGAGGACGTCAGCTGTGAGCCCGCGAGAAGAAGGTCGTCGACAGGTGCGCCGCCGGCGTCGCCTGGTGCGACGCATGCGCCTCGTCTCTGCGGTGACGGCATGCGTCGGCCTGATCGCCGGCGGCCTCCTGGTGGCGGCTCCGGCGATGTCCGCGCCCAGCCACGAGCTCGAGATCACCAGCCTCGCGTTCTCGGGAGTCGATCAGGCGCCGGGTGATGGCGTGTGCCGGACAGCCGACGGCTCCTGCACGCTGCGCGCCGCGCTCGAGGAGTCGAATGCCCTGAACGGTGCGCCCGGGGCCGTCGTCATCGGCGTGAAGCCCGGCCTCAGCGGCATCATCCGTCCGGTGATGACCCGCTCCACCGCGAACTGGATGCAGACGAGTGCGGTGTCGACCTGGGATGACGGCGCCTTCTATCGCATCACTGCACCGGTCACGCTCGACCTCGACAATCGTGTCTCCATCATTCCGACGTCCGAGTCGACCGAGGCGGCGGCATTCGAGATCAACGGTCCGGACGTCGCGCTGAAGAACTTCCGCGACATCCTCTCCAGCGGCACGTCCATCGTGATGGGCGAGCAGGCGAAGAGGATCAGCCTCGCGGGCGGCTCGACCGTGACGAAGGAGAACTACTACCCCGAGCGCTTCGTCGTCTATCGCCAGGGTGCCAGCGACATCTCGGTCAGCGACTACGAGCTGCAGGGGTTCTACCACGAGGGACAGCAGACCTCAGGGCTGTTCCTGTTCAACGCCACGACCGCCACACCGATGAAGAACATCTCCATCGCGCGGGTGAAGGTCAACTACACGGCCGGCGGCGTGTGCAACGGATCCGACGGCTCTGGCTGCCGCACGAACCTCACCACCTTCTCGCCGCGCGACGCGAACGTCGTCCTCGACGGCTTCTCGTTCACCGATTCGACCGTGCGGAACCTCAACGGGGCAACGGCCTTCAAGTTCTCGAACAACAGCACGACGGGTGTGAGGCTGTCGAACCTGAACATCTCGGGCAACCAGTTCCTCAACTCCGTCGGAAACGGCACGGGAGACGAGTACGCGTTCGTCACGCTACCCCCGGGCACCCTCAGCGGAGAGAACCGGATCTCACGCAACGACTTCGTACGCGCGACGTCGTGACAGACCATCGCGATCTCCTGGGACGGCCTCAGCCGCACCGGCACGGTGCCGAGCGGGCTCAGCATCACCGACAACTACTTCGACGGCTACGAATCGAGCATCCGCCTCTCGCGCAGCGGTCTGACCACCGTCTCGGGCAACACCTTCGGCACGCGTTCAGGGTCGCAGGGCAGGCCGGCGACGGGGGAGGAGACCGGCGACGGAGGCTCGCTCCTGGTCGACAACGGAACCGAATCGAACCAGACGGTGTCGACGTGGTACCCCACTGCCGCGGCGTCTGTCGTGGCGGCTCCCTCGAGCGGCGCGATGGTCGCAGCGCCCCGCGCCACGTTCACCGGCGGAACATGCACCGCGGAGATCGCTGTGGCGAAGCCTGCAGGCAGCGGCAAGTCGGTGCCGAGCGGACCTGTGTCGCTCGACCTCTACTGGACGGCCGACCGCACAGCCGAGATCCACCTCGGGCGCGTGACCGGAGTGACCGCCGCTGCGGCATCCGTCGCCTTCTCGCTGCCCGTCGGACCGCAGCCGCTCGCCGACGCCACCGTGCCCGCCTCCGCGCAGGCCGTTAACGCCACGACGGGCGACGTCTCGGGTTTCGTGCGCGTGCAGACGCACGTCGAGACGACGCCGCAGCTGACGTCGTCGCAGCTCAGCCGCACGGTGGCCGTGACCGGCAACTGCCGCCCGACTCTCACGCTCGATCAGGCCGGGGGTCAGAACGACCCGACCATGAGTCGCGACCTGCACTACACGCTGAGGTCTTCGCTGCCTCTCGACCCGTCCACCGTCACCGCGGATGACATCCGGCTGAGCGCTGCGGCGACCGCCGAGACCCTCGATGCCGAGCGCCTCGATCCGCGAGTCATCGCCGTGACTCCTGTCGCGGGCACGAACGGACTCGAGTTCGACGTGGTCGCGCGGGTCGACGACTCGGCATCCGTCTCGGCGACTCTCGCGGCCGGTCGCGTCACGTCGACATCGGGATTGACGAACACCGCTGCTGCGGTCTCTGCCGACCCTCGAGTGACCTTCGTCAACCCGCTGCAGGTCACCTCGCCCCGGTTCACGCTGGTCACGGGGGACGAGAAGGGCAAGTCCTACGCGATGATGCTGCGAGCCGGTGCGCCCGTGCCGACATCGCCGTTGATCTTCTCGTCGAAGATCGACGCAGTGGGCGTCGCGCACGGAGTCGGTCTCTCGACTTCCACTCCGGTCATCGCCCCTGGCGCGCGTTCGACGGAGTCGATCGTGCTGCAGGCGACCGACGGAGATGTCACGGCGAACACCGAGGCGACCATCGCAGCGACCGTCGCCTCGGAGGACGAGAACTACGACGGGCTGGTCGTGCCGTCGGTGAGCGCGTTCCTGTTCGCCACAGACCCGACCATCGAGATCGAGAAGCGGGCCTACGCCGACGTGGCGGATGCCTCGACTCCCGCGACGATCGAGCAGACGGGTAGGCCCATGCTCACCGGCGCGCGCCTCGTCGACGGACAGGCGGTGTGCTTCGTGTACACGGTCACGAACCGATCGGCCGACGACTGGATCACGAGCCTGCACGACATCGTCGTCACGGACTCGGACCTGCGCCTGGGCGCGCGGGGAGTGATCGGCTCGATCTCGCAGCTCGCGTTCGGCGAGAACGCGAAGGTCGCCGCGTGCGGAACGATCGTCTCGAACGGCACCGCCGACGGGTGGGGACGATGACCCCCGTCGAGGCTCGGCCCCGCAGCCGCACGCTGCCCCTGGTCGTGAGCGTGATCGCCGTCGGAGCCCTGACGGTCGCGGCGATCGGCGCCGGCACCTACGCGCTGTGGTCGTCGGAAGACACGTTCGCAGGGTCTCTGTGGCAGGCCGGCGACCTCTCGATGACTACGGAGGACGCATCCTGGCGGCAGATCACCCCGGGCGTGACCGAGCCGCGGTCTGGAGACCTGGCAACCACGCCCGAGGACTTCTTCACGATGCCTGGCGACGTGATCGAGATCACGCAGCCGCTCGAGACCTACCTGTGCGGCGAGAATCTGACCGCGGCGCTGAGCGTCGAGTTCGCGTCTCCCGACGCAGTGCGGGCGCAGGAGGAGACGGGCGAGATCGCGATCGCACTGCGCGTGGAGAATGCCGAGGGAGACACGGTCGCGACCGGCTCTGCCGACGGGACGCCGCTGGCCGTTCCCGGTCTCGTGGGGTCGTCGCAGGGTGAGTCCGATCGATGGTCGGTGATCGTGACCGTCGAGGTGCGCGGCGACTACGCCTGGACGGACGCCGACGTCCACAGTGCCGCGGGAGTCTGGGCCGCGGGCGACCTCATCGTGCGTCTCGATCAGGTGCGCGCGAACGGTGCCGGTCGATGAGGCTGCGCACGACTCTGTCGCTCACCGCCGCGATCGCCGGTGTCATGGCCTTCGGGGTCGTCTCGACAGCGAACGCGCTGTGGACCGCGAACGACGCGGTCGTGGTGCCTGAACTCCGCACGGGAGCAGTGACCTTCGGAGCCGCCGCCGAGTCGCAGCGTGCGCTGTCGACGTCGGGCGAGCCGGTCGAGATCACCCTGCCCGGCACCGAGATCGCCACGGTGCTCGATCAGGGCGGCCTGAGAACAGAACCCGTGATCTGGCGCTTTCAGGTGACCGGGGCCGCTCTCGGCATCGCCGGACTCGACTACGACATCACGCTCGGCGATCAGGTCTGGCACGACGGTCGCTCGGCTGCACTCACCGAGGGCGTCGCCCAGGAAGGCACACTGCTGGCGGACTCGACCGTTCGGATCTACCCGGCCGGCCTCGGCGACGACTGCTCGGTGATCCCCGACGCGCCCGTCGACGGCGAGGCCGCCGTCGACGTGCACCTGCTCGACGCGTCCGATCGCACGCTGCAGGCGCCCGCGGCCAACCCCACCGGCACCGAGGTCACGCAGACCTGGTGCGTCGCGATGCTCTGGAACCACCGTGCCGACGGCGTGTACGTCTCGGAGGCGAGCGCCCGGGGGATCGCCGTCGACGGCAGCGAGAACCGGGACTTCGACACGTGGGACGCCGCGGTGGCGTTTCCCGCGTCCCTGAACGCCATCGGCGTCTACGACCACACGGCGTGGGCGGAAGGGACCGGCGATGACGGCACCCTGTCGCGCGACGACTCGTCGTGGAGCGGATCGGTGCATCCGGATCCCGCGGGCGAACCCGACCTCGTGATCCGCATCGACCCCCGTGTGACGAACGCGAACCCCGCCGTCGCACCCGGCGATCACGCCACTCGCTAGTCGCCGAAGCAGAAACACACCACCCAGGAGAAGGAAGAAGAACATGTCCAACGAGAACCCTCAGATCATCGTCGTGACTGAAGAGCGGAAGAAGCGCCGCGGCGCTCTGCTGCTCGTCGCCGGTGGCGCCGCCGCACTGCTCGCGGGCGGGTCGACGTTCGCCCTGTGGACGGCGACCGACGGCTTCAGCGGCGGACAGATCACCGCCGGCGACCTCGACGTCGTGCAGACTGCCGACACGACCTTCTGGGACGTCTCGGCCGACCGCGACGACGCCACCGCCACCGTCGTCGGCACGGACGGCTCGCAGCTCGGCCACGCGCTGGCCCCCGCGGATGCGTCGACCTGGCGCATCGTGCCCGGCGACAAGGTCGCGGCCTCGTTCTCGGCCGCCGTGACGCTGGAGGGAGACAACCTCGTCGGTCGCCTCTCGCTCGACGGTCTCACGGCGAACGACTACGACATCAGCGGCATGACCTACACCTACGAGGTCTACCAGGACGGTGCGCTCGTGCAGCCTGAGATCGCGCTGCCCGTCGCGGCAGATGCGACGCTGCTGTACCTGTCGGCGCCGCAGACGGGTCAGAGCGCTGGCCTCGAGGACGCGAACGGCACCACCGTGCTCTCGATGGCCGAGACCACCGAAGACGTGACGGTCGTCGTCTACGGCGCCTTCTCGTCGACGGTCACCGACCGCACCGACGTCGCGCTCACCGACACGCTGTCGGGGCTGAACCTCAGGCTCGAGCAGGTTCGCGACACCGGGGAGCAGTTCTAAGACCCACCGTCGGGAGGCGCCCCGAGACAGGGGTGCCTCCGTCGCTCACGATCATGAAGAGAGACGCACGCATGCGCACCACCGGCAGGATTCCGAGGAGCTGGTACGAGTCGCCCTGGCGCATCGCCGGACGAGCCGTATCGATCGCATTCGTCGTGACGCTGCTCGCGCTCATCGCCGCGCTTCTCGTGGTGCCGCGTGTCTCCGGCGGAACCTCGCTCACGGTGCTCACAGGATCGATGGAGCCGACATTCGCACCCGGTGACGTCGTGGCGGTGCGAGGCGTCGCGCCCGATCAGGTGTGCGCCGAGATCGGGGTCGGCGACATCGTGACCTATCTTCCCGAGCCCGGCGACCCGGCTCTCATCACCCACCGCGTCGTGGGCAAGACCGTCGGCACGTTCGACGACGGCACGGACTGCAGGCTCATCACTCAGGGCGACGCGAACTCCGCCGCCGACGCGCCCGTGTCTCCCGAGCAGGTTCGCGGGGCGATGCTCTACAGCCTGCCCGCCCTCGGATGGGTGCGCCAGTGGGCCACCGACAACATCGTGGTGCTCGGCGTCGCGTTCGGTGCCGGGCTTCTCGGCTACGGCGCATGGACCACCTTCCGGCGGCCTCGCACCCGCGTGATCGTGACCTCCGGACGGGGCGTGAACGACGCCCCCGCGGCATCCGCGGCCCCTGTCGTTCCCTCTGTCGCCGACGACCTCCGGATCCGGGAGCTCGATCTCAGAGAGCGGGAGATCGCGATCCGCGAGGAGGAACTCCACCTCGCGCGGCTCGGACTCCTCTCGCTCGACGACGATTCGCTGCGCGAGATGCTGTCGCACGCGACGGATGCCGAGAGGAGCCGGCGATGAACGGAGTGGACGGCCTCCTCGCGGAGGCACGCCGTCGCACCCGACGTGAGACGTCCATCGCCTGGATCCTCGCCGTCGTGCTCCTGCTCATGCTGGCCGGGGTGCTCTCTGCTGCGGGCGTGCTCCCGGCCGTGGCGGCGGGTTCGACGACCGGTGTCTCGACGACCGGCGAACCCGTCGACAGGGCGGTGGCACCGGCATCCGGGGGTGGTTCGCAGTCAGGGGATGCGATTGCCGAGGCCGCCTGGGACGGTCCGGCGACGCACCTGGACTGGTCGGGCCGGGGGTATTCGACCGCGGAGTCGTCGTTCGTCGGTCGGCGCATCGCCGCGCCGGGAGATCGCACTCGACGCACCCTGATGCTGACGAACAGCGGTCCTGCGCGAGCCGGCCTCACCGTGTCGCTGCGTCTGGATGAGAGCGTCCCAGGCGGCGCTCGCAATCCCGGCCTCGCCGACGAGGTCGAGCTGTTCTGGAGCGTCGGCGGTGTCGAGGGGCGGCAGCGCTTCTCCGCACTCGCCGAAGAGATGACCGGCTCGGTCGACATCGCCGAGGTACGGGTCGCCCAGGGGGAGACGGTGGCCGTGGAGATCGGGTTCGAGATCCCCGCCTCGACTGCATCGCAGCGCAACGAGGGACAGGAGTCGACCGAGCTCGCGTTCGATGTCGTGTCTACGATGTCCGGCGAGGTCGACGAGCAGCCGACTCGGCTGGCGGCGACGGGGGCAAGCTCGCTCCTTCTCTTCGGAATCGCGGCGGTGCTGCTGCTGCTCGTGGGGCTTCTCCTCGTCGCCGGCCGTCGGCGGCGGTGCGATGACTGCTCGAGGACCCTCTGTCAGGACGAGTCCTGGGTGGATCTGACAGAGCCCGACCGCGGCCGTCGGCGCGTGTGCCCGGACTGCGCACTGCGCGGCACTACTGCGGCGGGCACTCCTCACTACTGAGAGATCGGGCGTCGGCACCGGAGACCGCGGTTCCCGGCTCGGAATCCGCCCCCTTCTCGGCGTGCGAGCGCGCGGTTCACGAGATGGTTGAACCGTTCGATCACCCCGTCGGATCATCGCGGATCATCCGCACGAACGCCGCCACAGAGTCGCTTCCCTCCCCGATCGCGACTTCTTCTCCCCGGATCGTGGCGGCGTTCATCCGTTCGCTCTGGCTGCGATGACCCGCGGACGAGAGGACGACCACCGCACTCCTCCGCGAGCACGTCCACCCGGTGGTGAGGATGCAGGGGTTCGTCCGCGGCAGCGGTGTGCCTCGTCGCGTCGATGCTCCGGTCGACGCCTAGAGCGTGATGTCGGATGCGGAGGCGAGCGGTCGCCACTCGGTCGATCGCGCACTCGGCCGGGCGAGCACATCGGCGTCGAGCAGGGGCCCCACATCGACCTTCGTGACTCGGGCGATCTCGGCGACCGGAACCTGGAACGTGCGGAAGGCGCCCAGTGGCGGCGCGGCCAGCAGGCCGTCGGGGGTGTCGACCAGCTCGGACTGATCGAGCACGAACCCTGCCGCCGACAGGCCATCCGGCGCCTGCCAGGCCGCGATCTTCCAGAACCGGAGGGGGATGCGGATGCCGCGATACGGCGGGTCGTTGTCGCCCAGCACAGGCGCGGTGAAGACCGAGACACGCTGATCGGTCGTCTCGGCATACTCGATCACATGGTCCTCCAGGCCGAGCCAGAGGTCCTTCGACTGGTTGAATCCTGCCGCCTGCGGGGCGGCGTTCGGATAGAAGAAGGTCGCCTCGGTGGCATCCCTCGCCTCATCGGCATCACCCCATCCCGGATCACGCCGCCGCACGAGATGGCCGCGATCGAGGTCGTTGCGCGCGTAGACATCGGGACCCGTCTGCAGCTCGTCGTCGATCCGGGGGTCGAGCCTCCACTCGCCGGTGCGCGGCAGTTCGCGCAGCAGCGCTCCGTCGATGTTCACGCCGGTCACGGAGGCCAGCCGACGGTCGCGGTCGAGCAGCACCGTGAAGCGCGGGTAGGTCAGCTCGGTCGCATCCTGCGCCGGCCGGGGCAGGGGGACTCGCGTCGGAAGGAAATCGAGGTCGTATCCGTCTGCCATACCGTCATATTGCCTCGTACCCCCGACATCGCCGACGATTTCCCGAACGCGAAAACGCCCCCACCCGGTCGCTTCGGGAGGGGGCGTTCGCTGTCAGCGGGTCACGGCGTGGGCATGCCGCCGTTGACGTTGAGCGTCTCGCCGGCGACGTAGCTCGACTCGGCCGAGGCGAGGAACACGTAGGCGGGTGCCAGCTCGGCCGGCTGACCCATGCGGCCGAGAGGCGTGTCCTCACCGAACTCCGGCAGCTTCTCCTGCGGCTGTCCGTCGCTGGGCTGCAGCGGGGTCCAGATCGGCCCGGGTGCCACGGCGTTCACGCGGATGCCCTTCGGTGCGAGCTGGTCGGCGAGGCCCTTGGTGAAGGCGTTGATCGTGGCCTTGGTCGACGCATAGTCGACGAGGATCCCCGACGGCGAGTACGCCTGGATCGACGTGGTGTTGATGATGGTCGATCCGGCGGGGAGGTGCGGCAGCGCGGCCTTCGTGATCCAGAACATCGCGTAGACGTTGGTCTTGAAGGTGTCGTCGAACTGCTCGTCGGTGATGTCGGTCAGAGACTCCTGGTAGACCTGCTTGCCGCCGTTGTTGACGAGGATGTCGAGACCGCCGAGCGCATCGACCGCTTCTGAGACGAGCGTGCGGCAGTACTCGGGGTCGCGCAGGTCGCCGGGGATCTGCGCGACGGTGGCGCCCGCGTCGCGAAGGATGTCGGCGATCCGCGCAGCATCCTCCTCCTCTTCCGGAAGGTACGAGAGCGCGACGTCGGCGCCTTCACGGGCGAAGGCGATCGCGGTCGCCGCCCCGATGCCCGAGTCGCCGCCGGTGATGAGAGCCTTGCGGCCGGTGAGACGGCCGGTGCCGCGGTAGCTCTCCTCGCCGAGGTCGGCCTTCGGAGCGAGGTCGGCGTCGAGCCCTGGTTCGGGCATGTGCTGCTTCTCGGGCTCGATGTCGGAATAGAGCTCGGCCGGGTTGACGAAGGTGTACTGGTCGCGAGACATGGGGTGTCCTCTCGGTCGCTGGTCTGGGGGTATGTCTCCAGCGTGCGCCGAGGTCGGGATCTCGGCCAGCGCCTTGCGTCTGCGGACTCAGGTCGCTAAGGGCGAAGCCGGGGGCCGTCGTCGCTGTCGCTGGGGGAGGAGAACTGCTCTTCGGGAGGAGAGCTTCGCAGGATTGCTCCTCCCGAAGGGCATATCTCCTCCCGAGAGGGCGGCAGCGAGGGGGGTCGACCAACCCCCGGCGCGCGGAGTAGCCTCGCCGCATGGGCCGACTCATCTACTCCATGATCACGTCGCTCGACGGATATGTCAGCGGGCCCCACGGAGGATTCGACTGGGCGCTCGATGAGGAGCTGCACGACTTCATCAACAGGCAGTTCGCCGACGTCGGCACCTATCTCTACGGGCGGCGCATGTACGAGACGATGGTCTATTGGGAGACCGCCCACCTCGAGCCCGATCAGCCGCAGGTCGGCATCGACTACGCACGGGTCTGGCAGGCGGCCGACAAGGTCGTCTTCTCGAAGACACTCGCCGAGGTGTCGAGCGAGCGCACGCGGCTCGAGCGCACGTTCGACCCCGAGACCATCGAGCGCTGGAAAGCCGAATCAGACAGCGACCTCTCCGTCGACGGGCCGACGCTCGCGGCCGAGGCGATCCGCGCGGGCCTGGTCGACGAGTTCGGCCTGTTCATCGGTCCGGGGATCGTCGGGGGCGGCAAGCCGTTCTTCCCCGGCGACGTGCACGTCGATCTCGAACTGCTCGACGACAAGCGCTTCAGCAGCGGGGTGATGTTCCTCCGCTACGCGACGCGGCGGTGACGGCGATCGCTGCCGGCGTCAGGGGCGCACGCGAACGGTGCGGCCCTCGAAGGTGACCAGGTCGCCGTCGTGCAGCTGACGGCCCCGGCGACGATCGACCTCGTCGTTGACCTTCACGAAACCGTCGATCACGACCTCTTTGGCGTCGCCACCCGAGTCGAGCAGACCCGAGTACTTCAGGAACTGCCCGAGGCGGATCATCTCGCCGCCGATGGAGACATCGTCGATGCGGCCGGAATTCGTCATGACTGAAATGGTAGCCGCAGCACCGCGCCGCGGCTCGCGGTCAGCCGAGCGCCCGCTGGATCCGCTCGCTGAGCCGGTCGGCCGCCTTCGTGGTCGTCCGGCGACGGGTCGGCGCCTGCAGTGCGATCCGCACGTCCGATCCTCCCTCAGCCAACGGAGTCGCCACGACCCTCACGTCGGCGGGTCCCCCGAACAGCGTCCGTCGTGTGCTGAATGCCACGGAACGATGATCGGAGACTCGCCACTCGACGCGCTTGAGCTCTGTCGTGAGCTGCCGCAGAACCCGCACGACGGAGTCCGCCCGCGCGGGTGTGTAGATGTACGTGTGCACCGTGACCGGCATGGATTCCCCTGACGACAGCATCTTCGGTCTGCGATCGAGACCGTACCCACCTACAGAGACCGCGCGGTGAACGGATCATGATGCGAAAGTGCCGAACTCGTCGGAGATGCGTCGAGCCGCCGACCCCGTGGGGCCGGCGGCTCGAGGAACGACGCGGGGTGCTCAGTCGTCGATGTCGGTGCCGACGACGGCGAAGTCGGCGCTGAAGTCGATGTCGATCGAGCGGCGGTCGGTCGTGAGCACCGACGCGTCGTAGGGGCTGACCTCGTCGTTGTCGGCGTCGAGGTCGGTGATCATGCCGTCGGCCTCGGCCAGCGCGGCATCGACGAGTGCGCGGATGGCCGACTCGTCGAGGGTGTGGGTGGGGGCGGAGTCATCGTCGTCCTGCTCGGTCGAGACGACGGTGGCGGCGAGGCCGGCATCCACCCGCACCTCGGTCTCGCTGCCGTTCGCCGTGGTCAGCTGCACCTCCCAGGTGCCGTCGCGCTTCGCGTCGATGGACGTGACGTCGCCTTCGGCTGCGCCGCGGGCGGCATCCGCGATCTCCACGAGCTCGTCGGCGGAGTCGGTGCCGATGCCGGTCACCGGGCCCCCGCCCTGGGGTGCGCCCTGCTCTCCGTCGTCGTCGCGGTCGTTTCGGTCGTCGCCCGGCTGTCCGCCGTCGTCGTCGGCGTCGCCACGGGGACCGTCGGAGACCGAGGGGCGGTCGTCGTCGTCGCCGAACTCGTCGCCGATCGCTGCTCCGATGGCCACGCCGCCGCCGGCGAGAACCACCGCGGCCGCGATTCCACCGCCGATGAGAAGGGCACGCTTGCGACCACGCTTCGCGGGGGCTGCGGGAACGGATGCCGGAGCGCCGGTGTCAGCGGCGAGCGGTGCGACGGGCACGGTCTCGGCGTCGTGGGCCGGAGTCGGCGCGGGCGGAGCGGGGGGCGCGGGCGGAGTCGAGTTCACGGGGAGGTTCTCGGGCGTCTGGTCGGGGGTCGAGTTCTTGTCGTTCATGTCTCGATGCTCTCCCGGCGGTGCTGAAGCCACCCTGAAGCCTCCTGAAGACCTCTTCAGGAACCAGCGACCGAACGGCCGGGGCCGCGGACCGGGGTTTCCTCGTACCGTTTGCAGGATCCGGGCACGAATGCAGGACGAGAACAGGTGTCTGGTCCCGCATCCGTGCTTCGGTCCTGCAGACGGGCCGGGTGCCGGGAAATGCCGGGACCTGCAGACGGGCCGGATGCCGAGAGGTGCCGGGTCCCTGCAGACGGACCGGATGCCGAGAGGATGTCAGTCCGAGAGGGGCAGGGTCACCACGAAGCGGGCGCCGCCCCAGCGCGAGGCGTCGACCGAGACCGTCCCGCCGCTGGCCGCGGCGATGCCCTGCACGATCGCGAGGCCGAGACCGCTGCCGCCGGCATCCCGGCTGCGCGCCTCGTCGAGCCGCACGAAGCGCTCGAAGATGCGCTCGCGCTCGTCGGCGGGCACTCCTGCGCCGTCGTCCTCGACGGTCACGAACACCCAGGCGTCCTGCGGGATCACGCTGATCGCCACGCGGCCGGCACTGTGCCTGACGGCGTTGTCGGCGAGGTTGCGCAGCAGCTGGCCGAGAAGCCGAGGATCCCCGGCGACGCGGGCCGCACGGATGCCCGACCCGTCGACCTCGACCCCTCGCGACCTCAGGCGTCGCACTTCGCCCAGGGCCAAGTCGTCGAGGTCGACGGCCTCGTCGTGCGTGCCGCCGCCCTCGTCGAGCCGGGCGAGCAGCAGCAGCGACTCGACGATGCCCTGCAGTCGGAGCCCCTCGTCTGAGACGACCTCGGCCAGCTCGCCGATGCTCGTGGTGGCCGGGTGTGCCTGTGCGAGCTCGGCGTGCTGACGGATCGTCGCGAGCGGTGAGCGCAGCTCGTGCGAGGCATCCGAGACGAAGCGGCGCTGGGCGGTGGCCGACGAGTCGAGGCGATCGAGCATCCGGTTCATGGTGGTCGCGAGTGCGGCGATCTCGTCGGATGACGGCGGCACCTCGACGCGTCGGTGCAGGTGCTCGGCGGTGATGCCGTCGACCTCCTCGCGGATGCGGGTGACCGGCCGCAGCGCCCGGCCGACGACGAGCCAGGTGGTGACGGCGACGAGCAGCAGAAGCAGCGGCACGGCGACCGTGAGCAGCACGGCGACCGTCGACAGCGTCTCGACACCGTCTTCGATCGAGACGGCGAGCACGAGCGTCTCGTCGTTCTCGAGGTCGTCGGAGACGACGAGCATCGGCTCGCCGCCGATCGTCGTGGTGCGTGCCTGGTCGGCGAGGGGGAGCGCGGTGGAGCCGAGCTCGTCGCGGGCGTCCTCGCTGGCGGCCCTGACCGCGCCGTCCTTACCGATGATCTGCACGATCTCGTCGTCGAGGGAGTCGACCCCGCGCTCGCCGCCCGGGCCGCCGCCGGGACCGTCGAAGCGCTCGGCGAGTTCGTCGAGTCGCTGCTCGGCGGCGCGCTCGGCGCTGGCGTGGATGCTGGAGCTCAGGATGCCGTAGAACGAGAACGCCCCGATCAGCAGCGCGACGGCCACGACGAGGGTCGCGCCGAGAGTCGTCCTGGCACGCACCGATCGGAACGCGCGGCTAGCCACCGTCAGCCGCCAATCGATAGCCGGCGCCGCGGATCGTCTCGATCGCCTCGCGCCCGAAGGGCTTGTCGAGCTTGCGGCGCAGGTGACCGACGTAGACCTCGACGATGTTCGGGTCGCCGTCGAAGTCGTCGTCCCAGACCCCCTCGATCAGCGCGCGCTTCGACAGCACCTGACCGCGGTGCCGCATGAGGTGCTCGAGCACGGCGAACTCGCGCGCGGTCAACGTGACCTGGGTCTCGCCGCGCCAGACGTGGTGCGACGACGGGTCGAGCTTGAGGTCTCCGGCTTCGAGCACCGCAGGGCGCGCGACAGCGCCGCGGCGCACGAGAGCACGGAGGCGAGCCACGAGGATCGCGAAGGAGAACGGCTTGGTCACGTAGTCGTCTGCGCCCGTCTCCAGAGCCTCGACCTGGTCCCACTCGCCGTCCTTGGCGGTGAGCATGAGCACGGGCGTCCAGTTCTCCTCGGCGCGCAGCGCCTCGCACACCTTCCACCCGCTCATGCCGGGCATCATCAGGTCGAGCACGATCGCGTCGTACCGCGTCTCACGCGCACGCCACAGCCCGTCGACGCCGTTGTTCGCGACGTCGACCGCGAAGCCCTCCGCCTCGAGACCCCGGCGCACGGCGTCGGCAAGACGCACCTCGTCGTCAACCACCAGGATCCGCATTCCTCCAGTGTGGCGGGCGCACGCTGAATCCGCGCTGAAGCGGGTCAGATGAGGCTCAGTCGCGCATCAGCGCGCGCACTCGGGCTCTCCCTCGTGCGCCCTCGGGCTCTCCCTCGTGCGCCCTCGGGAGGAGAACTCTCCTACGGGAGGAGAGAATGCCGCTGAGACTCCTCCCGTGGCGCAGTGCTCCTTCCGAGGCGCAGGCGATGGTCGCCCACGTAACGCACACCGGTTGGCACTGTCCGTCCCGTGTGGTTGCATGAGGGCATGACCGGAATCCGGGGGGACAGGTCGAGAGGTGCACGTCTTCTTCTCGTCGTCGCGACGACCATGATGCTCGCAGGGTGTGCGACGGCGACCACAGGCGCGCCTGACGGATCGCCGTCCGCATCCCCGAGTCCCACCCCTACGGCCGCGTGCCCGCAGATCGAAGGCGTAGACCTGCCTCCGGACTGCGCGCCGTACGACCCCGATCACGCGATGGCGCAGAACGAGCGCTATCGCGACCGGGTCGATCTCTCGGAGGAGAGCCGGGCAGCCGCCGAGGAGCCCGCGGCTGCCGTCCGCACCGGGCTCGAGACGCACCGTGCCTCAGGGGACCTGTCGGTGAACGCGGTCGAGGAGGTGTTCGCCGCGGCGGGCCTCGCGGGCGTCCAGACGCTGGGCGATGAACGCGCGGTGGCCTTCGGCGCGGCTGCACCTGAGGGCGGATGCATCTTCGGCGAAGTCTCGGCAGATACTCTCACGGTCGAGATCGGCGGCGTCATCATGGACGGCGGCTGCCTGCCGGCGGTCGGGCACTGACCACGATCGACGTGCGCCGACCACGACCGACCGGCATCATCGAGATCAGGCGTCGGTGCGGAACCCGGCGGCCTTGTGCGTGCCGTCGCAGAACGGCTTGATCGTCGAGAGACCGCAACGGCACAGCGCCACCGTGCGGCGCGTCACCTCGATCGGCTCGCCGTCGGAGGTCTCGAGCACCGCTGCTCCGCGCACCAGCAGCGGACCGTCGGGGTACGCCGTGATCGTGACGGCATCCTGCGCCCCGCTCATCGCGCGTCCCGCTCTCGCAGCGAGGATTCGCCGCGAGT
This sequence comes from Microbacterium sp. LjRoot205, assembly GCF_056175745.1. NCBI lineage: Bacteria > Bacillati > Actinomycetota > Actinomycetes > Micrococcales > Microbacteriaceae > Microbacterium > Microbacterium sp. LjRoot205. The sequence continues at coordinate 139,871 of NZ_JBGFFH010000001.1, read as the reverse complement.
CCAGGAGTCGAGCATGTGTCCCGCCGCCCATCCGTCGACGGTGAGGCAGGCTGCGGCGCCGAACATGATGTCGGGCAGCAGGTCGGGGCGGTCCTCGGCCAGCCCGCCCGCGAGGTCACGCGCGGCGATCTGCTCGTGCACGGCATCCGCCTCGACGTGCTCGTCGAAGTAGTCGGTCACGTCCTCGGCGAAGCCGAGCCGTCGCAGCCCGTCGGCGTAGAACCGGTTGGGGATCGACGAGGTCATCTCGAACGCGGCCAGATGGCCGACGATCGCTCCGACGAGCCGGCGGTTGAGGCCGAACATCGACATCATGTTGAGCGACGCGAGCGTGATCGCCGGCACGTCGTCGACGTAGGCGCCATAGGTGTCGTCAAGGCCGGCGCCGCGCATCGCGCGAGCGAAGATCGTCGCGTGCACACGGTCGGGGCGCCCTCCGCCGTACTCGTCCGACTGGATCTCGACGAGCGCCGCCTTGGGCCGACCGGTCAGGCGGGGGATCGCCCACGAGTGCGGGTCCGCCTCACGCAGCGTGTAGATCGAGCGCTGCATGAAGAACTCGTGCATCTGCTCGTCCGTGGCCTTCTTCGCGACGTAACGAGAGAGGCTCGGTCCGGTGTCGGCCTCGGCGAGAGCGAACAGGGCTCGTCCGACGGCGTCCACGGTCGGCTCGGGCAGTTCCGGGGTCGGCACGGTCGCCCGCAGCGCCCGCTCGAAGGCGTGCTCGAGGAGTCCTCGCGTGGCGATCAGCGCCGGGTCCCACTCGAGGGCGGGATCGAGCTCGGACAGAGATCCGTACGACGAGGCGTACAGCACGAAGAGCGCGAGTTGGATGTCGTCGTCGCGCACGACATCGTCGCTGGTGGCGAGCGCGGTCTCGGCGCGGGCGCCGAGGTCGTCGGCGTCTTCGCCGGTCAGTCGGCGGATGATGCCATCGCTGAGCGGGCCGCGGGCGGCGATGCCGTGAAGGGCGGACGGAGTGAGAGCCGGTGCAGACATGCTCGAAGTCTCGCCCCCGATCCCCTTCTCGAGAAGGGTCTTGACGGCGACACATCCGATGCGGAAGGGACGGGAGGGCGGATGCCGTCGCATCCGCCTTCCCGTCCCTTCGCTCGCGGTCGCTCGATCAGGCGTGCACGGGGTAGTGGCTGCTGATCGCGATGCGGTTCCAGCTGTTGATGACCACGGCGAGCCAGGTCACGGCGGCGATCTGCTTCTCAGTCAGCACGCCCTCGACGTCGACTCCGCGATCCGCCAGGCGGCCGTGGTCGCCGATCATCGTCACGTTCTCGGCGATCTGCAGGGCGGCCTGCTCCTCGGCCGAGAAGTACTGCGACTCCCACCATCCCGCGAGCACGGCCAGCCGGTCGGCCGTCTCCCCGGCCTTGACGGCATCGGCGCAGTGCATCCTGAGGCAGAAGGCGCAGCCGTTGAGCTGCGACGCCCGCACCTTGACCAGTTCGACGAGCAACGGCGAGAGTCCGGCATCCTCGGCTGCGGCGACCGCCTGGGCGTTGAACTCCAGCATCGCCTGATACGGGGCTGCGTAGACCTTGCCGATGTTGACGTGCGACACGTCGTCTCCTTCGCTCATGGGGCGCGGGATGCGCCTCCATGAGTACTGACGCCGCAGCATCCGGATCTGTGATGCGCCCGCGCCGCCTAGGCTGGATGCATGAACAAGAACTCGCTCTGGACCATCATCGGCGTCGTCCTCGCCGTCGTGATCGCCTGGTGGATCGTCAGCGCGCTCTTCTCGATCCTGTGGTTCATCGCGAAGCTCGCGATCGTCGCCGTCGTCGCGGTCGTGGTGTTCCTGGTGCTGCGCGGGATGTTCAGCTCGAAGGCAGACTGACCGCGGCCTCTGGTCACCACCCGGCGCTGATCAGGCGACGGTGGCGTTCGCTCCGACCCGGTAGCGGGCTGCGCGATGCGTGTCCTGCACGCGGTCGCCCTTGCCCTGCAGCTTGTTGCGCAGAGTTCCCGGCGTGTACTCGTTCGGGTAGACGCCGCGCTCGCGCAGCACGGGGATGACGTGCTCGATGACGTCCTGCCAGGTGCCGGGCGTGACCGCGTAGGCGAGGTTGAATCCGTCGATGTCGGTCTCCTCGACCCACGACTGCAGTTCGTCGGCGATCTCGACGCCAGAGCCCACGATCGTCGGCCCGAGGCCGCCGATCGCGTTGTGGCGGCCGAAGTCGCCGACGGTCCACTCGCGTCCGAGGTCGGCCTCCTCCTTGAGATGCTGCAGCACCGACTGGATCGCGTTGGACTCGACGTTGCCGACGGGCTCGTCCTCGGCATACTGCGAGAGGTCGACGCCCATCCAGCCCGACATGAAGGTCAGCGCGCCCTCGGGGCTCGCGTAGGACAGGTATTCGGCGTGCTTCGCCGCGGCATCCGCGCTCGTGGCCCCCGTGATGACGGTGAGCAGCGTGTAGATCTTCGCGTCGTAGCGGTCGCGACCGGCGTCCTCCAGCGCATCGCGGATGCGCTTCACGGTGCCGGCGAGCACCTCCTTCGAGGGCGCGGCGACGAAGATCGCCTCGGCGTTCTCCGATGCGAAGCGCACGCCGCGAGGGCTGGCTCCGGCCTGGTAGATGACCGGGGTGCGCTGCGGCGACGGCTCGGAGATGTGGATGCCGGGAACGCTGAAGTGCTTTCCCTCGTGGCCGATCGGGTGCACCTTCGTCGGGTCGGTGAAGATGCCGTGCTCGCGGTCTTCGACGACGGCGTCGTCTTCCCACGATCCCTCCCACAGCTTGTAGAGCACCTCGACGTACTCGTCGGCGTGGTCGTAGCGGTCGTCGTGCGCGAGCTGATCGTGCTGGCCCATGTTGCGGGCGGCGCTGGGCAGGTACCCGGTGACGACGTTCCAGCCGACGCGTCCGTTGGTCAGGTGGTCGAGCGTGCTCAGACGCCGTGCGAACGGATAGGGGTGCTCGAAGGCGGTGCCGGCGGTGATGCCGAAGCCGAGGTGCTCGGTGACCGCCGCCATCGCGCTCACGAGCAGGATCGGGTCGTTCACGGGAACCTGTGCGCCGTTGCGGATCGCCGCCTCGTTGGTGCCGCCGTAGACGTCGTAGGTGCCGAGCACGTCGGCGATGAAGATGCCGTCGAAGGTCGCGCTCTCGAGCAGCTTCGCAAGATCCGTCCAGTACGAGATGGTGTTGTACTGGCGCGAGCGGTCGTCCGGGTGTCGCCACAGACCGGACGACTGGTGGGCGACGCAGTTCATGTCGAAGGCGTTGAAGCGGATCTGACGGGTCATGGGGTCAAGCAAAACCCGCGGAGGCGCCCCGTGTCAGCCCCCGCGACACGGGGCGACACATTCGTCGGTCGAGTCCGGCCGGGTCAGCCCCGGTCGCCGTCGACTGTCTTCGTGGTGGAGGTGATCGGACGCGGATCGGGCATGATCGTCTCGACCTGCGGTTTGGCGTTCGCCTGCGCTCGGCACCAGACGACGAATCCGACCGCGGTGAAGACGCCGTAGAACACGTACATGAGTCCGGTCGCGTAGAAGCCTGAGCTGAACAGCAGCGGCACGCCCACGACGTCGACGGCGATCCAGATCAGCCAGAACTCCGTCCACCCCTTGGCCATGCCGTAGGTGGCGAGCAGGGATCCGACGAAGGTCCACGCGTCGGCCCACACCGGCTCCCACGAGCCGAGGGCGCGGAACAGGGGAGTGAGGGCGATCGTGCCGATCACCATCACGAGCACCAGGCCGATGCGCGCGCTGTTCGGTGCCCACCGGGGCGTGACGCGACCACCCGACGACGAGGCCTGTCGCCAGCGCACCCACCCGTAGATCGCCACGATGATGAACATGACCTGACGACCGGCCTGGCCGAGCAGGTGCGGCAGCTCATGATCGGGATTGAGGATGGATCCGAGGAAGACGGTGAGCAGCAGCAGGTTGCCGACGATGCCGACCGGCCACGCCCAGATCTTGCGCTGCATGCCGCCGAGTGCGCTGGCGAGGCCGAATGCGTTGCCGACCACCTCGCGCACGAGCAGCACCTGGCCGCCGGGCAGCATCCACTGCGAGTTGAAGGCGTCGACCAGCCAGAGGAAGACGTTCACTTCGTCTCGTCGGGGAAGGGCCGCTGGTCGAGCACCAGCTGCAGGAACGTGAGGTCGAGCCAGCGATCGAACTTGGTGCCGACCTGCGGCATGCGCCCGACCTGCATGAAGTCGAGGCGCTTGTGCATGATGATCGACCCCGTGTTGCTGCTCTCGATCGCGGCGACCATCACGTGCTTGCCGAGGCTGCGGGCGCGGTGGATGAGCTCGATCATCAGCGCCTTGCCGATGCCGCGACCCCGCTGGCCGTCGCGGACGTACACCGAGTGCTCGACGGTGTGCCGATATCCGCTGTGCGGGCGCCAGTCGCCGAAGGTCGCATACCCGAGCACGCCGGTCTCGTCGACCGCGACGATGACGGGATAGCCGCGGCCTGTGCGCTCCGCGAGCCAGGCGGCGCGGTCTTCGACCGTGACCGCCTCTTCATTCCAGATCGCGGTGGTGTTCAGCACCGCATCGTTGTGGATCGCCGTGATCGCTTCGAGGTCGGCGGTCTCGGCATCCCGGATCTGGGGGTCGCTCATCGGCTTCTCCTGCATCTGCGCTCGGGTGCGCACTGCACGACGGTAGCAGGATGCCGGGGCGGGGGCTCTCGGGCACCCGCTTCGCCTCACTGCGACGAGTTCCAGTAGGTGAGCTTGGCGGGGTTGAGCACGATCCACAGCTGGGTGATCACACCCGCCTCGACGTGCACGTTCATGACCGAATGCACGTTCTCTCCGTCGCGGAACACCAGGCCGAGACCGTCGCCGAAGTGCTTCTCCTCGGCGGTGAAGTGCGGGTTCTTGGCCGCGATCCCGAGCAGGAAGCGCGCGACGTTGTCAGCGCCGCTCACGACATTGCGGGCGGCGCTGACCACGCCGCCTCCGTCGCTGCGCAGTTCGACGTCCGGTGCCAGGAACTTCAGCAGCGGGGCGACCTCGCCCGTGCGCGTCGCCTGCTGGAAGGCCCGCACCACGCGGTCGTGCTCGGCGCGGGGCACGGCGGTCGCCCGGTTCTCGCGCACGTGACGACGAGCGGATGACGCGAGCTGCCGCACCGCCGCGGAAGATCGCCCCACGGCCTCGGCGATCTCGTCGAACGGCACGGCGAAGACGTCGTGCAGCACGAAGGCGACGCGCTCGGCGGGAGTCATCGCCTCGAGCACGACCAGCAGCGCGGTCGAGACGTCGTCGTCGAGAGTGATGCGATCGAGAGGATCTTCGGGCGTCGAGGCCGTGCGCGATCCGATCGCTCCGGCGAAGAGCTCGGCCGGAACGGGTTCGGGCAGCCACGGTCCGACGTACTGCTCGCGCCTGTGGCGGGCGGAACCCAGAAGGTCGAGGGCGACGCGTCCCGCGACGGTGGTGAGCCAGCCGGCGGGGTTCGCGATGGTCTCGCGCTCAGCTTCGGTGAGCCGGTACCAGCGCAGGTAGGTCTCCTGCACGACATCCTCGGCATCCGCCAGAGTGCCGGTCATCCGGTATCCGAGGGCGAGCAGGCGTCGCCGCTCGCGGAAGACGTCGTCGAGGTCGTCATCCATGGGGTGCCTTTCGGATGCGGGTGCGAGTGTGCTTTCGCAGGATATGACGACGGAGCAGGGTGGACTGTGAGGCCTCACGTTCTCGGATGCTGATTCGTCATCTGATGCAGGAGGCGTGGACGTGCGCCCCGGAGCGGAGAGGGAATCGGATGAGGATCGCGGTCGCAGGAGGAACAGGGGTCGTCGGTCGGCACGCCGTGGAGGCGGCGCGGGCGGCCGGTCACGAGGTGGTGGTGCTGTCGCGGTCGTCCGGAGCCGATGTGCTCACCGGCGCCGGACTGGACGAGCGGATGCAGGGGGCGGATGCCGTCATCGACGTCACGAACACGACCACGCTCTCGGCTGCGAAGGCCGTGAAGTTCTTCGAGACGGCGACCCGCAATCTGCTGGCCGCGGAGTCGCGAGCGGGTGTCACGCACCACGTCGCTCTGTCGATCGTGGGGATCGATGGCATCGACGCCTCGTACTACGCGGGCAAGCTGGCGCAGGAACGCGCGGTGGCTGCAGGGTCGGTGCCGTTCACGATCGCGAGGGCCGGTCAGTTCCACGAGTTCGCCGGACAGCTGCTGTCGAGGATGTCCGGCCCGGTGGCGGTGCTGCCGAAGCTGCTCATGCGGCCGGTGGCTGCGCGCGAGGTCGGGGAGCATCTGGTGCGTGTCGCCGAGGGCGCGCCGGCCGGGCGTGCGTCCGACCTGGTCGGGCCGAGAAACGAGGTTCTCGCGGATGTGGCGCGGAGGCAGCTGGCGTTCGACGGAGTGCGCCGGCGGGTGCTGGGGGTGCGGCTGCCCGGCGCCTACGGGCGAGGGCTGGCGTCGGGGTCGCTGCGCGGAGGGGCGGATGCTCTGCAGGGTCGGATCACGTTCGATGAGTGGCTGCGGGGTGACGACCACCTGCCTTCATGAGCTCGATCTCCTGCTCCAGCGGATTCCGGCATCTCGCTCGATATTCGAACATCTGTTCTAAAATGGAGACATGCCCTCATCCCGCCTGATGCCGCTTCTCGAGGCCTTCGAGCGCCTCGGCGACGTCTGGGGTGACGCCGAGGAGTCGGCGGAGCTCTCGCGCATCGAGCTGCTCGACGCGCATCGTGCGGTGAGCCAGGCGCAGCGATGCCTCGACGGGCTCCACGCCGAGCTCGCGGCGACGATCGCGCACGAGTCGCGGTCGGAACTCGGCCCTGACGGGTTCGCGAAGCAGCATGGATACCGGAGTGCTGCGGCGATGATCGCCGCGCACACGGGTGGGTCGGCCGGCGACGCCAAACGACTCATCGCGGTGGGGCAGGCAGCGGCGCCGCGGACGAATCTGTTGGGTGAGGTCCTGCCCGCGCGGTATCCGGCGCTGGCGTCGGCGCTCGCCGCAGGGGAGATCTCCGTCGCGGCCGCCGCGCTCATCGTCAGCCTGCTCGAGCGGATCCGACTCAAGGTGGGGTCGGCTCGGGTCGAAGAGGCCGAGCGTCTCCTCGTCGGCAGGGCAGCGGGGATCTCCCTCGCCGACGTCGGCAAGCTGGTGGCCCGTGCCGAAGCCTGGCTCGACCCAGACGGCGTCGCACCCAGAGAGCGAGAGGCCCGCGACCGCCGTTCCCTGACGATGTTCGAGCGCGACGGCTCGCTTCACCTCGTGCTGCAGACCGACATCGCCTCGGGGGCGCCGATCAAGGCCGCGATACAGGCCTACGTGGCGGCGTCGTTTCAGTCGCGGATCACCGCGACAGACCCTGACGCGCCGGATGCCGATCGCCGTTCGGTCGCGATGATCCAGGCCGATGCGTTGACCGCCATCTGCGAGCACGCGATCGCCTGCGACAACGGCGGGATGCCCGCATCGGGTGCGACAGTGGTGGTGCGCGTGAACCTCGACCAGCTCATGTCGGGCGAGGGCAGCGCGACGATCGACGGCAGCGACCAGCCCGTGAGCGTCAGCACCTGCCGTCGCATGGCTGCGGGTGGCGGCATCATCCCGGTGGTTCTCGGATCAGCGGGGGAGATCCTCGACTGGGGGCGCGAGAAGCGGTTGTTCACCCGGGCGCAGCGATTGGCACTCGTCGAGCGAGACGGCGGCTGCGCCATGTGCGGTCTCCCTCCGCAGATGACCAAGGCGCACCACATCAGGTGGTGGCAGCGAGACACCGGACCCACCGACATGAGCAACGGCGTACTGCTGTGCGAGTCGTGTCACCATCGCATCCACGACAACGGGTGGGATATCCGCATCGAGGGAATCGGAGCCGCGGCACGGGTATGGCTGATCCCGCCGCGAAGCATCGATCTCGCGAGGACTCCGCGCCTCGGGGGCCGGGCCCGCTATGACATCGCTGCCTGACGTCGATTCCGTGGTGCGCGGTTCAGACGTGCACGTCGGCGGGCGATTCCTCGCCCTCGTGGAAGTTCGGCTTCTTGCCGATCAGGCGGCCGATCCCCAGGATGATCCCGACGATGATCAGACCCGTGATGAGGCCGGCAATGGCCGAGAAGAGGGTGTCGCCGATCCAGACGATGACAGCGCCGAGGGGCTCGAGCGCGTGCTCGATGGCATGCAGGATGTCCTCGCCGAAGTGCACGCCCACCTCGCCCAGGTTCACGAGCAGCAGGTGGCCACCGACCCACAGCATCGCCACGGTGCCGAGGATGCTGATGAAGCGGAAGACCGCCGGCATCGAGCGCACGATCCGCATTCCCGTGTGGCGGACGCGTGCGACCGGGTTCTTGGCCATCTTCAGACCGATGTCATCGATCTTCACGAGCAGGGCCACGGCGCCGTAGACGACGCCCGTCATGAGCAGGGCGATCACCGCGAGGATCGCGAGGGTCGTCCAGATGTCGAGACCGGCCTCGAGGTTCGCCAGCGAGATCAGCATGATCTCGGTCGAGAGGATCAGGTCGGTGCGCACGGCGCCGAGCACCAGCTTCTTCTCGTCGCGGGCGCCTTCATCGGCGTGACCGTGCTGCACGCCGAACCACTCGAGCACCTTCTCGGCGCCTTCGAAGCACAGATAGGCACCGCCGAGGATCAGCAGGTACGGCAGCACCCACGGCGCGAAGGCGGTGAGCACCAGCGCGATCGGGATGATGATCACGAACTTGTTGACCAGCGAACCGAGCGCGATCTTCGCGACCACAGGCAGCTCGCGCGCCGGCGTGATGCCCTGCACGTACTGCGGGGTCACCGCGGCATCGTCGATCACGACGCCCGCGGCTTTCGCCGAGGCCTTCATCGCCGCGCTGAGGATGTCATCGACGACGGCGAGCAGTCCAACCGACATGTGCGTCTCCCTGTGGTGTGTGTGGCTGAGCAACTCTATCGACTCCTTTCAAACTCACAGCCCGCTCACAGTCCTGCGGGACCAAAACAGGCGCCCGCCTGGTTCTCCTCTAAGACGCTGCAGCCAGCCGCGTCGGACAAGGAGTCAGATCATGTCGAACGAGTACCGTAAGAACCCCGCGGCGGTCAGCGACCTCACGCACCTGCAGTACGAGGTGACGCAGGAGGATGCCACCGAGCCGCCCTTCCGCAACGCGTATTGGAACAACCACGACGACGGCATCTACGTCGACGTCGTCTCGGGCCAGCCGCTCTTCGCGTCGACCGACAAGTTCGACAGCGGAACCGGATGGCCGAGCTTCACCAAGCCCATCGAGGCCGATGCCGTGACCACGCGCACCGACCGCAAGCTCTGGATGACGCGCACCGAGGCGCGTTCCACCGGCGCCGACAGCCACCTGGGGCACGTCTTCGACGACGGACCCCGCGATGCAGGAGGGCTCCGATACTGCATGAACTCCGCCGCCCTGCGCTTCATCCCGGCTGACAGCCTGGAAGATGAGGGGTACGGTCGCTACCGTCACCTCTTCCCCACCACCCCCACCTCTGAGGAGCAGTCATGACCGACACCGGAACCATCACCCGCACCCCCGGAGCCGAGACCGCCCTGCTGGCGGGCGGCTGCTTCTGGGGCATGGAAGACCTGATCCGCCGCCAGCCCGGCGTGCTCGACACCCGTGTCGGCTACACCGGCGGCAGCAACGACCACGCCACCTACCGCAACCACCCGGGTCACGCCGAGGCTGTGGAGATCGTCTTCGACCCCACCAAGACGACGTACCGCGACATCCTCGCGTTCTTCTTCCAGATCCACGACCCGTCGACGAAGGACCGTCAGGGCAACGATGTCGGCTCGAGCTACCGCTCGGCGATCTTCCCGCTCAGCCCCGAGCAGGAGGCCGTCGCCCGCGACACCATCGCCGACGTCGACGCCTCAGGCCTCTGGCCGGGCAAGGCCGTGACCACGATCGAGCCCGCGGGCCCGTTCTGGCAGGCGGAGGAAGAGCACCAGGACTACCTGATCAAGTACCCCAACGGCTACACCTGCCACTTCCCGCGTGCGGGATGGGTGCTGCCGAAGCGCGAAGAGAACGCGACGGTCTGACCGTCACCCCGAGAGCCCTTCGTCACCTCGTGACGGAGGGCTCTTCTCGTGCCTGCGGTCAGCCCTCCGACAGGAACGCCAGCGCTGCTTCCTTGAACGCGCGGGACCCCGGAGCGTTGAAGTGGTTACGATCCGGGATCTCGAAGAACCGCCCCTGAGGGGCTGCGGATGCGAGCGCGCGCGAGCCTTCGATGATCGCGTCCTTCGAGCCCGTCGCGAACAGGATCGGGCTCGAGGGGGCGTTCGACGGATCGGGGTCGATCGTCCGTGACGACCGCATCCCCTCCGCCAGTGCCACCAGGGCTTCGAGGTCGTTGCCCGGCACGCGCTCGGTCAGCGTGATGTAGTTCTGCGTCGTCGCATCCGACACGGGCGTGCCGTCCGCCAGGTACGCGCGCACCTGATCGAGATCGAGCCGGGCGAGAGGGATGCCGTCGGGCACGCCGCCGAGCACGGCACGACCGATGCGATGCGGAAGATCACGCACGACCTCCCAGCCGACCCGCGCGCCGAGCGAGTATCCGACGTAGACGGCTTCATCGACGAGGTATGCGTCCATGACCGTCTCGACGTCGGTCGCGAGGGTGCGGATGCCGTACGCGTCGGCCTGATGCGGCTTCTGACTGAGGCCATGGCCCCGCTGGTCGAGCGCCAGCACGCGGTATCCGGCCTTGGTGAGTTCGCGCACCCAGCCCGTGAGCACCCAGGTGTCGCGGGCGCTCGACGCGAAGCCGTGCACGATCACCACCACCGGCGCATCGATCTCGCCCCATGTGTACGTCGCGAGGCGAGTGCCGTCAGCGGCGTACACCTGCTGGGGTTCGGGCATGTTGGTCAGGTCGGAGAGAGGAACAGCCACGGCATCCATTGTCCTCCTCCTGCGATGCCCGGAGACGCCGAGACCCACCGGCCCCGAGGGAACGGTGGGTCTCGGTCGTCAGCAGCTCCGGCTCAGAAGCGAGCGCGCAGGGCCTCGCCGAGCGAGCCGTCGACGTTCGTCCAGTACTGGAAGAAGCGCTCGCGGATCGCGTCGATCGTGATGGCCTGTCCCTGACCGGTCAGCGTGTCGAGGAAGCGCGCGCGCTGCTCGTCGTCGAAGACCGTGCGGTACAGCGTGCCAGCCTGACCGAAGTCGTCGTCGTCGAGGTGCAGAGTCGCCGCGGCGCGGATCAGCTCGCCGTCCGACTCCCAGCTCGCCTCGACACCCGCGGCAGGGTCGGCCGTCGGTCCGCCGGCGGGGCCGTACGAGTTCGGCGTGTAGACGCGGTGCTCGGCCGGGTTGAACTTGTACTGCATCTGGCCTTCGTGCATGTAGTTGCGCACCTCGGCCGCATGCGGCTGGTTGACCGGAAGCTGGTTGTAGTTCGCGCCGATGCGGTAGCGCTGTGCGTCGGAGTAGGCGAACACCCGAGCCATGAGCATCTTGTCGGGCGAGATGCCGGTGCCGGGAACCTGGTTGCCGGGCGAGAAGGCGGCCTGCTCGATCTCGGCGAAGAAGTTCTGCGGGTTGCGGTCGAGCGTGAACGTGCCGACCTTGATGCGCGGGTAGTCCTTCTTCGACCAGGTCTTCGTCAGGTCGAACGGGTTGAAGCGGTAGGTCTTGCCCTCGTCGTAGGGCATGACCTGCACGTAGACATCCCAGGAGGGGGCGTCGCCGCTCGCGATCGCGTCGAACAGGTCGCGACGGTAGTAGTCGGCATCCGATCCTGCGAGCTTCTCGGCCTCTTCGGCGCTCATCGCCTCGACGCCCTGCTTCGACAGGAAGTGGTACTGCACCCAGAAGCACTCGCCTGCGGCGTTGACCCACTGGTAGGTGTGCGAGCCGTAGCCGTTCATGTGGCGCCAGCTGCGCGGCAGGCCACGGTCTCCCATCAGGTACGTGACCTGGTGGGCGGACTCGGGAGAGAGGGTCCAGAAGTCCCACTGCATGTCGGCGTCGCGCAGACCCGAGTCGCCGAGACGCTTCTGCGAGTGGATGAAGTCGGGGAACTTCATGGCGTCGCGCAGGAAGAAGGTCGGGGTGTTGTTGCCGACGATGTCGAGGTTGCCCTCGGGCGTGTAGAAGCGCAGCGCGAAGCCGCGCACGTCGCGCCAGGTGTCGGGCGAACCCTGCTCGCCGGCGACCGACGAGAAGCGCAGCAGCGTCTCGCTCTGAGCGCCGGGCTGGAAGGCTGCGGCACGGGTGTAGGCCGACACATCCTCGGTCACGGTGAAGGTTCCGAAGGCTCCGCCGCCCTTGGCGTGCGGGTTGCGCTCCGGCACACGCTCGCGGTTGAACGACGCGAGCTTCTCGACGAGGTAGCGGTCGTGCAGGACCGTGGGTCCGTCTGCTCCGACGGTGAGCGAGTGGGCGTCGCTCGCGACGGGAGTGCCCGTCTGGGTGGTGGTCGATGGGTCGGTCATGTTCTTCTCCTTCTGCGCACAGGGACGACGATCACCCCGGGTGCCCGGGATCGGACGTCGGATGCTACTGCGCGGCGTTCTGGCAACTGGGGCACAGGCCCCAGAAGGTCACTTCGGCTGTCTGGACGGTGAATCCCCCCGCCGAAGACGGGGTGAGGCACGGCGCTTCGCCGACGACGCAGTCCACATCGCCGATCGCACCGCACTGGGTGCACACGATGTGGTGATGGTTGTCGTCGATGCGCCGTTCATAGAGCGCCGCGGAGCCTGCCGGTTCGATCCGGCGGATCAGACCCGCCGTCGTCAGGTCCGCGAGGATGTTGTGCACCGACTGGATCGACGTCGTCGGAAGCACCTCGGAGACGGCGCGGAAGACCCGCTCCGCATCCGTGTGGGCCATGGATTCCAGAGCCTCGAGAACGGCGACGCGGCCCGCGGTCGCACGCAGCCCGGCACCGCGAAGTGCCGAGTCGAGTTCTGTCTCCATGCCTCGACTCTAGCGTCTCTTTTGAGTAATTCAAAAGAATGGCGTGTCGGCCGCGCGGGTTGCATCCTGCACACGTGCACGTAGCGTGAAGGGATGTCTACGACAAGAGCGGCAGCAGTGGGACTGATCCTGATGGCGGGCGTCGCGCTCGCCGGATGCAGTGGCGAACCCTCAGGGTCGGGCGAGGGGTCCCCGTCGCCCTCCGCCTCGGCGTCGAGCCCCACGCCGACCCCGACTCCGGACGCCGAGGCGGATGAAGCGCTGCTCCCGGTGCCGGTCGAGGAGATCGCCGACTGGGCGAAGACTGCCGTTCCCGGCGGAGACGCCGACGGATACGTCTTCGGCTTCTCCGGGTGGATGAGCGAGAACAGTTCGGCCCACGACGTGACGTCCTTCACGTCACTCCCGTCGGGGTCGTACCAGGCTCAGTTCGCCTGCAGAGGTGACGGCACCATCACTCTCGTGACCAGCGAGCTGGACGAGGGAGACCCGGCAGAGCCGGTCGTGTGCGCGAACGAGACGATCGCCTTCGACGTCACGAATGCTCGCATAGGGATTCGATTCGCCCTCGCTCTCGAGGGCGCCCCCACGGTCCACGCGCTGTCGCTGCAGCGGATGAGCTGAGCGATGGCCGACGACATGAGGGCGCTGTGGAACCGGGAGGCCGAGACGTTCGACGAAGCCCCGGACCACGGTCTTCGAGACCCCGGTGTCCGCCGTGCCTGGGCCGATCTCCTGCTTCCGATGATCGGGCCGCCGGGACGCCGCGTCGCCGACCTCGGATGCGGCACTGGCACGCTCTCGACTCTCCTCGCCGTCGAAGGTCAGCACCTCCTTCATGGCGTCGACTTCTCTCCGGAGATGGTCCGACGAGCTCGTGAGAAGACCGCGCAGGTCGACCCGCGGCCGATCTTCACCGTGGCGGATGCGGCGGTGCCGCCACTGCCGGCCGCGACCTTCGATGCGGTTCTCTGTCGACACGTGTTGTGGGCGATGCCCGACCCTTCTGCAGCTCTGGCGAAATGGAGCGAGTTGCTCGTGCCGGGCGGCGTGCTGATCCTGGTCGAGGGGTTGTGGAGCAACGGCGTGGGGCTACCTGCTGCCGAGTGCGTCCGGCTCGTGGAGCAGGTCCACAGTGACGTGGAACTTCGGCTGCTGGAAGACGACGCATACTGGGGCGGTCCTACGGAGGACGAGAGGTACGTCGTCCGCAGCACCCGGTGAAGACACGCCGAAGCGCGATTCCGGTTCGCTCCCGGAGCAGAATGCGTTCTTCGTGACCGCAGATCGCACCCTGCAGCGATGAGTCTTCGGTGTCAGGACTCCGACGGCGCGAGAGGCAGCTCGAGGCCGTAGTTCCAGGTCAGGATCGCCGGCTGCTCGCGGTAGAAGCTCAGCACCGACACCGATCCGGCGTCCAGCGTGATCTGAGCGCCGAAGCGCGGCGCGAGGCGCAGATAGACCGCGGTGAGGATGCGGAGGAAGTGCCCGTGCGCGACCAGCGCCACATCACCCTCGGTCAGCTTCGGCAGAACCCGGGTGAGCACGCGGGATGCGCGGGCCGCGACCTCCTCGACGGTCTCGCCCGGCGTGGCGCCGCGGATCACTCCGTGAGTGAATGCGCTCCAGTCGTAGCCGAGCTCCTCGCGGATGTCCTTCGTCGTGCGGCCCTCGTATCCGCCGTAGTCCCACTCGACGAGCAGCGGATCGATCTCGGCGTGCAGACCGGCGAGCGCGGCCGTGCGCCGGGCGCGCTCGAGCGGCGACGACAGCACGAGCGAGAAGTCGTAGTCGGCGACCAGCTGTCCGGCACCGCGGGCGAGGTCCTCGCCCCGCGCCGTGAGCGGGATGTCCGTGAGGCCGGTGTGCAGGCCGGCCTTCGACCACTCGGTCTCGCCATGGCGCAGGAGCACGAGCTTTCCCGTCGGGTTGTCGGGCGCGGGGCGGTCGGGCAGCTGGTCATAGACAGGGATCGCAGGCACACCGCAACCGTAGCCCGACGTCGGGGCCCGGTCACTGCGTGATCGTGAACCCGCCGCCGCGCACGCGCACCTTTCCGCCGCCGACGGCCTGGCCGCGCTGCGATCCGTCCGCCTCGTAGGCTCGGCCGGCACCGCGTGCGAGCGCAGCGACCCGCTGGTCTCGTCGAGTCCCGTTCGCATAGAGCACCGCCGAGCCGGAGGCCGTCGAGTACACCGCGTTCGCGACGGCCGGCTGGATCACCAGGGCGTCGAGCCGCAGGTCGCCGGTGCTCGTGCATCGCACGGTCACCGCCTCGGCGGGCAGCTCGCCACCGAGCAGCTGCGGCACCAGCATCCCGTCGGCTTCGGTGAGTCCGCGCTCGCCGGTGCCACCCGCGGGCGTGCGAGTGCTCCACAGACGCCGGCGACCGCGGAACACCTCCCATACCGCGTCACCCGCATCCGCCGCCTGTCTCCAGACGAGGCCGTGCAGGATGCCGTCGGCCTCGGTCACATCGAACTCGACCGACTCGCCCGCGGGAACGCGCACGTACGCGCCACCCGAGAGGTTGCCCTCGCCGGTCCAGGCGCCGCCCTCGGGGCGCACGACCACGCAGCCCGCCGAGAGCCGGGCGCCCTCGGCATCGATCACTCGCAGCCCCGAGAACGACGACAGCCCGGTGATCGACGTCGCGATCCGGGCGATGTCGCGGTTCGCATCCAGCAGCAGCATCGTGAGCAGTCCGTGGATGGTGGACTCGGCTCCGGAGTTCCGATTCACACGGCCGTCCGTCTCGACACCGTCGAAAGTCACACCGGTGGCCGGGTCGTAGACCGGAATGCCCGCCGTGTTCGCGCCGAAGAACCACCCTGCGGCGAGTCCTGCGAGCACCCGCAGTCCCTCTCCGCCGACGGATGCCGCCTGCACCGCCGCCGCGACGCGACCGTGTGCGCCGTAGGCGATCTGCGCCTCCGCGGGCAACGGCGCCCAGGCGTTGTGCGGACCGCCCGTGGCGAGCACCTGCGGGGTGAAGGTCCCGGCATCCGCGACGGCCGCCGCAGTCCACTCGCGACGTCGCAGCAGCGCACCGGCGCGAGCGAGAGCCTCGGGGGCGGCCGCACCCCAGGCGTGCCAGAATCCCAGCGACCCGGTCCAGGGCAGCACGGCGCCGAACGGCCAGCCCTTCGCAGGATCAGTGGCCATCGCCGCGACACCTTCTCCATACGTCTGCAGAGCCTGTCGGCTTCGGGCGTCTCCGGCCTCGGTCGCGGCGGCGAGTCCGAGCATGGCCTCGGCCGTGGCATCCGCTCCACCCGCGATCAACCAGGCGGGGAGGTCGCGTCCGTCGCTGCGCACCCACTGCCCGGCGCGCGACAGCGACTCGCGACCGAGCGCATCGAGGGCCAGATGCAGCCGCGAGAGCAGGAACGCCGCGAACTCGGCATCCTCCCGTCGGAAGGCCGCGTGACCCTCACCGAACGCCCACACCGTGCGCGCCAGCCAGTACGACTCGGCGGAGTCCGACGGATCCGGCAGCTCGACGGGGATCGCGCTGGGATTCAGCGTGCCGTCCTCCTGCTGCCACAGCACCACGCGGCCGGCATTCGGCCCGCTGGTCGTCTGCAGGAACGCCAGCGACCGCAGCACATCGCGTGCCTCGCCGCGAGCCTGCGCGTCGCCGGTCGCCTTCCATTCGCGCAGGAACACGACCGCGGCTCGGGCGATGTCATCCGCGTTGTACGCGCCCTGTGTCCAAGAGCCGGTCACGGCGTCGCGAGTGCCGCCACCCACCGGCCGGTAGCCCCCGGCGCCGTCGGCGTCGGCATACGTCCATGGCGCGAGCACGCGCGGTGAGATGTCGATGTCGAACGTGGTGTGCGTGACGCTCGCCACGACCGGCACCTCCGCGAGCAGAAAGCGCAGGTGCGCGAGGTTCGTGAGTCGCGCCCCGGCACCCGCCCCCGCAGGCGGAGACCCGAGAGGCAGGCCGGCAGCGGACGCCGACGCCTGCGCCCCGGCCGAATCCAGCGGCAGGAGCGCCAGCGCCGAGGTGGCGGCTGCCGCGGTCAGGAAGGTCCGTCGGGAGATGGCCATGGTCTCATTCCTCGCCCGTGTTCGAGTCGGCGCCGTCTCGCAGTGCGCGGCCCCACGGCTGGGCGGGGTCGTGGATGGCGACGGCCAGGGTCGTGTCCGACTGCCCGTAGTACGCGAACCACCGGCCCTGGAACTTCACGAGTCCCTCGACGAAGGTCACGTTCGAGACGAGCCCGTGCATGTCCTCGAAGGTCTGCGGACGCAGCCACGGCTCCTGCAGCCGCGCGAGCACCTTGGTCGGCTCATCGGGATCGATCGCGATCTGGCCGCAGCGGTAGTCCACGTCGACCGAACCGTCTTCGTGCACGGTCCTGGTCGCCCCGTTCGTGAGCATCACGAGCAACCCGTTGTCGGTGACGACAGGCGAGGTGCCGATCTCGACGAGCGCCTCGTCCCACGTGCCGGGGGTCGGCGAGTACATCGGCTCGGTGTCGGGGGTGCCGGGCGTCCAGTGGAGGAGATCGTCGCTGGTGGCCCAGTAGATGCCGCCCTCGCCGAAGTACATCCACCACTTGCCGTGCATCTTCTGCGGCACGATGACCCCGGCCTTCGACCAGTTGAACCCGCGGGGGTCCATGGTCTTGAAGGTGTCGAAGTCGTCGAACAGCGGTCCGTGCTTGGTCCAGGTGCGCAGATCGGTCGAGGTCGCGAGGCACAGCTGCGCGCTGCGCCGATCCCAGCCGGTGTAGGTCAGGTAGTAGGTGCCGTCGATCAGCGCGATGCGCGGATCCTCGCATCCGTAGCGCTCGTAGTCCTCGGAGGGCGAGAGGATCGGTGCGTCCTCGCGGGTGAAGTTCACGCCGTCACTCGAGCGGGCGATGCCGATGTGCGAGACGATGTCGTCTGCGTGCGCCCGGTAGAGCAGCACCACCTCGTCGCCGTCGACGAGAGCCGCCGGGTTGTAGAGGTTGGCCGACTCCCAGCTGTCGCCCTTCGGACGCAGGATCGGGTTGCCCTCGTAGGGGGTGAACGGGCCGAGGGGGAAGGATGCTCCGGTGAACATGGGGGTCCTTTCGGGGATTCTGGGGAGGGGCCGGTCAGCCCTTGACGGCCGCACCGAGGTTGGTGGCCCGGAAGAAGCGCTGGAAGACGATGAACAGGATGACGACGGGGAACGCCAAGGCGGTCGCTCCGGCGAGGATCGCGCCGTTGGGGTTCGCCGTGGACTGCGCCACGTTCGAGATGTAGTTCGCGAGGGACACGGCGAGCGGTTGCAGCGATGCGTCCTTCGTGATGAGGAACGGCCAGAGGAACTCGTTCCACGGGCCGATGAAGGTGACGAGCACGACGGTCACGAGCACCGGCTTGATGAGCGGGATCGCGACCGAGGTGAGCAGGCGGATCTCGCCGGCGCCGTCGATGCGGGCGGCCTCGAAGATCTCGACGGGCAGCGCTTTGAAGAACTGCACGAAGATGAACACCGCCGTCGTGTTGATGAGGAACGGCAGGATCATGCCCATGTACGAGTCGCCGAGCCCGTAATTGCGCGTGATCTGCACGTACAGCGGGATCATGAGCAGCTGGAACGGCACCATCTGCACCAGCAGCATGAGCACCCAGATCACTCCGCGACCGCGGAAGTCGAGCCGCGCGATCGCATACCCGGCGAGCAGTCCGAACACGACGGTGCCCAGCAGCACGCCCGCCGTGAAGATCAGCGAGTTGAGCAGCGAGCCGACCAGGTCGATGCGGGAGTCGATCGCGAGGAAGTTGTCGATCGTCCAGCCGCTCGTCGGGAAGAGCTCGTCGGGCGAGTTCGTCGGGTTCTCCTGGAACGCCCCGACCAGCATGAAGTAGAACGGGAACGCGAATCCGATCGCCGCGACCGTGAGCAGGATCACGCTCAGGATGCGGGGCAGTGAACGCTTGCGTCTCATGGTCATCGCTCCCTGGTGGCGCGGTTGGCGGCGAGCGACAGCATGCCGACCAGGATCACGAGGATCATGCCGATCGCGGCCGCGGTGTCGGGGTTCTGCTGCTGGATGCCCAGCTGGTAGATGAGCAGCACGGGTGTCGAGGATGCGCCGTCGGGGCCGCCGCCGTTCGTGAGCAGGTACGGCTCGGTGAAGAGGTTCGCTCCGGTGATGATCGACAGGATCAGCACGAGCGTGGTGGCGCTGCGCACACCGGGAACGGTGACGTTCCAGAAGCGCGAGAACGCGCCCGCGCCGTCGGTCTCCGCCGACTCGTAGAGCTCCTTCGGCACATTCTGGAGTGCGGCGAGGTAGAGCAGGATGTAGAACCCCAGCTGCTTCCACGTGACGTACAGCGCGATCATCGGCATCGCGAGACCGCTGTTCACCAGCCACGACGGATCGGGGGCGAGTGGCCCGAGGATCGTGTTGATCAGGCCGTTGCCCGAGAACAGCAGCATCCACACGCCGACGAGCGAGACACTGGCCGTCAGATACGGCACGTAGAACGCCACCCGGTAGGCGGCGACCCAGCGGATGCCGGTGTTCAGCGCCGCCGCGAGCACGAGCGAGAGAACGGCGGTGAGCGGCACGTTGATGACGAGGAAGATCAGGGTGTTGCGGAACGATCCGAGCACCCTCGGGTCGGTGAGCACGGTGACGAAGTTGTCGAAGCCCACGAACGGCCGGTCGACGTCGACATTGGGTGCGGTGAAGAAGTAGTCGTGGAAGGCGATGTAGACCGCGAATCCCAGCGGGAACGCGAAGATCGCCAGCACGAAGACCAGATACGGCAGGGCGAAGAGGCCGCCGATCGGCTGTGCACCCAGCAGTCGGTTGCGTAACCGCGCCCTCGGTGACCGGCCCGCGGACGGGGCCGGGGCGGTGGTGCCCCCGGCCACGTCCGCGACGGCGTCGTCTCGGAGAGTCATGTGCGGCTCATCACTCGGCGACGAGATCGTCGATCTTCGTCGCGGCGTTCTTCAGGAAGTCGTCGATCGACTCCTTGCCGAAGATCACGGCGGCGGAGTACTCGTCGCGGAACGCCTGCCAGGCCTCCACGGAGTTCGGGATGCTGGGCACGTCTGCCGTGGCCTCGGCCTGCTCGGCGAACGCCACGTAGTTCGGGTTCGCGTCGAAGTAGTCGGCGTAGGTCTCGGTGAGGTCGGTGCGCATCGGCATCTGGCCCGTCGCCTCGAGCAGCTGGCCGTCGCTGTCGACGCTCGTCGAGAACTTCAGGAACTCCCATGCGGTGCCCTGGTTCTCGCACGCGGTGAACATCGAGACGCTCTTCGAGTCCGCGAACGTCGTCGGGTTCTCGCGACCGTCGCTGGTCGGCACGGGCATGAACCCGACGTCCACGGTCTCGGCGTACGAGGGGATGGCCCACGGACCGGCGAGCTGCATGGCGGTCGTCCCCGCAGACATCGCGTCATCGGTTGACGCCTCGTTGGGCGAGAGCTTCTCGTCGTAGAAGGTCTTCCAGAACTCCGCGACCTCGCGCCCGGCATCCGAGTCGACCGTCGCCGCGCCGTCTTCGACGAGCATGGTGCCGTCGGTCTCGGCGAGGTACAGGGGATAGAAGTCGAACCAGGGCTGGTAGAACTCGCTGGTGGGTGCCGGCCAGATCGCGCTCTGCACTCCGGATTCGACGATCGCGCGCGACCCGGCGAGGAACTCGTCGTACGAGGCCATCTGGGGGTCTTCGGGATCGATGCCCGCAGCCTCGAAGAGGGCCTTGTTGTACATCACCATGACCGGGTTCGACTTCCACGGCAGCTGGTAGAAGCTCCCGTCGGTGGCATACGAGTCGACCTCACCACCGCGCTCGGTGATGTAGTCGCTGCCGCCCTCCATGGTGCTGAGGTCGACGAGCCCGCCCTGCTTGACCCAGCCGGAGACCGCCGCCGGAGCCACGTTGTAGACCAGGCAGGGTGCGGTGCCGGCGGTGATGGCGGCGGTGATCGCCTCTTCCGACGACGAGCCGGCGGGGATCTCCTGCGCGTTGACCTTCTCGTCGGGGTGCTCGGCGTTCCAGGCCTCGACGACGGCGGTGCCCCAGGCGACCTCCTGCTCGTTGTTCGACAGCCAGATGTCGATCGAGCCGGTGCCCTCGCCCGAGGCATCGCCGCCTCCACCTCCGGATGAGCATCCGGTGGCGACGAGCGCGACCGCTCCCAGGAGCGCTGCTGCGCGGATCTTCTTCTTCATGTTGTCCTCCTTGACGCGATGGTTCGGGTGATCGTCTAGCGGGCTGTGCTCTCCCGGAAGTGCACGACGTTGCAGTCGACGACCTCTGTGCGCGGCTCGGCACCGAGGATGTCGGCCTGAAGCAGGCGGGCGGCAGCGCGTCCTCGCGCGGCGGGGCCCGACGAGACGCTCGTGAGTGCGGGGGAGAGGTGGGCCGAGAGATGGTCGTCGTCGAAGCCGGCGATCGCGAGATCGCGGGGGATGCTGAGGCCGCTCGACCGGGCGAACGACAGCCCGGCGATCGCCATGGTGTCGTTGGAATAGAGGATGGCGGTCGGGCGATCGGGCAGCGCGAGCAGCTCGGCGGTGCGCTCCCGGCCACTCGAGGCGGTGAAGTCGCCCTCGCGCAGCAGGGCATCGCCGCCCACGGCATCGGTGTAGGCATCGGCCCGCACGCGCGAGTGCACGTAGTCGAGCGGACCCGAGACATGAGCGATGCGTTCGTGGCCCTCGGCACGCAGGTGAGCGATGATCTCGCGCACGGGCGCATCGTCGTCGGTGCGCACGCACGAGAATCGGGTCGGCTGCTCGTAGGCGCCGACCAGCACCGAAGGGAGGTCGAGCTCTTCGAGCAGCGGCACGCGCCAGTCGTCGTTCCGCAGGTCGAGCAGCAGGGCGCCGTCGGCGCGCCCGTGGCTGAGCGACCGGTAGGCCCGCTCCTCGGCCGCCCGATCGGGAACGACCTGCAGGATCAGCGCCGTCTCGGTCTCAGCCAGCACCGATTCGACGCCAGCGATGAACGCGGGGAAGAACGAGTCGTTGGCGATGACCTCGGGGTCACGGGCCAGCACCACGGCGATCGCATTGGCCTTCTGCGTGGCCAGCGCGCGGGCGCTCTGGCTCGGCACCCAGTTGAGCTTCTCGGCGGCGGCGAGCACCTTGGCCCTGGTGTCGTCGGAGATGGGCCGCTTGCCGCTCATCGCGTGCGAGACGGTGGCCTTGGTGACGCCGGCCTCGCGGGCGACGTCGGCGATCGTCGTGCGGCTCATGCCACCTCCTCGTGGAACTTCCGGGTTGATCCCTGAGCACTCGGCGCGGCACGATTTAACCGGTTTGACGAGTGCGGGTGAAGCGAGTGTAAACCGGTTTGACAACCGCGGTCAAGAGCGGCGGTCGATCTCAGGGATCCGTGTCAGACGAAGGTGACGGTCTGCTGCAGGCGTGTGCGCACGTCGAACAGCTCGTTGCCGCCGATGGCGCGGGCACCGGGGACTCCCTGGCGCAGCACCATCGCGAGCGCACTGCGACGCACGACGACCACGGGAACGCCGCGGCTGCTGCCGAGCGGGGTGACGGCCTGCGCGAGATCGTCGTCGGGGAGCACCATGATCAGTCCGCCGAACTTCACCCGCGCGGCCTTGGCCACGGTGCGCATGCGCGAGAGTGCGGCGGTGACGGGCGCGCGTGTGCCGAGACTCGGGCCGGTGATCTCGCCCCGACGGAACCCGACGACTCCGCCGAAGTCCTCCGACATGACGCCGTAGAGGCCCGAGGGGCTGAGCACGACATGGTCGAGCTTGTCGTCGGCATCCGCTCCTGTGGCGACGTCGTGCCACACCGTGAAGCCCATGCCGAGCGCGCTCACCGTGCGGGCGGTCGCCTCTTCGGCGAGAGCATCGGCGAGCAGGCGTCGCAGGTCGCGCGGGGCCGAGCGCACGAGCGCCGGGTCATAGGGGTCGGGCACCTCGACGCCACGGCCGGCCCATTCGCGGATCAGCGACAGGTAGCGCTCGCGGCGCCACCCGCCGGGATGCCCGTACGAGCGAGCTCGAGGGCGGGTGTCCGTGCGGGCGGCCGACTGCGGTCGCCAGCCGTTCCACTCAGGCTCGGCCGGGATGCCGGGGTGCGCACCCGAGCGACGGTCGTAGGCGGCGCGGCCCTCGGGGGTGCCGATCAGCTCCCACGCTTGCTGCACCTGGATGAAGACGGCCGCGTCTCCGCCCGTATCCGGGTGGGTCTGCCGCAGGCGCAGGCGATACGCGCGCCGCAGCTCGCCGTCGTCGACGGTCGGGTCCACGCCGAGGATCTCATAGGCGGAAGCCGAGAGCGGGCTGTCGAACATCGCTCTCCTTCCGAGATCGCGGCATCCAGAATATCCGGATGCTGTTGTGGATCAGCCGGGCGCGTCGGCCGGGGTCAGGCCGGCACGTCGACGACGCGCTCCACGCCGATCACCGGAATCACGGAACCGGCGGATGCCGCTGCGATGTCATCCGCGAGCCGGTCGAGCTCCTGCGCAGGCACCCACACCTCGAGAGTCGCCAGCGCTGCGTACCGGGGCTCGCCGAGCGTCGCACCGTGACGCGGCACCCAGTCGCGCAGAAGGTTGTCGAAGCGTCCGGCATCCGCCTGCGCGACGTCGATCGTCACCTGGGTCAGAGACTGCCGGTGCACGAGCGATGCGAGATCGAGGGCTTCCGAGACAGCGGTCGAGTAGGCCCGCACGAGCCCGCCGGCGCCGAGCTTCACGCCGCCGAAGTAGCGGGTCACCACTGCCACGACGTCCGTCAGCTCTCGGCGTCTGAGCACTTCGAGCATCGGCACCCCCGCAGTGCCGGACGGCTCACCGTCATCCGACGAGCGGGCCTGATCGCCGAGCAGGCCGGTGACCATCGCGCTGCAGTTGTGCCGCGCATCCCACCACTGCTTGCGCAGGCGTGCGATCACGGCATCCGCGTCCTCGACCGAGGTGACCGGCTCGAGGGTCGCGATGAACCGCGACTTCTTGATGATGAGTTCATGCTCCACGGGCGCGGCGATCGTGGCCGGGTAGGTGCGGGGCGGAGTCATCCGCCTCAGACTACCCAGCGCACGCCGCTGCTCAGCGGTCGACTCAGATGTCGACTCAGCGGTCGACGAACGACATCTGCTGCGGGTTGTACCGATCTCCCTGCACGCCGACCCGGTCGGCGAGCTGATCGAGGTCGGCGAGTTCGTCGGCCGACAGGGCCACCGTGGTGGCTCCCGCATTCTCGGCGATCCGCGACGTGCGCCTCGTGCCGGGAATCGGCACGATCCACGGCTCCCGAGCGAGCAGCCACGCGAGGGCGATCTGGCCGGGGGAGGCCTCCTTGGACTCCGCGAGCGAGGCGACGTGGCCGACCAGCGCCTCGTTCGCCGCCCGGTTCTCCTCGCTGAAGCGCGGGATCGTGCCGCGGATGTCACCGTCAGCGAATGAGGTGGTGCGATCGACCGTGCCGGTGAGGAACCCCTTGCCGAGCGGGCTGAACGGCACGAAGCCGATGCCGAGCTCGCCGAGTGTGGGCAGGATCTCGGCCTCAGGGTCGCGCGTCCACAGCGAGTACTCGCTCTGCAGCGCCGTGACGGGCTGCACGGCATGGGCCCGGCGGATCGTCGAGGCCGATGCCTCGGACAGCCCGAAGTGCCTCACCTTGCCCTCGGCGATGAGCTCGGCCACCGTGCCTGCGACGTCGTCGATCGGCACATCCGGGTCGACACGGTGCTGGTAGAAGAGGTCGATCACGTCGGTGCGCAGGCGACGCAGCGACTGCTCGGCGACGCGTCTGATCTGCTCCGGCCGGCTGTCGAGCCCGACGCTCTTGCCGTCTTCGATGCGCCACCCGAACTTCGTCGCGATGACGACCTGGTCGCGGATGGGCTCGAGAGCCTCGCCGACCAGCTCCTCGTTCACATAGGGGCCGTAGACCTCCGCGGTGTCGAAGAAGGTGACGCCGAGGTCGAGAGCCGACCTCAGCACGCCGATCATCTCGTCGCGGGTGCCCGGGTTCGGCCCGTAGCTCTGCGACATCCCCATGCATCCGAGCCCGACGGCGGAGACCTCGAGGCCCTGTCCGAGTGTGCGAGTGTGCATTGCGTGTCCTTTCGTCGAGACCGACGCTATGCGCGGCCTCGACGATGAGGGAGGGGCTGTCAGACCCTCCCTCGGCACGAGCAGGACTACTCCGGGGAGTCGTCGCGCAGGTACGCGATGTGCTCCGCATGACGGGTCAGATGGTTCTGCGACGTGCGCACGAACATCCAGGCGACGAGCAGCAGCACGAACCAGATCGGCGTCACGAGCAGCGCGATCAGGGTGTCGGGCTGCGTCGTGAGCGCCCAGAGGATGAACACGAAGAACGCGAGCACCACGTACACCATGAAGATGCCGCCCGGCATGCGGAACTTCGACGCTGCGACCTTCTCCGGCCGCCGACGGCGGTACACGAGGTAGCTGCAGAGGAAGATCGTCCAGACGAACATGAAGCACACGGCTGAGACCGTGGTCACCATGTCGAACGCGGTGCCGATGTCCTTGCCCGCGTAGAGCAGCACGACGCCCGAGAGCAGCAGGATGCACGACAGGAACAGAGCGTTCTGCGGCACACGTCGCTTCGACAGCCGGCCGAAGACGCGCGGGGCGTCGCCGTCCTGCGCGAGGCCGAACACCATGCGCGACGTCGAGTAGATGCCCGAGTTGGCGCTCGACATGGCCGAGGTCAGCACGACGAGGTTCACCACCGTCGCGGCGATGCCGAGACCCGCGAGGGCGAACATCGCGATGAACGGGCTCTCGCCGGCGACGTACTCGGTCCACGGGGTGACCGCCATCAGGATGATGAGCGCGCCCACGTAGAAGAGCAGGATGCGGATCGGGATCGCGTTGATCGCCTTGGGCAGGTTCTTCTCGGGGTCCTTGGTCTCGGCCGCGGCGGTGCCGACGAGCTCGACGCCGACGAACGCGAACACGGCGATCTGGAACCCGGCGACGAAGCCCATGAAGCCGTGCGGGAACATGCCGCCGTGGTCCCACAGGTTGCTGAAGCTCGCGGTTCCCGCATCGTGCTGGAAGCCGGTGAAGATCATCACGAGACCCGTGACGATGAGCGCGACGATCGCGATGATCTTGATCAGCGCGAACCAGAACTCCATCTCGCCGAACGCGGCGACGGTGGGCAGGTTCAGTGCGAGCAGGATGACGATCACGAGGACGCCGGGGATCCACAACGGGATGCCGGGGATCAGCGCATCCGTGTACCCCGCGATCGCGATCACATCCGCGACTCCGGTGACGACCCAGCAGAACCAGTACGTCCATCCGGTGAAGAAGCCGGCCCACGGGCCGAGCAGGTCGCTCGCGAAGTCGCTGAACGACTTGTACTTGAGGTTCGACAGCAGCAGCTCGCCCATCGCCCGCATCACGAAGAAGAGCATGAAGCCGATGATCATGTAGACGAAGATCACCGAGGGGCCCGCGACCGAGATCGTCTTGCCGCTGCCCATGAAGAGGCCGGTGCCGATGGCGCCGCCGATCGCGAGCAGCTGGATGTGACGGTTGCTCAGGGCCCTCTTCAGGTGCTGGTCGTCGCCGTCGGCGGTTCCGTCCACCCCGACGGATCCCCGTGTTCTCTCTGTCGTCATCGCTCGAACCTCCGGTGTTGGGCGCCGCGTCCCGCTGCGGCATCTTTCCGACCGTAATGGCCGATCGGGGATGGCAGTTAACCGAATCGATTCGATATCCTGGTTCGACCCCCGATCATCCCCCCAGTTCTGCGAGCCGCTCCCACCATGGCCACCTCTCTCACCACGGGCCGCCCGTGGCGTGTCATCCTGTCGTTCTCGATCCCCCTGCTGCTCGGCAATGTCGTGCAGCAGATGTACCAGTTCGCCGATGCCGTCGTCGTCGGCCGGCACCTCGGCGTCGAGTCCCTCGCCGCCGTCGGCGCGACCGGCAGCCTGCTGTTCCTGCTGATCGGCTTCGCCTGGGGCCTGACGAGCGGTTTCGCTATCCCGATCGCGCAGGCGTTCGGCGCGGGAGACGGCGCAGCGGTGCGTCGCTCGGTCGCGACGGGCGTGATCCTGACCGGCATCACGAGCGTGGTGCTCACGATCGTCGCGCCGCTGATCGCGGCGCCGACGCTCGCCCTGCTGCAGACGCCTGACGAGCTCATGGCCGAGGCGACGATCTTCACGCAGATCAGCTTCATCGGCGCCAGCGCGACGATGTTCTTCAACT
Organism: Microbacterium sp. LjRoot205; assembly: GCF_056175745.1. NCBI lineage: Bacteria > Bacillati > Actinomycetota > Actinomycetes > Micrococcales > Microbacteriaceae > Microbacterium > Microbacterium sp. LjRoot205. The sequence continues at coordinate 112,754 of NZ_JBGFFH010000001.1, read as the reverse complement.
TCCTCTCGGCGATCATCCGTGCCATCGGCGACTCGCGCACGCCGCTGATCTTCCTCACGGTGTCGTGTGCGCTCAACGTCGGCCTCGTGATCCTCATGGTCGGCCCGCTCGACTGGGGCGTGGCGGGTGCGGCTCTCGCGACCGTCGTCGCCCAGGCCGTGTCGGTCGTGCTGTGCCTCGAGTTCGTGCGTCGCCGGCTGCCGATGCTGCACCTGCGTCGTGCCGACTGGCGCGTCACCCGCGACGACATCCGAGAGCACCTGCGCCTCGGCCTGCCGATGGGCTTCCAGGCGTCGATCATCGCGATCGGCACGCTCGTCGTGCAGGTGGCCCTCAACACCCTCGGCTCCGAGGCCGTCGCCGCCTATACGACGGCGTCCCGTGTCGACGGCCTCGCCGTGGCCTTCCTCTCGTCGCTGGGTCTCGCCTCGTCGATGTACACGGCGCAGAACCTGGGCGGACGCCGACCCGACCGCATCCGCCGCGGTGTCGTGGAGGGCACCTGGATGGCGATCGCCGCCGGCATCGCGCTCGGAGGCGTCATCATCGCGTTCGGGGCGCCGCTGGTGCGGCTGTTCGTCGGCGAGGGCGCGGCGGCGGATGGGGTCGTCGAACTCGCGCACCTCATGCTGATCATCAACGGATGCGGATACTGGGCGCTCGGCGTGCTGTTCGTGCTCCGTGGTGCGCTGCAGGGCCTCGGCCACACCCTGGTGCCCACCGTCACGGGTGTGATCGAGCTGGTGATGCGCGTGGGCGCCGCGATCGTGCTCGGCGCGCTCATCGGCTTCGAGGGCGTCGCGCTCAGCAACCCTCTCGCCTGGCTCGGCGCGATCGTGCTGCTGGTGCCGGCGTACGTGCGTGCGCACCGGTCGCTCGGCCGCATGCGCGTCGACCCCGTCGAGGCCACCGAGACCTCGGCGATGGCGATCATCGGACCCACCGACGGCTCGATGGTCGTGGACGCGGTCGTCACCCAGCCGGTGCGAGTGATCAGGACCTCGCGTTTCGCGCGGTTGACGCGCCGCTGAACAGCTCGTCACAGTTGCAGAACATCATCCTTGAGATGGATGCCCGGCATGCCGACACTTCGTAATGTTGGTGATGCGGAGATTCCGCAGACCGGGGGGTCGTGATGACATCGTCAAGGGTGGCAAGCGAACTGGCATCGATTCTGGTGCCGATCGGAGTGGTGGGGGCTGTGCTCGCAGCGCTGTGTGCGCTCATCGCAGGAATCGCGATCATGCGCGGAGCGGCGGGTCTCGCCGGCGGAGCGGTCGGTCTGTGGATCCCGAGCGCGATGCTCAGCTCCACGGCATCGTTCGCCGCGCCGCCCCCCCCCACGGTGACGCCGAGCACAGGCAGTCAGCCCGCGCTGGCAGGCTGAGAGCTCGTCAGCGGTAGTCGCGGTCGCGGTGCTGTGCGGCCTCGTCTCCTGAGGTCACGCGCTCGGCCTCTCTGGCGCGCAGCTCGACGCGGCGGATCTTGCCCGAGATCGTCTTGGGCAGCTCGGGAACGAACTCGATGATCCGCACCCAGAGGTGCGACGACAGGCGGTCGTGGGCGTAGGCGAAGATCGAGCGGGCGGCGTCGGCTTCGGCGCCGACCGCGTCGGGGTGCAGGCACACGTACGCCTTCGGAACCGCGAGTCGCGTCGGGTCGGGGCTCGGGATCACCGCCGCCTCGATCACGAGGTCGTGCTCCAGCAGCACCGATTCGAGCTCGAACGGCGAGATCTTGTAGTCGGAGGCCTTGAACACGTCGTCCGCCCGGCCGATGTAGGTCAGGTATCCGTCGGCATCCCGCTGGGCGATGTCTCCGGTGTGGTGGAAGCCGCCGACGCGGGACTCGGCCGTCTTGTCCGGATCGTCGTAGTACCCGGCCATGAGCCCGACCGGAGGGTGGGTCAGGTCGAGCGCGATCTCGCCCTCGTGCTCGGCGATCTCTCCGGTGGCGGGGTCGAGCAGCACGACCGGGTACCCGGGCAGCGGGCGTCCCATGGAGCCGACCTTCACGACCTGACCGGGGGAGTTGCCCACACACGCCGTCATCTCGGTCTGCCCGAAGCCGTCGCGGATCGTGCCGCCCCACGCCGCGCGCACCCGGTCGATGACCTCGGGGTTCAGCGGCTCGCCCGCTCCGACCAGCTCCCGCGGCGGGTGGGTGAGTCGCGCGAGGTCGGCCTGGATCAGCATCCGCCACACCGTCGGCGGAGCGCAGAACGTGGAGACGTGGTGGGTGTCCATGACCTGCATCAGGGTGTTCGCGTCGAACCGGTCGTAGTTGTAGACGAACACCGTCGCCTCGGCGAGGAACGGCGAGTAGAAGCTCGACCACGCATGCTTCGCCCAGCCGGGTGACGAGATGTTGAGGTGCACGTCATCGGGTCGCACGCCCAGCCACCACATGGTCGACAGGTGTCCGACGGGATACGAGACGTGCGTGTGCTGCACGAGCTTCGGGCGGCTGGTCGTGCCGCTCGTGAAGTAGAGCAGGGCCGTGTCGTCGGCCGGTGTGGCGGCGTCGGGCTCGAAGGCCGCAGGGGCGTCGGACGAGCCGTCGAAGCGCGTCCATTCGGCGGGGATGCCGTCGCCCACGCCGATGCGCAGCACGTCGGCGTCGATGTCGGCGATGCGCTCGGCGAGGCTGCCGAGCGTGACGATCGTGCGGGCCCGGCCGTGCTCGACGCGGTAGGCGAGGTCGGATGCCGAGAGCAGGGTCGACGTCGGAATCGACACCGCGCCGATCTTGGTGATGGCGAGCATCACCTCCCACAGCTCGATGGTGTTGCCGAGCATCACGATGACGTGGTCGCCTCGACGGATGCCGAGGTCGGTCAGCCAGGCCGCGACCTGATCCGAGCGGGACGACAGCTCTCCGTATGTCCACGACTCGAGACTGAGATCGGCCGAGACGATCTGCACGGCCGGGCGGTCGGGCGTCTCGCCCGCGATGACGTCGAACCACTCGAGCGCGAAGTTGAACTCCGTGGGCGTCGGCCAGACGAACCCGTCTCGCGCCGCCGCGTAGTCGGTGGCATTCGCGAAGAGGAAGTCGCGCATCTCTCTGATCGCGGACGTGGCTGCGGTGGCGCTGCGGCTCATTCTGGGCTCCCTTGCTCGGCAGACGTGTCCATCCTCGCCCACGATCCGCTCAGCGCGCGAGCAGGCCGGCGCCGTCGCGGAGCTCGAACACCAGCTGCGTCTCGGTGCCGCGGACGACGGGGTGGATCGTGATGTGCTCGAGCACGATGTCGCGCAGAGCGGTGGCATCCTGCACCGCGACGTGCACGAGGAAGTCGTCGACGCCCGCGACGTGGAACACCTGCAGCACCCGCGGGATGGCCGCCAGCGCGTCGAAGAGCGCGGTGACCTTGGGGCCCGTGTGATTCGCGAGGCGCACCTTGATGATCGCCTGCAGGGGCAGTCCGAGAGCCGATCCGTCGACCCGGATCCGGGTGTCGCGGATGATCCCGCGCTCGCGCAGTGCGCGCACGCGGTGCGCGCATGTCGACTCGGCGAGACCCAGCCCGTGCGCGAGCGCCTTGTTCGTGACCTCGGCGTCGCGGGTGAGGACGGCGAGGATCTCGAGATCGATCTCGTCGAGCTGTGCTTTCGCCAATGCCCGCACCTCCTGGTATTGTCTCTTTGCTCAGAATATCGAGAACGAGCCAGAATCCGACGGATACTGTCGAATCCCTGCGCATCCATCGCGCTTCGGGCAACGTGGCAGACATGACTGCACCGTTGCATCCAGACACCGTCGCCGTGCACAGCGGCCGCTCAGACCTCGAGGCACTGGGAGTCCACGCACCGCCGATCGACCTGTCGACGACCAACCCGCTGCCCGACATCGAGCGCGGCGGCGACTCGTACGAGGCGATGGCGACGGGTGGGCGGCCGCCCGCCGACGGCAGCATGGTCTACGCGCGGCTCTGGAACCCCACCGTGGGGCGGTTCGAAGACGCCCTCGCCGAGCTCGAGCACGCCGAGGCCGCCGTCGCCTTCGCATCGGGCATGGCGGCGATGACCGCGGTGATCCTCGCGCACGGCCCCGCAGCGGGGAAGAACCACGTCGTGGCGGTGCGTCCCCTCTACGGCGGCACCGATCACCTGCTCGGCTCCGGCCTGCTGGGTGTGGAGACCACCTATTGCCACCCTGCCGAGGTCGCCGCATCGATCCGTCCGGACACGGGACTCGTGGTGGTGGAGACCCCCGCCAATCCGACGCTCGAGATCGCCGACATCGCCGCCGTGGTGGCGCAGGCGGGAGTCGTGCCGGTGGTCGTCGACAACACCTTCGCGACGCCCTTGCTGCAGAATCCCCTTGACCACGGTGCGGCGATGTCGCTGCACAGCGCCACGAAGTACCTCGGCGGACACGGCGACGTGATCGCGGGCGTGGTGGCCTGCGACGAGCAGACCACGGAGGCGCTCCGCCGTGTGCGTGCCGTGACCGGCGGTCTGCTGCATCCGCTCGGCGCTTACCTGCTGCACCGTGGGCTCGCGACCCTCCCCGTGCGCATGCGCGCGCAGCAGGAGAGCGCTCGCCGCATCGTGCAGTGGCTGATCGACCGCCCCGAGATCGCCGAGGTGTTCTATCCCGGACTCGACGACGACCCGCAGGGCATCATCCAGCGTCAGATGCGGGGCACCGGGGCCATGATCGCGATGCGGATGCGGGGCGGGTATGCCGCGGCATCCGCCGTCACCTCATCGACGTCGCTGTTCACCCACGCCGTCTCGCTGGGCGGGGTCGATTCGCTGATCCAGCATCCGGCCGCGCTCACGCACCGGCCCGTGCCGGCGGAAGCGCGCCCCGACGCCGATGTGCTGCGACTGTCGATCGGTCTCGAGAACGTCGACGACCTGATCGCCGACCTCGCGCAGGCATTCGCTGCACTGTCGCGAGTGGAGGGCGCCGTGGCATCCGGCCGTCCGTGGGCGTGAGGTCGCGACGTTTGTCGAACAGCTACAAGGAACTGAGTCTCACTATGAACGGGATCTAGTTCCGAGGAGCAAACCTGTGCGAATCCTGAGAACCCGCCCATACACTCGCCGGTGGCAACGACGCCACTGACCCCGGGAGTCCTCAATGACGAGTGCAAAGCCCCACGCGCACGGAATCGGAATGCGCATAGCCGTGATCGTGCTCAGCCTGCTGCTGGCCGCGATGGTGATCCTGTTCTTCCTGACCACGGGCAAGATCGCGGCCGGTGCCGCGGAACTCGCCGACGGCACCACCACCGCACGAGACGGCTCGGCCGACCTCGCCGCAGGTGCCGGTGATCTCTCTGCGGGCGCCGACGAGCTCGCCGCCGGCACGGAGCAGCTCGCGGCGGGAGCGACGAGCGCCCACGTCGGCTCCGAGAAGGTCGCCACGGGTGCGCAGAGCGCCTCCACCGGCGCCGCCGCGCTCGCCGTAGGTGCCGACACTCTCGCGATCGGCGCCTCGAACGCCGCGTCCGGGGCTGCTCGGCTGAGCGCCGGAGCACTGTCGGCGCTCACAGGCGCCGAGCGTCTCGAATCGGGACTCACGACGGCGGATGCCGGTGTGCAGTCTGCGCTCGACGGTGCGCAGAAGGTCTCGGCCGGTGCGCAGCAGATCGACTCAGGAGCCCGGGCCGCACTCGACGGCGCTCAGCAGGTGGCCGCAGGAACGCAGCAGGTCGACGGCGGAGCCCAGTCGCTCGTCGACGGCGCTCAGGACCTCACGACGGGCGCGCTGCAGGTCGACGCGGGAGCCCAGTCGGTGCTCGACGGGGCGACGAATCTCGCCGCCGGGGTCGCCGGCGCGCACCAGGTCGCGGGGCAGGTGCTCGACGGGGCGAACCAGCTCAGCTCGACGATCACCGGCGCCGTGACGCCGCAGCTTCAGGCGCTCGCCAGCCCGGAGAACGCCGCGGCGATCACCGAGGCGGCCAACGGTGCCCCCGCGAACGCGCAGCAGCTGGCCGATGCGCTCTCCCAGCTCGCTGCGGCAGACCCGACGAACGCTCAGATGCAGCAGCTCGCTGCTCTCGCCGCCGGAGTGGATGCTCAGGTCGACGGAATCGCCGGAGCGGCCGCCGCGGCACCCGTGCTCGCGCAGGGGACGATCCAGGCCGCCGCCGGAGCGCAGCTGGTCGCCGGCGGTGCGAATGCGCTGGTCAACGGCGATGCGGCGCAGGGATGGCCGGGAACGGTCGCGCTGGCAGACCCGACCGCAGGGGCCCCGGCATTCGTCACGGGGGTGCAGCAGCTGAAGGCCGGCACTTCCGGTCTCGCCGCCGGCGCCTCGACGCTCGAGTCCGGTGTGGGCACGCTCAAGGCAGGCGCCTCAGCGGTATCGGCCGGTGCGTTGAAGCTCGCCGACGGCGTGCAGCCCCTGAGCGACGGAGCCTCGCAGCTTTCGGGAGGCGCGCTCGCGCTGGCCACGGGACTGCAGCCTCTGAAGGCGGGCACCGCAGAACTGTGGGCCGGCGCGGATCGGCTCGCCGCTGGTCTCGACACTCTCGCCGATGGCGCCGTGTCGCTGCAGGACGGTTCGGCGCGGCTCAGCGCCGGTGCGGCCAGCCTCGACGAGGGCGCGACCGCGCTGGCCGAGGGCACCGAGACGCTGAAGGTCGGTGCGTCAGACCTGAGCACCGGCGTCGGCGAGCTCTCCGAGGGTGCTGCCACTGTGGCCGAAGGCACCGGCGAACTGGCGGAGGGCGGTGACAAGCTCGAGGCGGGTGCATCGGAACTCGCAGACGGCAACGGCCTGATCGCCGACGGCTCCGGCACGCTCGCGACCGCGACGGCGGGCGCTGCGCCGTCGATGCTGCCCTGGATGCTCGTCGTCACACTGGCAGGACTCATCGCGGTCGGCTTCTGGATCGGCCACCGCGTCAGTCACCGTCGGAGCGTCTGAGCGGCATCCCGGACTGACGCCGCGCGCATCGAAGGAGATCTCTCGTTCCGAAGGACCCGATCCGCACGATCGTCCTTCGATACGGGAGATCTCCTTCCGCGCGCGTGAGACGCAGGGCGAGAGGATGCCGGAGCCTGGCTCTACGGCAGGCGGATCGTGCCTGTGGCGATCCGCTCCGTCGGCATCCGATCGCGGTTGTAGGTGATCTCGTCGTACCCGTGAGGGGTCGGCGTGCCGTCCTCGTCGAGGCTCACGAACACGATCTTCTCGATCGTGAGGATGCGCTTGCGGGTGATCATGTTGCGGGCGACCGCGCGCATGGTCAGCGAGGTGGTGCCGAAGTGGGTCGCCTGCAGGCCGATTTCGATCAGGTCGCCCTGCACGGCTGAGGCCTCGAAGTTGATCTCGGAGATGTGCTTGGTCACCGCGCGGTAGTTGCCCAGCTGCACGATCGCGTAGATCGCGGCCTCCTCGTCGATCCACTTGAGCAGGCTGCCGCCGAACAGAGATCCGTTCGCGTTCAGGTCCTCCGGCTTCACCCATTTGCGGGTGCGGAAGTTGATGCCGTCTTCGGACCACTGCCACTCGGGTGTCTGCTGTTTCGCCATGCTTCGAGGGTAGGAGCATCGTGAGTCGGTGGTGTTACGCGTGCACATCCGTGCATGTCGACGGTCGCTCGGTCTCGGGTCGCTCTGTCTCGGGTCGCTCTGCCTCCGGCGGATCTGCCGAGGGCGGATTCGGTTCCGAACGGACTCGACACGGCGGATGCTGAGGCCATGAGCGAAGAGACCCCCATCCCGCACTTCGGACCCGAGGCCAGGCGAGCGCTGTTCCACGAGCGCGTGCTCGTGCTCGACGGCGCCCTCGACGACGACAACGGCACGCTGCTGATGACGCAGCTGCTCACCCTCTCGGCCGAGGATCCGACGACCGACATCGCCCTGTGGATCCACTCGCCCGGCGGCTCCGTGCCGTCGATGCTCGCGATCCGCGACCTCATGACGCTGGTGCCGAACGACGTGTCGACTCTCGCGCTCGGACTCGCATGCAGCGCCGGGCAGTTCCTGCTCTCGGCGGGCGCGAAGGGCAAGCGCAGGGCGCTGCCCCACGCGCGCATCCTCATGCATCAGGGTTCCGCCGGCATCGGCGGGTCGGCGGGCGAGCTCGAGACCCAGGCAGACGACCTGCGGCACATGCGCGACACGGTGCTCGGGCTGATCGCCGCCGACACCGGGCAGCCCGTGGATCGCATCTTCGAGGACTCGCTGCACGACCGCTGGTACACCGCAGAGCAGGCGAAGGACTACGGGTTCATCGATGAGGTCCTCGACTCGCTCGCCGACCTCATGCCCCGTCGCCGGGCCCGCGTCGGGCTGGGGGCGAGCGCATGAGCGGCTACACGATCCCGAACGTCATCGCGCAGCATCCGCGCGGCGAACGCGTGATGGACGTCTACTCGCATCTGCTCGCCGAACGGGTCATCTATCTCGGCACCGGCATCGACGCGGGAATGGCGAACGCCCTCATCGCGCAGCTGCTGCACCTCGACGCCGACAGTCAGGACGCGGGCGTGCAGTTCTACATCAACAGTGAAGGCGGCGACCCGGGGGCGGCGCTGGCGATCTACGACACGATGGAGCACATCCGCCCCTCGGTCGCGACGACCTGCGTCGGGCAGGCGATCGGACCCGCCGCACTTCTCGTCGCCGCCGGAGCGCCGGGTCAGCGGGCCGCGCTCGCCCACGCACGCATCGTGCTGCATCAGCCGGCGGGCCAGTCGCGGGGGGCAATTCCAGACCTCATCCTTGCGGCCGACGAGGTCGTGCGCGTGCGGGCAGACATGGAGGCGATCCTCGCCAGGCACAGTGGGCGCTCGCTGAGCGAGCTGCGCGCCGACACGGACCGGGATCGCGTCTTCACGGCATCCGCCGCTCTCGACTACGGGCTGATCGACACCGTTTTGGGCGAGCGGGCCGTCTGACCCGATGCCCGGCCGGCCGTCTGCAGGATCGAAGCACGGATGCGGGGTGATTCTGCCGATCTGCTCCTGCAGACGTGCCGTGGTCCTGCAGACGGGCCAAGGACACGGGCCGCGGCCGAAGATCTGGCCGACGCCCCGGCCCGAAGACTCCGGCCGGGGATCCCGCGATGGCTCAGGCAGCGAGGGCGAAGGCCCCGCGTGCGGCCGAGACGGCGGCGGATGCCGGAGCGGCCGTCACCTGACGCAGCTCGTCGGCCACAGCGCTCGTCAGTTCGATCAGCGAGGTGTCGAGGGCGCCGGCGATCGCCGCGATCATCTCACTCGACGGTTCTTTGAGTCCGCGTTCGACCTCCGAGAGGTACTGCGGCGACACTCCGGCATTCTCGGCCGTCTCGGTCAATGTCTCGTCGCGATCATGTCGTCGCCGCCGCAGCTGGTCCCCGACCATCTGGCGCCACAGGGGTTCGGGCTCACTGGGGCGAGGGCGGGACGGGCGAGGTGCGCGGGAGAACGGGACGAGGTCGGCCATGCCTCACGATATGCCGCCGTCGTGCGCGGGTTCGAGCGGTTCTGCTCAGAGCAGAACCGTCGCGCTCAGGCCTCGGTGCGCTCCGGCGACACGGTCTCGGGCTCGGCGACGGACGCGTCCGTCGCCGCCCAGCTCGCCAGCATCCGCAGCTTGTCGGCCGACGCTGTTCCCGGCTCTGCCGTGTACGTCGACATCTGCAGCCCGGCGTCGGCGGGCAGCTCGAACGCCTCGTAGGTCAGCTCCATCTCGCCCACGACCGGGTGGTTGATGCGCTTGACGCCGCTGCGATGGAAGCGCACGTTGTGCGCGGCCCACAGGGTGCGGAAGCGCTCGCTGCGCGTCGACAGCTCGCCGACCAGATCGGTGAGCTTGCGGTCGTAGGGGTTTCGTCCGGCTTCACCGCGCATCGCCGCGACGAGCTCCTGAGTGTTGCGCTCCCACTCGGGGTAGAACTCCTGGGCGGCCGGGTCGAGGAACGCGAATCGCGCGCTGTTCGGCACCGGAGTCGTGAAGAGCGGCGAGTAGAGAGCGCGGCCGAGCGCATTGGCGGCCAGGTAGTCGAAGTAGTTGTTGCGCACGATCGCGGGTGCCTCGGTCATCGCATCGAGCAGGCGCAGGATGCTGGGGCGCAGCACCTCGACCTTCTTGCGCGGCGTGCGGGCGACCGGCGACGCATTCGCCGCGCGGGCGAGGTCGAACAGGTGCGCCGTCTCGGCCTCGTCGAGCTGCAGGGCGCGGGCGAGCGCGTCGAGCACGCTGTCGGAGACGCCGGACAGATCGCCCCGCTCGAGTCGCGTGTAGTAGTCGACGCTGACGCCGGCGAGCAGCGACACCTCCTCACGCCGGAGTCCCGGTACGCGGCGGTTGCCGCCGTACGCGGGCAGGCCGGCCTGGTCGGGGGTGATGCGGTCGCGCCTCGACGAGAGGAATTCGCGCACCTCGCTGCGGGTGTCCATGTCATCGACGGTACGCGCCCTCGCGCTGTCGAGGGGGGTTCTGGCAGTACCGGGAACGCTGACCGGCGTCGCCTTCAGAGCGCGGCGGCGACGCCGGGCAGCAGCTTCGTGAGGATCGTGCCGAGCTGCTCCCGCTCGTCGGCGGTCAGGGGATCGAGGATCAGCTCGCGGATCTGCGCCACATGAACGGGCGCCGCCGCACGGAGCAGCTCGCGACCGGCATCCGTCAGCGCTGCCGTCAGCGTGCGCTTGTCGGTGCTGCACGAGGTGCGCGTCACCCAGCCGAGATGCTCGAGCGAGTCGATCGCGTGGCTGAGGCGCGAGCGGCTGAGGCCGGCGATCTGGGCGAGCTCGGTCATCGGGATCGCGCGGTCTCCCTGACCTGCCAGCGTCACGAGGATCGCGTAGTGCGAGTGCTTGAGTCCGGTCTCGGCCTTCAGGGTGCGGTCGAGCACCTGCGGCAGCAGCTGGACGAACCGGATGGTCGGCAGCCACGTCTGCATCTCGTCGTCGTCGAGCCGCCGATCGCTCATCGTGCCTGCCTCCCTCACGGCCGCCGCCATCACGCGGCGGAGAGGTCGAGCGTGTGCGAGGTGTGATCGCGCTTGGCCTCGAGGTAGCGGTGGTTCGCGTCCGAGAGGTGCACGCCGGTGCGCACCTGCTCGGTGACGCGGATGCCGAGCGCCTCGAGCTGCGCAGCCTTGTCGGGGTTGTTGCTCAGCAGGCGGATGCCGTCGACGCCGACCGCCTGCAGTATCTGCGCGGCGATCGTGTAGTCGCGTTCGTCTTCGCCGCGACCGAGAGCCACGTTCGCCTCATAGGTGTCGAGCCCCGCATCCTGCAGCGCGTACGCATCGAGCTTGGCGTAGAGGCCGATGCCCCGGCCCTCCTGGCGCAGGTAGAGAAGGAACCCGCCGTCTTCCGCGATGCGCTCGACGGCCTCCCGCAGCTGCGGGCCGCAGTCGCAGCGCTCCGAGCCGAACACGTCTCCGGTCAGGCATTCGCTGTGCGGGCGCACGAGGGGTGCGTCGCCGCCGTCGGCCGCCCGCTCCATGGCCGCCCTCCAGTCTCCGAGCCCGAGCAGCAGGTGCTCGCGGCCGTCGATCAGACCGTCGAAGGTGACGACATCCGCCGTGGTGGAGAATCCGTCGGCGAAGCGCATCGGCACGCGCACGCGCGTCCGCTCGGTGGCGACCGGAACGACGGTTGAAGTTTCAATCATGTCGGGTGCAACGCGCCGACGTCGCCGATATTCCCGTGAGTGACTACTCGTTCGGGCGGCGCCGCACGGGCGTGAGCTCACTGGCCAGGATGCCGAGCACGACGAGCGCGCCGCCGATCAGCGCGGCGAGGGGCAGGCGCTCGCCGGCGATGCGCCCGATCACGGCGGCCCAGACCGGCTCGCCCGCGTAGATGATCGTGGCGCGGGTCGGCGAGACGGACTTCTGGGCCCAGTTCATCGTGAGCTGGATGATGCAGCTCGCCGCCCCGAGCCCGACCGCGCAGCCGACCCAGATCCAGGAGAACTCCGGCAGTCCCTCGCCGACGAGGGGCATGGTCAGAATGCCGAGTGCGCCCGCGGTGAGGAGCTGGACGATCGTGATCCGGCCGAGGTCGATCCTCCCGGCGAAGACGCTGATCAGGATGATCTCGGCCGCGATCGGCAACGTGCTGACGAGCGTCAGGATCTCACCGGATCCGAGGGTGAGCGCGAAGGCGTCGGGGCCTGCGATGAACAGCAGACCGAGGAACGCGAGAGCGGCACCCACGAACGCCACGGCGGGCGGGCGCTTGCGGAACACGGCCCACTGCGCGAGCGGCACGAGCGGGATGTACATGGCTGTGATGAACGCCGACGTGCTCGAGTCGATGGTCTGCAGCCCGACGGTCTGCAGCCCGTATCCGAGGTGGATCATCACGCCGATCGCGACGCCGGCGCCGATGTCGCGCCAGCGCATGCCTCGCAGCGCCCGGCGGAAGATGACGACGCTGATCAGACCGGCGATCAGGAACCGGATGCCGACGAAGAACCACGGCCCCGAGTGCTGCATCGCCCAGTGCACGAGCAGGAACGTGCTGCCCCATACCGCGGTGACGGCGATGAGGGCGATCTCCTGCCGACGCAGGCTCATGAAGCGGAGTCGAGTGGACATGCTGTCCTTTCTCGACGGGCCGGCTCGAGCCTAGCGCCGTGCGCACCCCCGTTCCGAATCGTGAGAACAGCCCGATATGACGACGGAATACGGCAAGGTGCGTGATTCGAAAGGCCGATCGATAGCCTCGCCTCATGAGCAATTTCGTGAGCGCCGCCGAACTGGACGAACTGCTGAGGTCCGAGGCGCCCCTTCGTCTGATCGACGTGCGGTGGCGACTCGACCGGCCGGACGGCCATGCCGACTATCTATCAGGGCACATCCCCGGGGCGGTCTTCGTGCCGCTCGCGACCGAGCTGGCCACGCACGGAGAGCCGTCTGAGGGCCGTCATCCGCTGCCCTCCACTCAGACGCTTCAGGATGCTGCGCGCCGATGGGGCGTCAACCAGGGCGACATCGTCGTCGCGTACGACGACGCGAAGGGACTCAGCGCATCGCGCGCCTGGTGGCTGCTGCGCCAGGGCGGAGTCGATGTGCGCGTGCTCGACGGAGGCATCCGCGCCTGGACGTCCGCGGGCCTCCCGGTCGCAGACGATGACGTGCAGGCGGAGCCGGGTGATGTGGTCCTCGACGAGATCGGCGGCGACGCGATCTCGATCGACGAGGCCGCCTCGTTCGCCGACTCGGGTGTGCTCCTCGACGTGCGCGCTCCCGATCGCTATCGCGGAGAGCACGAGCCTCTCGATCCCGTCGCCGGACACATCCCGGGAGCGCTCAACGTGCCGATGGCCGCTCATCTCGACGCCGAGGGCCGGATCCTCGACATGCACACCCTCCAGGCGACCTTCGCGGCCGTCGGCGTGACCGAGGGCACCCCTGTCGCGGCGTACTGCGGCTCGGGCATCACTGCGGCGCATACCGCTCTGGTGCTCGACGAGATCGGCATCGAGGCGAAGGTCTTCCCCGGCTCGTGGAGCCAGTGGTCGAACACGCCGGGGCGCCCGGTCGCGGTCGGCGATCAGCCCGGCTGAGCGGTCAGGCGCCGGGGTCGGGCGCGCGGGGTCAGGCGCCGGCGGTCAGGTGTCGGCGGTCAGGCGTCGGCGGTCAGGTTCCGGGGATCAGCGCCGTCCGCGTAGCTCCAGGCGACGCCGAGAAGCCCCGGGCCGAACGCGCGTCGCACCTGGTGCACGGACGTGCGGCCCTCCAGAGACAGTTCGGTGAGCTTCGAGCCGTCCGGGGTCTCGACGCGCTCCTCGATGCGGTCGGGGAGTGCGTCGGGGTGGAACCGCGTCCACACCAGCAGCTCTCGGCACTGCCGGGCGACGGCGTGACCCGTCTCCCGTTGCGGCGGATAGTCGGGCGGGTAGGCGACCGACCACTCCACCATCGCGGTGCTCGGCGCGGTCAGTGGCACGTCGAGCTCGAACAGGACGCCGTGCACCTCGCCGTTCGGATGCGAGTAGCGCGCGGAGATGCGTCCCCCGGCCACAGCCTCGATGAAGGGGGCTGGCGTGCTGATGCCCGGCGTCATCTCCAGGAACGGGATCGACACGACCGTCCCGACGGTCGACTGCACGATGCTGCGGGTGATGGAGTACGACACGTTGCCGGCGGCATCCACGTCCGTCACGGAGTGCGTCGTGAGTTCGCGTGATGTGTCGGGGTACTCGGCGCCGAGGGCGGCGAACGCCTCTTTGACGGCCTCCTCGAGTTCCCGCTCGTCGAGGGGGAACAGATTGGGACCGAGGGGGCCGGTGCGGTTCGTCGTGCCGAGCAGCGCGGTGAGCGAGCCGGGCTCGAGATGCAGAAGCTGCTCGATGTCGCCGAGGGCGGCCATCGACTGGGCACCTTCGGGGCGACGTGCTCCGGAGCGCCAGTAGCTGAGCGTCGCCATCGACACGCTGTTGCCGCGAGCGCGCAACTGCTCGTGCAGCCGGGCGAGGGTCAATCCACGTGCATTGATCGCGTCTCGGAAGGACGCCGCGAATACATCGGCATATCGGCGAATGCCACTTTCCATGCTCATCACAGCACCCCCTCCGGTATGTGAAGAATCGCGTTCTAGAGTGAGCTTACGACCACACCAGCATCGCGTAGGGGACGAGGTGCTATTTCTGGGGTCTACTGGGCTGAGTAATCGTGAGCAGGGTGCCCGACCTCACGGCGCCTCGGTCCACAGCGCAGTGTCGCCCCCGTCGCTGCGTTCTGTCGCGGGGCCTGGTGATCGATCTGGGGAGATCCATCGGGCCCCGCGAACACCTCTCCGGTGTCGGCGCTCACTCAGCGCCCCCGCGTAGACTGGGGGGAACACCCCCGGAGGATTCTCGATCTTCATGTCTGCCCCTGCCCGCGCGTTCACCGTGCGTCACGTTCAGCTGCTGCGCGCGCTCTTCGCCGCCGCCGCAGCCGTGATGATCACCTTCTCGCCCGATCACTCGGCGGCCGTCGGTCTCTCCGTCTTCAGCGGGTTCGTGCTCACGACCGGCCTCGTGATGATCGTCGCCACGTGGCTCGTCTATCCCGCCGGCCAGCGCTGGCCGTCCGTCGTCTTCGCGCTGCTGAGCTTCGTCGCCGGCATGACGGCCGGTGTGCCCGCATGGCGAACCGAAGACGTCTTCTTCGTCGTCGTCATCGCCTGGTCGGTGACGACCGGCATCCTCGAACTCGTCGTCGGGCTGCGTGCGCGCAGAGCCGGCGAGGCGAACGCACGCGACTCGATCACCCTCGGCGCGTTCGGGCTGCTCTTGGCCGTGCTGCTGATCGCGATCCCGGCCGGCTTCGTGCAGCCGTACGAGATCGACGGAGCCGGTGCGTTCCAACTCACCGGCATCATCCTCGGCGTCGGCATGTTCGGCGGATATGCGGCGATCGTCGCCGTCTTCCTCGGCATCGCCGGTCTCACCCCGAAGCGAGCGGATGCTGTCGCCGAGGGTCGCACGACCGAGAACGACCCCGCCCCCGCCGGGCACGGAGGAGAGCGATGAGCGACGAGAAGCCCACCCGGCGCGACATCCTGCGCCCTCTGCACCTGCTGGGAATCGCCCTCGGCTGCGGAATCTTCGCCGCCGTGGTGACGCTCGTGTCGACGGGAGCGTTCACCGCCCGCGTCAACAACGCGATCGCCAGCGGCACCTACGACGGTCTCACTCCGATCGCGCTCGGTCTCGTGGTGGGCGGCGGGGCGTTCATCGTCACGCTGCTGTTCCTGGCGATGCTGATCCTCGTGGTCGACCCCGCCGACGTCGCCAAGACGGTCGACCGTCCCGTGCTCTTCGACCCCGAGACGTCAGACGAACCCGACTCCGACAAGCCGGACCGCACGTCGTCCTCCTCCTGACATGATGATCGCGGGTTTCTCCGACCCGACCGGAATAGCCCCGGGCTGATGCGTGGCCCGCCCGATGCGTGGTCAATAAAGCGTCCGAATCGTCCGATTGCGATGCGTTTTTGACCACGCGCCGACTATGCGGTGCGTTTTCGACCATGCACGGTGCGGCGGATGACGCCTCCGCGCCCGTAGCGTTCGGCCGGTTACTTCGCGAGCTGCTCGGCGATGCCGGTGTACGACGCGGGGGTGAGTGCGAGCAGACGCTGCTTCGCCGCATCCCCGATCTCGAGCCCTTCGACGAACTCCGCCAGCTCGGCAGCGCCGACGCGGTGTCCTCGGGTCAGCTCCTTGAGCAGAGCGTAGGGGTCGGTGATCGACGAGCGACCGGCGACGACCTCGGCGCGGATGACGGTCTGGATGGCCTCTGCGAGAACCTCCCAGTTCACGTCGAGATCGGCGAGCAGCACGTCGCGTGAGAGCGAGATCGCGTTCAGTCCGCGGCGCAGGTTGTCGATCGCGAGCAGCGAGTGACCGAAGGCGACGCCGATGTTGCGCTGCGTCGTCGAGTCGGTGAGGTCGCGCTGCAGGCGGCTCGTGACGAGGGTCTGACCGAGCGATGCGAGCAGAGCACCCGAGATCTCGAGGTTCGCCTCGGCGTTCTCGAACCGGATCGGGTTGATCTTGTGCGGCATCGTCGACGAGCCGGTCGCACCGGCGACGGGGATCTGTGCGAAGTAGCCGAGCGAGATGTAGGTCCAGATGTCGGTCGCGAGGTTGTGCAGGATCCCGCCGGCGTGACGCACCCGGTCGTAGAGCTCGACCTGCCAGTCGTGCGACTCGATCTGCGTGGTCAGCAGGTTGAAGCCGAGCCCGAGACCCTCGATGTACTCACGCGAGATCGTGGGCCAGTCGGCGTCGGGGTCGGCCGCGAGGTGCGCAGACCAGGTGCCGGTCGCGCCCGAGAACTTGGCGAGGTAGTCGGATGCCGCGATCTGCGCGCGCACGCGCTCGAGACGCCACGCGAAGACGGCGATCTCCTTGCCCATCGTCGACGGGGTGGCCGGCTGTCCGTGGGTGCGGGAGAGCATCGCGGCATCCGCGTGCTCGGCGGCCAGTTCACGCAGCTTGGCGATCACGACGTCGAGCGCGGGCAGCCAGACCTCTTCGACCGCGCGCTTCACGGTGAGCGCATACGAGGCGGAGTTGATGTCCTCACTCGTGCAGGCGAAGTGCGTGAGCTCGGCGATGCTGTCGAGGCCGAGCGCGCTCAGGCGGTCGCGCACCAGGTACTCGATCGCCTTGACGTCGTGCTGGGTGACGCCTTCCTTCTCGGCGAGCCAGTCGATCTCGGCCTGTCCGAAGTCGCGGTAGAGGGCGCGCAGCCGCTCTTTGTCGGCATCCGACAGCGGGCTCGTCTCGAAGAGCGAGCGGTCGGTGAGCGCGATCAGCCACTCCACCTCGACCTCGACCCTGGCGCGGTTCAGACCCGCCTCCGAGAGGAAGTCGGCGAGGCCGGTGACGGCGCCGCGATAGCGACCGTCGAGGGGGCTCAGGGGCTGGGGCGGGAGCGAAGGCTGGAAAGTCAGGGGAGTCCTCCTGATCGGGCCCCGGGAGTGCGGGGCGTGCGGGGCTGGCGAAGAGCCGGCTCGAGCTGGCGGAACAGCCCGCGAGTCGCGGTCTCAATCATACCGAGCACCGAATCGAACATCTCGGCGCCGGCGTAGTAGGGGTCGGGCACATCCTGACTCCGGGCATCGGGGTCGAAGGCGAGCAGCAGGGTGACTTTGCCCTCTTCGTCCTCATCGTGCGCCCACTCACGCAGGATGCGCTCGTGCGTGCGGTCGAGGGCGACGACCAGATCGTTCTCCGAGAAAGAGGCGAAGGTGAACTGCTTCGCGCGATGCTGCGAGCCGTCGTAGCCACGGCGGGCGAGGGAATCGAGCGTGCGATGATCGGCCCGTTCGCCGAGATGCCAGTCACCCGTTCCGGCGCTGCGCGACACGATCCGCGAGCCGAGTCCCTGTCGCTCCGCGAGATCGCGGAACACCACCTCTGCCATCGGAGAGCGGCAGATGTTCCCCGTGCACACGAAGATCACGCGGAAGGGATCCGGGGATGTCACCGTCCTATTCTGCCCGTCGAAGGCCGATCGTGCGATGCCGGGTATCCCGGCCGGGCGTGGTGCACCCGTTCTGCACCACCGCGGGGGTCGAGCGTTCCCCCCACGGTCTCCGCCGATCCGGGCGACTCCGATCTCGGACTCGGCGGGCCATGGCGGATGCTGGGCGCATGTACTCCTTTGCACTCGCGCAGACCGGCGCGGGCGAGACCGCCTGGGCGAGGGCGCAGACCCTGGCAGCCCTCCGCACCGCCGTCGAGGCGCTCGACGACGTGCGCGCGTCGCTCGCCGTCCTCGCCTCCGACACCGACTGGCACTCCGACGGAGTGCGCGCGATGCAGCGCTCGCTCGATGAGCTTCGACAGGGCGCTCGTGTCGAGGCGTCCGAGATGCGCAGCCGCGAATCCGAGGCTGAGCGGATCGACGCCTCGTGAGCGGGCTGACCATCGATCACGGCGGAGCGATCTCGGTCGACCCCGACGCGCTGCGCGACGTCGCTCGACGTGTGGATGCCGTCGCCTCCCGCTATGACGATGCGCACTCCGCGATCATGCGGGCGCATCGGATCATCGTCGACACTCCGGGCTTGAGCGCGCACGTCGACACGGTCGGGCTGTGGGCGTCGGGTCAGCACGTGTCTCGCCTGCACTCCGAGTGCCGGGAGACCGCCAGCTCCACCCTGCTCATGGCCGATGCCTACGAGTACGTCGAGCTGCGAGCCGAGGCCGAGATGCTCGCGCAGACCGATCCGAGCACGGCGCAGCGGCTGTTGCGCCGGGCCGATCGGCTCGCGGCGTCGGATGACCGCATCCAGGCGATGGCCGATGAGGTGATCGCCCAGTGGCGCGCCGAGCGCTTCGAGGGACTGACCGGCAACCTCGTGACACCCGCGTTGTATGACGAGGTATTCAGGACCGTGGCGATGGTGGGGGCGGTGTCGGGCTTGGGCAAGGTGCTCCCCGGCGAGACTCTGCGGGGCAAGGCCGACCCCGTCTCGGTCTCGCCGGTCAAGACGTCGTCACCCACCGGTGCGCCGTCGGGCCTGGCGGGAGCCATCGGGCGCATGCCGACCACCGCGGGGGCGCAGGTCGCCGTCGAGAAGTACTCCTTCGCCGACGGCACGACGAAGTTCGTCGCCTATCTGGAGGGAACGCAGAGCGTCGGGTGGGGAGGAAAGGAGCCGTGGGACTCGAAGTCCAACCTCCAGCTCTACACCGGGCAGCGATCGGCGTCGTATCAGTCGACACTCGACGCGCTGAGGGCCGCGGGCGCCGAGCCCGGCGACGAGGTCGACGTCGTGGCTCACTCGCAATCGGGGATGGTCGCCGCGCACCTCGCGATGGAGAGCGAGTTCGATGTGCAGATGCAGATCACCGCGGGGAGCCCGGTCGAGCCGACCCTCGACGACGATCAGACCATCATCCAGCTGCGTCACACGAACGACCCGGTCTCGGCGCTGGCCGGCGGAGGGTCACCCGAGGGCACAGGGTCGGACGACAGCGTCACCATCTCGACGGAGGCGAACCCGAATGACACGTTCGACGACCTCGTGGTCGACGCGCATCACCTGGAGACGTACAGAGACACCGCGAGGTTCGCAGACGACCTGAGCGATCCCCGGATGGACGCGGTGGACGAGTTCTGGAGAGAGCTCGACGCGGCCGAGGTGATCGAGCGCACCGAGTATCAGGCCGAGCGCATCGAATGAGGGACGCGCCGGGGATGCGCGATCTCCCCGTCAGTCGCGGCGCTGCTTCTTGCTCTGCGGGCGCAGGATGAAGCCGAAGACGCCGTTGATCAGCGAGATGATGAGCGCGGCGAGCACGCCCCACCAGAAGCTGCCGACCGTGAGACCCCAGTCGAAGCTGCTCGTGATCCAGGCGGTGAGCCACAGCAGGAACCCGTTGATCACGAACCCGATGAGACCGAGGGTGAGGATGTACAGGGGGAACGCGACGATCTTCACCACCGTGCCGATGAAGGTGTTCACGAGCGCGAAGATCGCGGCGACCGCGAGCAGGGTCAGCACGAGCTGCAGGGTCTCGCCCGGCGCGAACGCCGTGATCTGCACCTGCAGGGCGGGGATCAGCGTCACGACCCACAGGGCGAACGCGTTGACGACGACTCGGATGATGAAGCGCATAGTCATCCCAGTCTTCCATGCGAGGTGCACGAAGACACTCGCCAATCTCTCGACCGCTTTCGGTCGCCTGCGGCACCGGGAAGGCGCAGAATCTAGACTCATCCTTGTGACCGACCCGATCCTGCCGCGCATCCGCCCCGCCATCGCCGCCCTGGCGCCGTACCGACAGGGCAAGCAGGCGGGCCCCGACGCCTACAAGCTCTCGAGCAACGAGAACCCGTTCGAGCCGCTTCCCTCCGTCGCCGCGGCGCTGCAGCACACGACGCCGATCAACCGCTACCCGGATGCCACCGCCGGTCGGCTGCGCGAGCGGCTGGGCGTCCGCTACGCGGTCGCTCCCGAGCAGGTGCACGTCGCCGCGGGCAGCGTCTCGATCCTCCACCAGCTGATCCTCGCCACCTCTTCGGTCGGCGACGAGGTCGTCTACGCGTGGCGCTCGTTCGAGGCCTACCCGAGCCTGCCGCTCGTCGCCGGTGCGACCGGAGTGCAGGTGCCTCTGACCGCCGACTCGCGCCACGACCTCGACGCGATGGCCGATGCGGTGACCGAGCGCACCCGCGCGGTCATCCTGTGCACCCCGAACAACCCGACCGGGCCGAT
Organism: Microbacterium sp. LjRoot205; assembly: GCF_056175745.1. NCBI lineage: Bacteria > Bacillati > Actinomycetota > Actinomycetes > Micrococcales > Microbacteriaceae > Microbacterium > Microbacterium sp. LjRoot205. The sequence continues at coordinate 92,114 of NZ_JBGFFH010000001.1, read as the reverse complement.
CATCACGAGCGACGACTTCGCGACGTTCGTCGAGCGCGTCCCCACCGACGTGCTGATCATCCTCGACGAGGCCTACGCCGAGTTCGTGACCGCGCCGGGCGCGGTCGACGGCCTCGCAGAGCGCGTCTTCGAACGGCATCCGAACGTCGTGGTGCTGCGCACCTTCTCGAAGGCCTACGGTCTCGCGGGCCTGCGCATCGGCTACGCGATCGGCAACGAGAAGGTGCTCGACGCCGCGCGCACCACCGGCATCCCGCTCTCGGTGACGTCGGCGGCCGAGAACGCCGCGATCGCCAGCCTCGATGCCGAGTCCGAGCTGCTCGAGCGCGTCGCGGTGATCGTCGAGCGCCGCACCCGTCTGGTCGAAGGCCTCCGCACGCAGGGGTGGGACGTGCCCGACAGTCAGGCCAATTTCATCTGGCTGCCCACCGGCGAGCGCACGGTCGAGGTCGCGGCGGCCTTCGCGTCGGCCGACCTCATCGTGCGCCCTTTCCCGGGCGACGGCATCCGCATCTCGGTCGGCGAAGAAGCATCGGTCGATCGCGTTCTCGAGGTCGCCGCGACGCAGCTCTGACGGGCTCGAGGCGCCCTGTTCTCCGGTTTCCCGGCAGATGCGAGGACGTCCTAGGTATGCGTGACCGAGCATGCGCACGGCGGTAGCGTGGCACAGTGACCTTGCCAGAGACTGAACTCGTACGCGTCCTGGATCAGGACGGCCGCTTCACGCCGAGTCCGGCTGCCGAGCAATACCTGTCCCTGATCGAGGCGATCAGCGACGCCGAGCTCGAGCAGTTCTACCGCGACATGGTGGTCATCCGCGCGATCGACACCCAGGCGACCAACCTGCAGCGTCAGGGGCAGCTCGCCCTGTGGCCGCCGAGCCGTGGGCAGGAGGCCGCTCAGGTCGGTTCCGCCCGCGCCGCCCGCGCGCAGGACACCATCTTCCCGTCGTATCGCGAACACGCCGTGACGCGGATCCGCGGCGTCGACCCCGTCGACATCATCAAGCTCATGCGCGGCGTCTCGCATGGCGGCTGGGACCCGACCGACCCGAAGAACGGCAACACCCGCCTCTACACTCTCGTTCTCGGCTCGCAGGTGCTGCACGCCGCCGGATTCGCCATGGGGCTCAACTTCGACGGGCGATCCGGCACCGGCAACCTCGACAAGGATGAAGCGGTCATCGTCTACTACGGCGACGGGGCATCGAGCCAGGGCGACGTGCACGAGGCGATGGTCTTCGCGGCGAGCTACCAGGCGCCCACCGTGTTCTTCCTGCAGAACAACCACTGGGCGATCTCCGTGCCCGTGTCGACGCAGTCGCGGGTGCCGCTCGTCGAGCGCAGCGCCGGCTACGGCATCCCCAGCGTGCGCGTCGACGGCAACGACGTGCTCGCCAGCTACGCCGTCTCGCGAGTCGCCCTCGACGAGGCCCGCAGCGGTGGGGGTCCCCGTGCGATCGAGGCGGTCACCTACCGTCTCGGCGCGCACACCACCAGCGACGACCCCACGAAGTACCGCGGCTCCGACGAAGAGCAGTCATGGGCGCAGCGCGACCCGATCGATCGCATGCGCGCGTTCCTGGAGAACAGGGGAGCGGCCGGGCAGTTCTTCACCGATGTGGATGCCGAGGCGGCAGACGCCGCCGAAGACCTGCGTTCGCGCAGCGTCGAACTCGGGTCGCCCACCGCAGACCTGATCTTCGACCATGTGTACAGCGACCCGCATCCGCTCATCGCGGAGGAGAAGGCCTGGCACAGGCAGTACGAGGCATCGTTCGAAGGAGACAGCAAGTGACCCTCGAGACGATGCCCCTCAGCAAGGCCCTCAACTCGGGCCTGCGCCGGGCCATGGAAGACGACTCCAGAGTCCTGCTCATGGGCGAGGACATCGGAAAGCTCGGCGGCGTCTTCCGAGTGACCGAGCACCTGCAGCGCGACTTCGGCGACAAGCGCGTGCTCGACACGCCGCTCGCCGAGTCGGGGATCGTCGGAACGGCGATCGGGCTCGCGATGACCGGGTTCCGCCCGGTGATCGAGATCCAGTTCGACGGATTCGTGTTCCCCGCGTTCGACCAGATCACGACGCAGCTCGCCAAGCTCACCAACCGGCACGAGGGCAAGCTGAGTCTGCCGATCGTGATCCGCATCCCCTACGGCGGACACATCGGTGCCGTCGAGCACCACCAGGAGAGCCCGGAGGCGTACTTCGCGCACACTCCCGGACTGCGGGTGGTCTCGCCCTCGACGCCGAACGACGCGTACTGGATGATCCAGGAGGCCATCGCGTCGAACGACCCGGTCATCTTCATGGAGCCCAAGAGCCGCTACTGGCAGAAGGGCGAGGTCGAGCTCGACGCCTCGGCCGCCCCGCTGCACTCGTCTCGCGTCGTGCGCACCGGCTCGGACGTGACGCTCGTCGGACACGGCGCGATGGTGACGACGCTGCTGCAGGCGGCTGCGCTCGCCGAGGCCGAGGGGACCAGCTGCGAGGTCGTCGATGTGCGTTCGCTGTCGCCGGTGGACTACGAGCCGATCCTGAGCTCGGTGCGCAAGACCGGACGCATGGTCTACGCGCAGGAGGCGCAGGGCTTCGTCAGCATCGGCAGCGAGATCGCGGCCACGGTCATGGAGCGTGCCTTCTATGCACTCGAGGCCCCTGTGCTGCGGGTCTCGGGGTACGACACCCCGTTCCCGCCCGCGAAGCTCGAGGGCACCTACCTTCCGGATGCCGACCGCATCCTCGAGGCCGTCGACCGCTCCCTCGCCTACTGATCTCACCCCGATCTCGCCGTTCCGAAAGGACCGCACATGAGCACGCAGAACTTCAACCTCCCCGATGTGGGCGAGGGCCTGACCGAGGCCGAGATCGTGGCGTGGAAGGTCGCGCCCGGTGACACCGTCGCCATCAACGACGTGATCTGCGAGATCGAGACGGCCAAGTCGCTCGTCGAGCTGCCCTCGCCGCACGCCGGCGTCGTGGGCGAGCTGCTCGCCGCCGAGGGCGCGACGGTCGAGGTCGGATCCCCGATCATCACCTTCGTGACGGATGCCCGTGACGATGCCGGTCCGGGCGTGATCGCCACGGCGGAGGCTCCCGCGCCCGAAGAGGGTGGCGGCTCGGTGCTCGTCGGCTACGGCACGGGCGGCGGTGCGACCTCGCGTCGCAAGCGACCGGCCGAGCGCCCCGTTCGCTCGTCGGTCGGTGTGATCGCGAAGCCGCCGATCCGCAAGCTCGCTCGCGACCTGGGCGTCGACCTCACGACCGTCACGCCCACCGGCGCCGACGGCGAGGTCACCCGCGACGACGTGATGACCCACGCACAGCAGGCCAGCGTCTTCCGCAACATCGAGACGCCCGAGTGGGGTGCCGTGCGCGAAGAGACCGTGCCCGCGCCGCAGAGCACCCCGTCGGGTCTCGCCCGCGGGCTGTCGCCGGCCCCGGCATCCGCCTCCGGCCGGAGCGACGATCGCACCGAGTCGATCCCGGTCAAGGGAGTGCGCAAGGCGACCTCGTCGGCGATGGTGCAGAGCGCGTACTCCGCCCCGCACGTGACGGTGTGGAAGGAGATCGACGCGAGCCGCACGATGGAACTCGTCAAGCGTCTCAAGGCGTCGCCCGACTACGCCGACATCCGCGTCTCCCCGCTGCTGATCATGGCCCGTGCCGTGATCTGGGCTGCGCGTCGCACGCCGATGGTCAACGCCGCCTGGATCGAGACCGAGGGCGGCGCCGAGATCGCCGTGCGCCACTACGTGAACCTCGGCATCGCCGCGGCCACGCCTCGCGGTCTGCTCGTGCCGAACATCAAGGACGCGCAGGATCTCAGCATGAAGGACCTCGCCCGCGCGCTGAACCGGCTCACGCTCACCGCCCGCGAGGGCAAGACGAGCCCGGCCGACCAGCAGGGCGGCACGATCACGATCACCAACATCGGTGTCTTCGGGATGGATGCCGGCACGCCGATCATCAACCCCGGCGAGGCGGGCATCGTGGCGATGGGCACGATCAGCCAGAAGCCGTGGGTCGTCGACGGCGAGGTGCGCCCCCGCTGGGTCACCACGGTCGCCGGATCGTTCGACCACCGCGTGATCGACGGCGACGGCATGAGCCGCTTCATCGCCGACGTGGCATCGGTTCTCGAGGAGCCCGCGCTCCTCGTCGAGTGAGGTCCTCCGGCGTCCGCGCAGGGGAGACCAGGAGCATTCCCGCGGATGCCGGTGCCTCGCGCCCCGACATGTCGGCGGCTGCTAGACCGCTTCCGTTCTCGGAACGCGTGCCCGCTAGAGCCGTAGCTCCGCGAGGGTCGTGACGGCGGCGACGTCGGGGTCCCAGCGCCGCACCGCATGTGCGTGACCGTGGATGTCGCCGCCGATCAGGTCGAGCGCCGCCGCGAGGCCCGGGACCCGCAATCTGCGGGCGAGCGCGACATGCGGCATCCACTCGCCCGGCGCGGTGTGCGGGGCATCATCTCCAGGCCCGACGGCGGCGAGGATACTCTCGCGGAGGTCCAGCAGTTCCGCACTGGGAACGATGCTCCGGGCCAGCACGCGACGCTCGCCGCTGCCGAAGAGTAGGGGCGCCCCCAGTGTCAGGGGGAACGATGCGATGTCTGCCAGACACCCCAGGTCCACTTTCGACAGGCCGATGCGTGCGACCAGCGTGACGTGAGGGCGGTTGCTCGCGGATGTGTGCCCCGCGAGGCTCGAGAGCCCTCGTGCGGCGAGGGCATCCCACTCGCAACGGACGGCAGTCTCCGCATCCGGGTCGAGGAGCAGCTCGATCGACGAGGGGGAGTGCCGAGGCTCTGGTTCCTGCACTGCGCTCAGCCGACCGCGCTGAGTCGCCGCTCCGCCAGCAGCGGCACGGCCACCTCGCGGGCGGCCATGCGGGCGGTGGTGACGGCCCCGATCGAGACGACCTCGGCGCCGAGCGTCGAGGCGAGGATCTCGGGCGCCGGCAGGTGCAGTTCGGTCGGCACGACCTCGCGCGCGGCGGCGATCACGGGAGCGACGCTCTCGGCGACTGCGCCGCAGACGATCACGCGCGTCGGGTCGTACATGCTTCCCAGAACGCCGACCACCCGAGCGAGGGTGGCGCCGACGCGCGAGGTCGCGAGCAGCGCATCGGCATCACCCGACGCGGCGGCTGTCAGCACGACGCGCGGATCCACGCGGTCGTCGTCGGCGAGGCGTCCGATCGGCGAGCTCGCGTCGACCTCGCCACTCGCGACGGCGGCACGCACCTCGTCCTGCAGGGCGTAGCTCAGACCGAAGGCCGACCCCACGCCCACGATGTGGTCGAACACGATGCCTTCGCCGACGCCGCCGTGCGCGCCGTGCAGCACGTGGCCGTCGACGACGACGCCCCCGCCGAAGCGCTCGCCGGCGAGCAGCGCGACGTAGTCCCGGCATCCCACTGCGGCCCCGACCGAGCCCTCGGCGATCGCGGCGAGCTGAGCGTCGTTCTTGATCTCGACGGCCGGCGCCCAGTCGGCCAGTGCGTCGGCGAGGCCCGGGTTCGTGCGCTCCCAGAAGCCGTCGGGATGCGGGGGAGAGACCCCTGCGCGATTCACGGGAGCGGCGACGCCGACGCAGATCGCGAGGATGTCATCCTTCGAGACACCCGCCTCGGTGAGGGCCTGCTCCATCTGGCCGAGCACCGTCGCGCGCCGCGCCGCCGCCGATTCGGTCGAGTCGATGTCCGTGCGGTGGTGCACGAGTGTGCGGTTGAGCAGATCGGAGACGGTGACGGCGACATGGTTGTCACCGGCATCCACGCCGAGCACGACACCGAGATCGGATGCCAGCACGAAGCGTCGCGCGGGGCGCCCTGCGCGGTAGCTGCCTGCGGCCCTCGCGTTCGGAAGCTCACGGAGCACGGCCGCGCTGACGAGGGTGTCGATCGCGTCGATGGCCGTCGAGCGCGTCAGAGACGTCGAGGCCATGACGTCGGTGGCGGTGAACTCGCCCGCCGCCCAGGCGAAGTCGAGCACGGCGCCGACGCTGGCGCGCCCGGTGCCCAGACCTGCGGAGACTTCTGTCACGGGCCTTGACCTCACTCTCGTCCACATGAGACAGTACCGTTCATCGAAGTAAATTCGCTCACTAGATTTAGTCTGCGGATCTACAGGACGAAAGGACAACGGTGTCTGTGAAATCCCCCTCCGTCGCACGAGTGGCCGGTGCTGCCATGGCGCTGGCGCTCGTCGGCTCCGCCCTCACCGCCTGCGCACCCGGCGGCGGCACCGAGACCATCCGCTTCACGTTCAACAAGCGTGAGGCGATCGGCTTCATGACCGACCTCGTCGCCCAGTTCAACTCGTCGCAGAGCGACGTGCGGGTCGAGATCGACACCTCGGGGCCGGACGTGATCTCGGCCAGCTTCGTGCGGGGCAATCCGCCCGACCTCATCCTCGGCAACTACAACTACGAGATCGCGCGGTTCGTGCAGCGGTGCACCCTGACCGATCTCTCCGACACCGACGCCGCCGCATCCGTCCGCGACGATCTGCAGCCGCTCATGGACCAGTACGGGTCGTGCGAGGGCCGCACCAGCGCCTTGCCGTACTCGGTGATGGCGGCATCGGTCATCTACAACAAGGAGATCTTCGACGCCCAGGGGCTCGAGGTCCCGCAGACCTGGGACGAGCTGATCGCGGTCTGCGACCAGCTGAAGGACGCAGGGATCGACCCGTTCTACGCGACGTTCAAGGATGACTGGACCGTGGGCCAGGGGTGGTACGACTACTCGATCGGAGGATCGGTGGACACGATCGAGTTCTTCGACGCGATGGCCGACGAGGGTGCCGCCGTCGGCCCCGACTCGCCCGTCTCGTTCGAGAAGGACTTCGCCGAACCCATGGATCAGATGATGCAGCTCGCGAACGACTACACGAACGAGGATGCCGAGAGCCGGGGATACGGCGACGGCAACCTCGCGTTCAGCAAGGGCGAGGCTGCGATGTACATGCAGGGCCCCTGGGCGTTCAGCGAGATCGCGAAGACCGCGCCCGACCTCGAGCTCGGCACGTTCCCGCTGCCGATGACCGATGATCCGGCCGACCTCGGTGTGCGCGTGAACATGGACCTCGGCGCGATGATCCCCGAGGGATCGAACCACCAGGAGGCGGCACGCGAGTTCCTCGAGTACCTCTATCTGCCCGAGAACATCGAGGCGTACAACGCATCGCAGCTCGGCTTCACCCCGACGAAGGGTGCACCGGCTCCGGATGATCCCCGGATCGAGGGGATGATCGAGTACTACGAAAACGGGCAGATCTACCAGGGCCCCTCAGTGCTCGTGCCGAAGACGATCCCGGTGATGAACTACGCGCAGGCGATGGTGCTCGGTGCCTCGACCACTTCGATGTTGCGCACGATGGACGCGGACTGGGCTCGCATCGCCTTCCGCGCACCGATCCCCAAGACCGATGATGCGGCAGCCGGCGAGACAGAGGAGTCCGCACCGTGAGCACCACCGCAGCCGCGAATGTGACGCGGCCGAACAGCCCGACCACCGACACGACCTCGATCGTCACGGGACAGGGCCGCAAGCTCCGTCGTCGCAAGGGGCGGGTCGAGCCGATCTACTACCTGTTCCTGCTTCCGACCCTCGTGATCTTCACCCTGGCGATCACCGTGCCCGCGGTCATGGGCATCTTCTTCAGCTTCACCGACTCGATCGGCATCGGGGAGTGGAGCTTCAGCGGTCTGACGAACTACATCGCGATGTTCAGCGATCCGGCCATCCTGCAGAGCTACCTGTTCACGTTCGGCTTCTCGATCGCCACGGTGATCGTCGTCAACGTGATCGCGTTCCTGCTCGCGGTCGGGCTGACCTCCCGCATCCGCTTCAAGACGGGGCTGCGCACGATCTTCGTGATCCCGATGGTGATCTCGGGCATCATCATCGCCTACGTCTTCAACTTCCTCTTCTCGAACTCCATCCCGGCCGCGGGCGCCGCCACCGGCATCCCGTGGCTGTCGACCAGCCTCCTCGCCAACCCCGATCTCGCCTGGGTCGCGATCGTGATCGTGACCGCGTGGCAGGCGGTTCCCGGCACGCTGCTGATCTACATCGCAGGTCTGCTCTCAGTGCCGAGCGAGGTCTACGAAGCGGCGAGCATCGACGGGGCGAACAAGAGGCAGCAGCTGTTCCGCATCACGCTGCCGCTCGTCGCCGGATACGTGGTGATCAACGTGATCCTCGGGTTCAAGGGCTTCCTCAACGCCTACGACATCATCGTCGGCCTCACCAACGGCGGTCCCGGCACCGCCACTCGCAGCGTCGCGATGACCATCATCGCGGGCTTCAACGGCGGCGACTACGCCTACCAGATGGCCAACGCGACGATCTTCTTCATCGTCGCCGTGCTCATCTCCCTGCTGCAGCTCTCGCTGACCCGCGGAAGGAACGCACTCTGATGTCGACGCAGACACTCACCACCATCCCCGCCTCGGGCAAGAAGCCGAGGGTCCGCATGGAGCGCGTCAACTGGTCGGGCACGATCATCCTGATCCTGTGCGCCGTCACGGTGCTGCTTCCGCTGTACGTGACGATGTCCATGGCGTTCAAGACCACGGGCCAGGCGGTCGACGGCAACGCCTTCTCTCTGCCGGCTCCGTTCAGCATCGACGGCTTCGTCGAGGCGTGGAACCTGACGAAGTTCCCCGTCGGGGCGGGCATCTCGTTGCTCGTCACGGCAGGCACCGTCATCGCGACCATCGTGCTGGCCGCGTTCGCGTCGTATGCGATCGTCCGCAACTGGGACCACCGCCTGTTCCGCTACTCGTTCTTCTACCTGCTGGCCGCGATGTTCATCCCGTTCCCGGTCGTGGCGCTGCCGCAGATCCAGCTGACCGGCTGGGTCGGTCTCGACAACCCGTTCGGGGTCATCATCCTCGCGACGATGTTCCAGCTGAGCTTCAGCGTGCTGTTGTTCACCGCGTTCCTGCGCTCGATCCCGATCGAACTCGAGGAGAGCGCGCGCATCGACGGCGCCAGCACATGGCAGACGTTCTGGCAGCTGATCTTCCCGCTGCTCGCGCCGATGAGCGCCACGGTCGGCATCTTCGCCTTCCTCTACGCGTGGAACGACTTCATGATGCCGTCGCTGATCATCTCGGACCCGGCCATGCAGACCCTCCCGGTGCGGCAGAACCTCTTCCAGACCCAGTTCAGCAACAACTACAACGTGTCGTTCGCCTCATACCTGATGGCGATGGCCCCGGCGATCCTGGCGTACCTGTTCACTCAGCGCTTCGTCATGGAAGGCGTCACACAGGGCGCCGTCAAGGGCTGACGCCATCGCCATCGCGCGGGCCGACGGGCGTCGGTCCGCGCGCATCCCAGACCGCAACACGAAGGAGCAAGACCCCTCATGACCGATGCGCTTCTCACCGAGACCCGCGACGACAAGACGGCAGCATGGTGGCGACAGGCCGCCGTCTACCAGATCTACCCCCGCAGCTTCGCCGATGCCAACGGAGACGGACTCGGCGACATCCCGGGCATCGTCTCGCGCGCCGACTATCTGCGCGACCTGGGCATCGACGCGGTGTGGCTGAGCCCGTTCTACCCGTCGGCGCTGGCCGACGGCGGATACGACGTGGCCGACTACCGCAACGTCGATCCGCGTCTGGGCACGCTCGAGGACTTCGACGAGATGGTCGCCGCGCTGCACGAGCGCGACATCCGCGTGGTCGTCGACATCGTGCCGAACCACTCGTCCGACCTGCACGAGTGGTTCCAGGAGGCGCTCGCCGCCGGCCGCGGTTCGGCCGCCCGTGAGCGGTACATCTTCCGCGAGGGCAGCGGTCCCGACGGCTCCGAGCCGCCGACCGACTGGACCGCCGCGTTCGGCGGATCTGCATGGGAGCGCGTAGCGGACGGGCAGTGGTTCCTGCACAGCTTCGCTCCCGAGCAGCCCGACCTCAACTGGGACCACCCCGAGGTGCGCGAGGACTTCCTGAAGACCCTGCGTTTCTGGTCGGACCGCGGAGTCGACGGCTTCCGCATCGACGTGGCGCACATGCTCACCAAGGACCTGACCGAGCCCCTGCCGAGCACCGCCGAGCTCGAACTGCTTCCGCACGACGGCAACCACCCGCTGCACGACCGTGACGACGTGCACGAGGTGTACGCCGAATGGCGTCGGGTCTTCAACGAGTACGACCCTCCCCGCACGGCTGTCGCCGAGGCCTGGGTGAGCACGCCCGAGCGTCGGGCGAAGTACGCCTCGGCTGAGGGGCTGGGCCAGGCGTTCAACTTCGATCTGCTCGTCGCCGACTTCGACGCGACGCAGTTCCGCACCATCATCGCCGACAACCTGGCGCAGTCGCAGGCGACGGGCTCATCGACGACGTGGGTGCTGTCGAACCACGACGTCACACGTCACGCGACGCGCTACGGACTGCCGCAGCTCGGGGGACGCACCGGAGTGAAGCAGGGTGTCGAGTGGGTCTCCGCCGGGGGCCCGGAGGACCAGCTCGACCGCGAGCGCGGCCTGCGCAGGGCACACGCCGCGACACTGCTGCTGCTCGGCCTTCCCGGCAGCACCTATCTCTATCAGGGCGAGGAGCTGGGGCTGCACGAGGTCGCCGATGTCGCGCCCGAGCAGCGTCAGGACCCGGCGTTCTTCCGTGGGGCCGTCTTCGACGGCCTGGGAAGGGACGGATGCCGCGTGCCGCTGCCGTGGACGGCATCCGGTCCCTCGTTCGGATTCGGCTCCGGCGACGCGCACCTGCCGCAGCCCGCCTGGTTCGCCGAGTCCGCGGTCGATGTCGAGGCGGCCGACCCCTCGTCGACACTCGCGCTGTACCGCGAGGCGCTGCGCCTGCGCCATGAGCTGCAGACGGAGGAGAGCCTCGAGTGGATCGAGACCGGGCGCGCCGACGTGCTGCGCTTCGCTCGCCCGAACGGCTGGCAGATCGTCACCAACTTCGGCTCGGAGCCGTTCGACCTCGGGGCGGATGCCGCAGACGTCGTGCTCGGCTCGGTCGTCGACGGCGCCCTGCCCGGCGACTCCACCGTCTGGATCGCGCCCGGCCTCATCGGCTGACCAGGTTCCACTGAGTCGTCTGCAGGACGAGAGCACGGATGCAGGACGAGAACACGGCTTCTCGTCCTGCATCCGAGCTGCGGTCCTGCAGACGGCGCGGTGGCGAGCCAACCCGACATCAGGGCGGCGAACGGCCGATTTGATAATGGTTCTCATTAGCGTTTAGAGTGAGAGCATGAAGAAGCCGTTCGTCGCCCTCGCCCTCGCATCCGTCGCCGCGCTCTCGCTGGCCGGATGCTCCACCACTCCCGCAGCGGGAGAGGGTGCCGGCGACACCGTCACGATCGCTGCGAGCACCAACGTCTACGGCTCGCTCGCCGCGCAGATCGGCGGCGACCGCGTCGATGTGACCTCGATCATCACCTCGGCCACGCAGGATCCGCACTCGTACGAGGCATCGGCCCGCGACCGGCTCACCGTGCAGAAGGCCGACCTCGTGATCGAGAACGGCGGCGGCTACGACGGCTTCATCGACACGCTGCTGCAGGATGCGCAGGACGTGCACGTGGTCAGCGCCGTCGAGTTCTCACACGACTTCCCCGGCAACGAAGGCCACTCCGACGAGGAGGGCACGAGCGAGGAAGACCACGACCACGACCACGATCACGCCGAAGGTGAAGAGGGCCACGAGGGTCACAACCACATCGAGGGCTTCAACGAGCACGTCTGGTTCGACCCGCACACGATGATCCACGTCGTCGAGGCCATCGCCGACGAGCTCGCCACCATCGATCCGGACGGCGAGGCGGAGTTCACCGCCAACGCCGAAGAGATCGTCGCCGACCTCGAGGGCTTCGAGGCCGACCTCGAGACGCTGAAGACGGATGCCGCCGGTGCGAACGTGATCATCACCGAGCCGCTGCCCGGCTACATCGCCACCGCCGCCGGACTCACCGACGTCACGCCCGAGGGGTTCGCCGAGGCCGTCGAGGAGGGCAGCGATGTCGCCCCTGCGACGCTGCTCGACACCCTCAACGTCGTCGACGGCGGCGATGTGGCGGCCGTGCTCACGAACGCGCAGACCGGTGGAGCCGAGACGCAGCGCGTCGAGGATGCCGCAACCGCGGCCGGCATCCCTGTCGTCGCCTTCACGGAGCTGCTGCCCGAAGGATCGTCGTACTCTGAGTGGATGAGTGACGCGATCCAGAGCCTCGCCGACGCGCTGCAGTCGTGAGCGCCGCCGCCGACGCGCGGGCGGGAGCCGAGAAGTCGAACCCGGTGCTCGAAGTGCGGGGAGCCGCGCTCCAGCGCGGTGACCGCGAGCTGTGGTCGGGACTGGACCTCACGGTCGAGCCCGGCGAGTTCATCGCCGTGCTCGGTCCGTCTGGTTCGGGCAAGACCACGCTGCTGCGCAGCATCCTGGGCCTGCAGCCGCTGTCGGCCGGCGAGATCACGTTCGCGGGCGAACCCGTGCGCAAAGGGAATCCGCGCATCGGATACATCCCGCAGCAGCGCTCACTCGCCCCGGACACGAGCATGCGGGCCCGCGACCTCGTCGCGCTCGGCGTGCAGGGCAGCCGCTTCGGATTCCCGATCCCGCACCGCGGCGACCGGGCCAAGGTCGATCAGCTGCTGACCTCGGTCGGAGCCGCGCACTATGCCGATCGCCGTGTCGGGCTGCTGTCGGGCGGTGAGCAGCAGCGGCTGCGCGTCGGCCAGGCGCTCGCCGACGAGCCGACCCTGCTGCTGTGCGACGAGCCGCTGTCGAACCTCGACCTCGCGAATCAGGTCGCCATCACCGACATCATCGACCGCCAGCGTCGCGATCGCCGCGCCGCCGTGCTGTTCGTGACCCACGACATCAACCCGATCCTCGGCCGCGTCGACCGCATCCTCTATATCGCGGGTGGCCGCTTCGTGCTCGGCACCCCCGAAGAGGTGCTGCAGACGCGGGTGCTCACCGAGCTCTACGGCACCCCGGTGTTCGTGCTGCGAGCGGGCGACCGGCTGGTCGTCGTCGGAGTGCCGGATGCCGAGCCCCACCATGAGCACGCGCACGATCACGACCACGGAAGTGCCGCATGAACGTCATCACCGGCATCGTCCCCGCGGTCGACTGGAGCGACGTCTTCTCGTTCCAGGACTACGGCGAGCTCGTCGCCCTGCTCGCGAACTCGATCATCGCGGGAGCGGTGCTCGGCATCGTCGGAGGACTCATCGGCGTCTTCGTGATGCAGCGCGACCTCGCGTTCGCGGTGCACGGAGTGAGCGAGCTGTCGTTCGCCGGGGCCGCCGCGGCGCTGCTGTTCGGCGGCAGCGTGGTCGTCGGGTCGCTCGGCGGCGCCCTGGTCGCGGCGATCCTGATCGGCATCCTCGGCGCCAAGGCCCGCGACCGCAACTCGATCGTCGGAGTGCTGATGCCGTTCGGCCTCGGCCTCGGCATCCTGTTCCTGTCTCTCTACGACGGGCGCAGCGCCAACCGGTTCAGTCTGCTCACCGGGCAGATCGTCTCGGTCTCGAGCCCCGACCTCGGCTGGCTGCTCGGCATCAGCATCGTGGTGCTGCTCGGCCTGCTGCTCATGTGGAACCCGCTGCGCTTCGACTCGCTCGACCCCGAGTCCGCGGCCGCCCGCGGTGTGCCCACGCGGGCCGTCAGCCTGCTGTTCATGGTGCTGCTCGGCCTGATCGTCGCGGTCAGCGTGCACATCATCGGCGCCCTGCTCGTGATGGCGCTGCTCGTGACTCCCGCGGCCGCCGCGATGCGCGTCTCGGCCGGACCCGTCGCCGTGCCGCTGCTCGCTGCACTGTTCGGCTTCGTGTCGGCCGTCGGCGGCATCCTGCTGGCTCTCGCGGGCACTCTGCCGGTCAGCCCGTACATCACGACCCTGTCGTTCACGATCTACGTCGTGTGCTGGATCATCCAGCGCGCCCGCGGCGGCGTGCGACGAGTGCGGGCCTGACGTTCCCAGGGCCCGGCAAGGGCGGCGCGCCTAGAATCGTGGGTATGGCTCAGCGGAACACCTGGCAGCGCGATCGCGTGCGCGAAGCCCTCGCCGATGCGCGAGGGTTCGTCAGCGCGCAGAACCTGCATGCCTCGCTGCGCGACGACAACACCGGCATCGGCCTCGCCACGGTGTATCGCGCGCTGGCCGGGCTCGCCGCCGCGGGCGACGCCGACTCGCTGCAGAGCCCCGAGGGTGAGGCGCTCTACCGCGCCTGCACGACCCAGGGTCACCACCACCACCTGATCTGCCGCAACTGCGGACTCACGGTCGAGATCGAAGCGACCGACGTCGAGCAGTGGGCGCACCGCACCGCGGCTCTGCACGGCTTCACGGATGCCGCACACGTCGTCGACATCTTCGGACTGTGCGCCTCCTGCACCAACAAGCGCGACGCCGAAGAGGCAGCGAACGCGTGACCACCCAGGCCGCTCCACGGACGGTGCACGCGCACCGACCCTCCCGATCGCCGCGCTCGCCGTGGATCGGAGTGGGCCTCGGCGCGGCGATCGTGGCCGCGCTCTTCCTGGTCGACCGGTTCCTGCCGACGCTCTTCACCGCGAGCCTGCCGAGCAGGGCGCAGGACGGGCTGACGCTCGCGCTGAGCGTGCTCATCGAGGCTCTGCCGTTCGTGATCCTCGGCGTGCTGCTGTCGATCGTCGTGCAGGTGTGGCTGCCGGCCGATGTGATCCACCGCTGGCTGCCGAAGCGCGCATGGGCGCGTCGTGCCGTGCTGTCGCTGCTCGGCATGCTGATCCCGGTGTGCGAGTGCGGCAACGTGCCGTTCGCGCGCGGACTGATGATGCGGGGTCTCGCCCCCGCCGAGGCGCTCACCTTCCTGATCGCCGCCCCGATCGTCAACCCGATCGTCATCCTCACCACGCATGCGGCCTTCGGCTTCGACGACGGCATCCTGGTGGCGCGTCTCATCGGCGGCTACCTGATCGCCAACCTGATCGGCTGGATCTACAGCCGGCACCCCTCGCCCGACTCCCTGCTCACGCAGCGCTTCATCGACACCTGCGACCGCGTCACGCACGAGCACGGCACCCCTGTTCGCCGCAGCCTCACGCAGTTCCTCGTCGAGCTGCGCGCGGTCATGCCGGCCCTCGTGATCGGCTCGGCGCTCGCCGGGGCCGTGCAGGTGCTGATCCCGCGCGAGGTGCTGCTGGCCATCGGCTCGAACCCGGTGCTGTCGATCCTCGCGATGATGGCGCTCGCGATGACCGTCGCGATCTGCTCGAACGTCGACGCGTTCTTCGCACTCTCGTTCGCCTCGACCTTCTCGTCGGGCGCTCTCGTCGCGTTCCTGCTCGTCGGCCCCCTCGTCGACGTCAAGATGCTCGCGCTCATGCGCACGACATTCACCACCCGCACGCTCGCCGGCATCGTCGGCGTGGTGGTGTTCGCCGCCTTCGCGATCGGGATCGGGGTGAACGTCCTTGTCTGATCACGCACCCACCTCTGACGCGCCTTCTTCGCGCGCCCGGGCACTCGGCACCCGCTGGCTGGGCATCGGCCTCGCCACGGTCATCTCGGTCGTCACTCTCGGACTCGGCCTGACCGGACGACTGAACCTCTACATCAGCCCCGAATCGGTGTGGTTCGCCTGCGCCGCGGCCGTCGTGACGCTCGCGGGCGCGATCTGGTCGTGCACGCTGCCGCTCGGCGAAGAGGGCGACCACGGCCACGACCATGGCGACAGCCACGAGGCGGATGCCGCGCCGACGCCGCGCCGCTCCCTCGCCCTGGCCGGCACGGTGACCGGCGGTGTCGTGGCCACTGGCGTCGTGATCGCCGCGCTCGTGCTGCCTCCCGCATCGCTGTCGGTCGAACTCGCGATGTCGAGGGTCGGTGAGCAGACCGCCCTGTTCGCCGGGGCCGACGACGTGACCCTCGGCGTGGCCGACACCGCCACCTTCGGGGTCGGCGACTGGGCGAGCGTGTTCGCCACGGCGACCAACACCGCGGCCTACGACGGAAAGACGGTCACACTGACCGGATTCGTGACCCCGACGGATGCCGACGGCGTCAACCTCACCCGCCTGGTCATCACGCACTGCGTGATCGACGCGCAGCCGGCGACCCTGCCCGTGACGATCGACGCCGGAGAGTTCGACACCGGCCAGTGGGTCGAGGTCGAAGGCACGGTCAAGGCGGATGCCGACGGCTCGCTGCACGTCGAACCGACGACCGTCA
The DNA here is from genome assembly GCF_056175745.1 of Microbacterium sp. LjRoot205. Taxonomy (NCBI): domain Bacteria; kingdom Bacillati; phylum Actinomycetota; class Actinomycetes; order Micrococcales; family Microbacteriaceae; genus Microbacterium; species Microbacterium sp. LjRoot205. The sequence continues at coordinate 75,911 of NZ_JBGFFH010000001.1, read as the reverse complement.
CCGCGATCGACGAGCCTTCGGATCCATATGAGTACTGACGACGAGCGCCGCGACGAGCCGGCGGTGCCGCGCACCCGGGCCGAGCTGCGTGCCGCGCGCGAGGCCGAGGCGGCAGCTGCCTCCCGTGCGTCGAACGGCGAGGGCGGAGCCGACCGAGACGAAATGCCTCCCCAGTCGACACCGCGTTTCGTCTCGCCTGCGGCTCGCTCAACGACCAGTGAAGAAGCCGTTTCTCCCCGTTCGTCGAGCGAGGACGGCGGAGCCGACCGAGACGAAACGCCTCTCGCGACAGGGCCGCGTGCCGTCTCACCCGTGGCCCGCTCGACGGGCGATGAGCGGCCGATGCGCTCGACCTTCGTCCCGCCGGATGCCGAGTCGACGACCACGCTCGCGGCGCACTCCTCGACCGACTATGCGCCCCCCGCGCCGGAGAAGCCCAAGCCCGCGAAGCAGCCGAAGCCCGCGAAGGCGCCCAAGCCCGCGAAGCAGCCGAAGGCGCCGAAGCCCGCGAAGCAGCCGAAGGCGCCGAAGCCCGAGAAGGCGCCCGCGCCTGAGAAGTCCGCCACCTCGAGCGACCGCCGATTCCTGCTGGCGCTCGGCGCCGTGATGGCCATCCTCGTGCTGGTGGGTGCCGGACTCGGCGTCGTCAGCCTCACGCAGGGCCCGCGCATCACCGAGGTGCAGGTGAATCCGACCGAGGCGATCGAGGCCTCGGGAAGCCGTGTCATCCTCACCGCCAACCAGTCTCTGGCCGCGATCGACGAGTCGCAGGTGACGGTCGACCCCGCGGTGCCGTTCACCCTCGACGCCGCAGGCCGTGGCATCGGCATCCGCTTCACCGTGCCGCTCGATGACGACACCGAGTACACCGTGAAGGTCGCCGATGCCGTGGGCGCCGGAGGCGGCCCCAGCGCGACGCTCTCGACGAGCTTCTCGACTCCGGCGTCGAACATCTTCCTGCTGCGTCGAGATGCCGACGGCGACGACCAGATCTTCCGCACCGACCTGACGGGCGAGAAGGCGCAGCCCGTCTTCGCCGCCGACAGGATCAACGACTTCCGCGCGACCTCCTCGCAGCTCGTCGTCTCGGTCGAGGAGGATGAAGGCTCGAAGCTGCTCGTGATGGACCGTGACGGCCAGAACCCGCGCGAACTCGAGCTTCCCGGCGTCGGATACGTGGGCGCGATCCAGGTCTCTGACCGCGGGGGCCTGGTCGGCTACAGCTACTCCGACAAGGAGCTCAGCGACACCGAGGGGCGGGCCAGCGTGCTCGTCACGCAGTCGCTGAGCGGCGACGACGAACCGGTGGTGACCGAGGTCGGCGACAAGGAGGCGAACATCTTCGTCTGGCAGTTCGTGCCCGACAGCGCCGCCGTGCTCTTCATCGACTTCGACGGTGCGCTCTCGCTGGTCGATCGCACGACCGACGCGGGGGTCCAGTCCCTCGGACTCGCGACGACCATTCAGGGCATCTCGCGAGGAACCTACACGGCGATCGTCGAGCGACTCGACGGTTCGGTGGTCGAGCTGAACCTCACCGACGGCTCGGAGGTGCCGCTCGAGGCGTCGACTCCCGACTACGGCTCCGCGATCACGATCACGCCCTTCCCCGGCGGCACGCTGCGCCACGTCGTCTCGCGCGATGAGAACGGGCTGCCCATCGGGCAGGCGGTCATCCGGGTCGACGAGGAAGGGGCCGCGACGCCTCTCGTCGAGGTGGACTCGACCGACTCGATCCTTCAGGCCTGCGCATCGCCCAGCGGACAGTATGCCGCGGTCGTGATCGCGCCCGACCTCGCCGACAACCCCTACGACCAGATGCTGCTGCCGCTGCCCGAGAACCTCGAGACGCACCTGCTCGACCTGCGCACGGGCGACGAGATCGTGGCCCTCACCGGCTTCGACGCGTCGTGGTGCCAGACGGCGCCGCAGTTCTGACCGCATGCCGACGGATGCCCTGCACCGAGCGACCCGCATCGAGCTGAGCGGGTTGCCGGTCGAGGTCGCACCACTTCTGCTCGGCGCAGAGCTGCGCACGGTCGTTGCGGGCTCCGAGGTGCGACTCCGGCTCACCGAGGTCGAGGCGTATCACGGTCAGGGCACCGGTCCGGAGGCCGATCCGGGCTCCCACGCCCGCATGGGCCGCACCGCGCGCAACGCGACGATGTGGGGCGAGCCGGGCCATCTGTACGTCTACCTGAGCCACGGCATCCACTCGTGCGTGAACGTCGTCTCGGGGCTCGAGGGCCAGGCCGGCGGAATCCTGCTGCGCGCGGGCGAGGTCGTGCACGGAGCGGATGCCGCGGCCGTGCGCCGCCGCGCGACGACCCCGTTGACGGCGACGGCGCTGCGTGACCTCGCGAAGGGGCCGGGCCGATTCGGCCAGGCGGTGGGGCTGCGGCATCCGATCCACGACGGGATCGACGCGATCACCGGCGAGGAGTTCGAGGGTGCTCGCGCCGAGCTGTGGCTGCGCGACGAACCGATCACCGACGTGGCGACCGGCCCGCGAGTGGGCGTGGCCGGCGTGGCCGGCACCGCGGCGTTCCCCTGGCGCTTCTGGATCGCGGGCGACCCGACGGTCTCGACGTTCCGGTGGGGGAGAGGCGCTCAGGCCGAGTCTCTCGGCCCCGCCTGAGGCCAGCGCTCAGGCAGAGTCTCTCCAGACGACGGGCGTCGGCAGCATGATGCCCTCCCGCGGGCGCTGATCGTCGCGCAGCTGCGCGAGGACGGATGCCGCGGCCGCGGCCCCCAGCCCTTCGGCGGGCTGATCGACGGTCGAGAGCAGCGGGGTGGTGCGCGTCGCCCAGCTGCTGTTGTCGAAGCCCACGACGCCCACGTCGTCTGGCACCCGGCGTCCGGCTTCGCGAAGCGCCCACATCGCACCCGCGGCGACGGCATCCGACGCGGCGAAGACCCCGTCGATGTCCGGCGCCCGCTCGAGCAGTCGCGTCATCGCCGCGGCTCCGTCGGCGTAGGAGTACAGCGGCACCTCTTCGACGAGGTCGGGGTCGAAGTCGTCGCCGAGCGCGTCGGTGAAGCCCGCGAGGCGGTCGGTGCCCGAATCCCGGTCGAGGGCGGCCGCGATCATGCCGACCCGTGTGCGCCCCGTCGCCAGGAGGCGTGAGGTGACGGCCTGCGCGGCGCCGCGGTTGTCGACGCCGACCCACGCCGCGTCGACATCGGGTGGGTGGCCGACATAGGTCACGGGCAGGTCGAGTCGCATGACGGCCTTGGTGATCGGGTCCTGTGCTCGCGCCGAGACGATGACGGCTCCGTCGACGAATCCGCCGTTGAGGTAGCGGGCGACGCGCTCGGTGTCGCGCACCGAGTCCACGACGAGGCACACCATCTGGTAATCGGCCTCGGAGAGGGTCTCGTTCGTGCCGAGCATGATCGCGCCGATGTTGGGGTCTTCGAGGAACAGCGCATGCGGCTCGTGCACGATGAACGCGATGGCCTGCGTGCGCTGACGCACGAGGTTCTGCGCGGCGGTGTTGGGCACGTACCCGACCTCGCGGATCGCGTCTTCGATCGCGGTCCGGGCGGAATCCGAGACGTAGCCGCCGTTGATCACCCGGCTGACGGTTCCTCTCGAGACCCCGGCCACGCGCGCCACGTCGTGCACGGTGCTGCGACGACGGGCGGAAGTGCTCATGATCGACAGCCTAGCGACCCGGACTTGACGGGATTCACCGCGACATGCGACGATGTGTGCACGTTCACAGAAATTCCGATCGCTGTTCTCATGCCGCGAGCTGTGCACGTGCACACATGAACCGCAAAGGAGCGTCACCGATGGCCGCCGCTGTGTCCGACCGCATCGCCACCCTCTCCGCAGGGCGCGGCCTCGTCTTCGGATGCGACTACAACCCCGAGCAGTGGGATCGCAGCGTCTGGCCCGACGACGTGCGGCTCATGCGGCAGGCCGGCATCGGACTCGTGGCGATCAACATCTTCGGCTGGTCGTCGATCAACCCCGCTCCGGGGGCCTGGGATTTCAGCGCACTCGACGAGATCATCGAGCTGCTGCACGCGGCGGAGATCCGCATCAATCTCGGCACCGGCACCGCGTCTCCTGCTCCCTGGCTCACCGCCCGCCACCCCGAGATCCTCCCGGTCGGCGAAGACGGCACGGTCTTCCACCAGGGCGGTCGTCAGGGCTACTGCCCGAGTTCCCCGCTCTTCCGGGACTACGCCGCCGAGGTCGTCACCCGCGTCGTCGAGCGCTACGGGAACCACCCCGCCGTGTCGCTCTGGCATGTGTCGAACGAACTGGGCTGCCACAACGCGCTCTGCTACTGCGACACGAGCGCCGAGGCGTTCCGCGGCTGGCTGCGCGACCGCTACGACGACATCGAAGCGCTCAACCGCGCCTGGGGCACGACGTTCTGGAGCCAGCGCTACTCCGACTTCGACGACGTGCGCGTGCCGGCGCAGGCCCTGTCGCTGCGCAACCCCGGCCAGATCCTCGACTTCCAGCGGTTCAGCTCCGACGAGCAGCTCGCGCTCTACCGCGCCGAGGCCGAGATCCTGCGCGAGCACAGCGAGGTGCCGGTCACGACCAACTTCATGGTCACCGCGCACATCCGCAACCTCGACTACTGGACGTGGGCGGGCGAGATGGATCTGATCGCCAACGACCACTATCTCGACCGCCGCCTCGACGATGCACGCGGAGAACTCTCGTTCGCCGCCGACCTCACCCGAGGCCTCGCGCAGGGCGCGCCGTGGCTGCTGATGGAGACCTCGACCGGCGCCGTGAACTGGCAGCCCTACAACCTCGCCAAGGCCCCGGGTGAGCTGCAGCGCAACATCGCCGCGCACGTGGCACGCGGCGCCGACGGCATCTGCTTCTTCCAGTGGCGGGCCTCGACGCAGGGCGCCGAGAAGTACCACACGGCCCTCGTGCCCCACGCGGGCGAGGACTCCGACCAGTGGCGCGAGGTCGTCGAGCTCGGCGGTCTGCTCGACCGCCTCGGCGACGTCGCCGGCACACGAGTCGCCGCCGATGCGGCCCTGTTCTTCTCCTGGGAGAGCTGGTGGGCGACCGAGAACGAGGGCCGCCCGAGCGAGGGGCTCACATACCTCGGGCAGGTGCACGCCGCGCACGCGGCACTGGCGGATGCCGGTGTCACCACCGATGTCGTCCGTCCGGGCGCAGACCTCGACGGGTACCGCCTGCTGGTCGTGCCCGCGCTGCACCTCATCAGCGACGCGGATGCCGCGGCGATCGCCCGCGCGGTCGAGAACGGCGCCACGGCTCTCATCACGTTCTTCAGCGGCATCGTCGACGAGGAGGATCGGGTGCGCACCGGCGGCTACCCCGGCGCGTTCCGCGAGCTGCTCGGCATCCGCTCGGAGGAGTTCGCACCGCTCCGTCCCGACGAGTCCGTGACCCTCAGCGACGGCACGACGGGAACGATCTGGAGCGAACGGCTCAAGACGACGGGTGCCGAGGTCGTCGCGTCGTTCGTCGACGGCCCCGCCGCCGGCGGCCCTGCGATCACACGCCGCGCGGCAGGCGAGGGCGAGGCCTGGTTCCTCGGAACCCAGCCCGCTCGCGACGACTACCGCCGACTGATCGCGCGGCTCGCGGCATCCGCCGGCATCGCCCCGACGCCGGGCGCCGGACCCGACGTCGAGATCGTGCGCCGCACCGGCGACGCCGGGTCGTTCCTGTTCGTCATCAACCACGGATCGACGGATGTCGAGATCGCGACCTCGGGCCACGACCTCGTCACCGACGCCGCCGCCACCGGGCTCGTGCCGGCGGGGGCCGTCCGCATCATCAAGGAGGATGTATGACCACCACGCTCACCGCTCCGGCGGTCGCCTCAGCGCCCCGGGCGCCGGGCCGCCGCCGACGGATTCCGCACAAGGGCGCGATCGCGTTCCTCATCGTGCCCTTCGGCGTGCTGTTCGCGCTGTTCTACGTCGTGCCGATCGCCTACGCCTTCTGGCAGTCGCTGCTCGTCGTCGAGCGCGACGGCACCTTCGGCAAGGCCGAGCAGGTGTTCGGCGGCTTCGCCCAGTACGTGCTCGTCTTCCAGAACGAGGCGTTCTGGAGCTCGATGGGGCGGATGCTGACGTTCGGCGTCGTGCAGGTGCCGGTCATGCTCGGCCTCGCCCTGCTGTTCGCGCTGCTGCTCGACTCGCCGCTCGTGCGGGGCAAGCGCTTCTTCCGTCTCGCGTTCTTCGTGCCCTACGCGGTGCCCGGCGTCATCGCCGCGATCATGTGGGGCTCGCTGTTCTCGCCCAACCTGTCGCCGTTCACCGCGATCACCAAGAACATCGACTTCCTCGGTGCCGACCTCGTGCTGTGGTCGATCGCGAACGTCGTCACCTGGGTCTACGTCGGCTACAACATGCTGATCATCTACTCGGCGCTGCTCTCGATCCCGCAGGAGCTCTACGAGGCGGCCATCCTCGACGGCGCAGGCCAGTGGCGCATCGCCTGGTCGATCAAGATCCCGCTGGTGCGCCCGGCGATCGTCATGACCGCGATCTTCTCGATCATCGGCACGCTGCAGCTGCTCGCCGAGCCCCAGGTCTTCCGCTCGTTCAGCTCGGCGGTGACCAGCACCTTCACCCCGAACATGACCGTGTACGCCACGGCATCCATCCCGAACACCAACCTGGCGGCCGCCTTCTCGGTCGTGCTCGCCGTGACGACGTTCGTGCTGTCGTTCGGGTTCATGAAGTACATGCAGCGCAAGGAGCAGAACGCATGAGCACCATGTCGATCGTCGCCCCTGGCCGGGGCACCCGCGGCAAGGCCCCGCGCGGAAAGGCCGCTCGCGAGTCCGGCATCTCGCGCACCGGCGCCATGCTGATCATGGCCGTGTTCACGGTCTACTTCCTGCTGCCGCTGTGGTGGCTGCTCGTCGCGTCGAGCAAAGAGACCGGCGACATCCTGACCACCGCCCCGCTGTGGTTCGCCGACTTCCACCTGTTCGACAACATCGCGGAGCTGTTCGCCTACCGCGACGGCGTCTACCTGCGGTGGCTGATGAACTCGGTGCTCTACGCGGCACTCGGCGGCGCCATCGCGACCCTGCTCGCCGCCATGGCCGGCTACGCCCTGGCGAAGTACCGGTTCCCGGGCCGCGACCTGATGTTCGACATCGTGCTCGGCGGGGTGCTCGTGCCCGCCACCGCGCTCGCGCTGCCCCTGTTCCTGATCTTCAGCCAGGCGCAGCTGACCAACACGTTCTGGTCGGTCTTCCTGCCGTCGATCGTGAGTCCGTTCGGGGTCTACCTGGCACGGATATTCGCGGCCTCGTCGGTGCCGGACGAGCTGCTCGAAGCGAGTCGACTCGACGGCGCGGGGGAGATCCGCACGTTCTTCACCGTCAGCATCCGGCTGATGACCCCGGCACTGGTGACGATGTTCCTGTTCCAGTTCGTGGCCATCTGGAACAACTTCTTCCTGCCGATGATCATGCTGCGATCCGAAGACCTCTTCCCGGTGGTCTTCGGTCTCTACAACTGGAACAACCAGCTGAATCAGCTGCCAGAACTCCGCGGTCTCGTGCTGATCGGCGCTCTGCTGTCGGTCATCCCGCTGATCGTCACCTTCCTCCTGCTCCAGCGCTTCTGGCGCAACGGACTGGGCGCCGGCGCCCTGAAGTGAGCAGGCAGCCGCCCGGACCGACCGGGCGGCGCACCACCCGCACCACCCGCACCACACACCCGCACCACCCCATCGCATCCACGAAAGGATCGAAATGCAGCATTCGAAGATGAAGGCAGCCGCTGTCATCGCCATCTCGGCGTTCGCGCTCGCCGGTTGCTCGGCATCCGGCGGAGACAGCTCAGGCACCGGCGGCGACGCCGCCTCGTGCACCCCGGCCGACGGCGACGTCACGCTCGAGTTCACCTCCTGGATCCCCGGCATCGAAGACGTCGTGAAGATCTGGAACGACGCCAACCCCGAGATCCAGGTCGACGTGCAGACCGGCCCGAACGGCAACGGCGGCACGTACCAGAACTTCTTCAACCAGATCAAGGCGGGCGACGCTCCTGACCTCGGCCAGATCGAGTACGACGCCCTGCCGAACTTCCTCGTGCAGGACGGTCTCGAAGACCTCAGCGCCTGTGAAGACGTCGTCGCCTCCGAAGACCAGTTCGTCGACTGGGCCTGGGGTCAGGTGACTCTCGGCACCGAGGGCGTCTACGGCGTGCCGCAGGACACCGGCCCCATGGGGCTGTTCTACCGCGCCGACCTGTTCGAGCAGAACGGCATCGAGATCCCCACCACGTGGGACGAGTATCGCGAGGCCGCGGTCAAGATCCGCGAACTGGGCGGCTACATCACCAACTTCTCGCAGTCCGACATCAACCAGTTCGCCGGCTTCGCCTGGCAGGACGGCGCGCAGTGGTTCTCGAGCGACGACGAGGGCTGGACGGTCTCGCTCGCAGACGACGCCACCACCACGGTCGCCGACTACTGGCAGAGCATGCTCGACGACGACCTGGTCGCGACGGTTCCCGCGTGGACCGACGAGTGGAACAACGCCTACAACTCCGGTCAGGTCTGGACCTGGAACTCCGCCGTCTGGGGCGCCAACTCGATCTCGAGCGGCGCACCCGACACCGCGGGCAACTGGGCCGTCGCACCGCTCCCGCAGTGGGAGGAGGGCGGTTCATCCGCCGGCAACTGGGGTGGATCCTCGACCGCCGTGCTCAAGGGCAGCGAGCACCTCTACGAGGCGACGAAGTTCGCGCTGTGGCTGAACACGTCCGATGAGGCGCTGACCGCGCTCGCCGAAGCGGCCAACCTCTACCCGGCCACCACCGCAGGACTCGACCTTCCGGTCTACGCCGAGGGCGTCGAGTTCTACGGCGGCCAGAAGATCTATGACGTCTTCGCCGACGCCGCCACCCAGGTCTCGCCCGACTTCGCGTGGGGCCCGACCATGACCCAGACCTACTCGGACGTGTCCGACGGGTTCAAGGCCGCGGTCTCGGGCAGCGGAACGCTGCTCGACGCGATCGAGAAGGGTCAGACGGCGCCGCGCTCAAGGCCGCGTCGATCCCCGTCAAGGAGTAACACCCTCCGGTGGCCCGCCCGTATGCTCACGGGCGGGCCTCCTGTTTCGTCTGCGACCCGTCTGGAGCGGCAATGAGCGCACTCGTCCACCTGACCTCCGGCGGCGTCAGCGTCGTCATCGACACGACCACTGCGCGCCTGCTGCACTGGGGCGCGGCGCTCGATCCCGCCGACCTCGAGGCGCTCGCCGGGTCGTCGACCGGCTCGGTGACGTTCAGCTCGTTCGACGCCCCCCGGGTCTTCCCGCTGCTCGCCGTCGAGGCCGACGGGTGGTCGGGCGCACCGGCACTCGCGTGGCATCGCGGCGGACTGCACAGCGCGCCGCTGCTGCGGTCTGTCGGGTGGGAGTCGACGGCGACGTCGGTGCGGGCAGAATACTCGGATGCCGGGGCCGGGGTCACGGTCGTGCTCGACCTCGCGTTGGATGCCGGGGGCGTGCTGACCGCGCAGGTGTCGGTCACGAGCACCGCCGACGGCGTCGAGCCGCTGGATCTGCTCGCGGCCCGCATCCTGCTCCCGATTCCCGCCCATGCGACCGAGGTGCTCGACCACACGGGTCGCTGGACCGGCGAGCGGCACCCGCAGCGGGGCGAGCTGCGGCACGGGGCGCATCTGCGACAGGTTCGTCGAGGCCGCGGCGGACACGACGCTCCCTACCTGACCGCGGTCGGCACCGGCGGGTTCGGCTTCCGACGCGGCGAGCTGTGGACCGCGCACGTCGCGTGGAGCGGCGACCTCGAAGTCGGCGTCGAGAGGCTGCCCGAGGGCGCAGGTGTGCACGGGGCTGTGCTCGGCGGAGGTGAGCTGCTGCTGCCGGGCGAGATCCGGCTGGGGGCGGGGGAGACCTACGTGTCGCCGCAGGTGTTCCTCACCTATGGCGAGAGCGGACTCGACTCGGTGTCTGCCCGACTGCACCAGGCGGTGCGTTCGTTCGCCGCGCACCCGACCACGCCGCGCCCCCTCGTGCTGAACACCTGGGAGGCCGTGTACTTCGACCACGACCCGGCGAAGATCGTCGAGCTCGCGGAGGCCGCGGCATCGGTCGGGGTGGAGCGGTTCGTGCTCGATGACGGCTGGTTCCGCGGGCGCCCCGACGACCGCTCGGGGCTCGGCGACTGGTTCATCGACGACGCGAAATGGCCCGACGGACTGCGCCCCCTCGCCGATCACGTGCACGGGCTCGGGATGCAGTTCGGCCTCTGGTTCGAGCCCGAGATGGTGAATCCGGTGTCGGACCTCGCCGAACGGCATCCGGACTGGGTGCTTCAGGCGTCACCCGACTCCGCGACCTGGCGGCACCAGAAGGTGCTCGACCTCTCGAACCCGGATGCCGCCGCCTACCTCTTCGAGCGCATCGACGCTCTGGTCGCCGAGGTCGGCATCGACTTCATCAAGTGGGATCACAACCGCGACCTGCATGCCGCGGTGTCGCCGCGCACCGGCCGCGCGTCGGTGCACGCGCAGACCACCGCGTTCTACGCCCTGCTCGATGCGCTGCGCGAACGGCATCCGTCGGTGGAGATCGAGTCGTGCGCGAGCGGTGGCGCCCGCGTCGACCTCGGCGTGCTGCAGCGCACGCAGCGCGTGTGGGCGTCGGACTCGAACGACCCGATCGAACGGCAGCGGATCCAGCGCTGGACCGGCACACTCGTGCCGCCCGAGCTCGTCGGCTCGCACGTGGGCCCGCCGATCGCCGAGACGACGCACCGCGCGGCATCCCTGCCGTTCCGCATGACGACCGCGCTGTTCGGGCACGCCGGCATCGAGTGGGACATCACCCGGTGCACGTCGGAGGAGCGCGAGATGCTGTCGCGGTGGACCGCCCTCTATCGCGAGCTGCGGCCGCTGCTGCACTCGGGCGTCACGGTGCGCAGCGACGAGGTCGACGACGAGACGCTGCTGCACGGCGTCGTCGCCGGGGACGGCTCGCGGGGCGTGTTCGCGTGGGTGCGTCTGGGCACCTCGGTCGACGGGTTCACGCCGCGCACTCGGATCCCGGGGCTTCAGGCGGGGGAGCGGTACCGGCTGCGGGTGCGCGAGGAGCTCGGATCGGTGTCGCGCCATCAGGTCTCGGACCCCGCGTGGCTGGGGGCCGGCATCGAGGCGTCGGGTTCGCTGCTCGGATCGGTGGGGGTGCCGCTGCCGTTGCTCGCTCCGGGGGCGGCGCTGCTGCTCGAGGCCGTGCGAGTGTGACGGAACGGACCGTGCTAAACTGACTCTTTGTCTGCGCACACTCCTGTGCGTAGTTCGCGTGCTTCCCCTTCTTCTGCCGAGAGATCGGCGCTGCGGGGTGGCGCGCAGACAAGGGATCTTGGGTGAGGCCGTCCGGCCTCACGGTATAGAAGGAGTCACCATCATGGCAGCAGTGTGCCAGGTGACCGGAGCTGTTCCCGGCTTCGGTCACAACGTCTCGCACTCGCACCGCCGGACGAAGCGCCGCTTCGACCCGAACGTGCAGAAGAAGACCTATTTCGTCGCGTCGCTCGGTCGTAAGATCACGCTCAACGTGTCCGCCAAGGGCATCAAGGTGATCGATGTCCGCGGCATCGAGAACGTGGTCAAGGACCTCCAGGCGAAGGGTGTGAAGCTCTAATGGCCAAGAAGGCTCAGGACGTACGTCCGATCATCAAGCTGCGTTCGACGGCAGGTACGGGCTACACGTACGTGACCAAGAAGAACCGCCGCAACACCCCCGACCGCCTCGTGCTCAAGAAGTACGACCCGGTCATCCGTCAGCACGTCGAATTCCGAGAGGAGCGTTGATCAATGGCTAAGAAGAGCAAGATCGCTCGCAACGAGCAGCGCAAGGTCATCGTCGAGCGTTACGCAGAGCGTCGCGCCGAGCTGAAGAAGACCCTCGTCGACCCGAACGCCACCGACGAGGCCCGCGAGGCCGCACGCGTCGGCCTGCAGAAGCTGCCGCGCAACGCGTCGCCGGCTCGCGTGCGTTCGCGCGACGTCATCGACGGCCGCCCCCGCGGTGTCCTCACGAAGTTCGGCGTCTCGCGCGTCCGCTTCCGTGACATGGCACACCGTGGCGAGCTGCCCGGCGTCACCAAGTCGAGCTGGTAAGTCTCAGCAGACAAGCCTGAAGGGGCGAGGATCTTCGGATCCTCGCCCCTTTTCGCGTGCCCGGGGGGCTTCGCCCCGGCATCCGCGCTTCCGCCCGCGGCATCCGCTCTTGCGCCCCGGCATCGCCTCACTCGGCTCTGTCTCCTCTGCGCTTCGGGAGGAGATCTGCGCTTCGGGAGGAGCTATCTCGAGAATTCCTCCTCCCGAGGCGCAGTCCTCCTCCCGACGGATGTTCACGTGTGGGGGCGTGGGGGGTGAGTGGGCCGTGTGGGCACGTGTGGGCCGTGGGCTGCCGCGAGGTGCCGTCGAACGGTCGGGCTTCACGACGCACCGGGCAGGTGCCGAGGGCGGCGTGACCTCTTCTGCACGGATGGGGATCTGAGGCGGCGGGGCACGAATCGTGGATGCCGTGTCGATCGCGGATGCGAGCATGAGTGATCCTCGACGGGTGAACCCCAGACAGGCGCTGACGCAGCGCGACGGCGTGGCCCGCACCGAGACACTGAGGCGGCTCGGGGTCAGCAGGCACGTGCTCCGATCGTCGGTCCAGAGAGGTGACGTCATCGCTGTTCGCCGAGGGTGGGTCGCGCTGCCGGATGCCGACCCGATGCTTCTCGCGGCTGCCCGCCGCGGGGTGTTCCTGACTTGCGTCACGCTCGCGTCGCGGAAAGGGGTGTGGGTGCTCGGCGACTCACAGCCGCACGTCGCTGCGCCGGCGCGATCGGGCCATGTGAAGGTGTCCCGCGGCACGGTGCATTGGAACGAACCGGTGTTCCCGCGGGATCCGGACTCGCGCGAGGACTCCCTCGAGAACGCGCTGATCCTGATCGCGGGGTGCCAGCCGTATGAGAGCGCGCTCGCGACCTGGGAGTCGGCCATGCGACAGAATCTCATCGCCCCCGGCATCCTCGAGCGGGCTCCGCTTCCGCCCACTGCTCGACGTCTGCTCGCGGACGCGCGGCAGTTCGCCGATTCCGGTACCGAGAGCATCTTTCAGGTGCGGCTGAGATGGCTGGGGATCCCCGTCGTGCCGCAGGTCTGGATACTCGGCCATCGGGTCGACTTCGTCATCGGTGAGCGACTGGTGATTCAGATCGACGGCGGCCATCATGTCGGTGAACAGCGGACGAGCGACATCGCCCACGACGCTCTTCTGAAGCTGCACGGCTATCACGTGATCCGCATCGGCTACGACCAGCTGATGAGCCGATGGGCGCAGGTGCAACAGATGATCTTGACCGCGATCGGGCAGCGACTGCACGTCGCGGAGTGAATGATCCGCATCCCTGTCACTGCTGCATCCCTCGGGAGGAAGACTGCGCTTCGGGAGGAGAGAATCCGCAGATCTCTCCTCCCGAAGCGCAGTTCTCCTCCCGAGGCGCTACCCGAGGTGGGGCGAGCGCCGCGGCCGGCCCCGTCGCGAAGGGCCCACCCCTGCACGAGCCCGACATCAGGCGGCGGATGCTGTCGCGTGCTCCACCGCCCAGGTCAGTGCGTAGTCGGCGATTTCTTCCCAGCCGTCCTGGCTGACGAGGCGGTGGGTGCGGCCGGCATACTCCTTGTACTCGACGACGGCAGGGCTGCCGCTCGACCGGTACTTCTTGACGATCGCGCGGCCGATGGCGGGCGGCACGACGTGGTCGATCTCGCCGGTGATGACGAGCAGCGGAGCGCGGTCGGCACGAGCGTAGTCGACGTGCGTGACGCCCCCCTTCTCGTTGAGCACCGAAGTCACGCCCTCGAAGAAGACCCGGTTGTAGGAGTTCACGGCATACTCCTCCCAGAGCGCGTCGGATGCCGCGCGCGACAGGTCGTTGCCGAATGTGAAGCGGAAGTGGCGCTTGGAGAGCGGCTTGGCGCCGTTGCGGCCGAACGGGTTCGAGAGGATCGGCGTTCCTGTCCAGAGGGTCGAGAGGGGAAGTGCGGTGACGCCGGCGGTCTGTCCGGGGGCGACGCCGACGTAGGCGGCACCGAGGCCGCGGTCTGCCAGCATCTGCGTGATCACGCCGCCGAACGAGTGGCCCATGATGATCGGCTTCACCGGGAGCGCTCTGATGATGCGCTCGTAGTTGTCGGCGATCTGCTTCAGGCCGATGCCCTTGAGCGCGGACGGATCGCGGCGGATGTCCTCGACAGAGCGGTCGTCGATGCCGGGCCAGCCCGGAATGATCACCTCGTGACCCTGTGCGCGGAAGCGCTCGGCCCAGGTGTTCCAGCTCTTCGGCGTCATCCAGAGTCCGTGGATCAGGACGATCGGGGTCTTCTCGGTGCTGTTCATGGTCTCTTCTCCTGTTTCTGCTCCCGCCCGGTGCGGATGCGTTAGGCTGATAGTAGACCGAACGTTCTATCTACTGCAACCTATTCCCGAAAGTCGCTTTCGGATGACACGATGAGAGGGATCACCATGAAGACCACGACTCCCACCCCGGCTCCGGCGAAGACTCAGACGCCGACCCCGAAGCGTCCGAGCGCCGCGCGCACCCGATTGATCGACAGCGCCACCAGGCTCTTCTACGAAGAGGGGATCCATGCCGTGGGCGTCGACCGCATCATCGACGAGGCCGCGGTCACCAGGGCGACGCTCTACAACCAGTTCGGTGGCAAGGAGAACCTGGTCCTCGCGTACCTGCGCAACGAAGACGAGATGCTTCGGGCGCTGTTCGCCCAGGCAGGGGCGGAGGTCACGGACCCGACTCAGCTGGTCGACGCGGTGATCGAGGGCATCGCCGCCGACATCCGCCTCAGGCACACGCGCGGCTGCCCGTTCATCAACGCGGCCGCGGAGTATCCGGATGCCGACGGCGCCGTGCGACGACTGATCGACGAGCACCGAGAATGGTTCCGGTCGACCCTGCAGGCCGTCGCCGAGCAGGCCGGCCTCGAGAGCCCCGCCGATGTCGCAGCATCCCTCGTCCTGCTGCGCGACGCAGCGCTCGTCGGCGGCTACCTCGACGGAGACGAGCGCGTCACCCCGGCATTCGCGCGCACCGCTCGCTCGGTCGTCGAGTCCCACCGCCCGCGCTGACGCGCGCATCCCTCAGGGGTGCGTCTCGGGACTGAGCATCCCTCGGGACTGCGCCTCGGGAGGAACGCTGCGCCTCGGGAGGAGAGGCTCACCAGATCTCTCCTCCCGGAGCGCAGTCCTCCTCCCGAAGCGCAGTCCTCCTCCCGAAGCGCAGCGCGGAGTCGACGAGGTCGACCCGTCGCAGCCCGCTGCGGGCCGCGGAACGGCGGGGTTCGGCTGCCGAACAGGGCACCACAGGGGTCACTTTCGTCACTTCTGCACCACGACACGCCGCCGAAAACCCCAAAACCCGCGAAATGACGCGGAAATGTGGGTGGTGGTTGGTACATTCAAGGCGGTCACTCGACCAACGGAGGGCAGTCGCCCTTCGAACACCAACGATGCGACGGGAACCTCGTCGCTGGAGGATGACATGGCTGACAAGTCCATCACCAAGACCGAGCTCGTCGCGAGCATCGCTTCTGCCACCGGCCAGAGCCAGGCCACCGTCTCGGGTGTCCTCGACGCGCTGTTCTCCTCGGTCTCCGACGCTGTTGCCAAGGGCAGCAAGGTCTCGATCCCGGGCTGGATCTCGTTCGAGCAGGTCGCAACCGCAGCTCGCACGGGCCGCAACCCGCAGACCGGTGCCGAGATCAAGATCCCGGCCGGCCACCGCGTCAAGGTGACCGCTGGTTCCAAGCTCAAGGCTGCCGTCAAGTAAGACTGCACCTCTTCGAAGGCCGCTCCCGATCCGTCGGGGGCGGCCTTCGCGCTCGCACCCCGAATCCGCGGCTTAGGCTTGAGGGGTGAGTGCCCGCGCCGTGGAGACCCCGAGCCGCTCCGCGTATCGCGCGGCCGGAGTCGGAATCCTGCTCGCGACCGGATTGATCGGCGTGCTCATCGCCCTCGTGATCGGCGGGGGTGCGGCGCCGCTGCTGCTGCAGGATCCGGGGCCGTTCGTGCGCTGGGCCACCCCCATTGTCAAGCTCGTCATGAACATCGCGGCTGCGGCGATGCTGGGATCCCTCGTGCTGGCGCTGTTCGCGCTGCGCAGCGAGGAGAAGTCGTTCGACACCGCCCTCAACACGGCATCAGCGGGCGCGGCCGTCTTCACGGTCACCGCGGGCATCAGCGGATTCTTCACGTTCATGGCGGCCTTCAACCCGCAGCTGAGCGCCGAGCGCGAGTTCGGCGAGCAGCTCGGGCGCTTCCTGCTGCAGCTGCCGCTCGGTCAGTCGTGGCTGATCACCACGATCATGGGCTCGGTGATTACCGTGCTCGCCTTCGCGTGGCGCACGTGGACGCCCACCCTGATCACGGCGATCCTCGCCGCGGCATCCTTCCTCCCGCTGGCGACCCAGGGCCACTCGGGTGAGCTCGCGGGCCACAACATCGCCGTGAACTCGATCCTGCTGCACACGATCGGCGCGGCGGTGTGGCTCGGCGGTCTGCTGCTGGTCGTGATCCTGCGCGACCGCTCCGGTGTGGGAACCGCGCGGCTGGTCAGCCGCTACTCGAGTCTCGCGATCGCCGCCTTCGCCGTCGTCGCGATCTCGGGCCTGGCGCGTTCCATCGTCTCCTTCGGCGACATCTCGCAGCTCTGGACGCCCTACGGCACGATCCTCCTCGCGAAGGTCGTGCTCCTGGTCGGCATGGGCCTGCTCGGCGCCTGGTACCGCATCCGCCTGATCCCTCGTCTCGAGGGCGCTGGAGCAGCGCGCTGGTTCTGGATGCTGGTGCTGTGCGAGGTCGCGCTGATGGGTCTCGCCTCGGGTGCGGCCGCCGCGCTCGCGCGCACTCCTCCGCCCACCGGCGAGGAAGCCGCGTTCGTGCAGACGCCAGCGGAGAACCTCACCCGTTCGCCCCTGCCTCCCGAATTCACGATCGACCGGTGGTTCACGGCGTGGGACATCGACGTGCT
Organism: Microbacterium sp. LjRoot205; assembly: GCF_056175745.1. Classification (NCBI taxonomy): domain Bacteria; kingdom Bacillati; phylum Actinomycetota; class Actinomycetes; order Micrococcales; family Microbacteriaceae; genus Microbacterium; species Microbacterium sp. LjRoot205. The sequence continues at coordinate 58,859 of NZ_JBGFFH010000001.1, read as the reverse complement.
CTGGCTGGTGGCCGCCGGTTTCGGCCTCTTCTTCTATCTCGCAGGGGTGCGCCGTCTGCGCCTGCGGGGCGACCGCTGGCCGATCCATCGCACCGTGTTCTGGGTGCTGGGCATGCTGATGCTGCTGTGGGTCACGGGTGGCCCGATCAACGCCTATCAGGAGTATCTCTTCAGCGTGCACATGCTGGGGCACATGATGCTGTCGATGGCGATCCCGCTGCTGCTGGTCTCGGGGGCGCCTGTCACCCTGGCCCTCCGTGCGATCCACAAGCGCGACGACGGCACCCGCGGCGGCCGCGAATGGATCATGTGGGCGGTGCACTCGCCGTTCTCGAAGGTCGTCACCCACCCGTTCGTCGCGGCGGGCATCTTCATCCTGTCGCTGTGGGCCTTCTACTTCACCGACCTCGTGCGCTGGTCGATGTTCGAGCACCTCGGCCACGAGTGGATGGTCGCGCACTTCCTCATCTCCGGATACCTCTTCGTGCTGAGCCTGGTCGGCGCCGACCCCGTGCCGTACCGTCTGCCCTACCCGGGGCGCCTCATCACCCTGATCGCGATCATGGCCATGCACGCCTTCTTCGGCGTCGCGATCATGATGCAGGAGGGGCTGATGGTCGCCGACTGGTTCGGGTCGATGGGGCGCACCTGGGGTCCGTCGCCGCTCGAAGACCAGTACATCGGCGGCGGCATCGCATGGTCGATCGGTGAGATCCCGACCCTGATCCTCGCGATCACGGTGGCGATCCAGTGGAGCCGCAGCGACACGAAGCTGCAGAAGCGTCGCGACCGTCATGCCGACCGCACGGGCGAGGCCGAGCTCGAGGAGTACAACGAGAGGCTCGCGGCCCTCGCCGAGCGCGACCTGCGTCAGGCCGAGCGCGAAGCACGCTGACCCTGCGCCCGCACTGCCGCGGGCGGGCGGATCAGCCCGTCGGCTCCTCGCCGGGAGATCCGACGCGGATCGACACCTTCCCGTCCGGCAGGATCGTGATCGACCCGTTGACCTGGAACGGCACGTCTTCCGAGACCTCCTGAACCGAGCCGTCGAAGAGTGACCTGATCTCGACGTCGACGTGTGCGACCGCATCGGTCGGAGGGATCTTCCAGTGCCCGCCGTCAGGCACGACGCTGACCTGGGGCTGAGCCGTGATCGACCACTTCGGCAGTGACGCGAGGCGGTTGTACACCTCGAGGCCGAACGGGCAGGCGGTCGGCTGCAGCACCTCTTGAGCGGTGCACCCCGTGAGGAACTCCTCGACGCGCTGCTGCACCACCGCGACGAATTCGGGGGTGGGTTCGGTCTGCACGTCGATGGGGGTGGTGGCGAGCGGGGTGTCTGCGAGGACGCCGACACCGTCGGAGTCGGCGATCGCCGTGTCGACGGTGACCGAGTACAGCCCCGGCGTGAAGACCAGCAGCGGCAGGGGATCGAGCGGAGCGGCCTGCGCGCCCGCAGCCGACACCTGGCGGCGGTCCATCTCGAAGCCGTTGACGGCGAACTGATCGGCGCCGCGCAGCGTGAGCTCGACCACCGCGAGAGGGCTCGTCGTGAAGCGCCAGTTCGGGGTGACGCCCGCCCAGCCGTCCTGCTCGACCGTGAAGGTGGTCGTGCCGGCGTGTCCGCTCGCGGAGAAGGAGACGGTCACCTCGGTCTTGCCTGCGTCGTCCTGCTTCTCCGACAGCACCTCCACGTCGGTGAGCGGGGCGAGGGCCGAGTGCCGCAGCAGAGCCTCTGACGCCGTCGCTCCGATCCCGGCGACCTCGAGCGTCTCGCGATCGATCGCGACGCCGGGCACGCGGAGGGCATCGGCCGCGCGGCCTTCGGAGAGCAGATCGAGATACCGCACGACGAAGGCCGACGGTCCGTAGAACTGCTGGTAGAGAGTGGCCCCGCCTGCGCCCAGAGCGGCGACGAGCACCAGGCCGACCACTGCGAGCATCGCGAGATCGGCAGCGAGGCGGGAGCGCCGGGGCGCCTTCGTCTCGACCTGCTGCATGGCGTCAGTCTAGGAGCGCGGCCTGGGATGGAGCCGAGCGTGGGTCGCTGTGCGTCGGCGGTGATCGCTGTGTCCGTCGGATGCCGGGCGGCGGCGCCACGTAGCATGGGGAGGCACGGTCTCAACGTGCACTCCCGCCTCCAGCCGTGTGAGAGAACCGTGTCGCTTCCCGTCCTGTCCGAAGAGCAGCAAGAGCTGTTCCGGCTGATCGAGGACACCAGCGAGCATGTCTTCATCACCGGCCGAGCGGGCACCGGCAAGTCGACCCTGCTGCAGTACTTCTCGTGGAACACCAAGAAGCAGATCGCGATCTGCGCTCCCACCGGTGTCGCCGCACTGAACGTCGAGGGTCAGACGATCCACTCGCTGTTCCGGCTGCCGATCGGTCTGATCGGCGACTCGGACATCGATCAGAACGACAACACGCGACGCATCCTCAACGCGATCGAGACGCTCGTGATCGACGAGATCTCGATGGTCAACGCCGACCTCATGGACGCGATCGACCGCTCCCTCCGGCAGGCTCGGGGCAAGCGCGGCATCCCGTTCGGCGGCGTGCAGGTCGTGATGTTCGGCGATCCGTATCAGCTGGCTCCCGTGCCCCCGCGGGGCGACGAGCTGCGGTATGTGAAGGACCACTACCGCTCGTTCTGGTTCTTCGACGCCAAGGTGTGGGCCGGCGCTGCCGGCGGGGAGGAGCCGGAGGAGGACGAGGGGCTCTTCGCCGTCGACACCCGCGCCGAGCTGCATGTGCGCGAGCTCGTGCAGATCCATCGGCAGTCGGATGACGGTTTCAAGGCCATGCTGAACGCGGTGCGGTACGGCCGGGTCACCGCCGAGATCGCGGGGGTGCTGAACGCGCAGGGCGCACGCACACCCCCCGACCCGGAACCGGGCGAGGTGCCGATGATCACGCTCGCCACGCGCAACGACATCGTGAACACGATCAACAGCCGGCATCTCGCGGCGCTTCCCGGCAAGGAGCAGACGGCGAAGGCCGAGGTGAGCGGAGAGTTCGGCAGGGGCGAGGCGTCGCTGCCCGCCGAGTCGGAGCTCAAGCTGAAGATCGGCGCGCAGGTGATGTTCCTCCGCAACGACACCTCGATGTCGGGGGAGCCGCCGCGGTGGGTGAACGGCACGATCGGCACGGTCGTCCGGATCCTCGGCGAGACCGTGCGCGTCGAGATCGACGGAGACGAGGTCGACGTCGAGCCGGCCGTGTGGGAACGCTTCCGCTATTCGTACGAACCGAGCACGAAGAAGCTCTCCCGAGACGTCGTCGCGGAGTTCACCCAGTTCCCGCTGCGTCTGGCCTGGGCGGTCACGATCCACAAGTCGCAGGGCAAGACCTACGACCGCGCCATCATCGACCTCGGGTCCGGTGCCTTCGCACCGGGGCAGACCTACGTGGCGCTGTCGCGACTCACGTCGCTCGACGGGCTCTACCTGTCGAGGGCGCTGCGCCCGAGCGACATCCGGGTCGACGAGGACGTGCGCCGCTTCATGCGCGACGCATGGCTCGCGGCATCCACCCCCGAGGTCGGCAGGGCCTGAGGCGTTTCAAGCGGCGACGCGTGCGCGGTCGAGGTCTTCGAACAGCTCGGTGTTGAAGCGGTAGGCGAGAAGCACCTCGTCGATCACGCGCTCGCGCTCGGCGTCGTCCCACGGGGCTGCGTCGAGCTGCTCGCGGTAGACGTCCTTGAAGGCCGCGGGGTCGGCGATGTCGTCGAACAGGTAGAAGCCGATGCCGTTGGTCTCGAAGCCGAAGCGGCGCGCCATCACTCGTCCGATGAAGATGCCACCGGACAGGTCGCCGAGGTAGCGCGTGTAGTGGTGCGCGACGAAGCCTCCGGCCCAGGTCGCGCCGACCTGACGGATGCGCTCGACGTAGCGCTGCGTGGTGGGGAGAGCGACGATCTCGTCGCGCCAGCCGGCGCCGAGCAGGAACTCGAGGTCGGCCTCCAGCGCAGGAAGACGGGTCAGCTTGTCGCTGAGGAAGACGGATGCCACGGGGTCGCGGCGCATGCGCTCTCCCGCGCCTTCGAGGGCCTCGTAGATGAAGTAGTGCTGTGCGACGAGCGCGATGTAGTCCTCACGCGAGCCTTCGCCCTTGAGCAGGTCGGACATGAAGCCCGCCCCCTCGCTGCGCGAGTGCGAACCGGAGGAGCGCTCACGGAGGGCTGCGGAGAAGGAGAGGATCTCGGACATGTGCCAAGTGTAAGGGTTGCCTAACCTGGAGCGATAGCCCGATATCTCAGAGCGTCATGCGTGCGGACGCGGCTCGACCCCGAGCTTCTCGCACGCGAGATCGTAGAGTGCCACGACCTCGCGCCGCACAGCCGGGCGCTCGGTGATCGAGCCCGAGGGCCACGCGATGCGCAGTTCGGAGGCGACCCCCGAGCGGGTGACCTTCCAGACGCCGCCGTCGCCATCGAGGTCCGTCATCACGGCATCCGTGATCTCGCCGTCCTCGACCGCCGAGAATGCGCGCGTGATGAGCAGATTGTCGTCGGTGTGGTCGCCGTTCATGTGGCGCAGGATGGCGGAGACGACGTCGGCCTCGAAGATGTGGGGCATGCTGATCACCCTAAAGGGGCCCCGGCGATGCCTTCTTTCAGGAACGGCGTTCTAGACTCGGGAGACACGTCTTCCGGGGGTCCCCTTTCATGCAGCTTCTCTCGTCGCGCACGTTCCGCGCAGCAGCGGCCGGCGTCGCCGCGCTCGGACTCTTCCTCACCGGCTGCACCGCCGAGCCGGAGTTCAGTTACGAGCCGCCGTCTCAGGTCGAGGGCGCACTGCCCGACGACACCGTCGCCGCCATGGAGGCGGCCGTCGCCAACGCGCTCGCCGCGTCGGGGGCGTCGGGTGCTGTCGTGGGCGTCTGGGCTCCCTGGAGCGGCAGCTGGGTCACCGGCGTCGGCACGCAGGGCCCCGGCTCCGATGAGGAGATCAGCACCGACATGGCCTTCCGTGTCGCGGACATGACCCGGCTCATGACGTGCGACGTGCTCTACGGCCTCGCAGACGAGGGCGTGGTCGAACTCGACGACCTCGTGCCGGAGTACGTCTCGGGCGTCGCCGACATGAAGGACATCACGCTCCTCGATCTGTGCAACAGCACGAGCGGGGTCGGCTCGTCCGAGGCCACCGCGCAGGCCTCGTGGTTCACCACCCCCGAGCGCGTGTGGGCGCCGCTCGAGCTCGCCTCCTACGGCCTCGGCGCCCCGCGCGCGACGCCGAAGACGACATACACGAACTCGGACGCCGGCTACCTGCTGCTCGGCCTCGCCCTCGAGCGCGCGTCGGGCCTCACGGCATCCGAGCTGATCGCCGAGTACGTGACCGAGCCGCTCGGTCTCGCCGCCACGTCGCTGCCCTCGCCGGCCGCGGCTGCGCCCTCGACCGGTCCGGTCATGAACGGGCACTACCTGACGCCCGTCGAAGGCGGATACGACTGCGCGGCTCCGACCGACATCACCACGCTGTCGTCGAGCACCGGCTACACCGACTCCGGCGTCGTGTCGACGATCGATGACCTCGGCCGCTACGCCCAGGCCGAGGCCGCACAGAAGCTGCGGACGAAGGATGAGCCGAATCGCTTCGGATCCCCGTTGCCGCAGAGCCCCGAGGCGCCCTCGTGGTTCCAGGCCACCGGAGGAGCCCTGCTCGTCGGCTCGATGATCGGACAGTCGGGGTGGACCCCCGGGTACCAGACGTCGGCGTTCTCCGACCCTGAGAGCGGCTTCACGGTCGCGGTGTCGCTCAACGACTCGACGACCGGCGGGCTGACCGCGATGTTCCTGGCGTGGGAGCTGGCCGCGATCGCATCGAAGGCTCCCGCAGCCGCAGGCGAGACGGCCCCCGAGTTCGGGCTGCCGTTCACGGCCGAGCAGTACCACCAGGAGATCACCGATTCCGCGATCGCCTGCGTCGCACCGCCCGCCGGCTGATCTCGGAGGCGCACGACCGCTCCGCGGCCCCGATCGAGGGAGGAACGCCGATGGCGATCATCGACAACGCGATCTATGTCGACGGCATCCGCACCCAGAATCCGCGGAGCCTCAGCGAGACCTTCGAGGTGCTGCGCGAACGCGGGGGCATGAGCTGGATCGGCCTGTATCGGCCGAGCGAGGCCGAGATCCGCGAGGTGGCCGACGAGTTCGGCATCCACGCGCTCGTCGTCGAAGATGCCCTCTCGGGTCACCAGCGCTCGAAGCTCGAGCGCTACGGCGAAGTGCTGTTCATGGTGCTCCGCTCTGCCCGGTATCTGGATGAGGCGGAGGAGGTCGAGTTCGGGGAGATCCACGTGCTCGTGGGGCCGGACTTCGTGGTCACCATCCGTCACGCGGAGTCGCCTGACCTCGGACGCGTTCGGCGCCGCCTCGAAGGCGACCCGGGGCTGCTGAAGCTCGGCCCTGAGGCCGTGCTCTATGCGATCCTCGACGAGGTCGTCGACGAGTACGCACCGGTGCTGGCCGGCCTCGAGAACGACATCGACGAGATCGAGAGCCAGCTCTTCGAAGACGGGGTCGACGCCACGCAGCGCATCTACGAGCTCGGTCGCGAGGTGATCGACTTCCAGCGTGCGGTGCAGCCTCTGGCGGGGATGCTCGACTCGCTGCTGCGGGGGTCGGCGAAGTACCAGGTCGACGAGGAGCTGCAGCGGTATCTCCGCGACGTGCTCGACCACACCCTGCGCGTGTCGGAGCGCGCGAACACTTTCCGCACGGTGCTCGACAGCGCCCTGACCGTCGAGTCGACGATCGTGGCGCGGCGGCAGAACGAGGAGATGCGGCGGATGACCGAACTGAGCATCCGTCAGAACGACGAGGTGAAGAAGATCTCGGGCTGGGCGGCGATCCTCTTCGCGCCGACTCTCGTCGGCACGGTCTACGGCATGAACTTCGACCACATGCCCGAGCTGCACTGGACCCTCGGCTACCCGATGGCGATCGCGCTCATGGTGGGTATGGGCGTCGGTCTGTACTGGGCGTTCAAGCGCAAGGGCTGGCTGTAGCCACTCGGCCGGAGGGCGTCATCTTCCACCGGGGGTGACGACGACGGCGTACTCGGCGCCGGGGCCGATCAGGCCCGACTCCACGTCGACGTACCGCAGGGTCAGCAGGTGGAACCCGAGGTGGATGTCGGGGATGTAGTCGTCGGAGGTCACCTCGTCTATGGCGATGAGGTGCGGGTTCACGACGCCGTCGACAGCCACCTGCACCCATCCGCCCGGGATTCCCTCGAGGGAGACGAGCGCATCATCGCGCTCGCCGTCTGCGTCGGCATCCGCGCCGTCGAGGTGGATGTGCGACGGCCCGCCGGAGATGACCGGCACAGGGAACGCGAGGGGCCCCATCGGCTCGCTGAGGTCGACGTCACCGGTGGGGGACGTGTGTTGCGCGGTGAGGGTCATGCCCTGACGGAGGTCGTCGCCCGCGACCGAGATCTCGAACACGCCCTCGTCGTCGACCGGCACCTCGGCGAGGACCGCACCCAGCTCGTCGAGCATCGCGACCGTGCTGCCGGGGATGCCGGTGCCGCGCGCCGAGACCGCAAGGGGGTTGCTCGTGTCCCAGCCGGCCGGCTCGAGACTGAACGCGTAGGGGATCTCGACCGGTGGCTTCTCGGCCGGCGGATTCTGGGCCGTCGGAGTCTGGGTCGGCGGAGTCGCTGCCGGAGGCTCCGCCGCGGGGGGAGCCGGAGTGGGAGGACGCTTCGTCTCCGGAACGGCTCGGTCAGTGGAGGTCAGCGGCGTGGTCTCGAGGACGGGTTCGGGCGGGGGCTCCATCGGCGCCGGAACCAGCGGGGGCGCAGGAGGAGGCGTCGGAGAGGTGCCGACCGGCGTCGCGGATGGCGTGCCGGGAATCGGGTCGACGGGGTGGGCGACCGGTCCGGCTGCTTCGCTGCGGTCGGTGCCCGGCGCAGGTTGCGTCCACGGAGCGGCGATCGCCACCGCGACGGTCGCCGCGAGCGCGACTGCACTGCCCGCGGCGACCCCGAGGGTGAGAACGCGCCGGGATCGTAGGACTGCGGATGGTCCGACGACAGCGGCGCTCGCCGCGGCGCCGGGTTCGAGCGCCGCGAAGGCAGCGGCCCCAGCGCTGCCGAGCGCGAGGGGCAGAAGCACCGCCCGCAGCTTCGACGAGGCCGTGTCGATGTCCCGAGCGATGATCGTGCACCCCGCGCACCTCTCGAGATGACTCTCGAGCCGTGGACGCTCGTGTCGGCTGACCGGGCGGCGGGTGCGGCGCACGAGCCGTCCGCAGGCCCAGCGACACTCTTCAGGGCGGGAGGGGTCGGCGATGAGCGCGTCGAGCCATGCGTGACGGAAGCCGTCTCGTGCGCGCAGGGCGAGGGCGGAGACGGCGTTCGGGGTGAGTCCCATCAGCGGCGCGATCTCTCGCGGCTTCATGCCCTCGACCTCGAGATACCAGAGCAGAGTGCGGTGGTTCTCCGGCAGGTTCTTGAAGGCGGCGGCGAGCATCGCTCTGTCCGACAGCTGCTCGATCGCGTCGGGCGCCTCGTCGGGGATCTCCTCGATGAACTCGATCGGGATGTCCTTCTGCTTGCCGCCCCACGTCGCCGCGGCGTTGCGGATGGCGGCGTACAGATAGGCGCGGAAGCCGTCGGTCGGTCCGCCGCCGTTCTGCATCGCGCTGAAGGTCTTCGTGAAGGCCTCGCTGACCAGGTCGTCCGGGTCGATCGAGCGCGTCACCGCGCGGGCCGCCCGGAGTCCCGCCTCGGCGTGCCTCTGCCACAGCACGGCGAACGCCTGAGCGTCGCCGTTGCGAGTCGCGTCGGCCAGCTCGGCGTCCGACCTCGTGTCAGTGCTCGGATCTGCGGTGAGGCTCACGGCATCCCCCCGATCGTGGTGACGACGTCTGTCACCGACCTCGAGGCCGACGACACGACCTCGATGTCAGCATACGCTCAGGGGTTGCTGTTTAGGGATATCTGTGATATGTCGGCATATCCGCGGGGAGAGGGCTGTCGCCCCGCACCTGTTACCGCTCGGGTTCGTCGTCGATCTCGACTCCAGGGCCGGGGCCGGGGCGCACCGCAGCATCGGGCGCGATGTCGATGCGGGTGTTGCCGTCGTGCTCGGAGACCTCGATGCGGGGCGCGGCGTCGGCCTCGGTCGCCTCCGGTGCCGAGGTCAGCTGGTCGTGTCGCTTCTCTTCGCTGGTCATGGCGTCGTCTGCCTCGGGGGTGTGATCAGGCGTGCTCATGGTTCTCCTTCGTGGTGGTTGATGAGGGGTCTGCATTCCGGCTCTGCTTCCGGGTGCGGTTCCGCCCCCAGCGGGCGAGCAGATAGAGCACGCCGCCGACGGCCAGCAGGATCGCACCGAAGAGCCAGACGATGGGGCGCTGCTGGGTGAGCAGCAGGATGCACGACGCGATTCCCAGCACCGGGATGACGGTCCAGATGCGGAAGTGATCGTGCTCGACCCGGTCGCGTCGCAGCACGAGCACAGAGACGTTGACGCTCAGGAAGACGAACAGCAGCAGCAGCACGACGGTCTCGGCGAGCGTCGCCAGGTCGCCGACCAGCGTCAGGCCCATCGCGACGAGGGTCGTGGTGAGGATCGCCACCCAGGGGGTCTTGCGGTTCGGCAGCACGCGGCCGAGCACCGGGGGCAGCAGGTTCTGCTCCGCCATCCCGTAGGTCAGGCGGCTGACCATGATCATGGTCAGCAGGGCGCCGTTCGCGACGGCGATCAGGGCGATCAGGCTGAACAGCCACGAGGGGATGCTGGCGCCCGCCGCCTCCACGACCGAGAGCAGCGGCCCGCTCGACTCCTGCAGCTCGGATGCCGGCAGCGCGATCGAGCTGGCGACGCCGACGAGCACGTAGACCGCGCCGGCGGTGAAGAGGGCACCGAAGAGCGCGCGTGGATAGGTGCGCCGCGGGTCCTTCACCTCTTCGATCATGTTCGCCGATGTCTCGAAGCCGACGAACGAGTAGTACGCGATCACGGCCCCGGCCAGGACGGCCATGGCCACGGGAGTCCCCTCCGGTGTCTGAGTGAGCCGCGAGGCGTCACCGCCGCCACCGGCCACGAACACCCCCACCACGACGATGACGATCACGAGACCGCTCAACTCGACAGCGGTCATCACCAGATTCGCACCGAGCGACTCGCGGATGCCTCGCGCGTTGAGCGCTCCGACGATGGCGAGGAAGACGATCGCGACGGGGATCGTCGGCAGGTCGAAGAAGGTGCCCAGGTAGTCGCCGGCGAAGGCGATCGCCAGACCCGCGGCGCTCGTCACGCCCGCCGCGAGCATGCTGAATCCGACGAGGAAGGACACGACCGGGCTGTGGAAGGCGCGCTCGGCGAACACGGACGCCCCGCCCGCGCGCGGGTACTTGGTGACGAGTTCGGCGTACGACCCCGCGGTCAGCAGGGCGAGCAGGAGCGCGAGCAGCAACGGAGCCCACAGCATTCCACCGACCTTCTCGGAGAGCACTCCCATCAGGGCGTAGATTCCGGCGCCCAGAACGTCACCCAGGATGAAGGCGAACAGGAGGGGGCCGGTGATGGCGCGACGCAGCCGGGTCGGCTCCTCCTGCGTCTGGGCGGTGTCGGATGTCATCCTGAAAACCTATGGATTCGGCGCCTGCACGGCGACGGGGTTGACAGGACACGGTATCGAGCTCGGCATCCGAAGTCATCCGTCCGGGGGATGCCGACGCCCGCAGAGCCGTCATAGCGTGGATGCATGCTGATCGTCGAAGAACTCCATCTGCTGCTTCTCCGGCCTGATGGCCGCGTCGAGAGTCCGGTGAGCGTGAACCGCCTCTATGGCGAGGTCGCGGCCGTCATCGTCGACCTCGCCCTGCACGGACGCATCTCGGTCTCGGACGAGAAGAACCCCGTCATCGACATCGTGTCGACCGAGCCGACGGGCAACCCGATCCTCGACACGACGCTGCAGCGCCTCGTGCCGTTGCGCGGCAAGCGGCTGCAGTCGCTCGTGGTGCGGCCCAAGCTCGATCCGCTCGAGGTGGTGGTGGAGTCGCTCATCGCACAGGGCGTCCTGATCCGCGGAGAGCGCGGGTTCTTCGGCTGGGGTGCGGCGCGCACGCCCGAATCCGACTCCGCACCGGAGCAGATGCTGCGCGCCCGACTCGCCGCCGTGCTCGCCGGAAGGGGCTCCCCGACGCAGGCCGACCTGGCGCTGCTCTCCATCCTGCAGAACCTCAACTGCGCGCATGCGATCCTGCGCGACGAATGCGGCGGAATGTCGGCGCGCGACCTCAAGAAGCGGATCGAAGAGCTCACGGCGGGGTCGCCGGCGGGGGATGCCGTCGCCAAGGCCGTCAACGACGCGATCACCGCGGCGATGGTGGCCGTCATGACCCCGACGATCGTGGCCGCGACCGTCACCTGACGCGCCGCTCCGGCGTGGCCCGCGCCGGGCACGATTTCGAAGATCGGGGACGACCCGCCGGGGCGGCACCGGTGATGGCGGGTGTCGTCAGCATCCATCCGAATCTGTCCCGGCCGTGATGAGCCGTCAGCTCAGTGATGTGAAGACCCTTCGAGCGTTCGTGTTGGCATATATCGTCCGCGACTGGTGCGTTCTGCCTGCCTGATTCCGGGTCTCGGATCGCATTCCGATATAGCACCGCGACTTCTGCGAGCGGTGTCGGTACCTCTGCTGTGGCCGTGCCTACCGTGGTGATTCCACGAGACACGAGGAGGTGGATTATCGGTCGGGCCTTCCACCAGAACATGTTCGACTACCGTCACTCATACGTGGTCGAGGTACCTGAGGGGTGCCCACATGGGTGAGACGGTCGAGCTCAAGGGGGGCAGCGCCTTGCGTCGGAACAGGGCGTTTCAGCGGCTGGTCGTCGCGAAGGTGTCGAACGAGCTGTCGTCGGCGATAGGAAACGTGGCGTTGCCACTCATCGTCCTCGGGGTGACGGCATCCGCGACTCTCGCTGGTCTGGTTCTCTTCGCGTCGAATGCCGCTCTGATCGCCACCCAGGCCTTCGGTGGCGCGCTAGTGGATCGGCATTCACCGTCACTCGTCCTGCGTCTGTCGTCGTTCACGCAGGCATCCGGGTGGGCGCTCGCGCTGCTCGCGACCTTCTTCCCTGAGCCGGGAATGCTGCCGGTCCTGATTCTGGGGGCGGCGCTCGCGGGAGCCGCGTCGGGACTTGACGGACCTAGCGAACAGGCTCTGGTCAAGGTGATCGTTCCTCGTGGTCAACTCGGCCAGGCGGCTGCCGTTTCGCAGGGGCGGGAGGCCGGTGCCGGACTTGTCGGCGGACCTATAGGAGGCCTGCTGTATTCGCTGGGTGGAGCGTGGGCACTTGGGACTCAAGTCGCTCTCAATGTGGTCGCGGGTATCTTCACACCGCGGCCGTCGCGAGTAGCCGAATACGAATCGTCACCGAGCGGATACATCGCACAACTGCGGGAAGGGTTCGTCTTCGTCTGGAGGCAGCCGGGGCTTCGTGGCGTAGCGATCGTCGCCGGGCTCGCGAACCTTCCGATCATCGTCCTGCCGCTCACGCTGATCGCGTATTACCAGAAGAGTGGAGAAGCGCCTGTTGCGATCGGAATTCTCGCGACAGCGTTCGGGGCCGGTGTCGTCGCTGGCGCACTGATGGCAGGAACGCTCTCTTCACGGTTCCGGCTTGGCCGTCTCGGGGGCACCGCGCTCGCTGCGTTCGCGCTAGGGCAGGCAATGGTCGTAGTCACGTATCCGTCGCTGCCTCTCACAGTCGTGGTGTTGTTCCTTTCCGCGCTTCCGCTTCCGGCGTTCAACGCAGCGATCAGCGCGTACACCGTGACCGTCACGCCTGCACCGTTGATGGGGAGGGTCACGGCGGCATCGGGTGTGCCGGGAATGCTGCTCATGCCGGTGGGTGCATTGGGTGGAGGGCTTCTCTTCGATCACTTCGGACCTTTCGTGCCCCTGGTGTTCTCAGCCACGGTTGCCATCGCGACTGTGGTCGTCATGGTCAGTTCAAAAGACCTCAGGCGGATTCCGAGGCTCGGCGAGCTCAGCGAGGACGGCCTCGAGGTGCCCGGCTGACGCGCGCTCAGCGCAGCACGGCCACACGCTCTGCGAGCTCGCTGATCACGGGGTTCGAGTCGACGGGGTCGACGACCACACCGGCGACGGCCTCGAGGTCGAGCACGGGGTGGCGCGACGTCGCCCCGATCTTCTCTTCGCTGCCGAGCACGTAGGCCTGCGCACAGCGGGCGGCGATCGCGCGCTTGGTGACGGCGTCGTCGAGGTTGCCGGTGGTCAGCCCGCGCACCGGGTCGATGCCGGTCGCGCCGAGGAAGAAGATGTCGGCATGGAGGTGCTGCACCGCCTCCATGGCGAGCGGGCCGCTGGCGACCATCGAGAAGCGAGCGAGCTCACCGCCGATGATCACGATGCGGGCATCGGAGTGCTCAGCGACCGCGAGGGCGATCGTCGGGCTGGGCGTGATCACGGTCAGGTCGGAGCCGCGCGGCAGCATGCGCGCCATCGCGAGAGTCGTGGTGCCGGCGTCCAGCACGATCGTCGAGGCCGGGGTGATCAGCTCGACGGCGCGACGGGCGACGCGCTCTTTGCTCTCGGTGGCGAGCAATGCCCGCTGGTCGACGGGGCGGTCGGCCGGCGGAATCGGCAGAGCACCTCCGTAGACCCGCACCATCTCACCGGCGTCGGCGAGCTCGCGGAGGTCGCGGCGGATCGAGTCCTCTGAGACGCCCAGATCGGCGGCGACATCCTTCGCCACCACACGGCCGTCCCTGCGCAGGATCTCTCGCAGGTGGTCCTTGCGCTGTGCGCCCAGCATCCCACTCCTCAAAATCTTGTTCATTCGCGAAGTTGCACGTTCTTGCACGGTTAACGTTACAGTCTTCTCCATGACAACTCCACTCCTCATCCTCATCGCCGGTCCCTACCGCTCCGGCACCGGCGGCGACCCCGCCCTGATCGCCCGCAACCTCGAACGACTCGAAGAGGCGGCGGCGCCGATCCATCGCCTCGGCCACGTGCCCATGATCGGGGAGTGGGCAGCCCTGCCGATCCTCCGGGGGATGGACGAGACGGATGTCGCCGAGGGCGACGTCATGTACGAGACCGCGCACCGACTGCTGCAGCACTGCGACGCGGTGCTCCGCCTGCCCGGCGACTCCGCCGGCGCCGACAAGGACGTCGAGATCGCCCTCGAGCGCGGCCTGCCCGTGTACCGATCTCTCGACGAGATCCCTGCCAGGGAGATCGCTGCGGCGTAGCCGGCTCCGCCGATGCGACGGCCGCGTGGATAGGCTTTCGACCATGACAGATGATGTTCGCAACGTGCACTTCGCGACGTGGTCTTGAACCCGAATGACGTGTTCGTCGTGCCGCGAGGAGTCGAGCACTGCCCGAAGGCCGAGGACGAGGTGCACGCGATCCTGTTCGAGTCGAAGGGCACGATCAACACCGGAGATGCCGGGGGAGACATGACCGCGACCCTGCAGGAGCTCGACTGACCGACGCGCCGAGCGTCAGATCCTGAACCGCACGCCCGCCATGTGCTCGGCGACGGCCCACAGCTCAGCCCCCACATCGACCGAGCGCACCTGCGCGCTCGCGGCGACGCGTCTCGGTGCCCCGCGGAACTCCAGCAGCCCGCCGGGCCCCCAGTAGTCTCCGCCCGTGGCGTCGGCGGCGACCGCCGCATGCACGATGGGCGCGGCTCCGGCATCCTTGCCCTGCACGAGCGGGCGGCTGAGTGCGGCGAGGGCGCGCGTCACTGTCGACAACTCTGCGAGGCCGTCGCGGCGCGGAGTCAGCGGGTCGACCGCGTAGCCCGGGTGCGCGCACAGCGCTGACCGCGCGGAGCCCCTCCAACGCCGATTCAGCTCGAACGCGAAGGCCATCAGCGCGGCTTTCGACCGGCCGTACTGACGCAGCGACGGACCGGTCCACGGCTGCGCGAGCGTGGCGGGGTCGATCTCCGCGAAGCGATGAGCCAGCGAACCCACCGCCACGACCCTGGCGTCATCGGCGAGCACGTCGCCGAGTCGGGCGATCAGGGCGAAGTGCCCGACGAAGTTCGTGCCCACCATCAGGTCGAGGCCATCAGCGGTGCGGGCGCCGCGATCCGCTGCTTTCACTCCGGCGTTGCAGATCACGGCATCGATGCGCTCGCCCATGGAGGCCGCGGCAGCGGTGATGCTCACGAGCGAGCCGAGATCGATCGGGACGATTCCGAGGTCGGCGCCGGGCGCGTGCGCGCGGATCGAGGATGCCGCGACCTCCGCCCGCTCGGTCGACCGGCATCCGAGCAGCACCCTGGCGCCGTGCCCGGCGAGGATCTCTGCACACCAGTAGCCGATGCCGGCGTTCGCCCCCGTCACGAGGATCGTGCGGCCGGCGAGATCGGGGAGCGCGAGCGAGGGGGACATGCCCTCCAACCTAGGCGGAGATGCCGACCCGATCGGACGTGCGGATGACGGTCGCGAATCCACGCGCGGCGAGGATGCTCTCGGTGCGTCGCATGATCTCGTCACCCGAGACGGCCGCGAGTCCGTCATTCGCCTCGATCGCCGAGGTCGTCGTGGCATCCGTCACGAACTCGACCGCGAAGCCCAGATCGGACGCCATCCGAGCGGTCGTCTCGCAGCACTGCTCCGTGCGGATCCCGCACACGACCACGCGTCCGACGCCGAGCTGCCGCAGCTGCTCTTCGAGGTCTGTCGACGTGAAGGCGTTGACGGTGGTCTTCGTCACGGCGATCTCGTCGCCCTGCGGATCGAGGTCTGAGATCACTCGGACGAAGCCGTTGACCGGGTCGAACACTCCGCCGCTGCCCGGTTCTGAGTGAGTGACCCAGACGACCTGGTCGCCGATCTCGCGAGCGTGATCGACCAGCCGCGAGATGTTGTCGATCGCGTCCGGGTTGGCGGTGGCCGCCCACTCGTCCGGCCGCTGACGGAAGGACTCCTGGGCATCGATGACGAGCAGTGCGGTGGCGATGTCTCGGTTCATGCCCTCATCCTCGCGGTCGAGGGCGGCGTGGGCCAGACCGTCAGCGGCCATGCCTCGCGCGAATCCCGCCGACGTCGAGGCGTCGGGTCTGATCTCCTCGCGACGAATTTGTGACGAACGCGCACCCTCGCACGTCCTATCTGTGAGCGACCAACACGCTCCCGGTGAGGCCATCAGGTCTCGTAGCTGGCACCCCGTGAGACGAAGGAAAAGTCATGGCAACTCAGGACCAGAACACCCCCGCCAGCCCCGCTGAGAAGGAACTGGCACAGACTTCCGCCGCGCCGAAGCCGGCAGCGTCCACCTCGCGTGTGGACCGCTCCTCCAGCTTCTCGACGTCGCGGATCCCCGCTGACTCGGATGCCGCGGGCAAGACCACGATCGCCGACGGCGTCGTGGCCAAGGTCGCCGGCATCGCCGCCCGTGAGGTCGCCGGCGTGTACGCGCTCGGTGGCGGTGGAGCACGCGCCTTCGGCGCCATCCGCGACGCCGTCAACGCCACCGACCTCTCGCAGGGCGTCAAGGTCGAGGTCGGCGAGACGCAGGCCGCCGCAGACCTGACCATCGTCGTCGAGTACCCCGCTCCCATCCAGGAGGTCGCGAACAACGTCCGCGCCGCCGTCGCCGGAGCGATCAGCCGCCTCGTCGGTCTCGAGGTCGTCGAGGTCAACGTCGAGGTCAACGACGTCCACGTGCCCGGCGACGACAACCACGAGAACGAGGAGTCGCGCGTCTCATGACCCCCACCACCACGGGCGCCCTCGTCGGTGCCCTCCTCGCCCTCGCTGCGCTGATGTTCGGATTCTGGGGCTTCCTGCTCATGGCTCTGTTCGCCGGCATCGGGGCGCTCATCGGTCGGATCGCCTCCGGCAAGCTCGACGTCCGCGGCCTCGCGGACGCCTTCACCGGGCGGCGTACCTCCTGATGCGCGCCGACCAGCACCTCGCCGCCGGTGGCGGCCCCGAGCGGGCCGCCACCGAGGCCACCGTCCCTGGTCGCGTCGACGTGAAAGAACGCGTCTACCGCACGGTCACCGAACAGGCGTCCGCAACCCTGATCGGTGTCCCTCGCGGTGACGTGAAGGTCGACGTGACCGAACACCCCGGCGGGATCGCGGTGCGCATCGCCACACCGCTTCCCGTCCCGGATCTCGACGACACCGTCGCGATCTCCCAGAGCGTCCCCGTGCTCGAACGGGCCCGTCAGCTGCAGGAGCAGTTGCAGCAGCGTCTGACGGGAATCCTCGGCAGGGACGTCACCCGCATCAACCTCACCATCACCGGTGCCACCATCCCAGAGAGGAGACGAGTGCGATGAGCACCCCTGTTCTTCGCCGCGTCGTCCGACGCGAGACGCATTCACCGCGCACCGTGGCGATGTTCGTGGCGGTCATCCTCCTCATCCTCGCCCTGGCCTACATCGGGCTCGAGATCGTGCTGAACCTCGCGGCGCAGCCGGCGCTCCTGCTCGGACCCGCCGCGGCGGGCGGATGGCTCGTGGGCCTGCCCACCGCGCAGCCCGAGGGGCTCGTGATCGCGGGCAGTGTCGTACTCGCCCTCATCGGGATCGTCTTCCTCGTGCTCGCCCTCACTCCGGGCCGCCTGTCGAAGCACACCCTCGAAGCGGGCGACCGGGCGGTCGTCGTCGACAACGGCGTGATCGCGAGCGCTCTCGCTCAACACCTGTCTGAGGAGACGGGTCTGGCACGCGACAGCATCACCGTCGGTGTGGGCCACCGCGGAGTCGACGTCACCGTGCGCCCCGGCGCCGGCATCCCGCTCGACAAGGGAGCGGTGAAGTCCGCCGCCGAAGCTGAGCTGCAGACATACCGACTCACCAGGAGCGTCCGTACCCGGGTGCGCATCGAGCGCCCCACCAAGCAGGAGGACGAGCTGTGAACAACACGAACCGCGCGCTGAACCGCGTACTGCTGCTGATCATCGGGCTGCTGTTCCTGGCCCTCGGCGCCGTCGGCATCGCGATCATGAGCTGGCCCACCGCGACGGACATCTGGACGTCGGCCGGTGAGAACGCCCGCTCCTGGCTTGACCAGGCGATCGCTGCCACCGCCATCGCCGGCGGCAGCCTCTCGTGGATCGGAATCGGCGCCGTCGTGGCGATCCTCGTGGTCGTCGTGCTGCTGATCCTCGCGCTCACCAGCATCGCCGGACGCCGCTCGAAGACGGCCTTCCGCTCCACCGGTGCGCAGAACCCGCTCGGTCGGGTCACCGTCACCGAGTCCTTCGTGTCGGATGCCGTGAAGAACTCGCTCGCGACGAGGGACGAGATCCTCTCGACCCAGGTCACAGCGAACGACATCCGCAACACTCCGGTGCTGCACGTGTCGGTCACGCCGCGGCAGAACACGGACCCGCGAGAGGTCGTCGATCACATCGACCGGCTTCTCACCAACCTCGCCACCCTGACCGGCCGTGACACCGAGACCTACGTCTCGATCCACACCGGGCTCCGTGCGCGTCTCGCCCACGACCAGCGTCGACTGTCTTGACGCAGAGACCTATCGTCGGTCGCGAAGAGCAACGGCGATAAGACGGCGGGAATCCTCCCGCAGTCAACGATCACCCTCACGAAAGGAGCTCCTCATGGGACTCGACGACAAGATCAAGAACGCCGCTCAGGACATCGCCGGCAAGGCGAAGGAAGCGATCGGCAACGCGACCGACAACGACAAGCTCGCCGCCGAAGGCAAGGCGGACCAGGTCAAGGCCGACGCGAAGAAGGCCGGCGAGAACGTCAAGGACGCGTTCAAGAACTGACACACCCAGCGGGCGGGTGGAGGGCGATTCACACCTCCACCCGCCCGTTGCTGTGCGCGGGGAGGAGGGCATGAGACGATGCCCGAGATGGATGCCGCCGCCGACGAAGAGCTGCGCGAGCTTCGTGCTCGCGCGTACGGCCCTCATGCCGACATCGCGACCGACCCCGCCGCGGTCCGGCGGCTCGAGGAGCTCGAATCCTCACGCAGTGCAGCGGTTGTCCGGCGCGGGGGCCGCGATCACGCGGCGATCGCCGACTCCGGAGCAGATGGCGAGGCCGCCGAGCTGCGCGTCGTGCATCCCTCGGGCGATGCCGGCCGAGAGAGCAGCGACCTTCTCGACCGGCTCGGCGACGAAGCCACGTGGGAGGAGCCGATCGCACGTGATGCTCCGACCGATGCGCCCCGGCAGGCTGGGCGCCTGACGCGGTGGCGGACGCCGCTGTGGGCGGCATCCGTCGTCATGGCTGCCGCGCTCGCAGCGATGATCACTTACGCGTTCGCGTCGATCCCTCCGGTGTCGTCGGCCGCGGGCGCGCCGCAGATCGCGACGCTCGAGCTGACGCGCACGGGAGCCGTACCGCCCGGGTGGTTCGGAGCGGAGGAGGACGTCGCGGCGGTCGAGTTCTACGGCCTGACGATCTTCGCGACCCCCGGGTGGGTCTCGGAGTCGGGGGATCGGTCGTCCGAGGATCGCTGCCTCAATGGCGTCCCGACGGAGGACGTGCCGCCGGAGGCGGACCCCGACGGATCGTCATTTGTCAGCGGGCGGATCTGGGGGGCGTGCAGCGTCGGATCGTTCCCGGCGACCTTCGCGATGCCGATCGACGGCGATGCTCCCGACGAGCTGATCGACCGCTACCCCGAGGGCGCCGCATTGCAGTTCGTTCTCGACGGCGACCGCGTCGCGGTCTTCCTCGACAGCGGCTCGGACTGACTCCGCCGCACCTCTTGACTCCGGCGATCAGCGATCTAGCCTGGCAGGCATGTGCCGCAACATCATTCCGCTGAACAACCTCGCACCGCCCGCGACCGACGACGAGTGCCACGAGGCCGCCGTGCAGTTCGTGCGCAAGATCTCGGGCACGAACGCGCCGTCGCGGGCGAACCAGGAAGTGTTCGACCGCGCCGTCGCCGAGATCGAGCAGTCCGTGCGACGTCTTCTCGACGGTCTCGTGACGACGGCGCCGCCGAAGAACCGCGACGAGCAGCGCGAGAAGCGACAGGCGCGCTCGGCCGAGAGGTACGAGGCGATCCGGGTCTTCCAAGAGGCGAAGCGCGCCGCGCGGGCAGACTGACGCGGCTCGAGGATCCCGAGCGCACGTTCGAGGTCATCGCCGACAGGCTCTGAGAAGAATCTTCATCCACGTGCATCCAAAACCCGGGTTCCCGGGGAACAACTCCTATGAAGGGCCGCACAGGGCGGTCCGGGTACAGGAGGAACAGATGCGCAAGACAGTCGCCGCCGGCCTCGCCGTCGGAATGATCACCGCTCTCGGCCTGGCATTGCCGGCCGGCGCCGCCACCACCCAGGCGGCTCAGCTCTCCGTGTTGCACGCGATCCCCGACACCCCGGTCGACGTGTACGTCAACGGCGAGCTGACCCTCGACGACTTCGCCCCCGGCGACCTGGCCGGTCCGCTCGAGCTGCCGGCCGGCTCGTATGAGGTCGCCCTCACCGCTCCCGATGCCGCAGACGCGAGCGCTCCCATCCTCGGACCCGCGACGATCGCTCTCGACGCGGGCGGGAACTACACCGCCGTGGCCCACCTGACCGAAGCGGGCGAACCCGGCCTCAACCTGTTCACGAACGACATCTCGCAGACGGCACCCGGCCAGGGCAGGCTGACGGTGCGTCACACGGCCGCGGCACCCGCGGTCGACATCCTCGCCGGCGGCTCGCCCGTGATCGAGAACCTCACGAACCCGAACGAGGCGAAGCTCGACCTGCCCGCGGGAACCGTGTCGGCCGCCGTGGCACTCACGGGCACGACCGACCCGGTCATCGGCCCCGCGGACGTCGCGATCGAAGAGGGCGTCAACACGATCGTCTATGCCTGGGGCAGTGCCGAAGACGGCAACCTCGCGATCGCCGCGCAGACGATCTCGGGACTGCACTCGAACCCCGACGGAGTGCCCTCGGGCACCGCGGGCTACCTCGCCCAGCAGGACGCATCGGTGACCACGCTTCTCTCGGCGGGTCTCGTCGCCCTCGCGATCTCGGCCGCCGTGGGTGCGGGTCTGATCGTCCGTCGTCGCCAGACGGTGCGCTGATGCTCCGAGGCACGCCGCGAGAAGCCGGTCTGCGCCGCGTCATCCTGACGCTGGGCGCCCTGGTCACTGCGGCGTGCCTCGTGGCGTGCGCACCGGGAGGGGCGGGCGCGGAACTCCCTCCTTCCTCGGAGTCGCCCCCCACGACTCCACCGCCCGTCCCTCCCACTTCACCCCCCACCCCCACCCCCACCCCCATGAGAGACGTCGAGGTGCGGCCGGGTGCTCTCCCCACCCCGGAGGCATCCGTCGCTCCCGTGAGTCTGGCCATCCCGTCGCTCGCCATCGACATGCCGGTGACGGACGTCGGGGTGGCCGACACCGGACAGATGGAGCTGCCGACCGACCCGGCCGTCGCCGGGTGGTACCGATACGGGGCGGATGCCACGAGCACGAGCGGCCGGATTCTGATCGCAGCGCACGTCGACGCGGTCGACTATCCGATCGGACCGCTCGCTCGCCTGCGGGACGTGCCCGCAGGCGAGGCCGTCCGTCTCACCGCGGCAGACGGCACGAGTCGCGAGTTCGTGGTCCAATCCCTGACCTACTACGAGAAGACCTCGCTCCCCACGGCTGAGCTCTTCGAGCGCGGCGGGCCCTCCGCCCTGGTTCTCGTGACGTGCGGCGGCCCCTTCGACAGCCAGACCGGCCACTACCGCGATAACGTGGTGGCTGTGGCGGTCCCGCGATGAGGCGGGGTGATCACCATGGAGAGGAGACTCCGGGTGGATGAGACCACCGACGCCGAGGCAGCGCTCGATCGACGTTTCGTCGCGGGCGACGAGCAGGCCCTCGCGGAGCTCTACCGACGCTGGTCGCCGGTCGTCTTCACCCTTGCGCTTCGTTCGCTCGGCGACCGGGGGGACGCCGAGGACGTCACACAGCGCACGTTCGTGTCGGCCTGGAACTCGCGCGCCGGATACGACTCGTCGAAGGCGCGCTTGTCGACCTGGCTGATCGCCATCGCGCGGCGTCGGATCGCCGACACGTTCGAGGCGCGGGCCAAGGTGCAGCAGCTGCAGGCCGAGATGGAGCGCCTCACTCCGCCGGACGCACTCGTCTCGGAGTCGATCGATCTGTCTGAGACGCTGCTGCTCTCGAGCGAGCTGCAGCAGCTCGCACCCGACGCGCAGGCGGTCATGCGACTGGCCTTCTACGATGACCTGACCCACGAAGAGATCTCACGCAGAATGGGGATGCCGCTCGGCACCGTGAAGAGCCATATCCGCCGAAGCCTTGCCCGAATGCGCGACCGATTGGAGGTGAACCATGTCACATCTCGATGACGAGAAGATCGCCCTGATCGCGATGGGTGAGCCGGTCGGCTCCGATGCAGACATGCAGCACCTTGTCGAATGCGAGTCCTGCGCGGCAGAGGTCGCCGAGATGTCCCGGGTGGCGCTCGTGGCGCGATCCAGCGTCGTCGAGGGCGACCTGGAAGCCCCGCCGGCAGACGTGTGGTCGCGGATCCATGGCGAGCTCGGTTTGACCGAGGCGGTCGCTGCCGATCCCGCGTCCATCGCTGGCGAGCTCGAACCCCCGCCGGGGCCCGAGCACGAGCCGGGGCCCGAGCTCGAGCCGGATTCGGAGCCGGCTGCTGCGGATGCCGGGCATCCGCGTCAGCGTGCTCGCGTGCGCTCGCGTCGTCGCTCCTCGGCATCCGTCTGGATCCTCGCCGCGTCGATGGCGCTCGTCGTCGCGATCGGCGCCGGTGTCTGGATCGCCCGTGCGCTGACGCCCTCGTCTGCCGTGATCGCCTCGGCCGAGCTCGCGGCGTTCCCCGATCACCCCGATGCGGTCGGGCAGGCGGAGGTCGACGACGACGGCGACGGCCGGCGCACGCTCACGGTGACGCTCGAAGGCGATGAGCTCGCAGACGGTGACTACCGCGAGGTGTGGCTGATCCGCGAAGACGGGCAGGCGCTGATCAGCCTCGGCGTGCTCGACGACGCGTCGGGCACCTTCCGTGTGCCCGACGGCGTCGACCTCGACGAGTACCGCCTGGTCGACATCTCCTTCGAACCGGTGGACGGCGATCCGGCGCACTCGGGAGATTCGATCGTGCGGGGAGAGCTCGACTTCGCCTGAAGGACGTCGTCTCGTGCGAGTGCGAGCGGATCAGTCCGCAGCAGGTGAGGTCGCGCCGGCGAATACGGCATCGACGGCCAGGGTGAGCGTGTTCGTCTCGGCTTCGAGGATCGACTCGTCCGACGGGAGCGCCCTCTCGAGCGCGAGGCCGGCGAGCACCGTGTTGAGGAACCGCGCGCGCCGCGCATCGTCGCCCGGTGGCAGCGAGCCGTCCCGACCGAGCACCGAGAGCCAGTGCTCGACTCGGCGTTGCCCCATGCGCTCGTTCGCAAGATAGGCGTCCCGGAGCTCGTCCGTGAGCTCGGGTTCGATGAAGGTCTGATGGAGCAGCGTCGCGGCGCGTCTGGCCTGTTCGCCGACGCCGGAGGGCGCCAGCACCTGGCGCAGGCAGGCGAGGAGCCGTTCGCGGGGTGAGAGTGCCTCGTCATGGATGGGGTCGTCGGGTGCGATGACCTCGTAGACGATGCGCAGCACCTCGTCGAGCAGCTCGCGCTGGGTGGGGAAGTGGAATCGCAAGGAGCCGGTGCTCACGCCTGTGCGCGCTGCGACCGCGCGCACACTGAGCTTCCCGCCGGGATTCTCGCCGAACATCGTCAGGGCCGTATGCAGGATGCGATCCCGGGTGTGCATGGTGCTCGGATCGACCGTCATTCTCTCATTCTCCCTCACGCACGCTGACACGGTGTGTTAGCGTGGTCGGCGTCACTCACTAACACGCCGTGTTAGTGCATCGAAAGGACACCAGAGTGAATCTCGTTCGAAAGCCGTTTCGGATCATCCGTGCCAATCTGCGCGTCTACCTCCTCCTCAACGCCCTCGCTTACGGCACGTTCGTGATCGGCTTCATCGTCGGCCTGCTCTTCCCCGACCTCGTCGCCGGGCGGGCGCAGGCCATGGAGGACGACGGCACGGCGGCACTGATCACCTCGTTGCTCAGCAGCCCCTGGCTTTTCGCGCTGACCATCCTGGCCGTGAACACGCTTCGGCTCGGTGCACTGACGATCCTGCTGCCATCACTCGTGGTGCCCTTCCTCGGGCTCGCGACCTTCGCGATCTGGTCGGTGACCACCGGCGTGACCCTTGTTCCCGCCACGCCGGAGGGCTGGGTCGCGCTGATCCCGCACTCGCTCACCCTGGTGATCGAGCTTCAGGCGTACATTCTGCTGCTGCTCGGGGCATTCCTCCTGGGCAAGTACTGGCTGCGGCCGCAGACGATCCAGGCGACGACTCGGCGGCGGGGATACGTCCGCGGGCTCCAGCACATCGGCTGGCTCAGCCTGCCGGCACTCGCGCTGCTCGTGATCGGTGCGGTGTACGAGGCCTTCTCGCTTCTGTACTTCGTGTACCCGCTGCAGCAGTGGCTGCTCGGCTAGCGCGAGGTCAGGCGGCGACGCAGCGGCACCGAGTGCTACTGCACGTGGGGCCCTCTACGCAGCACGCTCCCGCACGGCAGGCCGGGTGAGGCGCGGGATCAACGAGGGCGTGCTCTCGCGGTACTCGACGTAGTCGGCGCGGTCGCCCCACTTCTTCTCGGCGCGCGCTTCGAGCAGTGGGATGCCGCTCACGCGGGTGAGCAGCAGGATCACGAACAGCGGCGACAGGATCGCGACCCACTGCCACCCCGCGAGCACGGGTGCGGCGGTCAGGAACACGCCCACCCAGATGACGATCTCGCCGAAGTAGTTCGGGTGCCGCGAGCGCGACCACAGGCCGGTGCGGATGAACTCGTCCTTGTTCTTCGGGTCGGCGCGGAACGCCGACTTCTGCGCGTCGGCGACGATCTCGATGGTCATGCCGAGCAGCCACACGACGATGCCCACGACGGTCAGCCATCCGATGGGCGCTCGTGCCGCAGCATCCGTGCCGATCGCGATCCATGCCGCCGCCGCCGTGATCGACACCCACGCACCCTGGATCACCCACACCTGCAGGAAGCGCACGGGCGAGCCCTTGATCTCGTCGAAGCGGCCGTCGGATCCGGCCTTGTGCACGCGCATCGCGAGGAAGGATCCGAGGCGGGCGGCCCACAGGATCACCATCGCCGCGAGGATCCAGCTGCGCGCATCGGGCATAGGCGTCACCAGCACGAGAGTGACCGAGATGGCAAGGAAGGTGAGGCTGCCGGTGAGGTCGAAGAACCGCTCGGTGCGCAGGATCATCGCCGGGATGAACGCGATGACCTGGATGGCGAATGCCGCGGCGACGGCGAGGGCGAACAGCGGGATGCCGCCGATCGCCGCACCGCCCTGGCTCCCGGCGAGTGCGACGAGGGCTCCGATGACGAGCGCGACGATGATCGCGATGAGAGACGATCGCGAAGACTTGGGGGTGGAGGAGGTGGGGGAGGACATCGTTCTCTTTCTGCTTCTCAGAGGTACAGGTCTTCGACGGTGACGGCGGCGCGATCCAGCACGACGCTCCGCTTGAGCTTCATGGTCGGTGTGACCAGCGCGCGGTCGTCGAGGTCGGCGAAGACGACGCTGAACCGGCGCACCTGCTCGCTGCGGGCCACGAGTGCGTTGGCGGCGTCGACGGCATTCTGCAGGCGAGCGCGCAGGGTCGGGTCGGTCACGGCGCGGAGGTCGGCCTCGGCGATCGGAGGGATGCTGACGCCTTCGGATGCCGCCCAGGCCACGGTCTGCTCGGGGTCGAGCACGAGAAGCGCCGAGAGATACGGCTTGCCCTCGCCCACCATCACCGCGTGCGAGACGAGCGGATCCGCCTCGACCGCGCTCTCCCACCGCGTCGGCACCACCGTCTTGCCGTTCGAGGTCACGATCACGTCTTTGAGTCGGCCTTCGAGGAAGAGCCGGCCCTGGTCGTCGAGCCGCCCGAGGTCGCCGGTGCGGAAGAAGCCGTCGACGAAGGCACCCTCGTCGTGGGCCGGGTTGCGGTACCCGCCGAAGACGCCGATGCCGTTGGCGAGCACCTCGCCGTCGTCGCTGATGCGCACGGTGAGCCCTGGCAGCGGCGAGCCGACGCTGCCGGAGGCGATGCGACCGGGCAGGTTGCCGGTGAGCGGCGCCGTCGTCTCGGTGAGACCGTAGCCCTCGATGACGGGAACGCCGATGCCGCGGAAGAAGAGCGAGAGCTCGGCGTCGAGCGCGGCTCCACCCGACAGGATGTATCCGACGCGCCCGCCCATCACGGTGCGGAGGCGGCGGTAGAAGAGAGCGTCGAAGAAGCGGTGCCGCAGGCTGAGCCCGAGGTCTTTCGGGAGACGGCGGCCGGCGTCGATCCGTTCGGCGCGGTGGCCCCAGGCGATGGCCGTCGACCGGGCCTTCGCCCACACCGCCGAGAGCTTCTTCTCGGCGGCTTTGTCGGCCGCGGCGGCCTGGATCTTCTGCAGCACCCGCGGAACGACGACCAGGAATGTCGGGCGCAGAGTGTCGAGGGTCGCGACGACCGTCGAGGGATCGGAGAGGTGCGCGATGCGCATGCCGCTGGCCAGGCAGATCAGCTGCAGCCCGCGCGCCAGCACGTGGGCGAGGGGCAGGAAGATGACGGTGTTGCCCTGCTCGTTCACGATCTCGCGATACGCGGCGGCGATGTTGAGGACCTGCCCGAGGAAGTTCCGGTGCGTGAGCACGACGCCCTTGGGCTCGCCCGTGGTGCCCGAGGTGTAGACGATCGTCGCGGGGTCGTCCTGCGAGGCCGAGGTCCTGCGAGCCTCGAGTTCGTCGTCGGCGACGTCGACGCCCCGCGCGACCAGGTCGGAGAGCGTGCCGGATGCTGCGGCATCCATCGTCCAGGCGCCGAGAGTGTTCCGTCCGGTCTGCGTGAGCGCCGCCCGCAGAAGCACCGCGTGCTCAGTGGTGCCGCCGATCGCCAGGCGCACGCCGGCATCGGCGACGATGGCATTGACCTGCGACGGCGATGACGTCTCGTAGATCGGCACGACGACGGCGCCGGCGAACCAGGAGGCGAGGTCGGCGACGGCCCATTCGTAGCGCGTCGGCGCCATGATCGCGATGGGGTCGCCGGCCCGCACGCCCTGGGCGATGAAGCCCTTCGCCAGAGCGCGCACCTGGGTGAGGAACTCCCGAGTCGTGATCGGGCGCCACGGGCCTCGAGCATCCGCGCCTTTGACCTCGAAGGCGACGTGATCGGGAGCTGCGGCTGCGCGTGCGACCAGCAGGTCGGTGACGTTGCGATACCCGTCGAGGTCGGCGAGCGGCGGGGTCGACGATTCGATCATCGGAACTCCTCTCGGGCGCGCGAGAACGGGCCCATCTGCTCCTGTTCGGAGCCCGCGAGGAATCGGATGGGGAAAGGCACTGCTGCTGTCTCGGCCAGTCGGCGTCTCGGCACTCTCCCGTCGGTGTCCAGCCGAATGCGATGGGGGCGATGTCACCCGTTGATCCATCCCTGCATGTCGGTCCACACCGCAGTCAGGGCATCCTCGAGTGAGAGATCGGAGGGGCCCTCCAGCCATCGGTCCATCGCGAGGTCGAAACACGTCACGGCGAGGGCGGCCAGGGTATGTGCGTGCTCAGGGGCGATGCCGCGCTGGTTCAGTGACCGTTCGATGGCGCGCGCGAGGTAGTGACTGCGCAGAAGATCGCGTTCGTGCAGCGCGGGTTCGCTGCGGATGATGCTGCGTCGACGTCCGATCTGCTCCCGCCACTCCTGGAGGCCTCGGCATGCTGCCGCGAGGCCTGCGCGCACGGTGGCCGTCCCGCCGCGTTCCTGCGGGATGGACTCCATGAAGTCGCTCACCGCTTGGGGGAACTCGCGATCTCGGAGGAACAGGACATCCCGTTTGTCGGAGAAGTGGCGGAAGAACGTCCGCGTGGTCAGTCCCGCCGCCTCGGCGATCTGGGGAACCGTGGTTCCCGAGTACCCCTGGTCGGTGAACAGGTTCATCGCTGCAGCTTCCAACCGCAGTGCAGCATCCGGTGACCATCGAGGCATACAGCAATGATGACACGAACTGTCGTAAGCTCGATCGTGATGACACGAGATGTCATCGGATACGGAGAGCAGAGGAAAATGAGCGACAACACTGCGGCGTGGATCGATTCCGCCTATGCGGACCTGACGATTCGAGATGCCCCGATGCCGAAGCCGGGGGCGGGGCAGCTCTTGCTCGAGGTGCATGCGGTGGCGGTGAATCCGCTCGATGCGATCATCCAGTCCAACGGCACTGTCATGTACGGATGGTTGCGCTACCCGGTGATCCTCGGGGAGGACGTCGCGGGCGTGGTCGTCGAGACCGGAGCGGGCGTGGACGACTTCGCCGTCGGAGACCGCGTCGTGGCGTATGCGATGGGCTTGGAGAAGGGGCGGGATGCCGTCTCCGAGAGCGGCTTCCAGACCTACGTCGCGGTCGACGCGAGCCTGGCCGCCGCTCTGCCGGCCACCACCGCTTTCGAGGATGCCGCCGTCCTGCCGCTGGCGGTGTCCACAGCGGCGGCCGGCCTGTTCGAGAAGGAGCAGCTGGGACTGGACTACTCCCGTCTCGGAGACGCGGCGCATCGCGATGAGGTCGTCGTGATCTGGGGCGGCGCGACAGCCGTCGGAGGCAATGCGATCCAACTCGCCCGAGCGGCCGGTTATCGCGTCATCACGACGGCCTCTGCGAAGAACCACGACCGGATGAGGCGGCTGGGCGCAGAAGCCGCCTTCGACTATCGCGACCCGAAAGCGGCGAATCGCATCGTCGAAGCCGTCGGCGGTTCCGCCGTGGCGGGGATCCTCGCCGTCGCGGTGGGATCGGCCGAACCCTGTCTGAGGATCGCCCGCGCCACCGGTGCCACGCGGATCGCGATGGCGAGCCCTCCCGTCTCGTTCTACGAACAACCCCGGCGTGGCGGTCTCTCCCTCGCCCGCATCCGCCTCTTCCTGAAGCTCGGAACGAAGACCGCCCTCCTGCAGGTGCGCAGTCGCGCTCGCGGCATCAGGGCATCATTCATCTGGGGGAGCGCCATCGCCACGTCTCCCGTGGGTCCGGCCGTCTGGGGCGGGTATCTCCCTGCCGCTCTCGCTTCGGGCAGCCACCACCTCTACCCGGAGGCCCACATCGCAGGACACGGGCTTTCGGCCATCCAAGAAGCCATCGACACCCTTCGCCTTGGCGTATCGGCACGGAAACTCGTCATCACCCTCGACCACCCACCGACGAATCCGTGATGGATCTACGAGGAGGTGCCGGAGTGCGTCGCGGGAACAGCGAGCGGGGCGTCACATATATGGAGGGGCTGACGGGAATCGAACCCGCGCTATCTGCTTGGGAAGCAGAAGTTCTGCCATTGAACTACAGCCCCGTACCCGCATCCGAGGAGCGGGTGAACGCAAGCCTACCCGCACGATCCGTCATGGCCAAAGTGTCGGCCGCGTGTGGTGACTAGGCTGGGGCCGTGCTTCTCAGCGACCGCGACATCAGAGCAGAACTCGCCTCCGGCCACATCGGTCTCGACCCGCACGAGCCGGAGATGATCCAGCCGTCGAGCATCGACGTGCGCCTCGACCGCTACTTCCGTCTCTTCGACAACCACAAGTACCCGTTCATCGACCCGTCGGTCGATCAGCCGGAGCTGACTCGGCTGATCGAGGTCGACCCCGACGAGCCGTTCATCCTGCACCCCGGTGAGTTCGCGCTCGGCGCGACGTTCGAGCAGGTCTCGCTGGCCGATGACATCGCTGCCCGCCTCGAGGGCAAATCGTCACTCGGTCGCCTGGGGCTGATCACGCACTCGACCGCGGGCTTCATCGACCCCGGCTTCACGGGGCACGTGACGCTCGAGCTCGCGAATGTCGCGACGCTGCCGATCAAGCTGTGGCCGGGCATGAAGATCGGACAGTTGTGCTTCTTCCGGCTGACCTCTCCGGCTGAGAATCCGTACGGCTCCGGTCCGTACGGCAACCGCTACCAGGGACAGCGCGGGCCCACGGCATCCCGCTCGTTCCAGAACTTCCACAAGACCGACGTCGGAACGACCGACGTCGGAGCCGTAGGGGGCTGACATGAGCGGTGACAGCAGAGATCCGTACATCCCGTCGGAGGACGCTGTCGTTCCGCCGCCGCCGGCCGAGATCCCGATCCCCGACGGTCTGATCCCGCCGCCTCCGTCGGAGTCTGCGATTCCGGATGCGGTCATTCCGCCGCCTCCGTCGGAGTCTGCGATTCCGGATGCGGTGATCCCGCCGCCTCCCCCGGAGGCGATGCTTCCGTCGACGCGCCGATCGCGGCCGAAGCCGGCGATCCTCACCGGCGACCAGCCTGCACCGGTCGCGGAGGACTGGGCGCAGCCGTCCGTCGCGCCCGAGGCGCCGACATCAGGCGGATACGGCGCGCTGACTTTCGTGATCTTCGCGTTCCTCATCGTCTTGCTCGTGGCAGCGATCGCCGGGGCCGTCTATCTCGGCACGAACGTGTCGTTCGCGCTGGCGACTGGCGAGCCTGCGACGGTCGACGGGTCGCTGTGGCATGGGTGATCTGAGATACGACCCCGAGGTCGATGCCGCCTATGTGACTCTGGGTGCTCCGATCGCCGACGGCGAGGTTGCACGAACCGTTCCGGTCGACCTGCCGGACGGCGTCTCGGGTGAGCTGTTCCTCGATTTCGACGAGGACGGCCATCTGCTCGGCATCGAACTCCTCGGTGCCTCTCGGTTGCTCCGTCCGGAGGGCCGCGCCGTCTGACATGCAGCGGGTTCCCGTCAGCTCAACCGCGACGCCCACATGTACGCGGGCACTGCCACGGCGACGACCACGAGGTGCATGACCATCAGCGCGATGACGGCGCTCACTGTCGTCCCGGGGATGAAGCGCAGGGCGAGCAGCAGAACGTCGGGGACGAACGACGCCACGGTCACGATCGGCACGACCATGGTGAGAGTGCGGCGGGGGTCGCGCGCGTGGCGGCGCACGAGCGACCATCCGATCCACCCGGCGACGACGCCCACGGTGGTGAACAGGCTGAAGGCGGGGAACGTCAGCGGGCCGTAGGTCGTCGGCGCGCCGGCGGCAACGGCGATGAGGGCGACCATGGAGTTCGCCGCGATCGCGATGACGACGGCGGCGGCGAGTATGAGGGCGCGACGCAACCGTGAACCGGTGGCGTGCCGATCCCCGCGGGCGGTGGTGGTGACCATGACGACTCCTTCGCTGATCTCTTTCCGGTACTGACCAGTACCGGATATAACGGTACTGCTCGATACCGGAACATACAATGGGGTGCGATGAGCGAAGACGAATCGAATCGGCGCGCAGGGCGTCCCCGCGACCCCGGCGTCGAGGGGGCGATCCTCGACGCGGTTCAGGAGCTCCTCATCGAGAACGGCTATGCCGGCACGACGATCGGCGCGGTCGCTGATCGTGCGCGCTGCGGACGGTCCGCCATCTACCGTCGCTGGGAGAACAAGGCCGAACTCGTCGTGGCGGCTGTCCGGGCGCTGCAGGTGACCGCCGCGGTTCCGGACACCGGAACGCTCCGCGGTGATCTCATCGCCGCGGCTATGCACTTCGCCCAGGCGGATGAACGGACGGCGGGCGTGCTCGCCAGCATCCTGAGCGAGATCGGCCGCGACGACGAGTTGCGCGACGTCGCCTATCGAGTGGTCGGGGGACCGCCCGTCGCAGCGCTCGGCGCGGTGATAGAGCGGTGGATCGAGCGGGGCGAGGTCCGGGCGGACGCTCCGGTCGCGCTCGTCGCGGGTCTCGTGCCGACCGCCGCGTTCGGCAGCATCAGTCTGCGCCGGCGTGCGCTCGAACCGGATGCGGTGGTGCAGCTGGTGGACGAAGTCGTCCTTCCCGCTCTCCGGTAGGAGGTGGCCCCATTCCCGGTGAACGGCGAACGCCCCGTTCGCCGGAGCGAGCGGGGCGTTCTGTGGATCAGGTGCCTGCTGACGGATGCCCTCAGGCGTCGCGACCGCGGGAGAACCCGGCGTCGAAGCCGCGCTCATAGGCGTGCTGCGCCGCTCGGGCGCCGCGGTGCTCGCCGTGGCGGGGCCCTTCGTGCCTGCCGTGCTCGTGCCCGCCGTGCTCGTGCCCGGCGCCAGCGCGACCGTGGTGCGCGCGATCGTACGCGTCCGCGAAGCGGTCGTGCCCCGGGTGCCCGCGGTGTCCGCAGTCGTGGCCGCTGAGCTCGGCATCCGCTCCGTGCTCGTGCTCGTGCTCGTGCTCGGAGTCGAATCCGGGTGCGAAGCCGCGACCGCGTCCGAACGGGTGTCCGTGGCGACGGCCGAAGCCACGTCCGGGATGGCCGGGGCCGAACCCGTGCTCGGGCGCGAAGCCGCGACCGAAGCTGCGGGCTCCGAAGCCGTGACGACGACCGCGCCCACGGGGGAGCGGAGTATCTTCGTCCCAGCCGAACGCACGGGCGATCTGCTCGAGCGAGCTCATCGTGGTCTCGAGGTCTTCGGGGCTCACGGCGTCCGTGACCTTGGCGCGGATGCCGTCGACGATGCCGCCGAGGCGCTCCTTGGCCGCACGGCCATCGTCGGTCAGCGTCCAGCCGTCGCCGTCGGCGACGACCCAGCCACGCTCGACGAGGGCATGCAGCTTGTGGGCGTTCAGGGGGCGACGGGCGGGCGCGGTGCCATCGATGACGTTGAGGATCCGCCAGTCGCGGCGGCTGGCGTGCTCGCCCTCGAATGCGGAGTCGAACTCGGCCGCCATCAGGCGGTCGACGGCCTTCAGCCAGTAGCCGAAGGGGCGGTGGGTGCTGTCTGTGTTCTGAGTGTCAGAGGTGTTCATGAGTGGAATCCTTAGATGTCATGGGGCATGTGCTTGTCACTATGCATGTATATGTAGTGTGACATGCAGTAACGATCCATGTCAAGTCGCATGTAAAATCGAATCGTGAGCTCCGCTGAGAATGACCCCGCCGAGGCCATAGCCCGCGCCCTGTCGCGTCTGCGCGGACGACGTCCTGGCGAGCGCGGGCGTGGCCCGCGAGGCATGGGCGGGCCGCACGGGTGGCACGGCGGGCCGCACTCCGACCACGCGGACCATGACGACCACGCAGGCCATTCCGACCGTTCGGGCCATTCCGACCAGGGGCATCGCGCGCACGGGCGCCCTGGGCACCCGGGCATGCCGCCCTGGATGAACGACCCGTCCGGACGCTTCGGCGGACCGGCTCGCATGCGGATGCTCGAGGCGCTCGCCGCGGCGTCGGCCGCGCTCAGCGTCAGTGACCTCGGTGCGGCGATCGGCGTCGACCAGCCCCGAGCATCGAGGCTCGTGCAGCAGGGGGTCGCACACGGCTTCGTGCGCCGTGAGGCCGACCCCGACGATGCGCGGCGCACCCGGATCGCGCTGACCGACGAGGGTCGGAAGATCGCCCGTGGGATGCGGGGCGAACGGCGAGAGGCCCTGGGGAAGGCGCTCGCGGCCTTCACTGATGACGAGCGCGACCAGCTCGCGACGCTGCTGAACAAGCTCGCCGACAACTGGGAGAGCTGAGCCCGCACGTGACGTGCGCTATCGGCCGGCGATGCCGATCGCCGGTGTTCCATGATCGCTGACCGGTGTTCCGGAACGCTCATCCGGTGTTCCGGAATATGCTTCTGATCTGGTCGAAAAGTGCTCGATTCTGCGGTCTGAATGTCGGTGACCCCGAGTTGGATGGAGTCATGTCATCCCGCACTCGCGCCCTCCTCGATCAGGTCGTCGCCGACCTCGATCGGGTGCTGTCCGATGACGCGCTCGCCGGATTGTCCGACGCAGAACGGGTGGAGGTGCTGAAGGCGGCGGGCGCAGCGTTCCGTCGGGTCGAGGCCGTGGTGGTCGAGACGATCGCGACGGGGGATGCGGTGGAGTTCCCGCATTCCACCGGATGCCGCACGCAGAGCGAACTGCTGCAGCGCACGCTGCTGACAGACCTGCGCGGGGCGACGCGCGTCGGGAAGGTCGTCGATCTGGTGCGGCGGAGGGTGAACCTGGTCTCCGGTGACCGCATGCCTGCACGGTGGCCGGCGCTGCGAGAGGCGATGCTCGACGGTGCGATCGGAGTCGCCGGGATGCTCGCCGCAACCGAGCCGATCGAGAAGGTGTCATATCGCATCAGCGCCGTTGACCGGCTCGATGCCGACGAGTGCCTCGCCCGTGCGGCGAGGGGCGTCAGGCCCGACCCGCAGGCCGGCCCCGGCGCAGAGGTGCAGGGCCCGGCCCCGACGCTCGACGAGCTGAAGCTCCTTGCAGAGACGTTGGTCTCGCTGCTCGACCCCGACGGAGACGAGCCCGGCGATGAGCCTGCCCGCCGCCGGGGGATAACCCTCGGGCGGGTACGCGACGGACTGCGGTCGATCAAGGGATACCTGACGCCCGAGGTCGCGGCCCAGCTCGAGCTGATCCTCGATGCGGTGAACAACCCCAAGGGCGACGGGCCGCCGATGCCGGGCGTGGCGTTCACCCCCACCGATTCGGGCGCGGCCGACGACGACGATCCGTACAACTCTGATCCGCGTGCCGTCATCGATGACCGCACGGCGGCGCAGAAGCGGCACGACGCATTCGCCGTCGCCCTGGCGATCGCCGCCCGACACCGAGACATGCCCACTCTCGGCGGAGCGTCCCCGACTCTGGTCGTGACGGTGGATGCGAAGGACCTCGAGAACGGCACTGGGCGCGCGAGCGTCAGCGGTGCGTGGGGACAGCTGCCCGCGAGTGTCGCCTCGCACGTCGGATGCTCGGGGACGATACAGCGGGTCCTTCTCGACGAGGGTCGGATCATCGGGATCACCACGACGGATCGGGTGTTCTCCGTGCACCAACGCCGCGCGATCATCGCGCGCGACAGGGAATGTCTCATCCCGGGGTGTCACGTGTCGGCGTCGTGGTGTGAGATCCACCACGTCACCGAGCACGCCAGGGGTGGGCCGACGCATACGGACAACGGTGTGCCGTTGTGCTGGTGGCACCACCGAAGTCTGGGCACGTCCGGGTGGGAGATCCGGATGAACGACGGCATTCCGCAAGTGCGGGGACCGGCATGGTGGGACCCGGCACAGCGATGGCGCACCCCGCGGCTCAGTCTTCCGGAAGAGTCGGCCCTTGCTCCCGCCGGATGATTCGGCGTCCAGGGTGAGAGGTTCAGGAGACCTCGCCGAACTCCAGCGACTTCTCGTCGTCGACCGACAGCGACAGCACCACGGTCTCGACGACCGGATGCGCCTCGATCTGCTGTTCGATCACGCGCAGGCTCCGGGCCACATCGTGTTCACGGGCGTCTCCGGTCAGATCGACCTCGGCCACGATGAAGAGTCGGTTCGGGCCCACGTACTCGATGTGCAGATAGGTGAGCCGCTGGATCTGCGGCGACGAGAGCAGTGCGCGCCCGACGCGATCGCGCAATGCGGGCGACGCGTTCGAGCCCACGAGAAAGGCGATGTTGCGGCCGATGAGGATGATCGCGACCACCCCGAGCAGCACGCCGACGAGGATCGACCCCACGGCATCCCACGCGGCGACTCCGGTGATCTGGTGCATCGCGATCGCACCGGCCGCGATCACCAGCCCGATCAGGGCTGCCATGTCCTCGAAGAACACCGCCCGCAGCGTCGTGTCGCTGGTCTTGAGCACATAGTCCCAGGTCGACGATCCGCGCTCGCGCGCCAACCGTCGCGACTTCACCATCGCCTGCGTGAACGACGCACCCTCGAGCACGAAGGCGATGCCGAGCACGGTGTACGCCACCCCGGGGCTCTCTACGGGGCCTGTCTCGGCGAGTTCCTGCACGCCGTGCATGATCGACACGATCGACCCCGCGGTGAAGATCCCGAACGCCGCGATCAACGACCACACGAACGCCGCACGTCCGTAGCCGAGCGGATGCCGCTCATCCTTCACCCTCGCGCCCCGGCGGTCGGCGATGAGCAGGAACACCTCGTTGCCGGCATCCGCCCACGAATGCGCCGCCTCGGCGACCATCGACGCCGAAGACGTGATCACCGCAGCGATCGTCTTGGCGATCGCGACGAGGATGTTGGCGAGAAAAGCGATGATGACCGTCACGCGGTCAGGCTACTCCCGCACCGCCCCTCAGCCGCGCTGCGTCGCCTTCACCGGCAGCAGCAGCAGGAACCCGGCGATCAGCACCAGCACGATGCCCAGGATGCCGTACGACGTCGAGCCCGAAAGCACGATCAGCAGAGTCCAGGCGCCCGATGCCATCCAGCTCGCCGCCCGCCCGGTCGTCGCATACAGGCCGAAGATCTCTCCCTCGCGCCCGGCAGGCGTGATGCGGGCGAGGAACGACCGCGACGCCGCCTGGGCGGGGCCGACGAAGGCGCAGAGCACCAGACCGCCGATCCAGAAGACGACCGTTCCGGCGTCCACCAGGAAGAACACCGCGAGGCCTGCGACCACCATGGCGGCGAGCGAGACGAGGATGATCCGCTTCGGGCCGAAGCGGTCGTCGTAGCGCCCGGCGATGATCGTCGAGACGCCCGCGATGAGGTTCGCGGCGATGCCGAAGATCACGAGGTCGAGGAAGCCGAAGTCGAACACCTGGCTGGCGATGACGGCGCCGAAGGCGAAGACGCCGCCGAGCCCGTCGCGGAACACGGCGCTCGACAGCAGGAACCAGAACGTCTGACGAGTGTCGGGGTTGCGGTACAGGCCGACGACGTCCTTCACCAGCAGGCCGTAGGAGGCGAAGAAGCCGACCTTGCGTTCGGGGCGTCCGAGCGACGGCTCCGGCACGTTGAGGAAGATCGGGATCGAGAAGACGATCGCCCAGAGCGCACAGGCGACCGCGATGATGCGGAACGGCAGTCCCGCGTCATCCGGCAGGCCGAACCAGTCGAAGACGTAGAAGACGACGACGAGCACCAGTGCGAGGATGCCGCCGATGTAGCCGAAGCCCCAGCCGAGGCCCGAGATGCGCCCGACGGTCTTCGGGTTCGCGATGCCGATCAGCATGGCGTTCGAGTTGACCGCGGCGATCTCGCCGAAGACGGACCCTGCCGAGATCAACGCGACGCCGAGCCAGAACAGCGTCGGCGTCGGTTCGACGAACCACAGCCCGAGCATGCAGGCGACGAGCGCCCCGGTGCCGATCCCGAGCCAGAGCTTCTGGCGCCCCGCGGCATCCGCGCGCTGACCCAGCACCGGTGCGATCAGGAGGATCGCGATCCCGGCGATCGTCGACCCGAGGCCCAGACCCGAGGCGAGGTCCGCCTCGGCTGCCTCTCGGATCGGGTCCTTCGCGTCGAGGCCGGCGATCTCCGCCGGAAGGAACGCCTCGGTCGTGAGATACAGCGCCGTGAAGATGAAGGTGAGGATGACGGTGTTGAAGGGCTGCGTCGCCCAGTCCCACAGCGCCCACGAGTAGACCTGCTTCTTCGGTGCGGGGGTCTCGCCGCGCAGGTCGAGGCCGATCACGCCGACCGCGCCGCTGTTCGCCGTCGCGGCGGGCTCGGGCACCGCGCCGCTCTGCGGGGATTCGCTCATGATCGCAGTCTGACGGCGCGCGGTGAACGGACGGTGACGGCGCGCCGCACGTCAGGGGTGGGGCATCGGCTCGCGCAGCGTCCGCGCGTAGTCCTCTTTGAGCACGGCCAGGTGCAGCCACGCCTCGATGCGGGTGACGCCGGCCAGCGACCTCAGCCGCTCGAGACTCGCGTACAGCGCCCCCGCAGACGGCTCGACCAGCGTGGCCACCGCGTCGAAGCGCCCGAGGGTGCGGGCGGCGAAGTCGATCCCTCGCCCGGTCTTCAGCTCCTCGATCACCGCCTCGTCATCGTGGTTGAGATTGAGGCCGACGCCCATCGACAGCTGTCGGTGCGCGAGACCCCTGGCCTCGACAGCGCTGATCTTGATCACCCCGCCGTCGATCAGTCGCTGCACCCGGGTCGCGACAGCCGAGGGGGAGAGACGCACGGCCTCGCCGAGTGCACGGAAGCTCATGCGTCCGTCGGACTGCAGCCGTTCGATGAGGTCTTCATCGACTGTGTCGAGCGTGACGTCACCGTGGTACTCCGAGACGAAGAAGCCCTTCACGACGGTCGAGTAGATGATCGTGTTGATGTCGAGCACGCCGTCGATCGCGCGGATCTGCGCCAGCAGGTCGTGCAGATCCGCCATGGTGCCCAGGCGCACCTCGGTGACGAGGTCGTGGGCGCCGCCGACCGCCGAGACGAGCACGGTCTCGCTCATGTCGCGCAGGTGCTCGGCGACGATCTCCACGGCCCCATCGGTGCGGATCGACACGTGCGCGAGCACGTGCTGCCCGAGGAACACCGGATCCACCGCGGCGACGACGCGCACGGTGCGATCGTCGAGCATCGTGCGCAGTCGGGCGGCGACCGCGGCTCTCGACTGTCCGAGGCGCAGCGACAGCGAGCGGATGCTGGCGCGACCGTCTTCCTGAAGAGCGCGGATCAGTTCGGCGTCGAAATCCATGGATCACCCATATTCGTCAGTTTCCCGCGAACGCGCCGCCGCAGGTGCATAACTGCAGTGTAAGAGCCGTTGCGGCGGTTGGGTAGGCGAATAGTGCGTGATCCAGCGAGCACAACATCAGTGAATCAGGCTTCACACTGGAGTTCTGACCTTGTCCTCGCGTCCACACGTCCGTAGCATCCTTCGCTATCCGACATCTTCCGCAAAGGAGCGGGCCACACATGACTTCCACCCACAGCAAGGCGCGGCGCGCAGGCTTCGCCGCCTTCGTCGGCACCACCATCGAGTGGTACGACTTCTACGTCTACGCGACCGCTGCCGCCCTCGTCTTCGGTCCGCTGTTCTTCCCGAGCGGCGACCGGCTCGCCGAGACCGCAGCGGCCTTCGCGACGTTCGCCGTCGCGTTCCTCGTCCGCCCGCTCGGCGGCATCATCTTCGGCCACATCGGCGACAAGCTCGGCCGGCGCACGTCGCTCGTCATCACGCTGCTGCTCATGGGCGCGGCGACCGTGCTCGTGGGCTGCCTGCCCACGTATGAGAACATCGGCATCCTCGCTCCGATCCTCCTGATCCTGCTCCGTGCCGTCCAGGGCCTCGCGGTCGGCGGCGAATGGGGCGGCGCCGTGCTGATGAGCGTCGAGCACGCCCCCGAGAAGTCGAAGACCTTCTACGGCGGCTTCACCCAGCTCGGCAACCCGGCCGGCGCCCTGCTGGCCTCGGGCATCTTCGCGATCATGTCGCGCGTCGGCGACGACTTCATCATCAACGGCGGCTGGCGCATCCCGTTCCTGCTGTCGATCGTGCTGGTCGGCGTCGGGTTCTGGGTGCGCTACCGCGTCGAGGAGACCCCGGTTTTCGAGACGAAGATCGAGGGGCGCAAGCAGTCGATGCCCCTGGCCTACGCGTTGCGCACCAACTGGCGTCCGATCCTGCTCGGCATCGGCATCCTGCCCATCTCGACCGGCGGCTACTACCTTGCGACGACCTTCGCCACGGCCTATGCGACGGGCGACCCGATCGCGATCGACGAGCGCGTGATCCTCGACGCGATGACGATCGCCTCCTTCGTCGAGTTCGTCGTGACTCTGCCGGTCGCCTGGCTGGGCGACAAGTGGGGCCGCAAGAACGTGATGTACATCGGTCTGATCACTTCGGTGCTCACCTTCGTCCCGTTCCTGCTGATCCTCCCCGGACGCGTCGAGCCGCTGATCTTCCTCTTCGCCTCGCTGGTGCGCATCGCGATGAGCGCGACCTACGCCCCGATCGCCGCCCTGCTCGCCCAGATGTTCCGTCCGCAGTCCCGGTACACGTCGATCGCGCTGTCCTACGGCGTGGGTGCCGCGATCTGGGCAGGATTCTCGCCCTGGTTCGCGACGCAGCTCATCGCCTGGACAGGCAACATCTGGTCGGTCCTCGCGATGTTCACCGGCATGGCTGTGATCGCCGGCATCTGCACGAAGCTCGCCCCGCAGCACTCGGATGAGGCCCCGGTCACGGCATCCTTCACCGCCCGCACCGACACGACCGCGAACAGGCTGCCATGAGAAAGCTCACTCCCTTCGACCGCTCCGCCCAGACGATCCCGCAGCTGTTCACGGCTCGCGTGATCCGGACGGTGGATGCGGATGCCACGACGGCGACCGCCATGCTCACCGATCGCGGCCGGATCCTCGCGATCGGCACCCCGGCCGAGTGCCGGGCCGCGGCGGAGCGCGCGGGGCTCGCACCCGACCACGTCGACCTCGGTGACGCGGTGATCGTGCCCGGTTTCGTCGATGCGCACGCCCACCCGCTGATGTTCGGGCAGCTGATGACGTGGGTCGACTGCGGACCCGAGAAGGCCGAGAGCATCCCCGAGATCGTGGCGCTGCTGAAGGCGGCGGCGGTGGACGCACCCGCCGGACGCCCGGTGCGCGGCTACGGCTACGAGCAGCGCAACCTCGCCGAGAAGCGGCATCCCACCCGCTTCGAGCTCGACGAGGTCGCCGCCGACCGAGAGGTCTACCTGATGAACGCCTCGGGCCACGGCGGCGTCGTCAACTCGTACACGCTCACCAAGAACGGCGTCGACCGTGACACGCCGAATCCCGACGGCGGCGAGTTCTTCCGCGACGCCGACGGCGAGCTGACGGGCGAGCTCTCGGATGCCGCGTGCAACATCCTCACCGGCGTGCACGGGGTGAAGATCGGCCACCACGGACCGAACTTCCACCTCGCCGACGAGCCGGAGGAGCACCTGCGTCAGCTGGATGCCGCCACGCAGCGGTTCCTCGCCGGGGGAGTCACCTCGATCGGCGACTGTCAGGTCACCCGACGCGAGTTCGACATGTATCTGCGTCTCGCCGAGGCCGGCCGCCTCGAGCTGCGGGTGTCGATGTACCTGCTGTCGCACCTGCTCGACGAGGCGCTCGAGATGGGTCTCGTGGGGCAGTTCGGCAACGCCCACCTCAGCTTCGCCGGCATCAAGCTCTACGCCGACGGCACGCTCGGCGGCTGGACGGCGTACTTCCCCGACGGGTACGTCGGAGACCCCTGCCGCACCGGTCAGCTGTATCACGAGCCCGCCGAATACGCGGCGCTGATCAGCCGGGCGCACGCGGCGGGCCTGCAGACGGCGACACACGCGCAGTCGCCGACGGCGATCGAGATGGTCGTGTCGGCGATCGAGGCGGCGCTCGCCGAGCGGCCCGACTCCGATGCGCGGCACCGCATCGAGCACTGCGGTCTGCCGACGCCCGAGCAGATCGACCGGATGGCGGCCTCCGGCATCCGCCCGGTCAACCAGACCCAGCACTACTTCAACTGGGGCGAGGGCGTCGAAGAGGCGATCGGCACTCCGGGCGAGCGCTTCAACCCCCTCGGCGAGTTCGAGAGGGCGGGGGTGCCGTTCACGATCTCGTCGGATGCTCCGGTGGCCGAGCCCATCCCGCTCGAGGCGATCCAGACGGCCGTCACCCGCGTGACCCGTCGGGGGCACAAGCTCGGGCCAGACGATCTGCGGGTCTCCGCCCTCTCGGCTCTGCGCGCGCACACGATCGAAGGCGCCGTGTCGATCGGCCGCGAAGACGACCTCGGCTCGCTCGAGGTCGGCAAGTACGCCGACTTCGTCGTGCTCTCCGACGACCCGCTGGCCGTCGACGCCGAGGAGATCTCGTCCATCGCCGTGCGCGAGACGTGGGTCGACGGCACACGCCGTCACGTCGGCGCCGCAGTCATGGTCTCGGCATGAGCGAGGATGCCACCATGACAGACGAGCGCTACGCCGATACCGCCGGCCGCGCGGTGCTCGAGACCATCCGCGCCTACGGCGTCGATGCGATCTTCGGCATCCCGGGCACGCACAACCTCGAGCTGTACCGCCCGCTCGCCTCTCTCGGCATCCGCGCGGTGACGAACAGGCACGAGCAGGGCTCGGGCTACGGCGCCGACGGCTGGGCGCAGCAGACGGGTCTTCCCGGTGTCGTCATCACGACCTCCGGCCCCGGTCTGCAGAACGCCATGAGCGCGATCGGCACGGCGTTCTGCGAGTCACGGCCGCTGATCGTGCTGTCTCCCGGGGTGCCGCTGGGCGCCGAGTTCGCCGATGTCGGCACCCTGCACGAGACGAAGGATGCCACGGCCATGGTCGGCGCGATCGCCGAGTGGTCGCGCCGAGTGTCCAGCGCCGCCGAGGCGGTCGATGCGGTGCACGACGCCTTCACGCTCTTCCAGACCGGCCGCCCCCGCCCCGTGCACATCGAGATCCCCCTCGACGTGCTCGAGGCCCCGGCCGATGTCCCCGCGGAGGCGCGCCACCCCAGGGTGATGCCTCCGCGGGTGTCGGGTGATCCGTCAGCTCTCGCCGATGCCGCACGTCTGCTGCAGGGTGCGCAGCGGCCGGTCATCGTCGCGGGTGGCGGGTCGGTCGATGCCGCGCACGAGGTCACCGCACTCGCGGAACGCCTCGGTGCCCCGGCGCTCACCACGCTCAACGGCAAGGGTGTCATCGACGAGCGGCATCCGCTGTCGCTCGGCTCGAACCTGCGTCTCGCTGCGGCCCGCGAGGTGGCCGAAGACGCCGACGTGGTGCTCGTCATCGGATCGAAGCTCGGTGAGGCCGAACTCTGGGCTCCGCGGTTGGAGGCGCGCGGCGCCGTCGTGCGCATCGACATCTCGCCGCTGCAGCGGAACAAGAACCTCGACGCGACCGTGGGGATCGTCGGTGACGCCGCCGCGGTGAGCGCCGCCCTGCTCGCGCTGCTGCCCGACGAGGGCAGGGCTGCTCGAGACCTGACCACCGAGCGCGCCGCGATCGAGGCCGAGATGCGCGACACCGCCCCCGAGGCGGTCGCGCTGGCCGAGCTCATCGCCGACGCTCTCCCCGATGACGCGATCGTCGCCGGCGACTCCTCGCAGATCGTCTACATGGCGCTCGGCAGCGTGCTGAGCTCGCAGCATCCGCACTCCCTGCTCTACACGCCCACCTATGCGACCCTCGGCTACGGCCTTCCCGCCGCGATCGGCGCCAGGGTGGCGCAGACCGAGCATCCCGTCGTCACCGTGATCGGAGACGGTGCGCTGATGTTCTGCGTCAATGAGCTCGTGACGGCCGTCGAACAGCGGCTCGACGTCACCATCGTGTGCGTCGACAACGGCGGCTACGCCGAGATCCGTCAGAACGAGGTCGACCGAGGCATGACCCCCATCGGCGTCGACCTGGTGCAGCCCGACTGGGCGGCGCTGGCGACCGCCTTCGGCGCCACCGGGCGTCGGGTCGACGACCGAGACGACATCGTGCCGAGCATCCGCGACGCCATCGCCGCCGGCGGAGTGCAGCTCGTGCACATCCCCACGCAGAGACAGGACTGATCATGACCGAGAACGTGGGCCCCATCGACGCCTCCGTGAACCCCCGGTACTCCGGGATCGCGACCTTCGCCCGCCTGCCGAGGATCGAAGACGTGCCTCGCGCCGACATCGCCGTCGTGGGCATCCCCTTCGACTCCGGCGTGAGCTATCGCCCCGGCACGCGCTTCGGCCCGTCGCACGTGCGCGAGTCCTCGCGGCTGCTGCGCCCGTACAACCCCGCCCAGGACGTGTCGCCGTTCGCGGTCGCGCAGGTGGTGGATGCCGGTGACATCCCGGTCAACCCGTTCGACCTCACCGAGGCGGTGACCGAGGTCGAACGCGCCGCGCTCGCGCTCGGCGAGCAGGTGCAGCGCATCGTCACGATCGGCGGCGACCACACGGTCGCGCTGCCGCTGCTGCGGGCGGTGGCGGCGAAGCACGGCCCGGTCGCCGTGCTGCACTTCGACGCCCACCTCGACACCTGGGACACCTACTTCGGCGCCCCGATCACACACGGCACGCCGTTCCGCCGCGCGAGCGAGGAGGGGCTGATCGACCTCACCTCGAGCTGCCACGTCGGCACGCGCGGGCCGTTGTACTCGAAGCAGGACCTCGAAGACGACGAGCGCCTCGGATTCTCGATCGTGTCGAGCGAGTACATCGAGGAGCACGGCGTCGAGGCCGGCATCCAGCGCATCCTGCAGCGCGTCGGAGGCAGGCCGCTGTACGTGTCGATCGACATCGACGTGCTCGATCCCGCGCACGCACCGGGCACCGGAACACCCGAGGCCGGGGGACTCACGAGCCGCGAGCTGCTGCGCATCCTCCGTGCCCTCGGAGACTGCGACATCGTGGGCGCCGACGTCGTCGAGGTGTCGCCCGCCTACGACCATGCGCAGATCACCGGCATCGCGGCGAGCCACGTCGTGTACGAGCTGGTGTCGTTGCTCGCCGCCCGCATCGGCCGCGTCTGACTCGGCAGCAGCTGACTCGGTCGCAGCTGACTCGGCCGGGTCGACGACACCCCTCACGCATACGACGCCGCGAGCATCTCGGCGAAGAGCTCTTCGGCGTCGCGCTCGACGCGGCGGCGGGTGAACCACTCGCAGATGTTGACGCAGTCGCGGTGCAGCAGGTCGAGGCCCTGGGGGTTGGCGATGATGTCGACGATCTGCGGCAGGTCGATCACCCGCACGCGACCCCCGTGCACCAGCAGGTTGTAGGCCGAGAGGTCGCCGTGGGCGAAGCCCGCCGCGGCGAAGATCCGCATGAGGTCGACGATCTGGTCGTAGAGACCGGCGAGCTCGGCCCGGTCGCTGCGCACGGCCGCCAACCGGGGCGCCGCGACTCCTGACGCGTCGCCGATGAACTCCATCAGCAGCTCGGTGCCGTTGACCTGCACGGGGTAGGGCACCGGCGCGCCGAGCTCCCACATGCGGCACAGCGCGTCGAACTCGGCGAATGACCATT
Organism: Microbacterium sp. LjRoot205; assembly: GCF_056175745.1. Lineage (NCBI taxonomy): Bacteria > Bacillati > Actinomycetota > Actinomycetes > Micrococcales > Microbacteriaceae > Microbacterium > Microbacterium sp. LjRoot205. The sequence continues at coordinate 14,077 of NZ_JBGFFH010000001.1, read as the reverse complement.
GCAGGGCGGCGACGGCTCGGCCGTGTTCGGACTTCTTCGCGAGGGCTCGGGTGTCACGGGTGTTCCTCGTGCTGCGGCCCTCGGTGTAGACGCCCGAGCGGTGGAAGCTGCTGTGGTCGGAGTCGCGGTAGCGCTTGGCCGCGAGCAGGGTGCGCTGGGTCGGGTCATCCGGCACCGCGCGCTCGAGCAGGAACACGTCGGCCTCCTTGCCGGTCTTGAGGATGCCGAGCTCGGTGTCGAGTGCGCCGGCGCTCGTCACCACCCATTCGGGCCAGGGGAGCGGCCCTCGCTCCGACGGGGTGATCGCCGGCCAGGTGGTCCAGCGCTGGTGCTCACCGGGTTCGACGTCGGCGAAGGTGGGGACGGAATCGAAAGGGGATGCGTCGAAGAAGGAGGACGAAGAGGATGCTTCGGAAGAAGCGAAGAGATCAGACACGATGTGGCTCCGAGAGAGGGAGGCCACGCGCGGATCAGGAGCGAGAGGCCTCGAGAGGAAGGATGTCGGCGAGGGGCACGACAGAGACGGTGTTCATGTCATCCACTCCTCTCGCTCTGGCCTTCCGGGAGAACCCGGTGCGTCGTCGAGCCTAGGGGGCGCGGGCGGATGCTGTCCAGACCCGGATCTCCCGGTCTCACCGCAGTCCGGACGAATGGTCGGATGCCCTGGACGCCGCGTCGGGCGACCGGCCTCCGCGCCTGGGAGTGTTGAACCATGACCACGACCGCGCCCGTACCCGTGACGACCGCCCGCACCGAGAGCATCCGCTACGGCGGACTCATCGTGCTGATGCTGATGGGGTTCCTTCTCGTCACGGCCGAATTCCTGCCCAACGGCGTGCTCACCGAGATGGCCGACGCTCTCGGCGTCACACCAGGGCAGGCGGGGCAGACGGTCACGGTCACCGCGCTCGTCGGTCTGATCGTGGCGCCGACGGTGGGGCTGATCTTCCCCCGCCTCGACCGGCGCTCGCTGCTCGTCTGGATGGCGCTCGCCGCAGCCGCGTCGAACCTCATCGTCGCGATCGCGCCCAACCTCATCATCGTGCTGCTCGCGCGGTTCCTGCTGGGTGCGGCGATCAGCGCCTTCTGGGCGATGTCGATCACGGTCGCCGTGCGCCTGGCGGGCCCGGAGCACCTCGGGCGAGGCGTCATGTTCACCTCCGCGGGTGTGTCGCTCGCGACCGTCGCGGGAGTGCCCCTCGGTGTGATGCTCAGCGAGATCGTCGACTGGCAGACCGTGTTCGCGATCGCGGGCGTCCTCATGGTGCTGCTCGCCGTGGCGCTGCGGTTCATGCTCCCTTCGGTCCCGGCCGAGCAGGGCGCCAGCATCCGGCTCCTCGTCGACACGCTGCGTCGTCCCGGCATCGGGCTCGGCATGGTCGGGCACGTGCTCGTCGTGCTCGGTCACTTCCTCGCCTACACGTACGTGCGACTCGCGCTCGAACGCATCCCCGAGATCGAGCCGTCGACGATCATCCTGCTTCTCGCCCTCTTCGGGCTCGGAGGCCTCGCCGGCAACCTCGGGCTCGGGTTCTTCATCGACCGCACCTTCGGCTTCTTCGCAGTGTTCGCCCCGCTGGTGATCGCCGCGTCGGTGCTGTCGATGATCTTCCTCTCGGGGTCGGTCCTCGGCATCGGCATCGTCGTGCTGGTCTGGGGTTTCTTCTTCTCCTCGTGGCTGCTCGTGATCAACACGTGGGTGGGGCACCGCTCGCCCGACCGGCTCGAGGCGGGCGGAAGCCTCGTGGTCGTGGGATTCCAGGGAGCGATCACGATCGCCGCCGGAGTCGGCGGACTGCTCGTCGACACCCTCGATGTCGAGTTCGTCTACGTGCTCGGGGCTGCGTCCCTGCTGGTCGGTGCCGTGCTCTTCGGAATGTCGAACCGCAGGAGCGTCGCGGCGGCGAAGCGCGCCTGAGCGGCGGGCAGGGCCGGCTCAGGCAGGGACGGCGGTGAGCTGCGTCGCCCGCCAGACCGACGGAGTCATCCCCGTGCGGCGGCGGAAAGCCCGGCTGAAGCCCTCGTCGGAGGCGTAGCCCAGTTCGCGCGACGTCTCGCTGACCGAGCGGCCCTCGCTCAGCATCCGCTTCGCCGCGTCGACGCGCACCTCGGTGACGTAGTCGGCGGGCGAGCGGCCGATCGCGCTGCGGAATCGCTCGGCGAACACCGAGCGCGACATCGCGCCGACGCTCGCGAGGCGTTCGACCGTCCAGTCGCGGCCGGGCTGCTCATGGATGGCCTCGACGACGCGGTCGAGGAACGGATCATTCGACACGGAGGGCCAGCCGGCCGGCGCGCAGCCGTTGGCGGCCCATGCGCGGATCACCGAGAGCAGCACGGTCTGCGCCATCATCCGGCAGATCACCGGGTCGCCCTGGCGTGACGGGCAGGTCGTGGGATCGGTGGGGCCCATGCTTCCGGCGAGTGCGGCTGCGGCCGGTTCCAGCGCGGCGAACGACATGACGGTGATCGGATCGGGAAGGAGCGCGGCGATCATCGCGGCGCCGTCGGAGAATTCGAGGTCGACGACGACGAGGTCGGTCACCCCGTCGGCTTCGAGGGCGATCGACGAGCGGCCGAGCGTCAGGAACGCGTCTCCGGCGACCAGGTTCGCGTGCAGCGGGCGATCGTCCACCGCGACGATCTGCGCTGCGGGGTCGACGTCGAGGCGGCATCCGGTGGTCAGCGGGGGATGCCCGTGCACCGAGCCCGAGGCGATGTAGACGAGGGTGGCCGAACCCGAGGGGATCGGCAGGAGCCCGCCGGTGGCGAGGGCGACGCGACGGGCGATGCCGACGCGGAGGTCGACGGAGTCGAGCACGTGCCCGAGGGCTGCGGAGTCGACGGTCACCATGCCTTCGGCAACACCCGGGGACGCATAGCTATTCCGGATACGCTGGACGGACCCCCACCCGAGGAGTCCCGTGTTCCGCACACCCGACCGCCTGTTCCGAGTTCTCGCGATCGCGGAGGCGATCACCTGGACCATCCTGATCTCGGCGATCATCGCCCGTGCCGCAGGTGCGCCGGGAATCGTCGTCACGATCGGCGGTGGCATCCACGGGTTCGTGTTCCTCGCGTACGCGGCGACCGCCGTGCTCGTCGCGCTCAACCAGCGCTGGCACCTCGGCGTCGCGATCCTGGCCGTGGCGAGCGCCATCGTCCCCTACGCGACCATTCCCATGGAGATCTGGCTGCATCGCACCGGCCGCCTGACCGGCGAGTGGCGGCTGGAGCAGACGCAGGACCCGCGCGATGCGCGCTGGTACGACAGGCTCATGCGCTGGTTCCTGCGCCGCCCGTGGGTGCTGGCGATCCTGCTCGTCGTCGGCATCGTCGCGCTGTACGTGATCCTGCTGCTCGTGGGCCCGCCGGGCGGCAAGTGATCTCCGCCCGGCGTCAGCAGAGCGGATGCCGGGCGGCCGGCGTCACTGGATGACGACGGCGTTCCTGTCGATGACCTCGGCCATCGTGGCCTGCAGGTCGCCACCGGTGCAGTCGACGATCACGTAGAGTCCGACACCCGTCGCGGTGAAGGCCCGTGCGGCCATCGCCCATCGGCGTTCGCCCTCTTCGCCCACGACCTGGCGGTTCTCGACGTCGGCGTTGCCGCCGACCTGATAGCTGAACGACCCCGTCGTCGCGAGCGGGGTGATCGCGGCGGCGTCCGCTTCGCCGAGGATGACGGCGAGCATGGCATCCGAGCTGACGCTGTCGTCGCCGGCCACGGTCGGCACATCGGGGATCAGGCCCTGCCAGAACTGGGCCGTGCAGGTGTCGTCGATCGTGCCGTACGTCCAGCCTCCGTTGCCGTCGTCCGGCTTGACGATCTTCCAGCCGTCGTCGGCGATGAGCCCGTCGCCCCACTGGATGTACGCCTCCGAAGGGATGTCGGCACCGTCTGCGAAGGTCATGGTCGATGGCAGGTCGCCGGCGGGCTCGTCCGAGGGCTGCTCGGACGGGATCGCGGTCGGAGAGGGCTCTGGCCCGTCGCCATCCGGCACGTTCACGGGGATCTGCGCATACAGGCAGCCGCTGAGCGGCAGCGCGGCCAGCGCGATCACCGAGAGGGCGGCGAGGCGGGCGAGCTGCGGGGCCTGCGAGATGCGCGTCATGGCGGTCAGCCTAGTCGCCGGTATGCCGGCTGATTCAGTGCGCCGTGGCGATGCCGACCGCATCGTGCACCATGACCGACGCGACCCTCGCGCCCGCGCCTGCTGCGACGATCAGCTGCTGGGGGCCGGGGATCGCCGCATCACCGGCGGCATAGAGCCCCGGGATGTCGGTGCGGCCCGACCGATCGGTGACGAGGTGCCCGTCGTGGTCGATGGCGGGGGCGAACCCGTGCAGGAATGACACATCGGTCTGCCACTCGGGTCGCACGAAACCGCCCTCGACCGCGACGACGGTGCCGTCCGTCAGCCGGATCGCCTCGATGCGCCCGCGGTCTCCGACGAGCTCGGCGATCGGATGCCGCAGCACGGCGACCCCCGTGGAGGCGAGCTCGGCCTCCTCCGCGGCCGTGACCGTGTCTGCGCCGAGGGTGAAGACGGTGAGGCTCTCGGTCCAGCGCGAGATGAGCCGGGCGCGGTCGGCGAGGTCGGGCGTCTCTCCGATGAGGGCGAGTCGTCGCCCGCGCAGCTCCCACGCGTCGCATGCGGCGCAGCTGAACAGGCTGATGCCGTAGAAGCCCCGCAGGTTCGGGACGTCGGGAAGGGTCTCGCGCAGGCCCGTCGCGAGCAGCACGCTCCGAGCGGTCACCACGTCGGTCGGGTCCTTGCGGCCGACGGATGCCGTGAAACCGGCGTCCGTTCCCGAGTCTGTTCCCGAATCCGTTCCCGCATCCGCCCCGGCATCCGCCGTGGGAGCCGATCTGCGGAGTTCGAGCACCCTGACGCGCGTGCGCACCTCGATGTTCGGGTACGCGGCGAGCTCGTCGCGGGCCATGCGGCGCAACTCGTGCGGGGCCACTCCGTCACGGGTGAGGAAGCCGTGCGAGTTCAGCGTGGCGGCGTTGCGCGGACGGTCGGCGTCGACCACCAGCACGCGCATGAGCGAACGGCCCAGGTTGAGGGCGGCGGACAGCCCTGCGGGGCCACCGCCGATCACGAGCACGTCGTAGGTGTCCGTGTCAGTCATTCGCGCTCCCGGGAGAAGAGCGGTGACCGCCGTGTGACCGGGCGCGGATGCGCCGACCATGGCGGCGCCGCCGACGGACGCGCTCATCGGGCGAGAATCGGTCCGCTGACGACAGTCTGCCACCTCTTGACTGAGGGTCGCCTAACTCGGGCTGATCCCGGCGTGCGGGCTGAGCGCGACCACGTCACCGACCACGACGACCGCGGGGGATCGCACCTGTCGAACCGCGGCGAGGTGGGCGATCGTGCCGAGGGTGCCGACCGTGACTCGCTGTCGGGCACCGAACCCGTCTTCGATGATGGCCACCGGGCAGTCGGCGCCGCGCGACCCCGCGGCGAGCACATGCGCGGAATGCCCGAGCGTGTTCACTCCCATCAGCAGCACGACGGTATGGTCGCGTCCGCCCCCGAGCGCCTCGATCTGGTCGTGGGCGCTGGCCACGGTGAATGTCTCAGCGATGCCGCGCTGGGTCAGGGGGATCCCGGCGAGACCCGGCACCGCCACTGCGCTCGTGACGCCCGGGATGACCTCGACCGCGATGCCGGCGGCTTCGCAGAAGAGCTGCTCCTCGCGCCCTCGTCCGAAGACGAAGGGGTCGCCGCCCTTGAGCCGCACCACACGCCGGCCCTCCTGGGCCAGCGAGACGAGCAGCTCGTTGATGCCGTCCTGCGGCACCGGGTGATGACCGGGCAGCTTGCCGACGTCGATGACCTCGGCGTCGAGCTGCACTCCTTCGTCGGCGAGCTGTGCGAGCACGGCGCGGGCTCCGAGGCGGTCGGCCACGATCACATCCGCCTGCTGCAGGGCGCGCAGCCCCCGCAGGGTCAGCAGACCGGCATCGCCGGGTCCTGCTCCGACCAGGGTGACCGTGCCGAGGGTCATGACTGTGCGGGCTCGGGAGTCAGCGCGGCCCCGGGGGACTGTGCGGTGAGCAGCTGCTCCGACGCCTCCTCGTATCGGGCGATGACGAGGTCGATCAGCGGCTGCGGCACGGTCGTGCCGTCGAGCAGGGGCGCGGTGACGCGTCGGCCCGGCGCCTGCCTCAGGGTGAGGTCGAAGAAGAAGCCGCGGGCGAGCAGGTACGTCGAGACGACCGCGTCGGGGTGCTCGCGCAGCGCATGGGCCAGGTCGGGCTCGCGTGCGGCGAGGTAGGCGAGTTCGACCCTTCTGCCGAGCCGCAGCGAGAGAAGAGACGCCATGGCTTCGGCATCCGTCAGCGAGGCGGGGTCGCGCGAGCCGGCGACGGCGAGGATCACGGGCGCATCCTCGGTGTGCGTCGAATCTGGAACGGTCGGGAGCGTCTCGGACAGCCGTTCCGCGAGCACTTCGGCGAGCCGGGGGTCGGGGCCCATCGGGGCGCTGACCACGGCATCCGCCTTCTTCGCCGCCATGCCGTGCAGATCGTGATGCACGTGGAAGCCGCGCGAGAGCAGCAGCGGCACGATCACGACCGGTCCGTCGATCGTCGGCAGCAGGTCGGCGGCATCGGGCTGCTGCACGTCGACGAAGGCGCTGCGCACCTCGACCTCGGGCATCGCTGCGGCGACCGCGCCGACCAGATCGGAGATGGCACGGGCTCCCTCGGCATCCGAGGTGCCGTGCGACACGGCGAGGAGGATGGGGCGGCTCATGCAGGGACTCTAGGTGAGCCGTGTGACGGCGGTGTTTCGAGATCCTCGCCTCGACGCAGGTGCGGATGTGCGGTGTCGAGGCGTCCGATTCAAAAGTTGAGCCGGTTCATATCAACTTTATTTGACAGCGTCCGGCGGTCGGAGTACAGTTGAGCCATCGCGACTCAGGTTTCCCTGATCGCCCCGGATTTCCAGACCCACATCAACCTCAGCAACTAAGGAGAATCACATGGCACGTGCTGTTGGAATCGACCTCGGTACGACGAACTCCGTCGTCAGCGTCCTCGAGGGTGGCGAGCCGAAGGTCATCGCCAATGCCGAGGGCTTCCGCACCACCCCCTCGGTCGTCGCATTCACGAAGGACGGCGAGGTGCTCGTCGGCGAGACCGCGAAGCGCCAGGCCGTCACGAACGTCGACCGCACCATCGCGTCCGTCAAGCGCCACATGGGCACCGACTGGACGTTCGACGTCGACGGCAAGAAGTGGACGCCGCAGGAGATCTCCGCGCGCATCCTCCAGAAGCTGAAGCGCGACGCCGAGTCCTACCTGGGTGACACGGTGACGGACGCCGTCATCACGGTCCCCGCGTACTTCAACGACGCCGAGCGTCAGGCCACCAAGGAGGCCGGCGAGATCGCGGGCCTCAACGTCCTGCGCATCATCAACGAGCCCACCGCCGCAGCTCTGGCATACGGACTCGACAAGGGCAAGGAAGACGAGCTCATCCTGGTCTTCGACCTCGGTGGTGGAACGTTCGACGTCTCGCTGCTCGAGGTGGGCAAGGACGACGACTTCTCGACCATCCAGGTGCGCTCCACCGCGGGTGACAACCGCCTCGGCGGTGACGACTGGGACCAGCGCCTCGTCGACCACCTGATCAAGCAGTTCAAGGAGACCACCGGCGTCGACGTCTCGGGTGACAAGATCGCCCTGCAGCGTCTCAAGGAGGCTGCGGAGCAGGCCAAGAAGGAGCTCTCCTCCTCGACCAGCACCAGCATCAACCTCCCGTACCTGTCGCTGACCGAGTCGGGTCCGGTGTCGCTGAGCGAGACCATCACCCGCGCGAAGTTCGAGGACCTGACGAAGGACCTGCTCGACCGCACCAAGAAGCCGTTCGAGGACGTCATCCGCGAAGCCGGCATCAAGGTCGCCGACATCGACCACATCGTGCTCGTGGGTGGATCGACCCGCATGCCCGCCGTCGCCGAGCTCGTCAAGCGCGAGACCGGCAAGGAGGCCAACAAGGGCGTCAACCCCGATGAGGTCGTCGCCGTGGGCGCCGCCCTCCAGGCCGGTGTCCTCAAGGGCGAGCGCAAGGACGTTCTGCTCATCGACGTCACCCCCCTCAGCCTCGGCATCGAGACCAAGGGCGGCATGATGACCAAGCTCATCGAGCGCAACACGGCCATCCCGACCAAGCGCAGCGAGACCTTCACCACGGCAGACGACAACCAGCCGTCCGTCGCGATCCAGGTCTTCCAGGGCGAGCGCGACTTCACCCGCGACAACAAGCCGCTGGGCACGTTCGAGCTCACCGGAATCGCCCCGGCTCCCCGTGGCATCCCGCAGATCGAGGTCACGTTCGACATCGACGCCAACGGCATCGTGCACGTGTCCGCCAAGGACAAGGGCACGGGCACTGAGAAGTCGATCGTCATCTCCGGCGGCTCTTCGCTGTCGAAGGAGGACATCGAGCGCATGGTGCGCGAGGCCGAGGAGCACGCGGCTGAGGACAAGGCTCGCCGCGAGGCCGCCGAGGTCCGCAACCAGGCCGAGACGCTCGCGTACTCGATCGAGAAGCTGATCACCGAGAACGACGACAAGCTGCCCGAGGACGTGAAGACCGAGGTCAAGGCCGACGTCGACGCTCTCAAGACGGCTCTGGCCGGCGAAGACGACGAGGCCGTGAAGACCGCGTTCGACAAGCTGAACCAGTCGCAGGGCAAGATCGGCGAGGCCATCTACGCACAGTCCCAGGCGGAGGGCGCCCCGAGCGCCGACGCCGCGGGCGAGGCTCCGGCCGATGACAGCTCCTCCGACGAGGACGTCATCGACGCCGAGGTCGTCGACGACGAGGACGAGAAGAAGTAATCATGACGGACAAGAACTTCGACGACAATCAGGTTCCTGAGCCCGCCGAAGGTCACAGCGAGGGGTCGGATGCTCAGGCATCCGGCCCCGCGCCGCACAACCCGGACTCTGATGAGGCCCGGGCTGCGGAGGGCTCTGACGACGCGGACTTCACGATCGACGACATCCTGAACGCCGACCAGACGGCTGAGGCCGCTGCGGGGGATGCCGCGATCGCCGACGCCGAGAACGCGCTGCTGAACGACCTCAAGCGGCTCCAGGCCGAATACGCCAACTACCGCCGACGCACCGAAGAGCAGCGTCAGGTCGAGATCGAGCGCGCGAAGGGCGAGGCCGCCAAGGGCCTCATCCCCGTGCTCGACGATCTCGATCGCGCCGCTCAGCACGGTGATCTGGTCGAAGGCACGCCCTTCGCCGTGATCGCCGGCAAGGTGCGCACGGTCGTCGAGCGTCTCGGTGTCGTCTCGTACGGTGAGAAGGGCGAGGAATTCGACCCGCAGCGCCACGAGGCGATCTTCCAGCAGCCCACCCCGGGCGCCGACAAGACCACGGTGCTCGAGGTCGTCGAGGTGGGTTACCGCCTCGGTGACGTCGAGCTGCGTCCCGCGAAGGTCGTCGTCGCCGTACCCGCAGAGTAGGTGATCGATGGCTAGCCAGGACTGGTTCGACAAGGACTTCTACAAGATCCTCGGGGTCTCGAAGGACGTCAGCGACGCTGATCTCAAGAAGACCTACCGCAAGCTCGCTCGCAAGTACCACCCCGACTCCAATCAGGGTGACGAGAAGGCGGAGGCGAAGTTCAAAGAGATCAGCGAGGCGTACTCGGTGCTCTCGGATCCCGAGCAGCGCAAGGAGTACGACGAGATCCGCGCCATGGGCTCGGGCGCACGCTTCACGGCGGGCGGTGCGGGAGCAGGCGGCTTCGAAGACGTCTTCAGCCGGTTCGGGCAGCAGGGGCGCGGGCAGCAGCAGTCCGCCGACTTCGAGGACATCTTCGCGATGTTCAACCAGGGTCAGGGCGGCCCGTTCGGCTCCGGTCGATTCGGCCAGACCTCCGGCGGATACCGCGGCTTCGGCGGGCCCCAGAAGGGCGCCGATGTCACGGCGCGCACCACGCTCGACTTCGCCACAGCCGTGCAGGGTGAGACCATCAGCCTGCAGGGGGACGACGGCAAACCGTTCAAGGTGAAGATCCCTGCCGGTGTCGCCGACGGGCAGAAGATCAGACTCCGCGGACGCGGTCGTCCCTCGCCCGATGGCGGGGAGAACGGCGACGTCGTGGTGCAGATCGCGGTGCGACCGCATCCGGTGTTCACCCGCGAGGGGCTGAACCTGCGCGTGGTCGTGCCGGTGACCTTCACCGAGGCGGCACTCGGCGCGACGATCGAGGTTCCGACGCTCAGCGGCGACACGGTCAAGCTCCGTGTCGCACCTGGCACGCCGTCCGGACGCGTCCTGCGCGTCAAGGGTCGCGGCGTCGCCACCTCGAAGGGCACGGGCGACCTGCTCGCCGAGCTGCAGATCGCGGTGCCGTCGCACCTCGACGAGGCCGCTCGGGAGGCACTGGAGAAGTTCCAGTCGCTGGAGCCGGCGGAGAACCCGCGTGCCGACCTCATGGCGAAGGCACGGCGCTAGAAGATCATGACGAACGCGAACACCGAGGAGGAGGTGATCCACTGTGGCTGACCAGCGCGTGGACGCCGACACCCCGGTGTTCGCGATCGCCGTCGCCGCCCAGCTCTCGGGTCTTCACCCGCAGACGCTGCGGCAGTACGACCGCATCGGGCTCGTGGTGCCCGGTCGCACCTCCGGCGGCTCTCGTCGCTATTCGACCCGCAACATCGAACAGCTCCGCGAGGTCGCCCAGCTGTCATCCGAGGGCATGAGCCTTCCGGCGATCGCGCGTGTCCTCGACCTCGAAGACGAGAACCGGATGCTGCGCAGCCGCGTGGCCGAACTCGACGCCGCGCTGCGCGCCGAGCGCGACAACCGACCGGGCATGCGCGTGTTCGCCGCGGGATCCGCCGGCGTCATTCCGGTGCCCAGTGGCCGCCGCATCCGCCGCTCGGCCGAGGTCGTGCTCTGGCACCCGGGCAGCGGCCGCAGCTGATAGTCGGCGAACTGCACGACTGCTAGGCGGCACCGAAGAATCGGGTTGCGATGTCGGCCACCTCTTTGTCGAGCGTGTCGATGCGCGCGGTCAGTTTCGAGTCGAGAGCGTCGATCCTGCCGTTGAGCCGCCACTCGAGCGACTCGATCTGTCCGCTGAGCCGGTGGTCGAGTGCTTCGATCTGTCCGCTGAGCCGGTGGTCGAGTGCTTCGATCTGTCCGCTGAGCCGGTGGTCGAGTGCCTCGATCTTGCCGGTGAGTCGGTGGTCGAGTGCCTCGATCTTGCCGGTGAGCATTCCTTCGAGCCCGCTGATCTGTCCGGTGAGCCTGCCGTCGAGACGGCCGATCTCAGCCCGGATGACTCTGCTGAACTGCGTGGTCATGACCGTCACGACCCCCAGCATCGTCGCGGAGAACACCGCGATGAGCGTCCAGATCTGAGGTTCGTTCATCGTCATGTCTCCATCCTGTGAACGTCGCGCCAGAATGGCAGTGTTGCGTGATCGGACGAGGCCCGACCGCGATGATCCCGCAGGCGTGGGGGCGGATCGAGCGGCAGGCGAGTCTGTGCAGGAGGGGTCCTCGCACGCGTCGGCCACCCGCGCGCGGTATCGTTGCGACACGATGAGGATGACGCGTCGCACACTGCTGATGGGCGCCGGAGCCGGTGTCCTGGGAGTCCTGCTGGCCTCCTGCACTCCCGAGCCGGCGACGTCGCCCACGCCCGATCGCTCGCCCACTCCGAAGCCGACCGCGGGTGCGATCACCCCCGCCGCGTTCGCCCGCAGCTCGTGGACGACCGACGCGTTCGCGCTCGGCGCTGCGAGCTTCACTCCGGTCGGCACACAGGCGAGGGCCCGCGAGGCGCTGGCCGAGCCGGTCGAGGACCGGCTCTTCTTCTCGGGCGAAGCGACCGACGTCGAGGCGCCGGGCACGATCGCCGCCGCGCTCCGATCCGGTGATCGAGCCGCCGGCGAGCTCGTTCGCGCCGCCGACAGCGGTGAGCGCGTGGCGATCGTCGGCGCAGGTCTCGCCGGTGCCGCCGCCGCTGCCCGACTCGTCGCCGAGGGGCTGCAGGTCACGGTGTTCGAGGCGCGTGACCGCATCGGCGGACGCGTGCACTCGGTGGTCGACGACACGGCCTGGCCCTTCCCCGCGCAACTGGGCGGCTGGCTGCTCGGCTCGTCCGACGACGTCCTGCTCGAGACTCTCAACGCCCGTGACATCCGGACGGCTCCGATCTCGGGTTCGCTGTGGCGATCGACTGACGGAGACGTCGAGCCGGTGCCGATCGAACCGGTGCAGGCGGCGATCGCCACCGCCCAGCAGGGGCCGACCGACTCGTCTCTCGAGGATGCGCTGACGGCAGCGGGCGCTGATCCTGACGAGCCGGGACTCGCGGCGCTGCTCGCTTCGATCGCGGCCGCATCGGGGGCCGATGCCTCCGACGAGTCGACCTGGTTCCCCCCTCGGCTTCCCGCCGACGAGCTGGTGGCACCTCTCGGCGACCTGACCCCGGCCATCGACGAGCTTCTCGAGGGCGCGAAGCTGAGCCTCTCATCGCCCGTCAGTCGCGTGGCCTACGACGACGCCGGCGTCAGCCTCGGCATCGCCTCGGGGGAGTCGCTGTCGTTCGACCGAGTCCTTATCACGGTGCCGCTCGGAGTGCTGAAGGGCGAGGGCGTGGAGTTCGCTCCGGCGCTGCCCTTCGGTCATCGCGGTGCCATCGCCGAGCTCGGGATGGGACTCATCGAGACGGTCTGGCTGCGCTTCGACGATCCTCTGATCGTGTCGGCACCCGAGCCCGAAGGTGACGCTGAAGGCGACGCCGAAGAGGGTGCTGACGCCGAGTCCGCTGCGACGCTCTGGCACGTCGTCGGCGGCGATGCGCTGATCCGCACCTGGATCAACCTCGCACCGGCCACGGGCGAGAACGTCGTGGTGGGCATCGTCGGCGGAGAAGCGGCAGCCACGTTCGCCGAGATGAGCGAGCAGAAGGCGCTCGAGGCGGCGATCGCCTCGCTCGCACCGTTCCTCACGGCACCGGCCTGACTCGCACCGGCCTGACTCGCACCGGCCTGACTCTCCCACCGGCCGCAGCGGGGTCAGACCTCCGGGCGCTCCTGGCCGCGTCGCCGCATCCGGCTGACGAGCACGATGAACGTCGCGACGAGCGCGAAGATCGCCAGCGCCACCCCGCTGGTGAGCAGGAACTCGGGAGGCCCTGATACCTGTCGGGGGTCGAGGAAGTAATACGGGTACCACCCCACAGACGGCCCGCGCCACATCGTGACACCGCCCCACGCGAGCGGGAAGGTGAGCGCCGTCGGCACCACCCACCAGGGCACGCCGCGGTGCCCCGGTGTGAGCACCCAGGCGAGGGCGGTGCACGCAGGCAGCCAGAAATGCAGCACCTGATCAGACCATGGCACGTCGACGCGGATGCCGCGGAGTCCCGCCTGCCAGACGATCAGCGCGAAGGCGAGTCCTGCCGTGATCGTCCAGGTGAGCACGAGCGCCAGCGCGACCGTGAACCAGCGAGGATCCGTCGCCCGGATGAAGGCGAGCACCGCACCGATCAGCAGCACGACCACGAGCGCGCAATTGGACTGGACCGTCAGGTACGCGAAGAAGTTCTCTCCCGCGATCGATCGGGAGCTCAGGCCCCAGAACAGCCGGTGCACGAGCGCGACGGTGCACACTGCGGCCGTGGCCAAGCGCAGCACGCCGAACGCCGATCGTGCCCTCACTCTCGCCTCGTGCCCCTTTCCGGCTGTGCGCATCGTCGTCCAGACGGCGCATCTCCCATCCGGCGAGTCTACGGAAGGCGCGGCGAGCGGGGCTGCGACGAGCTGCGCACAGGAGACGGAAAAGTCGTCTGAATAGCGTGGAAGGAGGGATAGCCCCTGCTCCGCGCCTGGCGCGCGGTGTCCTGCCACGAAGGAACACCTCCTCATGACGAACACCACCGCCCCCTCTGCCGCCGCCTCGCTGGGACTCCTCGTCCTGCGCATCGTGGTCGGCGCCGTCTTCACCGCTCACGGGGCGCAGAAGATCTTCGAATACACGATCCCCGGCACGATCGGCAGCTTCGCGGGCATGGGGG